>NZ_JAPWIC010000009.1:0-266682 GCF_030587315.1 Janthinobacterium sp. SUN211 | reverse complement strand
ATGCCTGATGACCATAGCAAGTTGGTCCCACCCCTTCCCATCCCGAACAGGACCGTGAAACAACTTTGCGCCGATGATAGTGCTGCAACCAGTGTGAAAGTAGGTTATCGTCAGGCTTGTTATATAAAAAAACCCCGCTAGGTGCGGGGTTTTTTTTCGTCTGCAGCATTCATCGGATCAGATGCCCCAGGTGATACTTTCATTTTCCGCCTTGGCCGAGCGCAGCATTTCCATCAAGGGGTAGGCGCGCTGCGAAAAATGCACTTTTTGCGCGCGCGCATGGGCGCCTGTTTCACCGTCTTCCAGCGTTTCCGGCGTATGCGCATCGTGTTCGATGTCATTTTCCGGATGCAGTTTGCTTTCCGCGACTTCTTTTTCCAGCAGGGCCAGGGCATCGCCCGCTTCCGCTGGCGTGATGACGCCGCGCGTGGGGTTCTTGTGCAGGATGTCGAGGATGCGCTGGGCATGTTCCTGGTACATCAGCACTTCTGGGGAGGATTTGGATTTGAATGAGATCAACATAAGCGCTTTCTGAAACTTGTTGTTAGTGTCGAAACAATATCACGACTTGAAATGTCGCACAGGCCGTCCGATTGCCCGGATTGCACATTTGCAAGCCGGATAGGCCCATCTGTTGGACAACGCACGTATTTACAAGAGCGTGTTTACCGTGAAAACATCCGTTTTAAGCGATCGTTAAGTCTCAATCCAGTTTCACCGAGTCCATGAACGTGTCGATGGTGTCACGCGACAACTTGCTTTCTTCACCGAGTATGATGATCTGGAAGATGTGTTTGTCCTGCGCCACAAAACGGCCGACCAGCAGGACCGGCTTGCCCTGCTGCGTTCCCGTCGCTTCGACGCTCAGCGCGCTGCGTTGATGGCTGCCGGCCGCCGTGCTGCTGGCCGTCGATGCGGATTTCTCGCTGCGCACGACACCATTGATATTTTTCAACAGGGCTGTCTGCATGGCGGGCAGGGCCGTTTGTGCCTGTTCCGCGCTGTCGAGCACGGCGCTGCCGATGGCGAAGGTATTGCCATCGACCTCGCTCGCCGTCATGGTCAAGCTGACTTTCTTGCCGTCGAGATCGATCTCGCGCGTCAGCACAGCCGGTTTGCCCGGAAACAGGGCCGTAAACTGGGCGTCGGGGCTGCGATAGTCGCGCCAGTCGAATTTCGGGCTGCAGGCGGACAGGATGCTGGCGGCCGCGAGCGTAGCCAGAAAGAGGGCAAGTGATGTTTTTTTCATCAGCAGATGGTAGCAGCGCTGCCAATCACGCGCAATCGCGCACGTGTGGGCTTCACCGCTTGCCTTATATCTCGCGCAGTACGCGCCGGTACTGGATCGCTTCGGCAACATGCGCTTGCGTGATGGCGGGGCTGCCCGCCAGGTCCGCGATACTGCGCGACACGCGCAGCACCCGGTGGTAGGTGCGCGCAGACCAGTGCAGGCGCGTCATGGCGCCATGCAACAACTGTTCGCCATGTGGTTCCAGGCGACAATGTTGTTCGATTTCTGTGTTGCTCAGCTGCTGGTTCGCTTTTCCCTGACGTGCCAACTGCAAGGCATAGGCTGCCGCTACCCGCGCGGCGATCGCTTGCGTACTTTCGCCGGCACCTGCACGTCGCCCCAGCGCCGTCGGCGGCATGGCGGCCACTTCAATCTGCAGGTCGATACGGTCGAGCAGGGGGCCCGACAGACGATTGTGATAGCGCAATACGGCGTCTGGCGTACAGCGGCAACGACCGGAAGCGTGGCCCAGATAGCCGCACGGGCAGGGATTCATGGCGGCGATCAATTGAAAACGGGCAGGAAACTCGGCCTGGCGTGCCGCGCGTGAAATGCTGATCACGCCCGATTCCATGGGCTGGCGCAGCACGTCGAGCACCCGGCGGTGGAATTCGGCAATTTCATCGAGAAACAGCACACCGCAGTGGGCCAGCGAGATTTCTCCCGGGCGCGGCACGTTGCCGCCACCCACCAGGGCCACGCCGGATGCCGTCTGGTGCGGGGCGCGATAGGGCCGCCGTTTCCAGTGTTCCACCTTGAAGTGGCTGCCCAGCGAATGCACGGCCGCCGATTCCAGCGCCTCTTCATCGCTCATGGGCGGCAGCACGCCAGGGAAGCGGCTGGCCAGCATGGTCTTGCCTGCGCCCGGTGGTCCCACCATCAGGACGTTGTGACCGCCCGCTGCCGCCACTTCCAGTGCGCGTCGTGCCTGCAGCTGCCCTTGCACGTCGGCAAAGTCGGGATAGGGAAAAGCGTGCGGTGCCAGCACGGGCTGGTGGCGTTGCAGGGCAGTCTGGCTGGCGTGCCTGGCAAAATGCGCGCAGACCTCGAGCAGGCTGTGGGCGGGATAGATGCAGGCATCGCTGACGAGAGCCGCCTCGTCCGCGTTCGCCTGCGGCAGGATGAAGGCGCGCGGCGTGCCTGACTGGCTGCGCTGCATGGCAAAGGTCATGGCCAGGGCGCCGCGGATGGGGCGCAACTGGCCAGACAGCGACAGTTCGCCCGCGAATTCATAGTGCTGTAATTGGTCGCCCGGCAACTGGCCGGAGGCAGCCAGGATGCCCAGTGCGATGGGCAAGTCGAAGCGGCCCGATTCCTTGGGCAAGTCTGCCGGCGCCAGATTGGCCGTGATGCGCCGCGCCGGCATCTCGAAGCCGCAGTTTTGCAACGCGGCACGCACGCGGTCGCGCGACTCCTTCACTTCCGTATCCGGCAGGCCGACTATCGTAAACGAAGGCAAGCCATTGGCAAGGTGGACTTCGACACTTACCTCGGGCGCCTCCATGCCGGCCAGGGCGCGGCTTTTCAGGACGGCCAGGCTCATCAGACTCCCCTGTAGCGCGGACGCGGGCAGGATCAGTCTAGCGCTTGAAAAGGTGTGAGGCTTGATGTATGCCAGCAAGGTCGCCGATTACGGCGCCCTGCGTGCAGTGGCGGTTCAGGCTTTTGGATCGTTCAGGCGCGTTTCCAGTTCGATCAGGCGCAATTCCAGTGCATCCAGTTTTGCGCGCGTCTTGGCCAGTACTTGCGCCTGGATATCGAATTCCTCGCGCGTGACGAGATCGAGGCGGGCGAAGCCCTGGGTCATCATCGATTTCACATTTTTCTCGATATCCTTGGCCGGCGAGTTTTCGATGGCTTGATGGATCTTGCCTTGCAAGTCGTTAAAGAAGGTATTCATGTCCATGGTCAGTCCTTTTATGGTGCGGCCTGTGCATCGCACCATTGCGGTGCACAGCGGCGTTAATCTGGTGCGAAACTGGGCGCTTCATTGTGCTTCAGCAGTCCGTTGCCGCATTCCTGGCCGTGTGCAGGGTATGTATGGACGGAAATGCACCTGTCAAGGTGGCAAGAGAGCTGGCACGTATTCTGCTAAAGAACGTATGAACGCTTTGTGATCTCCAGCCAAGATTTTAAACCTCAACCGCTTTAAAAGTTCAATAAAAGGGAATCGCCATGAAGAATCTGTCCAAGAACATGACTTTAGCTGCAGCGTTGACGCTGGCCATGACCGCCGTGTGCGGTAGCGCCATGGCCCAGGATGCAGTGGCGGCGCCTGTTGCGGCCGAAGCCGTACCTGATAACGTGGTGAGCTACAACGTGGCGCTGACCAGCGACTACCGTTACCGCGGCATCTCGCAAAGCCGCTTGAACCCGGCTGTCAGCGGCGGTGCCGACTACACCCATAACCCGACGGGCCTGTATGTGGGCACCTGGCTGTCGAGCATCAAATGGATCAAGGACGGCGGCGGCGATACCAACCTGGAATGGGATATCTACGGCGGCAAGCGGGGCGAGATCAGCAAGGATTTTACCTATGACGTGGGCGGCCTGTACTACTTCTACCCATCGAATGGACTGAGCACCAATGCCAACACCTTCGAGCTGTACGGCCAGCTCGGCTACGGTCCGATGTATATCAAGTACTCGCATTCGACCACCAATCTGTTCGGCGTTGCCGACAGCAAGAACAGCGGCTACCTCGACGTGGGTGCCAACGTCGAGGTGCATGATGGCTATATGTTGAACCTGCATGCGGGCCGTCAGAAGGTTGAGCACAACGATTCCCTCAGCTACAGCGATTACAAGATCGGCGTGACCAAGGACTTTGGCGTGGCGACCGTTTCCCTGGCAGCCGTCAAGGCCAATATCGATTCGATGGCACCGAATGGCAAGAATCTGGCGAAATCCGGTCTCGTGCTGACCGTGTCCAAAACCTTTTAAGCGAGACTGCCATGAAAATGATTACTGCAATCATTAAGCCGTTCAAACTGGACGAAGTACGCGAAGCTTTGTCGGCTATCAATGTGCAAGGCATTACGGTCACGGAAGTCAAGGGTTTCGGCCGCCAGAAAGGTCACACGGAACTCTACCGTGGCGCCGAGTATGTCGTTGATTTCTTGCCAAAAACCAAGATTGAAGCGGCCGTCGATGACGCCATTGTCGACCAGGCCATCGAAGCGATCGAAGGCGCCGCGCGTACCGGTAAAATCGGTGATGGCAAGATTTTCGTCTACAACCTGGAACAGGTCATCCGCATCCGTACCGGTGAAACCGGCAACGAAGCGCTCTAAGGGGAATATTGATGCATAAAAATATAACAAAATTGCTAGCCGGGATAGCCTGTCTGTGTGCGTTTGGCGTCGCCACGCCGAGCTTTGCCGATGCGCCCGCCAAGACGGAGGCTGCCACGACCGCGGCCGTTGCCGCCCCGGCCGTGACGCCCGTGCCTGACGCAGCCGCACCGGCTGCCGCCGCTCCAGCCCCGGCCGCTGCCGCGCCAGCCGCCGCGCCCGTTGCCAACAAGGGCGACACCAGTTTCATGATGATCAGCACCTTGCTGGTGATCTTGATGACGATCCCCGGCCTGGCCCTGTTCTACGGCGGCCTCGTGCGCTCGAAAAACATGCTGTCGGTGCTGATGCAAGTGTTCATGGTGTTCGCGCTGGTCATCGTGCTGTGGTGCATCTACGGTTACTCGATCGCCTTCACGGAAAAAACCGCCTTCTTCGGTGGCTTCGACCGCCTGTTCCTGAACGGCATCTGGGATCCGGCCAAGGGCACGTTTGCCGCCGCCGCCACTTTCAGCAAGGGCGTCGTCATTCCCGAGTTCGTCTTCGTCGCTTTCCAGGGCACGTTTGCCGCCATCACCTGCGCGCTGATCGTCGGCGCCTTTGCCGAGCGCGCCAAGTTTGCCGCCGTGCTGGCCTTCGTCGTGCTGTGGTTCACGTTTGCCTACCTGCCAGCGGCCCACATGGTGTGGTTCTGGACCGGTCCTGACCTGATCACCAACGCCGCCACCTCGGCCAGCGAAGCCCTGAAGGCTGGCTGGATCTGGCAAAAAGGCGCGCTGGACTTCGCCGGCGGCACCGTGGTGCACATCAACGCCGCTGTCGCCGGCCTGGTGGGCGCCATCATGATCGGCAAGCGCGTCGGTTATGGCCGCGAATCGATGGCACCGCACTCGCTGACGATGACCATGATAGGCGCGTCGCTGCTGTGGGTGGGCTGGTTCGGTTTCAATGCCGGCTCCTCGCTGGAAGCGGGCGACGTGGCGGCTTTGGCTTTCGTCAATACCTTGCTGGCAACGGCCGCCGCCACCCTGTCGTGGGTGTTTGGCGAATGGATTTCCAAGGGCAAGCCTTCCATGCTCGGTGGCGCGTCCGGCGCCGTGGCCGGCCTGGTGGCGATCACCCCGGCGGCCGGCTTTGTCGGCCCGATGGGCGGCCTGGTCATCGGCTTGCTGGCCGGTGTCGTCTGCCTGTGGGGCGTGAATGGCTTGAAACGCCTGATCGGCGCCGACGATTCGCTCGACGTATTCGGTGTGCATGGCGTGGGCGGTATCCTCGGTGCCTTGCTGACGGGTGTGTTTGCTGCACCACAACTGGGCGGCCAGGGCATCTTCGACTATGTCACCAACAAGATGTCGGCGGATCCGTACTCGATCGGCCACCAGGTGTGGGTGCAGGCGCAAGCGGTCGGCACCACCATCGTCTGGTCGGCCCTGGTTTCCCTCGTTGCCTATAAACTGGTCGACATCGTCATCGGCTTGCGCGTACCGGAAGAGGAAGAGCGCGAAGGCCTCGATATCACCAGCCACGGCGAGCAAGCGTATCATGGCTAAATAGCAATTATCTGGCATGCCAGCGCCCCGGCGCGGCATGTCCTGCTGGAAAAGGCGCCTCATTGAGGTGCCTTTTTTTCGTTATGGGAATGGAAAAGGTCTTTAAAACAAGGCTTTTGCCCCGATTTGGGGTACTTACACGGTAATATAGTCGGCAGTTCTGTGTGCTTTTTTGAATACTGCACATAATTTAAGGATGTAACTATGGTTCCCCATCTCGTCACGGCCCTGACCGGACCGCTGCTCGACCTCGAAAAAAAGATTCTGGCCGCGACGCCGGCCATTGAGCGCTGGTTTCGCATGGAGTGGCAAGAGCACACGCCGCCCTTCTATTGCTCGGTAGACTTGCGTAACGCGGGCTACAAGCTGGCGCCCGTCGATACCAATCTGTTCCCTGGCGGTTTCCACAATCTGGCGACGGAAATGCTGCCCTTGTCCGTGCAGGCGGCCATGGCCGCCATCGACAAGTATTGCCCGGATGCCCGCAACCTGCTGATCGTGCCGGAATTGCACAACACCACACCGCAGTACTTGCAGAACGTGGCGCGCCTGATGCAGATCTTCCGCCAGACGGGGCTGCATGTGCGCTTCGGTTCCTGGTCGCCCGACATCACCCAGCCGACACCGTTGGCGTTGCCAGATGGCAATATGCTCGTCATCGAGCCCCTCGTGCGCCTGAACAATGGCCGCCGCCTGGGCTTGAAGGATTTCGACCCGTGCACGATTCTGCTGAATAACGACTTGTCGGACGGCATTCCCGATATCTTGCAAAATATTCATGAGCAAAGCCTGCTGCCGCCCCTGCATGCGGGCTGGGCCTTGCGTCGCAAGAGCAACCACTACACGGCTTACGATGAAGTGGTGAAGAAATTCGGCAAGATGATCGATGTCGACCCGTGGATGCTCAATCCCTTCCACGCAAAGTGCAGCGACGTGAATTTCCAGGAAGGCGAGGGCGAAGATGCGCTGGCCGCCAGCGTCGACGTGCTGCTTGCCAAGATCCGCAAGAAATACAAGGAATACGGCATCAAGGAAAAGCCGTTTGTCATCGTCAAGCCCGATGCGGGCACGTATGGCACGGGCATCATGACGGTGCGCGACGCCAGCGAAGTGCGCGACCTGTCGCGCAAGCAGCGCGACAAGATGTCCATCGTCAAGGACGGCAAGGTTGTCACCGACGTCATCATCCAGGAAGGCGTGCCCACGTTTGAAAGCATCAAGGATGCGGTGGCCGAGCCGGTCGTCTACATGATCGACCGCTACGTGGTGGGCGGCTTCTATCGCGTGCACGCGGAAAAGGGCGTGGACCAGAACCTGAACGCGCCCGGCTCGCAGTACGTGCCGCTGGCATTTGCCCAGCAGCATGCCGTGCCGGACTTGAAGGCCAAGCCGGGCACGGCCGCGCCGAACCGCTTCTATGTGTATGGCGTGGTGGCGCGCCTGGCCTTGCTGGCCGCGTCGCTGGAAATGGAGCGCACGGACCCGAATCCCGAGGTGTATTGATCCATCCCTGTGGCTTGCTGGGCGCGGTGACTACCGCGCCTGGCGATCTCGGCTAGAATCAAGCATTCCTTATCCAGGCTCCCCGATTGGACGCACCATGAAAATTGCATTCCTTGCCGACCCGCTGGCAGGCTTCAAGACTTACAAAGATTCCACTTTCGCCATGATGCGCGAGGCGGCCAAACGCGGCCACGCCGTGTACGCGTTTGAACAGAAGGACATGGCGCTGGAAGAGGGCATCGTCACGGCACGGGTACAGCATATCGAGCTGACGGGTGACGAACACGACTGGTACAAGGTCGTCTCCACCGAAGAAGTGCGCCTGTCGACCCTGGACGCCATCATCGAGCGCAAGGACCCGCCGTTCGACATGGAGTACGTGTACGGCACGTATCTGCTGGAACTGGCGGAAAAGCAGGGCGCGCACGTCTTCAACAAGCCGTCCGCCATCCGTGACAACAATGAAAAGCTGGCCATTGCCCAGTTTTCCGAATTCACTTCGCCGACCCTGGTGACGTCGAACGAAGCGCGCCTGCGCGCTTTCCACGGCAAGCACCAGGACGTCATCTTCAAGCCGCTTGACGGCATGGGCGGCACGGGTATCTTCCGCGTCAAGGCCGACGGCCTGAACCTGGGCGCCATCATCGAGACCCTGAGCGAGAACGGCGCACAGACCATCATGGCGCAGCGGTTTATTCCCGACATCGTCAAGGGCGACAAGCGCATCCTCGTCATCGGCGGCAAGCCGGTGCCGTTTTCGCTGGCGCGCATCCCGCAGGCGGGGGAAGTGCGCGGCAACCTGGCCGCCGGCGGCACGGGCGTGGCGCAGCCATTGACGGCGCGCGACCTGGAAATCGCGGAAAAGCTGGGCCCGATCCTGGCCGCGCGTGGTCTGATGCTGGTAGGATTGGACGTAATCGGCGACTATCTGACGGAAGTCAATGTCACCAGCCCGACTTGCTTCCAGGAAATCATGCAGCAGACGGGCTTTGACGTGGCGGCCATGTTTGTCGACGCCGTCGAGCATGGCGTTGCGCAAGCGCAGCAGCGCTAGAAGGTGAAATGACTATGGTAGGGATTTTGCTCATGACACATGCACCGCTGGGACAGGCTTTCATCGCCGCCTGCGCGCATGTGTTTCGCGGGCCAACGGAACGGTTTGAAGCCATCGACGTCGTCGCCGACCAGGACCTGGCGGAAGTGCAAAAGCTGGCGTCGGACGCCATCTGCCGCCTCGACGATGGCTCCGGCGTGCTGGTGATTACCGACGTGAAGGGTGGCACGCCGTCGAACTGCTGCAACAAGCTGGCCGATGCGGGGCGGGTGGAAGTCATCGCCGGCATCAGCCTGCCGATGCTGCTGCGCGCCATCACGTATCGCCGCGACACGCTCGACGTGGTGGTGGAGATGGCGCTGGCCGGTGCGCAAAGCGGCGCCGTGCGCGTCGATAACCGCATCCGCGTGGGAGAATAAGGAAGTGCATGGCCGCCGCCCTGAAGGCGGCGGTTTTTATAGGCCAAGATTGTCATCAGCGTAGTGCATTCAGGGATAGAGACCATACAAAAATGATTCAAAGAGAACTCGAAATCATCAACAAGCTGGGATTGCACGCACGCGCCTCCGCCAAATTTACCCAGCTCGCCGCCAAGTTCAAGAGCGACGTCTGGCTGACCCGCAACGCGCGCCGCATCAACGCCAAGTCCATCATGGGCGTGATGATGCTGGCCGCCGGCAAGGGCGCGAAAGTGACCCTGGAAGCCGAGGGCGATGATGAGCAGGCATGTGTCGATGCGCTCACCGCCCTGATTAATGACAGGTTTGGCGAAGGCGAGTAATGCCCGCCGAACGCAGCCGCAGCCGCATTCCGACAGGTCACCCCATGGCATCTTTCACGCTCCACGGCATCCCGGTCTCCCGCGGCATCGCCATTGGCCGCGCGCATCTGCTGGCGCCGGCCGCCCTTGACGTCAAACACTACCTGGTCGCCCAGGAACAGATCGAAGCGGAAGTCCAGCGTTTGCAAAACGCCATCGCCGCCGTCCACAAGGAGCTGCAAACCCTGTGGAACGAGCTGCCGAAGGACGCCCCCACGGAACTGGGCGCGTTCATCGACGTGCATGCGCTGATCCTGTCGGACCCGATGATCGCCGAAGCGCCGCTCGACATCATCCGTTCGCGCCACTACAACGCCGAATGGGCGCTGTTGACGCAGATTGATGAATTATCGGCGCAGTTCGACGAAATCGAAGACCCGTATTTGCGCGAACGCAAGGCCGACATCCAGCAAGTGGCCGAACGCGTGCTGAAGGTCTTGCTGGGTACGGAACAGCTACTGCCGAAAGCGGCCGCCGACGATGAATTGCTGGCGCAGATGATCGTCGTTGCCCACGATATCTCGCCGGCCGACATGCTGCAGTTCCGCGACCGCTCCTTCATCGGCTTCATCACCGACGTGGGCGGCCAGAACTCGCACACGGCCATCGTCGCGCGCAGCCTGGATATCCCGGCCGCCGTCGGCATGTCGCAGGCGTCGATGCTGATCGAGCAGGACGACTGGCTGATCATCGACGGCGACGCGGGCGTGGTGATCGCCAACCCCAGTCCCCTGGTGCTGGAGCAGTACCGCGAGCGCCAGGTGGCCATGCAGCGCGCGCGCAAGAAGCTGGGCAAGCTGAAAAAGACGCCGGCCGTCACCAGGTGCGGCACCCCGATTACCCTGCTGGCGAATATCGAACTGCCCGAGGATTGCCCGTTCGCGCTGGAATCGGGCGCCAGCGGCGTGGGCCTGTTCCGCTCCGAATTCCTGTTCATGGGCCGCGCGCACAAGATTCCCACCGAGGACGAGCAGTTCGAGGCTTACCGCAACACGGTGCAATCGATGAAGGGGCGCGTGGTGACCATCCGCACGCTCGACATCGGCGCCGACAAGCCGCTCGACCAGTCCGACCATACGGCCTTGAATCCCGCCCTGGGCTTGCGCGCCATCCGTTACTGCCTGGCCGAGCCGCAGCTGTTCCTGACGCAGCTGCGCGCCATTTTGCGCGCTTCCGCCTTCGGCAAGGTGCGCATCCTGATTCCCATGCTGGCGCATGCGTTCGAGATCGACCAGTCGCTGGCCATGATCGCGCAAGCGAAGGCCAGCCTGCGCGAGGACGGCGTCAAGTTCGACGACGAGGTCGAAGTGGGCGCCATGATCGAGATTCCCGCCGCCGCGCTGGCCCTGCCCATGTTCGTCAAGCGCATGGACTTCCTGTCGATCGGCACGAATGATTTGATCCAGTACACGCTGGCCATCGACCGCGTCGACTATGAAGTGGCGCATTTGTACAATCCGCTGCACCCGGCCGTGCTGCAACTGATCTCCATGACGATCGCCGCCGGCCACAAGGCGGGCATCGACGTGGCCGTCTGTGGCGAGATGGCGGGCGACGTGAAGCTCACGCGCTTGCTGCTGGGCATGGGCTTGCGCGAGTTTTCCATGCATCCGGCGCAGCTGTTGGCGGTCAAGCAAGAGATACTCAACAGCGATCTTGGCCTGATTGCGCCACAAATGCGCAAAATTATGCGTTCCATGGAACCAAATGTGATCGCGGAAGCTGTCCAGCAACTGCAGCTCATGTAAACTGTCACCTTATCAGCATCAGGACACCTCGCGCGCGGCAAGAGGTGTCCTGATGCTAAAGTTGCAGCACCTATCATCGCGGTGCTGCATCGACCATGGCCCGTGGGGCCGCCCCCCTTTTATAAACCGACACACATGTCATCCATTGGAATTGTTTCGCCGCAAACCATGTATTTTGCGCAACCCTTGCAGCTGCAAAGCGGAGCATCGCTGCAAGACTATATGTTGATGTATGAAACCTACGGCACCCTGAACGCCGACAAATCGAACGCGGTGCTGGTCTGCCACGCCTTGAACGCCTCGCACCACGTGGCCGGCGTGTATGCGGACGAGCCGAAAAGCACGGGCTGGTGGGACAATATGGTGGGACCGGGCAAGCCGCTCGACACCAACAAATTCTTCGTCATCGGCGTCAACAACCTGGGTTCCTGCTTCGGTTCGACGGGCCCCATGCACACCAATCCCGCCACCGGCAAGCCGTATGGCGCCTCCTTCCCCGTCGTCACGGTGGAAGACTGGGTCAGCGCGCAGGCGCGCCTGGCCGATGAACTGGGCATCACGCAGTTCGCCGCCGTGATGGGCGGCTCGCTGGGCGGCATGCAGGCGCTGGCGTGGAGCATCATGTTCCCCGAGCGGCTGCGCCACTGCGTGGTGATCGCTTCGACGGCCAAGCTGTCGGCGCAAAATATCGCTTTCAATGACGTGGCGCGCCAGGCCATCCTGTCCGACCCCGATTACCATGGCGGCGACTTCTATGCCCACGGCGTGGTGCCGAAGAACGGCTTGCGCGTGGCGCGCATGGTGGGCCATATCACCTATCTGTCGAATGACGACATGGCCGAAAAATTCGGCCGCAAGCTGCGCGATGCGGCGCAGACGGGCGATTACAAGTTCGGCTTCGGCATCGATTTCGAGATCGAATCGTATTTGCGCTACCAGGGCGACAAATTCTCCGAATACTTCGACGCCAACACGTATCTGTTGATCACCAAGGCGCTCGATTATTTCGACCCGGCGCGCACACACGGCGGCGACCTGGCCAAGGCCCTGTCGGGCACCAAGGCCAAGTTCTTCCTCGCCTCGTTTTCCACCGACTGGCGCTTCTCGCCCGAGCGCAGCCGGGAAATTGTCGAAGCGCTCGTCTGCAACCGCCGCCAGGTCACGTATGCGGAAATCGACGCGCCGCACGGCCACGACGCCTTCCTGCTGGAAGATGCGCGCTACATGAACATGGTGCGCGCCTACTATGGCCAGGTATGGAACGACATCGGGGCGGGCTTGCCCGCTCCTGCACAGCACACCGCCGTCCGCCAGGGCGCGAAGGAGACCGCATGACTTTTGACGAATTGAGCGCGCTGCGCCCCGACCTGGCCTTCATCGCCCACTGGGTGCCGGACAACGCGCATGTGCTGGACGTGGGCTGCGGCGACGGCGTGATGCTGCAGTACCTGCAAAGCGACAAGGAGTGCAGCGGTTACGGCATCGAGATCGCCGACGACAAGGTATTGGCCAGTACTTTGCGCGGCGTCAATGTGATCCAGCAGGACATGGAAAAAGGCCTGGCCGTCTTTGGCGACAACAGCTTCGATACGGTGCTGTGCCTGTCGTCCCTGCAGATGATGAAACAGGTCGAGCCGCTGCTGCGCGATATCGTGCGCGTGGGCGCCGAAGCCATCGTCTCGTTCCCCAACTTCGCCTACTGGCCGCACCGCGTGGCATTGCTGAAAGGGCGCATGCCCGTGTCGAAATCGCTGCCCTACCAGTGGTACGACACGCCCAACGTGCGCTGCGCAACCATCAACGACTTCCGCGAACTGGCCGAGGAATGCGGCCTGGAAGTGATCGAATGCGTGGCCCTGGCCGAAGGTAAGATGGTTTCCGTGCTGCCGAACCTGCGCGGCGACCTGGCCGTCTTCCGCCTGCGTAAAAAAGCGGTGCATTGATGAGCACAAGCCCGGCGCCAGGCTGGCGTTCCTATGCCAATGGCCGCATGCTGGCCGTGCTGGTGCTGGGCTTCAGTTCCGGCCTGCCCCTGTTCATCCTGCTGTATCTGCTGCAGGCATGGCTGGCCAAGTCGGGATTGAACGTCAAGGCGCTGGGGCTGTTCGCCCTGGTGCAGTTCCCGTATATCTGGAAATTCCTGTGGGCGCCCCTGATGGACCGCTACCGCATCCTGGGCCTGGGACGCCGGCGCGGCTGGATGGCCCTGACGCAGGTGGCGCTGTTCTTTTCCATCGGCGGCATGGGCATGCTCGATCCGCTCACGCAGATCGGCCTGATCGCGGCCGCTGCCGGCGGCGTGGCCTTTCTGTCTGCCAGCCAGGATATCGTCATCGACGCCTACCGGCGCGAAATCCTCAGCGATAACGAGCAGGGCCTGGGCGCCGCCGTCATCGTCAACGCGTACAAGGTGGCGGGCATGGTGCCGGGCGCGCTGTCGCTGATCCTGGCCGACCGCATGCCGTGGCAGCCCGTGTTCTGGATCACGGCCGCCTTCATGATGCCTGGCCTCGTGTGCACCCTGCTGATCAGGGAGCCGACCGTGTATGGCTCGCCGCCGAAGACCATGCGCGAAGCGATCATCTTGCCATTCCAGGAATTCATCGCGCGCGATGGTTGGCGTAACGCAATGTGGATTCTCGCTTTCGTATTACTCTATAAAATCGGCGACAGCATGGCCACGGCGCTGGCGACGAAGTTTTACCTGGACCTGGGTTTTTCCATGACGCAGATCGGCCTGGCCGCCAATACCACGGGATTCTGGGCCAGCCTGGCCGGCGGCGTGGTGGGCGGCGTGTGGATGCTCAAGCTGGGCATCAACCGGGGCCTGTGGGTGTTTGGCGCGCTGCAGGCGATCGCGATTCTGGGATTCGCCTGGCTGGCGCAGGTGGGGCCGAACACCATGCTATTGAGCGCCGTGATCGGTTTTGAAGCTTTCGCCAGCCTGGGCCTGGGCGCGGCCGCCTTTGTCGCGTTCCTGTCGCGCACCACGGACCCGCGCTACACGGCCACGCAATATGCGCTGTTTTCCAGCCTGAGCGCCGTGCCGCGCACCCTGATCAATGCCTCGGTGGGCTTCCTGGTCGCCGAGCTGGGCTGGTTCTCGTTTTTCATCGTGTGCTTCTTCCTGGCCTTCCCGGCCATGATGATGCTGCCTAAAATCGCTCCATGGAGGTCTGCCAATGGCACCAATATCCCTTAAACGTTACACCGTCCTGGCCAGCCTGTGCGCGGTCACGGCGCTGGCGCCCCTGTCCGTCTACGCCCAGCAGGCGACGGTACAGGATGGCATCAAGGTGCGTCCCTTGTCGACGTCGCGCATCTTTGCCGGCGGCACCGATTTCAATGCGGAATCGAAGCAGCAATATACGCAGCTGGTCAACGAAGCGAAGGAAAAAAATGCGCTGGTGCCGGACAGCGATCCGCAAGTGAAACGCCTGCGCGCCATCGCCCAGCGCATCATTCCGTTCGCCACGCGCTGGAACGATGCGGCGGCCAACTGGAACTGGCAGATCAACCTGCTCAACTCGGACGAGGTCAACGCCTTTTGCATGCCGGGCGGGCAAATCGCTTTTTACAGCGGGATCATCACCAAACTGAACCTGACCGACGATGAAGTGGCCGTCGTCATGGGCCATGAAATTTCGCACGCCTTGCGCGAACACTCGCAAGCGCAGGCTGGCAAGGGCAACCTGGCCGCCGTCGGCTCGAAGCTGGTGGGCGCCGGCCTGTCAGCCTGGCTCGGCGTCGACCCGAATCTGACCAGCACCGCCACGAACATGGCGGCCAAGGGCGTGATGCTGAAGTTTTCGCGCGACGATGAGCGCGAAGCGGACCTGATCGGCATGGACCTGGCCGCGCGCGCCGGTTTCGATCCGCGCGCCGGTGTGGTGCTGTGGCAGAAGATGGCTGCCGTGAGCGCGGGCGCGCCGCCGGAATTCCTCTCGACTCACCCGTCGGGCAAGGACCGCATCTCGCAGATGAACAGCCACATGGCGCAAGTGCTGCCCCTGTACGCGCGCAGCAAGGGCGTCAGCGTGGACGCCTTGCCGCCGTACCGCAGCAACGCCATCGCGCAGCGCTAGGATGTCTGTACGCAGTCCCGGCAACAAGCCGGCAGCGGCGCCGTTGCCCATGCGCGACGGCGTGGCGCCCAGCTACCTGTGGCTGCCGGAAGGGCAGTGGCCCGACATGCTGGCGTTTCTGCTCGAGCGCTATCCGCAGATCAGCGCCGCGCAATGGCGGGACCGCATGGCGCGCGGCGAAGTGGTCAACGGCGACGGTGCGGTGCTGGGCCCTGGCAGCGCCTACAAGCGCGGCATGCGCATTTTTTACTACCGCGAGCTGGAGCGGGAAACGCCTATCCCCTTCCAGGAAGAGATCCTGTTCCAGGATGAACACCTGGTGGTGGTCGACAAGCCGCACTTCCTGCCCATGACGCCGGCCGGACGCTTCGTGCAGGAGACCCTGCTGACGCGCCTGAAGAAAACCCTGGACTGCGCCGACCTGACGCCGATCCACCGTCTCGACCGCGAGACGGCTGGCGTGGTGATTTTTTCGCGCCAGGTGGCCAGTCGCGGCGCCTATCAATCGCTGTTCCAGCGCCGCGAAGTGCGCAAGACGTACGAGGCGCTGGCGCCACGTCTGGATGGCCGCGATTTTCCATTTACCTACCGCAGCCGCATGGTCGAGGGCGAGCAGTTTTTCCTCATGCGCGAGGAGGCGGGCGAGCCGAACTCGGAAACCGTCATCGACGTGATCGAGGAGCGCGGCGATGTGAGCCTGTACCGGCTGCAGCCGCACACGGGGCGCAAGCATCAGCTGCGCGTGCACCTTGCCTCGCTGGGCATCCCCATCGTCAATGACGCGTTTTATCCGGTGGCCCTGCCGTGCAAGGAAGACGATATGTCGCAGCCCTTGCAGTTGCTGGCGCGTGCGATCGATTTCACGGACCCGTTGAGCGGCGCGCCGCGCCATTTTGAAAGCCGGCGCAGCCTGTAGCGGCGCTTACGCCTTGAGCGTGTAGTCGATGATCAGCGGCGCGTGGTCGGAGAAGCGCTCGTCCTTGTAGACGCTGACCGTATGCGCCTGGGCCGCGATGCCGGGCGTGGCGACGTGGTAGTCGATGCGCCAGCCCACGTTCTTCGCGTAGGCTTGTCCGCGGTTGCTCCACCACGTGTACTGGTCTTCGCGCTTGTCCAGGCCGCGGTGTACGTCGACAAAGCCCACTTCGTCGAAGACGCGCGTCAGCCAGGCGCGCTCTTCCGGCAGGAAGCCGGAATTTTTCTTGTTGCCCTTCCAGTTCTTCAGGTCGATTTCGTGGTGGGCGATGTTCCAGTCGCCGCAGATGACGACTTCGCGTCCCAGCGCCTTCAATTCCAGCAGGTGCGGCAGGAACAGTTCCATGAAGCGGAACTTGGCTTCCTGGCGCTCCGGGCCGGACGAACCGGACGGGCAGTACACGGAAATGACGGAAAGGTTGCCAAAATCACAGCGCACGTAGCGGCCTTCGGCGTCGAATTCAGGGCTGCCGAAGCCGATATGCACGGCGTCTGGTTCGACCTTGCTGTACACGCCCGTGCCCGAATAGCCTTTTTTCTCGGCATAGTGGAAATGGCCATGATAGCCGTGCGGGTTGAGGAATTCCGGCGTCATGTCGGGCAGTTGCGCCTTCAATTCCTGCACGCAGATGAAATCGGCCGTTTGCGTGCCCATCCAGTTGAAAAAGCCTTTTTTGGCGGCGGAACGGATGCCGTTCAGGTTGGCGGAGATAATTTTTGGCATAGGTCTAGAGTGAAAGGGCGCTGGACGGGGCCGGCGGGCGCGGCATGGCGATTGTCTCGCCGGTGCGCGCGGATTAAAATACAGGCACTTTTAAAAAATGAGGCTAATGTGAATAATTTACGCCAGCAGTTTATCGCGTTTTCAGTATCCAAGGGAGTCTTGCGGTTTGGCGAGTTCACCACCAAGGCCGGACGCCAGTCGCCGTACTTCTTCAATGCGGGCCTGTTCCATGACGGCGCCACCTTGGCCGAGCTGGCGCAGTTCTACGCGCAGACCCTGCTCGATTCGGGCGTGGAATTCGACATGCTGTTCGGTCCCGCCTACAAGGGCATCACCCTGGCCTCGGCCACCGCCGTGGCGCTGGCTGGCAAGGGCCGCAACACTTCGTTCGCCTTCAACCGCAAGGAAGCCAAGGACCATGGCGAAGGCGGCACCATCGTCGGCGCCAAATTGCATGGCAAAGTCGTCATCATTGACGATGTGATCTCGGCCGGCACCTCGGTGCGCGAATCGGTGGACATGATCCGCGCCGCCGGCGCCGAGCCATGCGCCGTGCTGATCGCCCTGGACCGCATGGAGCGTTCGGGCCCCGATGGCCAGCTGTCGCCAAGTTCGGCGGTGCAGGAAGTGTCGAAACAGTACGGCATTCCAGTCATCTCGATCGGCAACCTGGACGACTTGTTCGGCTACCTGAATGGCGCGGGCGCCGATCCGGAACTGCTGAAGCACAAGGAAGCCGTATCCGCCTACCGCACCCGCTACGGGATTTAAAGCGCCTATGGCGGCGTTGCAGCGCGTTGTCGCACTAGCGTGCTGTCTGCCGCGCTGCGCCTTGCCCTGAGCACTTTAAATCGCACTACTTTTCCAGCAGCGCCCGCAGCCGCGGGTCGCTGCAGGCGGCGCTGGCCTGCGGATGGCATTGCAATAACCGCCGCAGCAGTGCGCCGCCGATGCCGCGCCGGCGGAACGGCGGTTTCACGAACAGCATGTTCACCGTCACTTCGTTCGCGCACTTGCTGATGTCGAGCATGGCCACCTGCTGGCCGTCGATCCACGCGCACAGCGCGCTGTCCCCTTGCCAGTCTATCTGCATCATCACGCCAGCCATGGTTTGAGCGCCGCATGCAAACCCAGGGCGAACAGGCCGATAAAAAAGCATCGCTTGAATACTGGCTGCGCGATGCGCCCGCGCAGCCATTGACCGGCCAGCATGCCGGCCAGCGCCGGCAGCAGCGCATACGCCGACGCGCCGGCCGCACCGAGACTGAAGTCGCCGTGAAGGGCTAGGCTGGCCGCCAGCGCCACGGTCGACGCCGTAAACGCCAGGCCCAGCGCCTGCACCAGCGCATCGCGCGCCAGCCCCAGTCCCTGCAGATACGGCACGGCGGGGATGACGAAGACACCCGTGGCGGCCGTCACCAGTCCCGTTACCGCGCCTGCCACGGGCCCCAGCCACGCTTCGTGCCGCGTCGGCACGCGCAGCTGCAGCGAGAACAGGCCCGCCAGCGCATACAGCATCAGCGCCACGCCCAGCGCGACGATGGCCCAGGCCCCGCTGTCGGCCGGCAGCAGGGCGCCGCCCGCCAGGGTGCCCGCCATGACGCTGGCCAGCAGGGGCCACAGGCGCCGCAGCAGGGCGCGCAGGCCCGGGCCTGCGGCCAACTGCCATACGTTCGTCACCATCGACGGCACGATCAGCAGGGCGGCCGCCTGCACGGGCGGCATGACGAGGCTGAGCGTGCCCATGGCCACCGTCGGCAGCCCCAGGCCGACTACGCCCTTGACGAAGCCAGCGACGAGGAAGCTGGCGCCAACAGCCAGCAGAAATGACGTCTCCATCTTTTTCATCCCACAGTGATTTTGCGTGGATTCTGCGCGCGCTTGCGGATTTCGCCAAGGTGGATTATTTTGAGTCAGCCTCTGTAAAATACGAAGGCTGATAAGATGGCGAAAAGGAGAGCCGCCATGCGCTTTGATCTGGTCGATTTGCAGCTGTTTGTCAACGTGGTGGAGGCGGGCAGCCTGACGGCGGGCGCCGCGCGCAGTAACCTGGCGCTGGCCTCAAGCAGTGCGCGCGTGCGCGGCATGGAAGAGATGCTGGGCATGCCCTTGCTGCTGCGCGGGCGGCGCGGCGTGGAGCCGACCCCCGTGGGCCAGACCTTGCTGCATCACGCGCGCCTCGTTTTACTGCAAATGGAGAAAATGCGGGGCGAGCTTGGTGAGTTTGCGCGCGGCTTGAAAGGGCAGTTACGGCTGCTGTGCAATACGGCGGCGCTCAGCGAATTCCTGCCCGAGGCGCTCGGCGCTTTTCTCGACCGCCATCCGAATCTGACCATCGACCTGGAAGAGCGCCTCAGTTACGATATCGTCAAGGCTGTCTCGGAAGGGCTGGCCGACATGGGCATCGTGTCCGACTCGGTCGATATGCGCGGCTTGCAGACGTTTTTGTTTCGCCCCGACCGCCTGGTGGTCATCGCGGCGGCCGACGGCGTGCACCACCGCGCGTTGGGTCAGGATGGTGTCGTCGCGTTTTCCACGCTGCTGGATCACGATTTCATCGGGCTGGCCGACGACAGCGCGATGCAGCAGTACCTGGGCATGCATGCGGCGCGCCTGGGGCGTCCATTGAAGGTGCGCGTGCGCCTGCGCAGCTTCGATGCCGTGTGCCGCATGGTGGCCAGCGGCGTGGGCATCAGCGTGGTGCCGCTGGCGGCTGCCAGCCGCTGCCAGCAGACGATGGCGCTGCGCTGCCTGGAATTATCCGATCCCTGGTCGGTACGCAATCTGACGATTTGCGTGCGCCAGTTCAGTGAATTACCCCTGTATGCGCGCCAGTTGATCGATCACCTGAAGGCGTGACAGGGCATGACAGGAGCAGCGATGCGTTTTTCAGAAGACAAGATGGCCAGCCTGCGGTGCAGCGATCAGGTCGAGCGGCCCATCCACATCTGGCAGCCGCCAGGGCCGCAACAGCCACGTGCCGTGATCCTGGCGATCCACGGCGGCATGGCGCATGCGGGCGATTACGTCACGCCGGCGCTGACCTTCCGCCAGCACGGCATCGCCACCGTCAGCTTCGACATGGTGGGCCACGATGGCCAGCGCAAGGTCGATATCCCATCGTTCGAGGCTTTCCTCGACGACGAAGAGCTGTTCCTCGCCTGGGTCAAGCAGGCGTATCCGGGTGTACCGATTTTCGTCATGGGCCACTCCATGGGCGGCCTGATCGCCACGCATCTGGGGCTGCGGCGCTTTGCGGGCGACCCGGCCATCAAGGGTTTTGTCATCTCATCGCCGTATTACGTGAATGCGATTCCCGTGCCGAAGGTGCTGCAAATGCTGTCGGGCTGGCTGGCGCAGCGCTTCCCCACGATGAAGGTACCGCTGGGGAATCTGACCATGCTGCTCACGCACGACCAGACCATCACCGCGCGCCATTTCCAGGATGAGCGCGACGGCATCCGCGCCAGCGCAGCGTCGGTGCGTTTCGCCCACGCGCTGACGTCGGCGCAAAAGGAATTGGCGGGAGGCTTGTCGGGCTGGCGTTTCCCCCTGTTTGCCGTGGTGGCCGGTGACGACAAGCTGGCCGACAGCCGCGCCACGGAGAGCATGCTGCGCAGCGTGCCCGATGGCTTGCTCGATTATCACTACTATCCGGCCAATTATCACGAGAATTTCAATGAACTGAACCGCGAGGAGATATTCGCCGCCATCCTGGCGTGGATGGAAAAACAACTGGCACCCGCGCCGCGTGAGGCGCAGCTATCGTTATAATCAGGTCAATGGATTTTACCGCCGCATGCCGGCCCGGTCCCCGCGGCGCAGGGGAATAGTGAAGGAACGAACGATGCGCTTGCTGATTGCCCTGATATTCCCGTGGCTGACCTTTTTCACGATCGGCCGTCCGATCGCCGGCATCATTTGCCTGATCCTGCAAATCACCTTGATCGGCTGGCTGCCAGCGACGATCTGGGCCGTATATGCGCTGAGCCAGTTCAAGACGGACCAGAAGATCGCCGAGGCCATGCGCCGGCGTTGATGGTTTCCTAAGTCCTGCCTAAGCTGCGCTTCCTATCTTGATTCAACCGACACGAGGAGAGTGAGATGGCATCAAACAGACGCGGTACCCTGGGCTTGGCGGCGGCAATGCTGGCCGCCGGGCTGTTGCTGGGAAGTGCGGCGCAGGCGCAAACGGATAACGCACTGCCGCCCGTGCAGAAGAGCGGGGCGGTGGAGTACCTGAGCGGCGGCATCGGCCTCGACGAGTCGACGGCCATCAAGAGCGCCAGCCGGCATTGGCCATTGAGCCTGGTGTTTTCCGTGCAGGCGGCAGGCAAGGCGGAATTTGCCTCCGACGTGAAGCTGCAGATCAGCGATGCCAAGGGGATGTCGGTGCTGGAAACGACGGCCAGCGGACCGTTCCTGCTGGCGAAACTGCCGCCGGGCAGCTACCGCTTGCGCGCCACCCTGGCCGGCAAGACGTTGGAACGCAAGGTGCAGGTCAAGGCGGGCAGCTCCGCGCGCGTGGAGCTGGTCTGGCCGGCGGGAACGAATCAGGGCCGGCCTTGATGCCGGGCGATGGCAAGGCGCCCGAGCGGGGCGTGCCGGCGCGCGGTTTGTCTGCCCATATCCTGCCCACGTCGGCGACGATGGTCGGCGTATGCATGACGGTGCTGTCGATCGGCCACCTGGCGCCGCGCGGCGAGGTGCGCGTGGCGATCGACAAGCTGCTGGCCGTCGATGCCATCGTCTTTCTCGTCAGCGCCGTGCTTTCGTTCATGTCGCTGCGCCCCGGCCAGTCGCGCTTGCGCTACGAATGGTGGGGCGAACTGCTGTTCATTTGCGGCCTGGCCCTGTTGGCGCTGGGCGCCGTGGTGCTGGCCTTCGTCATCAACTGACCTTGAGTACGCGCCCTTCGGTGGCGCTTTGCAGCGCCAGTTCGATCAGACGTATCGTCGCCGCCGCATCTTCGGCTGCCACGGGCGCCGGTGCGCCGTGGCGGATGGCGTCGGCCATGCCCTGGTAAAAGTCCTGGTAGCGGCCCGCTTGCATCTCGAGGTGTTCGAAATGGCCGTCCGGCTGCGTGCCCAGGTGCAGGGCGCCGCGCACGGGATCCACGCCCCAGCCGGGCTGGCCCGGCCTGCCGCCTGCCTTCAGGGCGTCTTCCTGCGGGTCGAGGCCAAACTTCACAAAACTGCCTTTGTCGCCATGCACGGCGAAGCGCGCCGTCGGCGCCTTTACCAGGCAACCCGCTTGCAGCACCACGCGCAGCCGGTCGTAGTACAGCACAAGGTGCATATAATCTACAGCCTGCGCGCCGTCGCGCTGCAGGGTGATATCGGCGTACAGTTTTTCCGGCTGGCCGAACAGCTGCATGGCCTGGTCCAGCATGTGCGGACCCAGGTCGTACAGCAAGCCGCCGCCCGGTGCGCCAGACTCGCGCCAGCGCTGGCGGATCTCGGGGCGGAAACGGTCGAAATGCGATTCGACGCTGGCGATGCGCCCCAGGGTACCCTGCGCCAGCAGCGTTTTGAGGGTCAGGAAGTCGCCATCCCAGCGCCGGTTGTGATACACGCTGAGCACCAGCTTGCGTTCCTTCGCCACGGCGATCAGGGTTTGCGCCTCGGCGCTGGAAATCGTGAATGGCTTGTCGACCACCACGTGCTTGCCCGCCTGCAGGGCCGCCAGCGCCAGGCTGAAATGCGCTTCGTTGGGGGCGGCAATGACGACCAGCTCGATGGCCGCATCGGCAAACAGTTGCGCGGGATCGGCATACACGGTCGCGTGCGGCCAATCCTTGTGCACGAGCTCCGGTTTGCTGGAAGCGACGGCGGCCAGTTCCAGGGCCTCGATGGTGGACAGCACGGGCGCGTGGAAGGTGGAGCCGGCAAAGCCGTAGCCGACCAGGCCGGTTTTGATCTTGTTCATGGCGTATTCACAGGTGCGTGGAAGAATCCATGATCATACCCGCAAGCGGGCGGCGGCATCGCTGCAACAATGTCGCTGCGATGCCGCCGCTACTGCATTAGTTCAGGCTCCAGACATATTGCACCTTGACGCTGGCGCTGACTGGCTTGCCGCCAGCGAGGGCCGGCTTGAACGTGCACTTGGCGATGCCGCTGCGCGCCGCCTCGTCGAGGGCCGGATGGCCGCTGCTTTTGACCACGCTCGACCCGTGGACCTTGCCGGTGGCATCGACATCGAAGGACATATTGACCGTGCCCTCTTCCTTCGCCTGCAGCGATGCGGCCGGGTAGGCCGGTTTGCCGCAGACGCCAAAGTCGATGACGGGGCGGCGCTCCAGCACGGGCGCGCTGTCGGCGGCGACGGCCTGGCCGTAGATGCCGAGGCAGGCGCCGGCCAGTGCCAGCAGCGGTATGGCCGCTTTCCAGTTCAGGGTTTGTGGTGCAGGGCGCAGCAGTCGTGTGATACGTGACATAAGATCTCCTCCGTTGGCCGCCTGGGCCAGGTGGTGGGTTGAGAACTGGAGACGTTCCAGTTCCGAGAGTGCAAGAGCCAGACGCCGCGGTTCGCCCAGTTGTCTTGCTGCGAAATCATCTGCAATGTGTTCGCGTTCGAGGCGCACGCCGCGTGAAATCCACCAGACAGCAGGGTGGAAGAACAGCAGCGCCTCGATGGCGTTTTGCAGCAGGTTGAGCAGATAATCGTGGCGCCGGATGTGCGCCAGTTCATGCGCCAGCAGCGCGTCGAGCAGGTGCGGCGGCATGCCGGTGATCAGCGCCGCCGGCACCAGCACCATGGGGCGCCAGATGCCGGCCGTGAGGGGGCTGGCAATGTCGTCGAGCACGCGCAGGCGCACGGGCCGCGTCACGCCGGCATCTTGCGCCATGCCGGACAAGCGCGTTTGCCAGAGGGTGTGCGTGGCCTCGTCTTTGCGGGCGCTGCGTGCTATCCACAGCATGCCCAGTGCCATGCGCAGGGCCAGCATGGCGGCGCACAGCGCCCACACGCCGACGATGGCGCGCAGCAGCAGGTCCAGGTCGGGCAAGCTGTCGGGCGCCAGCAGGGCGGCCGGCAGCAAGGTGCTGGAAAACAGGACGCCCGTGGCATCGCCGCCGGCCAGGCGCAGATACAAGCCCGCCGCCGGCCAGGCCAGGCAGGCCAGCAGGGCGCCGCAGCCGACGGCATAGCGCGCCTCGGGACGCGCATTGCGCAGGACGGCCCGCGCCAGCGCCGTGGCGCAGCCGATCAGCAAGCCTTGCCACAGGAAGTGCAGCAGGGTCCAGCCCAGGGCCGGCACGAAGGCGCTCATGATTGATCGTCCTTGAGCATTTTTTCGATCTCTGCGCGTTCGGCGCGCGACACGCCCGTGCGCAGGGCCGCCAGCACCAGCGCCTTGGCCGAACCGGCAAAGGCTTTCTGCATCAATTCCTTGAGCAGGTTCGTCTGCAGGCTGTCCTGCGCCTGCGCCGGCGCATACACGTGCGAACGCTGGCTTTCGTCGCGGATCAGCAAGCCCTTGCCATGCATGATCTGCATCAGGCGCAGCACGGTACCGTAGGTGATGGCCGGCTTGGCCAGCGCCATCGCCTCGTGCACCTGCTTGGCCGTGGCGGCGCCCAGCGGCCACAGTGCCTGCAGCAGATCGAGTTCGGCTGCCGTCGGTTTCGGGATGTCGTGCGTCTTGGCCATGCTGTTTTCCTCTTGCCTGAAATTCAATAAGGCTAGAGTAATCGTTGTAGACAAAAATGTATACTTTAATTTTCAATGCCGCATAAACGCTTGTCAGGCATGCTGGAAAATATAGACAAGCTTGTTTAGAAATGAGCCGGGCAGGCAAAAAAAAAGACGCCGCAGCGTCTTTTTTTTTGGGGGCGTACGGAGGAGAATTATCCCGCCAGCTTGGCCTTCAGCAATTCCGTCAGCTGGGCTGGATTGGCCTTGCCTTTCGACGCTTTCATGGCCTGGCCGATCAGCGAGTTGATGGCCGCTTCCTTGCCGGCGCGGTACTGTTCCACCGACTTGGCGTTGGCCGCCAGTACTTCATCGACGATGGCTTCCAGTGCGCCCGTGTCCGAGATCTGCTTCAGACCCTTGGCGTCGATGATGGTGTCGACCAGGTTCTCGTCGCTGGACTTGGCTTCCCACATGCCGGCGAAGACTTCCTTTGCCGCCTTGTTCGAGATCGTGCCGTCGGCAATGCGCTTGAGCATGGCGGCCAGCTGCGCGGCGGAGACGGGGGCGTCGTCCAGGTCCACGCCTTCGCGGTTCAGGGTCGACGACACGTCGCCCATCAGCCAGTTGGCGGCGGCCTTGGCGTTTTCCTTGCCGGCCTTGTCGACCACGGCGACGAAGTAGGTGGCCATGGCTTTCGATTGCGTCAGCACCAGCGCGTCGTATTCCGGCAGCGCGTACTCGCTGATGAAACGGGCGCGCATGGCAGCCGGCAGTTCCGGCATCGAGGCCTTGACCGTGTCGATCCACGCTTGCGAGATGACCAGCGGCGGCAGGTCAGGGTCCGGGAAGTAGCGGTAATCCTGCGCGTCTTCCTTGCTGCGCATTTCGCGCGTTTCCTTGCGGTCCGGATCGTACAGACGCGTCGCCTGCACGACCTTGCCGCCTTCTTCGATCAGTTCGATCTGGCGGCGCACTTCCACGTGCACGGCTTCCTCGATGAAGCGGAAGGAGTTCAGGTTCTTGATTTCGCAGCGCGTGCCGAATTCCTTCTGGCCGACGGGGCGCACGGAAACGTTGACGTCGCAGCGGAACGAGCCTTCCTGCATGTTGCCGTCGCAAACGCCCAGCCACATGACCAGCGAGTGCAGCGCCTTGGCATAGGCCACGGCTTCGGCGGCGCTGCGGATTTCCGGTTCCGAGACGATTTCCAGCAGCGGCGTGCCGGCGCGGTTCAAGTCGATGCCGCTCATGCCTGCGTAGTCTTCGTGCAGCGATTTGCCCGCGTCTTCTTCCAGGTGGGCGCGCGTCAGGTTCACCGTCTTGGTGACGAATTCGCCATCCTTTTCATAGCCGAAGGTCAGGGCGCCACCGATGACGACGGGGTCTTCGAATTGGCTGATCTGGTAACCCTTGGGCGAATCGGGATAAAAATAGTTTTTGCGCGCGAAGACCGAGTGCGGCGCGACGGTGGCGCCGACGGCCAGGCCGAAGCGGATGGCGCGGTCGACGGCTTGCTTGTTCATGACCGGCAGCACGCCTGGCAGCGCCAGGTCGACGGGGCTCGCTTGCGTGTTGGCTTCGGCGCCGTACTTGATCGGCGAACCGCTGAAAATTTTGGATTCGGTCGTGAGCTGCACGTGGTTCTCAAGACCGATGACGACTTCCCATTGCATAGTGTTCTCGCTTATTTTTTGGTGGCGCCGCCTGGGCGGCGCGAATTATTTCTTAAATGCCTGCCGGGCTGCGCGTATGCCAGTCCGTCACTTGCTGGAACTGGTGGGCGATATTGAGCAGCTTGGCTTCGCCAAAGTAATTGCCGATGATTTGCAGGCCGACGGGGCGCTTGGCGTTCTTTTCGCCCTCGCCGAAACCGCACGGGATCGACATGCCGGGCAGGCCGGCCAGGCTGGTCGACAGGGTGTAGATGTCGGCCAGGTAGTTCGCCACCGGGTCGTCCGTCTTGTCGCCCAGGTCCCAGGCGACGGTCGGCGCGACGGGGCCCATGATGACGTCGCAGACGGCGTTCGGGCCATTGAGCACGGCGTCGAAATCCTGCGCGATCAGGCGGCGGATCTTTTGCGCCTTCAGGTAGTAGGCGTCGTAGTAGCCGTGGCACAGCACATAGGTGCCGACCATGATGCGGCGCTGTACTTCGGGGCCGAAGCCCTGCGCGCGCGACTTCTTGTACATGTCCTGCAAGTCCTTGTACTCGGTAGCGCGGTGGCCGTAGCGCACGCCGTCATAGCGCGACAGGTTCGACGACGCTTCGGCCGGCGCGATCATGTAATAGGCGGGAATCGACAGGGCGGTGTTCGGCAGGGAGATGTCGACCAGGGTGGCGCCCAGCTTTTCATACTGCGCCAGCGCGCCGCGCACGGCCGCTTCCACGTCCTTGGCCAGGCCTTCGCCGAAGTACTCGCGCGGCACGCCGATGCGCAAGCCCGTCAGCGGCTGGCCCAGTTCACGCGAAAAATCTTCCGCCACGCCGCCCTGTTCCGGCGACAGGCTGGTCGAGTCGCGTTCGTCGAAGCCGGCCATGGCGCTCAAGAGCAGGGCGCAGTCTTCGGCCGAACGGGCCATCGGGCCGCCCTGGTCCAGCGACGAGGCAAAGGCGATCATGCCGAAGCGCGAGACGCGGCCATACGTCGGCTTGATGCCGGTGATGCCGCAAAAGGCGGCAGGCTGCCGGATCGAGCCGCCCGTGTCGGTGCCGGTGGCGGCCGGCGTCAGGCCAGCCGCCACGGCGGCGGCCGAGCCGCCGGACGAGCCGCCTGGTACCGCCGTCTTGTCCCACGGGTTCTGCACGGCGCCGAAGGCCGAGTTCTCGTTGCCGGAGCCCATGGCGAATTCATCGCAATTGACCTTGCCCAGGGTGACCATGCCGGCGGCCTGGAATTTCTCCACCACGGTGGCGTCAAACGGGCTGGCGTAGTCGGCCAGCATTTTCGAGCCGGCCGTCGTGCGCCAGCCTTTCGTGACGAACAAATCCTTGTGCGCGATCGGCACGCCCGTCAAGGGCGTGGCCGTGCCCGCGGCGATGCGCGCGTCGGCCTCGGCAGCTTGCGCCAGGGTCAGGGCACGGTCGACGTGCAGGAAGGCGTTCGAGGTGTCCGCTTCGATGCGGTCGAGGAAATGCGTCGCCAGTGCAACGGCGGAAATTTCCTTGTTCTGCAAAAGCGTGGACAGCTGTTTGATGGATTTTGTATGCATGGCGTTTCTATTTTGATATTCGGCAAAAAGGCGGGAACAGCGCTACGGCGTGTTTACTCGATGACCTTGGGCACGAGGTACAGGCCATCCTGTACCTTCGGCGCCACGGCCTGGTAGGCATCGCGGCGGTTCTGTTCCGTGGCGATATCGTCGCGCAGGCGCAGGGCGATATTGTCCATGTGGGCGGCCAGCGGGTGGCTCAGGGGCGCCACGCCATCGGTATTGACGGCTTGCATTTGTTCCGCGAGTGCAAAAATCTTGTTCAATTGGGCCAAAGACGTGACGGCCTGGTCGTCGGCCATTTCAAGTTGGGCCAGGTGGGCGATGCGTTTTACGTCGGAGAGTGTCAGGGACATGGCGAATGGCGCGGAGTGCCGCGCATTAGTATTAAGTTGGCGTTTTGATAAAACGCGGGTATTTACTGCTATTTTGCTCACAAAAATCGAGGAATGCCGCGTAACTCGCGGCTGCAAGAGTCGCACTTTTCCATGGTTTTTGAGCAAATCGCATTCAAATTATAAGGTAGAATGGCGGGTTAATGCGTTGCCGGCGCTGATGGACTGCTGCCGCAGCATAGAAAAGATTGCGCAAGCGCCAAGCGAAACCCGGAAAAATCGCCTTTTGGATTTTCAGGGTGCCTGAAAGCGCCCGCTTTGAAACTCCCCATAAACAGCTTTTGCGCAGCTCGATGCGCTACAGGACACTCATGTTTGGTTTTTTACGCAGGTATATCTCCACCGATCTGGCCATTGACTTGGGCACGGCCAACACCCTTATTTATGTACGCGGCCTCGGTATCGTCCTGGACGAGCCATCCGTCGTCGCCATCCGCCAGGAAGGCGGTCCGAATGGCAAGAAGACCATTCAGGCAGTCGGCAAGGAAGCCAAGCAGATGCTGGGCAAGGTGCCGGGCAATATCGAAGCGATTCGTCCGATGAAAGATGGCGTGATCGCCGACTTCACCGTCACCGAACAGATGCTCAAGCAATTCATCCGCATGGTGCACGACTCGAAATTCTTCCGTCCATCGCCGCGCATCATCATTTGCGTGCCGTGCGGTTCGACCCAGGTCGAACGCCGCGCCATCCGCGAATCGGCCCTGGGTGCCGGCGCCTCGCAGGTGTACCTGATCGAAGAACCGATGGCAGCGGCCATCGGCGCGGGCTTGCCCGTGTCCGAAGCAACGGGCTCGATGGTGGTCGACATCGGCGGCGGCACCACCGAAGTGGGCATCATTTCGCTGGGCGGCATGGTCTACAAGGGTTCCGTGCGCGTCGGCGGCGACAAGTTCGATGAAGCCATCGTCAACTACATCCGCCGCAACTACGGCATGCTGATCGGCGAACAGACGGCTGAAGCCATCAAGAAGGCCATCGGTTCGGCCTTCCCTGGTTCGGAAGTGAAGGAAATGGAAGTCAAGGGCCGCAACCTGTCCGAAGGCATCCCGCGCTCGTTCACCATCTCCAGCAACGAGATCCTCGAAGCGCTGACCGATCCGCTGAACAACATCGTCTCGGCCGTGAAGAACGCGCTGGAACAGACGCCGCCGGAACTGGGCGCCGACATCGCCGAAAAAGGCATGATGCTGACGGGCGGCGGCGCACTGCTGCGCGACCTGGACCGCCTGCTGATGGAGGAAACCGGCCTGCCGGTGCTGGTGGCCGAGGACCCGCTCACCTGCGTGGTGCGCGGTTCCGGGATGGCACTGGAACGTATGGACAAGCTCGGCTCGATCTTCTCCTACGAATAATCTGACAGAAGGGCCGGAAACCAACTCCGGCCTTTTTTTGGTTTTGGCGCCGGCGTCTGACCGGGGCCTGCACGTTGGCGCACTGCGCCTGGCCTGATTATTGGAAGTCATGGAATACAGTCCTCCGCCACTTTTCAAACAAGGCGCCTCCGCCCGCGTCAAGATGATGGTGTTCGCCGGCATTTCAATCGCCCTGCTGCTGGTCGATTCGCGCATGCACGCGCTGACGGCCGTGCGCCAGGCCGTCGGCACCGTGCTGTATCCGGTGCAGATGGCGGCCCTGGTGCCGCGCGATGTGGCGCTTGGCGTCGGCAATTACTTTTCTTCGCTGTCCGCCCTGGAAAAACAGGTGCGCGACCTGAAACACGAGCAAATCGCCTCGGCGCAGATCCTGCAGCAGGCGCAGCTCAATATCGTTGAAAACAACCACCTGCGCAAATTGATGGAAGCGCGCGAGCGCGTTCCCGTCAAGACCATGATGGCCGAAGTCCTGTATGACACGCGCGATTCGGCCACGCGCAAGATCGTGCTCGATCGCGGTATCCAGCATGGCGTGGAACTGGGCCGTCCCGTGATCGACAACCTCGGCGTGGTGGGGCAAGTCACGCGCGTGTTCCCGTTCACCTCCGAAGTGACCCTGCTGACCGATGAAGAGCAAGCCATTCCCGTGCAACTGCTGCGCAATGGTGTGCGCAGCGTGGCCATCGGCCGTGGCAAGTCCGGCACCATGGAGCTGCGCTTCACGGCCCCCAGCGCCGACATCCAGATCGGCGACATCGTCATTACCTCGGGCCTCGACGGCCTGTACCCGGCCGGCCTGGCCGTGGCGCGCGTGACCCTGGTCGAGCGCAATGCGCATGGCCCGTTCGGCCGCGTCGTGTGCCAGCCGCTGGCCGGCATCGAGCGCAACACCCAGCTGCTCATCTTGATGACGTCGCCGGACATTCCACCGCGTCCGCCCGCCGAAGAAGTCAAGACGGGCCGCAAGATCGCCGGCAAGATGGCGCCGATCAAGGACCCTGCCAAGGAGCCTGCGGCTGCCGCTGCGACACCACCTGCCGCCAATACGGCCGCAGTGCCGGCCGCGAAACCGCCTGCGAGTCCTGCGCCGAAACCGGCGGCGCCTGCCGCAACACCTGTACCAACACCTGCCGCCGTGCCACCGAAGGAAGCGACACGATGAACCGCCCGCATTACATCCTGCTGCCGGTCAGCCCCCTGTTCATCGGTTTTTCCCTGCTGTGCGCTTTTTTGCTGAACCTGCTGCCGTGGGGGCAGTTCGTCGGCGTGCCCGATTTCGTCGCCCTGGTGCTGGTCTTCTGGGGCATCCACCAGCCGCGCAAGGTCGGTATCGGCGTGGCGTTCTTCATGGGCCTGATGATGGACGTGCACGATTCGACCCTGCTGGGCGAGAATGCGCTGGCCTACACCTTGCTGTCCTACTTTGCCATCATGATGCACCGCCGCGTGCTGTGGTTCCCCATCCTGACGCAGGCGCTGCACGTGCTGCCGCTGCTGCTGCTGACGCAGGCGCTGCAATTGCTGACGCGGCTGATCGTCTCGGGCCGCTTCCCCGGCTGGCTCAATTTCATCGAGAGCTTCGTCGCCGTGGCCCTGTGGCCCCTCGTCACGTGGATCCTGCTGGCGCCGCAGCGCCGCGCCGTGGACCGTGACCACAACCGGCCGATTTGACGGGCGCCTGCCATGACTGAACTGAAAAACACCGAGCGCGAACTGCATTTTTTCCGCATGCGCCTGACCATCCTGGGCGGGCTCGTCTTCGTCTGCTTTTCGCTGCTGCTGGCGCGCTTCATCTGGCTGCAGGTGATCAAGCACGAGGACTATGCGACCAAGGCCGAAGACAACCGCATCGCCGTGGTGCCCATCGTGCCCACGCGCGGCCTGATCCTCGACCGCAACGGCGTGGTATTGGCGCGCAATTACTCGGCCTATACGCTGGAAATCACGCCATCGAAATTGAGCGCCAGTCTCGATTCCGTGATCGACGAGCTGTCGACCCTGGTGCAGATCGACATCAAGGACCGCCGCCGCTTCAAGAAGCTGCTGGAAGAATCGAAGAACTTCGTCAGCGTGCCTCTGCGCACGCGCCTGACGGACGAGGAAGTGGCGCGCTTCACGGCGCAGCGTTTCCGCTTCCCAGGCGTCGAGGTGCAGGCGCGCCTGTTCCGCCAGTATCCGATGGGCGAAATCGCTTCGCACGTGGTGGGCTTCATCGGCCGCATCAACCGCAATGAAGCCAAGGCGCTGGAAGAGGGCGAGGACGCGGCCAACTACAACGGCACCGACCATATCGGCAAGGAAGGCCTGGAAAAAAGCTACGAGAAACAGCTGCATGGCACCACCGGCTATGAAGAGGTGGAAGTGTCGGCCGGCGGGCGCGCCATGCGCACCCTGTCGCGCACTGCGGCCACCCCAGGCAACAACCTGATCCTGTCGATCGACATCGAACTGCAAAAAGTGGTCGAGGAAGCGTTCGGCGAATGGCGCGGCGCGGCCGTGGCCATCGACCCGGCCACGGGCGACATCCTCGCCTACGTCTCCAAGCCAGGCTATGACCCCAACCTGTTCGTCGACGGCATCGACCAGCAAAGCTGGAATGAGCTCAATACCTCGCTGGACCGGCCGATGGTCAACCGCCCCCTGTCCGGCACCTACGCGCCCGGCTCGACCTTCAAGCCCTTCATGGCGCTGGCCGCGCTGGAATTGGGCAAGCGCACGCCGAGCCAGTCGATTTCCGATCCCGGTTTCTTCATCCTCGGCGGGCATACCTTCCGCGACGATAAGGTGGGCGGCCATGGCACGGTGGACATGCACAAGTCCATCGTCGTCTCGTGCAACACCTATTACTATCAGCTGGGCCGCGACATGGGCATCGACGCCATCCACGACTTCATGAAGCCGTTCGGTTTCGGCCAGTTGACGGGCATCGACCTGAATAACGAAAAGACGGGCGTGCTGCCGTCGACGGAATGGAAGCGCAATCGCTTCAAGACGCCGCAGCAGAAAAAATGGGTGGGCGGCGACACGATTTCGGTGAGTAACGGCTCCGGCTACAACTCGTATACGCCGCTGCAGATCGCCCACGCGACGGCCAACCTGGCCAATAACGGCGTGGTGATGAAACCGCATCTGGTGAAGATCATCGAAGACGCCGCCACGCGCGCGCGCACCCTGACGGTGCCGAAGGAAAGCTACCGCATCGCGCTCAAGCAGGAAAACATCGACATCATCAAGCGCGCCATGGTGGGCGTGACCAGCGAGCAAGGCGGCACGGCCGCACGCATCTTCACCGGCGTGCAGTACACGGTGGGTGGCAAGACGGGTACGGCGCAGGTGGTGGGCATCAAGAAAAACGAGAAGTACAATGCCAAGCTGCTGGCCGAACGCCTGCGCGACAACGCCTTGTTTACGGCCTTCGCGCCGGCCGACAAGCCGCGCATCGCGATTGCCATCGTGGTGGAAAACGCCGGCTTCGGCGCCGGCGTGGCCGCGCCGATCGCGCGCAAGGCGCTCGACTACTACCTGCTGGGCAAGCGCCCAAGCGACAAGGAAAAGGACACCACCAAGGTGCCCAAGGAAGATGTCGACGAAGTGCGCACCCTGGAAGAAATCACTGACGAGCAGGCCGCCCCGGCGGTACCTGCCAGGCAATAAGGAAGCACATGCCCATTAACGAGAGGCGCTCGCTGTGGCGGCGCGCCAAACCCTATCTGGCGGTGTTCGATCCGCCGCTGATGATCATCATCCTTATGCTGCTCAGCACCAGCCTGCTGACCCTGTATTCGGCCAGCATCGGCATCCCCGGCAAGATCGAAGACCATTTGCGCAATATCCTGCTGTGCTTTTTCGTCATGTGGGTGGCGGCCAACGTCACGCCGCAGATGATGATGCGCATCGCCGTACCCGCCTATACGGTGTCGGTGATCTTGCTGGTGGCAGTGGCGCTGTTCGGCACCATCAAGCTCGGTGCGCGGCGCTGGCTGCATATCGGCGTGATCGACATCCAGCCGTCCGAATTCTTGAAGATCGCCACGCCGCTGATGCTGGCCTGGTTCTTCCAGCACAATGCGGGCGCCCTGCGCTGGAAATCGTTCGTGATGGCGGCCGTGCTGTTGCTGGCGCCCGTCTACCTGATCGCGCGCCAGCCCGACCTGGGCACCGCGCTGCTGGTGGTGGCGGCCGGCTTTACCGTCATCTTCCTGGCAGGTTTGTCGTGGAAGGTGCTGGCCGGCTTGCTGATCACTTTTGTTTCCTGCCTGCCGATCGCCTGGTCGCACCTGCATGATTACCAGCGCGACCGCGTGATGATGCTGATCGACCCGACCAAGGACCCGCTGGGCAAGGGTTTCCATATCATCCAGTCCATCATCGCCATCGGTTCCGGCGGCATGACGGGCAAGGGCTGGACACACGGCACGCAAGCCCACCTGGAGTTTGTTCCGGAACGCACGACCGATTTTATTTTTGCCGTATATTCCGAGGAATTCGGCCTGGTCGGTAACTTGATCCTGATGCTGATGTATTTGCTGCTGGTGGGACGGGGGCTGATGATCGCCGCCAACGCCCCCAGTTTTTTCACTCGCCTGCTGGCAGGAGCGATCACTATGATTTTCTTTACTTACGCCTTCGTCAACATGGGCATGGTCAGCGGCATCGTGCCGGTGGTCGGCGTCCCCTTGCCATTCCTCAGCTATGGCGGCACCGCGCTGCTGACCCTGGGCGTGGCCACCGGTATCCTGATGAGCATTCAGCGCCACCGCAAGTTGGTGCAGACTTGATGCGCGCGCCTTTCGATACCTTCGCCATGCGCGGGCCGAATGTTGCCACACTGCTGACGGTCTTGCTGACCCTGGCCGCCTGTGGCACGACGCCGCAAAAGCCCGCATCGAATAACGTGCCGCTGCCATCCGGCGGCAAGGTCAAGTCCCCTGTGCGCCAGGATCCCACCTTGCCTGCGCTGCCGGCGGCCGGCTCCGGGCGTGGCGGCTACTACAAGGACGATGGCCCGGGCGATAATCCGCCGGCCAACCTGCGCGACGTGCCCGATGCGGAAGTGCGCAACGAGCCGTATTCCACGCGCTCGAACCGTCCGTATGTCGTCTTCGGCAAGACCTACACGCCGATCACCGACAACGAACCGTTCAAGCAGAAGGGCACGGGCACCTGGTATGGCAAGAAATTCCATGGCCAGCGCACCTCGTCCGGTGAAATCTACGATATGTACAAGATGACGGCGGCCCATCCCACCTTGCCGATTCCATCGTATGCGCGCGTGACGAGCATCGACAGCGGCGAACAGGTGATCGTGCGCATCAACGACCGTGGGCCGTTCCACGCCACGCGCGTGATCGACGTGTCCTACACGGCGGCGCTGAAGCTGGGTTTCCTGGGCAAGGGCAGCCACCAGGTGGTCGTCGAACGGCTGCTGCCGGCCGATATCGACGCCATCCTGGCGGCCCGTGCGGCGCCCAAGCCGGTGCCTTCCGTGGTGGCCATCTCCATCGACACGCCCGTGGAAACGGGCGCCGTGGTGCAGCCTGAAGTGTCGACGCAGATGCTGCCCGTCGATGCGACGGTGGCCATGCCGGCCCCGGCGGCGCTGGCCAGCGGCTTCTATTTGCAGTTGGGCGCCTACTCGCGCGCCGACAATGCGGAATCGGGACGTTCGCACCTGGCGCCATACGCGGCAGCTCTCGGTACCCTGGGCGTGGTGCAGGCCGGTAACCTGTTCCGCCTGTACGGCGGACCATTCTCCAGCCGCGCCGAAGCGGCACGCGCGGCGGCGAATTTGCCGGAATCGACGGGTATCAAGCCGATCGTGATTCAACGATAGTTATTTACAACTACGCAGTTCCTGCTCCGGGAACTGCGCCTTGATTTTCTCCAGACGTGCGCGCGTGGCGGCGTCGAGGTCGCGGAACTGGTAAGCCATCTGCTTGCTGGCGCTGTAGCGCGGTGCGACGCGGGCGCTGTGCACGCCCTGTTTGTTGAGCGATGCCAGCTGGCTTTGCGCGCTGGTTTCCGACTTGAACACACCCAGTGAAATGCCCCAGCGTAGCGGGCTGCTTTCATTCATGATGAAGTAATTCGTCACGCCCAGCTGCTTCAATTCGCCCGCCTTGCGGTCGGCGCCTTCCTTGCTGCCCTGCGGCGGGATGTACACCATGTAGCTGGAAATCTCCTGGCCGGCCACGTTGCGGCGCGACTGGCGGTCGCCCAGGTCCAGCGACGCCACTTGCGCTTCGAAGCGGCGCCCGTCAGCCAGCAGGAAATTTCCCACTTCCGTACAGGCATACGATAGCGGTGGCGGTGGCGCCGGTGCGGCCGCCGCCGGCGTCACTGCCTCTTCGGCGGCAGGCGGTGCGGCGGGCGCCATGGCTTGCTCCTGCGTCAGCAAGGCGAGCTTGGTCGCCTGCAGCTGGTTTTTCAGGCGCGCCGGCTCGCGTGTCTCCGTGCGAAAACTGCCCAGATAACCCTGGCCGATGGCCAGTACCAGCAGGTTGACGCCGGCCAGCAGCCAGAAGACGAATTTCAGCATGAGTGGTTTCCTTGTGTTCCTGCAGCCCCGGCGCGCGCGGCCGCCTGCAGGCCGAGCATGACGATATTGTCGACCAGGTGCAGCGGCACCGCCAGCGCCAGGGCCGGTGCGATGCGTGATGCAGCGCCGCCCGACAGCAGGCAGGCGCCGGCGCCGTGCATGCGCACGGCCCGTTCGATGGCGCCCGCCTGGGCCGCCAGGCAGCCGGAGAGGATGGCGTCATCCGTGTTGTCGGCAAAGCCGGCCGGCAGCAGGGCGTCGCTGGCGATCTGCGGCAGCTGCGCCGTGTTGCGCGCCAGCGAGCTGGCCATCAGTCCCAGTCCCGGCAAGATCATCCCGCCGAGGAAAATGCCATCGGCCGTGATGGCGTCGATGGTGGTGGCGGTGCCGCAATTGGCGACGATGACGGCCTGGCCAGGCGCCAGCGCGTGCGCGCCGATGGCGGCGGCAAAACGGTCGCAGCCCAGTTGCGACGGCGCGCGATAGCCGTTCGTCAGTCCCGCCAGCTGCGGCAGCGAGACAAAGTCGCGGGCAACGACCGGCAGCATGGCGCGCAGGTGCGTGCCGATGACGGCGCCTGCCACGTTCGACAGCAGTGCCTCGCTGATGGCGAGTGATGCCCACTGCGCGGCCAGGGTGTCGATCTGCGCATGCGTGACGGCGCCGCTGGCCAGCCAGCCGCCGGCGGCGCTGTCGGCGGCCACGAGCGCCCATTTGATGCGTGTATTGCCGGCGTCGATCAGCAGCAGCATGCGCTTACTCCCCCGTCAGGCGCAAGGACACGTCGCCGGACATGATGTGCTGCAAGCCGTCCTCGCCGCGCAGCAGCAGCCGGCCCAGTTCATCCACGCCGGTCGCCACGCCTTGCTGCAGCAGCTGGCCATTGTCGAGGATTTTCACGTGCTGGCCTTGCCAGGCATGCAGTGCGTTCCAGCGTTCCGTGAAGGGAGAAAAGCCCGTGTCGTCGAATTCGGCCAGCACGCCGGCCAGGCGGCTGAGCAGGGCTGCGACCAGGGTATTGCGCTCCATCTGCGCCAGCCAGGGCACGGCCGACACGCTGCGGCCGATCTGCCGTTCCAGCGCGTCGGGCATCAGCAGATTGATGCCGCAGCCGATGACGGCCCACACGCCACCGTCTGGCGTCTGCTGCGTCTCGACGAGGATGCCGGCCAGTTTATGTCCATCCTTGAGCAGGTCGTTTGGCCACTTCAGCTGCACCGGCACGCCCAGCGCTGTCATGGTTTCGGCCAGCGCCACGCCGACGGCCAGCGGCAGGCCGACCAGCCGGTGCAGCGGTCCCTTGAAGCGCCAGGCCAGCGAGAACATCAGGCTGGCGTCCGGTTGCGACACCCACGGTCGCCCGGCGCGTCCCCGTCCGGCCGTCTGCTGGCCGGCGATGCGCAGGGTGGGGCCGGCCAGGGTGGCGCAGCGCGCCAGCAGGTCGGCGTTGGTCGATCCCGTTTCGTCGACCACTTCGATGGCCACGTGGGAGGCGCCTGTGGCGCAATGGGCGGCGATGGCCGCGCTGTTCAGGTCTGAGTGCTTCGTCATGGTGGTCAGTTCAGTTGCGCGCCTTGTGCGGCGCATTCGCGAAGGCCCGGTCGTAGACGGCATTGGGCAGCGCGCGCAGCAGCTTGGCGACGACGCCCATCTGCCACGGGATCACGCGGTAGCTGTCGCCGTCGGCGATGGCGCGCGCGGCGCGCACGGCGAATTTTTCGGCCGGCATCAGGAAAGGCATGCGGTAGGCGTTATGGCGCGTCATGGGCGTGTCGATGTAGCCGGGCGTGATGGTGACAACCTTGATGCCCGCCGGTTTCAATTCCAGGCGCAGCGATTCGCAGTAGCTGATGACGGCCGCCTTCGAGGCGCTGTAGGCTTCGGCGCCGGGCAGGCCGCGGATGCCGGCCACGCTGCCGATGCCCACCAGGCGTCCGCTGCCCTGGCTTTTCATGGTGGCGATGAAGGGGGCGAAGGTGGCGACGGTGGCCGTGACGTTGATGGCCATCAAACGGGCGAAGGCGTCGAGGTCTTCCGCATGTTCGGTCAAGGTGCCGTACGACACGCCGGCGCTGGCGATGACGACGTCGATGCCGCCGGCATGGGCGATGAAGTCGCCGGCCGCGCTTTTCAGGGCGGCGTGGTCGCACACATCGACGGCGTAGGCGCGGTGGCGTTCAGGGTGGGGCAGGGAGGCGATCAGTTGCTGCAGGGTGTCGCCGCGGCGGGCCAGCAAGCCCAGATGGGCGCCCAGGCGCGCGTACTGCAGCGCCAGGGCGGCGCCCAGTCCGCTCGACGCGCCCGTGATGAAAACGCGATGCATCAGGCGATGCCCGGGCGCGCCAGGGAAGTGGCCATGCTTATTTCTTTTCCGCTTTGGCTTTCGCGACCAGCACGTCCATCACGCTGAGCGCCTGGGCGTTCAGCTGCTCTTCGTTCTTGGCCGACTTGCTGCCCTGGTCGGCCTGCGAAGGGGAGGTGATGTAGCGGCCATCGATGGCGATCATGGGCCAGAACGTCACGTTATAACCCTGCATCATGGCGTCCGCGCGGCGCACGCGGGCCGAGACACCCATAGAACGGTAGGTGTCGATAAACTTCTGGCGGTCCACGCCCTGCTTGGCGACGAAGTCGAAGACGGCGTCGTCGGTGTTCAGGCGGTTGCGTTCCACGTGCATGGCGTGGAAGACGCCGGTGTGCAGCTTGTCGACCAGGCCCATGGCTTGCAGGGTGAAGAACAAGCGCTGCTGCGGCGCCACGCTGTCATCGCGCGACACGTGCACGCGCTTGAAGACGATGTTGTCGCCCTGTTTCTTGACCCAGGCCGCCAGCTGCGGTTCGAGCACATTGCAATGGGGGCAGTAATAGGCGAAGAATTCCGTCACTTCGATTTTCTTGCCCGATTCCGTCGCCTGCGGCACGGGCAGGGTTTCGTACTCGACGCCGCTCTTCGGCTCGGCCGGCGAGGCCGACGCCCCCATGGCGGCGGTGAACAGGGCGGCGGCGATCAGGATGTTCTTCAGAAAACGCATGCTGGTTCCTTATTTTTGGTTGCGGACGACGGCGACATCGATGCCGTTTTCAGACAGTTTGGTGCGTGCGCGGTTCATCGCCTCGAGCTGGTTGAACGGCCCGACCCGTACGCGGTGCAGCACGCCGGCATCGGTGCTGCGGTCGCTGATGGCCGCTTCGAAGCCGAGCAGCGCCAGTTTGCCGCGCGTGCTTTCGGCGTCCGACATGTCATGGAAGGCGCCGGCCTGCAGATAATAAATCCATTTGTCGCTGGCTGCATCGGCCTTGGCCTCTTTCGCGTCGGCCTTGGCTTGCGGCGCGGGCGCCGCTGGTGCTGCCGCCGGCGTTTTCGGCGCCGGCTTGTCCTTCAATGTACCGATCAATTCCTGCAGCGCGTCCGGCGGCGGCGCCTTCGGCTGCTGCGCGGTGGCGGGCGCGGGTGCCGGTGCGGCAGGCTGCGTCGGCGTGACGATCTCGCGCGGCTCCTTGGAGAAGTCGCGCGCCGCTTCCTTGGCCGCTTCCTTGTTGCCGTACATCGGCTTGTTCGGGTCGGCGATCTGGCCGGCCGTCGGCTCGGCCGATTTGCCGGCCTTGCCCGACTTGTCGGTGAAGGGCGAGGCGCCCTTGGTGATCACCAGGGCGACCACCACGGCGATGCCCAGGCCGATGACCAGGCCGATGATGATGCCGACCAGGGTATTGCCCTGCTGGCGCCGGGACGAAGAGAAGCGGGAAGCGTGATTCATTGACGGTTTGACCTTCGCGATTACATTTTGTTTGGCGCGGACACGCCGATCAGTGCCAGGCCGTTGCGCAGTACCTGGCGCGCGGCGATGACGAGGGCCAGGCGGGCCAACTTTACGGCTTCGTCCTCGACCAGCACTTTTTCGGCGAAGTAGAAGCTGTGCAGGTTGGCGGCCAGGTCGCGCAGGTAGAAGGCGACTTGGTGCGGTCCCAGTTCGGCTTGCGCGCGCGCCAGCATTTCAGGGTAGGCGGCCAGGGTCGCCAGCAGGGTCGCTTCGGTCGGCGCCGTCAGCGGGGAAAGGTCGACGCTGGCGACCGTGCTTGCATCGCCGCCCCAGTTTTCCAGGATGCGGCAGATGCGCGCATGCGCGTATTGCACGTAATAGACCGGGTTTTCATCGGTGGTTTTCAGCGCCACGTCGACGTCGAAGACGAATTCCGTGTCGGCCTTGCGCGAGATCAGGAAGAAGCGCACGGCGTCGCGGCCCTTGGCGATGTCGCCGCCGCCCGACCATTCGATCAGGTCGCGCACGGTCACGTAGGAGCCGGCGCGCTTCGAAATCTTGACTTCTTCGCCATCCTTCATGACGGTGACCATCTTGTGCAGCACGTAGTCGGGGTAGCCTTGCGGGATGCCCATGTCGACCGCCTGCAGGCCGGCGCGCACGCGCGCGATGGTGCCGTGGTGGTCGCTGCCCTGGATATTGATGGCTTGCACGAAGCCGCGCTGCCATTTCACCAGGTGATACGCGACGTCCGGCACGAAATACGTGTAGGTGCCGTCCGTCTTGCGCATGACGCGGTCCTTGTCGTCGCCGAAGTCGGTGGTGCGCAGCCACAGCGCGCCATCCTGCTCATACGTGTGGCCCGCCTTGATCAGGGTTTCCACCGCGCTGTTGACCTTGCCGTCCGCGTACAGCGACGATTCCAGGTAGTAATTGTCGAACTTCACGCCAAACGCCTGCAAGTCGATGTCCTGCTCGTTGCGCAGGTAGGTGACGGCGAACGGGCGGATCGAATCGATGTCTTCCACGTTACCGTTGGCCGTGGCAGGCTGGCCGTCGCTGGCCGAGACCGTCTTGCCTGCCTTGAAGTCGTTGGCGATATCGGCGATGTAGTCGCCGTTGTAGGCCGACTCGGGCCATTCGGCGTCGCCCGGCTTGAAGCCGCGCGCGCGCGCCTGCACGGAATTGGCCAGGGTCTGGATCTGCACGCCCGCGTCGTTGTAGTAGAACTCGCGCGTCACTTTGTAGCCTTGCGCGTCGAACAGCGAGGACAGGGCGTCGCCCAGGGCTGCCTGGCGGCCGTGGCCCACGTGCAGCGGACCGGTCGGGTTGGCCGAGACGAATTCCAGGATGACTTGCTTGCCGGCGCCTGCCGTGCTGCGGCCATAGCTGTCGGCCTCGCTCAAGATGGTTTTCACCACGGCTTGCTTGGCGGCGGCGGAGACGCGCACGTTGATGAAGCCGGGACCGGCGATTTCCACTGCCTCGACCAGGCCCTTGCCGGCCGGATTGGCCAGCACGGCCGTCACGATGGTTTGCGCCAGTTCGCGGGGATTCTGTTTCAGCTGCTTGGCCAGTTGCATGGCGATATTGCAGGCGACGTCGCCATGCGATGCATCGCGTGGTCGCTCGAGCACTACGCTAGGCGCAAGCGAGGTGCCGGCCAGGACGGGAGCGAGGGCGGCCTGGAACAGGGCGATGATTTCTTGTTTCTGTTGGGCGAGCATGAGCAGGATGGCGGTGGAACCGCGTTAAGAATGAATAGAATGAATCAAAAAGCAAAACGGACGGCCAGTACCCAAGCCGCCCAGACTGCGTTAATTATACTGGTTTGCTGCCGGGAACAATACGCCAGCCGGCAGTGTGCCCGTGCCGGCGCTTTTCACGATATTATCAGGACAGCATGCCTATGTTGGTGCATGAAAACATCAGCATGGCGCATTCTGCTTGTATATATGCAGTTTTTTGCCGCAATTTACATGTATCGCTGCAATCGCTTGGGCCAGAGGGCGCCACAAACGCTACAATCGACCCTTTATTGATGACGCGCGGCCGCGACTTTGCCACCATGCAGCCCGCCGCGCGCAGCCACACCGGATAACTATGAACAAGCGCCCCACGCTGAAATTGAAAACCAAGCCGGCGCCAGGCCAGGCTCCTGCCGCACCGAAATTGCGTCCCAGCTACCATCCCGACCTGAAACCGGTCTTGCAGCCAGGCTTCCAACCCGATTTGCGCGCCGACTCGCTGGCGTTTTGCCTGCTGGGCGCGGCCAATGCCGTGGCGCAAGTGCGCACGGGCACGGCCCTGCCGCAGGCGCTGGCCAAGGTGTTTACGCAATCGAACGCCAGCCCGCAGGCGCGCGGCGCCATCCAGGATATCTCCTACCGTACCATGCGCCAGTTGGGCCGCAGCGAAACCCTGGTCGGCCTGATGACGTCGAAGGCGCCCGAGCCGCCGATGCTGGCCGCCCTGCTGTGCTGCGCGCTGTCGCTGATGTCGGCCGAGCCGGGCGAGCAGCCGTACGAAGAATTTACCGTTGTCGACCAGGCTGTCACAGTGGCCACTTCGCACCCTGATCTGGCGCATGCCAAGGGTATGGTGAATGCCGTCTTGCGCCGTTTCTTGCGCGAGCGCAAATCCTTGCTGGAAGCGGCCCTGCAGCAACCGTTGGCACAATGGAATTATCCGCAGTGGTGGATCGACTCGCTGCGCCTGGCTTACCCGCGCGACTGGCAAGCCATTCTGACGGCCGGCAATGCCGTGCCGCCCTTGACCTTGCGCGTGAATCGCCGCAAGAGCACGGTCGAAGCGTATCTGGCCGTGCTGGCCGAGGCGGGCATTGCCGCGCGCCAGGTGGGACCGTTCGCCGTGCGGCTGGACAAGCCGATCGGCGTGGCGCTGATCCCCGGCTTCGAGCAGGGCGTCGTTTCCGTGCAAGATGCTGGTGCGCAATTGGCCGCGCCGCTGCTGGACTTGCAAGATGGCATGCGCGTGCTGGACGCCTGCGCCGCGCCGGGCGGCAAGACGTGCCACATCCTGGAACTGGCCGACGTGCAAGTGACGGCCATCGATGCGGACGCCAAGCGCCTGCCGCGCATCGCGGAAAACCTCGAGCGCCTCGGCCTGGATGCCACCCTGAAGGCGCAGGATGCGCAATCGAACGCGTGGTGGGACGGCCAGCAGTACGACCGCATCCTGGCCGACGTGCCGTGCACGGCCTCGGGCATCGTGCGCCGCCATCCCGACATTCGCTGGTTGCGCCGCAAGGGTGATGCGTTCCAACTTGCAACACTTTCCTCCAAAATTCTGGACAACCTGTGGCAGATGCTGCGCCCCGATGGTAAATTGCTGTTCGTGACATGTTCATTGTGGCCGCAAGAATCCGAGGCACAGGCGGCGGCATTTGCGGTACGCAATAATGCGATCCGATTGACAGCGCCTGGCCAGCTGTTGCCGACTGGCAGCGCGGAGCAGGACCACGACGGTTTGTTCTATGCGCTATTCCAAAAAAATGCGGCTTGAGCGATTCGTCGAACCTTATCTTACGGACACTACCGGCACACTTGTGACAACACGACTCTTCCGACTCCTGGCCCTGCTGCTGATGCTGGCATGTACCATGCCACGCGCGCATGCCGCCGACATGGTCGAGATTACCCGTGCCTATATCGAGTCGGGCGAAGAGGGCTACAAGCTGGCCGCCACGTATTCCTTCGAGCTCAATCACGACCTCGATGATGCAGTACAGCATGGCGTGCCGCTGTATTTCACGACAGAAATCGAACTGACCCGGCCCCGCTGGTACTGGTTCGATGAAAAAGCCATCGTGGCGCGCCAGACCAGCAAGCTGTCCTATAACGTGCTGACGCGCCAGTATCATGTGTCGGGCGGCGGCTTGCAGCAAAGCTTTCCCACCCTCGACGATGCGCTGTTCCTGATCCGCCGTCCCAGCCGCTGGCTGGTGGCGCGGCGCGGCGAGCTGAAAGTGGGGCAGACGTACAACGTCACCTTGCGCATGGGCATGGACCGCGACTACCTGCCCAAGCCGATACAGGTCAATGCCTTCAATAACAGCGACTGGCGCCTGGCTTCGAATAAAAAAACCTTCTTGTATACGGCGGAGTAGTGAGTCAAGCATTGCGCTATTTGCTGGTGGTGGGCGGCGGCATTGTCAGTATCCTGCTGTTCCTGCTGGCGTCGGCTTCCGACAATTCCGGCTTTTTCGACCGCTATTACACCTGGCTGCTGGGCCTGAACGCGGCCGTCGCCGTGTCCCTGCTGGCGCTGGTGGGCATTTCCCTGGCGCGCCTGTACGCGCGCTACAAGAGCGGCAAGTTCGGCTCCAAGCTGATGACGCGCCTGGTGATGCTGTTCGCCGCCGTCGGCATCCTGCCGGGCCTGGTGATTTTCCTTGTCTCCGTGCAATTCGTCTCCCACTCCATCGAATCCTGGTTCAACGTCAAGATCGAAGCGGCGCTGGAATCGGGGATTGAGTTGGGCCGTGCCGGCCTCGATGCGGCCCTGGTCGAGCTTGACCACCGGGGCCACAAGGCCGTCGAAGAACTGGGCGCCGACCCGGTGGCCGGTCCGGCCGTGCTGACCAGCCTGCTACGCGAAGAGGGCATGCAAAATGTCATGCTCGTCAGCGGCGACGGCGTGCTGCTGGCCAGCGCCGGGCCGCACAGCGCGGCCGACTTGCCGACGCCACCCATGCTGGTGCAGGCAGCCTTGCCGGCCGGCTATGCCTCCGCCGAGGGCGGACTGGAGTTGCACGACGATGGCACGGAATCGGGCGGTGGCGGTTTCCGCTCGGGCTTGCCAGCGTCGCTGGAAACGGCGGCCAGCCTGCGCCTGCGCGTGCTGGTGGCCGTGCCGGGGCCTTCCGTCTCGCCCCGCTATTTGCAACTGCTGCAATCGGTGCCGCCCAAGCTGGCGACGAATGGCGAAGTGCTGCGCGCCGCCTACAGCGAATACAAGGAACGTTTCGTCGCGCGCGTGGGACTGCGCAAGATGTACATGGAAATCCTCACCCTGACCTTGCTGCTGGCCATTTTTGGCGCCATCGGCAGCGCTTTCCTGATCGCCGGTAATTTGGCCCAGCCCCTGCTGCTGTTGGCCGAAGGCACGCGCGCCGTGGCCGAGGGCGACCTGTCGCCGCGCCCCATCGTCGCCACCAAGGATGAACTGGGCACCCTGACGCAGTCGTTCAACATCATGACGCGCCAGTTGCTCGATGCGCGCACGGCCGTGGAAAGCAACCGCGCCGCCTTGCAAAACGCCAAGGCCCACCTGGAATCGGTGCTGGCGAACATGTCGGCCGGCGTGATGGTGCTCGACGGCGACTTTAAATTGGTGACTTGCAATGAGTCGGTCGAGCGCATCCTGCAGCATTCGGGCATGAGCATGGTGGGCCAGCCGCTGGCGAATATTGCTGGAATGGAAGAGTTCGGCGGCGCCATCATCAGCGCCTTCACGGCGCAAAGCGCGCAATCGGCGTCGGGCCGCAACCAGCAGCGGCTGCACTGGCAGCGGCAGATCGAGATTCCGCGCCGCCTGGGCAGCAGTGCCGACGAGCATGACATCACCTTGCTGGCGCGCGGTTCGCGCCTGCCGCTGGAGTCCGGCAGCGGCTACATCGTCGTCTTCGACGATATTTCCGACGTGATTTCCGCGCAGCGCTCGATCGCCTGGGGCGAGGTGGCGCGCCGCCTGGCGCATGAAATCAAGAATCCGCTCACGCCCATCCAGCTGTCGGCCGAGCGCCTGCAGATGAAGCTCGAAGGCAAGCTGGAGCAGCCTGATGCCGACCTGCTCAGCCGCGCCACCACCACCATCGTCAAGCAGGTCGATGCGATGAAGCGCATGGTCGACGACTTCCGCGACTATGCGCGCACGCCGCCGGCCGTGCTCACGCCGCTGCGCTTGAACGAGCTGATCGAAGAGATACTGAACCTGTACCTGCGCGGCGACGATGGCGACATCATCCACCCGCTGCTGGCGCCGAATTTGCCGATGGTGATGGGCGATCCGACCCAGTTGCGCCAGGTGATACACAACTTGCTGCAGAACGCGCAGGACGCCATGGCCGACCTGCCGCCGGACTCGCCGCATCCGCGGATTGACGTAAGGACGGAAGCAATTCATTATCGCAGTGCGGACGGTGGCGTGAATATCGCCGTGCGGCTGGCCATCAGCGACAATGGCCCTGGTTTCGCGCCAAAAATCCTGGCGCGGGCCTTCGAGCCCTATGTGACCTCGAAGGCGCGCGGCACGGGATTGGGCCTGGCGATGGTCAAGAAAATTATCGATGAACACGGCGGACGCATCGATATCGAGAACCGGGTCGACGGCAATGGCGCTTCGGTGGTCATTTTGCTGTTAAAGTTAGCTCCCGACACTCCTGCCCAGGAATTCCTGGCGTGAGGGTCTGGTTTAGTATTTAAAACACTAATAAAATCATAGTTGTCCGCCGTGTGCATCTTGTGCGCGACGGCCGGCGAAATGAGGAAGGCAAGACACGAATGGCAAACATACTCGTAGTGGATGATGAAATGGGTATCCGTGAGTTGCTCTCGGAAATTTTGGGCGACGAAGGACATGCTATCCAGCTGGCCGAAAATGCGCAGCAGGCGCGCGAAGCGCGTGCCGCCGGTGCGCCGGATCTGGTATTGCTGGATATCTGGATGCCCGACACCGATGGCGTCACCCTGCTCAAGGAATGGCAGCGCGACGGCTTGCTGACCATGCCGGTGATCATGATGTCGGGCCACGCCACCATCGATACGGCGGTCGAGGCGACGCGCATCGGCGCCATGAACTTCCTGGAGAAACCGATTGCCCTGCAAAAACTGCTGAAGGCAGTCCAGCAAGGCTTGACGCGGGCACAGGAAACCGTGCGCGCGCCGAGCGTGGCGCCGCGTCCCGTGGCGCCCGTGGTGGCCGAGGAAAGCAGCCATCCCGTACCGAGCTTTGGCGGCAGCGCGCCGCAACAGCTGATGGTGCGCCCAGGCATCGCCGTACCGGCGGTGGCCGAAGGCCATGGCTACAACCTGTCGTTCGACTTGCCGCTGCGCGAGGCACGCGACGCGTTCGAGCGCATGTATTTCGAACATCACCTGGGACGCGAAGGCGGCAGCATGACCCGCGTGGCGGAAAAAACGGGCCTCGAGCGCACCCATTTGTACCGCAAGCTGAAACAGCTGGGTGTCGAACCGGGCAAGCTGGCCAAGAAAAGCCTGTGACGGCAACCGTGCGGCGTCCGACGCCGCTGACTCTGGTCAGCGGTGGACGCGCCGCCGGGCGTGAAGCGGCCATCGCGCAAGCCTTGCCGCCAGGCCAGCCGGCCGCCGTGATCCTCGAAGGATTGGCTGACGGCAACGCCATCCTGGCCGACCTGGCCGGGCAAGTTTCTCCTTCTCTATTATTTCCATTGCAACTGTTGCGCATCGCGCCAGGTTGCCTGTGCTGCAGCGGCAATCTCGTATTGCGTGTAACATTGAATCGTCTGCTGCGCCATCCACCCGCACACTTGTTCATCAGCCTGGCCGACGCCACGCACATCGACCAATTGCGCACCTGGCTCACCGCCAGTCCCTACGATGCCCTGCTGGCGCTGCAAGCAGACATGGTGGTTTCCTGACGATTTCTTGATCGCCTTACCGCAGTCGTAGTTTGCATCTCGTTACAACTCTGTAGCCCGCAGGGTGGCATGGCCGCTTGAAATGGCGCCGTGTGAACCCCACCTCTGTTCTGACACCGCAGGAGCTTCTCCTGCTTGAGCGAAGGATGCAAAATGAACCTGATCTATAACAGCGAACAATACAGCGTCGTGGAATTCGGCGTCGACGGCGACCTCGAAGCACTGCGCTTTGGCGGCTATGAAATCGTCGACAAGGGGGGCAAGCGGGAAACGTTTATCGCCGGCATCCTTGCGCAACACTTCCGCCGCGACGTCACGGAGCTGATCGCCAGCGAACCCAGCATGGAAGAGATCGATGAATTTTTGGGCAGCTATGATTCCCTCATGAGCCAGCCCGTACTGTTGCACTAATTAGAAAGAACCTTAACAGAACCGTAGCGAGCGGCAGTGAGTTGCGGCCGAGAAGCGGAGCTGTGCGAATGCACAGTGAGCATCGGAGGCTGCAAATCGCGCCGCGCAGTAGGTTATGTTAGGGTTCTGGGTATGGTATGGTGGTTGTGTTATCCAGCTGCAAACAGACCATGTGCCAACTTCTCGGAATGAATTGCAATGTCCCCACGGACATTGTCTTTAGTTTTACCGGCTTCGCCATGCGCGGCGGCCATACCGATACCCACCATGACGGCTGGGGCATCGCCTTTTTCGAAGGCGCCGGCGTGCGCCATTTCGTCGACCACCAGGCGGCCATCGCCTCGCCCGTGGCCGAACTGATCAAACGCTACCCGATCAAGTCGCGCAATGTCATCGCGCATATCCGCAAGGCGACGCAAGGCCAGGTGGCGCTGGAAAATTGCCACCCCTTCGTGCGCGAACTGTGGGGCCGTTACTGGGTCTTTGCCCACAATGGCGATTTGAAGGATTTCAACCCCGTGCTGACGGGCAGTTACCGCCCCGTCGGCTGCACGGACAGCGAACGGGCTTTCTGCTACCTGCTGCAGGAACTGCACGCGCGCTTTGGCGATGCCCCGCCGGCATTGCCGCAACTGCATGCGGCCCTGGCGGAGTTGCTGCCCAGCATCGCGGCCCACGGCACGTTCAACATGATGCTGTCGAGCGGCGAGGCGCTGTTTGCCCATTGCTCTACCAGCTTGCACTATCTGGTGCGACAACATCCGTTTCCAACTGCTAAACTCTCCGATGAAGACCTGAGTGTGGACTTTTCCCAGGTGACGACACCCCAGGACCGCGTGGCCGTGATTGTTACCCAGCCGCTGACGACAAATGAGCAATGGACGGCGTTTGCGCCGGGCGAATTGAAATTATTTGTCGACGGGATGGTGCAAGACACGCCAGTCGCCTAATTTGTTGACGACAATAAACTGGATTGCTGCCAAAATACCCACAGCGCGGGCGGAATTCAGCTAAAGTATTGTCAATAGTGAACCTTGATGCGGGCGCGGCGCGGCCGGTGTCACTCGACGTGATTGATGAAGAGTTAATGATCGATATTTCCAGCAACGACATCACCCCGAAACCCTTGCGCGTGCGCGAGTTCTATCTGGGGCGACAACCTATCCTTGACCGCAATCAAGCCCTGTTTGGCTATGAGTTGCTATTCCGCAACGCTCCGGTCGGTCCCGCCAACATTACCAGCGATCTGTCCGCCACGGCCTCCGTCATCGCCCACGCTTCCCAGCTGGGCATGGAAAAGGTCATCGGCGACGCGCTCGGTTTCGTCAACGTCGATGCCGACGTGATCATGAGCGACATCTTCGTGTTCCTGCCGCGTGAAAAAGTGGTGCTGGAAATCGTCGAATCGATGCCCGTCACGCCGGAAGTGCGCGCGCGTATCAGCGAGCTGGTGGGCCACGGCTTCACTTTCGCGCTGGAAAACGTCGTGTCCGACACGGCGCAAGTGCAGGAACTGCTGCCGCTGGTGCAATACGTCAAGATGGACATGAGTACGGTCGACCCGAAAGTGCTGGCAGCCCTGGCGCCCCGTTTCAAGCAGGAAAACAAGAAACTGGTGGCGGAAAAGGTCGAGACGCGCGAAGAATTCAAGTCGGGCCTGGACCTGGGCTTCGATTACTTCCAGGGTTATTACTTTGCCAAGCCCGCCATCATGACGGGCAAGAAACTGTCGCCGTCGCAACTGGCCGTCATGGAACTGATGACCCTGGTGACGTCGGACGCCGACAATATGGACATCGAGCGCGCCATCAAGCGCGACGTGTCGCTGGCCCTGAACCTGCTGCGCCTGGTGAATACACCGGCCGTGGGCGCGCGCCAGCGCATCGATTCGCTGAGCCAGGCCGTGACCGTGCTGGGCCGCCGCCAATTGCAGCGCTGGCTGCAGATCATGCTGTATGCGGAACCAAGCAAGCGCGGCCATAGCATGACGCCGCTGCTGATGCTGGCCACCACGCGCGGCCGCCTGCTGGAATTGCTCGCACACAAACTGCGCCCGAACCACGCCCATTCGGCCGATATCGCCTTTACGGTCGGCATCATGTCGCTGATGGATACCCTGTTCGGCGTGCCGATGTCGGAAATCCTCGGCCAGATCGAAGTGATCGACGAAGTGGCCGAAGCGCTGCTGTCGCGCGAAGGCTTCTACGGCGACCTGCTGCGCCTGGCCGAGTGCATCGAGCGCATCGAAGACATGGAAGGCGAGATCGTGCCAACCTTGCGCGACCTGGCCATGTCGCCGGACGACCTGGTGGAGCTGGAAATGGCCGCCTACGAATGGAGCGATAACGTTGTCAGATACGCCCTGTAATTGGCATAGCTAGCCATATCAAGAACCCCGCCCGGCAGTGCCCGGCGGGGTTTTTTTACGCCGGTAGCTGCACTACGCCGCGGCGCCGGGCCAGTGCTTGTGCAGTTCGGGGTCGGTGCGCAGTTCCCACAGGGCCAGGACGACGACGGCGATACCGACGACGAGCTCGTTCCACAGGACGACGCGCTGTTCGGCCAGCCGCAGTATCCACGGCGAGGCGGCGACCCAGACGCCCACCAGCAGGTTGACGACGACGGCCCAGAAATACGTCTTGTACAGGTCGAAGGCGGCCAGGATGGCGATCACGAGGCCCGAGACAAAGGCGTTGATCATCTGCGGCGAGCCTTCGGGATAGGAAAACGCCCAGGGCGAGACGACGAGCCACAGGCCCAGCAACAGGATCACCTGATCCTGCCAGCGTTTCAGTTTGAAATTGGTTGCCATATATCCTCCTTGCCGGTTGGGAACGGGCCGGAGCGGGCATGCAGCATGCCGGCCGGCATACTGCGTTAGTGCGCTTCGGCGCGCGATAAGTTCCGCGCGCCTTGTGCTTATATTATGGCATTACGACAGGTTCGGCGCCAGCCAGCGTTCCACGTCCTCGATGCTGACGCCACGGCGCTTGGCCATGTCTTCCACCTGGTCCATGCCGATCTTGCCGACGACGAAGTATTTCGACTCCGGGTGGGCAAAATAGAAGCCGGACACGGCCGCGCCGGGGAACATGGCATACGATTCCGTCAGCTGCATGCCGATTTCCTCGGCCTGCATGACCTCGAACATCTCTTTCTTGACGGTATGTTCGGGGCAGGCCGGGTAGCCTGGCGCGGGGCGGATGCCGACATATTTTTCGGCGATCATGTCGTCGTTGCTCAAGTGTTCGTCCGGCACGTAGCCCCACAAATCCTTGCGCACGCGCTCGTGCAGGTATTCGGCGAACGCTTCGGCCAGGCGGTCGGCCAGGGATTTGAGCATGATGGACGAGTAATCGTCGTGCGCATCCTCGAAGCGTTTTTCGTATTTCTCGATGCCGAGGCCGGACGTCACGGCGAACATGCCGATGTAATCCTTCACGCCCGATGCCTTCGGCGCGATGAAGTCGGCCAGGCACTGGTTCGGACGCTGCACGCCGTCGACCACGGGTTTCACGCCCTGCTGGCGCATGCCGTAATACGTGAACGCCACGCTATTGCGCGTATCGTCGGTGTACACCTCGATATCGTCGTCATTGACGCTGTTGGCCGGCAGCAAGGACACGACGCCGTTGGCCGTCAGCCAGCGTCCGTCGATGAGTTTTTTCAGCAAGGCCTGGCCTTCCGCGTAGACCTTGGTGGCCGCGTCGCCCACCACTTCATCCGTCAGGATGGCGGGGAAGGGGCCGGCCAGGTCCCAGGTCTGGAAGAACGGGCCCCAGTCGATGTAGTTGGCCAGGGTGGCCAGGTCGACGTTTTTAAACACGCGGCGGCCGATGAACTTCGGTTTCACGGGCGTGCAGGCGCCGTCGAAGGGCACGACCATCTTGTTGGCGCGCGCCTGCGCCAGCGGCAAAATCGGCAGCGCCTTCTTGTTGGCGTGCTGCTCGCGGATGCGCGCGTAGTCGAGTTCGATGTCTTCCACGTACTTGTCGCGCTGTTCCGGCGTCAGCAAGGATTGCGCCACGGACACGGAACGCGAGGCGTCCGGCACGTAGATCACGGGGCCTTCGTAGTTGTGGGCGATTTTCACGGCCGTGTGGGCGCGGCTGGTGGTGGCGCCGCCGATCAAGAGGGGAATCTTCAGCATGCGGAAGTGCTCGTCGCGCTGCATTTCCTTGGCGACATAGGCCATTTCTTCCAGCGATGGCGTGATCAGGCCCGACAGGCCGATGATGTCGGCGTTTTCCACCTTGGCGCGGGCGAGGATTTCCGAGCACGGCACCATCACGCCCATGTTCACCACTTCGAAGTTATTGCATTGCAGAACGACGGTGACGATGTTCTTGCCGATGTCATGCACGTCGCCTTTCACGGTCGCCATGATGATCTTGCCCTTCGGCTTGGCGACGATGCCCGTGCGCTTTTCTTCCAGCAGCTTTTCTTCCTCGATAAATGGAATCAGATGGGCCACGGCCTGTTTCATCACGCGCGCCGATTTCACCACTTGCGGCAGGAACATCTTGCCCTGGCCAAACAGGTCGCCGACCACGTCCATGCCGGCCATCAGCGGGCCCTCGATCACGTGGATGGGGCGTCCGCCATTGTGCAGCAGTTCCTGGCGCGCTTCTTCCGTGTCTTCCACGATGAATTGCGTGATGCCGTGCACCAGCGCATGCGACAGGCGTTCCTGCACCGTGCCTTCGCGCCAGGCCAGGGTTTGCGCCTCGGCCTTGCCGCCCGCCTTCAGGGTGCCGGCAAATTCGATCATGCGCTCGGTCGAGTCTTCGCGGCGGTTCAGCACCACGTCTTCCACGCGCTCGCGCAATTCCGGGTCCAGGTTGTCGTACACGCCCACCATGCCGGCGTTGACGATGCCCATGGTCATGCCGGCCTTGATGGCGTGGTACAGGAATACGGTATGGATGGCTTCGCGGGCTGGATCGTTGCCGCGGAAACTGAAGGACACGTTCGACACGCCGCCCGAGATCTTCGCGTACGGCAGGTTTTCCTTGATCCAGCGCGTGGCGTTGATGAAGTCGACGGCGTAATTATTGTGCTCTTCGATGCCGGTGGCGACGGCAAAGATGTTCGGATCGAAAATGATGTCTTCCGGCGGGAAGTCCAGCGCATCGATCAATAAATGGTATGCGCGCGCGCAAATCTCGATCTTGCGCTCGAAGGTGTCGGCCTGGCCCTTCTCATCGAAGGCCATGACGATGACGGCCGCGCCGTAGCGGCGGCACAGCTTGGCCTGGCGCAGGAATTCCTCTTCGCCTTCCTTCATGGAAATCGAGTTGACGATGGCCTTGCCCTGCACGCATTTCAGGCCCGCTTCGATGACTGACCATTTCGACGAGTCGACCATGATGGGCACGCGCGAAATATCGGGTTCCGAGGCGATCAGGTTCAGGAAACGCGTCATGGCCGCCAGCGAATCGAGCATCGCTTCATCCATGTTGATGTCGATCACTTGCGCGCCGTTTTCCACTTGCTGGCGGGCCACGGATAGCGCCTCGTCATATTGCTCGTTGAGAATCATGCGCGCGAACGCCTTCGAGCCCGTGACGTTGGTGCGCTCGCCCACGTTGACGAACAGTGACTCGTCATTGACGACGAACGGTTCCAGGCCCGCCAGGCGCAGGTCATGCGATGGGACCGGCACGGTGCGCGGGGTGTTTTTCGACAGCAACTCGCCAATGGCGGCGATGTGCTCGGGCGTGGTGCCGCAGCAGCCACCCGCCATGTTCAGGAAGCCCGCATCGGCAAATTCGCGCAGCAGGGCGGACGTGTCGGCTGGCAACTCGTCGAAACCCGTGTCGCTCATGGGGTTGGGCAAGCCCGCGTTCGGGTAGATGCACACGAAGGTGTCGGCGATCTTGGCCAGCTCTTCCGCGTACGGGCGCATCAGGGCAGCGCCCAGCGCGCAGTTCAGGCCGATGGTCAGCGGTTTCGCGTGGCGCACGGAATTCCAGAAGGCGGGCACGGTCTGGCCCGACAAGATGCGTCCCGACGCGTCCGTGACGGTGCCGGAAATCATCAGCGGCAGGCGCACGACATCCGGGTTTTGCTCGTAGAACAGGTCGATGGCGAACAGGGCCGCCTTGCAGTTCAAGGTATCGAAGATGGTTTCCACCAGCAATACGTCGGCGCCGCCTTCCACCAGACCCTGCGTCTGCTGCAGGTAGGCGGCCACCAGTTGGTCGAAGGTGACGTTGCGCGCGGCCGGGTCGTTCACGTCCGGCGAGATCGACGCCGTCTTCGGCGTGGGCCCCAGGGCGCCGGCGACGAAGCGCGGCTTGTCCGGCGTGGAATATTTATCGCAGGCGGCGCGCGCCAGCCTGGCGGCCTGCACGTTCATTTCATAGGCCAGGTGGGCCATGTGGTAATCGTCTTGCGCGATGGTCGTGGCGCCGAAGGTATTCGTTTCGATCAGGTCGGCGCCGGCCGCCAGGTAGCGCTCGTGGATTTCCTGGATGATGTGCGGCTGCGTCAGGGTCAGCAACTCATTATTGCCCTTGACGAACAGTTCGCGCGCGCCACTGTCGGCCGGCGCGGCGAAATCGATGAAGCGGCCGGCGGGGCCGCCGCGGTACGCTTCTTCGTCGAGCTTGTATTGCTGGATGATCGTGCCCATGGCGCCGTCGAGAATCATGATCCGCTGCGCCAGAATGGCGCGCAAGGTGGCTTCGGTCGGGGACATGGCGGGGATCACGGTATCGTTCATTTCATGCTTTCAATAGGCAAACGGGCGGCGGCGCGGCGACAAGACGTTACGAGGCGGATGCGGGTCAGCAGGATCAGCTGACGGAGAGTTGCCGGCCGGGTAGGGCAGGCAGAAGGTGGCAATCGCCTGATTTCACCGGGTCTAAAATTATACGGCATCAGGCTGCTTTGGTTTTAAGCAAAAGCGGCCGTTCGCCCCACGGCAGGCCTTCTTGCAACACATCGCCTGTCGCCACGCCTGCTTCTGAAAATTACATTCCTGAAAATCTTACTCAAAACGTTAATTCTTCCAGCAAAGTTGGCAGAACAATATGGCGTCTAGGCTGTGGAAAAATTTCCACATTATTTGCGCCGCATCAGCATATTTTTAATGAGTTGAATGGCAATAGCTGCAAAGGAAAGTAATTTTGATTTTAGCCAACACAGAGTGAGGGGAATAATGCTCAGAGTAAAGTTTGCCAAGCAGATATTTTAATTATTATCAAAACCAATTGAATCAAAAGCATTAATAGTTGTCTTTGGGAATCGAACTAAACCATAATATTGGTTCTTCGAAATTAAATTCTCACCAAAAGTCACCAATATGTCACATTTATCTCGTGTCCTCCCCGGCATCGCGCTGCATCAACATGGTTGCCAGCCATGAAAAACCATCTGCTTGTCGCATTGTTTGTCATGCTGGGCCTGTCCGCCTGCGGCGGTGGCGGCGGTGGGGGCGGCGACACGGTGGTGGCGACCACGTCGGGTACGCCCGTGCTGCTGCCTGCCGTGACGGCCGTTTCGGCGGCGAATGTCGCCGTCGGTGGCAGTCTGGTGCTTACGGGCACGAATCTGAGCCGCGTGACGGCTTTCCAGGTGGGCGGCGTGACCGTTGCCACCAGCGCCGCCAGCGACACCAGCATCACCCTGACCATGCCGGGCGTGCCCGTATCGGGCGCCTTGAGCCTCGTCAGCGCCAGCGGCACGGCGGCCACCAGCTATAACGTCAATGTGTACCTGCCCTTGAGCGTGGGCAGCGTCGCACCGGCGACGGGCGGCGTCGGTTCCAGCGTGACGATCACGGGCGGCGGCATGGGCGCCGTGACGGCGGTGCAGTTTGGCAATGGTGCGGCGGCAACGCCGCAAAGCCAGACGGCAGGCAGCGTGACGGTGCTGGTGCCTGCGGGCGCGGCGACAGGCGCGCTGACGGTGCGCGGTCCCTACAACGATGTGCTCAGCGGCGACACGTACACGGTGCTGGCCAGCGTGACGGTGACGTCGATCACCTCGGCCGTCAACAGCGGGGGCTTGTCCGTGACGGTGCAGGGCAGCAATCTCGACCAGGTCACTTCGGCGTCGGTGGGCAATACGCCGGCCGTCATCGTCAGCGCCACTGCCAGCCAGCTGCTGCTGTCCGCGCCGGCCGCGGCCACGGGCAACGTGATGCTGGCGGCTGCGTCGCGCATCGCCGTGAATGCGGGTACGGTGTCGGCCTTTACCCTGGGCAGCATTGATTTCGCGCAAGTACTGAATTTGAATGCCAGCAATACGGCCTTGCGCTTGACGCGCGGCAAGCCGGCCGCCGTGCGCGTGTCCGTGCTGGCCGCGCAGGCGGGTCAGGCCAGCCCGGCGGTCACCTTGAATGCGACCGCCGCCAATGGCAGCAACCTGGGCAGCATCGCGATGACGGGACCGGCGCTCTTGCCGACGACGAAGACCGATGACAGTTTCAACGGTAATTTCAGTGCCGTCCTGCCTGCAGGCTGGATCTTGCCCGGCGTGCGCGTGCGCGTAACGGCCGTCGGCAATGACGGCGTGCAAGTGAGCCAGGAAGCGGCGCCCGTGGTGGCCAGCCTGGCCAAGATCCGTCTGGTGCTCGTACCCTTGAGCACCGATGATGGCGTGGCGCAACTGCCTGACGCCGAGGTGATCCGCGCCGCGCTGCTGCGCGTGTATCCGTATGCGACGGAAAATATCAGCATCACGACGCGCGCCGCGCTGAGCCTGCCAGGCAGCAGCACGGCCGACAGCTGGTGGAGCGATGCCCTGGGCAAGCTGGAAAACCGGCGCGCGATGGAAGACAGCGGCGCCTACTATTATGGTTTCGTGCCGAAGATGTCCGTCACCAACGCAGCCGGCCTGGCCTACATCAACGAGCGCAGCAGCGGCAACGACTTCACGTCGGCCATCGGCCTCGATGCCCAGTTCAAGAGCGTTGCATCGGTCGACCCCTTCGGCAATCAATGGCCTCTATGGCTCACTACGCTCGTGCATGAGCTGGGCCACAACCACTCGCTGCAGCACGTTGCGTGCGGCGGTCCGGCTGGCGCTGCTGTCGACTACCCATATGCGAATGGCAATCTGGGCCCGCAACCGCTGTACAACAGCAACTATGCAGGCAGCATCGGCCAGCTGAGCAAGGCAGTCTATGGCAACACGCCGATGAAGGACGTGATGAGCTATTGCAGCGGCGCCTGGTTCTCCGACTACAGCTATGCGCGGGTGCAGCAATTCCTGGAAAAACGCAGCACGCAGATTACGGGCAGCAATGTGCTGGCCGCCAGCATGGCCGTGGCCCAGAACGGCTACCTGACCATTTCCGGCCGCATCACGCCTGGCGGCGTGGCCCTGCGCCCGGCCGTTGCCTCGTCGGCGCGCATCGGCGCCGCTGCCAGCGGCAGCGGCCATGCTTATACCTTGCGCGTGTTGACGGCGTCTGGACAGACTATCGACTTGCCCTTCGATGGCGTCTCCGTGGCCGATCATGGCGGCAACGCCATGAGCCACTTCCGCGTCAGCTTCGCCAATCCGGGCGAAATCAGCGATGTGCAAGTGTTGGCAAATGGCAAGGCTTTGGCCAAGCTGGAACGCCCGGCGCGCCGCAGCAAGGCTGCCGCCAACGATGCCACGTTTGATGCGGCGCAAAGCGGCGGCCAGCTGGCGCTGGTCTGGAATGCCGAGGCGGAACCGTATGCCGCCGTCATGCACGTGGCTGCCGATGGCCGCAAGACGGTGGTCGCCAGTGACTTGACGGGTGGCAAAGCCAATGTCGACGTGAGCGCCGTGCCGGCCGGCGGCCGTTTCGAGGTCAGCCTGTCGTCGTCCCTGGGCGCACGCCTGCTGAAGGTGCAGCGCCGCTAAGCTAGCGGGGCGGATACAAAAAAGGCTTGCCGCGGCAAGCCTTTTTTTATGGCCATCGGCATGATGGCGCGGTGCAATCCGGTGAAGTCAGGCGAAGCGCTTGCCTTCGAGGGGGAAGCCCTTGATGAATTCGGCCGCAGGCAGGCGCTTGCCGCCCGGTTTTTGCAGTTCCGTCAGGCGCAGCGAGCCATTGCCGCAGGCCACGACGATGCCGTGCTGGGCGTCGGCTGCCAGCACCTGGCCCGGCGCTTCCTTGCTGTCCGCTTCGAGCACGTCGGCGGCCCAGATCTTGATGGTGGTGCCATCGACCTGGCCGCAGGCGCCGGGAAACGGATTGAAGGCGCGGATTTTCAGGCCCAGTTCCAGCGCCGGCAGGCTGAAATCGAGCGCCGCTTCTTCCTTGGCGATTTTTGCCGCATAGGTGACGCCCGCTTCCGGCTGCGGCACGGCTTCCAGCGCTTGCAGCTGCATCTTGCGCAGGGTCTCGACGATCATCTTGCCGCCCAGGGTAGCCAGCTTGTCGTGCAGGCTGGCGGTGGAATCGCCCGCCTCGATGGGCGTGCGCTCGATGGCCAGCATGGGGCCCGTATCGAGGCCTTCTTCCATCTGCATGATGGTCACGCCCGTTTCATCGTCGCCGGCTTCGATGGCGCGGTGGATGGGCGCGGCGCCGCGCCAGCGCGGCAGCAGGGAACCGTGGATATTGATGCAGGGTTTGATGTCGAGGGTGCTGCGCGGCAAGATCAAGCCGTAAGCCGCCACCACCATCACATCGTAGTCGGTGGTCAGCAGGCGCTCGTGCGCCGCTTTCGCTTCGGCGGCGCGCTGCGGGTCCTTGCTGTCCATGCGCAGCGACAAGGGCTGCAGCACCTCGATGCCGTGCTGCAGTGCATATTGCTTGACGGCCGAGGCGTGCAATTGCATGCCGCGTCCGGCAGGGCGGTCGGGCTGGGTCAGCACCAGCGGAATCTCGAATCCCGCTTCGTGCAAGTCTTTCAGGGCCGTGGCGGCAAATTCAGGCGTGCCTGCGAAGATCACTTTCATATGGTTCCTTGACGTGAGGTGCGCAGGCCCGCGCCGGAGGCGCCAGGCTGGCAGGGTGTTACGGTCAGTCTATCAGCAGTACTGCAAAAGCGGCTTAGAAACGGCGATTCTGTGCGCGCAGGCTCGCTTCGCGTTCGAGACCGCGGATTTCCTTGATCATCTTGGTCTTGATGCGGTTGCGCTTGAGCGGCGACAGGTATTCGACGAATACCTTGCCCAGCAAGTGATCCATCTCATGCTGGATGCAGACGGCCAGCAAGCCATCGGCTTCCAGTTCGAACTGCTTGCCGTGGCGGTCCAGGGCGCGCACCTTGATGCGGGCAGGACGCTCGACGCCGTCGTAGACGCCAGGCACGGACAAACAGCCTTCGTCGTAGACCTGCTTTTCCTCGCTGGCCCAGGTGATTTCCGGGTTGATGAACACTTGCAGCTGGTTTTTTTCTTCGGTGATGTCGATCACCATCATCTGGATATGCTCGTCCACTTGCGACGCGGCCAGGCCGACGCCCGGGGCGTCGTACATGGTTTCGGCCATGTCGTCGATCAGGGTTTGCAGGCGCGCGTCAAATTCGGTGACGGGCTTGGCGATCGTGTGCAGGCGAGGATCGGGGTAACGCAGGATATTTAATATGGACATACGGATTCGACTGGTTAAGGTGGGCGCCGGTGCGCCGGATTATTCATGCCTGGGCCATGCGAACGATGGCAGGGCTATTTTCTGTTGGGTACGCCATGCTTGGGCGCGTATGGCACAACGGCGCGGCAGATGCGTTTGCCAGTGCGCTAATCGTTTGCTGCAAAGGGAAATTTTATCACAGACGCCCATGCTCCTGTGGATGGGGGGCCGTTTTGCACACGCATTGCACGCATCCTTGCGCGCGTCGGTATCGCGTGCGCGCCATCGCGCTAGCATGGGAGGGCACAGCACACAGCGAGGTGGTCATGCATGCATTTGCAACGATGGCAGACACGGCCACGGAATTGGCGGGCTGGCTGCGCCTGCAGCATCTGCCCGGCGTGGGGCCGGTGGCGGCGCGCGCCTTGCTGGCCCGCTTCGGCTTGCCGCCGGAGATCTTCGCCACGTCCTTCGAGTCCTTGCGCGAAGCGGTGCCGGCCAGCGTGGCGCGCGCCATCGTGCAGCCGCCCAAGCCCGTGGCCAACAGCCAGCTGGAACTCACCCTGCAGTGGCTGCAGCGGCCCGGCAACGCCGTGCTGACCCTGGCCGATGCCGCGTATCCGCCCCTGCTGCTGGAAATCGCCGATCCGCCGCTGTTGTTATATGTACGGGGGCGGGCGGAACTGCTGTCGCGTCCCGGCGTGGCCATCATCGGCAGCCGCAATGCCAGCGCGCAAGGCATGCAGAATGCGGCCGCTTTCGCGCAAGCGCTGAGCATGGCGGGTCTGACCATCATTTCCGGGCTGGCGCTGGGCATCGATACGCACGCGCACGAGGGCGGCTTGCGCGGCGCGGGCGCTACCGTCGCCGTGATCGGCACGGGCGCCGATCTGGTGTATCCGCGACGTAACCTTGATCTAGCGCAAAGAATTGCCGAACAGGGTTGCATCGTCAGCGAGTACGCGCTGGGCTTGCCCGCCATGCCAGCTAACTTTCCGCGCCGCAACCGCCTGATCAGCGGCCTGGCGCGCGGCGTGCTGGTGATCGAGGCGGCCGCGCAATCGGGTTCATTGATCACGGCGCGCCTGGCCGGCGAGCAGGGGCGCGATGTGTATGCCTTGCCCGGTTCCATCCATGCGACCCTGGCCAAGGGCTGTCATGCATTGATCAAGCAGGGCGCCAAGCTGGTCGAGTCGGCCGATGACGTGCTGCAAGAGTTGCAATGGTTGGGCGGCGTGCCCCAGGTGCCGCCAGCGGTGGAAGACGAAGCGCCGCTGCTAGCCGCGCTGGGTCACGATCCCCTCGATGCCGATACCCTGGCCACGCGCAGCGGCCTGGCCATGGGCGTGCTGATGGGGGAATTGCTGGCGCTGGAGCTGGCGGGCCGGGTGGAACGCTTGCCGGGAGGACTGTTTCAACGCTGTAAATGACAGCTTGTCACTTGTGTGGTGGCCTTGCCGCACGGGGGCGCTTTGTCGGCGCACACCCTTGTGTCGCAGCGAACTTAGCTGATAGAGTAGAGCCATGTTCGATATCCTGGTGTACCTCTACGAGACTTACTATCGCCCCGATGCCTGCCCCGAGCCGGCAGTCCTGGCGCGCAAACTGTCGGCCGTCGGTTTCGACGACGTGGAGATTTCCGAAGCGCTCGTCTGGCTGACGGACTTGAATGCCATGGCCGGCGTCGAACAAACCCTGACGGCCAGCTCCACGGGCACGCGCTTCTATGTGCAGCAGGAAAGCGACGTGCTGGGCACGGCCGCCGTCGGTTTCATCCAGTTCCTGGAAAGCGCCAAGGTGCTGTCGCCGCTGCAGCGCGAAATCGTCATCGAACGGGCGCTGGCGCTCGACGAGGCGCCCGTTTCGCTGGGCAAGCTGAAAGTCATCGTGCTGATGCTGCTGTGGAGCCAGGGCAAGGAACCGGACGCCCTGATGTTCGACGATCTGTTTGTCGACGACGAAGACCTCCCGCCGCGCTTATTGCACTAATATATAGACGTCGCTGGCGGCCGCTGTCGCTGCCGGCCTGACCCTGGCGCCGCCGCCGCGCCATCCCCTTTACCATGTGCTGCACCAGCGCGCCCGCCAGCCTGTTGTGTTTGCGCTTGCGCATTCTTGCTTGCAGATAACTTGCCGAATTCTTCAATAGGCGCTTATCATTGGCCGCTTGACAAGACCACAAGTCACAAGGCCTTGCGCAGACAAAAGCGTCGGCGCCTGGCAATGCACTGTATGATGCGCATGCTGAAACTATCCTAGAGCATTTTTCGAGACTAAAAAATATGACAAAAACCCTCATCATCGCCGAGAAGCCTTCTGTCGCGAACGATATCGCGAAGACGCTTGGCGGCTTTACCAAGCACGATGAGTACTTTGAATCGGATGAATACGTCCTGTCGTCGGCGGTCGGCCACTTGCTGGAGATCGCCGTGCCGGAAGAATTCGACGTGAAGCGCGGCAAATGGAGTTTCGCGCACTTGCCGATGATTCCACCGTATTTCGCGCTGAACCCGATCGCCAAGACGGAAGCGCGCCTCAAAGTATTAAACAAGCTGATCAAACGCAAAGACGTCACCACCCTCATCAACGCATGCGATGCGGGGCGCGAAGGCGAGCTGATTTTCCGCCTGATCGCGCAAAATGCGAAAGCCAAGCAACCGGTCAAGCGCCTGTGGCTGCAGTCGATGACGCCGGGCGCCATCCGCGACGGTTTCTCGCACCTGCGCAGCGACGAAGAAATGCTGCCGCTGGCCGATGCGGCCCGCTGCCGTTCGGAAGCCGATTGGTTGATCGGTATCAATGGCACGCGCGCCATGACGGCGTTTAATTCGAAAGAAGGCGGTTTTTATCTGACTACCGTGGGCCGCGTGCAAACGCCGACCCTGTCCATCGTGGTCGAACGCGAAGACAAGATCAAGAAATTCGTGCCGCGCGACTTCTGGGAAGTGCGCGCCGAATTCGTTTGCGCGGCCGGTATCTATGAAGGCCGCTGGCTCGATACGAAGTTCAAGAAGGACGAGAACGACCCCGAGAAGCGCGCCGAGCGCCTGTGGAGCAAGACAGCTGCCGATTCGATCGCCACCGCCTGCCGCGGCCGCCAAGGCAATGTCACGGAAGAATCGAAACCGACCACCTCGATGGCGCCGGGCCTGTTCGACCTGACCAGCCTGCAGCGCGAAGCGAACTCGCGTTTCGGCTTCTCGGCCAAGAACACCCTGGGCCTGGCCCAGGCGCTGTATGAAAAGCACAAGGTACTGACGTATCCGCGTACCGATTCGCGCCACCTGCCGGAAGACTACATGCCGACCGTGCTGCAGGCGCTGGAAACGGTCAAGGACAACAGCAACTACCACCAGTTCGCCAAGCAGATCATCGACAAGGGCTGGGTCAAGCCGAACAAGCGCATTTTCGACAACACCAAGATCTCGGATCACTTCGCGATCATCCCGACGACGATCGCGCCGAAGAACCTGTCCGAGCCGGAACAGAAGCTGTACGACCTCGTCACGCGCCGCTTCATGGCCGTGTTCTTCCCGCCTGCGGAATTCCAGGTCACCACGCGCTACACGGAAGTGTCCGGCCATCAGTTCAAGACTGAAGGCAAGGTCATGACCAATCCGGGCTGGCTGGCCATCTACGGCAAGGAAGCGTCGACGGACGCCGACAAGGAAAGCAATGGCAACGGCAACCTGGTGCCAGTGGCCAAGGGCGAGAAAGTGCAGACGGAAAGCGTCAACGCCAACGGCCTGGTGACGAAGCCGCCTGCGCGCTTCACGGAGGCGACCTTGCTGTCGGCCATGGAAGGCGCCGGCAAGCTGATCGACGACGACGAGCTGCGCGATGCGATGGCCGGCAAGGGTCTCGGTACCCCGGCGACGCGCGCGGCCACCATCGAGGGCTTGCTGACGGAGCGCTATCTGATCCGCGAAGGCCGCGAATTGATTCCGACGGCCAAGGCATCGCAGCTGATGACTTTGCTCAAAGGCCTGGGCGTCAATGAATTGACGGCGCCGGAGCTGACGGGCGAGTGGGAATACAAGCTGTCGCAGATGGAAAAAGGCAAGATTTCGCGCGAAGAATTCATGCGCGAAATCGCGCAGATGACGCAGATCATCGTCAAGCGCGCCAAGGAATACGATAATGACACCATTCCCGGCGACTATGCGACGCTGGAAACGCCATGCCCGAATTGCAGCGGCGTGGTAAAGGAAAACTACCGTCGTTTCGCCTGCACCAAGTGCGAATTCTCGATGAGCAAGACACCGGGTTCGCGCCAGTTCGAAATTGCCGAAGTGGAACAATTGCTGAAGGACCGCACCATCGGCCCGCTGCAAGGCTTCCGCTCGAAGATGGGCCGTCCGTTCGCCGCCATCCTGCGCATCGTGCGCGATGAAGAGATCAAGAATTTCAAGCTGGAATTCGATTTCGGCCAGAACGACGAGAGCGAAGATGGCGAAGGCGTCGATTTCACGGGCCAGACGCCCGTGGGACCGTGCCCCAAGTGCAACGCCGGCGTGTACGAAATGGGCCTGGCCTATGTGTGCGAACACAGCGTGGCGAAACCGAAGACGTGCGACTTCCGCAGCGGCCGTATCATCTTGCAGCAGGAAATCTTGCCGGAACAAATGGCAAAACTGCTCAACGACGGCAAGACGGACTTGTTGCCGGGCTTTGTTTCGCAGCGTACCCGCCGCCCGTTCAAGGCATTCCTCGTGCGCGGCAAGGATGGCAAGGTGAGCTTCGAGTTTGAAGAGCGCAAGGCCAAGCCGGGCGCCAAGACGAAGGCGGCAGCGGCCGAGGCCGAGGGCGAAGAAGGCGCGGCACCAGCAAAGAAAACGGCCGTCAAGAAAGCGGCAGCCGTCAAAAAAGCACCGGCCAAGAAAGCTGCGGCCGTGAAAAAGCCGGCCGCCAAGAAGGCGCCGGCGAAGAAGGCGGCAGCGGCGGAGTAATCCGGCGCCCGCCGGTCAGGCAAACAAAAGCCAGGGATTTCCCTGGCTTTTTTTACGTCCCGAGGCTGGCTAAGAGCCTGTCCCAGTAGATGAATACATCCCCCGCTGGCGCGCCTCAGAAGCGGGGACTGCGTTGATCGTCGTCGCGTGGCTCGCCACGCGTCCTCCTCACGCCTTGTCCGCGCTCCTGATGTGCTGCCAGCAGAAGACGCTCCCTACTGGGATAGGCTCTTAGTCCAGGTAGTCGGAATACTCGCGCTGCGCGTAGTTCTGCAAGTTGGCCCACGGCTGCGCCTTGCTGACGGTGGGTTGCAGCTTGACGTCGACCCGGCGATAGAAGGTATTCGCGCGGTCGCCGCTCTCGATGATCAGGGGAATCTGTTTTTGCTCATCCCACAGGATGCGCTGGAACACGCCATTCTTTTCCACTTCGCGCCAGCGCGCGCCCGTCACGTTCGACGCCTGTTTCGACAGCGGCATGGCGGCCACCAGTTTCGGGTCCAGCAGATAAAAACTGTTTTCCCAGGAACCGTCGAAATTGACGTTTTCGTACTCGGCCTTGGGGATGGCGACGACGATCTTGTCATGCGCATCGATGTATTCCACGCGCACGGTGTTCTTTTCCAGCATCACGTGGCGCGGTATCAGCACGGGATTGAAGTGCTTGTGCTCATGCTGCGTGGCCGCGGTCGACGTTTTCAATGCCACTTTCTTGTTTTCACCGTGGCTGTGGCCCGCATGCGCATCGGTCGACGGCGCCAGCACGCGCTCGACCCACACGTGGCCGGGGCGGCGCAGCATCTTTTCTTCGTAGCGGCTTTCGCGCGTCACACCTTCGGGCGTCAGGACGCGGCTGTAATAGGTGATGCCCAGGTCCAGGTCGGCAGGCGTGGCAGGAGCGGCTTGCGCGCTGGCGGCAAAGCCGGCGGCGAGGAGGACGGCGATCAGGGACGATTTCATGGTGTTGCCTTTACGTGCAGAGGGGCGGAGGGCATACGCCATCCGCCCCGGTGGGGTTACCGTGTTGATGTGGATCAGAAGCCGAAGGCCGCCTTCAGCAGGTCAAACACCTTGGTGTTGTCCAGGGTGCCCTTGAAGGCCTTCGCGCCGGCGCCCGTGGCGAGCAGCTTGACGTCGCCGCCGCCGTGGGTTTCGCTGGCCAGGCGCACGCCTGTTTCTTGCAGGTAGTTGTCTTTCATGGCCGTGGCGCTGTCGACGTTGCTGCGCAGAGCAGGGCGGTTCGGGCCGTTGCCGAACACCAGGGTGGTGTAGGTATTGCCATCGATATCCTTGCTCGGCTGGTTATCCTTGTAGCCGCGGTTGATGTCGAGGATATGGTTGCCGCGCTTGCCATAGCCGTTGAAGGCCAGGGTATGGTCATGGTCGGCCGTGACGACGATCAGGGTATTTTCCAGCTTCGGATCGGTTTCCTTGATCTTGGCGATGGCCACCTTGATGGCGTCGTCGAAGGCGATGGTGTCCGTCAGCGCGCGCTTGGCGTTGATGCCGTGCAAGGCGTGGTCGATACGGCCGCCTTCGACCATCAGGAAGTAGCCGTTCGCATTTTTCGACAGCAAGTCGATGGCTTTCAGCGTCATTTCCGACAGGCTAGGCTGGGTCGCGCCTTCGCCCAGCGGCGGCGTGGCGGTGCGGTCCAGTTCATATTCCAGGTGGCTGCGGGTGCTGTACAGGCCGATGAATTTCTTGCCGCTCTGCGCCGCAGCCATTTCCGCCTTGTTGGCGGCCACGGTGTAGCCCTTGGCGGCAAATTCCGTCAACAGGTTGCGGCCATCGGCGCGGCCATACTTGTTGCTGGCCGACCAAGGCGTAAAGTGGTTGCGGCCGCCACCCATCAGCACGTCGACGCCGTCGCCCAGGGCCGCGTTGTAGCCCGCGCCGCCCGGTACCGTTTGTGCGGCGATCGCGTATTGCGCATTGCGGTTGCAGATGTGCGAGAAAGTCGTCGCCGGCGTGGCGTGCGTCAGTTCCGTGGTGGTGATGGCGCCCACGGCCTTGCCCTTGGCTTTCGCCAATTCCAGGATGGTCGGCGCGCTCTTGCCGCCGGCCGGGCAGTTGTCCACGCCCAGGTTGCCGTTGACGTCGCGGCTCGGTTCCTTGGCGATGGTGTCCTGCGCCATCGAGATGACTTCATTGTTCATCTTGACGCCGGTCATGTAGGCGGCCATCGATGGCGCGCTGTCCGTCGTTTGCGCATCGTTCGAGAACGTCTTGATGCGCGCCGTGCGCTCCAGCGTGTCCATCGTCAGGTTGCCGTCTTCCTGGTACTGGTAGATGCGCGCTGCCGTCACGACGGACGGGCCCATGCCGTCGCCGAGGAAGAAGATGACGTTCTTGGCGTCGGCAGCGTAGGCGCTGGCGACGCTGGCGGCCACGAGCGTGGTCAGCAAGGAGAGTTTCAGGGCCGATTTCAGTGCGGCGGGTGTCGATGCAAGTTTCATGTGCTTGTCCAATTCTTGTCTCTTGGGGATTACAGACCGCCGGCGGTCTTGACCAGGCCGAATACTTTGGTGTTTTCGATGGTGCCAAGGAAGGTTTCCGAACCCTTGCCGATGGCGCCCAGGAAGACGTCGGTGCCGCCGTGGGTTTCATTGCCGACCGCGGTGCGGATCACTGCTTCCTGGTGGTAATTATTGGCGCTGGTGACGGTTTCATCGAGGCTGGCCATGGCGGCGCGGCTCGATTGCGTGCGGTTTTCGCCATTGCCGAAGCCGATGATCGAATACGGTGCGCCATCCAGGTCTTTCTCGACCGCGCCGGTCACGTAGTTCTTCACCACGCCCAGCACGCCAGGGTTGCCGGCAGCCGTCTTGCCCGTGCGCTTGGCGTAGCCGTTCAGCACCAGCGTGTGGTCATGGTCGGCCGTGACGACGATCAGGGTATTGGCCAGGGTCGGATCGGTCAGCTTGGCTTTTTCGATGGCGGCCTTGATGGCGTTGTCGAATGCGACGGTGTCTTGCAGCGCTTTCTTGGCGGTCGTTTCGTGCAGCGCATGGTCGATGCGGCCGCCTTCGACCATCAGGAAGTAACCCTTTTTGTTCTTGGCCAGCACGTCCATGGCCTTGGTGGTCATTTCCGCCAGGCTAGGTTCCTTCGCTGCGTCGCGGTCCAGGTCGTAGCTCATGTGGCTGGACGTGAATACGCCGAACAAACGGTCCGTCTTGGCCGCATCGACGGCCTTGAAGTCGGTGGCGTTGTTGGCGACCGTGTAGCTTTTGGCTTTCAATTCGGCGATCAGGTCGCGGCCGTCGGAACGCTTGCCGCCATCCTTGAACTGCGTGAAGAATTGCGCGCCGCCACCGAGGACCACTTCCAGGCCGGTGGTGCCCAGGGCGCTGTTGTAGCCCGTGCCGCCCGGCACCAGGGCCGCGGCGATATCGTTTTCCAGGTCGCGGTGGCAGATGTGCGAGTAGGTTGCGGCCGGCGTGGCGTGCGTCACGCGCGCCGTGCTGACGACGCCGGCGGCGAAGCCCTTGGCCTTGGCCAGTTCCAGCAAGGTGGTGGCGGGCGTGCCGTTGCCGGTGCCGCATTTGTTGACCAGCTTATTGTTGTTCGCATCCGTGCCCGGATCGATGGCGACCGTGTTGGCCGACATGGAAATGACTTCATTGTTCATCTTGACGCCGGTCATGTAGGCGGCCATCGATGGCGCGCTGTCCGTCACTTGCGCGTCGTTCGAGTACGTTTTCACGAAGGCCGTTTCCGGCAGGGTGTCCATGGTCAGCGCACCCTCTTCGCCCACGGAATAGATGCGCGCGGCCGTCATGGTGGTCAGGCCCATGCCATCGCCAAGGAAGAAGATGACGTTTTTCGGCGGCGCTTCAGCCACTGTCTCTTCTTTTTTTGCGTCGCTGCCGCAGGCGGCCAGCATCAGGGTGATGGCGACGCTGCAGCCAGCGACGGAAATTTTTCTGCGTGTCATGTGGTTCATCCGGCTAGGTTTGAAAGAGCTAGCAAGATAACAATCCAATGTGACACCCTCATGACGCTGTGACACATTTTGCGACGGCACTACGCCGCCGCAGTGGCGTGGCTTTGGCGCGCGCCGTCGTTGGAAAAATACGCCGTAGCGTGTTCGTCATCGCGTAATTGCATCGATATAAGCAACAAACTATTGCGCTTTACCTAGTTTTTCTGCCGCTTTGAGCAACGTAAGATGCAGTCATCCCAATCATCTTGTGAAGGCGCATCATGTTCTCCAAATCCATCAGCAGCGTTCTTGTCTCCACCCTGTTTGCCGCCGGCGCCGCCTCGGCCGCCGCCAGCGCACCCCTGACCCTGGAAGTCTTCAATCCGGGCGAAGCGGCCATCTTTCCCGTCGCTTCCGTGCTGGTCGCGGGCAAGCATGACGCCGTGTTGATCGATGCGCAATTCTCGCGCGCCGAAGCGCAAAAACTGGTGGAAAAGATCCGCGCCAGCGGCAAGAAACTGACGACGGTGTACATCAGCCACAGCGATCCCGATTTTTACTTTGGCCTCGACGTGATCAAGGCAGCGTTCCCGCAGGCGAAAATCGTTGCCACGCCAGAAACCGTCGCGGAAATCCGCCGCAAGGCTGACGCCAAGGTCGCCTACTGGGGCCCGATCCTGAAAGACAATGCGCCGCACGGCATCGTCATTCCCGACGCGCTGAAGGGCAAGCGCATCAGCCTGGAAGGCCAGTCGCTGGACATCGCCGGCCCGACGCCAGCGCGCACCTATGTGTGGATTCCATCGATCAAGGCCGTCGTCGGCGGCGTGGTGCTGTTTGGCAACTTGCACGTGTGGACGGCCGATACGCAAAGCCTGCAATCGCGCCAGGACTGGCTCAAGACCCTGGACGGCATCGCCGCCCTGAAACCCGTCACCGTCGTGCCGGGCCACTTCAAGGTCGGTTCGCCCCTGACGCCGGACAGCATCGGTTTTACGCGTGACTACCTGGTGACGTTCGAAGCGGAAACGGCCAAGGCCGCCAATTCGGCCGCCCTGATCGAGGCGATGAAACAGCATTATCCGAAGCTGGGCCTCGATGGCGCATTGGAGACCAGTGCGAAGGTGGCCAAAGGCGAAATGAAATGGTAAGCGGCAACAAGGAGTCAACCATGCCCACATTGCACTACATTTTCGATCCCCTGTGCGGCTGGTGCTACGGCACTGCGCCGCTGGTCGAGGCGGCACGCGCTGTGCCCGGACTGACGCTGGCCTTCCACGCCGGCGGCATGATGACGGGCAGCAATCGCCGCCAGATCACGCCCGCCTGGCGCGGCTATGTGCTGCCGCATGACCGGCGCATCGAGCAATTGTCTGGCCAGCCCTTCGGCGACGCCTATATCAACGGCTTGCTGAACGACACCACGGCCATGATGGATTCCGAACCGCCGATCACGGCCATACTGGCGGCCGAATCGCTGGCTGGCAAGGGCCTGGACATGCTGCAACGCGTGCAACGGGCCCATTACGTGGACGGCTTGCGCATCGCCGACCTGCCCGTGCTGGTGGCGCTGGCGCAAGAACTGGGCATGGACGGCGCCGCCTTCGAGGCCGCGTATGCGCAACAGGCGGGCGCCGCCACGCAGCGGCATATCGACGCCAGCCGCGCCTTGCTGGCGCAGGTGGGCGGCCAGGGCTTTCCCACCTTCGTGCTCGACGATGGCAGCGGCAAGCTGTCCGTGATCGATATCGGCGGCTTCCTGGGCCAGCCGGCGAAGCTGCAGGCGCAACTGGCCGGCGTGTGCGATGCGCAAGGTTGTGCATTGTAAATATCTATCGGTTCGATAAAATCAATTAGCTTTTCCTTTGTTGTTGACCTCGTTACACTAGTTCTATTAGTCAACAACGAAGGAAAAGCAGCCATGAGCCAACAGCCGCCATTCAGTACCGCCTCGGGCATCCCCGTCGCCGACAACCAGAATTCCCTCAGCGCCGGCCCCCGTGGCCCCTTGCTGCTGCAAGACTTTCACCTGATCGAAAAACTCCAGCATTTCAACCGCGAGCGCATCCCCGAGCGCGTGGTGCACGCGAAAGGTTCGGGTGCCTATGGCACCTTTACCGTCACGCACGACATTTCGCGCCATACCAAGGCCAAGCTGTTCAGTGAAGTGGGCAAGCAGACGGCCACCTTCGCGCGCTTTTCCACCGTCGGTGGCGAACGCGGCAGCGCCGATACGGAACGTGACCCGCGCGGTTTCGCCGTGCGCTTCTATACGGAAGAGGGCAATTGGGACTTGGTTGGCAACAACACGCCCATGTTCTTCATCAAGGACCCGATCAAGTTTCCCGACTTTGTCCACACGCAAAAGCGCGATCCGCAAAGCAACTTGAAATCGGCGGAAATGATGTTCGATTTCTGGAGCCATGCGCCGGAAAGCTTGCACCAGGTCACCATGCTGTTCTCGGACCGGGGCACGCCGGACGGCTACCGCCACATGGATGGCTTCGGTAGCCACACGTATAGCCTGATCAATGCCGACGGCCAGCGTGTGTATGTGAAATGGCACTTCAAGACGCGCCAGGGCATCAAGAACCTGCCTGCCGCGGAAGCGGGCCGCCTGGCCGGTGCCGACCCCGACTACGCCCAGCGCGACCTGTTCGGCGCCATCGAACGCGGCGATTTTCCCCAGTGGGAAGTCAAGCTGCAGGTGGCGACGCAGGAGCAACTCGATGCATGGGAGCAGCGCACGGGCTGGAACCCGTTCGATTTGACGAAAGTGTGGCCGCATGCGGACTTCCCGCTGCTGCCCGTGGGTATTTTCGAGTTGAACCGTAACCCGGACAATTACCACGCGGAAGTCGAGCAAGCGGCCTTTTCACCGGCCAACGCCGTGCCCGGCATGGGTTACTCGCCGGACAAGATGCTGCAAGGCCGATTGTTCGCCTACCACGACGCCCAGCTGTACCGGGTCGGCACGAACCACCAGCACTTGCCCGTGAATGCGGCCCGCTGCCCCTTCCACAACCAGCAGCGCGATGGCGGCATGGCGATCAACAATGGCGGCGCGGCACGCAACTATGCGAACGTGGCGGCGGCAGGCACGCAGCCGCAAGGGCTGGGCCACGGCGAGCCGGCGCTGGACCTGGCCGGCGGCGCGGCGCGCTACGATGGCCGCGGCGTGGAAGATGATTACACGCAAGCCGGCAATCTGTTCCGCTTGATGTCGGTGCAGGCGAAGCAAAACCTGTTCGACAACCTGGCCGGTCCCTTGAGCCAGGTGCGGCCGGAAACCCTGCAGCGTCAGCTGGGCCACTTCGACCGTGCCGATGCCGCGTATGGCGCCGGCGTGCGGGCCGCCTTGCAGGCGCGTGGTGTGGTGCTGTAATTGTGTGTTGCAGGCGGAACAAGCTTGTTCCGCCTGTTGTTGATACAGCACAAATTAGAGGGAGATACCAAATATTGCCGTATGGACATATTTGCCGCCCATGCGTAGACTTGTCGGTCTGATGATCGCGCCGCCTCCCTGGCAGCGTCCTGACTAGAAAGTCTTGTAATATGAATATGGCGAAGCTGTCGGTGCATGGGGACGACCCCACGCTCAAATCCATCCTCGAAGTCTTGCCCACGGATCCCGAACGGCAATGGCGCAAGGGCGAGGCGAAGGGCGCGGGCCGCGTGCATCTCGATTCCGGCTTCGAGGTGCTGATCGCGCAGGCATCCAAATCGCAAGTGTTGCCCTCGCGCATACGCAGCTACCTGGCCGAATGCCGCTCGCGCGGCGTCAGCTTCACCATGCCGCGTATCGTTGCCGAGCTGCAACTGGAGCTGAATGGCGACGACACGGTCGACTCTCCGCTGGATCTGACCCTGGCCGACATGCAGCACCTGACGGAAATGGGCATCAGCCTGAGCCTGGTGACGCGTTGCGCCGAGGCTTGAGGAGCGCCTGAGAATAAAAAAAATGGCCACCTTTCCAGGGTGGCCATTTTTTGTCATGGTTCGGCGATATCGACGGTGACCATATTGTCATCGGGCTTGCGGTCGATCAGCTTGTTGTCCGGATCGATGCCCGCCTTGCCGGGACGGCTGCCCACGATGACGGTATAGCTCGCTTCGCGCGCCGTCATGCGCAGGCGTTCGCGCAGCAGCGGATGGCCGTTCGCGTCGTCGACGCCGATCTCGATCCAGTCGTGCAGGGGCGCGTCGTGCTCCTCGCCCTGTTCGCCGGCCGTCAACTTGCTCGCCTGCACTTTCACGGTGACGGCGTACTTGCCGTCGCTGCGTTTCGTGGCCGTGGCCGACAGGGCGCGGTTGTCGAACAGCACGATTTTCTCGAACAGGTCGTCGATCAGGTAAGCCTGCTCGGGCGGCGTGATCTGGCGCAAGCCCTGGATCAGGGCCGTCACGCTGGCATACGGCGGGCCTTTCTGGCCATGGCTCTTCAGCAACTCGCGCAGCACGCCGTTGACCTTGTCTTCGCCGATGATGTCTTGCAGCAAGTACATGGCCAGGCTGCCCTTGTTGTAGTGGATGTAGGGCTGGTTTTCATTCTCGGCCAGCGGCAATTCCTTCTTGCGCTCTTCGCTGCGTCCCATCAGGTATTGATTCAGGTCATAGCGCAGGAAGCGGCGCATCTTGGCCGGCCCCGCGGTTTTCTTCATCACCATCAGGGCTGAATATTCGGCCAGGGTTTCGCTGAGCACGGTAGCGCCCCGTGTATTGCCGCCCACCAATTGATGCGCCCACCACTGGTGCGCCACTTCATGCGCCGTCACGTAGAACGGATAATCGATATCCTTGGGATTCTTGTCATCGACCCTGGCGATGAAGCCCAGCCCTTCCGAGTACGGTATCGTGTTCGGGAACGATTGCGCAAACGTGGCGTAGCGGGGGAACTCGACGATGCGCAGGACCTTGTGCTGGTAGGGGCCGAAGTTCTTCGTGTAGTACTCGAGCGCTTCCTTGCTGCCGCGCACGAAGCGATCGAGGTTGTATTCATGGCCAGGGTGGTAATACACGTCGATGGCCACGTCTTGCCAGCGCTCGTGCTTGACGGCGTAGCGGGCCGACTGGAACGCGTAGAAATTCAGGATCGGCTGTTCCATCGTGTAATGGAAGTAATGGCGGCCCTTGGCGATCCAGTCGTTGTCCAGCATGCCCGGCGCGATGGCTGTCTGGCCGTCGACGGTACTGACGGTGGCGTCGAAGTTGATGCGGTCGGCGTCGTTGCTGATGTAATTGTCGGCCAGCCCCCGCGCATCGTCGCGCGGCAAGGCCCGTTCGCGCGCCGGCAAGCCGTGTTTCTTGCGGTCGCGCGGATCCGTCAATTCCTGCTGCGGCTGGTAGCCGATGTGGGGCAGCACGGCATTCGTGAAGAAGGTGCCGTTGGCCACCACGGGCGTGTCCTGCCCCAGGCCGAAGATGCCGCGCGGCGCAAAGCGGACGTCGAAATCGAGGCCCAGGGTGGCGCCCGGCGCCAGCGGCGCGGCCAGGCGGTAGCTGTAAAAGCCCAGTTTGCCGTCATCGAGGCCGGGATGCACGCGTGCGTCAAAACGCAGGCGCATGGTGGAGCTCGGATCTTGCTGCACAAAAATATGGCTGATCGGCAGGCTGGTCTTGTTTTGCAGCACATAGCGGCCCGTGACGGCCAGGGTGCGCTGCGCCGGGTAGATGGCCACGTCGAGTTTCACGTCGGTGATTCTCGGCTGCGGCGTGGCGGCAAACTTGCGGTACTGGCGCTCGACTGTGGCGCGGTCCGCATCGCGGGCGAATTCGGACTTGTAATCGTTGGCCACGTGGTAGACGTAGAACAGGACCGCGCCGGCGCCGACGAAGATCAGGGCGCCGCCGGCAAAGCTGGCCAGCACGCCCTGCGTCAGGCCGTGGCGTGCCAGGCGCAGGCGGATGCGCCAGCTGTCCTGCGCGCCGCGGGGCCAGAACAGCAGCGACAGCACCGTCAGCATGACGGCCGCGCCGCTCCAGTACAGCAAGTACCAGCGTTCGCGCAACAGATAGTGGCCGGCGCCGTTCATGGCCGAATACACGAAGTCCGGCGTGTTTCCGTACAGCAGCAGCGGGTCGCCCAGGCCCAGCGAGGAAAAGCTGATGCTGGCGATGTGGTACAGGATCATGGCGAAATACGCCAAATACTTGTGATTGATCAATACCTGCAAAAAGATGGCCAGCACGGCGATCAGCGCGTAGGACGGCAGGTGCGACAGGAACAGCGATTCCAGGTACAGGCCGGGGTCGAGGCGGTAATAACCCTTGAAGACCTGGATCGACATGCCGCACAGCATGATTACCAGGCTCAGCAAGGCCTGCAGGCCGATCAGCGCAAACAGTTTCGACAGCAGGGGCAGCCAGTTCGGCACGGGCAGGGCGTCGAGCATCAAGTGCGTGCCCGCCTCGCGTTCGCGCCACACCAGTTCGCCCGCATAGAAAGTGGTAATGATCAGCATGAACAGGGCGAACGAGGCGCTGACCATGTCCAGCACCCTTTCCGTCACGGGATACGTATTCGTGCCATAGATGGAACCCATGTCGAGCGCGCCGCCATACATGGTCAGCACGCCGGCCAGCACGATGACGACAAAATAGATGTTCTTGATGGTTTCGCGCAGATTCAGCCAGCTCATCTTGAGGAGCAGGGCGGCCAGGTTGCGCTGCGCGAAGTCCGGTGTTTCCTGCGTGGACAGCGAAGCGTTCGACAGGCGCAGCGGGACGTCGCCCTCGCTGCGGCGCTTGCCGGCGCCCGCATCCGTCGTGGCGTGGAACTGGAAGCGCCAGTAGCCGAGCAGCAATGCCACCAGGGCGAAGCCGGACCAGATGGCGCGGTTCAGCAAATACACGCCTTCCAGGGTCACCAGGCGCGTGTTGCGCTCCGCGTTCGGCCAGTATTCCGTCAGGCGTATCAGCGCCGTGGTGCCGAAGGGGTCGATCAGGGCGGCCAGGGTCTTGTAGTCGAGGTCGCGCGCCAGGGACGGGGCCACCAGGTAGCCGATCAGCATGACCACCGAGCTGATGTAGACGGGCAGCATGCGCCGCGTCAGGGCCGCGATGACGAAGAAGATGGCGCCAAAGATGAACAGGTTTGGCAGCAGGGTAAACACATACGGCATCAGGTAGGCCAGCGCCCGTTGCGGCCCCAGCCGTTCCGGGTCGATGCCGGGCAGCCAGGCGCCCAGCCAGGCACCGATGACGATGCTGGAAAACACGACAGCCAGCACCAGCCAGGCGCCGAGGAAGCGGCCGAACACGTACTGGTATTTCCGGATCGGCGCGCTGAAGAAGAAATGCTGCATGCCGTATTCGAAATCCTGCTGCACCGAACGGCCCATCATGGCGGCCACCACGACGGCGCCGAAACAGCCCAGCAGGCTGCAGGTAAACGCCAGCGAGCGGGGCGCGTTGATCAGGAACTTGCCGCCGAAACTGATGCTCGCTTCCTTGAAGACGCCGCCGGCGGCGGCCATCCACAGCATGGCCAGCGCCAGGAACATGGCGAAATACACCCAGGTGGACAGCAGCTTGAGCCGCTGTCGCGCTTCAAAGCGGGCGATGGCAAACATGGCGCGCCCCTCAGTCGCACTGCGGGGCGACGCGGTGGCGCCCGGCAATGGTGGCGAAGTACAGGTCTTCCAGGTCGCCGATGGCTTCCTCGAAGCCGTCGCCCGGGTCGTCGTCGCTGTAGACGTGGATCAAGGTACGGCCCGACAGCAAGCGCGTGGAAATGACGGCGTGGCGCTGCTGGAAGCTGGCCAGCTCTTTCTTCTCGACGAAGCGCGCCCAGATCTTGCAGCTGACTTCGTCGATCAGTTCCTGGGTCTTGCCGCAAAGCAGCAAATGGCCCTTGTTGATGATGGCCATGTTGGCGCACAGGTCGGCCACGTCGGACACGATGTGGGTCGACAGGATCACCGTCTTGTCTTCGCCGATGTCGGACAGCAAGTTATGGAAGCGGACTCTTTCCTGCGGGTCGAGGCCGGCCGTCGGCTCGTCGACGATGATCAGTTTCGGGTCGCCCAGCAGGGCTTGCGCGATGCCGAAGCGCTGGCGCATGCCGCCGGAAAAGCTGCCCAGGCGCTGGTGGCGCACGTCGAACAGGTTGGTTTGCTGCAACAGGCCATCGACGACCTCGCGCCGGCGCGCCCGCTGCGACAGGCCTTTCAAGGTGGCGAAGTGGTCGAGCAGTTCGTAGGCCGTCACTTTCGGGTACAGGCCGAAGTCTTGCGGCAGGTAGCCGAGCATGCGGCGGATCTCGTCCTTGTCGTCGAGCACGTCGTAGTCGCCGAAGAAAACGGAGCCGGAATCGCATTCCTGCAAGGTGGCCAGGGTGCGCATCAGGGTCGACTTGCCGGCGCCATTCGGGCCCAGCAAGCCAAACATCCCGGGCGGTATCGTCAGCGACACGTTATCCAGCGCCACCACGCCATTCGCGTAGGTCTTCGACAATTTGCGAATCTGCAATTCCATACAACTCCTAACTCATGCGTTGCAGCCCGATGGTGCAGGGCTTCTGTATGCTGGCATTGTATTGAATTTAAGACGTACTGGGCAGTTGCATGCGATACACGGCATTTTCGCGTGACCAGAGTGCAATTGGGCGGGGTGGACGGCGCGCCCGTGTGGGTCTTCCGTGGGGGCCTGTTTCGCCCCGCTGGCGCGCCGCGTGACTATCAATTACGGAATAGCACCGATTCACGGTTAAACCACCAGCGGCACAGCATCAGCAGGGCGCCTGCGATTACCGTGGTCGAGGCGAGGATCACGCCGAACATGCGGTAATCCATGGTGCCCTTGACCAATTCCTTCATGGCCAGCGACACGTTGGTCAGCGGCACCATGGCCCACATCCAGTTCAGTTCGACGCCGGGCAGCATGGCCGCTACCGTGGGCAGGATGACGAACAGCATCAATGGCGTGATCATGCCGGCCGCTTCCTTGTAGCTTTTCGCGTAGATCGAGATCGACAGCAGCAGCGAGGCAAAGATGGCGGCCGTGGGCACCAGCATCAGGGTCACCATGGCCAGGTCGGGCAAGCCGATGCTGCGCACCATCACGGCCATGTTGCCTTCCAGCGAACTGCCGAAGATGGCCAGCAGGGCGCCCATGCTGCCCACCATCAGCACGGCCGACGTCATGCCCACCGTAAACAGCACGAGGAACTTGGCCAGCACGATGGCGCTGCGCGGCACGGGCGCCAGCAGCAGGGTTTCCAGGGTGCCACGCTCCTTTTCGCCGGCGCCCAGGTCGATGGCCGGATACATGGCCGCCGTCAGGCACACCATCAGCAGCAGATAGGGCAGCATGCCGCCGACGATGGCGCCCATCTGCTCGCGCTCGTTGGCCGTCGACTGTTTGTCGAGCACGATGGGGTGCAGGGCAAAAGCCAGTTGGGCCGGGCTCAGGTTCAGGGCCGACAGCGCGCTTTCGCGCAGGCTGGCGTTGTACGCCTCGACGATCTCGCGCACCCGCTGCTGGGTCACGTCGACCGTGCTGGCGCTGTTGTAGTGCAGCACTACCTTCGTTTGCTGCTGTTGCTGCAGCGATGCTTCAAAATGCGGCGGAATGACGACGGCGAACTTGATGGTGTCGTCGCCGATGGCGCGGCGGATGTCGCCCTCGCTGGCCAGCGGCACTTCGCGCAGGTTGTGCTGCTGGGCAAAACGCCCGCTCAAGCCCGGCGAATGGTCCTTGCCGAACAGGGCGTAGCGCATTTCCGCCGTCTTCGCGTTCTTGAACATATTGCTTGAAACATAAGCGAAGCCGCCAAAGATCAGCGGCATGGCAAAGATGGGGATCAAGATGGTGAAGATCAGCGTCTTGCGGTCGCGCGTGAGTTCCAGCAACTCTTTCACATAGATGGTCCACATGGCTCAGGCTCCCTGGTTGATGACGCTGACAAAGGCGTCGTACAGATCGGCACTGCCGCCCAGGTGGCGCAGGTCGCTGACCGTGCCATTGAAGGCGGTGGTGCCGCGGTTGATGATGCAGACGCGGTCGCACAGCTTTTCCACCTCGTGCAGGTGGTGCGTGGAAAAGATCAGCGGCACGCGTAGCGCCTTGTAGCTGGCGATGAAGTCGAGCAGGATCTTGGCCGACATCACGTCCAGGCCCGTCGTCGGCTCGTCGAGGATCACCACCTGCGGCTCGTGCACGACGGTGCGGGCGATCGCGCACTTCTGTTTCATGCCCGTCGACAATTGATCGGCCCGCTTGCCGCCGTATTCTTCCATTTGCAGCAGGGAAAACAGTTCGTCGCAGCGGCGTTTCAGCTTGTCGGCCGGCATGCCATGCAGGCGGCCGAAATATTCCACGTTCTCGCGCGCCGTCAGGCGGCCATACAAGCCTGTCGAGCCGGACAGGAAGCCGATGCTTTGGCGCGCCACCAGCGGCTGGCGCAGCACGTCGACGCCGTTGACGAGGGCGCTGCCCGCGTCCGCCTGCAAGGCCGTCGACAGCAGGCGCAGGGTGGTGGTCTTGCCGGCGCCATTCGGGCCCAGCAGGCCCAGCACTTCGCCGGGGGCGCAGCTGAAACTGACGTCGCGCACGGCGTGAAACCAGCCCTCGTGTTCGCGCGGATCGCTGACGTGCACGGCCTTGCCCTTGTGGGGCGGCATGCGGAAACGTTTTGCCAGGTGCTTGACCTCAATCATGTGCTTCATCCATTTAACGGTGAAGAATGAGAGTAGCATGCAAAAAATGTAACTTGCAAGGTGGAAATATCGTTTGGTCTATTGAAAAAAACAGCATCTTCATGCAAGCTGGCCCGGTGGGCGCCGGCGGACGGCGCGGGAGAGCGCAATGCAAACGATCGATCAGGCGATGCAGGACAAGGTACTGGCCGTGGCGCGCGCCGGCATGACCAGTGCCGAAGCCATCGGTTTCTTCCGCGTCAGCCTGGGGCTGTACTACCTGGCGGGCCTGATGACGGAGGAAACCCTCGATTTCAAGCAGATCGACGCGAAATACAACCGTTTTATCTACCACTCGATCGGTGGCGGGCACAGCATCGCCAGCGTGCTGCAATTCATGAGCGGCGAGAAAGTCTTGCGCGTGCTGCAAGCGGAGCGTTTTCGCGCCGCGTTTGCCGAACATTGCCCGGACATCCCCGTCGACAGCATTTCTTTCCTGATTTCACTGAACCTGGGCGTGGCGAAAAGCCTGTCCGGCCTGGACGCCGTCGGCCCCGTGGTGGACTGGATCGAGCGGGAAAAAGCGCGCACAAGTCAATAAAGCCCCGTTCACCCTGCGCGCGGCGTGGGTACGGCAGGCCCTGATCGTCCTATAATCCATGTTTTCCCTTACATGAATAGCCACGATGACCGCGAACCGCCACTTTGACCCCCTGGATCGTTTGATTGTTGGCGCCGACAAGGCCCTGCGCGTCATGGCGGGCGTGGCTTCGGCCTCGCGCCCTACGCCGGCCGCGCATGCGCCCGATGCGGAACTGAGCCCGGCCGAACAGCGCCACAGCGCCGGCTTGATGCGCGTCAATCATGTGGGCGAAGTGTGCGCGCAAGCCTTGTACAACTCGCAGGCGCGCTATGCGCACAGCCCGGCCATCCGCGCCCAGTTCGACGAAGCGGGACGCGAAGAGGAAGACCATCTGGCCTGGACGGCGCAGCGCTTGACGGAGCTGGGCTCGCGTCTGAGTCTGCTCAATCCCCTGTGGTATGCGGGTTCGTTTGCGCTGGGCACCATCGCCGCGCGCATGGGCGACGGCCGCAGCCTGGGTTTCGTGGTGGAAACGGAACGCCAGGTGGAAGCGCACCTGGCCAGCCACTTGCAGGAATTGCCGCCGCAGGACGCCAAGTCGCGCGCCATTGTGAAACAGATGGCCATCGATGAAGTGGAACACGGCGCCGCCGCCCAGCGACTGGGCGCCATCGACACCCCGGCGCCCGTGAAGGCGTTGATGGGCATCATGGGCAAAGTGATGACAAAAACCGCGTATTACATTTAAAACAAAGGCGCTCTGAAGAGCGCCTTTTTTATGCATGCCTGAGCCGTGAAACGCCTGACAAAACCGTAGCGAGCGGAAGGGAGAGGTGGTCGAGAAGCGCAACCGTGCTGGAGCACGGTGAGCATCGCAGGCCGCCTATACCGACGCGCAGTAGGTTTGGTCAGGCGCTTTCTTCGATGATCTCGAAGGAATGCGTAATCTCCGCCGTCTTGGCCAGCATGATCGACGCCGAGCAATATTTATCATGCGACAAGGCCACGGCCCGTTCGACGGCGGTGGGTTTCAGGGCCTTGCCGCGCACGGTGAAGTGGAAGTGGATCTTGGTAAACACTTTCGGATCGGTGTCGGCGCGGTCGGCCTTCAGGGTCACTTCGCAGCCACTGACGGCTTCGCGGCCCCGTTTCAGGATCAGCACCACGTCATAGGCGGTGCAGCCGCCCGTGCCCAGCAAGACCATTTCCATGGGGCGCGGCGCCAGGTTGTGGCCGCCGCCGTCGGGTGCGCCATCCATGGTCACCAGGTGGCCGGAACCCGTTTCTGCCCGAAAACTCATGCCCGACGGGCCATTCCAGCTGACTTTGCATTCCATCGTACTCTCCGAAAATTGTAAGCGTTTTGTATTGTAATAGAGGAATGCCCATCCATGTGCCGCCCGCCGGGCCGCAGCCGGCCTCGATTGCGGCTTGACGCGGCAAGGCAAAGCCGCTTATACTTGTCGGCTTTCCGTTCGCTCAGGAAAAGTAAATAAGGCAGAGTCCGCATAGCAGCATCGGCGGAACCACCATTTGAGCGTGTAATCTATTAGGAAGTCAACATGAAAACATTTTCCGCTAAAGGACATGAAGTCCAGCGCGATTGGTTCGTGGTTGACGCGACGGACAAAGTCCTCGGACGTGTTGCCAGCGAAGTGGCACTCCGACTGCGCGGCAAACACAAACCAGAATTTACTCCTCACGTCGATACCGGCGACTTCATCGTCGTCATCAACGCAGGCAAACTGCGTGTGACCGGTACCAAAGCTACTGAGAAAATTTACTACCGTCACTCTGGCTATCCAGGCGGCATCTACGAAACCAACTTCCAGAAAATGCAACAGCGTTTTCCAGGTCGCGCGCTTGAGAAAGCGGTCAAAGGCATGCTGCCTAAAGGCCCACTCGGCTACGCAATGATCAAGAAGCTGAAAGTGTACGCGGAAGGTTCCCATCCGCACGCTGCTCAGCAACCTAAAGCACTTGTTCTCTAAGGAACTGACATGATCGGTAATTACAATTATGGAACCGGCCGTCGCAAAAGTGCAGTGGCTCGGGTTTTTATCAAAGTTGGCACAGGCTTGATCGTTGTTAACGGCAAACCAGCAAACGAATACTTTTCGCGCGAAACGGGTCTGATGGTCATCCGTCAACCACTGGAACTGACCGGCAATGTCGAGCGTTTCGACATCAAAGTCAACGTCCATGGCGGCGGTGAGTCGGGCCAGGCTGGTGCAGTTCGTCACGGCATCACCCGCGCTCTGATCGACTACGATGCAGCGTTGAAACCGGAACTGGCGAAAGCCGGCTTCGTGACCCGCGATGCACGTGAAGTCGAGCGTAAAAAAGTTGGTCTGCGCAAAGCACGTCGCGCAAAGCAATTCTCGAAGCGTTAATTTCTACGCTACAGCACCTTCCGGGGTGCTGGTCGAAAAGCCGCTGGACTTCGGTCTCGCGGCTTTTTTGCATTTCAGCGTGACTCGGCGTTGCGCTGTAAAATACGCGGAAATCCCGTGGGGACTGTCTCCCCTCCATCTCTATGCAATATATACACAAGGAAAGAACATGATCAAAGTTGGCATCGTCGGCGGCACTGGATACACGGGCGTGGAATTGCTGCGTTTGCTCGCTACCCATCCAGATGTCGAGTTGACGGCGATTACTTCGCGCAAGGAAGATGGCTTGCCCGTTGCTGACATGTATCCTTCCCTGCGTGGCCACGTGAAACTGGCGTTTTCCTCGCCCGACAAAGCCAATCTGGAGCAATGCGACGTGGTCTTCTTTGCCACCCCGCACGGTGTTGCGATGGCGCAAGCTCCAGCCCTGCTGGCCGCCGGCGTGAAAGTCATCGACCTGGCCGCCGACTTCCGCCTGAAAGACCAGGCCAAGTTCGAGCAATGGTACAAGATTCCCCACACGGCGCCTGAACTGATCGAACAGGCCGTGTACGGCTTGCCGGAACTGAACCGCGAAGACATCAAGCAAGCGAAGCTGATCGCCAACCCCGGTTGCTATCCGACCACCATGCAGCTGGGCTTTTACCCGCTGCTCAAGGCGGGCCTGGTCAACGCGGGCGGCTTGATCGCCGACTGCAAGTCGGGCGTGTCCGGCGCCGGCCGCAAGGCGGAAATCGGCATCCTGTTCTCGGAGGCAAGCGACAGCTTCAAGGCCTACGGCGTGGCCGGCCACCGCCACCTGCCGGAAACGACGGCGCAATTGCAGCGTTTCACGGATGAGAAAGTGGCGCTGACCTTCACGCCGCACCTGGTACCGATGATCCGCGGCATGCATTCGACCCTGTACGCGCAGCTGAACAAGGATGTCAGCAATGAGGAATTGCAATCCTTGTTCGAAGAGCAATACAAGGATGAGCCTTTCGTCGACGTGATGCCGTTCGGCTCGCACCCGGAAACCCGCTCCACGCGCGGCTCGAACATGCTGCGTCTGGCCTTGCACCGTCCCGAAGGCGGCAATACCGTCGTCGTGCTGGTGGTGCAGGACAACCTGGTCAAGGGCGCAGCGGGCCAGGCCGTGCAATGCATGAACTTGATGTTTGGCCTGAAAGAAACGGCCGGTTTGCAACACATCGCCGTGATGCCTTAAATATAGGCACAGGCGTTTGCGCAGGTCCGGCGCCTTTTTGCCGGACCTGTGATAAATTGGACTGCCACGTACCCCGACAGGATGACGTTCATGTTCGAGCGCAACGCGAAAAACCCCATCGATACCCTGATCGGCGCTTCCACGCGGATCGAGGGCGACTTGCTGTTTTGCGGCGGTTTGCGCATCGACGGCCATGTGCGCGGCAACGTCACGGGCGAGCCGGGCGACCCCACCTATGTGGTGCTGGGCGAGGCGGGCCGCATCGATGGCGAGGTGCGCTGCTCGAGTCTGGTCGTCAGCGGCGAGATCAACGGCCCCGTGTATGTGTCCGAAATGCTTGAAATCCAGCCAAAAGCCCGCATTGTAGGAGAGGTCTATTACAAAGTGCTGGAAATGCACAGCGGCGCGCAAGTCCAGGGCAAGCTCAGCCGCCACGACAGCGCCGACCCCGTGCTGCACCTGGCCGTGTCGGAAATGTGAGCAGGAACAACACCCGCCAGCCGCGCCAGCGGCGGCCGCAGCGTGACTTGCGCCAACAGTCTATAATGAGGCTATGTTTTCTGAGGAGTCTGAAATGAATGCAGTCGCTGAAATGCAAGATGTGATCCCTTCGCCTATCATCTTTACCGATAGCGCCGCCGAAAAAGTCGCGCAGCTGATCGAGGAAGAAGGCAATCCCGACCTGAAATTGCGCGTGTTCGTGCAGGGTGGCGGCTGTTCCGGCTTCCAGTACGGCTTCACCTTCGACGAAATCGTCAACGAAGATGACACCACCATGGTCAAGAACGGCGTCCAGCTGTTGATCGATTCCATGAGCTACCAGTACCTGGTCGGTGCGGAAATCGACTACAAGGATGACCTGGAAGGCGCGCAGTTCGTGATTAAAAACCCTACCGCGACGTCCACCTGCGGTTGCGGTTCGTCTTTCTCGGTATAAGCACACCCGAGAAAACGCCCATGGCGGCGTTGCATTGCCTCGCCGTACTATTTGTACTGTCTTCGGCAATGCGCCTTGCCCTGAACGTTTTTCAGGCGCGCCGGTTTACAGGCGCAGCGTAAAAATAGCGGATCATCGATCCGCTATTTGTGTTTCTGAAACACTTGTTCTTGATCAATGCGGTATCAACGCGGGTATAGCGCGCCCAGTACCCGCAAGCCCTGCGCACCCGTTACGGCCGGCAAGTTGCCCGGCTTGCGCTGCGTAAAGCGCCAGGCCAGCCACGCAAAGGCCAGCGCCTCGACCTGGCTGGGCGCCACGCCCAATGCTTGCGTGGACTCCACCGCCATGCCCGGCAATTCGGCGGCCAGCGCCGCCATCAGGCTGGCGTTCTGCGCCCCGCCGCCGCACACATACACGGTTTCCGCCTGCGCCCCGTCGCGTAGGATGGCGCGCGCCAGGCTGGCGGCCGTCAGCTGGGTCAGCGTCGCCTGCACGTCGGCGGGCAGGGCGGTGGGGTAATCGGTCAGCTTGGCGCTGAGCCAGTCGGCATGGAACAGGTCGCGGCCCGTGCTTTTCGGCGCCGGCAAGTCAAAATAGGGCTCATCGAGCAAATCCGCCAGCAGGGCGGGGATGACCTGGCCCGTGGCGGCCCAGGCGCCGTTGGCGTCGTAGGGCTGGCCCAGGTGCCGTAAGACCCAGCCATCCATCAGCGCATTGCCGGGACCCGTGTCGTAGCCCGTCACCGTGCCATCCGCATGCAGCACGCTGATATTGCTGATGCCGCCGATATTGGCCAGCACGCGCGTGTGGCCCGGCAGATTGAAGATGGCCTGGTGAAAGGCCGGCACCAGCGGCGCACCCTGGCCGCCGGCCGCCACGTCGCGGCTGCGCAAGTCCGCGATGACGTCGATGCCCGTCAATTCGGCCAGCAGGGCCGGATTGTTCAACTGGCGCGTAAAACCCAGCTCGGGGCGGTGGCGGATGGTCTGGCCATGCGCGCCGATGGCGGCGATGGCATCCGCGACGATGCCCGCGTTGCTTAAAAGCATTGCGACGCAATCGGCGTAGTGGCGCACGAGTTGATTGGCCGCCAGCGCTTCGCGTTCGATTTCATTCTGGCCGGCACTTTGCAAGGCCATCAGGTCGGCGCGCAGGCTGGCGGGAAAGGGAATGTACGCATCGCCCAGGCTGCGCGTGCCCTCGTCGGAAAAGTCGACCAGCGCGCCGTCGACGCCATCGAGGCTGGTACCCGACATTAAACCGATATACAGCATGGGGTTTTCCTTGAATACGTAAGTGGTGAGGTGCATTGTGCCGCATTTGTGCCGCACGCAAAAGCGCGCAGGAAAAACAAAAGCGTGCGGGAAAAAACAAAGGCACCGGCCATCTGCATGGGCGGTGCCTTTGTATATTGCCCGAAGGCAGTGTTGCTTAACGCGACGCCAGGGCCGTGTCGTTCGGACGCAGCAGGGTGAAGCGGTGCATCATGTCAGCTGACACCATGCGGAAGCGGCTCAGCTCGGCGGCCGTCAATGGTGCCTGGGCTTGCACATTCAGCTTGCTTGGGTCTTGCGCCACGCCGCCAACGCGGAATTCATAGTGCAAATGGGCGCCCGTGGACCAGCCGGTGGTGCCGACGTAGCCGATCACATCGCCCTGGCTCACTTTTTGACCTTTTTTCAGGCCCGAAGCGAAGCGGCTCATGTGCGCATAGGCGGTCGTGTAGTTGGCCCAATGTTTCAGAACAACAACATTGCCGTAGCCGTTTTGGCTGCCAACGGAATCGACCACGCCGTCGCCCGAAGCGCGGATAGGCGTGCCCGTTGCTGCAGCGAAATCGATGCCCTTGTGCGCTTTCCAGTTGCCGGAAATCGGGTGCACGCGCATGGAGAAGCCGGACGAGATGCGGGAGAATTCGAGGGGGGATTTCAGGAAGGCTTTTTTGAGGGACTTGCCGTCGAAACTGTAGTAACCGCCGCCTTGCTTGCTGGCGGGGTCTTCGAACCAAACGGACTGGTAAGTCGTGCCGCGGTTGGTGAATTCACCGGCCAGGATGCGGCCCGCTCGGACGAATTCGCCATCTTGCCAGAATGTTTCGTAGACAACATTAAACGAGTCGCCGCGTTTCAGGTCGGAGCGGAAGTCGATATTGGTGGAGAACATTTCCACGATTTGCGCGGAAATCGAGTCTGGCAGGCGGGTGCCGTCCAGGCTGGAGTCGGTGGCGGCGAACAGGGTGGAGGTAATCTTGCGCGCGTGCATTTCAACGCGGCGTTCCAGCTGGGCTGCCACTTCCGTGGCCACGAACTTGTCGCCCTTGCGGGTGATCAGGATGTTCTTGACCGATTTGTCCGTGCCGTCGACGAGGGTGGCGCGCATCCAGTTGAGGTCGCCGTTTTCGGACGTTTGCGCTTGTACGCGCTTGCCCGATTTCAGCAACATCACGCCGCGCGCGATCTTGTCGGTTTTGATGAAATTGGCGGCCACCGGATCATCCACGCCGAGACGGGTCAGCAGGGTGGCGAGGGTATCGCCGGCGCGGACTTTTTCTTCGTGGGTGAAATTCTGGTCTACCTGTTCCATCGCGGAAATTTGCGAGGCGAGATCAGGCATTTCCAGGTTTTGGGCGATGGACGTCACCGGCAGATCGGATGCGTCGGGCGCCATGGGCGACACAGCGACCGCGCCGAAGGCGGCCACGGCGAGCAGCACTGCGGAGGCACCGATAATGCGTGCCTTGCGTGTCGTCGTCAGCTGTGTGTACAAGCGTGAGCCTGTGATTTTATGTATAGGGTTCATGCAATCAGTTAAAATTTGCCCTTGAACGATTCGTGAACTAGTGCTCTTTGTTATTGTTATTTTGGTTCGTTTTCATACGGCAAGATTGATGGGATCGAGCATTATAGCAAACTCCGCAAACCTACTACCATTTTGAGATCTACAGTCAAATTTTATGGAAATCAACACCACCGCATCGCCTACAAAGGCTAACGCCGCTCAGACCGCGCTTCCGCTGTCGGACAGAGTACAAGAAGCCCTCGCGATTACCAAGCGTGGCGTCGACGAACTCTTGATCGAAAGCGAATTTGCGCAAAAATTAGCACGCTCCGAGAAAACCGGTGTTCCACTGCGCATCAAACTGGGCCTGGACCCGACCGCACCCGACTTGCATCTGGGCCATACTGTCGTGCTGAACAAGATGCGCCAGCTGCAAAACCTCGGGCATCAAGTCATTTTCCTCATCGGCGACTTCACATCCATGATCGGCGACCCGTCGGGCCGCAACGTCACGCGTCCGCCCCTGACCAAGGAACAGATCGAGATTAACGCGATGACGTATTTCGCGCAAGCATCTTTAGTGTTGGACGCCAGCAAGACCGAAATCCGCTATAACTCCGAGTGGTGCGATCCGCTGGGCGCGCGCGGCATCATCCAGCTCGCTTCCCACTACACGGTGGCGCGCATGATCGAGCGCGACGACTTCACCAAGCGCTTCCAGGGCGGCATTCCTATTTCCGTACACGAATTCCTGTACCCGCTGATGCAGGGCTACGACTCGGTGGCCCTGAAATCGGACCTGGAATTGGGCGGCACGGACCAGAAGTTCAACCTGCTGGTGGGCCGCGAACTGCAAAAGCAGTACGGACAGGAGCAGCAGTGTATTTTGACCATGCCTCTGCTGGAAGGTTTGGACGGCGTGGAAAAAATGTCCAAGTCGAAGAATAACTACATCGGCATCACGGAACCGGGCAATACCATGTTCGCCAAGCTGATGAGCATTTCCGACGTCATGATGTGGCGCTACTACGAGCTGCTGTCGTGGCGCTCGATCGCCGAACTGGCGCAGCTGAAGCGCGAAGTCGAGGAAGGCCGCAATCCGCGCGATGCCAAGGTTGCGCTGGCGCAAGAAATCGTCGCCCGCTTCCACTCGCAGCAGGCGGCGGAAGATGCGCTGGCCGACTTCGTCAACCGCTCGAAGGGCGGCATCCCCGACGTTATCCCGGAAGTGACCTTGGCCGGCGCGCCGCTGGGCATTTCGCAACTGCTGAAACAGGCGGGCCTGTGCCCATCGGCGTCGGAAGCCATGCGCAAGATCGACCAGGGCGGCGTGCGCATCGACGGCACCGTCATCAGCGACAAGGGCTTGCAAGTGGAAGCCGGTCAGTTCGTGTTGCAAGTTGGCAAGCGCAGCTTTGCGCGCGTCACCTTGACGGCATGATCGCGCTGCTGCAGCGCGTCACGCAGGCAAAGGTCGACGTTGCCGGCGCCACCATCGGCGCCATCGACGCCGGCCTGATGGTGCTGGTGTGCGCGGAGCGGGGCGATACGGAAAAGGAAGCGGACGCCCTGCTGGCCAAGTTGCTCGGCTATCGCGTGTTTGCCGACGACGCGGGCAAGATGAACCGCAGCGTGACGGACGTGGCCGGCGGCTTGCTGCTGGTGCCGCAGTTCACCTTGGCGGCCGACACCAAGTCCGGCACGCGCCCGTCGTTTACGCCGGCGGCCGCGCCGCAGGACGGCTTGCGCCTGTTCACGTATTTCGTGGACCAGGCGCGCAGCCGCCATGCGACCGTGCAAACGGGACAGTTTGGCGCCGACATGCAAGTGTCGCTGACGAATGACGGCCCGGTGACCTTCTGGCTGCAAGTGAACGCCAAACAATAACTAAAAGAGGAGCAAGCGATGAAATTGTGGAGCGAGACGTTTCGTGATGGCGGCCTGATGCCGGCCGATCATGCCTTTGCCGAGATCGATCCGGCCAGCCGCGTGCGCCTCGCCGGCAACCGCAATCCCCATCTGGCCTGGGACGAGGTGCCGAACGGCACCGAGTCGCTGGCCCTGTTCTGCATCGACCCCGATGCGCCGCAAGACGCCAGCCTGGTCAATGTTGAAGGCCAGGCCCTGCCGCTGACGGCGCCGCGCGGCGACTTTTATCACTGGAGCTTGCTCGACTTGCCGCCTGCCATGCGGGTTATTGCCGCCGGAGAATTTTCCAGCGGCATCACGCCGCGCGGCAAGCCTGCCGGTATTGGGCTGCGCCAGGGCCTGAACGACTACACGGGCTGGTTTGCCGCCGACCCGGACATGGCCGGCGACTATTACGGCTACGATGGCCCGTGCCCGCCGTGGAATGACGAGCGCATCCACCACTACATTTTCCGCCTGTATGCCCTCGACGTGCCGCAGCTGACCTTGCCCGAGCGTTTTACGGGGCAGCAAGCCCACGCCGCCCTGTACGGCCACATCCTCGACGAAGCCCAGCTCGTCGTTGCCTATTCGCTCAACCCCGAATTGGCACTTACCCTGAAGAAATAACGCATGAGCACCACGATTTTACTGATACGCCATGGCGAAACGGCCTGGAATGCGGGCCGCCGCCTGCAAGGCCATATCGACATCGCCCTGAACGAGGCGGGCCTGGCGCAAGCGGGGGCGCTGGGGCAGGCGCTGGCGGACGAACCGCTGGCCGCCATCATCGCCAGCGACTTGCAACGCGCGCAGCAGACGGCGCAAGCCGTGGCCGACGTGAAAGATTTACCCGTGCAAACGGATCCCTTGCTGCGCGAGCGCTGCTACGGCGCCTTCGAAGGCTTGCTGTATGCGGACATCGCCGCGCGCTATCCGCACGAGTATGCGCAGTGGCAATCGCGCCAGATCGACGCCGTGATGCCGTCGGGCGAGCGCCAGGCCGAAAGCTTCCGCCAGTTCTATGCGCGCGCAAATGGCGCCATCGCCCGCTGGGCCCGGCAATATGACGGCCAGACGATCGCCATCGTGGCCCACGGCGGCGTGCTCGAGTGCGCCTACCGCGAGGCGGTCGGCATGACGCTCGACAGTCCGCGCGACTTCCAGGTTAAAAATGCCAGCGTCAACCGTTTCTCTTACGCCGACGGCAAGCTGCATTTGGTGCACTGGGGAAATATCGAACATCTGAGCGCGCCCGCGATGGACGAACTGGGCTAAGCGGCCCCTCCTCACTCTGACGCACTGAGCAAAAAAATAGTGCTTATTAATTAGGCAGGGAATCGGTTAAAATAGCAGGTTCCTCCGTCCATTCCAGGTTCTTCAGTGCAAATCGGCCCTCACATTCTGCGCAACAACGTTTTCGTCGCTCCCATGGCGGGCGTGACGGATCGGCCTTTCCGCCAGTTGTGCAAGCAGTTGGGCGCCGGTTATGCCGTGTCGGAGATGGCGGCGTCGAATCCGCGCCTGTGGGCGACGGAAAAAAGCTCGCGCCGCACGGACCATGCGGGCGAAATGGAGCCGAAGGCCGTGCAGATCGCCGGCGCCGATCCGCAAGACCTGGCCGACTGCGCCAAGTTCAACGTGGACCGGGGCGCGCAGATCATCGACATCAACATGGGTTGCCCCGTCAAAAAGGTGTGCAACAGCTGGTGCGGTTCGGCCTTGCTGCAAGACGAAAGCCTGGTCGAAAGGATCTTGCACGCCGTCGTCAACGCCGTCGACGTGCCAGTCACCCTGAAATTTCGCACGGGCTGGAACCGCGAAAACAAGAATGCCCTGAAAATCGCCCGCATCGCCGAGCAAGCCGGCATCCAGATGCTGACCCTGCACGGCCGCACCCGCGCCGATGGCTACAAGGGCGATGCCGAATATGAAACCATTGCCGCCGTGAAAGCATCGGTGGGCATTCCCGTGGTGGCCAACGGCGACATTACCAGTCCTGAGAAGGCCCGCTTTGTGCTGGATCAAACTGGCGCCGATGCCGTCATGATCGGCCGCGCGGCGCAGGGCCGGCCGTGGATTTGCCGCGAGATCGACCACTTTTTGCGCACCGGCACCTTGTTGCCGGCGCCTTACGTGGATGAAGTCCGCACCCTGATGGATGAGCATTTGCGCGCCCATTACGCGTTTTATGGGGAATTTCTCGGCGTGCGCACGGCGCGCAAGCACATCGGCTGGTACGTCAAGGATCTGGAAGGCGGCGAAGCGTTCCGACAGCAAATGAACTTGCTGGAGTCGACGGAAGCGCAGTTGCTGGCCGTCGATCAATTTTTTGAGTCGCAATGGAAATTTGGCGAACGGTTACAATACCGCCTCTCCGAATCCAGTGAAAGTGGCCTGATCGATGTGATCGAACCTGCGGCCACGGCAGCATGAGCAGATAGCAACAAGCAGCATAAATCAGTGACCAGCAGTACAAGGGCGAGCGCCTATATACAGAGCGTCATGCAATATTAATTACAACACCGAGGCAAGAGGGCAGCACGCGGACCGCATGAGCGACGCGGCACCGGATAGCCAGGTGTTCAGCCGGTTGAAGCATACAAATGAGCAAAGAAAGCATTCAGGAAGTCGTACAGAAAAGTCTAGAAGATTACTTCAATGACCTGGGCGAACAGCAAGCATCGAATATCTATGACATGGTCGTGCTGACCGTGGAAAAGCCCATCCTGGAAGTCGTGATGACACGCGCCGATGGCAACCAGTCGCACGCCGCGCAGATGCTGGGCATCAACCGCAATACCCTGCGCAAGAAATTGCAGGAGCACGGTTTGCTGTAATGCCGGCATGCAAGTGACGCCAAGATTTGAATCCGCCGCCGCCTCAGCCAGACGACTGAGCGGCGCCATTCGCCAAGAACACTTAACCACCTAGCCACAGCCATGATCAAACAAGCTCTCCTCTCCGTTTCCGACAAGACCGGCGTTCTCGAATTCGCCCGCGCCCTGTCCGCCCTCGGCGTCAACCTCCTGTCCACAGGCGGTACCGCAAAATTGCTGGCAGACAACGGTGTTCCCGTCACGGAAGTTGCCGATTACACGGGTTTCCCGGAGATGCTCGATGGTCGTGTGAAGACCCTGCACCCGAAAGTGCACGGCGGTATCCTGGCGCGCCGCGATTTCCCTGAGCACATGTCGAAACTGGTCGAGCACGACATGCCGACCATCGACATGGTGGTGGTCAACCTGTACCCGTTCCAGGGCACGGTCGCCAAGGCCGATTGCACCCTGGAAGACGCGATCGAAAACATCGATATCGGCGGCCCGACCATGCTGCGTTCGGCGGCCAAGAACCACAAGGACGTGGTCGTCATCTGCGACCCGAGCGATTACGACGCCGTGCTGGCGGAAATGCGCTCGGCCGACGGCAAGGCCGGCGACGTGAGCTACGACACCAAATTCATGCTGGCGAAGAAAGTCTTTGCGCACACGGCGCAATACGATGGCGCCATCACCAACTACCTGACCAGCCTGGGCCCGACGAAAGTGCACGCCGAGCGCGGCGCTTACCCGCAAATCCTCAACGTTGCATTTGAGAAAGTGCAAGACATGCGCTACGGTGAAAACCCGCACCAGAGCGCCGCCTTCTACCGCGACCTGGTCGCCACCGAGGGTGCGCTGGCCAACTACCGCCAGCTGCAAGGCAAGGAATTGTCGTACAACAACATCGCCGATGCGGATGCGGCCTGGGAATGCGTGAAGAGCATGGGCGGCTTCGAGCAAAGCGCCGCTTGCGTCATCGTCAAGCACGCGAACCCATGCGGCGTAGCGCTGGGCAAGAATGCGGCGGAAGCGTATGCGCGCGCCCTGCAGACGGACCCGACCTCGGCATTCGGCGGCATCATCGCGTTTAATACCGAACTCGACGGCGCCACCGCCGGCGAAATCGCCAAGCTGTTCGTCGAAGTGCTGATCGCTCCATCGTTCTCCGCCGAAGCGAAACAGATTCTGTCGAGCAAGCAAAACGTGCGCATGCTGGAAATCCCGCTGGGCGGCGGCGTGCACGCCATGGACTTCAAGCGCGTCGGTGGCGGCTTGCTGGTGCAATCGCCGGACGCGAAAAACGTCGGTATCGGCGACTTGCGCGTGGTCAGCAAGCTGCAGCCGACGCCGCAGCAACTGGCTGACCTGATGTTCGCCTGGAAAGTGGCGAAATTCGTCAAGTCGAACGCCATCGTCTTCTGCGGCAATAACATGACCCTGGGCGTGGGCGCAGGCCAGATGAGCCGTATCGACTCGGCCCGCATCGCGTCTATCAAGGCGCAAAACGCCGGCCTGAGCCTGACCGGCTCCGTGGTGGCGTCGGACGCCTTCTTCCCGTTCCGCGACGGCCTCGACGTCGTCGTCGACGCGGGCGCGACCTGCGTCATCCACCCGGGCGGCTCCATGCGCGACCAGGAAGTGATCGATGCGGCGGACGAGCGCGGCGTTGTCATGTTGTATACCGGAACCCGTCACTTCCGTCATTGATCTGGAACAGGCCGGGATTCAATACCCCGGCTGGCAGTAACTCAGCGGCAGGCACCGGTTATTCACCGGTGCCTGCCGTATTCATTATAGAATCTGGCGATGATTATTCTTGGCATCGATCCTGGCCTGCGTACGACCGGCTTTGGGGTCATTGAAAAACACGGCAACAAGCTGCGCTATATCGCTTCGGGTACCGTCAAGACGGGTTCCGAAGGGGAATTGCCGCCGCGCCTGAAGGTCATCCTGCAAGGCGTGGGCGAAATCGTCGGCACCTATCAGCCCGATTGCGCGGCCATCGAAAAAGTGTTTGTCAACGTCAATCCCCAATCGACCCTGCTGCTGGGCCAGGCGCGTGGCGCGGCTATCTGCGCGCTCGTCAACGCCGACCTGTCGGTGGCCGAATACACGGCGCTGCAAGTGAAGCAGGCCGTCACGGGCCACGGCAAGGCGGCCAAGGAGCAGGTGCAGGACATGGTTTCCCGCTTGTTGTCACTGCCGGGCTTGCCGGGCACGGATGCGGCCGATGCCCTGGGCGTGGCCATTTGCCACGCCAACAGCATCGATGCGCTGGCCATGATCGGCGCGCTGGCGCCCCAGCTGCAGGGGCTGCGCATGAAGCGCGGCCGTTTAGTGGGATAGCTGCATGGCCCTCATATATATACACAACATTAGGAACACGCGATGATAGGCCGTCTCTCCGGTATTTTGCTTGAAAAGAATCCGCCACAATTGCTGGTCGATTGCCAGGGCGTCGGCTATGAAGTCGATGTGCCGATGAGCACTTTTTACAACTTGCCCCACGTGGGTGAAAAAGTCGTGCTGTTCACGCACCAGGCCATCCGCGAAGATGCGCATTTGCTATTTGGTTTCGGCAATGCGGCCGAGCGTGCCGTATTCCGTCAGTTGATCAAGATCACGGGCGTGGGCGCGCGCATGGCCCTGTCGATTCTGTCCGGCATGACGATTGCCGACCTGGCGCAGGCGATCACCCTGCAGGATTCCGGCCGCCTCGTGAAAGTGCCGGGCATCGGCAAGAAGACGGCGGAACGGCTGCTGCTGGAATTGAAGGGCAAGATCGGTGCGGATCTTGGCCCGCTGGGCGCACATGCGGCGCCGGACGCCCAATCGGACATTTTGAACGCACTGGTGGCGCTCGGCTATTCGGACAAGGAAGCGCTGGCGGCCGTGAAGAACGTGCCGGCAGGCAGCGGCGTGTCGGATGGCATCAAACTGGCGCTGAAAGCGCTGTCGAAAGGCTGATAGGGCATGAGCATCCAGACCGACAGCTTCACGGAACAGCGCATCATCGATGCGGCGCCCATTTCGCACAACGAAGAGGCGATCGAACGGGCCTTGCGCCCGAAGCAACTCGATGAATATGTGGGGCAGGAAAAGATCCGCGACCAGCTGGAAATTTTTATTACGGCCGCACGCCAGCGCAAGGAAGCGCTCGACCACACTTTATTGTTCGGCCCGCCTGGCCTGGGCAAGACGACCCTGGCGCACATCATCGCGCGCGAAATGGGCGTCAATCTGCGCCAGACCTCCGGCCCCGTGCTGGAGCGTCCGGGCGACCTGGCAGCGATTTTGACGAACCTGGAAGCGAACGACGTCCTGTTCATCGATGAAATCCACCGCCTGTCGCCTGTCGTGGAAGAGATTTTGTATCCGGCGCTTGAGGATTATCAAATCGATATCATGATCGGCGAAGGCCCGGCCGCCCGTTCCGTGAAACTCGATCTGCAGCCGTTTACATTAGTGGGCGCCACCACGCGCGCCGGCATGCTGACCAATCCGCTGCGCGACCGCTTCGGCATCGTTGCCCGCCTGGAGTTCTACAACACGGGCGAATTGACGAAGATCGTCACGCGCAGCGCCGCCTTGCTGAAGGCGCCCATCGATCCGGAAGGCGCGCATGAAATCGCCCAGCGCGCGCGCGGCACGCCCCGCATCGCCAACCGCCTGCTGCGCCGCGTGCGCGATTTCGCGGAAGTCAAAAGCAATGGCGAGATCACCAAGGTGGTGGCCGACCGCGCACTGGCCATGCTCGACGTCGATTCCGCCGGTTTCGACGTGATGGACCGCAAGCTGCTCGAAGCCGTGCTGTTCAAGTTCGGCGGCGGCCCCGTCGGCATCGGCAACCTGGCGGCAGCCATCGGTGAAGCGGCCGATACCATCGAAGACGTGCTGGAACCGTACCTGATACAGCAAGGTTTCCTGCAGCGCACGCCCCGTGGCCGTGTCGCCACGCCGGCCGCGTACCTGCACTTCGGCGTCAGCGCGCCGCGCATGGGTCCCGGCGGCGAAGCGTGGGAATTGTGATGGCGGAAGGCAGCCAACAGACTGCGCCGGGCATGCAGATCTGGATCGACGCCGACGCCTGTCCCGTCGTCATCAAGGAAATTTTGTACAGAGTCGCCGACCGCCTGGAGTTGCCGCTCACCCTGGTGGCCAACCAGGGCTTGCGCGTGCCGCCTTCGCGTTTCATCCGCACCGTGCAAGTGCCGTCCGGCGCCGACGTGGCGGACCAGGAAATCGTGCGCCTGCTCAATCCGGGCGACCTGGTCATCACGGGCGATATCCCGCTGGCTGCCGACGTGCTGGCCAAGGGCGGCTTTGCGCTGAACCCGCGTGGCGAGTTTTACACGAAGGATAATATCGCCCAGCAACTGACAATGCGCGCCTTCATGGAAGAATTGCGCAGCGGCGGCGTCGACACGGGCGGTCCGGCCGCCTTCAGCCAGTCGGACCGGCAACAGTTCGCCAACAGCCTGGACCGGCATCTGAGCAAGCATCACCGCAAGCCGGCGTAAAGCGGCAGGCGAAAAAAAACCGGCGCAAGCCGGTTTTTTTACATGTGCGTGAAACCTAGCGTGAAACTTTTCGCGTGCCCACCACTTCCACCGTCACGCGGCGGTTCTTGGCGCGCCCGGCGGCGCTCGTGTTGTCGGCCACGGGCTGCGTTTCTCCCTTGCCTTCCGTGTAGACGCGGTTCGTTTCCACGCCTTGCGCCACCAGGTAAGCCTTGACGGCTTCGGCGCGGCGCTGCGACAGTTTCTGGTTGTAGGCATCCGGACCGACGGCATCCGTATGGCCTACCGTGACGATCACTTCCAGGTCCATGCCGTTCAACTGGCCCAGCAACTGGTCCAACGCCGCCTTGCCTTGCGGCTTGAGCGTCGATTGATCGAAATCAAACAGCGCTTCCGCGGCAAATGATACTTTTTCCGAGACGGGCGCCGGCTTTACCTCGGCCACGGGGGCCGGCATGGTTTCGCTGATGGGCGGCAATGCCACTTGCGGCGCCGGCTGGTAGGCGGGCGTGGCGCTGGCCGGGCGGCCCAGTTTATACACGAGGCTGACGGAATACAAGTCCGCATCGCCGCGGTTGCCGACGGCGTCGTTCAAGCGATAGCGCTCGACTTCGCCGCGCAGGGCCAGCGCTTCGCTGAACTTGTATTCCAGGCCCAGACCCAGCTTGGCGTTGAGCTTGCGCTCGCTGGCATGCGTATTGGCCGAACCCAGCAGGCGGTTGCCGCTGAATTCCGTGCTGGTCTTGGTGTAGTGCATGCCGACCCGGCCCAGTAACGATATGCGCTGCGACAGCGGCAGCTGGCCCAGCAAGTCCAGGTTCACGCCGCGAAAGCCCGCTTGCCCGTTCAGCACGCCGTTGCCGCTGGTGGTCGACTGGAAATCGAACTTGCCCAGGTCAAAGTAGCCCGCTTCCACGGCGACATACTGGTTCAGTTGTCGGCCGACAAACAATTTATAACCCGTGTCGCGCTCGTCCTTGGCAAAACCGGTGACGGTTTCGCCATTCGCGGCCAGGCTGGCGCGCAGACGCGGTTCGTCGATGGTGGCGCGCGACTGGCCCACGCCCGCGCCGAGGTACCAGGCGCTGTTGGCCCAGTCCGGGTTGATGAAAGTGTTGTCCTGCGCCTGCGCCGCTTGCGCTGCCAGCAAGGCGCCGGCCATCACGCTCAGGGCGCCCAGTGTGTGTGCGATAGTCATGGTCATGTCCCGGTTATTTGGTGATCTGGTTGTTGCGCAGGGTAACGGCGGCAGCCGTCAGCACGCGGCCATTGAGCAGGGTCGTGTTGTCGCCCACCGTGATGGCGGCCGACTGGCCCAGGATATTGCCTTTGAAGACGCTGTTCGCGGCCAGGGTGGTGGGGCCGACGGGCAGCCAGCTGACGTTGTCGGCCGTGGCGCCATTGTTCAGGGCGACCACCGAGTTGACGGTCGAATTCAAGGTCAGCGCCGTGCGGAAGATGTACACGCCGGGACCGTTCAGGGTCAAGGTACCCGTAATGCTGATGGCGCCCGCGTAGCAATACACGCCGGGGCCGAAGGTCTGGCCGCCCAGGTCGATGCCGCCGGCAAAGCTGACGTCGCAAGTGCGGCTGTTGCCGTCCGTGATCGCCGCTTGCAAATCCGTCATGGCGCCGGCCAGGATGGCGCCCGACTTGTAGTTGGTAAAACCGGCCGCCTGGGTCGGATCGACCGTTTGCGAAGGCGCGCCGACGTCGCCCGTGATCAGGGTGGTGCCGCCCGAATTGTTCGTGATCGAAGTGCCGGCCAGCACGCCGAATGGCGCCGCGCGGCCCAGGATGATCGGGTTCAGGACGGGCGGGATGGCGACGGCGGAGACGGTCAGCAGCGCGCTGCCCGACTGGCCGCCGGCCGTGGCCGTGATATTGCTGGTGCCGACGGCGATGCCCGTGGCGACGCCCGTGTTCAATACCGTGGCATTGGCGACGGTGCCCGAGGTCCAGGCGGCGCTATTGGTGATGATGGCGTTCGAGCTGTCCGAATACGTTGCCGTGGCAATGAATTGTTGCTGGGTGCCGACCGCGATGCTGGCGGTGGCCGGCGTGACGGCGATGCTGACGATGGTGGCGGCAGGCACGGTGACGGTGGTGCTGGCCGTCTTGCCGTTGAAGCTGGCATTCATGACGCTGCTACCAAAGGCAACGCCGGTGACGAGGCCATTGCTGGCGACACTGGCGAAAGCGGGCGTGGCGGCAACGAAGCTGCTGCCGGCCGTGACGTCGGCGGTGCTGCCATCCGAATACGTGGCGAGGACGGCCAGCTGGCGCGTCGCGGCGACGGGAATGATGGGGTTTTGCGGCGTGACGGCAATAGCCAGCAAGGTCGCTGGCGTGACGGTCAGCACGGTGCTGGCCGTGAGCGTGCCCGTGGTGGCCGTGATCTGCGTCGTGCCGGCAACTTTGCCCAGGGCCAGGCCGGTGGCGGCGATGCTGGCCGTGGTAGGGCTGGCCGAGGCAAAGGTCGAGACGGCCGTGACGTCGCGCGTGGCGCCATCGCTGAAGCTGCCGCTCACCGTGAATTGCTGCGTTGCGCTGATGGCGATCGATGGCGCGAGCGGCGTGATGGCGATGGCCGTCAGGGTGGCGGGCGAGACGGTCAACTGGGCCGCCGCGCTCTTGCCGCCAAACGCGGCGCTGATACTGCTGCCGCCGGCAGCAATGCCGGTGCTCAAGCCCGTGGCGGCATTGACGGTGGCATTGGCCGGCGTGGCCGACGTCCAGGCCGCCTTGGCGCTGACGTCTTGCGCGGAGCCGTCGCTATACGTGGCGATGGCCGTGAATTGCTGGCCGGCGCCGATGGCGACGGTGGCCGTGGCGGGCGTGACGGCCAGGCTGGACAGGGTGGCGCCCGGCAAGCCGAGGATGGGATCGCGCCCCTGGTCACCGCCGCCGCAGCCGGCGAGGGCGGTCATGGCCAACAAACCTGCCGAGACGAGCAGCGGGGTCAGATATCGCTTGAAGAGATTCATATAGTTCCTTTGTGCATGGCAGTCATTGCCGGGCATCCGCGGATGGGGTCATCCGGCAGAGCCATGCCGCCTTTCGCTACAGGGCGATGGCGTCACAGGCATGCACTATTTCATTTAGGAAACTTCAAGTATGTTCGGTGGCGCGCATAGCTTGCCCGCACGTGGAAATACGCCAGAATGGGAGGAATTTGGCCTGGAAAACAACAGGTTTGCCGCAGGGGGGGCGCAAAAAAGCCGACGCAGGGCCGGCTTCATCAGGACAGGGCGTGCGTTGATTACTCTTCGCGCACCCACGTTTGCGAGCGGCCAAACATCGGCACGCCGACATAGCCGCGCACTTGCAGCTTGGTGCCGCCTTCGATCAGCTCGGCCTTGCTCTTGTAGACCTTGCCGCTGGCCGGGTCCGTGATTTCGCCGCCCGTCCATTCCTTGCCGTCATATTTCAGGCCGGACAGGATCACCAGGCCGATGATGGGCTGGTCCTTGTTGGCGCCCGTGCACTTGTCGCACTTGGGATTTTGCTCTTCATTCGGGCCGCGGAACAGCTTTTCGATCTTGCCTTGCAAGACGCCATTGCTTTCCGTGATGACGACGAGGGATTTCGGCTTGCCGCTGGCGTCGTCGATGGTTTTCCACGTGCCGACAGGGGTGTAGTTGCCGTCGCGCGCGGTGGCGCTGCCGGCGATGGCCAGGGCGGCCATCATGATGCTTGCTGTGACGCTTGCTTTGAAAATTTTATGCATTGCTAGTCTCCAATGGTTTTTTTGATCGGGTCACGAACAGTATATATACCAAGGCAAGACCAGCCATCCTGCGCGGCGTCACGGATGACGCCGCGCAATCTTTCCAAACTTGCCTTATGCGCTGGCTAGTTTAGCAAACTGTTCGCGCAGTTTTTCAATTGTCGCCGAAAAACTGAGCAAACGCTCGTTTTCTTGCGCAACGATGGCGGCCGGGGCGCGCGCGACGAAACTTTCATTGCCCAACTTGCTGTTGACCTTGGCAATTTCCGCTTCGATGCGGGCGATTTCCTTGCCCAGGCGCTCGCGTTCGGCGGCCACGTCGATTTCCACTTTCAGCATCAGCTTGGTGGTGCCGACGATGGCGACGGCCGCAGGCGAGTCCGGCAACGCATCGACGATCTGCACTTCGGCCAGCTTGCCCAGCGACTGGATGTACGGTGCGTACGACGCCAGCGCTTCTTTCTCGCTGGCATTGCCTGCCTCGACGATCAGCGGCACGCGCACGGATGGCGAGATCTGCATTTCGCCGCGCAGGTTGCGCGTCGCGTCCGTCAAGGCTTTCAGCTGCTGCATCCACGCTTCAGCCGACTCGTCGATCTTGTCGGTGTTGGCGATCGGATACGGCTGCATCATGATCGAATCGCCCTCCGGCTTGAGCGTCTTGCCGGCCAGTGGCGCCACTGTCTGCCACAACGCTTCCGTGACGAAGGGGATGATCGGATGGGCCAGGCGCAGCACCACTTCCAGCACGCGCAGCAGGGTGTGGCGGGTGGCGCGCTGCTGGCCTTCCGTACCTTGCTGTACTTGCACCTTGGCGACTTCCAGGTACCAGTCGCAATACTCGTCCCACACGAATTTGTAGATCGATGCGGCGATATTGTCGAAACGGAAGTCTTCAAAGCCCTTGGCCACGTCCAGTTCGGCCTTTTGCAGCAGGGAAATAATCCACTTGTCCGCTTGCGACAGATCAACGTCGTTCGCCGTGCAATCCTTGCCTTCCGTGTTCATCATGACGAAACGGGTGGCGTTCCACATCTTGTTGCAGAAGTTGCGGTAGCCTTCGCAGCGGCCCAGGTCGAAATTGATGTTGCGGCCCAGCGAGGCATAGCTGGCCATGGTGAAGCGCACGGCGTCCGTGCCGTAGGCCGAAATGCCTTCCGGGAATTCCTTGCGCGTCGCCTTGGTGATCTTTTCCGCGTCGCGCGGGTTCATCAGGCCCGTGGTGCGCTTGACGATCAAGCCTTCCAGGTCGATGCCGTCGATCAAGTCGATCGGGTCCAGCGTGTTGCCCTTCGACTTGGACATCTTCTGTCCTGTCGAATCGCGCACGAGGCCGTGCACGTAGACGGTTTCAAACGGCACCTTGCCCGTGAAGTGCGCCGTCATCATGACCATGCGCGCGACCCAGAAGAAGATGATGTCGAAACCCGTCACCAGCACGGACGACGGCAGGAAGGCCTTCATGTCCGGGGTTTCTTCAGGCCAACCCATAGTCGAGAACGGCACCAGGGCCGACGAGAACCACGTGTCGAGCACGTCGTCGTCGCGTTTCAGCGGGCCCGTGCTGCCGGCGGCCAGCGCCTTGGCTTCCGCTTCGGCTTGCGTTTTCGCAACAAAGATATTGCCGGCGTCGTCGTACCACGCCGGGATTTGATGGCCCCACCACAGTTGGCGCGAGATGCACCAGTCCTGGATGTTGTTGAGCCACTGGTTGTAGGTGGTGCTCCAGTTTTCCGGCACGAACTTGATTTCGCCGTTGGCAACCTTGTCCAGCGCCGTTTCCGCGATCGACTTGCCTGGGAAGAAAGTGCCTTCCGGGGCCGGCTTGCTCATGGCGACAAACCACTGGTCCGTCAGCATCGGCTCGATGACGACGCCCGTGCGGTCGCCGCGCGGCACCATCAGCTTGTGGGGCTTGACTTGCTCGAGCAAGCCTTGCGCGTCCAGGTCGGCGACGATCTGCTTGCGCGCGGCGAAGCGGTCCATGCCGCGGTACGCTGCCGGCGCATCGTCCGTGATCTTCGCGTCCAGGGTCAGGATGACGATCTGCGCCAGCTTGTGGCGTTGGCCCACGGCGTAATCGTTCATGTCGTGCGCAGGCGTAATCTTCACGCAGCCCGTGCCGAATTCCTTGTCGACGTATTCGTCGGCGATGATGGGGATTTCGCGGTCCGTCAGGGGGAGCTTGAGCATCTTGCCCACCAGCGCCGTGTAGCGCTCGTCCGTCGGATCGACGGCCACGGCCACGTCGCCCAGCATGGTTTCAGGACGGGTGGTGGCCACCGTCAGGAAGCCGCTGCCGTCGGCCAGCGGGTACTTGATGTACCACATGGAGCCGTCTTCTTCCTCGGACACCACTTCCAGGTCCGAGACAGCCGTGCCCAGCACGGGGTCCCAGTTGACGAGGCGCTTGCCGCGGTAGATCAAGCCTTGTTCGAACAGGCGCACGAAGACGTCGGTGACGACTTTCGAGCGCGGTTCATCCATCGTGAAGTATTCGCGCTGCCAGTCGGCCGAGGCGCCCAGGCGGCGCATCTGGCCGGTGATGATGGAACCGGATTTTTCTTTCCATTCCCACACTTTTTCCACGAATTTCTCGCGGCCCAGGTCATGACGCGAAATCTTTTGCGCGTCCAGCTGGCGTTGCACGACGATTTGCGTGGCGATGCCCGCGTGGTCGGTGCCGGGAATCCAGGCCGTGTTGTGGCCCAGCATGCGGTGGTAGCGGGTCAGGCCATCCATGATGGTCTGGTTGAACGCATGGCCCATGTGCAGGGTGCCGGTGACGTTCGGCGGCGGCAACTGGATGCTGAAGGAAGGTTTTCCGGCATCGAGGGTGGCGGTGAAGTAACCGCGCTGTTCCCACTCGGTGCGCCAGAATTGTTCAATGTCGGCGGGCTCGAAAGACTTGGCTAATTCCATGATTTGGCGTGTGATTGGCAAAAGGAACCATTATAAGGGGTGCATAAAGCATGCGCAGCAAATAGCGGCCCTGGATGGGCCGAAAAGCCGCGCACGATTGAGCAATATTGCTTCATTGTATTTTTTCTAAGCTATCATATTTGCAACATTACTTGAAAGCCCAGACTATCATGAAAAAAATGTGGCAATTGGCCGTGCTCGGCGTCGGATTGGCTGCCGGTGGCGCATGCGCCGGCGTTCCGGAAGGGGTGGCGGCTTTCCAGGCCGGGCGCTGCAGCGAGGCCGTGAGGCAATTGCGCGGACCGGCGCAAGGTGGCGATGTCGAGGCGCAAAAAGTCCTCGCCGATATCTACCTGGGCGAGCAAGGATGCCGGGACGTGGCGCGCAGCGAGGCCGAAGCCGAGCGCTGGTATCTGCTGGCGGCCAAGGGGGGCGACCGCGCCGCGCAGAAGGCGCTGGTTTTCATGTATGCATACGCGCCGGGCCGCATGCGCAATCCCGCGCGCGCGCGGCCCTGGCTGGGCGTCATGGCCGCGCAGGGTGACGGCAAGCCGCTGCAGGAACTGGCGCAAATGCATGAACGGGGCGAAGGGGGGCCGGTCGACAGGGTGCTGTCGTACGCGCTCAACCTGCTGGCGCAGCAAGACAAGGAGTGGAGCGGCGCGGCCGCGATGGAGAAGTCCCTGCCGGCGCAGCGTGACAGGATGTCGCCGGACCAGGTCGATGAAGCCGTGCGCCTGGCTGCCGGCTGGAAGCGGGGCGCGCCCTTACCGGCGACGTCGCTGACGGGACAGCGTTCGCCGCAGGACTGGTACCGCCGCGCCGCCGAGGGCGGCGACATGGAAGCCGCCTACCAGTTGGGCTTGCTGTGCTGGAAAGGCACGGGCGGCCTGGATGAACCGCAGGCCGCCCGCTGGCTGCGCAAGGCCGCCGAAAGCGGCAGTGCCAAGGCCCAGTTGCAGCTGGCTGTTCTGTATGGAGAGGAGGCGGGCGTGCCGCAGGACTATGTGCTCGCTTCCATGCTGAGCCAGTTGGCGGCGGCGGGCGGCGCGGCGGAGGCCGGCGACGTCGTGGCCCGCTGGGCAAAGAAATTGAATGCGGCGCAACACGCCGAGGCGGATCAGCTGGCGCGGGCATGGAAGGTGGGCATGCCATTGCCGCAGGTCTCCGTGCACGGCATGGAACGCTTGATCAATTATGTGCACGAGGCACGCAACAAGCTGCCGCCGACGCCAGAGGTGACGGCGCTGTTCAAGGCTGCCAGAGAGGGCGATGAAGCGGCCTTCGGCAAGCTGCTTGCCGGTGTCGCCGAGCCGGGCAACTATGCGATCGACAGGCTTCCCTTGCTGAACTATTTGATCTTGCCCCCATCCGGCATGTTCAAAGCCGAAGCGGCATGGCTGAAGGCGCAAACGTGGCGGGACGACGATCAGGAGCGACTGGCGCAGGCGTCGGAGCCGGCCCGCCGCCAGGCGCTGCGTGAGCGGCACGCCGCGCTGTTGCCCACCAAGCTGCGCATGATGACGCTGCTGTTGCAACGCGGCGTGCCGCTCGGCGAAGGCGATACGCTGTACCACGCCGCGCCCCTGCATCTGGCTGCCCTGTATGGCAATGCCGCGATGGTGCGCCTGTTGCTGGCCCATGGCGCCGATGCGCGGCAATACGGCGGCGAAAACCAAACGATGGCGCCGCTGGAATACGCCTTGCAGCAGGAGGATGCGGGCATCTTGCCGGAATTGATCGACGCGAATGAACGGACGGCCAGCATGATCGCCTTGCTCGACGCAGGCGCGGGCCGGCCATATTTGCTGGTAGATCAGTATCTGGCAGAGAAAAAAGCCAAGAAAGGCGGGGCTGCGCAGCCAGCCGAACGGCCGCTGGCCGATTCGTTGACATGGGGGCGCTTGCTGCGCCTGACGCGCGGCACTGAAGTGCTCGACAAAATGCTGGCCACCGGCACCACGCCGAATATTGATGAGCAGGAAAAGTCGCTGTACGCCTTTGCCGCCGAAGCGGGCAACGCCGGCGTGCTCGATTGGCTCAAGCAGCGCGTGCCCCGGCATGACGCGAAGGGCAAGGACCGCTGGCTCGATGCCGCGATGCGCGCCATGTACAACCATCAACCGGCGTCCGAAGACGTGCTGCGCCAACTGGTGGTGCCCGGCATGCCATGGCAGCAAGTCGGCCCCGCCGCCGAAGAGTCTTACAAGGGACAGGGGGCGGCGCTCGATTCGCGGCGCCTGGAAAAGGAGACGCTGCTGTGGCATGCCGTGCGCAGCCAGCGGCCAGACTGGGTCACCCGCCTGGCCGCGATGGGCGCGCCCGTCGTCAGCGACGGCTATCTTCCGCCCTTGCTGGCGGCCGTCGAAAATGGCGACGCGGCGATGGTCAAGCTGCTGCTGGGCCTGGGCGCCGATCCGCAGGCCGGGGGGATTTCCGTGTTGAAGATGGCGCAGCAACGGGCGTCGACGTCGGAAAACAAAGCCGTGCTGGCCGCGTTGCGGGCCGCTGCCGCGGCGCGCTAGCATCCGGCAGCCGCACCGCTACGCAATGCAATGCAAGGACAAGGCCGCCAGCCTGCCGCCGCAATAGCGTTCGCCTGGTGATCGGCATGCGCCGCCTTGGGCGGCGACATCGCTGTGTTTTGGCGGCCTGGCGAGTCGTTTTACTGCAACAGAACGGGGATCAAGGCGCTGCCGATGCTATAATGCCGGCCTCGGCGCCTCCTGCCTCATCCTTGCGGACGGCGCCTGCAGACGCGGTTGTATCAACGTTTCATATCCAACACGCGCCCGCGTCTCAAGGCCAGCGCATCCGCGATGCCAGCCACCTTCAGCGCGTCCCCTTCGGGCCGGGCGCCTGAGCCACGCGCACCGCCAGCGGTGCACCATTCACGGCGGAATACCGCGCGCCATCGTCTTTATCGGCCGCGCCGCCACAGCTTAGCCAGGAATGTTGTTATCTGGCCCGTCGTCTTTCGATACGGCATGTAACTACGGCGCGCCTTGACGCCTGTGGCCGCGCCATGGCCGCGCGCTTTCCTGGTTTTGCCTTTACAAGGAAACCAGCATGAAAAAACTCTCGATCAGTGTCGGCCTCGTTTCGACCATCGCCACCCTGGGCGTCTTGCCTGCCGCCCACGCCCAGTCGTCTGCCGGCCCGTCGTCAGTCATCCCGTCGTCAGTCACCATCTATGGCTTGATGGATGCGGGCCTGGTGCAGGAAGGCGGCGTCAGCAAGCTCACCAGCGGCGTATCGGCCGGCTCGCGCCTGGGCTTGCGCGGCACTGAATCCCTGGGCAATGGCTTGCACGCCGTGTTCACCCTGGAAGCGGGCGTCCTGAGCGACTCGGGCCGCTCCGACCAGGCGGGGCAATTGTTCGGCCGCCAGGCGTTTGTCGGCATCGACAGCCCGCTGGGCATGCTGACCGTGGGCCGCCAGTACAACCTGCAAAGCCAGGCGCTGACCGACGTGGCCGATCCGTTCGAGGGCGGCCTGGCCGGCGCGGCGACCAACCTGGCCGGCTATTCGGCCACGCGCATCGACAATACCGTGCGCTACACCTCGCCGGAATGGCGCGGCGTGACGGGCACCGTCATGTATGGTGCCGGCGAGCACACGGGGATTGCGGCAGATCAACGTTCGCTGGGCCTGGCATTGGGTTATGTCAACGGCCCCCTGATCTTGCGCCTGGCGCGCCAGAGCCGTGCCGGCGAGCCGGGCAAGGCCGACGTGAATAACACCATTCTGGCCGGTAATTACAACTTTGGCGTGGCCACGGCGTTTGCCGGCTATGGCCGCAACACGGGCGATGGCAGCAGCATGTTCTTTGTGGAAAATCCGTACGGCGCAGCGCAGGCGCCGGCCCAGTCCACCGACAGCCGCGACGCCATCGTCGGCGTCTCCGTGCCGCTCGGTGCGACGACCCTGCTGGCCTCGTATGTGCGCAAGGATGACCGCGATGCGGCCAACCGCGACGCGCAGCAGCTGGCCATCGGCGCCACGTATGCCTTGTCCAAGCGCAGCAAGGTGTATGTTGCCTACGCGCATATCCGCAACCGCAACGACGCCGCCTACATGGTGGGCAATGCAACCGAAGTGGGCAGCGGCAACCGCGCCTTCAACATCGGCCTGCGCCACGCGTTTTAAGCGGGCAGCATGTTGCCTTCGAGCAGCAATGTCTCGAAAGCGGCGGCGGCCAGGGGGCGGCTGAACAAATAGCCCTGCATCTGGTCGCAGCCGTGCTGGCGCAGGAAGTCCAGCTGCTGCGCCGTTTCCACGCCTTCGGCGATCACTTTCAGGCGCAGGCTGTGCGCCAGTGAAATGATGGCGCGCACGATGGCCGCGTCATCGTCACTGTGCGTGATGTCGCTGACGAAGGTTTTGTCGATTTTCAATACGTCGATGGGGAAGTGGCGCAGGTAGGCCAGGCTGGAGTAGCCGGTGCCGAAGTCATCGATGGACAGTTGCACGCCCAGTCCCTTCAGCTTGGCCATGATGACCGTGGCTTGATCCACGTCATGCATGACCATGCTTTCCGTCAATTCCAGTTCCAGGTGGGCCGCGGCGAGTCCCGTGTCCGCCAGCGCCTGCGCCACCGCGTGCAGCAGGTTCTTTTGCTTGAATTGCCTCGCCGACAGATTGACGGCCAGGCGCAGCGGGCCATGGCCGGCCAGCTGCCAGGCGCGCGCCTGGGCGCATGCCGTGCGCAGCACCCAGTCGCCGATGGGCGTGATCAAGCCCATTTCCTCGGCCAGGCCGATGAAGCTGGCCGGCGGAATCCGTCCCAGCTGCGGGTGGGTCCAGCGCAGCAGCGCTTCCATGCCCACCACCGTGCCGCTGGCCAGGTCCAGCTGGGGCTGGTACTCGAGGTGGAATTGCCCCCGCTCCAGGGCGTGGCGCAATTCGCTCTCCAGTCCCAGCCGTTCCAGGGTGCCCGTATTCATGCTCGCGGCATAGAATTGCCAGTGGCCCCGTCCCTGTTCCTTCGCGCGGTACATGGCGATGTCGGCGTGCTTGATCAGCGTGTCGGCATCGTCGCCATCGTCGGGATACACGGCCACGCCCATGCAGCAGCTGAGGAAAAATTCATATTCGCCCAGTTGCAGCGGTTGCGTCACGGCGTCCTGGATGCGCTGCAGGATGGCCACGCCCGGTTCGCCATTGCCGTGCTGGGGCAACAGCAGCACGAATTCGTCGCCGCCCAGGCGCGCCACGGTGTCGACTTCGCGCGTCGCGTCGCGCAGGCGCTCGGCCACGCTTTTCAGCACCAGGTCGCCCGCATCGTGGCCCAGGGTATCGTTGACGAATTTAAAGCGGTCGAGGTCGATGAAAACCACCCACAGGGGCAGGCCGCTGCGCCGCGTCACGGCCATCGCCTGCTCCAGCCGTTCGCGCAGCAGGGCCCGGTTGGCCAGGCCCGTCAGGATATCGTGCCTGGCCTGAAATTCCAGTTCCTGTTCGAAACGCATGACGGTGCTGATGTCGTATTGCGCCACGACAAAGTGGCTGACGGGGCCATCGCCATCGTCGCGCACGGGAGCGACGAACAGCTCGCTCCAGTAGCAGCTGCCATCCTTGCGGAAATTGCGCACGATGGCCTTGCCTTCGCGCTGTTCGCGCAGGGCCGCCGTAATGGCGTGCATGTCTTGCCGCCCTTGCTCGGGACCTTGCAAGTCTTCCAGACGCTGGCCGATCACTTCGCCGGCCGCATAGCCGGTGATGCGTTCGAAGGCGGGGTTGACGTATTCGATCAGGTAGCCGGGCGCGTCGGCGCTGCACAGGATGATGGCATTGGCCGACACTTCGATGATGCGCTCGCGCAGCCGCAGCGACTTTTCATTGTGCATGCGCGCGGCGATGTCTTCGGACAGGCGCAAATTGGCAAACTGCAGCGCCGCCGTGCGTTCGCCCGTGATGCGGGCAATCACGGAATTGCGCGACACCAGCTGATACACATACGCGGCCGCCAGCAGGCTCGACAGCAGACCGCCCAGCAGCACGTACAGCGAGCCGCGGTGGTTGGCGTCCAGGCCCATGCCTTTGGCCGGCAGCAGGGCGGCGCCCAAGGTATGCGCGCTGGCGTGGTACTGCAGCAGCAGCCGGGTGCTTTCCGACTCGATCTGCCGCGCCGAGGCGTAGCACAGGGCCGTCAAACACAATCCGAACGCCAGGGTGAGCAGGGCCGAAGTGGAAACGGAAATGGAGATGCGCTTGAAGAATGATTGCATGGTGACGTCCCGTGGCAGCGCCGGTGCCGATCCATGATCAGGCAGGCCGGGCAGTGACTGACTGTAGGGCGGGCGGCGAAATACCGTCCGTTCGCTACCGAACGGACGGCCATGCCGGCAAGAAATATAGTCGGGGCACCGTGCCAGCGCTGTGTTACGCTGCACCACATGGCGGCCCTCGTTCGGACGCCTTTCATCGATCCCCTAGCTGACGACTGGAAACCAGGAAACCTGCCCATGTCGAGTCCGCATGCCCAGCTGCACAACCCGAATCAAAACCATTTGCTTGCCGCCATGCTCGACGCCGATTTCGCGCGCCTGGCCCCGTATTTGGAGCAAGTGTCGATGCTGCTCGGCGACGTGATCTACGATTCGGGCGACAAGCTGCAGCATGTGTATTTCCCCACCACGGCCATCGTTTCCATTCATTACCTGCTGGAAAACGGCGGTTCGTCGGAAATTGCCGGTGTCGGCAATGAAGGCGTCGTGGGCGTGTCGCTGTTTATGGGCGGCAACTCGACGCCGAGCCGCGCCGTCGTGCAGACGGGCGGCGTCGGCTACCGGCTGAAGGCCCATTTGCTGATGGAAGAGTTCGACCGCGCGGGGCCCGTCATGCGCTTGCTGCTGCGCTATACGCAGGCGCTGATCACGCAAATGTCGCAGACGGCCGTGTGCAACCGCCACCATACGGTGGAGCAGCAGCTGTGCCGCTGGCTGCTGCTGACCATGGACCGCTTGCCGAACCGCGAGCTGACCATGACGCAGGAGTTGATCGCCAACATGCTGGGCGTGCGCCGCGAAGGCGTGACGGAAGCGGCCGGGCGCCTGCAGCAGCGCGGCTTCATCAGCTACCGGCGCGGCCATATTTCCGTGCTGGACCGCGCCGGCCTCGAAGGCCATGTGTGCGAATGCTATGGCGTGGTCAAGAAGGAATTTGCGCGCCTGCTGTCGGACGTGCGCCAGCGCCAGTCTTCCTGAAGACCGCACTGCCTCGTATTCTTATCGTTGTCATAGCCCGGGCTACCTCATGCAATCTGTCGAAAACATTCCCCCGCGCGCACCGTCGCGCTGGCCCATGGCGCTGGCGTTTTCCTTCAGCGCCGTCGCGCTGCTGGCCGTCGGCGTGCTGGCCTGGCGCGCGCCGTTCGAGACGGCCTGCGTCATCGACGCGCTGGTCTTCTTGCTGCTGATGCTGCTCGTGGCGCTGTACCGGCGCACGGTGGCGGCCAGCCTGCCGCGCCAGCTGCTCAAGGCGGGCGCCTTGCAGGATGCGATCTTCAACAGCGCCAATTTCTCGTGCATCGCCACCGATGCGCAGGGCGTGATCCAGATTTTCAATGTGGGCGCCGAACGCATGCTCGGTTATGCGGCGAGCGACGTGGTCGACAAGCTGACGCCGGCCGGCATTTCCGATGCGCAAGAAATTGTCGCGCGCGCGGCCGCCCTCAGCGCCGAACTCGACACCGTCATCACGCCGGGCGTGGAAGCGCTCGTCTTCAAGGCCACGCGCGGCATCGAAGACATCTATGAACTGACCTACATCCGCAACGATGGCAGCCGCTTCCCCGCCATCGTTTCCGTGACGGCCTTGCGCGATGCGCAGAGCAAGGTCATCGGCTACTTGCTGATCGGCACCGACAATACGGCGCGCAAGCAGGTCGAGGCGGAACAGGCGCTGCTGGACCAGCGCCTGCGCGAACAGCAGGCGTACACGCGCTCGCTGGTCGAGACCAACAATGCCGAACTGAAGAAGGCGCGCCTGGTGGCGGAAAAGGCCAACCGGGCCAAGTCCGAATTCCTGTCGAGCATGAGCCACGAATTGCGCACGCCCCTGAATGCCGTGCTGGGCTTTGCGCAGCTGATGGCGTCCGACGTGCCGCCGCCCACCGTGCCGCAGCAGCGCTCGATCGAACAGATACTCAAGGGAGGCTGGTATCTCTTGCGCTTGATCAATGAAATCCTCGACCTGGCCATGATCGAATCGGGCAAGGTGACGTTGTCGCAGGAAGCGATGTCGCTGCTCGACGTGCTGCAGGATTGCCAGGCGATGATCGCGCCGCAGGCGGAGAAGCGGGGCATCAGCCTGCATTTCCCCCGCTGCGGCGAAGCCTACTTCGTGCATGCGGACCGCACGCGCGTGAAACAGGTGATGATCAACCTGTTGTCGAACGCCATCAAATACAACCAGGGCGGTGGTTCCGTCACCGTCGACTGCAGCCAGCGCGGCGCCAAGGTGCGCGTCAGCGTGCGCGACAGCGGCGCCGGCCTCGATGCGGGGCAGGTGGCGCAGCTGTTCCAGCCCTTCAACCGCCTGGGACAGGAAAACAGCACGGAAGAGGGCACGGGCATCGGCCTCGTCGTCACCAAGCAGCTGATTGAATTGATGGGCGGCACCATCGGCGTCGACAGCACCGTCGGCGTGGGCACCACCTTCTGGTTCGAGCTGGCCGCCAGCAATGCGCCGGCACTGATGCTGGGCGACGGCGACGCGCTGCCGCAGGCGCAGGAGGCGCAGGAAAGCCAGCGCACCTTGCTGTACGTGGAAGACAATCCCGCCAACCTGGCGCTGGTCGAGCAATTGATCGCCCGCCGCAGCGACTTGAAGCTGCTGACGGCCATCGATGCGCACCTGGGCATCGACCTGGCGCGCACGTATCAACCGGACGTGATCTTGATGGATATCAACCTGCCCGGCATCAGCGGCTATGGCGCCCTGCATATCCTGCACGACGATCCGCTCACGAAACATATTCCCGTGATGGCCCTGTCGGCCAACGCCGTGCCGCGCGACATCGAAAAGGGCCTGGAAGCGGGCTTCTTCCGCTACCTGACCAAGCCGATCAAGGTCGTCGAATTCATGGATGCGCTCGACGTGGCCCTGCACCATGCGGCCGCGCACGGCCTGGCCGACGACACTCATGCAGTACGCTAATTCAGCATTTATTTTTAGGAATACCGCCATGCTTCAAGCCACCGAGATCCTGAACGCCAGCATCCTCATCGTCGATGACCAGGAGGCCAACGTCATGCTGCTGGAACAGGTGCTGCGCAATGCCGGCTATACGCGCATCACCTCCACCATGGACCCGCAAGCCGTGCGCGCGCTGCACCAGCAGCACCGCTACGACCTGATCCTGCTCGACTTGCAGATGCCGGAAATGGATGGTTTTGAAGTCATGGAAGGCTTGCGCGACCTCGAGGCGGGCAGCTATCTGCCCGTGCTGGTGATCACGGCCCAGCCCGGCCACAAGCTGCGCGCGCTGCAGGCGGGCGCCAAGGATTTCGTCAGCAAGCCCTTCGACCTGGTGGAAGTCAAGACGCGCATCCACAACATGCTGGAAGTGCGATTGCTGTACCAGAAGCTGGCCGAATACAACAAGTCGCTGGAACAGATGGTGGAAGTGCGCACGGCGGAGCTGCGCGAAAGCGAAGCGCGCTTCCAGCGCTTCACGGAACTGTCGTCCGACTGGTACTGGGAACAGGATGCGCAGGGCAACTTGACGCGCTTTTCCGGCCCCGTGGCTGAAATGCTGGGCATCGGCAGCGAGGAAGAGCCGCAGCGCTGGAACGCGGCCGAACGCGCCTTGCTCGACGCCAAGATTGCCGCAAGGGAACCGTTTCTCGACTTTATCTACAGCCGCGCCAACCTCGACGGCAGCACGCAATACCTGCAGGTGAGCGGCGAACCGATGTTCGACACGGGCAGCCGCTTCATCGGCTACCGCGGCATCGGCCTCGATGTCACGGAGCGCCATCGCAGTGCCTGATTTATACTGGGCGCCATCGATACAGACCAGGAAAAATCATGACCGACAAATCTCCCTCCTACTGGTTCCCCGCCAAGACCTATGGCTGGGGCTGGGGCTTGCCCATCACCTGGCAAGGCTGGCTGGTGTTCCTGGCCGCGCTGGCGCTGTTCGCCTGCGGCGCCTTCCTGTTCCCTCCGCAAACCATGCTGGTCGGCTACATCGTCTATGAAGTGGCCATCGTTGCCGTGCTCATTTTCATCTGCCAGCTGAAGGGCGAACCGACCAGCTGGCGCTGGGGCAAGAAGAAATAAGCGCGCTGCCGTCTGTTGCAATGCAGCAGATGCGCAAAGACGACACCTGCAAGAAATCATCTGGCCACGCGGCGCGAACCGCGTATAATTGGCTCGCTGCCGCAAGGCGGCAAACGCTAGGGGTCCTGCCTTTCGCTGTGGAAACACGGTGCAAGCGCGGGTGAGAAATACCCTCCGAACCTGATCTGGATAATGCCAGCGAAGGGAAGCTTTAGGATGACTGCACCCCGCTTTTCCGCGTGCGCAATTCCGAACCTCCTTAGCTGGCTCCAGGCTGAAAAATAGTCTAGCCAAGGAGCCAAAATGAACGCCAATCCGAAATTCCTTTCCGCCACCGCCACGGTCGACGAAGCCGCCATCGCGCCGCTGCCCAATTCGCGCAAGATCTACGTGCAAGGCAGCCGCCCCGACATCCGCGTGCCCATGCGCGAGATCAGCCAGTCCGACACGGAAGCATCGTTCGGCGGCGAAAAGAATCCGCCGATCTACGTCTACGACACATCCGGCCCGTACACGGACCCGGACGTGAACATCGATATCCGCTCCGGCCTCGATACGCCGCGCCTGCCATGGATCATGGAGCGTGCCGACACGGAAGAATTGCCTGGCCCCACCTCCGACTACGGCATCGCCCGCCTGGCGGACCCGAAGCTGGCCGAGCTGCGTTTCAATTTGCACCGCAAGCCGCGCCGCGCCATCGCCGGCAAGAACGTGACGCAAATGCATTACGCGCGCCAAGGCATCATCACGCCGGAAATGGAATTCGTCGCCATCCGCGAAAACATGCGCCGCCAGGAGTATTTGCGCGAACTCAAGGCTTCCGGCCCCATGGGCGAGCGCCTGGCCGACCTGATGGGCCGCCAGCATCCGGGCCAGTCCTTCGGCGCCAGCATCCCGGTCGAAATCACGCCGGAATTCGTGCGCGAGGAAATCGCCCGCGGCCGCGCCATCATCCCCGCCAATATCAATCACCCGGAAGTGGAACCGATGATTATCGGCCGCAATTTCCTGGTGAAAATCAATGCGAATATCGGCAATTCCGCCGTGACGTCTTCCATCGGCGAGGAAGTGGAAAAGATGACCTGGGCCATCCGCTGGGGCGGCGATAACGTGATGGACTTGTCGACCGGCAAGCACATCCACGAGACGCGCGAATGGATCGTGCGCAACAGCCCCGTGCCCATCGGCACCGTGCCCATCTACCAGGCGCTGGAAAAGGTCAATGGCAAGGCGGAAGATCTGACGTGGGAAATCTTCCGCGACACCCTGATCGAGCAGGCCGAGCAGGGCGTCGATTACTTCACCATCCACGCGGGCGTGCTGCTGCGCTATGTGCCGATGACAGCCAAGCGCCTGACGGGCATCGTTTCGCGCGGCGGCTCCATCATGGCGAAATGGTGTCTGGCGCACCACCAGGAATCGTTCCTGTACACGCATTTCGAAGAGATTTGCGAAATCATGAAGGCGTATGACGTGTCGTTCTCGCTGGGCGACGGCTTGCGCCCCGGTTCCATCTACGACGCCAATGACGAGGCCCAGCTGGGCGAGCTGAAAACCCTGGGCGAGCTGACGCAAGTTGCCTGGAAGCACGACGTGCAAGTGATGATCGAAGGTCCGGGCCACGTGCCCATGCAATTGATCAAGGAAAACATGGACTTGCAGCTGGAACAGTGCGGCGAGGCGCCGTTCTACACCCTGGGGCCGCTGACGACGGATATCGCGCCCGGCTACGACCACATCACTTCGGGCATCGGCGCAGCCATGATCGGCTGGTATGGCACGGCCATGCTGTGCTACGTGACGCCGAAGGAACACCTGGGCTTGCCGAACAAGGCGGACGTCAAGGACGGCATCATCACGTACAAGATCGCCGCGCACGCGGCCGACCTGGCGAAAGGCCATCCGGGCGCACAGATCCGCGACAACGCGCTGTCGAAAGCCCGCTTCGAATTCCGCTGGGACGACCAGTTCAACATCGGCCTGGACCCGGACAAGGCGCGCGAATTCCACGATGAAACCTTGCCCAAGGATTCGGCCAAGGTGGCGCATTTCTGCTCCATGTGCGGCCCGCATTTCTGCTCGATGAAGATCACGCAGGAAGTGCGCGAATACGCGGCCGGCATGGGCATCGCGGAAGACAAGGCGCTGCAGCAGGGGATGGAGGTGAAAGCCATCGAATTCATCAAGAACGGCGCCGAGCTGTACCGCAAGGTCTGAAGGAGGGCGTGATGACTGCATTGATCGACATCACGCTCAACGGCGCGCCGCACCAGGTGCCGCCGGGGCAAACCCTGGACCAATTGATCGCCGCGCTGTCGCTGGAAAACCAGGCGCTGGCGCTGGCCGTCAACCGCAGCGTCGTGCCGCGCAAGGCGTGGCAGGACAGGGTCCTGGAAATTCAAGACCAGGTGGAAATCGTACGCGCGATTGGCGGCGGTTAAGTTGAGAATAGACAAGGAAACGCACATGAATACCGCAACAAACAACGACCTGCTGACCATCGCAGGCAAACAGTACCAATCGCGCCTGCTGGTGGGCAGCGGCAAGTATAAGGATTTGCCGCAGACGCGCGAAGCGACGGACGCGGCGGAAGCGCAGATCATCACGGTGGCGATCCGCAGGGTGAATATCGGGCAAGATCCGAACGCGCCCAGCCTGCTGGACTTCGTGCCGCCGGACCAGTACACGATCTTGCCGAATACGGCCGGCTGCTACAACGCGAAAGACGCCGTGTACACCCTGCAACTGGCGCGGGAACTCCTGGGCGGGCGCAATCTGGTGAAACTGGAAGTGCTGGGCGATGAAAAGACGCTGTTTCCGCACATGCCGGAAACCCTGGTCGCGGCCGAAGCGCTGGTCAAGGATGGCTTCGACGTGATGGTCTATTGCAGCGACGACCCCATCCAGGCGAAGATTCTGGAAGACATCGGCTGCGTGGCCGTCATGCCGCTGGCGTCACTGATCGGTTCGGGCATGGGCATCTTGAACCCGTGGAACTTGTCCTTGATCATCGAGCAGGCGAAAGTGCCCGTACTCGTCGATGCGGGCGTGGGCACGGCGTCGGATGCGGCCATTGCCATGGAACTGGGCTGCGATGGCGTGCTGATGAATACGGCGATTGCCGGCGCGCGTGACCCCGTGCGCATGGCGCATGCGATGAAGCTGGCTGTGCGGGCCGGGCGCGAAGCGTTTTTGGCGGGGCGCATGCCGCGCAAGTTCGCCGCCTCGCCTTCGTCGCCGATGGCGGGCCGGCTGGCGTGATGGCGCGACGGCGTCCCACCGTGCTGGTGTTTGCCGGCGCCGACCCGTCGGGCGGCGCCGGCATCGCCGCCGATATTCTAGCGATTGCGGCGCAGGGCGCGCATGCCTTGCCCGTGATCACGGCGCTGACGGTGCAGGACAACGACCGCGTGTTTGCTGTCGAGCCTGTGGCGCCGGAATTGCTGCGCCGACAGGCGCAGGCGCTGATCGACAAGATCGCCATCGATGCCGTGAAGGTCGGCATTCCCGGCAGCGCGGCGAATGCGGCCGTCATTGCGCAACTGATCGCCCAATTGCGGCTGGCCCGGCCGAACTTGCCTGTCGTGCTCGACCCCGTGCTGGCCAGCGGCCATGGCGACGTGCTCAGCCGGGACGACGCCGTGCTGGCGCTGGCGCCCTTGCTGCCGGTGACTACCGTCATCGTACCGAACGGGCCGGAAGCGCTGGCCCTTGATGGCGCAGATAACTTGCGCGCGCAAGGCTGTGGACACGTGCTGGTGACGGGCGGCCACGGCGACGGCGAGGAGATCGTCAACCGCTGGCTGGACGGTGACGGGCGCGCGCGCGAGTGGCGCTGGCCGCGCCTGCCCGGAGAGTTTCATGGCAGCGGTTGCACGTTGGCGTCGGCCATCGCGGCCCGCCTGGCATTGGGCCAGCCGCTGGCGCAAGCGCTTGACCGGGCGCAAGCCTATTGCCATGCGGCCCTGGCCGGCGCGTATGCGATTGCGCCAGGTCAACTCATGCCGCAACGATTCATTGAATAAGGAAAACATCATGCGTGGACTGTATCTGGTCACCCCGAACTGGGATGACACCGACCGCCTGCTCGATATCACGGAGCAGGCTTTGCATGGCGGCGTGGCGCTGCTGCAATACCGCCACAAGAGCGCCGACGCGGAGCAGCGGCGCGAACAGGCGGGCGCCTTGCTGATCCTGGCCCGCAAGTATGGCGTGCCTTTCATCGTCAATGATTTTCTCGAGCTGTGCGAAGAGCTGGACGCGGATGGCGTGCACGTGGGCGGCACGGACGCGTCCGTCGCGCAGGTGCGCGCGCGCCTGGGCAAGGACAAGATCGTCGGCGCTTCCTGCTATGGCGACATGGCCCTGGCGCGCACGGCAGCAGAGGGCGGCGCCAGTTACGTGGCCTTCGGCGGCTTTTATCCATCGCTGGTGAAAAAGTATCCGGTGACGACGCCCCTGGATATCGTGCTGCAGGCGAAACGCGAGATCGCCTTGCCCTGCGTGGTGATCGGCGGCATGACGCCGGAGAACGCGGCGCCGCTGGTGGCGCGCGGGGCCGACATGGTGGCGGCGATCAGCAGCGTATTTGGCAAGGGATCTCAGGCGGACGATGTGGATATTGCGGTGCAGCAATTCAATCTGCTGTTTGCGCAGGCTGGGGAGGCGTGAGGGGGCGGATTTGGCGAATAATCGGCATATAATAAGGGCATCATTCATTACCGAGGTCCCTTTACCCATGAGTCAGCCAGCCGCCGCGAAACGCCTTATCCTGATCGTTGACGATGACCAGCTCCTGTTGGAATTCCTTGGCGAAGTCCTGCGCCATGCCGGCTACGAGACGGCCCTGGCCCATTCGGCCGAAGTGGCGCTGCAGCTGATCGCCCAGCGCGAGCCTGACCTGGCCTTGCTCGACATCCACATGCCGGGCATGTCCGGCCTGGAACTGGCCAAGCGCCTGCACGGCGAAACGGCCGTGCCATTCATGTTCCTGTCCGGCAGCGGCGACAGCGAATCGGGCAAGCAGGCGGCCGCCTACGGCGCCGTCGGCTATGTCGTCAAACCCGTTGACGAAGGCCGCTTGATGCCGGCGTTCGAAGCGGGCCTGGCGCGCGCCGATGAAATCCGCCAGCTGCGCCGCACCGAGCTGAACCTGAACGCGGCCCTGGCCGCCGGCCGGGAAACGAGCCTGGCCGTCGGTTTGCTGATGGGCAAGTTCCAGACGGACCGCAACACGGCGTTCGAAGTGCTGCGCGACCACGCCCGCTCCAGCCGCCGCAAGATCAATGAAATCGCCAGCCAGCTGCTGCTGGCCGAGGAAACCCTGAACGGCTTGCACGGCGCGTTTTTGAACCGGGCGAAAACCAAGTAAGAGTTTCAAGTAAGCGTTGCACCGGCGCCGGCGTGGCACGTCGGCGCCTGCCTTGTTATGATGTGACGATACGGCGCGCTGGCGCGCCTGGTTCAACCATACACAGGACACACATGAAAACCAAAGCAGCGATTGCATGGAAGGCGGGCGCTCCGCTGACGATCGAAGAAGTCGACCTGGCCGGTCCGCGCGAGGGCGAAGTACTGGTCGAGATCAAGGCTACCGGCATTTGCCACACCGATTACTACACCCTGTCGGGCGCCGATCCGGAAGGCATCTTCCCATCCATCCTCGGCCATGAAGGCGCGGGCATCGTCGTCGACGTGGGGCCTGGCGTGAAAAGCCTGAAGAAGGATGACCACGTCATCCCCCTGTACACGCCGGAATGCCGCCAGTGCAAATTCTGCCTGTCGCAAAAGACCAACCTGTGCCAGTCGATCCGCTCGACCCAGGGCCGCGGCCTGATGCCGGACGCGACGTCGCGCTTTTCCATCGACGGCAAGCCCATCTTCCACTACATGGGCACGTCCACCTTCTCGAACTACATCGTCGTGCCGGAAATCGCCCTGGCGAAGATCCGCGAAGATGCGCCCTTCGATAAAGTCTGCTACATCGGTTGCGGCGTGACGACGGGCGTGGGCGCCGTGTTGTTTACGGCCAAGGTCGAAGCGGGCGCGAACGTGGTCGTGTTCGGCCTGGGCGGCATCGGCTTGAATGTGATCCAGGCGGCCAAGATGGTGGGCGCCGACAAAATCATCGGCGTGGACATCAACCCGGCGCGCCAGGCCATCGCGCGCAAGTTCGGCATGACGCATTTCGTCAACGCCAACGAGGTGGAAAACGTTGTCGACACCATCGTGCAGCTGACGGACGGCGGCGCCGACTATTCGTTCGAATGCATCGGCAACACCACCACCATGCGCCAGTCGCTCGAGTGCTGCCACAAGGGCTGGGGCCAGTCCATCATCATCGGTGTGGCGGCGGCCGGCCAGGAAATTTCCACGCGTCCGTTCCAGCTGGTGACGGGGCGCGTGTGGAAAGGTTCCGCTTTCGGCGGCGCGCGCGGCCGCACGGACGTGCCGAAGATCGTCGACTGGTACATGGAAGGCAAGCTCAATATCGATGATTTGATCACACACAGGCTGAAGCTCGATGATATCAATCAAGGTTTCGACTTGATGAAGAGCGGTGAATCGATCCGCTCCGTCGTGCTGTATTAATTAATTGAAATTTAATTGAAATACGCCGTACCACGGCGTTTTTGCGGAGGCTGCGGCCTCCGTTTTTTTTTGCCCGGCATGCCATCCATCGTCCGTGCTTGCCATCCAGGCAGGCCTTTTTGCAGCCTGTCGCACGGCGCTGGAGGCCAGGTCCGCTTGCCGCTACAGTCAACGCTCCACCACTTTTGCGACGAGGCAGCCATGACCACTTCCCATCGTTTGATCCTCAGCCTGGCCGGTATCCTGCTTGGCGGCAGCGCGCTGGCCGTGCAGCCGCCGCAACCGCCCGCGCCACCGGCCCCGCCGGCCGCACCCAGCGTGCAGGTCAGCCGTTCGCTCGACAAGGGCGAAAGCTATGCGCTGGTCGATGGCACCAGGGATAGCGAGGGCGTCATCGTCATCGACAGCGATATTCACTCGGAGCAGGTGGAAAAACTCAAGCGCTCGATCAAGGGGCCGTTCCTGTGGTTCCGCGACCAGGGGCAGGCCTATGTGCTGCAGGATGCGGCTTTGCTGGGCAAGGTGCGCACGGCATGGGAACCCTCGAAACAGCTGGGCAAGGAGATGAGCGCGCTTGGCGATCAAATGGGCGCGCACGGCAAGGCCATGGGGGAAATGGGCCGCAAGATGGGCGCCCGCAGCCTGGAAAAAGGCAGCGCGCGCGAATCGGAACAGCTGCGCTTGCTGGGCCGCCAGCAGCAGGAGCTGGGCCGCAAGCTCGGCGACGCCTCGCGCCGCCAGGCGCTGGCGACGAGCGACACGGCGCGCCGCGCGGCCGAGCGCGACGTGGAAGGCCTGCAGCAGCAGATGGAAGATGCGCAGGACAAGATGGAAGAGATCAACGACCGCATCGCCGACGTACACGAGCGCGAGGCCGAGAAAATGGAGCAGATGTCGCGCCAGATGGAGCAGCGCGGCAAGCCGATGGAAGCGCTGGGCAAGCAAATGGGCGACCTGGGCCGCCAGCAGGAAAAAGTCGTCAAGATCGCGGACAAGACCACGCGCCAGGTAATCGCCCAGGCGCTTAGCGAGGGCAAGGCCAAGCTGGTGCGCTGAAGGATGTGCTCAATTAGCAGGCCAGTGGCTTGCGCATCAGGCAGCGCAGCGCCGGATCGTGTCCGTCCTGCGCTTCGCGCGCCAGCTTGAGCGCGTGGCCTGCGCCCAGCGCCGCGGCCCCGATTTCGCTGAAACCATGGCGCGCATAGTAGGGTGCGTTCCATGGCAGGTGGCGATACGTGCTGAGCGTCAGGCAGGCGCAGCCCAGCGCCTGGGCATGTGCCGCTGCCGCGTCGAGCAAGCGCGCGCCCACGCCCTGCCGTTGATGCGGCAGGGCAACGGACAATTCCACGATGAACAGTTGCCCGTCGAGCGGTTCGGCGGCCAGGAAGCCTGCCGGCGCAGCGTGCCCATCGGCGGCCACCCAGACGCGGCCCTCGCGCTGCAGCGCCTGTAAGGCGCTCAATGGCAAGGGTTCTCCCTGCGCCAGCCACGCCAGTCCGGGGCCGGCCTGCGCAAACAGGGCCGCGGCGCTGCGCTCGACCTGGGCCAGCAGGGGCAGGTCGGCGCTGCCGGCTGTGCGGATGGCGTACTTCACTGCGTATGCCACGCGGCGGCCACGGCGCGGTATTGCGCCGGCAACTGCCTGGCGTCGTCCTCGCTGGCATATGCGTCATCCTGCACCGTGTCCCAGCGCGCGTCGCAGCTGAAACGGTAGACTTGCGCTTCGTCCCCGTAGCGGCACACGGCCAGGCCGTGGATGGCGATGGGGGCGGCGCCATCTTCAGCGGCGACATGGCCGAAAGGCAAGTCGGACCAGGCCCAGGCCAGTACGCGGGCGCCGTCGAGGTGGCTGGGAGGTGTCATGGGCATGTTTTCATCAGCTGTGCAGTGATGCCGATTGTAGCGCGCACGCGGCGAATCCGGCGCGACCGCTGGACAAATGCACAGTATTTTTAGCCATGCCGGTATAATCACGGCATGCAAAATCTTCTTCACAACCTCAATCCCGAACAATTGGCTGCCGTCACCTTGCCGGCGCAGCATGCGCTGATCCTGGCGGGCGCCGGTTCGGGCAAGACCCGCGTGCTGACCACCCGCATCGCGTGGCTGATCCAGACCCAGCAGGTATCGCCGCCCGGCATCCTGGCCGTGACGTTTACCAACAAAGCCGCCAAGGAAATGCTCACGCGCCTGTCGGCCATGCTGCCGATTAACACGCGCGGCATGTGGATCGGCACCTTCCACGGCCTGTGCAACCGCTTGCTGCGCACGCACTACCGCGACGCGGCCTTGCCGCAGACCTTCCAGATCCTCGATTCCCAGGATCAATTGTCCGTGATCAAGCGTTTGTTGAAGGCAAACAATATCGATGATGAAAAATTCCCGCCGAAGACGGTGATGTATTTCATCAACAACGCCAAGGACCAGGGCTTGCGCGCCACGGACGTGGAAGCGTATGACGCGCACGAGCGCAAGATGGTCGAGCTGTACCAGCTGTACGACGACCAGTGCCAGCGCGAAGGCGTCGTCGATTTTGCCGAATTGCTGCTGCGCACGTATGAATTGCTCAGCCGCAACCAGCCCTTGCGCGAGCACTACCAGGCGCGCTTCCGCCATATTTTGGTGGACGAGTTCCAGGATACGAACAACCTGCAATACAACTGGCTCAAATTGCTGGCCGGCCACGGCAGCCGCGATGGCGGCGCCCTGTTTGCCGTCGGCGACGATGACCAGAGCATCTATGCGTTCCGCGGCGCCAACGTGGGCAACATGAGTGCCTTCGAGCACGAGTTCCAGGTGAAGAACTTGATCAAGCTGGAGCAGAACTACCGCTCGCACGGCCACATTCTCGACAGCGCCAACGTATTGATCGCGAACAATAGCAAGCGCCTGGGCAAGAATCTGCGCACGGACGCGGGCCATGGCGAGCAGGTGCGCGTGTATGAAGCCAGTTCCGACTTGCAGGAAGCGCAATGGATCATCGAAGAGGCGAAAAGCCTGATCGCCGATGGCGCGTCGCGCAGTGAAATCGCCATCTTGTACCGCTCGAACGCGCAGTCGCGCGTGATCGAACACGCGCTGTTCTCGGCCGCGATTCCATATCACGTGTATGGCGGCCAGCGCTACTTCCAGCGCGCCGAGGTCAAGCACGCAATTGCCTATTTGCAATTGATGGACAATCCGCACAACGATTCGGCCTTCTTGCGCGTGGTCAATTTCCCCACGCGGGGCATCGGCATGCGCTCGATCGAGCAATTGCAGGCCGCGTCGGAACAGTACGGCATTTCGCTGTATGCGGCCGTGCCGTACGTGGCGGGCAAGGCGGGCAGCGTGCTGGCCGGCTTCGTCAAGCTGATCGAAGGCGTGCGTTTCGAAACGCAGCAATTGTCCTTGCCGGAAATGGTCAGAGTGGTGCTGGAAGCGAGTACCTTGCTGCAACATTATCAGAATGAAAAGGAAGGCGCCGACCGCATCGAGAACCTGGAGCAGATGGTCAGCGCGGCCAGCCAGTTCATTTCCGAAGAAGGTTTTGGCCAGGGCGCACCGGCGCATTTGGGGCCAGCGGCCCAGGCGCAGTCGGGCGCGCCCGTCGTGAACCAGGATGGCATCGAAATCCTGGACGCCGATGCGCCGCTGCCGGCCGTGATGTCGCCGCTCTCCGCCTTCCTGTCGCACGCGTCGCTGGAAGCGGGCGACAACCAGGCGCAGGCGGGCCAGGATGCGCTGCAGATGATGACGGTGCACTCGGCCAAGGGCCTGGAATTCGACAACGTGTTCATTACCGGCCTGGAAGAGGGCCTGTTCCCGCACGAAAGCAGCTCGAAGGAAGACAACGGCGTGGAAGAGGAACGCCGGCTCATGTACGTGGCCATCACGCGCGCGCGCAAGCGCTTATATATGAGCTTTTCGCAGACGCGCATGCTGCACGGCCAGACGCGCTACAACATGAAGTCGCGCTTCTTCGACGAATTGCCGGAAGAATCGCTGAAATGGCTGTCGCCGAAGGTGCAGGCGAACTGGTTCGGCAACCGCAAGTCGGCCTGGGACGAGGCGCCGAAGCTGGCCAGCCTGGGTTCGGACAATGCGATTGCGCAAAAGATCGCGCAAAAAGCCACGGGCGGCGGCTGGCGCATCGGCGAATCCGTGGCGCACGCCAAGTTCGGCGAGGGCGTGATCGTCAATATCGAAGGCGGCGGCGGCAATGCGCGCGCGCAAATCAACTTCGGCCAGCACGGCATGAAGGTGCTCGACCTGGGCATCGCCAAATTGGAACGCCTGGGCCGCTAGTTTGCTGAGTAGCAATAAAAAAGGGCAGCCTGCGCAGGCTGCCCTTTTTTCATGCGGCGTGAAAATCAGTCGTTGGGCTTGTCCAGCGACACCGTCTTGCTTTCATCGACGGGCAAGCCGAAGATCTGGCGGTAGGCGGCGTAGAACGAGCAATGCATGATGATGGTCAAGATCATCGACAGCGGCATCATCAGTTGCATCATCAGCGGCGTGCGGCCAAAGATGACGGCCAGCAACTGGCTGGTGACGACGCTGATGGCGAACCAGGTGGCGGCGAAGACGATGAAGGCCGACAGCGAGCGCCAGACGGCGAAAAAGCTGAAGAACAGCGCCTTGCCCAGCCCGGTTTGTTTCCAGTAGATCAGCGGTGCGGCAAAGCAGAAGGCCATGGCGGCCGGCACGTACAGCACGATGGCCAGCAGGATGCCGAGGCCTAGGCGCGATTCGGGGATGGCGGTGCGCGCCGCTTCTTCCGTCAATTGCCCCGTGACCAGTTGCCACAGCAAGCCGTCGTCCACCAAAGTCGAGGCGCCGATGGCCACGATGGCCATCAGGATGTACAGCACGCCCAGGCCGAACAGGGAAGGAAAGGCCGGCTTGCGGAAGCCCGAGATCAACAGGCTGGGCAAGACGCGCTTGCCCTGGTCGATGTTCAGGCAGCCTTGCACGAAGGCGACGGAAAAGACGGGGACGAGGATGACGGGCAGCATCTGGCCGAGCACGGGCACGATGCTGACGGCCAGCATGCAGAACATATAGCCGAGAAACAGCATCGACATGCCGCCAGGTTGCTTGCGAAACAGGGCGAAGCCTTGTTTCACCCATTGCCAACCTGTACTTGCAGGTAATTTTTCCATGTTTAAAACAGTTCCGGAGCAGGTGTGGCGATACGTTCGCGCAGAATGCGTTCGAAATGCGTGGGATCGTGCGGGGTCAGCATTTCCGCTTCGCGCGGCTGGTAATAATCGTACAGGCGCGACAGCCAGAAGCGCAGCGCGGCGGCGCGCAGCATCGGTTGCCATGCCGTCTGTTCTTCATGCGTAAACGGACGCACGGCCTGGTAGGCGTCGAGCAGGGCGCGCACTCTTGCCTTGTCGAGCACGCCCGTGGCCAGGTCCACGCACCAGTCGTTGACGGTGACGGCCACGTCGAACAGCCAGGTGTCGCAGCCGGCAAAGTAAAAGTCGAAAAAGCCCGTCAGTTGTTCGCCGTCAAACATGACGTTGTTGCGGAACAAGTCGGCATGCACGGGACCGCGCGGGATGGCTTTATAGGTATCGCAGGCAGCAAAGGCGTCCTGGAAGTGGATTTCCGCGCGCAGCAAATGGGCTTTGGCATCGTCGAGGTGGTGCAGGACGAGCGGCGTGGTGGTGTTCCACCAGTCCAGGCCCCGCAGATTCGGCTGTTGCAGGGGGAAATCCTGCGCCGCCAGGTGCATCTTCGCCAGCATGGCGCCCACGGCCGCGCAATGCACGGCTTGCGGCGCCATCTGCGAGCTGCCGTCGAGTTTGCTGACGATGGCGGCCGGCTTGCCTTGCAAGGCCGTCACCAGTTCGCCGTCCGCATTGGCGATCGGCGCCGGCACCAGTACGCCCCGGTCCGCCAAATGGCGCATCAGTTGCAGATAGAACGGCAATTGCTCGAAGCTGAGGTTTTCAAAGATCGTCAGCACATACTCGCCGCACTCCGTGCTCAGGAAGAAATTGCTGTTTTCAATGCCGGACGCGATGCCCTTGAGCGCCAGAGGTTTGCCGAGTGGAAATTGCGTGATCCACTGGCCGATATCGTCCAGGTGTAGCGCGGTAAAAACTGCCATGGGAAAGAGAGGAATGGTCTAAAAGGTCAAAAAAAGCCGGCTGCCCCGCAGGTGGCCGGGGCAGGGCAGAAGAGAGTGGCTGCTTACTTCGCTGGTGCGGGCGGCGCTGGCGCGTCCGCGGCCTCTTCGTCGCGTTGTTTCTGTTTCTTCTTGCCCAGATCAAATTCCAGTACTTTCCATTGCGGGCCGCGCAGGGCGCCGCTGTGGGCCTGGTCGCCGCCGGCGGCCGGCTTCATGTAATAGGTGCTGCCGCCGCTCGTCACTTTCACTTCGGACGTCACGCCCGCTTCGCGTTTTTCGGTAATCTGCTGCTTGGCCGCGGCCGGCGCCACGGTGATGGGCGCTTCGCCCATTTCCTCGATGCGTTCCAGTTGTGGCGGCGCGTCGCTCGGTTTGGCCGGCGTCTGGGCGCTGGCGATGGCCGAACATGCCAGCAGGGGCAGGGCGAGGAATGTCCAGAGTGTCGATGTACGCATCATGATGGGTTCGCTTCCATGTGAGGGACTGCAGCGCGTGCAGTAGTGTAATGCCGTCAATTTATCTATAAGGCATTGTAACAAACTGGTAGGCAATGCTGTTTAATACGGCTGATTAATGTGCCGAAATGGCCGGCAGTGGCGGCCCGCGCGCCCGCACGGGGCCGCCAGGGTGGCAAAAACGCCGGAAGCGGCAGGCGTTGCGGCCGGTGGCGCGGCCCTAAACTCTGCGATAATTGGGCGATATTCCGCCCGCCTGCCGCTGTTTCTTCCCGGCTGGCGCGGCTCACCTTATTTTATTGGCATTATGCAAAACACCCTGCTGTTAGTCGACGGTTCCAGTTACCTCTATCGTGCCTTCCATGCGCTGCCCGACCTGCGCAGCCCGGACGGCTATCCCACGGGCGCCATGCACGGCATGGTCAACATGCTGCGCCGCCTGCGCGCCGACTACCCGGCCGCCTATATCGCCTGCGTTTTCGATGCCAAAGGCAAAACTTTCCGCGATGACATGTATCCGGAATACAAGGCCACGCGCGCCTCGATGCCGGACGACCTGCGCCTGCAGATCGAACCGATCCACGAAGCCGTGCGCGCCATGGGTTGGCCTATCCTGATGGTCGACGGCGTGGAAGCGGACGACGTGATCGGCACCCTGGCCGTGCAGGCGGCCGCCGCCGGCATGGATGTGGTGGTGTCGACGGGCGACAAGGACCTGGCGCAGCTGGTCAACAGCCAGGTGACCCTGATCAATACCATGAGCAATGAAAAGCTCGATGAAGCGGCCGTGCTGGTCAAGTTCGGCGTGCCGCCGAACCGCATCATCGATTATCTGTCGCTGATCGGCGATACGGTCGACAACGTGCCGGGCGTCTCGAAGTGCGGCCCGAAGACGGCCGTCAAATGGCTGACCTTGTACGACAGCCTGGAAGGCGTGATGGAAAACGCGGCCAAGGTGGGCGGCGCCGTGGGTGAAAACCTGCGCACGGCCCTGCCATGGCTGCCGCAGGCGCGCGCCTTGATCACCGTCAAGACCGATTGCGACTTGTCCGAACACATGACGACCATCGCCGACTCGCTGGTGGCGAAACACGAAGACAAGGAAGCGCTGCTGGCCTTCTTCCAGCGCTACGGCTTCAAGGCCCTGCTGCGCGAACTGGGCGCCACGCCGCCGCCGATGTCGCCCGTTGGCGCACCGGCACCTGGCGGCGCTGCCGCCAACACGACGGGCGACATGTTTGCCGATGCCGCTCCGGCCGTGGACGCCGTGTATGAAACCGTGCTGACGGACGAGCAGCTGGACAAATGGATCGCCCTGATCGATGCGGCGGCTTTGACGGCCGTCGATACGGAAACCACGTCGCTGGAACCGATGACGGCGCAAATGGTCGGCATTTCCCTCTCCGTGGCAGAGCACGCCGCCTGCTATATCCCGCTGGCCCACGATTACGCGGGCGCGCCGGAACAGTTGACGCGCGAACACGTGCTGGCGAAACTGCGTCCATGGTTGGAAGATGCGAACAAGCCCAAGCTGGGCCAGAACCTCAAGTATGACAGCCACATCTTCGCCAACCACGGCGTGACGTTGCGCGGCATCGCCCACGATACCTTGCTCGAATCGTATGTGTTCGAATCGCACAAGAAGCACGACATGGACAGCCTGGCCCTGCGCCACCTGAATTACACGACCATCCCGTTCGAGGACGTGTGCGGCAAGGGCGCCAAGCAGATTACGTTCAACCAGGTGGAAGTGGAGCAGGCGGCGAAATACGCGGCCGAGGATGCGGACGTCACCTTGCGCTTGCACAATGCCATGTGGGGCAATGTGGCAAATGATGAGAAGCTGACCTTCATCTATGAAAAGATCGAGATGCCGACGGCCGTGGTCTTGCAAAAGATCGAGCGCAACGGCGTGCTGATCGACGATGAATTGCTCAACATCCAGTCGGCCGAGCTGGCCGTCAAGATTCTGGAACTGGAAAAGAAGGCGTATGAGCTGGCCGAACAGCCATTCAACCTGGGCTCGCCCAAGCAGATCGGCGAAATTTTCTTTGAGAAATTGAAACTGCCGGTGGTCAAGAAGACGCCAACGGGCGCGCCGTCGACGGATGAGGAAGTGCTGCAAAAGCTGGCCGAGGATTATCCGCTGCCCAAAGTGCTGCTCGAATACCGGGGCATGGCCAAGCTGAAGTCGACCTACACGGATAAATTGCCGAAGATGATCAACGTCACCACGGGGCGCGTGCACACGAACTATGCGCAAGCCGTGGCCGTGACGGGCCGCCTGGCGTCGAATGACCCGAACTTGCAGAATATTCCCATCCGCAGCGCGGAAGGGCGCCGCATCCGCGAAGCCTTCATTGCGCCGCCGGGCAGCCACATCGTCTCGGCCGACTATTCGCAGATCGAATTGCGCATCATGGCGCATATCTCGGGCGATGAAGCCATGCTGCGCGCGTTTGCCGACGGCATCGACATTCACCGCGCCACGGCCGCCGAAATCTTTGGCGTGCCGGCCGCGGAAGTGCAGAGCGAACAGCGCCGCTACGCCAAGGTCATCAACTTTGGTTTGATCTACGGCATGAGCGCATTCGGCCTGGCCGGTAACCTGGGCGTGGACCGCACGGCCGCGCAAAGCTATATCGACCGCTACTTTGCCCGTTTTTCCGGCGTGAAACAGTACATGGAAGACACGCGCCAGCAAGCGAAGGCGCGCGGCTACGTGGAAACCGTGTTCGGCCGCCGTTTGTGGTTGCCGGAAATCAATTCGCCGAATGGCCCGCGCCGTCAGGGCGCGGAGCGGGCGGCGATCAACGCGCCCATGCAGGGCACGGCCGCCGACCTGATCAAGCTGGCCATGATCGCCGTGCAAGGCTGGCTGGAAGCGGACAACTTGCAGACGAAGATGATCATGCAGGTGCACGATGAACTGGTGCTGGAAGTGCCGGACGCCGAGCTGGAACTGGTCAAGCGCAAGCTGCCGGAACTGATGGCGGGCGTGGCCGCGCTGAAAGTGCCGCTGACGGCCGAGGTGGGCGTAGGACGCAATTGGGACGAAGCGCACTAGGACACCAGACCAAATCTACTGCGCGGCGCGATTTCCGGCCTGCGATGCTCACTGCCTCGGCGGCCCCGTGCCTGGCACAGTTGCGCTTCTCGGCCAGAACTCGGGGCCGCTCGCTACGATTTTGTCTGGGTCCAGAGATTTGACTTCACTTAATGCAACATTTTCAGGAGAAACGCATGAGCGACATGATCACCGATTGTGAAAGTTTGCTGGGCCAGAGCAGCTTGTCCGGGCCGGACGGCCGGCGTGGTTTCCTGAAGGTGGCGCTGGGCACGGGCTTTGCCGTGGCCGTGCTGCCCGTGGCGGCGCAAAACGTCGTCAAGACGGATTCCGCCGGACTCGTCACGGGAAGCATGTCGGTGATGGTCGATGGCCAGGCCGTGCCCGTGTATGCGGCCCAGCCGGAAGGCAAGACGGGTTTGCCCGTGGTATTGGTCATTTCGGAAATCTTTGGCGTGCATGAACATATCGCCGACATGGCGCGCCGCTTCGCCAAGCAGGGCTATCTGGCGCTGGCTCCCGACCTGTTCGTGCGCCAGGGCGATGCCACCAAGGTGGCCAGCATTGCCGATTTAATGAAGGGCATCATCGCCAAGACGCCGGACGCGCAAGTGATGGCGGACCTCGATGCGGTTGTTGCATGGGCGAAACAGAATGGCGGCGACACGAGCCGTTTGGGCATCACGGGTTTTTGCTGGGGCGGGCGTATCACGTGGCTGTACGCGGCGCACAATCCGGCCATCAAGGCGGGCGTGGCCTGGTATGGCCGCCTCGTCGGCGAACCGACTGCCTTGCAGCCGAGCAACCCCATCGATATCGCCGCCAGCCTGAAAGTCCCCGTGCTGGGCTTGTATGGCGGCAAGGATACGGGCATCAGCCAGGAGTCGATCGCGAAGATGAAGGATGCGCTGGCCAAGGGCGGCAACCAATCCGAGTTTGTCGTGTATCCCGATGCGGGCCACGCCTTCAATGCCGATTACCGCCCCAGCTATGTGGCGACCGATGCAAAAGACGGTTATGCGCGTTGCCTGGCCTGGTTCAAAAAGCACGGTGTGGCGTGATGCCGCAACAGAAAAATACCGCATTTCCCAGAAATTGACGCGCAAGCCGCACCGGGCTGTAAAATGCCCGGTGCGCGCCAATGCAGTACAATTGCATCTTCATCGCGCGACGCTGCCGCCAGACGCGCAAAAAATTAAACAATAGATAACAACGCATTCATCAGGCCAGACGCCAGCATCGCGGGCGCCAGTGACCCGGCGCCATTTTGAGGTAAGAAAATCATCGATCCCGTCCTTATATCCATTTTGCTCGCGACCACGATCGCGGGCGTGTTCAGCATTACCGCGGCGGCGATCTTTTCGTTTGCATTCCTTTCCAAAGTGGTCGAGCGCATGGTCAGCTTGTCCGTCGGCATCATGTTGTCGACGTCCCTGCTGCACGCCTTGCCCGAAGCGTTCGAATCGCAGGCGGACCCGCGCAGCCTGTTCGCCACCCTGCTGGCGGGCTTGCTGGCCTTTTTCATGCTGGAAAAATTCGCGATTTTGCGCCATTCGCACCACCACGAAGGCGACGGTCACCACCACGCGCACGGCCACGACAAGCACGAAGCGGGCAAGTCCGGCTGGATGATTTTGGTGGGCGACGGCATGCACAACTTTACGGACGGCATTTTGATCGCCGCCGCCTTCCTGGCCGACCCGAAGCTGGGCCTGGTGACGGGCCTGGCCATCATCGCGCATGAAATCCCGCAGGAAATCGGCGACTTCATCGTGCTGCTCAACGCGGGTTTCTCGCGCCTGCGCGCCTACATCTTCAATCTGCTGTGCAGCCTGATGGCGGTGGCGGGCGGCTTGCTCGGCTATTTCACCCTGGACCGCGCCAGCAACCTGATTCCTTACGTGCTCGTGTTTGCCTCGTCCGGCTTCATCTACATCGCCTTGAGCGACCTGATGCCGCAGATGCAGCGCCGCGCCACCTTGCGCGAAACCATCCCGCAAGTGCTGCTGATCGCGCTGGGCGTGTGCATCGTGCTGTTCCTGACGCATAAGCGCCACGGCGGTTGATGTCCGGCACTGCCGGCGCAGTGCTACCTATGCTATATTGCCTTTCTGACTAACTTGCACAGAAAGGAGGAAAATATCATGGAAGAAAACTTGTTGCTCGCCGTATGGCGCGCACGCTCTTTAAGCGCATTTGCCAGCTCTTGCCCACGTTCTATCGCGCTGCGATAACCTGGCCAGAGCAAAGTCACCCTCCTATACGAGTCCTTTCCTGGTACTCCGTTGTCGTTAGCGCTCCTGTTAACGCGGATGCTTGCATCCCGAACAAAGACAAGAGCCATGACTACCCTGATCTCGACACAAGCTTTACAACTGGATACCCACGACGGTTTCCTCTTCAATGAACTCGCCTTTACCTTGCGCCAGGGCGACCGCATCGGCCTGATCGGCCACAATGGCTGCGGCAAATCCACCTTGCTGGGCTTGCTCAGCGGCACGCGTGCAGCCACGTCCGGCACCATCCATTATTCCCGTGCCTGCCGCTTGCAGCACGTGGAGCAGCACTTGCCGCCGGAACTTGCCAGCCTGAGCCTGTACGACGCCTTGCTGGCACCCGTGCTGGAGCAGCCGGAACTGCATTGGCGGGTCGACAGCCTGCTGGCCGAACTGGGCTTTGATGTTGATACGGCGCAAGTGCCCGTGCATTCTCTGTCCGGCGGCCAGCACACGCGACTGCTGCTGGGGCGTGCCCTGCTGCAAGAGCCGAACGTGCTGCTGCTCGATGAGCCGAGCAATCACCTGGACTTGCCGTCGCTGCTGTGGCTGGAGCAATTCCTGCTGGCCTGGCGCGGCGCCTTCATCCTCGTCTCGCACGACCAGCGATTGCTCGACAACGTGGCCACGCGCAGCTGGATCTTGCGCGATAGCCGTCTCTACGATTTCGACTTGCCGTGCGGCCCCGCGCTGGCGGCGCTGGCCGAGGCCGATATTGCCGCCGCCGCCCGCCATGCGGCCGAACAGAAGGAAATCGACCGCCTGTCGGCCAGCAGCGCCCGCCTGGCCCTGTGGGGCCGCACCTATGACAATGAAGACCTGGCGCGCAAGGCCAAGACCATGCAGCGGCGCATCGACAAGTTGAAAGATGAGCAATCGTTCGTCAGCGATGGCGCGCCGTGGCGCTTGAGTCTGCGCGGCAAGGTGCTGGCGGCCGACCAGCTGCTGGCGCTGGACGGACTGGACGTGCGTGCCGTGCCCGCGTCTCCCGTGCTGTTCCACGTCGGCCAGCTGTGGCTGAAACCGGGTGACCGCATCGCCTTGCTGGGCGCCAACGGCAGCGGCAAGTCGTCGCTGCTGCGCCTGTGCTGGCAAGCGATCCAGGCGCAGCAAGAGCGGACGGACTTGCGCTACCACAAGGCGGCAAACATCGGCTATTACGACCAGTCGCTCAAGCAACTGGCCGATACGGCCGACCTGTCCGACGCCCTGTACCCGTTCGCCGTGCAAAACGAGGCTGCGCGCAGCCAGGTGGCGCGCAAGCAGGCGTTGATAACGGCCGGTTTTCCGTATGCGCGCCATGGCCAGACGGTGGCCACCCTGAGTGGCGGCGAGCGGGCGCGGCTGCTGTTCCTGGGCCTCTCCTTGGCCAGTTATCATTTATTGCTGCTGGACGAGCCCAGCAACCACTTGGACATGCAGGGCAAGGCGGAGCTGGGGCTGGCGCTGCAGGGCTTCGAAGGGGGTTGCCTGCTGGTGTCGCACGACCGCGACCTGATCGAGACGGCCTGCAACCGCTACTGGGTGGTGGCCGACGGCGGGCTGGAAGAGTGGCCCGATGCGGCCAGCGCGTATGCACGGCTGAGTCTTGAGGATGGGCAAGCGCCGGCAGCCGCGCCGCGCGTGCAAACGGCTGCGCTTGCGCCAGCGCAAACCGACATCGACGTCCAGTTGGAACGCTTGTGCGAACTGGAGCAATTGCTGGCGCAAGACCTGGCGAGAAAACCGCGCCACCAGAAGCCGGCCAGCCAGCAGGCGTGGCAGGTGGAACTGGAGCAGTTGAATCAAGCGCTGGGGATAACATCGTAGTTACCCACAGTGCATAAAAAAGCGGACCGAGGTCCGCTTTTTTTTAGTTACCCGTCGCCACGGGCCGCGCCGGATCCGCGCACCATTCGCTCCACGAGCCCGGATACAGGGCCGCGCCAGGCAAGCCGGCCACTTCCAGGGCCAGCAAGTTGTGGCAAGCCGTCACGCCGGAGCCGCATTGCAGGATGGCCGCTTGCGGTGCATCAAACAATGCGCTGAAATCGCGCCGCAGTTCCTCGGCACTTTTAAAGCGGCCATCCGCTTGTAAATTATCCTTGAAGAAACGGTTTTTCGCGCCGGGGATGTGGCCGCCCACGGGGTCGATGGTTTCATTCTCGCCCCGGTAGCGGTCGGGGGCGCGCGCGTCGATGACCGTCAAGGCCCGGGTTTCCAGGTTGGCGATGACGTCTTGCACGGTGACCGTGCGCGTCAGGCTGGCTTTTTCCGTGAGCTTGCCGGCAGGACGGGGCGCCACGGGCGTGACCAGCGGCAAGCCTTGTGCCTGCCAGGCGGCCAGGCCGCCGTCGAGCACGGCCACGGCTGGATGGCCGACCCAGCGCAGCAGCCACCACAAACGGGCGGCGAACATGCCGCCTTGCCCGTCATAGGCGACCACTTGCGTGTCGTCATTGATGCCCCAGCCGCGCAGGGTGGCCAGCAGGGCGTTGCGGTCGGGCAAGGGATGCCGGCCCGTGAAGGCGGGGCCGCGCGCCGTCTTGGGGCCGGACAGGGCCGTGTCGATATCGGCGAACTGGGCGTTCTGGATGTGGCCGGCGGCAAACGCGTCGCTGCCGGCCGTCGGGTTGAGCAAGTCGTGGCGGCAATCGAGGATGACCCAGTTGCTGTCATTCACGTGGCTGGACAAATCATTGCTGTTGATCAAGGTCGTATACAAGGTCATGACTCCTTACACTTCGCTGGCGATGGGATCCGTGCGCGCGATCGCGGCGCCACGGGCCGTGTTGCGGGTATTGTAATAGGTTGCCGCGATGCCGGAAGCGAGAATGATGCCGATGCCGGCCCAGCCATGCCAGTCGAACAGGTCGCCAAAGATCACCACGCCCCAGAAGCTGGAAAAGACGATGCCTGTATATTGCAGATTGGCCACCACGAGGGTCTTGCCCAGGCGGTAGGCGCGCGTCATGGCCATCTGCGCCATGGTGGCGCACAGGCCGATGGCGGCCAGCAAGCCGATGCCGTAGCCGCTCGTGTGCGCATGCCAGACGACGGGGCCGCCGCCGACGCTGGCCACGTGGCCGATCACGCCGGCGAGGAAATTGACGACCGAGAAATAGAATACGACCCGGTATTCGGGTTCACCCAGCAAGCCCAGCTTGCGCACTTGCAGGTAGGCGAGGGCTGACAACATGCCGGAAATCAAGGCCGTGATGGCGCCAGCCGCCTGGTCCGTTTCGAACACGGGTTGCAGCAGCAGGGTCACGCCGACAAAGCTCATGGCGATCGCCGCCACCAGCGGCCACTCGACCTGCTGCGTCGCCTTCCACCAGCCGCCCGCCAGCAAAATCACGGCGATCCAGATGGGCGCCATGTAATTGAGCGTCATGGCCGTGGCCAGCGGCAGGATGGCGATCGCATAAAACCACAGCCACAGGGCGATCACGCCCACCACGCCGCGCCACAGATGCTGGCCCGGCATCGTGGTTTTAAAGCTTCCGCCCTGGTACAAAATCGTGCAGCTCATGACGGCCATGCCGATGATGCCGCGGTACATGACGATTTCAGACGTCGAATACATGTCCGACGCCAATTTGACGCACACGCCCATGATGGCAAACATGAAACTTGCAAACAGCATCCAAAGAGATTGCATCTGATTCCTGAAAAACGCGGGGATAAAAAAAGCCGCACGAGGCGGCCCTTGAGGGATTACAGTTCGATATTGTTGCGGTACCACTCGTGGAAATGCTGCATGCCATCTTCCATCGGCGACTGGTAAGGGCCTACTTCGCTCACGCCGCGCGCCATCAGGGCCTTGCGGCCCGCATCCATGCGTTGGGCGATTTCATCGTCCTCGACGCAGGTTTCCATGTAGGCAGCCCGTTCCGCTTCGACGAAGTCGCGCTCGAACAACACAATTTCTTCTGGGTAATAGAACTCCACCACGTTGCGCGTCTTTTGCGGGCCGTCGGGCCACAGGGTCGAGACGACCAGCACGTGCGGATACCATTCGACCATGATGTTCGGATACAGGGTCAGCCAGATGGCGCCGTACGGCGGCGCTTCGCCGCCGCGGAATTGCAGCACCTGCTCTTGCCATTTCTTGTAGGCAGGCGAACCGGCTTGCTGCAAGCCGCGGTGCACGCCCACCGTCTGCACGCTGTAATCCTTGCCGAATTCCCAGCGCAGGTCGTCGCAGCTGACGAAGCTGCCCAGGCCCGGGTGGAACGGTTCGACGTGATAGTCTTCCAGATAGACTTCGATGAAAGTCTTCCAGTTGTAGTCGCACTCGTGGATTTCCACGTGGTCGAACATGTAGCCGGAAAAATCGAGGTCTTTCGAGACGGACAAATCTTTCAATTTTTCCATCACGTTGTAGCCGTTTTGCTCGAACAGCAAGCCATTCCAGCTTTGCAGCGGCGTTTTCGACAGGTTCAGGCACGGCGTCTCGGGGAAATGCGGCGCACCGATCAGTTCACCCTTGAGGTCGTAGGTCCAGCGGTGCAGCGGGCAGACGATATGGTTCGCATTGCCGCGGCCATTGAACATCAGCGCCTGCCGGTGGCGGCACACGTTGGACAGCACTTCGATGCCATTGGCGTTGCGCACGAGCATGCGCCCTTCGTTCTCAGACGCCAGGGTCGCAAAATCGCCGGTTTCCGGCACCATCAGCTCGTGCCCGACATAGCGCGGGCCGGCTTGGAACAATTGCTGCATTTCACGCTGCAACAGCGTTTCGTCAAAATAGACGTGGACCGGAAGTTGCGCGTTTGAGCGCGCCAGCTTGGCGTGAGTAGCCAGATCGGACATCCCAACCCCCCATAAATGTACAACGGTCAGCAGTGCCCCAGGCCATTCCCTGGGCAACCGCTACAGAGAGAAAGAATCCGCAAAGACCTGAATTCAAATTTGTTGAAACGGTATTTCGGACAGAACCGGCGATTATAGCGCGGATCGGCCTCGGCATTATCAAAACCCCCCGGCAAATAGGCTTTTAATGAGAAACATTGTCATTTGGCGCGCAATTTCCGGCGCAGAGGGGCGATTCGGCTAAAATCTACTGACAAGCTGGCAACGCTATTGACTTTGAGCGCGTCGATTGCGCTTTAGTTTTCACTTAATAGTGTGGTTTGTTCTAAAATAACGCTTCTATGCTGGCCGGGAATCCCCGGCGTCTCCCTACAAGCCCCTCGTGCCACGAAGAGATCTGAGTCTATGTCGAAGAAATTAACTGCCGCTGCCGCAGTGCCGGCCTCGTTTGAAGAGGCAATGGCGGAACTGGCGCAGCTGGTAACGCAAATGGAAGCGGGCCAGTTGCCGCTGGAAGCATCGGTCGCGGCGTATCAGCGCGGCTCGGAACTGGTCAAGTATTGCGCGACCCAGCTCGACAGTGTCGAAGCGCAGGTGAAAGTACTCGAAGGCGACATGTTGAAACCGTTCACGGATGCCGGCGAGGCCGCCCAATGATGGCCAGCATGCAACAAGACGGCGTGACCTTCGGCGACTGGATGCAAAGCACCCAGTCCGGCGTGGAAGGCCGGCTCGACCAGTTCCTGCCGGCGGCGGACGCGGTGCCGCACAAGCTGCACGCTGCCATGCGCTATGCGCTCTTGGGCGGCGGCAAGCGCGTGCGCCCGCTGCTGGTGATGGCGGCTGGCGAATTGTTTGATGCCGATCAAGATACCCTCGCGCGCGCTGCTTGCGCGCTGGAAATGATTCACGTGTATTCGCTCGTGCATGACGACATGCCCTGCATGGATGACGATGCCTTGCGCCGTGGCAAGCCCACCGTGCACATCGCCTACGACGAGGCGACGGCCCTGCTGGTCGGTGACGCGCTGCAATCGCAGGCGTTCATGCTGCTGGCCGACGGCGCGGCGATTCCTCCCGCGCGGCAAATGGCCATGATCAAGCTGCTGGCGCACGCCTCCGGTTCGGCCGGCATGTGCGGCGGCCAGGCGATCGACCTCGACAGCGTCGGCCTGGCCTTGACCTTGCCGCAGCTGGAACAGATGCATCAACTCAAAACGGGCGCCTTGCTGCGCGCGGCCGTGATTCTCGGCGCGCTGGCCGGCAAGGACTTGACGGCGGACGACATGACGGCGCTGAACGCGTATGCGCGCGCCGTGGGCCTGGCGTTCCAGGTGGTCGACGACGTGCTCGACGCGACGGCCGATTCGGCCACCCTGGGCAAGACGGCAGGCAAGGATGCGGCCGCCAACAAGCCCACCTACGTATCGATACTGGGGCTGGAACCATCGAAAGCCCTGGCAGAACAATTGCGGTGCGACGCCCATGCGGCGCTGGCGCCATTCGGGGACAAGGCACGCCGTTTGCGCGAGCTGGCGGACCTGGTCGTGCAGCGGAAGGCATAAATGAAACTGTTAGAAACCATCAATGAACCAGCGCAAGTGCGCAAGCTGGCCCGCTCGCAACTGGTGCCGCTGGCCCAGGAATTGCGCAGCTTCCTGCTCGATTCCGTTTCCAAGACGGGCGGCCACCTGTCGTCCAACCTGGGCACGGTCGAGCTGACCGTCGCGCTGCATTACGTCTTCAACACGCCGCACGACCGCATCGTCTGGGACGTGGGCCACCAGACCTATTCGCACAAGATCCTCACGGGCCGCCGCGAGCGCATGCACACCCTGCGCCAGAAAGACGGCATTTCCGGCTTCCCGAAGCGCGACGAAAGCGAATACGACACCTTCGGCACGGCGCATTCGTCGACGTCCATTTCCGCCGCGCTGGGCATGGCGCAAGCTGCCAAGATCAAGGGCGACCCGCTGCACGCGATCGCCGTGATCGGCGACGGCTCGATGACGGCCGGCATGGCTTTCGAGGCGATGAACAATGCGGGCGTGCAGGAAGATGTCAATCTGCTGGTGATCCTGAACGACAACGACATGTCGATCTCGCCGCCCGTGGGCGCGCTGAACCGCCACCTGGCGCGATTGATGTCGGGCCAGTTCTATGCGGCCGCGAAAAACGTCGGCAAGTCCGTCTTGCCCGGCCCCGTGCTGGAACTGGCGAAGCGCTTTGAAGAGCATGCCAAGGGCATGGTCGTGCCCGCCACCATGTTCGAGGAATTCGGTTTCAATTACATCGGCCCCATCGATGGCCACGACCTCGATTCGCTGATCCCAACCTTGCAAAATATCAAGCAATTGAAGGGTCCGCAATTCCTGCACGTGGTGACCAAGAAGGGGCAGGGCTACAAGCTGGCCGAAGCGGAACCGATTCTGTACCACGGCACGGGCAAGTTCAACCCGGCCGAAGGCATCAAGCCGGCAACGGCGCCCGCCAAGATGACGTACACGGAAGTGTTCGGCAACTGGCTGTGCGACATGGCCGCGCACGACAAGCGCCTGGTGGGCATCACGCCGGCCATGCGCGAAGGCTCGGGGATGGTCAAGTTCGAACAGAAGTTTCCGACCCGCTACTTTGACGTCGGCATTGCCGAGCAGCATTCCGTGACGTTCGGCGCGGGCCTGGCTTGCGAAGGCTTGAAACCCGTCGTGGCCATCTATTCGACCTTCCTGCAGCGCGCCTACGACCAGCTGATCCACGATGTGGCCCTGCAAAACCTGGACGTGACGTTCGCGCTGGACCGCGCCGGCCTGGTGGGTGCCGACGGCGCCACGCACGCGGGCAACTACGACATGGCGTTCCTGCGCTGCATCCCGAACATGGTCATCATGGCCGCGTCGGATGAAAACGAATGCCGGCAAATGCTGACCACGGGCTACCACTACCCAGGTCCGGCCGCGATCCGCTATCCGCGCGGCGCCGGCGCGGGCGTGGCCATCGTGCCGGAACTGACCAGCATCGAGATCGGCAAGGGCGAGATCAAGCGCCAGGGCCAGCGCATCGCCATCCTGGCCTTCGGCTCGATGGTGGCGACTAGCGTGGCGGCAGGCGAGAAGCTCGACGCGACGGTGGCCAACATGCGCTTCGTCAAGCCGCTCGACGTGGCACTGGTGAAACAGCTGGCTGCCGAGCACGATTACCTGGTGACGGTGGAAGAGGGCTGCATCATGGGCGGCGCCGGCTCGGCCGTGGCCGAGGCCCTGGCGGCGGAGGGCATCGTCAAGCCTATCCTGATGCTGGGCTTGCCCGACACCTTCATCGACCATGGCGACCCCGTGCAGCTGCTGAAAAGCGTCGGCCTGGACGCCAGCGGCATCGCCGCCTCGATCGAACAGCGCTTTGGCGGCACGCAGCCGCCGCGCCTGGCAGCCGTCAGCTAAGCTGGCGTGCATACGGAAAAGCGACACCGCGGTGTCGCTTTTTTTTCGCCTTCGGGGATTTTACGTTGCACTGCAACATTTTTCGCTCGAGAATGCTACGATGACGCTTTGATACCCTTTCAAAGTCCAACTTGTATCTCAGGAAACTTCACCGCCGTTCGCGCGCACTGGCCGGCCGCTGGCTGACGGGCGTGCACGCCTATACCGACACCCTGGCGCAGCGCCGTCCCCTGTGGATGGTCAGCCTGGCCATCGATGAAACGAACCTGTCCGAAGGCTTGCGGGCCGCATGCGCCTCGAGCGCCATGCTGCTGCTGGGCCTGCTGTTCGACCATCCCGATTTTTCCTGGGCCGCCATCGGCGCCTTCTGGACGTGCCTGGCCGACGCGGCCGGCACGCGGCGCATGCGCTTCGTCTCGATGGTGGGCTTCGGTTTGCTGTCGACGGTGGCCGGCGGCCTGACGGCGCTGGCGGCCGGCCATGGCGTGGCGACGGCAGCCATCGCCGTGCTGCTGTTTTCCTGGGCCGGCGCGCTGGCGCGCATCTGGGGCGCGGCCACGGCGCAAGTGGCCATCCTGGCCGCCACGGCCTGCGTGGTGATGGTCACGCATCCGCTGGCATCGATGACGCAGGCGGCGCCTTTCCTGGGCCTGTACATGTTCGGCTGCCTGTTCGCCACCGTGCTCAGTTTTACCGTCTGGCGCATCCACCCGTTCGGCCCGAGCCGGCGCGCCATCCGCGCCGCGTATTCGCGCCTGGCCGGCATCGCGCGCGACAATGCGCGCTTCCTCGCACATGATGCGGCGCAGGCGGACGTTGCCGCGCATGGCGCCAGCTACCGTTCGCAGGCGCGCGCCGCGCTGGAAGCGGCGCGCGTGGCGCTGGCCGCCGTGCCGCCCGCGCGCGCCGGCCGCAGCGCCCTGTACGACAACTTGCTGCTGGCGCTCAGCGACGCCGAGCGCATCTTCGCCTATCTGATCGCCGTCACGCATACGTGCGAGCGCGAGCAGCAGCGTCTGCGCCAGGACCCGCGCGCGCGGCGCAGCCTGGAAGTGATGGCCGTGCTGCTGCGCCGCCTGGGGCAAGCCGTGCAGCGCCAGCCGGAAACGCCGCCACTGGAATTGCAGCGCCGCCTGGCTGGCTGCGGACGGCGCCTGGAAGCGGCGCTGGGCGCCTTGCTGCCGCTGCGCCTGAACGTGGACTTCATGGAGCTGGGCTTGCCGCGCGCGGCGCAGCTGCCGTGGCGCGAAGCGGCCTTCCTGGCGCTGGGGCAGGCGTGGCAGACGGCGAAAGTCAACGCCACGCCGCAGTCGCTGAGCTGGCGCCATGCGGCGCGCGTGTCGCTGGCAACGACGGCCGGCTTCCTGCTGGTCGAGGCGCTGCACATTCCGTTCGGCTACTGGGCCACCATGGCGACCTTATTGATACTGCAGCCGTCCGTGTCGACCACCTGGCCGCGCGGCATCGAGCGGGTGGCGGGCAGCGTGCTGGGCGCCGTGCTGGCCGTGCTGATCGGCCTGGTCATTTACACGCCGCTGGGCATTTCGCTCGTGGTGTTTCCCCTGATCGTCGCCACCATGGCCTTGCGCCGTGTCAGCTACAGCCTGCACGTGCTGTTCATGACGCCCGCCTTCGTGCTGGTGGCCGATTATGCGGCGCCGGCCAGCGAGATGGTGTATGCGATGAGTCGTCTGGGCAACAATGTGCTGGGCTGCGTGCTGGCCTTGCTGGCCACGTTTTTCCTGTGGCCCGACCGCGAGGCGGACGACCTGGACCAGCGCCTGGCCAAGGCCGTGTCGGCCAACCTGAAATACCTGCTGGCCGTGCTGGCGGCGGGCGGAAAGTGGGACAGCGCCATCGCGCGCCTGCGCCGCGAGGCGGGGCTGGCCAGCAATAACGCGGAACAGGTCTTGCAGCGCTTGCGCATCGAGCGCCGCCTGGACCGCAGCAGCGGCGTGGGCCTGGCGGCGCTGCGCACCTTGCCGCTGCTGCGCCGCGTGGCGGGCAGTACGGCGCGCATCAGCCTGAGTCCCCAGGCCGAGCCGGCGCCGCCCGCACTGCAGCAGTGGATCGCCGGCGTCAGCGGGGAAATCGATGCCTTGCTGCGCGGCGCCGCCGACGCCAGCGCGCCTGGTCCCTGCGTTGCCGACAGCCTGACGCCGCTGCAGGCCGATGCCGTGGCGCAAGTGCAGTTGCTGCGCGGCTTGCTGCGCGAACATGTGCAGGCGCAGGCGGAGGAAACGCCGGGAAAATTGACGCAGATCGCCGAATAGACAAGCCCTGTCCCCTTTCGCTGTGCTGTTGCCATGTTGCTGGTTATCATTGCTCGAAGCCAGCGTACAAAAGAGGAATGAGCGACGTGTATAGATTTACAGCAGGAAAGACCGGATGGGTGGCCGCAGCGCTGCTGGCCATGACAGTGGGATTGCCTGCAGGAGGGGATGCGGCGGCGCGCGAAGCCACTACCACCGTTTGCGCCACGCCGGCGGGCTGGAATGCAGCCTGTCTGCGCCAGGCGTATGCCCGTCCCATTGCCGACTGGCCCCGTCCGCACCTGCCCGTCGGCGTGGCCGCCGCGGAAATGGCGCCCGTCTCGGCCATACCTGTGCCGCCCGTGGCACCGGCCGTCGCGGCGCTGGGGCAGCGCTTGTTCAACGACCCGCGCTTGTCGCGTGCGAACGCGGTGGCTTGCATCAGCTGCCACAGTCCCGCCCACAGCTTTGCCGACAGCAAGCGCGCCTCCGTCGGCCACGAAGGCCGTCTGGGCCAGCGCAATGCGCCGGGCCTGCTGGGCGTGGGCCAGATCAAGTCGCTGTTCTGGGATGGCCGCGCCGCCACCCTGGAAGAGCAGGCGCTGGGCCCCTTGCAGCATCCGGACGAGATGGCCATGGACGTGCCGGCCCTGGCGGCCAAGCTGTCCGCGCTCGATGACTATCCGGCGCAATTCGACGCCGCCTTCGGCCGGGGCGCCGGCGTGACCTTGCCGCGCATCCTGACGGCGCTGGCCGACTACCAGCGCATTTTGTTGCCGCCTGTCACTCGTTTCGATACCTTCCTGGAAGGGCAGCGCGCCGACTTGAACGACCGCGAGCTGCTGGGCCTGCACCTGTTCCGCACCAAGGCGCGCTGCATGACTTGCCACAGCGGCGCCTTGCTGACGGACCAGCAATTCCACAACCTGGGATTGACGTATTACGGGCGCAAGAAATACGAAGACCTGGGACGCTACCTGGTGACGGGCAAGGATGAGGACGTTGGCAAGTTCCGCACGCCCGGTTTGCGCGGCGTGGCGCAATCGGGGCCGTGGATGCACAACGGCCTGTTCCCGCAGATGGTGGGTTTGCTGAACATGTACAACGCGGGCATGTCGCGCCCCGTGCCGCAGAATGCGCAGCAGGCGGCCGATCCGAAGTTTCCCGTCACGTCGCCCCTGCTGCAGCGCTTGCAGCTGACGTCCGATGAAATCATTGCGTTGAAGAGTTTTCTGGAAGTGCTGTAGCCGCTCGGCCGGCTGCGCCCGCAGCCGGCCTTTACCTGCTTGCGGCGCCGATATTGTATAGACGTTTGGCGCCTCCCAATCTCTCCAAATTCCACATTCGATGGGCTTTCCCGATATATTTTCCAAAGTGGAAATTTATCGGAAGGAAACGTTGACTCTAAAATAAGTGCGGTCTATATTCGATTTTGTAGCAAGCAAAGAAGAAATTTCTTACGACTGGTCTGACGCGATTGCCTGAGGCAATCGCCAACATGGAGAGTAGTAAATGAAAAAGATTGCAGCATTTATTTTTACCCTGGGATTGAGTGCTTCCTATGCCTACGCTTCGGATATCGGCTGCTCTGCCTGCGAGGAAGAATGGCGGGAATGCACGATGCAAAATGGCGAGAGGTCCCCATTTTGCATCGGCAGTTACAAAGCCTGCCTGAAAGTCTGCGAAATCGGTGCCTGATACCCGTGCGTTGCAAGGCGGGCGGCAAGCGCATGCTGCGTCGTCCGCCATCGATCATTTTCGCCTCTGACAATACTTATGATGCAGAAAAAAATTAAAACCATCGCCATGTATGGCGTGATATTGGCCGCCGGCCTGGGCAGCGGTTATGGCCTGTCTTTATTGCCTGGTTTATTCAAATCGACTTACACGGAAGGCAATTACGCCGCGTATTTCCCGAATGCCCAGGCGAAGGTGGTGTTGTACGGCACGGACTGGTGCGGCTATTGCGCCAAGACGCGCGCGTACTTCAAGGAAAACAAGATCGACTTTGTCGATCTCGATATCGAAAAATCGCCGGAAGCGAGAAAAGCCCATGAAGAACTCGGCGGCGGCGGCGTGCCCGTGGTGTTGATCGGCAACCGCAAGATCCAGGGTTTCAATACGGGCGCGCTGGAAGCGGCGCTGAAGAAAATCTGACGTTTCAACGTATTCACCTGAAAGGCTGACCATGTCCAAAAAGATTGCCGCTTTTCTGTTTACCGTCGGCGCCGCCCTGTCCTTCAGCGCCCAGGCATTTGGCCCTGACTGCACCTTTGTCTGCGAACGCAACCTGCTCGATTGCGTGGAATTCGGCCAGCCGGCCTGCATGGAGAATTATCAGGCTTGCCAGAAGGAATGCCTGCGCCCGCCACGTAATTGACGCGCGGATGCCATACCCGTTTATGGATGGAGCGTAAGAGACGGCGCGCCATGGATGTTGCCCCTCGTCTGACATTTCTGCAAAGGAGTACCGATGTTTAAAAAACTGGGTTTCTTTTTGTTTGCCATGGGCCTCAGCGCCTCGTATGCGATCGCCGGTGGCGGCGATCCGGAATGCTACTCGCAGTGTAACGCCGAGCTGGAACAGTGCATGACCAGCCAGCCGGGGTCGCCAGGCGCGTGCAGAAGGATGCAACAGATTTGCTACGCCAGCTGCGATCCGATCTTGCCATAAATGAGGATGGCCGGTCGCCAGCATCCTGGCTGGGCCGGCTGCATCACCTCAACCGTCCTGCAGTCCCTCATTCCCGAAAAGGAGTGCTTATGTTCAAAAAGCTGGGTTTCTTTTTGTTTGCCATGGGCGTTAGCGCTTCGTATGCGATCGCCGGCGACGGCGACCTGGAATGCTATCTGACTTGCGATGACAACCTGGAACAGTGCATGATTAAAAATCCGATGTCGCCAGGTGCCTGTACCAAGGCACACATGCTATGCAACGACCGCTGTGATCCGTACTTGCCATAAATAAATAATTTTACCGGCCAGCCAGTACGCTGGCCAAGCCGGCTTTGGATGCATTATCCCCGCGTGCGGTCATGCCGCCACAGCACGTCGCTGCCGCCGGCAAAGCGGTTCAGCACGCGCGACAGCACGAACAGCAGGTCCGACAGGCGGTTCACGTACTGGCGCGGATGTTCGTGCAGCGGTTCCGCATTGGCCAGCGCGACGATGCTGCGCTCGGCGCGGCGGCACACGGTGCGGCACACATGCGCCAGCGAGGCGGCGCGCGAACCGGCCGGCAGGATGAATTCGCTCAAGGCCGGCAAGTCGGCATTGTATTTCGCCAGCAAGTCGTCGAGGCGCAGCACGTGCTCTTCCTTGATCAACTGGTAGCCGGGGATGCAGATTTCGCCGCCCAGGTCGAACAGATCGTGCTGGATGGCCACCAGTTCGTCGCGCAAGGCGTCGGGCATGGCTTCGCACAGCAGCAATCCCAGATTCGAATTGAGTTCGTCCACGTCGCCCATGGCGTGGATCCGGACACTGTCCTTGCTGGTGCGGCTACCGTCGCCCAGGCCGGTGCTGCCATTGTCGCCCGTGCGCGTGGCGATTTTCGAAAGTCGGTTGCCCATGATGTCGATCCTGTAAAGAAGAATGGGGGCAGCATACGACACCGCGCGCCGCCTGGCCCCGGATTTGCCCGCAAATAGGACAAAAAATGCGCTGCGCGCCGCTTTTGTGCTTACAATCGTTGCACGCCCATGCACTTTTGCTCACATCCTATGCTCAATGCCGCCCCTGAATCCGGATTGACCGCCGCGCGCCAGCAAGCAGTCGTCGCGGCCCTGCTGGCCGTGCTGCCGGCCCGCTGCGTGCTGTCCGACGCCGAAGATACGCGCCCGTACGAATGCGATGGCCTGGCCGCCTACCGCCAGCTGCCGATGGTGGTGACGTTGCCCGATACGGAAGAACAGGTCATCGCCATCCTCGGCGTCTGCCGCGCGTTGAAGGTGCCGATCGTGCCGCGCGGCGCGGGCACGGGTCTGTCGGGCGGCGCCTTGCCCATCGCCGATGGCGTGGTGCTGTCGACGGCGCGTTTGAACCGCATCGTGCGCCTTGACGCGTATGCGCGCACGGCCGTGGTGCAGCCGGGCGTGCGCAACCTGGCCATTTCCGAAGCGGCGGCGCAACATGCCTTGTACTACGCGCCCGACCCGTCCTCGCAAATCGCCTGCAGCATCGGCGGCAACGTGGCGGAAAACTCGGGCGGCGTGCATTGCCTGAAATACGGCTTGACCGTGCACAATGTGCTGCGCGTGCGTGTTGTTACCATTGACGGTGACGTGCTGGAACTGGGCGGCGAATGCCTCGATTCGCCCGGCTTCGACTTGCTGGCCGTCTTCATCGGCTCCGAAGGCATGCTGGGCATCGTCACGGAAGTGACGGTCAAGCTGATCCCGAAGCCGGCCACGGCGAGGGTCATCATGGCGTCCTTTGACGACGTCGTCACGGGCGGCAATGCGGTGGCCAACGTGATCGCGGCCGGCATCATCCCGGCCGGCCTGGAAATGATGGACCGGACGTCGTCGCGCATGGTCGAACCGTTCGTCAAGGCCGGCTACGACATCGACGCGGCCGCCATCTTGCTGTGCGAAGCGGATGGCACGCACGAGGAAGTGGAAGAGGAAATCGCCCGCATGACGGCCGTGCTGGAAGGGGCGGGCGCCAGCGCCATCGCCGTGTCGCAGTCGGAAGCGGAGCGCATGAAATTCTGGTCCGGCCGCAAGAACGCCTTTCCCGCGGCGGGACGCATCTCGCCCGACTACTACTGCATGGACGGCACCATCCCGCGCAAGCGCCTGGCCGAAGTCCTGACGGGCATCGCCGGCATGGAAACGACGCATGGCTTGCGCTGCGCCAACGTGTTCCACGCGGGCGACGGCAATTTGCACCCCTTGATCCTGTTCGACGCCAACATGCCCGGCGAATTCGAGCGCGCCGAAGCGTTTGGCGCGGACATCCTGGCCCTGTGCGTGGCCGTGGGCGGCACCATCACGGGCGAACATGGCGTGGGCATGGAAAAGATCAATTCCATGTGCGTGCAATTTACGCGCGCCGAACTCGATGCCTTCTTTGCCGTCAAGCGCGCCTTCGATCCCCATGCCTTGCTGAACCCGGACAAGGCGATTCCCACCTTGAACCGCTGCGCCGAATTCGGCAAGATGCATGTGACGGCGGGACGCCTGCCGTTCGCCAACCTGCCCCGTTTTTAATTTTCCGGAGACTCTTTTGCAAGCGATAGCGGAACAATTCAGGCAGCAGATCCTGGCGGCCAGCGCGGCAGGCCGCCCCTTGCGCCTGCGCGGCGGCGGCACAAAAGACTGGTATGGCCAGCAGCTGGCAGGCGAGGTGCTCGATACGCGCGCGTATGCGGGCATCATCGACTATGAACCGACGGAGCTGGTGATCACGGCCCGCTGCGGCACGCCGCTGGCGGACATTGAAGCGGCGCTGGCCGCGCGCAACCAGATGCTGGCCTTCGAGCCGCCCCATTTCGGGCCGGGCGCCACGGTGGGCGGCGTCGTCGCCAGCGCCCTGTCCGGCCCGCGCCGGGCCAGCGCGGGAGCCTTGCGCGACTTTGTGCTGGGCGCCGTGCTGATGGATGGCCACGGCCAGCGCCTGGCCTTCGGCGGACAGGTGATGAAGAACGTGGCCGGCTACGATGTCGCGCGCCTGCTGGCGGGGTCCCTGGGTACCTTGGGCCTGATCCTGGAAGTGTCGCTGAAAGTGCTGCCCTTGCCGCTGCGCGAAGCGACCTTGCGCCTGGAATGCGCGGAAATCGCCGCTTTGCGCATGCTCAATGAATGGGCGGGCAAGCCGCTGCCCATTTCCGCCAGTTGCTGGCATGACGGCGTCTTGCGCGTGCGCCTGTCCGGCGCCGAGGCGGCCGTGTCGGCGGCCCTGCAATCCTTGAATGGCGAGTTGCTGGCGCAGGAAGACGCGGCCGCCTTCTGGCTGTCCGTGCGCGAACAGACGCACGCTTTCTTCGCGGGCGCGGGCAGCCTGTGGCGCCTGTCGCTGCCGCCGCACGCCAGCGCCGTGATTGTAAAGGGGCGCCAGCTGATCGAATGGGGCGGGGCGCAGCGCTGGCTCAAGCTCGACGGCGATGCCGATGCGGCAGGCAGCCAGCACATCCGCCAGGCCGTGGCCGCGCTTGGGGGCCACGCCACCCTGTTCCGCGGCGGCGACAAGGCCGTGGGCGTGTTCCACCCGCTGGCGCCGGCCATTGAAAAAATCCACCAGCGCCTGCGGCACGCTTTCGACCCGGCCGGCATCTTCAACCCGCACAGAATGACTTGAGCGCATGCAAACCAATCTCGCCGATTTCATCAAGAATACGCCGGCAGGCGACGAAGCCGAAGCCATCCTGCGCGCCTGCGTGCATTGCGGCTTTTGCACGGCCACCTGTCCCACCTACCAGTTGCTGGGCGATGAACTCGATGGCCCCCGTGGACGCATCTACCTGATCAAGCAAGTGCTCGAAGGCGCGCCCGTCACGGCCAAGACGCAGACGCACCTGGACCGCTGTCTGACCTGCCGCAACTGCGAATCGACCTGTCCGTCCGGGGTGCAGTACGGGCGCCTGGTCGACATCGGCCGCAACGTCGTCGAACAGCGCGTGCAGCGCCCCTTGCGCGAACGGGCGCTGCGCTTCGCCCTGAAGGAAGCCTTGCCGCGCCGCTGGCTGTTTACGCCCGTGTACAAGGCGGGGCAGGCGCTGCGGCCGTTGCTGTCGAAAGGCTTGCAGGACAAGCTGCGCCCGGGCGCAGCCGCCGGGGCATGGCCCGCGCGCCGGCATGCGCGCACCATGCTGCTGCTCGACGGCTGCGTGCAGCCGGCCATGTCGCCGAACATCAACGCGGCCACGGCGCGCGTGCTCGACGCCCTGGGCGTGCAGCTGATCGTCGCGCCGAAGGCGGGCTGCTGCGGCGCGCTGCGCCATCACTTGAACGACCAGGAAGCGGCGCTGGACGACATGCGCCGCAATATCGACGCCTGGTGGCCCTACGTCGACTGCGTGGACAGCGCGGAAGCCATCGTCATGACGGCCTCCGGCTGCGGCGCCACGGTGAAGGAATATGGCCATCTGCTGGCGCACGACGCCCGCTATGCGGACAAGGCGCGGCGCATCGCGGCATTGACGCGCGACTTGTCCGAGATCATGCCCGCGTTTGAAGCGGAACTGGTTGCGCTGCTGCAAGGGCGCATCGGCAAGCGGGTGGCGTACCACCCGCCGTGCACGCTGCAGCACGGCCAGCAGGTGCGCGGCAAGGTGGAGCAGGTGCTGCGCGCCGTCGGCGTCGACGTGCGCCTGTGCGCCGACAGCCATCTGTGCTGCGGTTCGGCGGGCACGTATTCGATCCTGCAGCCGGCACTGTCGCAACAGTTGCGCGACAACAAGGTGGCGAACCTGGAAGCGTGTGAGCCGGAGATGATCGTGTCGGCGAATATCGGCTGCCTGAGCCACCTGCAGTCGGGCACGGAGACGCCCGTGCGGCACTGGATCGAACTGATCGACTCCGCCTTGACCCCGGTCAAATAGGCACTTCGCTGTATTGGGCGATGCGCCACTGCGGCGCCGGGATGAAATTGTTCGCCCACTCCAGCACGGCGTCGGCCGGCATGGGCCGGGCGATGCCGTAGCCTTGCGCCAGGTCGCAGCCCAGCTGGATCAATCGGGCGCCATGCTCGACGCTTTCCACGCCTTCGGCGATCACCGTCAAGCTGAAGGAGCGGGCCAGGCCGATGACGGCGCGCACCAGGTGCAGGTCGTCGCGGTCGTTGAGCATGTTGCGCACGAAGCTCTGGTCGATCTTGACGATATTCGCCGGCAGGCGTTTCAGGTATGACATCGAGGAGTAGCCGGTGCCGAAATCGTCGAGCGCGAAGGTGATGCCCAGCGCCTGGCAGGCGCGGATGATGCGGCGCACGTCTTCGATGTCGTGCAGGGCCGACGATTCGAGGATTTCCAGTTCCAGCATGCTGGCGCGCACGCCGGGAAATTCGCCGAGAATGGTTTCCAGGCGCGAGACGAAGTCCGGTTGCTGGAAGTGGCGCGCCGCGATATTCACGCTGACGACCCAGTGCTTGCCGCAAGCGACCCAGCGCTGCATCTGCCACAGGGCCTGGCGCAGCACCCATTCGCCGATGTCGATGATCAAATCCGTCTGTTCCACCAGCGGCAGGAATTGCGCGGGCGCCAGCACGCCGCGGCGCGGGTGCTGCCAGCGCAGCAGCGCTTCCATGCCCACCACCGTGCCGGCGCGCATGTTCACCTTGGGCTGGTAGTACAGCCGCAGTTCGCCATTGATCAGGGCCTGGCGCACTTCCGTGCGCTGGTTGTGGTGGGTGCGCACTTCTTCATCGAGGTTGGTGTCGAAGAAGTGGTACTGGTTGCGCCCCGTCAGTTTCGCCTGGTAGACGGCGTGGTCGGCGTGGCGCAGCAGGCTTTCCGTATTCAAGTCCTTGCCCGCGTAGACGGCGATGCCGACGCTGGCCGTCACGTGCAGCGCCTGCTGGTCGCCCTGGTAGGGGCGGCTCAGTTCCTGCAGCAATTGCGTGATGTTCTGTTCGATGCTGGCGATGCTGGCCTGGCCGCACAGCAGCAGGACGAATTCATCGCCGCCCAGGCGCGCCGCGTAGTGGATCTGGCCCGTAAAGCCGTGCAGGCGGCCGGCCACCTGCTTGAGGATTTCATCGCCCGCTTCGGCGCCGTAGCGGTCGTTGATGGCCTGGAAATGGTCGAGGTCGAACAGGCAGACGGCCAGCAGGCGCTGGCGTTCGCGCGCCAGGAACAGCTCCTGTTCGAAGCGGGCGGCCAGCGCGGCGCGGTTGGGCAATCCCGTCAGCACGTCATTGTAGTTTTGCCATGACAGCTTTTGCAGCGCCTGCTGCATGTGCACGGTTTCGTTCAACTGTTCGCCCAGCTGGCGCTGGCTGGTCTTCAGCGAGGTCAGCAATTCTTCGATATCGCCGGCCATGCCGTTGAACGACTGCGACACGGCTTGCGCTTCGGGCGTGGCGCCGGCCGCCAGGCGCACGGCGAAGTTGCCATCGCGGAAGCGGTCCGTCGCCTGCACGAGCCGCGCCAGCAGCTTGCGGTGCGACGCCAGGATCAGGCCCAGCAGGAGGAAGACGAGGACGATGTTGATGGTGCTGAGGACGGCTTGCCCGCGCACCCGTTGCCATACCTGCGCCAGGGGCAGGCCGGGCGTGTAATGCACGTCGAGGATGCCGTCGCCGCCATCCGGCAGCGCCACCGTCAGGCGGCTGCGGATGGCCGCCATGCCCGCCAGGCGTGCAAACCACGCCGGCACGCCGTCGGCCAGCGTGTCGGTCAGCTTGTTGTCGGCCAGCACTTCGACATGCGCGCCAGCCGTATCCCAGCGCATGGCGGCGAGGCTGCGGTTCAGCGGCAGGGCGCTGCGCAGCACTTGCCGCACGCTGTCGTGCATCGCATGCCGGTCCGTATGCACGGCCAGCGGCAGCACGCTATTGGCCAGGAACAGGTCGAGTTGCCGGGCTTCGCTCTGGTAGCGGGCATTGGCCAGCGCCGTTTCCGTCCCGAGCAGGGCGTGATAGCGAAAGGCGGAAACGGCGAGTATCAGGAAGGTAATAGGGATGAAGAGGCGGGAATAACTGCCCATCCGCATCCATGAAGATAATATTTTCCCAAAGACTGGCATCGTTTTATGATCGATATCTGCGAATAATTATGTAAACATTATCACCGATATTTGCTATTTGAAACACAATATTGATATCAAGCATGAAATAAATACAGTTTTATTGATTTCGCATGATTGTTGTCTTAAGTCAAAGTATTGCGCTTCTACTCTTGTAGCAATTGCCGTATGTCGTCCGCCAGGCTGGCCGGCTTGCTGGCCGTCGCGTAGCGGCGAAATACGCTGCCATCCTTGCGCACCAAAAACTTGGTGAAATTCCATTTGATCGATTGCGTGCCCAATATGCCGGGCGCCGCCTGTTTTAATTGGGCAAAGACGGGATGGGTATGCGGGCCATTCACGTCGACCTTGGCAAACAGGGGAAAGGTGACGCCGAAGTTTTTTTCGCAAAAGGCGCCAATTTCCTCGTTCGAGCCCGGTTCCTGCTGGCGGAATTGATTGCAGGGGAAACCCAGCACGACCAGGCCCTGGTCGTGGAATTCGCGGTACAGCGTTTCGAGCCCCTGGTATTGGGGCGTGAAGCCGCAGGCGCTGGCCGTATTAACGATCAGCAATACCTTGCCCTTGTAGCGCGCCAGGTCGACCGGCGTGCCGTCCAGCGCCTCGGCCTGGAAATCGTGGATGCTGGTCATGTCAGAGGAGTCCCAGTTTGGTGGCGCCCGCCTGCGGGGCCGGTTCCGGCGCCGTTGCGCCCTTGAGCTTGATCGTCAGGCGCAGGTCGTTGACGGAATCCGCATTGCGCAGCGCGTCTTCATAGCTGATGGCGCCCGCCTCGTGCAGGTCGAACAGGGCCTGGTCGAAAGTCTGCATGCCATGCTCGCGCGATTTTTTCATCAATTCCTTGATCTCGTGCACCTGGCCCTTGAAGATCAGGTCGCTCATCAGCGGCGAATTGAGCAGGATTTCCAGCGCCGCCTGGCGCCCGCCGCCATCCTTGTTGGGGATCAGCCGCTGCGAAATCATGCCCTTCAAATTCAGCGACAGGTCCATCAGCAACTGCTGGCGCCGCTCTTCGGGGAAGAAATTGATGATGCGGTCCAGCGCCTGGTTGGCGTTGTTCGCGTGCAAGGTCGCCAGGCACAGATGGCCCGTCTCGGCAAACGCGATGGCGTGGTCCATGGTATCGCGGTCGCGGATTTCGCCGATCTGTATCACGTCGGGCGCCTGGCGCAGGGTGTTTTTCAGGGCCGTGGCCCAGTCGTCCGTATCGACGCCCACTTCGCGCTGGGTGACGATGCAGTTGCCGTGCGGATGGATAAATTCCACGGGGTCTTCGATGGTGATGATGTGGCCGTGGCTGTGGGCGTTGCGGTGGCCTACCATGGCCGCCAGGGTGGTCGACTTGCCGCAGCCCGTGGCGCCCACCATGATGACGAGGCCCCGCTTGCTCATCACGATGTCTTGCAGAATGGCGGGCAAGCCAAGGCCAGCGAGGCTGGGGATGGCGGTATTGATCAACCGCAAGACCATGCCTGCCTGGCCCATCTGCACGAAGGCGGATACGCGGAAACGTCCGAGCCCCTCCGGGCTGATGGCGAAATTGGCTTCGCGGCTGGACTCGAACTCGGCCGCCTGGCGCGCGTTCATGACGGCGCGCACGTAGCCGGCCGCCTGGGCCGCGTCAAGCGCGCCGCCAGCCAGCGGCGTCAGTTTACCGTCGAGCTTGATGGCGGCGGGAAAGCCGGCCGTGATGAACAGGTCCGAGCCGCCCCGTGCGCGCATCTGCGCCAGCAGCGCATGCATGGCGCCATAGTGTTCGTGCGTCGTCTGCATGGCTTATCCGGGGAAGTTTTCAGGGGACTTGGCGGCCGAGCGGGCCGTTTCCGCCGAGATCGTGCCGCGCCGCACCAGGTCGGTGAGGCACTGGTCCAGGGTTTGCATGCCCACATTGCTGCCCGTCTGGATGGCCGAATACATTTGCGCTACTTTCGCTTCGCGGATCAGATTGCGCACGGCCGGCGTGGCCAGCATGATTTCATGCGCGGCCACGCGGCCCGCGCCATCCTTGGTTTTCAGCAAGTTTTGCGAAATGACGGCTTGCAAGGATTCGGACAACATGGCGCGCACCATTTCCTTTTCCTCGGCGGGGAAGACGTCGATGATGCGGTCGATCGACTTCGCCGCCGACGAGGTGTGCAGGGTGCCGAACACGAGGTGGCCCGTCTCGGCCGCCGTCAAGGCCAGGCGGATGGTTTCCAGGTCGCGCAATTCGCCCACCAAAATCACGTCCGGGTCTTCGCGCAGGGCCGAGCGCAGCGCATTGCTGAACGAATGCGTGTGCGAACCCACTTCGCGCTGGTTGATCAGGCATTTCTTCGGTTCATGCACGAATTCGATCGGGTCTTCGATGGTCAATATATGGTGGTTCAGGCGCTCGTTGACGTGGTTCACCATGGCCGCCAGGGTGGTCGACTTGCCGGAACCCGTCGGGCCCGTCACCAGCACGAGTCCCCGCGGGCGCATGGCCAGCTCGCCGAAGATGCGCGGCGCGTTGAGGTCTTCCAGGGTCAGCACCTTCGACGGAATCGTGCGCAGCACGGCCGAGGCGCCCCGTTCCTGGTTGTAGGCGTTGACGCGGAAGCGCGCCAGGCCGGGAATCTCGAACGAAAAATCGCATTCCAGCGCTTCTTCATACGCCTTGCGCTGGCTGTCGTTCATGATGTCGTAGATCATGCTGTGCACTTCCTTGTGCTCGAGCGGCGCCACGTTCAGACGGCGCACGTCGCCATTGACCCGTATCATCGGCGGCAGGCCGGAAGACAGGTGCAGGTCGGAAGCCTTGTTGCTGACGGAGAAAGCGAGTAGTTCGGAGATGTCCATTTATAATCCCTGTGCCTGCATTGATGGGCTGGCGCACCGTGCCGCCGCCCCTATACACTAGAAAATGATTATGTCCACAATCGAACAGAACTTGCAAGCCGTGCGCGACAGTATTGCGCAGGCCGCCGCAGACGCGCGGCGCGCCCCTGGTGACGTGACCCTGCTGGCCGTGTCAAAAACCTTCGGCGCGGACGCCGTGCTGGCAGCCATGCGCGCGGGCCAGGCGGCGTTTGGCGAAAATTACCTGCAGGAAGCGCTCGACAAGATTAACGCCGTCAAGCTTGCGCTGCCGCAAGGCGCACCCGTCTGGCATTTCATCGGCCCCATCCAGAGCAACAAGACGCGCCCCATCGCCGAACATTTCGACTGGGTGCATACGGTGGAACGGGAAAAGATCGCCGCCCGCCTGTCCGAGCAGCGCCCGGCCGGCTTGCCGGACTTGAATATCTGCCTGCAAGTCAATATCAGCGGCGAGGCCAGCAAGAGCGGCGTGACGCCGGCTGACTTGCCAGCGCTGGCGCATGCCGTGGCGCAACTGCCCCGTTTGCGCCTGCGCGGCCTGATGGCCATTCCCGAGCCGGAAACGGATGTCAACCTGCAGCGCGCCGCCTTTGCGCAGTTGCGCGTGCTGTACGACCAATTGAAGGCGGACGGCCTGGCGCTCGATACCTTGTCGATGGGCATGTCGGCCGACTTGCGCGCCGCCGTGCTGGAAGGCGCCACCATCGTGCGCGTGGGCAGCGCCATCTTTGGTTCCCGCACTTACTCTTAACTGATTGATAGAAAGCATAGCCATGACGACAGAATTGAATATCGCCTTTGTGGGCGGCGGCAACATGGCGGCGGCCCTGATCGCCGGCCTGGCGGGTAAATTGACCCTGGGCGGCAACATCCACGTGATCGACCCGCATGCGCCCGCGCTGGAAAAACTGCAGGCGCAATTCGGCGTGACGACGGCTTCCGCCGCCGGCGACGCGCTGCGCGGCGTGGACGTGATCGTGCTGGCCGTGAAACCGCAAAGCATGCGCGAGGTGGCGGCGCAGTTGCTGCCCTTCCTCGACGGAAACAAGGCGCCATTGATCCTGTCGATCGCGGCCGGCATCCGCGCGGCCGACCTGTCGCGCTGGCTCGGCGATTACCGCGCCATCGTGCGCTGCATGCCGAACACGCCAGCCCTGATCGGCATGGGCATCACGGGCATGGTGGCCAGCAGCGGCGTGAGCGATGAGCAAAAGAAGACGGCGGACGCCATCCTGCATGCCGTCGGCCAGACCGTCTGGCTCGATGACGAAGCGAAGATCGACCCTGTGACGGCCGTGTCCGGCAGCGGTCCCGCCTATGTGTTTTACTTTATCGAAGCGATGCAGCAGGCGGCCGCCGAGCTGGGCCTGACGCCGGAGCAGGGCACGCAGCTGGCGATTGCCACGTTTACGGGCGCGGCGCAGCTGGCGGCCAATTCCAGCGAACCCGTGTCCTTGCTGCGCGAGCGGGTCACGTCGAAGGGCGGCACGACGTATGCGGCGCTCACCAGCATGGAAGAGAGCGGCGTGAAGGCGGCCATCGTCAAGGGCATCAAGGCGGCCGCACAGCGGGGGCGCGAGATGGGTGATGAGCTGTCGAAGTAATTAGATCACCTTGACGGCGCGGCCGATGTATAAAACCGGTCCCGTCGGCCGGCCCGTGGGCGAGCCCGTTGCCGGTTCCAAGGTGATTTCAAACAGTTGCTCCGGCTGCAGCGGCGGCAGCTTGTCCAATGTCAACTTGAGACTTTGCCCCGGCTTGACCAGGCCCAGCGAGACGGGTGCGCCCCAGTCCTTGCCCTTGGTCCAGAATTGCAGGGCCTTTTGCTGCGGCACGGCCGTCGGTCCCAGCGGGATCAGGCTCAGGTCGCGGTTCTTGCCGCCGCGTCCGCCCGCCTGCACGATCCAGCCCGGCGATTTGTCTTGCGGCGCCACCAGCACCACCAGGTAGCCAGGTCCGCTGGGTGTTTGCAGTTGCACGCTGACCAGCACGGCCAGCGCGGCCGTGGCCGCCAAGCCGCCGCCCGCCAGTATTCTCCAGAAGGCCAGGCTGTTCCACCACGCTTGCCAGCCGCCCGCCTGCCGCACGGCCGAAGGCGTCAACAGGCTGGCGCTGATGCGCGGCCACAGTTGCGCCGAGGGCGTTTCGGGCGGCGCCAGGGTCGTCAAGGGCAGCAGACGCCGTTCCCAGGCTTCGACGGCGTCGCGCAAGGCTGCGTCGCGCGGCAAGCGCTGTTCCACTTCCGCCCGTTCGGCCAGTTCCAATGTGCCCAGCACGTATTCGCTGGCCAGCCTGTGCAATTCCTCGTCGCTGTTGTTCATCCCATGCACTCCCGCAAGGCGGCCAGGCCCCGCTTGACCCAGGCCTTGACGGTTCCCAGCGGCGCTTGCAGGCGCTGCGCGATTTCGCTGTGGGAACAGCCATCGACGTAGGCGTACAGGATGCTGTTGCGCTTCGATTCGTCCAGGTGGCCGAGGCAATCGTGCAGCTTGCCCAGGTTCGCCTGGTCGGCATAGGCCTCGCCCGCATCGTGGCTGTGGCGTTCGTGCAGCAGGGTTTCCACGGTATCCTCGTCGGCCGGTACTTCATGGGCGCGGGCGCGCGCCACGTCCAGCGCCTGGTGCCGCACCACCACATAGATCCAGCCCTTGCCGCTGCCGCGCGTGGCGTCGAAACTGCCGGCGCGGCGCCAGATATTCAGGAAGGCGTCGTGCAGCACGTCTTCGGCCAGGGCCCGCTGGCGCACGATGCGCAGGGCCACGCCCAGCAGGTAGCGGCTTTCCTGCTGGTACAGGCCGTGCAATGCCTGCTGCTCGCCCCTGGCGCAGGCGCGCAGGGCGGCATCGTAATCGAACGGAGTGGCTAGCGTTGGCAAGGTCGGTGCAATCGTCAAGAGTAAACGGTTAGCAAGTTTTCAAGGCTGAGTATAGGCTAGAAACCCGCTTGCCAACCGTCGCTTTCACTGATTTAGGCGGCTTTCCAGAAGATATAGTCGGCCTGGTAGGGCACCCATTGTTTGGCGCCGATGCTTTCCATGCCGCAGGGGCTGCTTGGCGCCACGCCGCCGCTGGTGGCCACGCGCTGGATGTAGCTGACGCCCTGCATGGCGCCGCTGCCCGTGGCCGGATTGGCCTTCACCAGCTGGTACGGGATATTGCCCGCGCCGGCCGGCGCCACGGCCACTTGCGTCGCCGTCACTTTCGAGCCGTCCAGGTTGGCCCAGGTGGCCGGTGGACCGACATACGTGCCCACCTGCATGCCGCTGCGGTCGTTCAAGGCCGCGTCCGGTCCCACGAAAACCCATTCATGGCCCGTCATGTCTTTCTTGGCCTTGCATTCGTAGGCGATCTTGCCCACGCCCACGGTCTGCATGGCCACCTGGTGGCCATCGGGCACCTTGACGGCGTTCGGTAATTGTTCTTGCGAATAGCGCGCGCTCATGGGGGCGCAAGCGCTCAGCAGCAGGGCGGCGCCCAGCACAGCGAGGGCGGGAACGGCGTGGCGTGGGGCGGTGAAGGCAAGCATGGCGAACTCCTGGTAGTTGGCTCAACCGGCTGGTTGATACCATTACTACGCATGGGTCTGCCATTTGGATGCAGCCAGGTCAAAATATTTTATGACGGCGTTTCTTTCTTGCTGAAACGTTGCACCAGCGCCAGCAGGACGGGCATGGCGGTGGCGGCGTGCTTGAGCAGCGCGCCGCTGGCCCGCAGCAGCGGCAGGATGCGGCGCGGACGCACCAGCGCCAGGCCCAGCACGGCGCCGCCCACCATCAGGGGAATTTTGAAACGCGTGGCCAGGGTGTGGCGCAGATTGCCGCCCGTCAGCGGTTCCAGCAACTGGCGCGTCTGCACGCCCAGGGCCAGGCGCTGCAGCGCGCATTCGGCCAGCAGCGCGTCGCGCCGCTGCGCCAGGCTGGCGGCCGTGTGGACGCTGGACAATTTGGTGGGGTGCGTGGTCATGGCCGCTCCGATCCCCGGCGCGCCAGCAATTGCAGCTCGTCCAGGTCTTTGTTCAGTTCGGAAAGTGTAAAAGAAAGCAGTTTCGGCTTGCTGCGGAAACTGGCGCGCACGCCCAGCAGGGTGGCGATGGCGGCGACGATGAAGACGGCGGCCGTGATGGCGATGGCGGCGATGCGGTGCGTATCCCAGAACAGCACGATGACGAGGAACACGATCAAGACGAGGCCGACAAACAGGCACAACAGTGCCAGCATGGCCAGCGCCAGATAGGACAGGAAGCGCAACGACTCTTCTTCCATTTCCACGGCCGCCAGGGCCAGACGGGTCTGGACGATGGCGGCGAGGGTCGCTGCGACTTGGGCGACATGGTGCACGATAGCCATATGCTGCCTTTCGCGTCAGGTGACGGCCTGCGCCGTCGGTACCGCGTCGTTACAATCTAGCGGCGCGACGAGGAAAGCAGCAGACCGAACAGCACGCCGACGACGGCGCCCGCGCCCACGGCTTTCCAGGGATTGTCCTGCACGTATTCGTCGGTGGCCTTGGCCGCCTTCTTGGTCCGTTCGAGCAAGTCTTCTTCCAGCTTGATCAAGTCTTTCTTGGCCGTTTCCAGGGTGGCGATGAACTTGTCCTTGACGGCTTTGACATTCTCGCCCGTCTGATCCTTGGCGCCATCGAGCCAGCCTTCTGCTTCATCGATGACGGTCTTCAAGTCGCCGACCAGTTTGTCGCGAGCCTTGTCGGCGTCGGCGAGGATGCTGTCGCTGCTGGATTTTCCGGTATGTATCGAGCTCATGTATTACCTCATGGAAGTGAAACTGCACAGTGAAATACCAGTGTAGGCAGCTGCGGCCAGGCTTGTCTTGCGCCGCCTCAAGGGCTGCCGCGGCGCAAGGGTCATTGCTTAACGGAAAGCAAAGTCCAGTACCACGCCCGCAAATACCGCCGCTCCTAGCCAGTTATTATGCCGGAATGCCGCAAAACACGGCATACGCTCGCGTGCGCGGATCAAGGTGTAGTGATAAACGGCGCAGCCGGCCGCCACCAGCAAGCCCGCGACGAACCAGTAACGCAAGCCCAGATACCAGCCGCATGCCAGCCACAGCAGCAGGAAAACGGCATAGCAGGCCATGACGATGGCCACGTCGTAGCGGCCGAAGGTGATGGCCGAGGTCTTGATGCCGATTTTCAAGTCATCGTCGCGGTCGACCATCGCGTATTCCGTATCGTAGGCCACGGCCCAGAAGACATTGCCCAGCAGCAGCAGCCAGGCGACGGCGGGCACGGCATCCGTGATGGCGGCAAAGCCCATGGGAATGCCGAAGCCGAAGGCGATGCCGAGATACGCTTGCGGAATCGCAAAGAATCGCTTGAAATAGGGATAGGTGCCGGCGATGATGACGGCGGCCACGGACAGCTGCTTGGTCAGCGCATTCAAGGGCAGGATCAGGCAAAAGGCCAGCACGGTCAGCACGCCGGCCACGGCCAGCGCTTCCTTGCCGCTGATGCGTCCGCTGGTGATGGGGCGCTCGGCCGTGCGCTTGACGAATTTGTCGATATCCTGGTCGGCGTAGTCATTGATGGCGCAGCCTGCCGAGCGCATCAGGAAAGTGCCGAGGGTAAAGATGAGCAGCAGCCGCCAGTCCGGCACGCCCTGCTGCGCCAGCCACAGCGCGCACAGGGTAGGCCACAGCAGCAATACGGTACCGATAGGCTTGTCCAGCCGTATCAGGCGGAAATACAGCGCCAGCTTGTTCATGGAAGACTCGATCTTGTTGAAGAGAAAGGTCGATTATCGCAAATAGTATGTAAATGTACTATTTTGCGCCTGGGGCGCTAGTCTTCATCCTCGCACAGCGGCGTAATGCCCGGCAAGTTGCAGCTGGCGATGGCCGCGCACAGGGCGTCGATGGCGGCCTTGCGCGTGAAACTCTTGCGCCACAGCATGACCACGCGGCGCGAGGGCACGGGGGCGGCGAAGGGCCGGTATTCGAGCATGCCGTCGGTGACGTGCATATTGGCGACGGAGGCGCGCGGCAAGACCGTCAGGCCGATGCCGCTGGCCACCATGTGGCGGATGGTTTCCAGCGAGGAACCCTCAAACGTGCGCTGCATGCCATTGCCGGGCGAGGAAAAACGCGCCATTTCGGGGCACACTTCCAGCACCTGGTCGCGGAAACAGTGGCCATTGCCCAGCAGCAGCATGGTTTCCGATTTCAAGTCTTGCGCGGCGATTTTCTCGCGCGCCGTCCATGGATGCTGGCGCGGCATGGCCACGACGAACGGTTCGTCATACAGTTCCTGCATGGCCATGCCGTGTTCGGGCAGGGGCAGGGCCATGATGGCCACGTCCAGTTCGCCCTGGCGCAGCAATTCGAGCAGGCGAACCGTGAAGTTTTCCTGCAAGATCAAGGGCATCTGCGGTACCTGGTCTATCATGGCCTTGACCAGGGGCGGCAGCAGGTAGGGGCCGATCGTGTAGATCACGCCCAGGCGCAGGGGGCCGGCCAGCGGGTCCTTGTTTTGCTTGGCGAGTTCCTTGATGGCGGCCGTCTGTTCCAGCACGCGCTCGGCTTGCGCAATGATCTGCGCGCCCAGGGGCGTGACGGAGATTTCCGCGCCGCCCCGTTCGAACAGGACCACGCCCAATTCGTCTTCGAGTTTCTTGATGGCCACTGACAGGGTGGGCTGGGCAACGAAGCAGGCTTCGGCGGCGTGGCCGAAGTGCTTCGCTCGCGCGACTGCAACGATATATTTCAGTTCAGTCAGTGTCATAGGTTGATTGAAACACAGGAAGTACTTACTTGCAATGAATGAAAGGTGGCGCAAACGTGAAACTGTGGCGCCGATGGCGTATTGTAGCGGATCGCCCCCTATAATGCGGGACCGGGCGTCGAAGGGAGATGGCGATGGAACTGCGGATGCAGGCGCTGGAAGCGGCGATCAATTACTGGCGTGCCAGGCAACCAGCGCGCGGCAACGAATATGCGCTGTCGCCGCCCGTCAGCCGCCTGGCCGGCGTGTATGCGCTGATGATTTATTACCGGCAAGATCGCATCGCCGAAGAGACCCTGGAACCGGCCGTCGTGGCCCTGATCGATGCCTGGCGCCGGGATGCCGGCGGCATCCAAGGCGATAGCCACGCCTGAGTGCGACCATGGCGTGACCCCATTTAACCCAACCAGAGATATCCATGCCTGATTTTGAAAACAAACTGTGCGGACGCGACGAATTGCGCGCCCGCGCCGCAGCCCTGCCGAAACCGGTGGTGGTGACGAACGGCGTGTTCGACATTTTGCACCGCGGCCACGTGACCTACCTGGCCCAGGCGCGCGCACTGGGCGCCTCGCTGATCGTTGCCGTGAATACCGATGCCTCGGTGAAACGCCTGGGCAAGGGCGATGACCGTCCCCTGAACAGCTGCGAAGACCGCATGGCCGTGCTGGCCGCGCTGGAAGCGGTGAGCCTGGTCGTGCCGTTCTCGGAAGACAGCGCCCTGGAAGTGGTGCAGGATATCGCGCCGGAAATCTATGCCAAGGGCGGCGACTATGACATGGCGGCCATTCCCGAAGGCCGCGCCGTGCTGGCGTATGGCGGCCAGGCCGTGGCCATCGATTTCGAGCATGACCGCTCGACCACCAAGCTGTTGACGAAAGTGCGGACGCAGCAAGGCTGAGGAAGCTCGTCAATGTTTCCATACAGATAAAAAGACGTTACTATGAGAACTGCCAGGGCTGCGACTTTGTTTCGACAGCCCCAGCACGTTACACCGTCTGAATGCATTGCTAGTCATAGAAAATAAATGGATCATAAAACTTCTGGGGATTGGCCACTGCCTTCCGGCGCCTGGCACGTGGATGACGAGGGCGCGTGGACCATGCAGCGCAGCGCGGATGGCCAGAACGTCTCGCCCTTGGTGAGCCATGCCGATATCGGCAAGCTGATGCATGCGCGGCGCCTGCCCGCAGCCGCCGGTGCGCCCGTGCGCCAGTTTCCGCCCGAATTCGCGTTCGACCCCGCCTCGGGCGCGGCCTTGCAAGTGCCGCCTGCTACCTCCGCCACGCCGCCCTGGGTGCCGCCCTACGGCGCATCTCCCGTCAGCGACGTGCCGCCAACGGGCCCGGCCGGCTTGCGCCAGGCCAGCGCGCCCCTGAAACTGGCGGACCAGCGCGCGCGCGAAGAGCATGCGCAGGCCGATGTCTCGCTGCCGATGCCGCCGCCCGGCGAATACGAATTCTTTTCCGCCCAGTTCGGCACCAGCGCGCCCGCGCTGCTGGCGCTCGACCCGCGCAAGGCCGTCTTGCACGCCTGGCTGCCCGCCTCGAAACGCTGGCTGGCGCTGGACCCCGACTATGGCAGCTTGCTGGCCGAATCGGACCTGGCCCACGGCGCCTGGCGCGCCGAGCTGGTGCCGGAGTTCAATAGCGTACTGGTCTTGCCGACCAGCCATGGCCTGGCCTGCATCCGTCCCGATGTGCCGTCGCTGACCTATGTGGTCGAGCACGTGGGCGGCGCGCCGTGCGCGGCCGCGCCCGTCTGGTTCCAGAACCGTCTGTGGGCGCCGCTGCGCGACGACGATGGCCGCCTCCGCTTCGTCAACCTTGATGCGCAACAAAAGCCGGGCAGCGACGTGCTGCTCGACGGCCTGTTTGACCTGGGCGCCGTCAGCGCGCCCGTCGCCTACAACCGCATGGCCGTGTGGCCTTGCGCCAACGGCCAGCTGCGCCTGCAATTGCAGCCGGACGGCAACGTGGCCGCCTCGTTCACCCCCTGGCCCGAAGGGCTGGTGCCGCATTTCGAATTCGGCAGCCCGTACGTGTCGCGCGACGGCGGCCTGTGGCAGCTGTGCTTCGAGCGCAGCCGCGGCACCTATGTCTACGTGAAACTGGGCGCGCAGTCCGAACGGGCCGACGCGCTGGCGCCGCGCCTGTGCTCGGGCAGCTTCAATTACCGCTTCGCCACCAAGCTGAAAACGGCGCCGTGGGAAGAGCCGGAACACGGCGACGACGGCGGCAAGAACCAGGCCGTCATGCCGCTGCTGGAATCGAGTGTGGGCAACAGCGTCTTCGGCGTGAAGTTTGCCACCAGCGCCGGCCTGTCGAGCGTGCTGCGCTCGAACGATCGCCTGGCGGCCCAGCTGGTGCAGGACGACGAATTGCGCGAAAACGTGTTCCATACCTTTGCCGTCAGCGAACCGTGGCGCGTGCGCCTGTTTGTGCATGAAGGTACGCTGTGGGCTTACCACCCGCTGCTGTCGCGTATCGATGGCTGGGCCTTGCAGGCATGAAAGCGCGCGTCCTGATCGCGGCCGGCGCCGCCTTCCTCGCCTTCGCCAGCGCCAGCGCCAGCGTGCAGGCCGCCGGCATCCAGCAAGCGTTCCTCGTGCAGAATTCGGGCTGGATGGAGCCGTTTTACACGGATGAACACTCGCAGCTGAAAGCCCTGGTGGGCGCCGTGGCGCAGGCTGCCACAAACCCGTCCGATAAAGTGTATACCCTGGCCTTCAGCCAGAGCAGCGGCGCGCACGTGTCGCCGTCGCTGCTGGGACAAGGGCAGGGCGGCGCCGGCGTGGCGGGCCAGCTGGCCAGCCTGGGCCTGGCGCGCAAGGGCGCCGGCGGCGCGCTGGCCGACACGGATTTCCAGGAAGCCGTGACAAAAACCATCACGGGGCCGTTCCAGTCCGCGTCCGGCATCGTGTGGATCTTTACCAATAACAAGAACAGCCCGAACAACGATAGCCAGACGGCCGAGCGCAACCGCGACTTTTACCGCCTGCTGCACCTGGAACCGTCGATCACCAAGACGGTGGTGTTTCCGCTGCGCATGCCCGTGCAGGGCAAGCTGTACAGCGCCAAGGGCTTGATGGTGTATGCGCTCGCGTATGGCCAGCCTGCATCCGAGGCCTTGAACCGCATCCTGGCCGAAGGGCGGCTGTCGCAAGTGCTGACGCGTCCGCCCGCGCGATTGAAACCGGTGGACCAGGATGCCGTGCGCATCGTGCCGCAATCCGTCAAGAACAGCGCCAACGTGCACGCCAGCCTGGGCCGCGACGGGCGCACCATCGTGCTCGACGTCGATGCGGCGAACCTGGTGCCGCAAGTGGTGCTGCAGGCCTCCCTGCAAAACATGTTTTTCCCGTACGTGATCGACAGCGCCAGGGTGCACGCCAGCCTGGCCGGGCAGAACGCGCCCTTGCACGTTGCGCCAGATCAAATCCGCCAGTTGCAGCCGGGCGCCAGCCAGTCCGTGCAAGTGCAGTTCGCGCTGCCGATGGCGCAGATCCCGTCGCCGTGGTCGGCGCAGGCGATCGCCGCCATGGGCAAGCAGGTGCTGCTGCCGATGCAGGCGCAGGTGGGCCTGTCGGAACAGCGGCTGGCGCTGGCGTCCAGCTTCGGCAAGGATTTGCAGGAACTGTTCCCTGGCGACCCGATTTCCGGCATGTTTACGCCGCCCGACAGCGTGCGCGCGTCGCGGGCGACGATACCGCTGCTGGTGCGCATACAGTATCCGCTGCTGCCCGTGCTGGTGATCCTCGGCGGCGTGCTGGCGCTCGTGCTGGGCTTGCTGGCGCTGGGCCTGGTCGGCATGCGCGCCACGCGCTACAAGGTGATGGCCGACGGCGTGCAGCGGCAAGTGTTATTAAAACCATTTAAAAGCGTGCAGATCCGCGACGATGACGGCCGCGACATTGGCGAACTCAAGCGTGGCTTGGGCAAGCCGGCCGTCGTGCGCGTGGCCGAAGGCCATGCCTTGACCCTGGCCTGAACACAGATTCCTTAAAAATTCCTTCCATTCAATAGAGGCATACCATGGCGCAAGACACTCCGAAAGACAACGCAGGTTTCACCTTGCCGGCCCCGGTAACGGCCCCGGCGTCGGCGCCGCCCGCCGCGGACGCCGCCGCTGCGGCCAGCGCCGCCACCGCAACGACCGAAGCTGCGCCCGCGTTTGACGCTGCCGGCACGACCGATACCTCGTCGCGCGACACCCTGGTCGGCGGCGTGGTGCTGTTGCTGCTGTTCATCGCCTTTTTCTTTGCCAAGAATGCCTATGCGAATGGCCTGGTGGCCAAGCGCGTGCCGCCGAACAAGGCCAATGCCTCGGGCTGGTGGCTGTTCATCTTCCTGGCCAGCCTGGCGACGGGCGTCGTGCTGGCTGCCGTGAATGCGCATAAATTCCTTGCGCCACTGTTCATGGGCCCGCTGGTGCTGGTGGGCCTCGTTGCACTCTTGTTGACCTTTACTTCCAGCCGCCGCTAAGAACACGCCGTTGCACGCATCATCGAAGGAATCACCATGGCAGAGAACCTGAACCAAACCATCACCGGCGGCGCCAGCGAGCGCAAGCAGGACAAGATCATCGAACTGCGCCCGACCCTGTTCATCGGCATCGGCGGCACGGGCATGCAAGTGCTGATGCGCGTGCGCCGGCGCATCCTCAATACCCTGTGGGGCGGCGCGGGCAACCGCACGCGCATCGAGGGCTTGGCGGACTTTCCCATCGCGCAATTCATCCATTTCGACCTCGACAATGGCGCCGTGATCGAAAGCGGCGAGTCGCAGGCGAAGGACTTGCAGTTCGACCAGGTGAAGTTCACGGATGACGACAAGGTGGTCGAATCGTTCGACATGGACAAGTACAGCCGTGATGAAGATTCTCTGGAGAAATATCCCCACATCAAGGAATGGCTGCCGCTGACGCCGCAGCGCATCCGCGAATTGCGCTTCGACATGAGCAGCGGCGCCGGCCAGATCCGCGCCGTGTCGCGCCTGTATTTCTTCGACAAGTACGCGAAGATCCGCGACAAGATCCGTCTGAAATTGAAAGCCTTGAAGGCGGGCTTGTCGCACGAGCGCCAGCTGGCCGAACTGGGTCTGCGCATGGAAACGAACCGTTTCCGCATCGTCATCGTCGGCTCCGTCGCAGGCGGCACGGGTTCCGGTTCCTTCCTGGACATGGGCTTGCTGGCGCGCTGGCTGGCGCGCAGCGAAGTGGGCGCGGCCGACGTGGAGCTGATGCTGTTCTTGCCGACCGGCTACACCAAGGCCAACAAGGACCGGGTCGAAGCCAACGGCTACGCGGCGCTGATGGAGCTGGAATCGGCGATGATGGGCAACAAGGGCTATGTGGGCCGCTGGGATGCGTATGACCGTCCGGAACTGACGCGCGAGCCGTACAGCGAGGTTTACCTGATCGATTCGGGCAACCTTGCCCAGCAGCACACCAAGGATGTCAGCGACGTCTACCACATGGTGGCCGATTCGCTGTTCGAGGATTTCGCCTCGGCCGACTTCGCGCGCGCCAAGCGTTCGATCGCCGTCAACCAGGCGCAGCACAAGAATTCGCTGTACAACGCGCCCGTGCCGCAAGACCGCTTCGGCGACATGCGCCTGTATTTCTCGAAACGCTTTTCCTCGTTCGGCATGGCCGTGCTCGATACGCGCCAGGAAGCGGCGCGCGACGAGCGGGCCCACCGCTGGGCCGGCGCCATGCTGCAAGCGTTCTTTGGCGTGGGCGGCACGGATGCGGGCGCCAACCGGGCCACGGATACGCAACGCGATAATTTCCTCGCCGCCAATATGTTCCTGAAGGGCACGCCGTTCAGCGATTTCCCCGAGTTTTCCGACAAGAGCATCGAACTGAAGCGCTCCAGCGGCGACTTCATCGATTTCCGCGTCGTCGACGAATTGCTGGAAGACCGCCACGGCCACTTGCTGGCCGGCGTGGAAAACCGCGTCAACACGCGCATCAACGATATCCGCACGGGTTTCGACCGCAGCGAATGGCCGGCGCAGGTGCGCGACGCCATGAAGCATTTGGAACGCGACGCCGTGCGCGACCAGGATTCCACGGCCGACACGACGGAAGACCGCATCAGCAAGCGGCGCCGCGAAGTGCTGGAAGACGTCAAGAAAGTCGTGCGCGACCAGCTGTATGGCTATCTTGATAATAAAGAATTCGGCGGCCTGGAATACGTGCTGTCGCTGGTGGAACAGATCAAGGACCGCATCGAGGCGCCGGGCAGCGGCTTGACGGCGCAGATCGGCAACAATGCCGAGCGTTACCGCGAAATCAAGGAAGCCGTGCGCTCGCGCGAATACGAGCGCCTGTTGAACAACCTGGAACAGACGCGCAGCACCTTCGGCTTCCTCAGCAATGGCGAAAAGCAGGCGGGCGTGGTGATGGACCATTTACGCACGGAAATGGCGAATGCGCTGAAATTCCATTTACGGGCCAAGGCGGCGGACGAGTCCGTCCTCCTGCTGGGCGAGCTGTCGCGCTGGCTGGGCAACCGGGTCGGCGTCGATGCGCAAGGCCGCGCCCAGTGGAATGGCCTGGTGGGCGAGCTGCAATCGGGCCGCGAAGGCGTGCTGGCCATGCTGACGGAGTTGAAAACGGCCAATACCATCCTGCAAAAGGACCTGGACAAGGAACACGCGACCCTGATCGTCATTCCCGTCACGGAAAAAGACATCGCGCTGCCGTCGGCGGCCACCTTGCGCCAGTGGGCCGATGAAGCGTTCAAGGACATGGGCGGCTCGAAAGCGCTGTTCCCCATGTTGGGCGAACCGGCGCAACGGGCCTTGATCCTGGCCAAGGTCACGCGCATGGCGGAAAACATGATCGCTACTGCCGGCCTGGCGGAAGGGGCGACGAGCACGCCCGACCCGTTGTTCGAGGCGCTGGAACAGATGGATGTGTCCGAACGCCTGGACCGCTTCCGCAAGCTGCTGGCCTGCTCCATGCCGTGGATCGACGCCAATATGGCGGGCGACTTCACGGTCGTGTCGGACCAGTTCAAGTGCGTGATCGGCGTGGCCAATGCGGCCGCCTTCAAGGCGAAGTTCGGCGCCGAGCTCGAATCGTGCGTGCCGACCCAGGTGGGCATCACGGTGAGCCAGCTGGAAATCGTCGAAACGGGCATCCGCGGGCGCGCCGTCTGCTATTGCGAACTGGCCGGCGTGCCGATGACGGTGCTGCGCGGCCTGGAAGGCTGGCGCACCAGCTACCGCAAGGAAGGCGACAACGACAAGGCGCCGACCCACACGCATATTGATCCAACGCAATTCACGCACCCGATCGCGCCGAACACGGACGAGATGAAGCGCCTGGCGGAAGACTTCGGCGAATTCCTGCAAGCGATCATGCTGGGCGTGCTGACGCGCCACACGGGCAGAGTCGTGCCGCCGGGCCAGTACCAGTTTGCCGTCGAGCCGGGCGACTTGCGCCGCATCGGCAACGAACGGGCCATCCGCCAGAACGGCATGCCCGCCTCGTACGAGAAAAATATCGCCCTGCGCATCGAAGAAAAATTGACGGCGCTTGATGCCGTGCAGACGGCGGCCATGGCGGCGCTGGCAAAATACTATGAACGGGGCGTGTATGCGCCCAAGCTGGTGGCGCAAGCCGATGGCTCGCAGCTGCCCTACATCGGCTTTGGCAGCGCCATTTCCGCCGAAGTGGGCACGCGCCTGCGCGAGTCGGCACGCCGCAAGGGCATGGCCAGCGACGAGCTCGACCGCACGGTGCAAGCCTTGCTGGGCCGGCTGAAGGAGTGGGCCAACGTCATCGGCGATTCCGACGGCGATGCCTACGACTGGGAAGTGCGCGAACCGGAAGCGGACGGCCAGCCGCGCCTGAAGTATGCAATCAAGCCGGAAATGCTGGAAGCGGGGCGCCTGGAGCAATTGCTGCGTCCGGCCGGCGCGGCGCCTGCGCCGGCGTCGGCCGCGTTCGGCATGGCGCCGCCAACGCTGGGCGGCATGCCGCCGCCGCTGGTGGAATACCAGTACTTCCTGGGCATCAACGGCCAGCAGCAGGGACCGTTCACGGCCCAGCAGATCGTGCAGTACGTGCAGGCGGGACAGGTTGTGCCAGCCACCACCAAGGTGTGGCGCGCCGGTTTGCCGGCCTGGGCCGACCTGGCCCAGTTCCCCGAACTGGCGCCCTTGTTCCTCGGCGCGCCGCCACCGTTGATGCCGCCGCCCTTGTGAACGCTGGAATGACGTTGGAATGAAGGATTAGTTTTGGATATCTGCAACAAATGCAAGACGGGCCTGTGGACCGTTGTCAGCCATTGCCCGTACTGCGGTCACGCCATGGCGGACGCTGCCAAGCCAGCCGCGGCCGTGCCGCCGCCGCTGCCCGTCCCTGCGCCTGCGCCGGTAGCGCCGCCACCTGCGCCCAAGCCGCCGCCCGTGCCGGTGACGCCTGCGCCTGCGCCGAAAGCGCCGCCGAAGCCGGCGCCAGTACCGCCAGCCAAGCCGGCGCCGCCGCAAGCGGCGCCGAAGCCCGTGCCCGCGCCTGTGCTTCCACCGGCGCCTGCCCCGGCAACACCGGTGCCGCCGCCACCGCCGCGCAAGTGGCTGCGCTGGCTGGGCGTCGCTGCCGTGCTGGCGGCCGTCATCGTCTACATGAATGGCAAGCCGGGCGGCAAGAATGAATCGGCTTGCAACGACGCCATCGACAGCGGCTTGAAGCTGGTGGCAAATGGCAGCCTGGATGGCGCCCGGCAAAAGCTGGCGACGGCGAAGAATGTGTGCACGGGCAAGTCCAGCGCCAAGGCGGACGATTTGCAGGCGGCGATCGGCAAGGCCGGCGCCGCATCGGGCAGTTGCCAGCGGGGCGTGCGCGCCATCGAACGCCATATTGATGGCCATCAATTGCAAAGCGCGGCCAGGGGCATCGCCGCGCTCGACGCCGATTGCGCGGGCGCTGCCAGCGTGGATTCCCTGCGCAAGCAGCTGGCGCGCCAGCAAGCGGCAGCCGCGTCCGTGCTGGTGGGCGTGCGCCAGGCGCTGGACGGCAAGGATGCGACGGCGGCCGGCAATGGCATCGCCAGGCTGGAAGCCATCGACCGCGAAGCGGCGGAATTGCCGCAGTTGAGGGCTGATGTGCAGGCGCTGTCGGCGCCCGCGTCCGTCGCTGCACCGGTCCCGGCGCCGGTGGAAACGGCACCGGCCCGCGTCGTGCCCACGGAACCGGCGCCCGCGCGCGCGGTCGAACGATCAGCGGTGGCCGAGCGCCGCCCGCAGGAAACGACGCCCGTCGACAGCGGCGCGGCCATGCGCGGCGAGATGGCGCAAGCGTTCTTGCGCGATGCCGAGCGTTCTTTGCTGGAAGGTAAGTTCGATGCGGCCAAGACGTATCTGGAAAGCGCGCGCCGCGTCGATCCGGGCAATGCGCGCATCGACAATCTGTCGCGCCGCATCCGCGAGCGCGAACGGCAAGTGCTGCAGACGGAAACAACGATCAATTAGTCATCTGGAGAGTCACCATGCTGAATCACACCACCTTGCGGACGGCCGCTGCGCTGACCATCGCGGCCATGCTGGCCGGCTGCGCCACGGCGCCGATGAATCCGAACGGCGTGCGGCAGGACAGTTCCTATCCGCAAGGTGGCGCCCAAGCGGCCACGGATGAGGACCCGTGCAGCGTGGGCGCGACGGCCGCGGCCGGCGCGGCCGTGGGGGCATTGCTGGGTGCGCTGGCGGGCGGCAAGAATGGCGCGCTGAAAGGGGCCGCCATCGGCGGCGGCCTGGCGGCGGCCGGTTGCCTGGCCATCAATGTCAATTCGCGCCAGACCAAGACGGCGGCGCAGGCGGACCGCGACTACATCCGCACGCGCGGCGCGCTGCCGCGCGAGCCGCAAGTGGTGTCGTACACGCCGCAACTGAGCGCGTCGACCGTCAAGCGCGGCCAGCCGTTCAAGGTCAATTCCGTGGTGGAGCTGGTCAATGGCAGCGCGCAAAGCGTCAACGACGTGCGCGAAGAGCTGGTGGTGCTCGATCCGCAAGGTCAGCCGTTCAAGTCCGGTTCGAAAGCCTTGGCCAGCAGCAACAAGTCGGGCGGGCGCTTTGAAAACTCGTTCGAGCTGACCTTGCCGGCCGGCGTGTCGCAAGGCGTGTATGGCGTCAAGACGAATCTGTACGTGAACGGCAAGCTGGCCGCCACGCGCGACCTGCGCACGCAGCTGGTGATGCTGGACGACAATAGCGGCGCGGCGCAGCAATTGGCGCAGCGGTAAAGGGAGATTGCAGGAGTCTCAACATCTCATCCAGTCGTAGCGAGCGGCGATGATTTGTGGCCGAGAAGCGCAGCGCTACTTTAGTAGCGCGAGCATCGTCGGCCGCAAAGTGCGCCGCGCAGTAGACTGGGTGAGGTGTCAGCTACGCGCCGCCGGCGTATCCGTGCTGGCGCCACGCTTCATACACGACGACGGCCACCGTATTCGACAGATTCAAGCTGCGGTTGTCTGGGCGCATCGGCAGGCGGATGCGTTGCTCGGCCGGAAAGCCGTCGCGCAGGGCCGGGTCCAGGCCTTTTGTTTCCGAACCGAACACGAACACGTCGCCCGGCAGGAAGGCCACGTCGCCGAACGGGCGCGAGCCGCGCGTCGTCATGGCGAACATGCGGGCCGGGTCGGGCTGGGTGTCGGCCAGGAACGCTGCCCAGTTCTTGTGCACCTTCATGTTGGCGTAATCGTGGTAATCGAGGCCGGCGCGCTTCATCTTGGAATCGTCGAGCGGAAAGCCCAGCGGTTCGACCAGGTGCAGCTGCGCGCCCGTGTTCGCGCACAGGCGGATGACGTTGCCCGTATTGGGCGGGATTTCAGGTTCTACCAAAACAACGTGAAACAAAATGCTCTCCTCATATATATAGCGAATCTGATGCGGTTCTAGTGCGGCGGCGTGCGCGCCACGACCAGGATGCTGACCCTGGCCGCCCCTGCGCTCTTGCAGGCGGTGGCCAGCGCGTGGACGGTATGGCCGCTGCTCATCACGTCGTCGACGATGCCCACATGGCATCCTTGCAACAAGGCCCCATGTTCGGGCGCGATGGCAAACGCGTGCGCCAGGTTGGCTTGCCGTTCCTGCGGCGCTACGCCGCTTTGCGCCCGGGTTTCGCGCACGCGCAGCGCCAGGCGCGGCTGTAAAGGTACGTCCAGCAGGCGCGCCAGCGGACGGGCAACTTCCAGCGCCTGGTTAAAACCCCGTTCGGCCAGCCGGGCCGGGCCCAGCGGCACGGGACACAGCAGCTGCGGCGCTTCCCACGCTTGTTGTTGCTGAATGGCAACATACAACAGTTCTGCCAACAGGGGCGCCAGCGCCAGGCGCGCGCCGAATTTCAGCTGCAGCAGCAACTGGTCGACGGGCGCCGCATAGTCAAACGCCGCGACGGTGGCGTCATACGCGGGCCGCTGGCGCAAACAGCGTCCGCACAGCAGCGCCGCATCGTCGAGCGGATTGGCGCACTGGCGGCAGCGGGGGCGCCCTTGCGTCAGATATTGGGCGCGGCAGGGCGAACACAGCACTTCCGGGCAGCCCATGCCGCACAGCGCGCATTGCGCCGGCAGCACCGTGGCGCCCAGCCACAGGCGCAGCGCCTGCCAGGCGGCGTCAAGGCGGTGCCGGGTGGCGGTCCGCATCGCGATGGCGTCGTTCCATGTACACTGCCGACATTATCTCACCTCACCCGATTCAACATGCCAGTTCCCACCAGTCCGCCCAAAATGAGTGCGCCCATCGATGCGGTGCAAGTACGCGATTTCTTTTCCCGTCCGGCGCGCGTCGCGCCGTCGGACTTCCTGCGCCGCGAAGTGTCGGCACGCATGCACGAGCGCCTGGAGCTGGTGAAAATCACGCCGCACCGTGTGCTCGACGCGGGCTGCGGCCCCGGCGCGGATTTGGCGCAGTTGCAAAAGGATTATCCCGCAGCGCAGATTATCGGTCTCGATGCAGCGCAAGCGATGATGCAGGCGGCGCGCACGCCCGCGTCGAAACTGGCCAGTCTGAACCAGTTCCTCAGCAAACTCTTGCCGGCCAAGGCGGGCGTGGATTTATTGTGCGGCGACCTGGGCGACCTGCCGCTGGCGCAGGGCAGCATCGACCTCGTGTGGTCCAACCTGGCGCTGCACTGGCATGCCCAGCCCGACCGCGTGTTTGCCGAATGGCGGCGCGCGCTGCGCCTCGATGGCTTGCTGATGTTTTCCTGTTTCGGCCCCGACACCTTCCGCGAAGTGCGCGACGCCTTCGCCGAAGCGGATCTCTATCCGCACGCCTTGCCCTTCGTCGACATGCACGACTTTGGCGACATGCTCGTCGAGACGGGCTTTTCCACGCCCGTGCTGGACATGGAAATCATCACCGTCACCTACGACACGGCGGAAAAACTGCTGGCGGACGTGCGCGCCTTCGGCGGCAATCCGCTGACCACGCGCCGGCGCGGCCTGATGGGCAAGGCGGCCTGGCAGCGCATGCTGGACGCGCTGGAAAAGAGGCGCCGTTCCGATGGCAAGCTGGGCCTGAGTTTCGAGGTGATCTATGGCCACGCCTTCCGTCCCGCACCGCGCGTGACGCGCAACGGCGAAGCCATCATCCGCTTTGATTTACCGCGCAAGCCTAAATAAAAGCATAAAGAAACCGACACTTGGTCGCCATCCGCGCATGGATGTTGCAGCAACCGTTGCAAAGCGCGCGGCGGCCGGGAGAAGGGCGCGCACAAAGCCGATTATTGCTTGATGGATTCAAGTTTACTTGATTATAATCGTTGATTGTTTGTCAGCTTGTTAAGTAGAAAAAACAAGGGCTGCATACAAAATAAAAAAAACAAAGCAAGACTAATTCGAAGTTACTGCATTAGTATAGTAACCATCTTCCACACGAGGCCATTTCAGTGTGGGGAAGAAAAACAGGGTTCCAGCATGGTTGCGCGCCGCCGTTTTTGCTGCCGCAGCCAGCATGGAATTCGCTGGTGCTTGACGCACATGGCCGCATTCCGGCCGTGTTGCTTTCATGGAGGAGCGGCAGCGGTCCAGTACGGAGAAGTCCGCAGCCGTTTAAAATATCATTATTTTTGGGTGGTTGGGGAAAACATGACACATGCAAAGCGACTTCAATCGTTGCTGCTCGGGCTGTCTTTGACAGCGTTTGGCATCGGGCGATGGGCCACGGCGGCACCGGCTGCCAGCACCTATCCCGGCACCGGCGGTCCCGTGCCGTTCGAAATGAATCTGCAACCGCCGGCGACACAGATCGCCCATGAAATCTACGATTTGCACACCCTGATGATGATCATCTGCCTGGTGATCTTCGTGGCCGTGTTCGGCGTCATGTTTTATTCCATCTTCAAGCACCGCAAGTCCCTGGGCCACAAACCGGCCACTTTCCACGAAAGCACCACCGTCGAGATCGCCTGGACCGTCGTGCCTTTCCTGATCGTCATCGGCATGGCCCTGCCTGCCACGCGCACCGTCGTCGGCATGAAGGACACGTCGAACGCCGACATCACCATCAAGGCCACCGGCATGCAGTGGAAATGGGGCTATGACTACCTGAAAGGCGAGGGCGAAGGCATTTCCTTCCTTTCCAACCTGGCCACGCCGCGTTCGCAAGTGGGTGCGCCGGGCGCGCCGCCGACGGAAAAACGGGGCGAAAACTACCTGATCGAAGTCGACAATGAAGTCGTCGTGCCGGTCAACAAGAAGATCCGCGTGGTGCTGACGGCCAACGACGTCATCCACGCCTGGTCCGTGCCCGCCTTTGGCGTGAAACAGGATGCGATTCCCGGTTTCGTGCGCGACACCTGGTTCAAGGCTGACCATATCGGCACCTTCCGCGGCAATTGCGCCGAACTGTGCGGCAAGGAACATGCATTCATGCCCATCGTCGTCAAGGTCGTCTCGGCAGATGATTACAAGGCCTGGGTTGATGTAAAACAAAAGGAAATGGCCGCATTGGCTGATGATCCAAGCAAGGTGTGGACCATCGACGAATTGAAGGTCAAGGGCGAGAAAGTGTATGCGGCCAACTGCGTGGTCTGCCACCAGGCGACAGGCAAGGGCGTACCCGGTGCGTTTGCACCGCTGGATGGCTCGGCCGTGGTGAACGGTCCGAAAGCGGATCAGATCCACGTCTTGCTGAACGGGCAAAAGAGCGGCAAGTATCCCGCTGAAATGCCAGCATGGAAACAGCTGTCCGACACGGAAATTGCCGCAGTGATCACTTACACGCGCAATACCTGGTCGAACAAGGCCGCAGAGAACATCGTTCAACCAGCCGAAGTCGTGGCTGCACGCAAGTAATTAGGAGCCGCAGATGAGTACTAGCACGAGCACGAGTACCTTGGACCACGCCGATCACGACCATGCCCACGATCACCCGACCGGCTACCGCCGCTGGCTGTTTGCCACCAACCACAAGGATATCGGTACCTTGTACCTGTGGTTTTCGTTCATCATGCTGCTGTCGGGCGGCGTGCTGGCCCTGATGATCCGTACGGAACTGTTTCACCCAGGCTTGCAATTTTTCCACCCAGAATTTTTTAATCAACTGACCACCATGCACGGCCTGGTGATGGTGTTTGGCGCCATCATGCCGGCCTTCGTCGGCTACGCCAACTGGATGATCCCGCTGCAAGTGGGAGCATCCGACATGGCGTTTGCCCGCATGAACAACTTCTCGTTCTGGCTGCTGCCACCGGCTGCGCTGCTGCTGGCCACGTCCTTCCTCGTGCCGGGCGGCGCCACCGCCGCCGGCTGGACCCTGTATGCGCCGCTGTCGACGCAGATGGGCCCTGGCATGGACATGGCCATTTTTGCCATGCATCTGATGGGCGCCTCGTCCATCATGGGTTCGATCAACATCATCGTTACCATCCTGAACATGCGCGCCCCTGGCATGACCCTGATGAAAATGCCGATGTTCTGCTGGACCTGGCTGATTACCGCGTATCTGTTGATCGCCGTCATGCCGGTGCTGGCTGGCGCCATTACCATGACCCTGACGGACCGCCATTTCGGCACGTCCTTCTTTAACGCGGCAGGCGGCGGCGATCCCGTCATGTACCAGCACATCTTCTGGTTCTTCGGCCATCCCGAGGTCTACATCATGATTCTGCCGGCTTTCGGCATCGTCTCGCAGATCCTGCCCGCGTTTGCCCGCAAGCCCCTGTTCGGCTACGCGTCGATGGTGTACGCCACGGCTTCCATCGCGATCCTGTCCTTCATCGTCTGGGCGCACCACATGTTTACTACCGGCATGCCGGTGACGAGCCAGCTGTTCTTCATGTACGCGACCATGCTGATCGCCGTGCCGACGGGCGTGAAAGTGTTCAACTGGATCGCCACGATGTGGAAGGGTTCCATGACGTTCGAGACGCCGATGCTGTTTTCGGTGGGCTTCATCTTCGTGTTTACCATGGGCGGCTTCACGGGCCTGATCCTGGCCGTGACGCCGATCGACATCCAGCTGCAGGATACCTATTATGTGGTGGCGCATTTCCACTACGTGCTGGTGGCCGGTTCGCTGTTTGCCCTGTTCGCCGGCTTCTACTACTGGTCGCCGAAATGGACGGGCCATATGTACAACGAGACGCGCGGCAAGATCCACTTCTGGCTGTCGCTGATCACGTTCAACGTGACCTTCTTCCCGATGCACTTCCTGGGCCTGGCCGGCATGCCGCGCCGCTACGCCGACTATCCGGCGCAGTTCACCGACTTCAACATGATCGCCTCGATCGGCGGCTTCGGTTTTGGCCTGATGCAGGTGTACTTCCTGTTCTTCGTTGTCTTGCCGACCATCCGCGGCGGCAAGGCTGCGCCAGCGAAACCATGGGAAGGCGCGGAAGGCCTGGAATGGACCGTGCCGAGCCCGGCGCCTTTCCACACGTTTGAAACGCCGCCTACCGTCAAGTAGTCATCCGCAAGTAATGCCAGTGTCACGGGCCGGCGCCGCTGCCGGCCCCTTTGAATAGAGTGCCTGCCATGACCGAAGTGAAAACTGAGCGCAAGAAACCGAACAACCTGCGTACGGGACTGATACTGGGGGCCCTGGCGGCCTTCTTCTTCCTGTCCGTCTTCGCCAAGCGGCTGTGGCTGTCGTGACGACGCCCCACCAACAGGAAACACGCGGCCTGAACCGCAAGATGCTGGGCAAGCTGCTCGTCATTGCCGTGCTGATGTTTGGCTTCGGCTATGCCCTGATTCCCGTCTACAAGCAGATTTGCGAAGTGATGGGCATCAACGTGCTGACGCAAAAAGATGGCACGGTGGCGTACGACAACAATACGCAAGTCGACACGACGCGCAGCATCACCGTCGAGTTCGATGGCAATGCGCAGGGGCCATGGCGCTTCCGCCCGACCGTGTCGAGCATGCAAGTGCATCCGGGCGAGCTGGTGACCGTCATGTATGAAGTGGTCAACACGCAAGACCGCGTCGTCAATGCGCAAGCCATCCCCAGTTACGCGCCGCAGAGCGCCACGCCGCATTTCAAGAAGGTCGAGTGCTTCTGCTTCAAGCAGCAGACCTTGAAGCCGAAGGAAGCGCGGCAGATGCCGGTGGTGTTCTTCCTCGATCCGGCCCTGCCGAAAGAGGTCAAGACCATCACCCTGTCGTACACGTTTTTCGAGATTGCCGGTCTGAGCCAGGCTCAGACGCCGGCCGTCCAATAGGAGAGTGCCATGGGCGAATCCGCCAAACCGGAAAAAGCGTCGTTCCTGTATTCGCTGCGGGCCGTCGTGTGGTCATTCACGGGTCTGCGCCGCAAGAGCGATTTCGACACGGATTCGGCCAAGCTCAATCCCGTGCACATCGTCATCGCCGGCTTCCTGGTGGTGGCTTGCCTGATCGGCATCTTGATTTCAATTGTTAAATTCGTCGTTTTATAAATTATAAAAAACCACCCTATAAGTTTTTGAGGAGATGATGATGAGTTCCAACCACGCCGCCGTACCCTATTATTTCGTGCCCGGCCCGTCGCGCTGGCCCATGCTGGGCGGCGCCAGCCTGCTGCTGACCATGATCGGCGCCTCGGCCTGGGTCAACGACGTCTCCTGGGGCCCGTACGTGAATTACCTGGGCATCGCCGGCATCCTGCTGGTGCTGTATTTCTGGTTCGGCGACGCCATCAGCGAATCGGAGCAGGGCTTGTACAGCGAGCGCATCGATCACTCCTTCCGCTGGAGCATGAGCTGGTTCATCTTTTCGGAAGTCATGTTCTTCGCCGCCTTCTTCGGCGCCCTGTTCTATGCGCGCAGTATTTCCATGCCATGGTTGGCCGACCTCGACCACAAGGTGATCTGGCCTGATTTCGCCGCCCACTGGGGCAATACGGGCCCGGCCGGCACGGTGCAGGAATTCACCACCATGACGCCGTTCTGGATTCCAACCATCAATACGGCCTTGCTGCTGACGTCGGGTGTCACCCTGACCATCTCGCACCACGCGCTGCGCGCCGGCCACCGCGCCATGACGGCCCTGTTCCTGTTTGCCACCATCGTGCTGGGCGCCATCTTCATGGGCTTCCAGGTGTATGAATACATCCACGCTTACAGCGAACTGAACTTGAAATTGACGTCGGGCATCTACGGCGCCACCTTCTTCATGCTGACGGGTTTCCACGGCTTCCACGTGACCCTGGGCGCCATCATGCTGTCCGTCATCCTGTACCGCGTGCTGAAAGGCCACTTCACGCCCGAGCACCACTTCGGCTTCGAAGGTGCCGCCTGGTACTGGCACTTTGTCGACGTCGTCTGGCTGGGCCTGTACGTGGTCGTGTATTGGTTATAATGGCGGGGCAGGGCGCGCGTGGTTGTTAGGCGCGCCGGCACCATAAAAAAAGCCGTACCGGGACATCCTGGGTACGGCTTTTTTCTTAGTGTGAAGAATTTGCCAATCAGGCAAGAAAAGACTTACAACGCCTAACAAAACCGTAGCGAGCGGAAGGAAGTTGTGGTCGAGAAGCGCAACTGTACGAAGGTACAGTGAGCATCGCAGGCCGTAAATTACGACGCGCAGTAGGTTTTGATAGGCGTTCTTAATGTATGCCCGTCGGCTGGATGTAGCCGAGCTTGTGCGCCAGCAGGATCAGCAAAAACAGGGTGATCGACAAGCCCACGCGCAGAGCCAGCGCCTGCACGGTGCGGTTGCTCTTGCCCTTGTCGCGCATGAGGAAGAACAGGGCCGAGCCCAGGCTGCCCAGGATCAGGATGAAGGCAATGGCAACGAGGATTTTCATGGATGGTAGCGCCAGGCTTGAGGAGGTTTCATTGTAATGCGTATCCGCTTCCATTTTAGATGGATTCCATTTGTTGTAATGCTGCTACTGGTGGCGCTGGGCGTATCCCTGGCGCAATGGCAGCAGCGCCGTGGCGATGAGAAAGTCGCCCGCGCCGCCCGCCTGGAAGCGGGCAACGTGGCCGCGCCGCTGTCCTTGACGGCCGCGCCCCTGTTGCCGGTCGACGCGCAAGCGATCGAATACCGCAGGGTCACCGTCACGGGCCATTTTCTTCCCGCCTGGACGGTGTACCTGGACAACCGCCCCTATAAGGGGCAAGCGGGCTTTCACGTGCTCACGCCGTTCCAGATCGACGGTTCCCCCATGCACGTGCTGGTGGCACAGGGCTGGTTGCCGCGCAACAATGCCGAGCGCACGCGCATCCCCGACTACGCCACGCCCACGGGCACCGTCACCATTTCCGGCATCGCGCGCCTGAATGCGGGCCATGTGATGGAGCTGGGCACGGCGCCGGCCCTGGCGCCGCACGCCATCGTGCAAAATGCCGATATCGCCCAGCTGGCGCAAGCCAGCGGCCTGGCCTTGCAACCTTTTATCCTTGAACAAACAGCTGATCCAGTCGATTCGGCAGCCACGACGCCAGCGTCCAGCCAGCTTCCCGTGCGCGACTGGCCGGCGCCGGACCTGGGCGCCGACAAGCACCGCGGCTATGCATTCCAGTGGTATGCACTGGCACTGATGGCTTTTCTATTTTTTGTCTTTACAGGATTTCGACGTGCAAACAAACAGCCCTGACGCAACGCAAGACAGCAGCAATAAGCAGGTACAAGGACGGTGGAAACTGCTGGCTGTGGTGGCCGTATGCGCCTTTCCCATCATCGCTTCGTATTTCACGTATTACATCATCAAGCCCACGGGCCGCAACAACTACGGCGCCCTGATCGACCCCCGTCTGTACCCGATACCGGAAGCCCAGCTGCAGGTGGCGGAACTGGACGGCAAGGCCGCGCCGCTGGCCCAGTTCAAGGGCAAGTGGGTACTGTTGCAAACGGGACCGTCCGATTGCCAGGAAACATGCAAGAAGCAATTGTTTGACATGCAACAACTGCGCCTCATGCAGGGCAAGGAGCGCGAACGCCTGGAACGGGTCTGGCTGGTGACGGATGCGCAGCCGCTCGACACCCTCGTGATGCGCGAATTCGACGGCACCAGCATGCTGCGCGTCAATAGCGACGCCCTGAAAGCCTGGTTGCCCGTGGAAGCTGGCGGCAAGACGAGCGACCATCTGTATTTGATCGATCCGCTGGGCAATCTGATGATGCGCTTCCCGAAGGACGCGGATCCGAACAAGATCAAGAAAGACATCGCCAAGCTGCTCAAAGCTTCGGCGATCGGTTGAGGGGAACGCATGCCGACGATGCATCTCTCCGCGCTGGCCCAGCTGGGCTTGACTGGTCTGCTGGTGGCGCTGCTGCCGCTGACCATGGTCTGGGTGTCCGCGGACGCCAACAAGTACCGCAAGCTCGTATGGATCGCCGTCTTCCTGACGGTCGACCTGATCATGTTTGGCGGTTTTACGCGCCTGTCCGATTCCGGCCTGGGCTGCCCTGACTGGCCTGGATGTTATGGTTCTGCCAATCCTTTCCTCGCGCACGAGCACATCGTGGCGGCCGAGACCCTGATGCCGACGGGCCCCGTGACGGTGGTCAAGGCGTGGATCGAAATGACGCACCGCTACCTGGCCATGGCCATTGGCGTCTTGATCGTGGCGATGATGGTGCAGGCGTGGCGCCAGTGGAAGAAAAGCAAGCGGCAGGAATTCGCTCCCGCGCTGCCGACGGCCCTGTTCCTGTTCGTCTGCCTGCAGGGCGCGTTCGGCGCCTGGACCGTCACCCTGAAGCTGCAACCGGTGATCGTCACCATCCACTTGCTGCTGGGCATGGGCTTGCTGGCCATGCTGACGTGGCTGGGCGGACGCCAGGACCATGCCGTGGCGCCTATCAAGCGGGCCGATGCGGATGCTGCTGTGCTGCGCCCCGTGCGCGCGCTGGCCGTCATGTCGCTCGTGCTGCTCACCGTGCAGATCGCGCTGGGCGGCTGGGTGAGCACCAACTACGCCACCCTGGCTTGCACGGATTTCCCCCTGTGCGGCGGCAAGGTGATTCCGGAGATGGATTTCGAGCATGGTTTCCATTTGTGGCGCGAGCTGGGCAAGACGGCCGCCGGCCATTACCTGCCGTTTTCTGCGCTGACGGCCATCCACTGGGTGCACCGCAATTTCGCCTTCATCGTGCTGGCCGGCATCGGCTATACCGTGTTTCGCGCGTGGAAACTGCCGTCCTTGCGCGGCACGGCCCGCTGGGTGGCGCTGGTGCTGGCCCTGCAGGCGGCCACGGGCCTGGCGACCATCTACCTGAGCTGGCCGCTGTCGATTGCCGTCATGCATAACGGCGGGGCGGCGCTGCTCGTGTTATTGCTGACCATGTTAAACTACAAGGCTAAATTCCAACTCGATGTAGCGCGGACACCTGCTTCCGCCGCCGCGCCAGTGCCCTCGGCACCAGCCAGTCCTTCCCGTACCGCATAAATGACTACTCAGACCATCAGCCGTAAACCCTCCCCCCGCATCGCCCAGTATTGGGCGCTGACCAAGCCCCGCGTGACGCAGCTGGCCGTGTTTTGCGCCGTCATCGGCATGTTCCTGGCCAGCGAAGAGTTGCCCGACTGGCACGCGGTGGTGTTCGGCACCATCGGCATCTGGCTGCTGGCGGGCGCCGCGTTTGCCGTCAATTGCCTGGCCGAGCGCGAAATCGACGCGCGCATGGCCCGCACGGCGCGCCGCCCCATGGCCATGGGCGACATCACGGTGAAACAGACGGTCGTGTTCGCGCTGGTGATCGGTGGCCTGGGCATGGCGATCCTGTACCACCTCGTCAATCCGCTGACCATGTGGCTGACTTTTGTCACCTTTGTCGGCTATGCCTTGATCTATACCATGGTGCTCAAACCCGCCACGCCGCAAAATATCGTCATCGGCGGCCTGTCCGGCGCCATGCCGCCCGCGCTGGGCTGGGCGGCCGTTGCCAACGACGTGCCGATGCAGGCGTGGCTGCTGGTCCTGATCATTTTTGTCTGGACGCCGCCGCACTTCTGGGCGCTGGCCATGTACCGCCGCGACGATTACGCGCGCTCGGGCTTGCCCATGCTGCCCGTCACGCACGGCTTGAAGTTCACGCAATTTCACGTCTGGCTGTACTCGATCGCGCTGGCCGCCACCACCTTGCTGCCGTATGCCGTGCGCATGAGCGGCCTGATCTACCTGGCTTCGGCCGTGGTGCTCAACGCCGGCTTCCTGTATTACGCGTGGAAGATGTACCGCCACTACACGGACTTGATCGCGCGCAAGGCCTTTACGTTTTCCATCATCTACCTGGCCTTGCTGTTCGCGGCTTTGCTGGTCGACCACTACATTCCCCTCGGAACATGAAAAAAATCCTGACACTGTTGCTGGCGGCCGCCCTGGTCGCCGTCCTGGCCGGCTGCGGCAAGCCGGCCGCGCCCAAGCTGGCCTTCAAGAACACGGACGTGACGGGCCTCGGCTATGCGCGCGAGTTCGTGCTGACGGACCACACGGGCCACCCGCGCACCCTGGCCGACTACAAGGGCAAGCTGGTGCTGATGTTCTTCGGCTACACGCAGTGTCCCGACGTGTGCCCCACCACCATGGCCGACATGGCCCAGGTGATGCAGGAAATGGGGCCGCAGGCGGAGCAGGTGCAAGTGCTGTTCGTCACCGTCGACCCCGAGCGCGACACGCAGCAATTGCTGGCGCAGTACGTGCCCGCCTTCGACAAGCGTTTCGTCGGCCTGTATGGCGATGCGGCCGCGACGGCCAAGGTGGCCAAGGAATTCAAGGTGTATTACGCCAAGGTCGAGGGCGAGACGGACGAAAGCTACACGGTCGACCACACGGCTGGCACCTATGTCTTCGACCGCGAAGGCAAGATCCGCCTGTTCGTGCGCCACGGCGAAAAGCCGGCCGCCATCGCGCACGATCTTAAACTTCTGCTATCCTGACCTGGTCGCGCCCCCGGGCGCCATCTTCAGGATACGCAGTACATGGATAAACGTTTCGAGCCCCACGCCCGTCTGGCAGCCATCATCTTTTTGTTGATCGGCTGCTTTTTCGTCTTGCGGCCCTTCCTCGCCGCCATGCTGTTTGCCGCCTGCGTGGGCATTTCCAGCTGGCCCCTGTATCTGCTCCTGCTCGAACGCCTGAAAGGCCGGCGCAACTGGGCCGCCGCCATCATGACCCTGTCCCTGATCCTGGTCATCGTGCTGCCGCTGGCCCTCGTCACCTACAACCTGGCCGACAATGTGTCGCGCATCTATGAACAGCTGCGCGCGGCGCTGGAATCGGGCGGCCTGCATCCGCCGGCCTGGCTGGCCAGCATACCCGTGGTGGGCGAAACCATCGACGGCTATGTGCAGCGCCTGCTGGCTGACCGCGAGGAATTATTGAATTTGGGTAAGACCATGCTGGAACCGGCGCGCCACTTCCTCGCTTCCGGCGGCATCCTGCTGGGCACAGGCCTGGCGCAGACCAGCCTGGCCGTGTTCGTCAGCTTCTTCCTCTACCGCGACGGCCAGCAGCTGAGCCGCGCCCTGATGACGGGCGCAGGCCGCATCATCGGCGACAGCGCGCCCGGCGTGGGCCTGACCATCAGCCGCACCGTGCGCGGCGTCATGTACGGCTTGCTGGGCACGGCGCTGGCGCAAGCGCTGGTGGCGGTGGTGGGTTTTTTGATCGCCGGCGTGCCGGCCGTGGCGCTGCTGGGCGTGGCCACCTTCATCTTTTCGCTGATCCCCGTGGGCCCGCCCCTGATCTGGGGCGGCGCCGCCATCTGGCTGTTTACCGACGGGCAGACGGGCTGGGGCATCTTCATGCTGGTGTGGGGCGCGCTGCTGATCAGCGGCGTGGACAACGTGGTCAAACCCATGCTGATCAGCCGCGGCAGCAGCTTGCCCTTCCTGCTGGTGCTGCTGGGCGTGCTGGGCGGCGTGCTGGCCTTCGGCTTCGTCGGCATCTTTATCGGCCCGACCCTGCTGGCGGTACTGTACAGCTTGCTGCAAACGTGGACGGTGGGCGAAACCACCGTGCCGCAGGGTAAAGACACGCTTACCTTGAAAAAAGATTAATCGCGCAAGTCCGCATCGAGGTCGCGTTCCTGTTTCGGGATCACCTTGATCAGCACGATGCGGGGCCCGTTCATCTTCTTGACGACGATGTCGAAGTCGACGAAGGTGATGCGCTGGCCCTGCTTGGGAATATCTCCCAGCTTGACCATGATCAAGCCGCCCACCGATTCCACGTCGTCCAGCCCCAGTTCCTCGTTTTCGATATCGATGCCGAGGATGCGTTCGAGCGAAAAGATGGGCAGGCTGGCCTTGCCGATCAGGGTGCCGTCGCTTTGCTTGAGCCAGTCGTTTTCATTGCGGCGGAATTCATCGCGGATTTCGCCGACCATGGCGCCGAGCAAGTTATCCAGCGTGATGAAACCCAGCGGGCGCTTGCCCTTCTCGCCGATCAGGGCGAAGTGGGGCGCGCCGTCGCGGAAGCGCCGGAACAGTTCCAGCGCCGGCGTGCGCGCGGAAATGACGTCGACGGGACGCAGGAAGGGCGTGAGCGAGGTGATCGGCTTGCCCGCCTGCTGGGCAAAGAACAGGTCCTTCAGGTGCACCACGCCCAGCACGTCGTCTTCATTCGTGTCGAAATACGGGTAGCGGCTGAAGCGGTTGCGCAGCACCGTGTCGAGGTTTTCTTCCAGCGTGTTGGAAGCGTGCAGGGCGATCACTTCATTGATCGGGCGCATCAGGTCCGACACCGTCATTTGTTCGAAATCAAGCGATTGCGCCAGGATGTTGCGCTCGTCGCGCGTAAATTTCTCGCCCGGCTGGCTGGTGCGCAGGATCAGTTTCAGTTCTTCGGACGAATAATGGGCGTCGTGGCCGCCCTTGCCGGACAGGCCCGCCAGGCGCAGCACCCAGTTGGCGCTGGCGTTGAGCAGGTAGATGGCCGGGTACATGGTCCAGTAGAAGCCGTACAGGGGAATCGCGCTCCACAGGCCGACGGCTTCCGGGTTGCGGATGGCCATCGATTTGGGCGCCAGTTCGCCTACGACGATGTGCAGGAAGGAAATCACGCTGAAGGCGACGACGAAGGACACGCCGTGGATCAGCTCTTGCGACGTGACGCCGATGGCGCCGAACAGGGGCTCGAGCAAGCCGGCGAAGGCCGGTTCGCCGACCCAGCCCAGGCCCAGCGACGCGAGGGTGATGCCCAGCTGGCAGGCGGACAGGTAGGCGTCCAGCTGGCCATGCACCTTGGCCAGGATGCGGCCCCGCAGCCCCTGTGTCTTGGCGATGGCGCGGATGCGCGTGCGCCGCAAGGTGACGATGCCAAACTCGGCGGCAACAAAAAAACCGTTCAGCGCGACCAGGAAGAGGGCGAGCAGGACTAGCAAGACATTGTGCATGGGGGCGCTGAAGATGGGCTGTAAAAACGACATCTTAAACGACGAAGGGCGCCATAGCCTAATTTAGCCGCGCTCGCCGCCCGTGCAGGCGGGCGGGCGCGGCAGGTTTTTCACGCTTGTTCAGCCTTTGGCCGCCGTTTGCGGCCCGCCGCGCATGGCAAACACCATGACGGCCGAGACCACCGCCGGGATGGCGACGACGAGGAAAATCGTGCTGTTGGGCCAGTTCAGGCGGATCAGTTCGCCACCGAGCACGGGGCCGATGATGGAGCCGATGCGGCCCACGCCCAGGCTCCAGCCGATGCCTGTCGAGCGCAGGGTGGTCGGATAGTAGCTGGCCGCCAGGGCGTTGACGGCCGGCTGGCCACCCACCACGCAAAAGCCGGCGATGAAGATCGTGATGAACAGGAAGGCCAGCGACACGTCCGGGCGGCCGATCAGGGCAATGGCGACTGCGGCAACGAGGAAGCAGGGCAGCAGGATGCGGCGGAAGCTGGAGCGGTCGATCAACTGGCCCATGACGAGGGTGCCGATGGTGCCGCCCACTTGCAGGGCCGTGCCGGCCAGCACGGCGTTGGCCGTCGACAGGCCCGCTTCCCTGGCAATCGTCGGCAGCCAGTTCGACAGGAAATACAAGTTCAGCAAGTTCATGAAGTTGATGACCCACAACAAAATCGTCATCTTCGCGCGGCCGCCCGTAAACAATTGCAGCACGGGCGCGCCCTTGTGTTCCTTTTCATGCACGACATACTGGGTTTCGGCCGTGATGGTCACCGTCGGATCGATGCGCTTGAGCCACTTGGCGACTTTATCCAGCTTGCGTTTCTTCAATACCAGGAATTGCATCGATTCCGGCAGCAGGAAGAACATCAGCACGCCGATCACCAGCGGCACCACGCCGCCCACGTAAAACACGGATTGCCAGCCGAACGCGGGAATCAGCGCGGCGGACAATAAACCGCCGAGCACGGCGCCCAGGGTAAAGCCGCACGAGACGAGCATCATCAAGGTGACTTTCTTGCGCAGGGGGCTGTATTCGCCGGCCAGCGCCATGGCGTTCGGCATCACGGCGCCCAGGCCCAGGCCTGTGATGAAGCGGATCAGCTGCAATTGTTCGATGGTGGTGGCCAGCGGCGTGACGAGCATGCACAGCGAAAAGAAGATGGTCGAGCCGATCAGCACGGGACGGCGGCCGAACTTGTCGGCCGTGATGCTGAAGACGAGCGAGCCGACCAGCATGCCCAGCAAGCCCGCGCCGAACACGGGCCCCAGGTTGGCCTTGCTCACGTGCCAGTCGGCAATGATGGCGGGCGCCACATAGCCCATCGCCTGCACGTCGAAGCCATCCATGATGACGCACAGCCCGCACAGGATCAGCATGCCGATCTGGAAGGAACCGATCTTGTTGTTGTTGATGAGATCGGGAATATCGATCGTCTTGCCTGCCGTGGACATGGTGCCGCTCCTGTTTTTTTATGGTGGTCGCGCCCTGCCGGCGAGGGAGGGGCGCGTGTTTGTCTCAGGCTTCATTACAATCGCTTTTGATTAATTATTCAAACGTTATTTTCGAATGGATTTATCAGGTTTCCTTGTGAATCTTCGGCTGGCCCTGGATGGCCGCGAGGATCACGTCGAGGGCAGGATGCATGATCTTGCGCTCGTTGGAAATGACGTAAAACTGCTCGCGCAGGGACGAGGCGTCGCCCACCAGCACGGCGCCGAATTGTTCTTCGATATCGGCCGCCAGGCTGGCGGAGGCGAAGAACAGGCCCAGGCCCTTGCGGCCGAACGCGTTGAGCATGGCGTTGTCCTCGAATTCGCCCACCACGTCGGGACGCACGCCTTGCTGCACCATCCATTCGTCGATGCGCCCGCGCAAGGCGTTGTTGCGCGCGGGCAGTAAAAAGGGGGCGCCGTGCAGGCTGTGCGGGAAATTGTCGCGGTACTGGGCGGCCAGCGCGGGGATGCCGAACAGTTTCATGGCGCTCTCGCCCCACAGGTGGCTGGACACGCGCAGGCTGGCGCCGGCCGGTACGGCGCGGTCCGTCAACACCAGGTCCAGCTTGTGCAAGGCCAGGTCGGCCAGCAGGGACTCGAATTCATCTTCCAGGCAGACCAGCTTGACGGGCTTGTCCAGGCTGCGCGTGGCGTCAAGCATGCGGTACGCCATCAGTTTCGGCAAGGAATCGGAAATGCCCACCGTCAGGCGCATCTTTTCCGCGTCGGTGTCGGCCAGCGCTTCCTGCATCTGCTCGCCCAGCAGGAAAATCTGGTCCGCGTAGCCGAGCGCCAGCCGGCCCGCTTCCGTCGGCACCAGGCGCCGCCCCTGCGGCTGCAGCAGCGACTTGCCCAGTTCCTTTTCCAGCAGGGCCAGCTGGGTGCTGATGGTTTGCACGGCCAGTCCCAGCCGTTCAGCCGCGCGCGTCACGCCGCCTTCCTTGGCGACCACCCAAAAGAAGTACAAATGGCGGTAATTGAAACCGGTGGTTTTCATCGCTGCATCCTCTATCTTCTGTTTTTACGAAGTAATACTTCCATTATCTTCTATTTTTAAATGTGTCACACGTCCCTATACTACGTTCCATTGAATTTGGATAAAGGGGAACTATCGATGAAACATTTCAGAGTGTCATTTCTAGTGACATTTATCTGCCTGGGCATTTCCGCCTGGTGGGGTTACACGCACGGCGGCGTGCAGACGATGCTGGCGGCGCTCGGTATCGCGGTGATCCTGGGCGTGATGGAAGTCTCGCTGTCGTTCGACAACGCGGTGGTCAACGCCTCGGTGCTGAAGAACTGGGACAAGTTCTGGCAGGGCTTGTTCCTGGGCGTCGGCATCATCATCGCCGTCTTTGGCATGCGTCTGGTGTTCCCGCTGGTCATCGTGGCGCAAGCGGCCGACCTGGGCTTGATGGAAGTATGGAATCTGGCACTGAGCAATCCTGAACAGTATTCGATGCACCTGACGAATCACCATGCGGAAGTGGCGGCCTTCGGCGGCATCTTCCTGCTGCTGGTGTTCCTGAACTTCCTGCTGGACTCGGAGAAGGAAACGCACTGGCTGGGCCGTATTGAAGAAAAACTGGGCGCGCTGGGCAAGATTTCGTCGATTTCCGTGATGATCGCGCTGGGCACCCTGATGGCGAGCCTGTCGATGATCGAAGAAGGCCAGAAACTGGTGGTGCTGACGGCCGGTCTGTGGGGTATTTTGACCTACGTGGGCGTCGATGTGGTCAGCGGCTTGCTGGAGGGCGATAACGGCGACGGCAACGTGGGCGACATCGTCAAGCGCGGCGGTATTGGCGGCTTCCTGTACCTGGAAGTGCTCGACGCCTCGTTCAGCTTTGACGGCGTGATCGGCGCGTTTGCCATCACCAAGGATGTCGTGATCATCATGCTGGGCCTGGCTATCGGCGCGATGTTCGTGCGTTCGATGACGGTGTTCCTGGTGCGCAAGGGCACGCTCGACGAGTTCGTTTATCTGGAGCACGGCGCGCACTATGCGATCGGTATCCTGGCCGTGATCATGTTGGTCAGCATGAAGTTCCACATTCCCGAGATCTTCACGGGTCTGATCGGAGTGGCCTTCATCCTCGCCTCGCTGTGGTCGTCGATCCGCTACAAGCGCAGGATGGCCCTCGAAGAAGGCCGGACGGAAGCGCTGGAAGCGGTCAAGGCAGTGTAAAGAATGCGCGACAAACGACTACACCCGTTTGTCGGCAAGTTGTAGCAAGCGTCGCCGCCGGCCTGGGGAGTCAGGCCGGTGGAGGACGCCAGGTGTTTGGTCTTACACAACCCACATAGGAGTAATACATCATGGCAATCAGTCTGCAAAAAGGCGGCAACGTCAACCTGAGCAAGGAAGCCCCTGGCATTTCGAAGATGATCATCGGCCTGGGCTGGGATGCCCGCGCCACCGACGGCGCCGCGTTCGACATCGACGGTTCCGTGTTCCTGCTGAAGGCCGACGGCAAGGTTCGCGCCGACGTCGACATGATTTTCTACAACAACCTGAAATCGAGCGACGGCTCCGTTACCCACTCGGGCGACAACACCACCGGCGCCGGCGATGGCGACGATGAAACCGTCGTCGTCGACCTGGCCACGGTGCCAGCCGAGATCGACAAGATCGCCGTCTGCGTCACGATTCACGATGCCGAAGCGCGCAAGCAAAACTTTGGTATGGTATCGAAGGCGTACGTGCGTTGCGTGAATGCCAACGGCAACACGGAAATCGCCCGCTTCGACCTGTCGGAAGACGGTTCGGCGGAAACGGCCATGGTCTTCGGCGAAATCTACCGCAATGGCGGCGATTGGAAATTCAAGGCCATCGGCCAGGGTTACAAGGGCGGTTTAGGCCCATTAGCTGCCTCGTTCGGCGTCGGCGTGTAAGTCGTCAATAGTAAATAGTACAGGCGGTCCGCAGTGCGGGCCGCCGCCATCACCATCATCGTTGAGGAAGGAATAGGTATGCCAGTTTTCAATATTACCGGGGACGTCGACCCGTTCCTGCATGTGTCGCTTGCCAAGGGCGAGAAGATTTATTGCGAATCCAATGCGATGGTGATGATGGAAACCAATCTTGAGCTGAAAGGCAAGATGACGGGCGGCATAGGCGCCGCACTGATGCGCACCTTTGCCAACGGGGAATCGTTCTTTCAGCAGCATATCGAGGCCATGCGGGGTGACGGCGATTGTCTGCTGTCGCCCACCTTGCCCGGCGCGATGCGGGTGCTCGAGGTTGGCGCCCAGCAATACATGATCAGCGACGGCGCCTTCGTGGCGGCCACGTCTGGCGTGGAATTGAAGGTGCGCACGCAAAGCCTTGGCAATGCGCTGTTTGCCCAGAGCGGTGGTTTTTTCATCACCGAGACGGCAGGCAGCGGCCAGTTGGCGGTATCCGGTTTTGGCGCGATGTCGATACTGGAAGTGACGCCTGGCAAGGACGTGGTGATCGATAACTCGCACGTCGTGTGCTGGGACAACCGCCTGCAATACGAAATTTCCATGACGACCGGCAGCAGCGGCGGCTTTCTGGGTAACCTGATCAACAGCCAGACCAGCGGCGAGGGCATGGTGCTGAAGTTTTCAGGCACGGGAAAAATCCTCGTGTGCTCGCGCAACCGCGCAGCCTTCCTCGCCTGGACCCAAAGCAAGCCGGCGTAATCAAGCAGTAACCAACCAAACAGGAGCTATGCGTATGTCTGTCAATTTGAGCAAGGGCCAGAAGATTTCTCTGGACAAAGAAGCTGGTACCACCCTGACCCGTATCACCATGGGCCTGGGCTGGGATGCGGCCAAGACCAAGGGTTTCCTCGGTTTCGGTTCGAAGACGGAAGCCGTCGACCTGGACGCTTCGTGCGTCATGTTCGACGACAACAAGAGCACATCCGACATCGTCTGGTTCCGCCAGCTGAAAAGCAAGGACGGCAGCATCGTCCACACGGGCGACAACCGCACGGGCGCGGGCGATGGCGACGACGAACAGATCAATGTCGATCTGTCGAAAGTGCCGGCGCACGTGAAGAGCCTCGTCTTTACCGTCAACAGCTTTACTGGCCAGAACTTCTCGCAGGTGGAAAACGCCTATTGCCGCATCTTAAATGCCAGCAATAACCAGGAAGTCGCGCGTTTCAACCTGTCTGTGCAAGGTTCCCACACGGCACAGATCATGGCCAAGCTGTACCGCCATAACGGCGAATGGAAGATGCACGCCATCGGAGAAAACGGCAACGGTCGCACCTTTGACGACTTAATGCCCCAGATTTCCGTGCATCTATAAAGGTCTGGCCAAATCTGCTGCGCGCCGCGATTTGCGGCCTGTGATGCTCACTGTGCATTCGCACAGCTGCGCTTCTCGGCCGCAACTCGCATTCGCTCGCGACGATTTTGCCAGACTTTATTAAGGAGCAGTACGCAGCGGGCGGGGGACGGACCGGATACCGGCCCTTGTCCGCTGCTCTATATTGAAGGAGAGTATGTCGTGATGCGATTGCTGATAGCCTTGCTACTTCCGTGTCTCACGTTTTTCATGCTGGGGCGCCCGCTGGCCGGTGTCGCCGCCTTGATCTTGCAGTGCACTGTGATCGGCTGGGCGCCGGCGGCCCTGTGGGCCCTGTACACGGTGAACCAGCATAAGACGGAGCAGGAACTGGAAGGCGCGTTAAGCCGCAGCTACATGCGCAGGCGTAGTCGGTTGATCTAAATCAACCGGGCGCCAGGTATCCTTGCGCTAAGGCCCGCACGAGCGATCGTGCGGGCTTTTTTGTGCGCGCTCACTTCTTGCAGCGGATCGGCACGTTCACGGAATTGCCGTCCGAACTCAGGTTGCGGTACTGCAAATCTTCGCTTTCGATGGCGAAGCGGGGCACGGCGTGGACATAGCGCTGCTTGCAGACGGTGTCGTCATTGATCAGCTGGCCCGCCAGCATGTAGTCGCACAGGGCGAAGCGCGATTCCTCGTCGTCGAGGATCAGCACGCGCGCGGCGCTGTACAGGGCCGATTGCAAGACTTCCGGGCTGCAATTTTCCGGGCCCGTCAGCTTCAGATGGGTTTTCGTCTGCGTGGCCAGCCGTTGCAGCTTGACGAGGGCGGCGCGTTCTTCCTTGCGGGCACTGTCGACGTGCACGTCTTCGCTGGCCAGGCGCAGCGCCAGCGAGGCGATCTGGTCGATGGAAATATGCCAGGCAAAGCCTTCCAGCCGCGTGCGGATCTGGCCCGGCAAGGGATCGGCCGCATCGACTTCGCAGCGGTACTGGCCCAGGTGGGGGCGGCACAGCACGGGGATGGCAAAGGCCGAGGTGCGCTTGCTCTTGACGAATTTCTGGCTCAGGTCGCCAAAGTTTTCATGCGTGATGGTATCGAAGCGGGCTTGGCCAAAGCCCATCTTGACGAGGTTTTCCTTGCGCTGGCGCGAAAACAGGGCGTCGACGGCATCATAGATATTCTTGTTGAAAATGCGGTCCAGCGGCTGGCGCTCGTCCGACATCTTTTCAAAGACGGCGCTGGAATTGGGCGCGTTGGCATCGATGGAAATGAGGATGAAGGGCTTGCTGTTCAGGCGCGGCGGCACGACGGCCATGTCGTTGCCGTACAGCTGAGTCAGAGCCACGTCCCACAGGGTTTCCACGCCCAGGTTGTCGGCCGCGCCGCCATCGAACAGGTGCACGTAGGACGGCGATTCGCGCGACTCGGAACCGAGTTCCGGCACGAAACTGTTTTTCGGACGGAAACGCTCGAAGGTGACGGAATCGAACACGCCGGGGAAGGCGGCCGAGGTGGCCACGGCCGTGGCCAGACGGATATCCTGGATCGGCGAATGCAGGGTGCTGTAGAAATACTCATAGGAAAACACCACGCGCTTGCCGCCATCCGTGGCGTCCGTCGCGTTGGCCAGGAAGATGGGGCCGCCGTGCGGCAAGTCCTGGTAGGTTTTCTTGTCGTACAGTACATCATCCAGCACGTCGGACAGGAACGAGGTGCGCGTCTTGTTCGTCAACAACATCGTCGTCAGGTTGGCGGGTTTCAAGATGGTCTGGCCAAAGAAATCCGTTTTCAGCTTGCTGCGCAGCAAGGGCCAGTCCGTCTGCTTGCCATGCAGCGCATAGTAGCCGCCCGCGATGGCGCCGCCCGAGACGCCGGAAATGGCCGAGGCGCCGCTGACGAGGCCGAACTGCTCCAGCTGTTCCAGCGAGGCGGCCGAGAAATTGGCTGCGCGGCTGCCTCCGCCGGACAGGGCGATGCCGATGAAGTGGTCGTTGGGCATGGGATTCTGGATGCGCGCCTTGGGCGCGTCGATGCGCAGGCGCGGGGTTTCCTGCACGGTAAATGTGCGGTTTTCGACGCCGCTGTTGGGGCGCAGGGCGAGTACCGTGCAGCCGCTCAGCAGCGCAACGAGGATAAATGGGGCGAACAAACGTGGATGCATGCGTGATCTGTGCGTAGTCAGGGGTTGGGATACGGACGGAAACGTGTGCGATTCTAGCAAACCCGGCAACAATCAGCTATTCAGCTATTCAGCTGATAAGCGGACAGGGCAGCGCCGCTACGCCCGCAGGCATGGCCCGTGCGCCAGCACGCCCGGTGCCAGCGGCCACAAGCCATCGTCATTGATCTGCATCAATGGTGGAGCGTCCGCTGGCAGCAGGACCGCCGGAGCGCCTCTTGGTGGCGTAGCTTAATGCCGCAGCATCACGCCGATGGCGATGCAGGCCACGATCGCCAGGCTCATGGCGAGGCTGTAGGCGACCATCAGCAGCAGCCAGCGGCAGACGGTGGCGAGTTTGCCGCTTGGATACACGCGCCACATGGCCCAGGGCAGATAGGCCAGCAGCCAGGCGCCGAGCACGAGGCGGACCAGGTCGACGGGGATCAGGAGCATCAGCGCCATCGTGATGAAGGCGAAGGCATTCGTATGCAGGGCGAACAGGAAATGCTCGCCATAGCGCCGTCCGCTGCCCAGGTAGAGGATTTTCAGGAACAGGGCGAACAGCGGCATCAGGCAAAACATGGCGTACGGCGCGTAATGGAAAAAGCTTTCCACCACGAGTTTTTGTTTCTCGGCCGTGGGCAGTTGCTCAAAGTCTTGCCATTGGCGCGGCAGGGTGGGCGTCTGGCCCAAAATGCTGACCTGCATGGTCGACGTCTGGTTTTCCGGAGCTTGGCGGGGGCCATGGGCGCCTACCTGGGCTTGCTGGTCGTGGACGGTGAGGAACATGTCGGGGCTGCTGAACTTGAGGATGGCAAAGAACAGGATGCTGAAGGTCAGGTAGACGCGCAGCGGCTCGACGTAGCGCACGCGGCGTCCCGCGAGGTATTCGTTGCTGAGTGCGCCAGGGCGGAACAGCAGCAGGGCCAAGGTACGCCAGAGCTTGCCTTCGAGCGCCACATAATGGGCGACAAATTCATGCAGGAATTCGCGCGCGCTGGGCATGTGCACGGCCGTTGTCTGGCCGCAGGCGCTGCAGAAGTTGCCTGGCGCATCGGTATGGCAGTTATGGCAGGTGCTGGCGGGATGCGTGCTGGATGACACTGTTTTCAAGATGGTCTCTTTCCATGGCCGAAAGGTAAAGATGATCGCTCAAGGGCGCAGCATATGATGAAGGAAAACAATGATAAAAGCGCATTTTTTCGCGTTCTAGTTGCTTCCGAGATACAAAATCCTGCACCGTTCAGGCGCCACGGAAGGCGGCCAGCAGGCGCTGTTCACCGGCCGGCGTGAGGTGCAGGGCGCGGCTGTCGAGTTCGCGCTCGGCCCAGCGCTGGCGCAGGGCCAGCTGCAGCAGGGCCGCCCCCAGCGCGCCGCCCAGGTGGGCGCGCCGTTCGCTCCAGTCCAGGCAGGCACAGGCGAAGCGGCGGCGCTGGCGCTGCAATTGCGGCACGTCGATGCCCAGGGCCGCCATGCCAGCCGCGCCCGCTTCCGACAAACGATATGCTCCGCCATCGTCCAGCAGCCAGCCTTGCGTGTGCAGCTGGTCATGCAGGGCGACGGCCACCGTGCCGGCCATGTGGTCGTAGCAAGTGCGCGCATGGCGCAGGCGGTCCGGCGTGGTGGGCGTAAACGGCGTCGCCGCCACGCCAGCCACCACCAGCAGCGCTTCGAGGGCCTGGCCCACCTCCATGCTGGCCAGGCGGTAGTAGCGGTGCTTGCCCTGAGCCAGCATCGACAGCAAGCCATCGTCGCGCAGCCGGCTCAGATGCGCGCTGGCCGTCGAAGCGCCCACCTCGGCCAGCGCCGCCAATTCCGTGGCCGTGCGCGCATGGCCGTCGAGCAGGCTGCACAGCATGCGCGCGCGGGCCGGCTCGGCGATGGCGCCGGCCAGTTGCGCCAGTCCCATGTCGGCCGTGCGGGCTTGATGCTTGTCATCCATGATTCGTCCGTTAGCGAAGTGTTGTGGTGGAAGGGCCAGCATACTCTGCTCCCTACCTCACTGCAATGGAAGCCGCATGCCGCTCACCGATTCTGTTACCGACCCCGTGGACCCTTTCTCTGCCGTCACCCACGCGGCGCCGTACGATTACTATCGCCGCCTGGCGGACGGCCCGCCGCTGCGATTCGATGCGCAGCTCGACTGCTGGCTGGCGACGGGCGCGGACGGCGTGCGCGCCGTGCTGGCGCATCCCGCCTGCCGCGTGCGGCCAGCGGACCTGGGCGTGCCGCACAACCTGGCGGGCACGCCGTGCGGCGCGATCTTTGCCGAACTGGTGCGCATGAACGATGGCGAACGGCATACCTTGCCAAAACAGGTGCTGGCGCGCGCGCTGGGCCAGGTGGATATGGCGCGCTTGCAGGGGCGGGCGCTGCACCTTGCCGGCGAGCGGGTGCCCGGCAGCGCCGCCCAGCTGAACGATGCGATTTTTGAGCTGCCCCTGTTCGCCATGGCGGACTTGCTGGGCTTTGCGCCAGCGCAATGGCCGGCGCTGGCCGCCTGGACGCGCTCGTTTGTCGCCTGCCTGTCGCCGCTGAGCAATGCCGAGCAACTGGCCGGCGCGCAAGTGGCGGCCGATGCTCTGCTGCAAAGTTTTGGCCGTCTGCTGCGCGCGGGCGACGTGAGGCCCGGCAGCATGCTGGCCGCCATCGTGGCCGAGGCGGATGCCTTGGGTTGGCAAGCGTCGGGCGGCGTGCTGGCCAACCTCGTGGGCTTGCTGTCGCAGACGTGCGACGCCACGGCCGGCTTGCTGGGCAATGCCATCGTGGCCTTGCGCACGCAGCGGGATTTGCTGCCGCAACTGCGCGCCGCGCCCGAGCTGTGGCCGGCCATGCTGCGCGAAGTCAGCCTGCGCGATCCCGCCATCCACAACACGCGCCGCTACACGGCGGAAGACGCTGAGTTCAATGGCGTGCGCGTGCCGGCCGGGCAGATGATCCTCGTCGTGCTGGCCAGCGCCGGCCAGGCGGAGTCGGGCTTCGGCCATGGCCGCCACGCGTGTCCGGGCCAGGCCATCGCGCTCGCCACCGCCACGGCTTGCCTGCAGGCGTGGGCCGGGGCATTGGAACGCTTGCCGCTGGCGTGGCGTTATCTGCCGTCGCTGAACGCGCGCATCCCCGTGTTTGCGCAAGGAGAAAACGCATGATTGCCGTGATTTTCGAGGTCTGGCCCAGCGCCGCAGGACGCCAGCAGTACCTGGACCTGGCGGCGTCCCTGCGGCCCCTGCTCGATGAGGTGGACGGTTTCATTTCCATCGAGCGCTTCAGCAGCCTGAGCGAGCCAGGAAAATTGCTGTCGCTATCGTTCTTTCGCGACGAGGCGGCGCTGGCGCAGTGGCGGCAGCTGGAAGCGCACCGCGCGGCGCAATCGGCCGGCCGGCACGGCGTGTTCGACGATTACCGGCTGCGCATTGCCGCCGTCGTGCGCGATTACGGCTTGCTGGAGCGGCAGCAGGCGCCCGAAGACAGCCAGCGGCGCCACGATGCCTAGCCATCAGCGGGGCAGCGCGCCCTGGGTGATTTTCACCTTGACCCGGTAGGTGGGCTCGGCCGCATTCAGGGTGGGCGGCGTGGCCGGGTCGACGTCGAGCAGGGTGAACGTCAGGTGGTTGACGGTGACGGAACTGGCGGCGCCGGGCATGGACTCGGACAGGACGATGTCGGTCGTGCCCGCGCTGTTGAGCAAACTGAAACTGTAGCTGACGTAGCCTTTCCACACGCACACGGCGCCCTTGCGGCAGCGGCTGTCGTTGACGCGTTCGAGTTTCAGGGTATCGGTGGCCGTGATGGCCACCTGTTCGCCCGGCGAAAGCACGTGGGTGACGCTGCGCGGCGTGTTTTCCGCGTCGCCGGCGCTGCCGGCCGCGCCGCAGCCGGCCAGTATGGCCAGGCAGGCGAAGAACAGGGGAAGCAGCACGGTGCGGTAAGAGCGGTTCAGAGTAGACATGTTTTTCCTTTCAGGTGGAGCGTCCCCGGCGTGCTTGTTCACGCGTGGGATAAAATGATAGTAACAAAATGATATTTTTCCGGCGCACTATTGGCGTGCTGCCGATGAATTGAGGCGCGAGCCACGCGGCGCGCCGATTACTGCGTAGAATGGCTGTTTTGAAAATCAGGAAACAACCATGAAAAAAACCGACCTGGCCAAAAGCGATGCCAAGAAACTGATGGGAAAGATGAATGTTCCCGGCGCCGGTGCATTCGGTAAGGAAGCGGTGGTCGTCGACCGCCGCGAACAGCGCAAGCGCGACCAGGCCCTGGGCCTGGTGCCATTCGCCGTCAAGCTGAACAGCGATCTGGTCTTGCAATTGCAGACCCTGGCCAAGGAGCGCGGTGCGGATCTGAATGAAGTCGTTGCTGAATTGATCAGCAAGGGCCTGGCTGCAGCTTAACTGGCTGCCATGTTTATCTGTTGATAAACATCAAGTAGTAAAACTAAAAGGCGCCTTGCGGCGCCTTTTACATTGCGGCATTGCTTGCGATTACACGTAGGCCGCCAGCGCGCCCTTCATTTTTTTCAGCGCCGCCACTTCGATCTGGCGGATGCGCTCGGCCGATACGCCGAACTCTTCCGCCAGCGCGTGCAGGGTGGCGCCGGAACCGTCGTCGTTGGCCAGCCAGCGCGCTTCGATGATGCGGCGCGAACGGGCGTCCAGCTTGGACAGGGCCGTTTCCAGGCCTTCCGATTGCAGGCGCGTCACTTGTTCCGCTTCCAGCACCTTGGTCGGCTCGCTTTGCTCCGACGACAGGTAGGCGATCGGCGAAAACTTGTCGTCTTCATCGTCGGTCGGCGATTCCAGAGCAATGTCGCGGCCGCTCAAACGCGTTTCCATCTCGATCACTTCTTCGCGTTTCACGTCGAGCAGCTTGGCCAGCGCATCGATCTGCTTCGGCGTCATCGCATCCAGGCCCGTCTTGTGGCTGCGCAGGTTGAAGAACAGCTTGCGCTGCGCCTTCGTCGTCGCGACCTTGACCAGGCGCCAGTTTTTCAGGATGTACTCATGCATCTCGGCTTTCACCCAGTGCATGGCGTACGACACCAGGCGCACGCCCTGGTCCGGATCGAAACGTTTCACGGCTTTCATCAAGCCGATATTGCCTTCCTGAATCAGGTCGGCGTGCGGCAAGCCATAGCCCAGGTAGCCGCGGGCAATCGAGACCACCAGGCGCAGGTGCGACAGCACCAGTTCTTGCGCGGCGGCCAGGTCATTTTTTTCGCGCAGGCGTGTCGCCAGCGAAATTTCTTCGTCGTGGGTCAACATGGGCAGGCGGTTCACGGCCGAAATATAGGCGTCGATATTGCCCAGATTGCCAGTGAACCCGAGGCCCAGCGCATTACTTTTGGTCGGAACCAATGCGGACGTTGCGGACATCATAGTCATGTTTTCTCCCTCGTAGTCTTGCTTTGTTCCAGTTGGCCACGTCACGCGACGTGGCAGCTTGTATCGTCGTTTTTGCGTATTCGGTCTTGCACTTTGCAGATCGCGGCACCATCTTGATCTGGCGTCCATGGCGGTTCTGCTGTTGGTATGTCCCTATATTAGCACTCTCTGCTTGAGAGTGCCAATCAGCACATTTAATCGATCTGATAGCCTAAATGCTATGGCGAATGAATGCCTGATAAATATGTCTGAATAGCGATCTGAACAGTGCTGCAGGCCGCTTCACGACAACGTAGCCAGTCTACGGCCTCTGGCTGAAGCGAACCTTAAGAATACTTGCTTAATATCAAGATAACAGCAGTATGGGGAGGGCGCATGGCGGCACCGGAGGCGCCGCCATGGGAAAGAAGATCAGTTCAGGCGCGCCAGGTGGCGCTGCACGCAGAGGAAGGCGCCGATCAGGCCCAGGCCGGCGCTGACGGCCAGCAAGCCGGCCATCGGCAGCGGCGCCAGCGGCACCAGCTGGAATTCGGACGCATACAGGCGGGCAAACTCGGCAATCGCCGTATTGAGCGGCTGCAAAGCCAGCGCCACGGCGCCCAGGGCCAGCGCACCGGCGCACAAGCCCAGCAGGGCGCCCGTGTAATAGAAGGGACGGTGGATGAAGGTGTCCGTCGCGCCGATCAATTTCGAGATGCTGATTTCATCGCGCTGCTGCATCACTTGCAGGCGGATGGTGTTGAAGACGACGGCGATCACGGCCACGCCCAGGGTAATGGCCAGCAGCAGCAGCACCAGGCGCAGCACGCCCAGCAGGGCCGCCAGGCGCTTGACCCAGGCCGAATCGACTTGCGCCGATTCCACGCCGGGCAAGTGGCGCAGCTGTTCCGCCACCGCATCGACATCCTGCGCTTCGCTGGCGCTGCTGAAGGCGTCGAGTTTCAGCACATAGCTGTCGGGCAGGGGATTGTCACCCAGCGTACTCAGCACATCGGCCAGGCCGTTCTTGTTTTTCAGCGAATCCAGCGCCTGTTCGCGCGGGATGAAGACGATCTTCGCCTTTTGCTCGCCGACAATCTTGCGCATGGCGCCCGCCAGGCCCACGGCTTGCTCGCGCGGCGTGTCGATCTTCAGGAAGACGCTGATTTCCGGGTCGACCGACATCTGTTCCGACATGGGGCGGACATTGTCGAGCATGGTCAAGCCGGCGAACGGCAGCGACAGGGCGATGGCGACGACGAGCACGTTCAATAGGAAGCCACCCGGCGACTTGCGCAAGTGGATCAGCGCCGAACCGAGGGCGAAGCGATGTTGACGGAACCAGCCTCTCATGCCTGTTCTCCTTCGCCGTCATCTAAGCCTGGGGCGAAATCGGGATCGGGCGGCGCGAACACGGGCGCCTGCGTGGCCTTGTCGATGGCCACCAGCTGGCCGTTTTTCAGGTGGATCACGCGGGCGGCGGCGTCGAGCATCTGTTCGTCATGGCTGGAAATGAGGCAAGTCACGCCCACGGAGTGGAACGCTTTCAGGGCGTCGAGCACCTTGTTGGCGCTGGCGCGGTCCAGGTTGGCCGTCGGTTCGTCGGCCAGGATGATCTGCGGCCGGTTGACGATGGCGCGCGCGATCGACACGCGCTGCTGCTCGCCGCCCGACAGCGACAGGGGACGCGCCATGGCGCGGTCCAGCAGGCCGACTTTATCGAGCGCGGCGCGCGCGCGCTGTTCGGCCGCCGTCTTGTGGGCGCCGACGACGAGCAGCGGCAGCATGACGTTGGCCAGGATGGAGCGGTCGTTGAGCAATTTTTGCTGCTGGAAGATCAGGCCCATGTTGCGGCGCAGGAAGGGCACGCCGGCCGGCTTGATCTTCGCCATGTCCTGGCCATTGACGATCAGCTTGCCCGACGTGGGGCGTTCCATGGCGGCGATCATTTTCAGCAAGGTGGATTTGCCGGCGCCGGACGGGCCCGCTAAAAACACCAGCTCGCCTTTGGCAATATTGAGGGAAATATCGCTGAGCGCCACGGCGTCGGCGGAGTATTGCTTGGAGACGTGCTGAAATTCAATCATGTATAGGCTTATCCTAGCAGCGCTTCGACAAATTCGGCAGCCACGAAAGGCTGCAAGTCTTCAATTTTCTCACCGATGCCGATGAAATACACGGGCACGGGACGCACGCGGGCGATCGCCGCCAGCACGCCGCCCTTGGCGGTACCGTCCAGCTTGGTGATCACCAGGCCGCTCAACTGCAGGGCATCGTCGAAGGCCTTCACTTGCGTGAGGGCATTCTGGCCCGTGTTGCCGTCGATCACAAGCAGGGTTTCATGCGGCGCGCCATCCATGCCCTTGCCGATCACGCGCTTGATTTTCTTCAATTCTTCCATCAGGTGCAACTGCGTCGGCAAGCGTCCCGCCGTGTCGACCATCACCACGTCGATGCCGCGCGCCTTCGCCGATTGCACGGAGTCGTAGGCCACGGCGGCCGGATCGCCCGATTCCTGCGAAATCACGGTGACGTTGTTGCGTTCGCCCCAGACCATCAACTGTTCGCGTGCTGCGGCGCGGAAGGTGTCGCCCGCGGCCAGCAGCACGGACTGGTTATTCGACTGCATGTGCTTGGCCAGCTTGCCGATGGTGGTCGTCTTGCCTGCGCCATTCACGCCGGAAATCATCATCACCAGCGGCTTGTGGCGGCCCAGCTCGAAGCGCTTTTCCAGCGGCGAGAGCAGGTCGATCAGCAGCACTTTCAGGGCGGCCTTCACGGCGGCCGCGTCGAGCAGCTTGTCTTCCTTGACCTTTTTCTTCAATTCCGTGAGCAGGAATTCGGTGGCGTCGATGCCGGCGTCCGACATCAGCAGCGCCGCTTCCAGCTCTTCGTACAGGGCGTCGTCGATCTTCGCGCCGACGAACAGCACGGACAGGGTGTTCGAGGTTTTCGACAGGCCGGCCTTCAGGCGCGTCATCCACGATTTTTTCTCGGGTTCGGCTGCGACGATCACGGGCACGAGCTCGGCCGGCGCGCCGCTCAGGGGCGTGGCGGCAGGCTGCGGTGCAGGCGGCGTGGCGGCGGGAAGGACGAGGGGCTCGGCTGGTGCAGCCTCGGGAGCGATGGGTTTTTTCTTGAAGAAACTAAACATGGATGTGTGGTGGCGGGTGCTGACCTAAGGCCCGGCGGCGCCGGACACTGTGTTACGGGCTATTCTACCAGAGCGCGCCCGGCCCTTCATGCTTTACTGTTCGATTGGCAACATTGCGCCGCTATCCACGGAGATCGCCGCAGTTGCCGCGCTTTTCCGCCGGTTCAGTGGGTTTGCAGGGCCAGCGCCTGGTGGCGGCGACGCCAGTCGGCGATGCTTTCGTCGACTTGCCGCAAGTCCAGCACATGCAAGAAGGGGGGCGGCTGCCTGGTCAGCACGGGACTGCGTCCCCCTGCCCACAATTCCATGCTTGGCGGCAAGCTTGCATGCAGCTGCTGCAGGCTGTCGCGCGTCTGCCGTTGCTTGCTGGCGCTGGAAAACGATAGCGCGACGATGTCGGCCCGCTGCGCGCGGGCGGCCGCGACGATGTCTGTCAGCGGCGTTTCCACGCCCAGCGACATGCAATGGGCGCCGGCCGCCGCGCACAGCGCTTCAGCCATCAGCAGCCCCAGGCCGTGACGCTCCTGCGGCAAGGTGCTGAGGACGATGCGCGGCGAGCGCATGGATGGGCTGCTTGCTTGCGGAAGGGAAAAGATGGCGTGCCGCATCACCGTTTGCAAGGTTTCGCTATACAGATGCTCTTCGTAAACCGCCAGTTCGCCGCAAGCCCACGCTTCGCCCACCATGCCGGTGAGGGGGGCGATGACGTCGATGGTGAACGCTTTCAAGCCCAGCACGGCCAGCGCCTGGCGCAGGGCGTCGCCCAGTTCCGCCATCTGGTGGCTGCGGCACAGGGCCAGGTAGTGTTCGAGCTGGGGCGCCGGCGCGGGCGGCGGCGTGCTGCCGGCGCTGGCCAGCTGCTGCAGTTGCGCGGTGCTGTGCTGCATGATTTTTCCCGGACGAAATCCGAGGTCCAGCAGGCGTTTGACCATGCGCAACTTTTGCACTTGTTCGGCCGGGTAGCTGCGCTCGCCAAAGGCGTCGCGCCGCGGCTGGGGAAAGTCGTAGCGGCGCTCCCACACGCGCAAGGTTTCCTTGGCCAGCCCTGTGTCGCGTTCGACATCGCCGATGCTGAAGGCAGGAGATAGTTGCAGGTCAGTATCCATACCAGTGGGGTTGCTCGCATGCCGAAAAGAACGTTACTGGCATTCTACGCCTTCCGCCGCCCCGTACCAAATAGCTGAATCCGATTGGATATTGCTCGCGTATAAGTTTGTGAACGACAACAGGTGCTCATTGACATAGATCAATATTTGACTGACTATCGATGCAGCTTGTTTTGTCCAGGACAAACATAACACGGGTGCACTCATGAAAATTGCCGTCGTCGGAGCAGGAATCGCAGGATTGTCGTGTGCCTATCGCCTGGCGCAATCGGGCCAGGACGTCACCTTGTACGAGGCGGGCGATTACTTTGGCGGCCACAGCCATACGGTGGATGTCACGCTCGATGGCGTCACGCATGGCGTCGACACGGGTTTTCTCGTGTTTAACCACGCCACCTACCCGCATCTGGTGCAACTGTTTGACGAACTCGGCGTCGAGGCGGCCGACAGCGACATGTCGTTTTCCGTGAAGATGCCGCTGGGCGCTGCGCCCGATGCCCGCGTGCTGGAATGGGCGGGCGCCAATCTGGACACCGTGTTTGCCCAGCGCAGCAATCTGCTGCGCCCCGCCTTCCTGCGCATGTTGCGCGACATTCTGCGCTTCAACCGCCAGGCCAGCGCCCTGGCCACGGCCGCCTTGCCGGCGCCGGCCCTGTCGCTGGGAGAATTCCTCGACCTGCACGGCTACGGCGACGAATTCCGTCACTGGTATCTGTTGCCGATGGCCGCCTGCATCTGGTCGTGTCCGGCGCGCCAGATGCTGGCCTTTCCTTTGGCCACGTTCATCCGTTTCTGCCACAACCATGGGTTGCTGCAAGTGAGCGACCGGCCCCAATGGCGCACGGTGCGGGGCGGCTCGCGCGTGTACGTGGAAAAATTGCTGGCGGGCATACCGCAGCAGCGCCTGGCGTGCCCCGTGCTGGCCGTGCGCCGCCAGGGGCACGGCGGCGCGCGCATGGTCGAGCTGCATACGGCCGCCGGCGTCGAGCATGTCGATCACGTCGTGCTCGCTTGCCACAGCGACCAGTCGCTGGCCCTGCTGGGAGATATCCGCGACGACGAGCGCTCCGTGCTCGAAGCCGTGCGCTACCAGCCGAACCGGGCTGTGCTGCATACGGATGCCTCCTGCCTGCCGCAACGCCGCCGTGCCTGGTCCGCCTGGAATTACCAGGGACGGCCGGCAGCGGGGGAGGGCGAAGCGCCGCAAGTGTGCGTGCACTATTTGCTGAACCAGTTGCAGCCGCTGCCGTTTACCACGCCCGTCATCGTCTCGCTCAATCCGCTCGACGAGCCCGATCCGGCAAGCATCATCGACGAGTTTTCGTATGCCCACCCCGTGTTCGATGGCGCGGCCATTGCCGCCCAGACGCGCCTGGCCGGCTTCCAAGGCGCGCAGCACACGTGGTTCGCGGGCGCCTGGACGGGCTATGGCTTCCATGAAGACGGCTTGAAGTCGGGCCTGGGCGTGGCGCAAGCCCTGAATGGCCTGGCGTCGGCGGAGCTTGGCCATGCCGCGTGATCCCACGCAGCCGCTCCGGCCGCAGCCCCAGCTGTGCCTGGGACAGGTGCGCCATGCGCGGCTGCGCCCGCGCGCGCATGCTTTTGCTTACGGCATGTTTTACCTGCGCCTGCCCCTGCGCAGCCTGGGCGCGCACGATTTTCCTGCCCGTTTGATTTCGCGCAACGGCGCCAATGTGCTGTCCTTCCGCGACAGCGACCATGGCGATGGCACGACACCGCTGCTGGACTGGATCGACGGCTTGCTGTGCCAGCATGGCGTGGTCGACGCGGGCGGCGAAATCTGGCTGCAAACCATGCCGCGCATGTTCGGCTATGTCTTCAATCCCGTCAGTTTCTGGTTTTGTCACGGGCTTGACGGCGCGCTGCGGGCCGTGCTCTGCGACGTGCGCAATACCTTTGGCGAGCGCCACCTGTACTTGCTCGAGCAGGGCGGCGCCATCGCGTATGGCAGCGAACTGGTCGCCAAGAAAATCTTTCACGTGTCGCCGTTTTGCAAGGTGGAAGGCCAGTACCGCTTCCGTTTCCTGCGCAACAACGACCAGGATGGCGAGCGCCACCTGGCCCGGGTCGATTACGACGACCTCGACGGTCCGCTGCTGCAGACGAGCTTGTCCGGCACGGCGCAGCCGCTGCGCGATGGCGCCATCGCCTGGGCCTTGCTGCGCTATCCCCTGATGACGTTCGGCGTGATGGTGCGCATCCATTGGCAAGCCTTGCGCCTGTGGCTGCGCCGCGTGCCGTTTTTCAGCAAACCCCACCCTCCACAAGAAAAGGTGTCCCGATGAGCTCCGATTCCCTGCCGACCGGCCTGCATGCGCGCAGCAGTTCCACTCCCTTGCATGGGCATGCGCACGTGGACATGCCCGCTGCCGGGCGCATGATCGTGCGCCTGCTGGAAAAATTGCAATACGGCGCGCTGCGCCTGCGCACGCCGGACGGCAGCATCTTGCTGTACGGCGATGGCAGCCATCCCGTCACCCTGGACTTGCACAACTGGCGCCTGTGTGCGGCCGTCCTGCGCTCGGGTGACATCGGCTTTGCGGAAACGTTTATCGCCGGCGACTGGCGCACGGACAATTTGCCGGGCTTGATCGAGTTGATGATACGCAACCGCGCGCACATCGAGTCATTGATCTATGGCAACTGGTGGGGCAACCTGGTCTACAAGGTCCGGCACTTGCTCAACCGCAATTCGCGCGCGGGCAGCAAGAAGAATATCCATGCCCATTACGACATCGGCAACGCCTTCTATCAGCTGTGGCTGGACCCGTCGATGACGTACTCGAGCGCCCTGTTCACCGAAGGCGCCAGCCTGGAACAGGCGCAAGGGGCGAAATACGCGCGCATCGCGGACCAGTTGCAACTGCAGCCGGGCGCACGCGTGCTGGAGATCGGCTGCGGCTGGGGCGGCTTTGCGGAAGCGGCGGCGCGCGACTGCGGCGCGCACGTGACGGGCCTGACCTTGTCGACAGAACAGCTCGCCTATGCGCGCCAGCGCCTGCAGGACGCGGGCCTGGCAGGGCAGGCCGACTTGCAGCTGTGCGATTACCGCGACAGCGCCGGCCAGTATGACGCCATCGCCTCGATCGAGATGTTCGAAGCCGTGGGACAAAGCTACTGGCCCGGCTATTTCGCATGCGTGGCGCGCAACCTGAAGCCGGGCGGACGCGCCTGCATCCAGACCATCGTCATCGCCGACGACTTGTTCGAGCGCTACAGCAAGAGTACGGATTTTATTCAACAGTACATTTTCCCGGGCGGCATGCTGCCTTCGCCGGCCGAATTCCGCCGCGCCGCCGAGGCGCAGGGCTTGCGCGTGGAAGACGCCTTCAGCTTTGGCCTCGATTACGCGGAAACCTTGCGCCAGTGGCGCGCCAGCTTCCTGGCCCAGCGCACGGCGCTGGAAAAGCAGGGTTTCGACGGCCGTTTCCTGCTCACCTGGGAGTTTTACCTTGCGTATTGCGAGGCCGCCTTCCTGGCCCACAACACGGATGTGATGCAATTTACCCTGATCAAGGAGTGATGATGCGCCGCCTGCTTGTCGCCGCTTTGCTGTCGTTGACCATGTTTGGCGCCGCGGCTGCGCCGCCGGCCTTTATCGCGGCCGACGTGCCCGAAGCCCGCCTGGCGGGCGAGGGGGAATACACGTGGTTCGGCATGCGTATTTATCGGGCGCAACTTTGGGTGGGCGCGAACGGTTACCAGGGCGCGGCATCGGCAACGGCGCCCTTCGTGCTGGAATTGCGTTACGCGCGCGCGCTCGATGGCAAGAAGATCGCCGAAGCCAGCTATGAACAGATGCAGAAAATCGGCGCCGGCACGCCGGAGCAGCGCCTGGCGTGGCTGGCCACCATGCAGCGCATCTTTCCTGACGTCAAGGAAGACCAGCGCATCGCGGGCGCCTACCGGGCCGGCATCGCGCCCGGCGTGCGCTTTTATCTCGATGGCAAGGTGCTGGCCGACGTGAACGATGGCGACTTCGCGCGCGCCTTCTTCGCCATCTGGCTGTCGCCGTCGAGCACGGCGCCGAAGCTGCGCGCCGCCTTGCTGCAGAGTGCGGCGCCGCTGCCATGAACGCCGGGGCCAGCGCCTTGAGCTTGCCCGCCTTGTTCAGTTATGGCCTGTTCGGCTTGCCGCTGGCCATGCTGGCGCTGCCCATCTATATATATGTGGCGCCGTTTTATGCGCAGCGCAGCAGCCTTGATCTGGCGCAAATCGGCGCAGTGCTGCTGGCGGCGCGCATTGCCGCCGCTTTCATCGACCCGGCCCTCGGCGCCTGGATGGCGCGCGGCGGGTGCAGCTATGCCGTGCTGGTCGGCGCATCGCTGCCGCTGCTGTTGCTGGGCTTTGGCGCCCTGTTCCATCCGCCGGCCATGCCGCAAGCGGCCACCCTGGCCTGGTTCCTGGCTGCCTTGCTGCTCGTGTACGCCGCCTATGGCCTGGCCGGCATCGCGCACCAGAGCTGGGGCGCGGCCTTGAGCCAGGCGCGCGCGCAGCGGGCGCGGGTGACGGCCGTGCGCGAAGGTTGCGGCTTGCTCGGCGTGATCCTGGCGGCGGGGCTGACGTCCGTGCTCGGCTATGACGGCCTGTCGCTGGCCTTTGCCGGCTGCCTGCTGGCGGCAGGTGCGCTGCTGCTGGCGCGCGCGCCGCGTCCGGTCTTGCGCCAAGGCACGGCGGCGCTGCCTGCTGGCGCCTGGCGCCTGCCATTTCGCCAGCGCGCGTTTCGCTGGCTGTTTGCCGTCCTGCTCGTCAATGGCGTGGCTGCCGCCATTCCCGCCACCCTGTTCCTGTTCTTTGCCACCGACTACTTGCGCCTGGGCCAATACGCGGGACCGTTTCTGATCGTCTACTTTTGCGCGGCGGCCGCCTCGATGCCCGTGTGGGTGGCCCTGGCGCGCCGCTTTGGCGAAGCGCGCGCCTGGGGCGGCGCCATGCTGCTGGCCGCCAGCGTGTTTGTCTGGGCGTATGGCCTGGGCGAGGGCGCCGCCTGGGGTTTTGCCGCCATCTGCCTGCTGTCGGGCCTGGCGCTGGGCGCCGACCTGGCCTTGCCGCCGGCCCTGCCAGCGGCAGCGGCGGCTTGCCGGCCCTGTCTGCCGCCTACGCCGTGCTGCCCTGTGTTTTGAAACTGCTGGCGGCGTTATTGCTGTGGCGCGCGCCGCTACAACATATATATAGTGACCATCGGGAGAATCGCGCATGCGCTTCATGACTTATTGCAAACGTTGCCTGCCGCTGGCCGCCTTGCTGCTGGCGCTGGCCGCCTGTTCCACGCCGCCCACGCCGGCCACGTACGCGCAGGAATTGCCCATACTGGATCTGCAACAGTATTTCAACGGCACGCTCGATGCCCACGGCATCTTCCAGGACCGCTCCGGCAAGGTGGTGAAACGTTTCACCGTGGTGATGCGGGCCAGCTGGGCGGGCGAGACGGGGACCCTGGACGAGGATTTCAAGTACGCGGACGGCAGCCGGCAACGGCGCGTGTGGACCTTGCGCAAGACGGCGCCCGGGCGCTTCATCGGCACGGCGCCCGACGTGATCGGGGAAGCCATCGGCGAAGTGGCGGGCAATGCGCTGCGCTGGCAATACGTGCTGGCGCTGCCCGTCAATGGCACGCTCTACCACGTCGACTTCGAGGACTGGATGTTCCTGATGGATGACAAGGTCATGCTCAACCGCGCCGCCATGAGCAAGTTCGGCTTCAGCCTGGGCGCCGTCACCTTATCGTTCAGCAAGCGTCCAGAGGCGGCCCCATGAATCGCAAGATCAGCAATTGGGTTGGCAAGCGCGTGTGGATCATCGGCGCGTCCAGCGGCATCGGCGCCGCGTGCGCCACCTTGCTGCTGGAGCAGGGCGCGTGCGTGGCCCTGTCGGCCCGCCACCGCGCCAGCCTGGAACAGCTGTGCGAGGGACAGCCGCTGGCGCAGGCCTTGCCGCTCGATATCACGCAGCACGCGCAAGTGCGGGCCGTCTGCGTGCAATTGCAGCAGCAGTGGGCGCATATCGACCTGATATTGGTGGTCGCTGGCGGCTATCAGGCCATGCGCGCCGATAGCTTCGACCTCGAGGCGGCGCAGGGCTTGCTGGCCCTGAACGTGGGCGGCGTCTTCAATTGCCTGGAGCCGGCCTTGCCGTGGCTGTTGCGCCAGGGCAGCGGCGGCATCGGCATCGTCGGCTCGGTGGCCGGCTATGGCGGCTTGCCCAAGGCGCTCGCGTATGGCGCCAGCAAGGCGGCGCTGATCAACCTGACGGAATCGCTGTACCTGGACTTGCATCCGCGTGGGATTGATGTGTATCAAATCAACCCTGGTTTTGTCGCTACGCCTTTGACGGCGAACAATGATTTCACCATGCCGGCCCTGATGACGGCGCAGGACGCGGCCGCCGCCATGCTCGACGGCATCGAGCGGGGGCAATTCCACATCCACTTTCCGAAACGCTTTACCAATGCCATGCGCCTGGCGCGGCTGTTGCCGTACCGCGCCTATTTTTGGCTGATCCGCAAGGTGACGGGCCTATGAGCGCAACCATGGAAGGCGCGCTGGCGCGCCTGGTGGCGTTTTACGAGCACCTGAGCCTGGAGGGCCTGGCCCAGCTGGGTGCCGTGTACGCGCCAGATGCCCATTTCAAGGACCCGTTCAACGAGGTGGAGGGGCATGCCGCCATCCTGGCCATCTTCGAGCACATGTTCGTGCAAGTCGATGCCCCGCGGTTTATCGTGCTGGAAAGCCTGGGGCAGGGGGAGCAAGCGTTCCTGACGTGGGAGTTTCGCTTTCGCATGAAACGCCTGGTATCTGGCGAACAATGTATCCGTGGAGCGACACATGTGCGTTTCGACGGGCTGGGGCGGGTGGTGTTACACCGCGATTATTGGGATGCGGCGGAAGAATTGTATGAAAAACTGCCGGTGCTGGGCCCTTTCATGCGCATGCTCCGGCGCGCAAGCCGACGCTAAGCGTATTTTCTGATGCTTTTAAGCAAAAAATGCGAAAAAGAAAAAGTAAATTGTGTGGAATTGGGCTGGTAAAAACTTGATTTCGGTCAATGTGTCGTTTTTTGGACACAAATATGTCAAAATATTGAGAAGGCAACATTGTAAGAAATTGTTTCAACTGATGTGGAATTTGCAAGCAAGAGTCGTCCTCATCCGTTCCAAGCGGGCACCCGGCGCGCGTGCCGAAAAACATGGAAAACATTTCTATGTGAGCAATTTAAATTACCGGAAAGTCAGTAATTATGTTGATACTCTGCCTATTTTCCTGACGCGCGCGCCGACGTCGAAAATCGCGTCTACGCCCCTGAATAATGCGGCAACGCACCAAAACAGGGCGTCTTATTTCCCGTTTTCGGGCATCCGGCAGCAAACATTGGCGATGCCGTGTATGCTTCGTCCCGTTTATCCATTATCACCTGACAAATTGTGCGCTTTGTCGCGTAAATCATGCAGGGCAAATGATGGGTAAAGCATGTTGACGTTTTAATCACACGCCTGATACTGTTGCACTAATACAACGGGTGTCGACAAGGCATGCGCTATGATGGAATGGTCAATCAGGCCAATGCATTGGTTGGCAAGGGGCACTGGCTCTGTCGCGTAGTACGGTTGGCGATGGTCGGGATGCCTGAAAAAGCCCTCGGCCTGGTACCGGAAGTAACATGTTGGAACTTGATGGAATGTGAAACGGTCGTTATAGTGCCGCTTCCGGTGCCCTTTGAGCACCGAACCGGCGCATGAAAATACGGTCGCTCTGCAGCCTTCAAGCTTATCGGTGCAATAGCGTGCCGATACCGATGTGAATTGTTCCCCTGACCGGAACAGCAATGTGGCAGGTGGAGACCTTGCCCTCACTCATAAAAAGCGCTCTGTTAGAGCGCAGCTCGAGATGCATAGGCTGTATTACTTTTTGCTTCAAAATTAAAGGAAATCGCAATGAAAAAAACTCTGATCACCCTGGCAGTTCTGGCAGCAGCCACTGGCGTAGCCCAAGCTCAATCGAGCGTTGTCATCTACGGTACCGTTGACGCTGGTTTCGTCAGCGAGCGCGGCGGTGTTAACGGCAACGTTAACAAACTGGACAGCGGCGTTGCTTCGGCTTCCCGTCTGGGCTTCAAAGGCACCGAAGATCTGGGCAGCGGCCTGTCGGCTCTGTTCGTTCTGGAAGCTGGTTTCGGCGTTGACACCGGCGCGCAAGGTAAAAACGAAGCCCTGTTCGGCCGTCAATCGTACGTTGGTCTGAGCAGCAAAACGACCGGTACCCTGACCCTGGGTCGTCAATACACGCCTTGGTACAACACCCTGTCGAAAGTTGCTGATCCATTCGCAGTGGGCTACGCTGGTTCCGCCAAGAACCTGTTCCCATCGAAAGCACTGACCCGCACCAGCAACACCGTGCTGTACACCTCGCCAAACTTCAACGGCTTTGACGCTGACGTGGCTTACACCTTCGGCGAAAAAGCTGAGTCGAACAAATACGGCCGTCAAATCGGTGCGTCGGCTGGCTACTCGAACGGTCCTCTGAACGCGCGTCTGGCCTACAACACCACCAGCAACGAATCCGCTGCCAGCAACAAAGGTAGCGCACGTAACTGGTTGGCTGCAGCTAACTACGACTTCGCAGTTGCTAAAGCTTACGTCGCATATGGCGTGAACAAAGGCGACAACAGCGCTGTAGCGAACAACGCCAAGGAAAACGCAGACGGCACGTTCTCGACCGCCAACTCGTTCAACTACAACACCGCTGCTTACAGCAACGACAGCAACAACATCCTGGTTGGCGCAACCGTACCTGTTGGCCCAGCTGGCACCGTAATGGCTTCGTTCATCCGCACGAACGACAAAGCTGCTACGAACGCTGATGCTGATCAATGGGCAGTGGGTTACTCCTACGCTCTGTCGAAGCGCACGAGCACCTACGCTTCGTACGCCAAGATCAAGAACAAAAACGGCGCAGGCTACACCGTTGGTAACAACAGCAATGTTGGTACGGGCGACAAAGCCTTCAACGTTGGTGTTCGTCACTCGTTCTAATATTCGCGCAAGCGAAGCTTAGTACCGCTGCCAGCATCCCTTCGGGGATGCTGATAAGCAAGGAAACGCGTCTCCAGGCTAGTCCTGGCGGCGCGTTTTTGCATGTGCGGCGCCAGTTATAATGGCGCCGTTACTCAAGTAAAGGAATGCCATGTATCCACACACATCGCCGCGCCTGGCCGCCTTGCTGGCCGCGCTGCTGTTCGCTGGCGCCACAGGCGCCGCTGTCGCTGCCGTCAAGGGCAAGAAGCCGGCCGGACTGGAGCGCTATGGCGTGGCCGTCTATTCCGACCTGTGCCTGCAAAAGGATAGCGGCGAGATCGGCGGCCAGCGCGTGACCCTGCACCGCTTCGCCGAGGCCGATTCCGTCATCTATGAATTCACGGCAGGCGCCCTGAGCTGGCCCATCGTGGCCAACGACGTCAACCTGGACGCCGCCACGGGCGCCTTCGACTTCACCATCGCCGGCGCCGACAGCGAAGAGCGCACCATCGTCGGCAAGTTTTCCAAAGACGGCCAGACCCTGACCTTGGAAGGCGATTATTGCGGCGGTAACGTGCGCATGCCCATGAAGCTGAGCCGCGTGCGCGATTTCGGCCGCCCTTTGAAAAACTGCACGCCATGCCCGCCGATGCCGCAGGCGCCCGCCGAGGCAGTGCCTGCCGAGGAAAGCGCGCCAGCGCCCGCCGCCTGAGCGATTGCTGCTGTGAAAAAGAAAAAGGCCCGGTATCGACCGGGCCTTTGTTATTTTCAGCGCTGCAAGGAGCTTATTTGGCCGCTTGCGCCTTTTCCGCCGTGGCGCGGATGGTGGCGAGCGTCGCGTTTGGCGTGATCAGGTTGCCGTCGTAGCGCAGCTCGATCAAGGCCGGCAAGTTGTTGGCCTTGGCGTGTGCCAGCGCCCGCTGCAGGGCAGGGGCGAACTCTTCTGTCGTAGCCACCACTTCGCCATGCGCGCCATACGCTTGCGCCAGCGCCGCAAAATCCGGGTTGTGCAGGGTCGTGCCCGACACCCGGCCCGGGTAATCGCGTTCCTGGTGCATGCGGATGGTGCCGAACATCTGGTTATTGAAGACGATGATGACCACGCCCGCCTGGTATTGCACGGCGGTGGCCAATTCTTGGCCATTCATCATGTATTCGCCGTCGCCGGCGAAGGTGATCACGGTGCGTTCGGGGTGCACGATCTTCGCCGCCACGCCCGACGGCACGCCGTAGCCCATGGCGCCGTTGGTCGGCGCCAGCTGCGTGCGCATGCCGCCGTAGCGGTAAAAACGGTGCGCCCACGAGGCGTAATTGCCGGCGCCGTTCGTCAGGATGGTATCGAGAGGCGCCTGCGCCATGATCTCTTGTGTCACTTGCCACAGGTCCAGCGGCGCCTGGCCATCCTGGAAGATGGGCGGGCGCTCTTGGTAGGCGGCCAGCTCGGCTTTCGCTTCGGCCGGCGTATGTTTCCATGCGGCAGCATCGACGGGCGCCATGGCGGCCAGCATGGCGCACACTTGCGGCATGCCGCTGTTGATCATCAGTTCGGCCTGGTAAACGCTGCCCAGTTCCTCGGCATCCGTATGGATGTGCACTAGGCGCTGGCGCGGCACGGGCGAGTCGAACAGGGTGTAGCCGCCCGTCGTCATTTCGCCCAGGCGCGGGCCGATGGCGATGACCAGGTCGGCATTTTTCACGCGCGCGGCCAGTTTCGGGTTGATGCCGATGCCGACGTCGCCGATGTAGTTCGGGTGGGCATTGTCGAGCAAGTCCTGGAAGCGGAAGGCGCAGGCGACGGGCAGGTGATTGCTTTCCGCGAACTGTTGCAGGTCGGCGCACGCTTGCGGCGTCCAGGTGGTGCCGCCCAGCAAGACCAGCGGCTGTTTCGCGGTGGCCAGCATGCTGCGCAGCTGCTGCAGCTGGGCGTCCGATGGCGCCGCCTGCACCGGCTGGTAGGCGCGCGTGTCGGCCACCGTGGCCAGCGAAATGAGCATGTCTTCCGGCAAGGCCAGCACGACGGGGCCGGGACGCCCGCTGGTGGCCACCTGGAAGGCGCGCGCCAGGTATTCGGGGATGCGCTCGGCGCGGTCGATCTGCGCCACCCACTTGGCCATCTGGCCGTACATGCGGCGGTAGTCGATTTCCTGGAACGCTTCGCGGTCGACGAAATCGTTGCCCACCTGGCCGATGAACAGGATCATCGGGGTGGAATCCTGGTAGGCCGTGTGCACGCCGATCGAGGCGTTGGTGGCGCCCGGTCCCCGCGTGACGAAACAGATGCCCGGCTTGCCCGTCAGCTTGCCGTAGGCTTCGGCCATGAAGGCGGCGCCGCCTTCCTGGCGGTTGATGATGAAGCGGATGCCCGAATCGTGCAGGGCGTCGAGCACGTCGAGGTAGCTTTCGCCAGGCACGCCAAAGGCGGTGTCGACACCGTGGATCTGCAGGGCATCGACCAGGATCTGGCCGCCGGTACGGGATTGTTGCGTCATGTTCGGCTCTTTATATTCTAGTGGGTGGCAAAGAAGTGGGGCAAGCGGTGCGCATGCGCTTGCATGCAAGCAGCTTGCCTCATTCTATGTGAGCCGATTTGGCCCGGCTTTTGAAATGGCGACACCGAATTACACAATCCCCCGGCTGGTGCGGCGCGCTTTTGCAGAAACATGCTGCGGCGCGGTACAATGGCGGGTGAAGCAGGCCAGACAGTCGCTGGCCGGCGCAGCAATGCGCTGGCGGGAGGAAGGTCCGGACTCCATAGAGCGGGGTGACGGTTAACGGCCGTCCGTCGAAAGCCGCAAGGTATAAGGCGAGGAATAGGGCCACAGAGACGAGCGTATTAAGTTACGGTGAAACGCGGTAACCTCCACCTGGTGCAATTTCAAATAGGCACGCGATGATGCTGCTCGCGGAGCGTGCGGGTAGAAAGCTTGAGCGCCCGAGTAATCTGGCGCCTAGAGGAATGACTGTCATAGCGTCGACCTGCAAGGGAAGGCGCCGTAACAAAATCCGGCCTACCGGCCTGCTTCACTTGAATTCCTGCTCCCTGGCCTGCCAGGGAGCACCTCGGCAGCGGCGGCTTTTCCTGCTGCGCGCCACGCAAAAGCCCCCGCAACGGGGCTTTTTTTGTTTCTAAAAGTATAGCACTTAAGATAAAGTTGTATATACAACTAAAAGTGAATAATTGGTTAAAGTTTCTTATCTACAATTAATTGCTGCATTGCAAAAATAGTTTTCCTGCGTCAGGCCAACCCCTGAAAACAGGGCCGATACGCGCCATGGACGATTATTTTTTGCTTTAAACCAAGTCTTACGTTGCGGCTGATTGCTGTTGTGTCTGGATGACGAAATTATTGTCATGTGTCAACTAACTGTAAAAAATTCAATTTTTCGATTTCGTTTTTTTCGATGTTTACGGTAGGAAAACACATGTGTGCAGATGAGGTAGCACATTCACTATCTTTCATAAGTATCTAATTTATCGATATATTTTTATTTGAGACTCCTTCAACGATATGCGCTAAGTCCTTAATTTCATTAATAAAATTCCTGTTTTGCCAATCGGAAACCGCTTGACCACTATCTTTGCTTCCTCTAAAGTGGGCAACTGTGTGAAAAAGTGTGTTTTTGTGGGAAATTTTCCCTTTTCATCATGATGCGCAAGCGTCGCAACCCAAGCTCAAAAAAGGTCTTCCGTGTTTCAAGGCGCGTCCGCAATCAATCTCGATGCCAAAGGCAGGATGTCTATCCCTGCCAAGCACCGTGACGCGCTGGCGATTCAATGCGAAGGCCGCTTGACCCTGACTAAACACCCCGATGGCTGCCTGCTGTTTTTCCCCCGTCCCGTGTGGGAAAGCCACCGCCAGCAAATCGCCGCCTGGCCCATGTCGGCGCGCGCCTGGCAGCGCATCTTCCTCGGCAACGCCGTCGACGTCGAGCTGGACTCGGCCGGCCGCGTGCTGATCTCTCCTGAATTGCGCAACGCCGTCGGGCTGGCGCGCGAAGTCATGATGATCGGCATGGGCAGCCACTTTGAAATATGGGATGCCGCCAAGTTGGCCGACAAAGAACAGCAGGCGATCGATGCCGGCACCCCCGATGTACTTTCCAATTTTTCTTTCTAAGGCTCCGTAATGACACAACTCACGGTGCCGGAATTTCAGCATCGCACGGTGCTGCTCGATGAAGCGGTCGATGCGCTCGACCTGTCGGGCGACCGCGCGCACGGCATTTACGTCGACGGCACGTTTGGCCGCGGCGGCCATAGCCGCCTGATTTTGTCGCGCCTGGCCTCCGACGCGCGCCTGATCGGCTTCGACAAGGACTTGCAGGCGATCGCCACGGCCGAACAGATCGGCGACCCCCGCTTTGAAATCGTCCACGACAGCTTTGCCACCATGACGGCCAGCCTGGCCGAACGCGGCGTGCAGCAGGTGGACGGCATCCTGCTCGACCTGGGCATCTCGTCGCCGCAGGTTGACGACGCGGCGCGCGGTTTCAGCTTCCGCAACGACGGACCGCTGGACATGCGCATGGATACTACGCGCGGCATCTCCGCGGCCGAATGGCTGGCGGTGGAAACCGAGCAGAATTTAGAGAAAGTGATACGCGATTATGGGGAAGAACGGTTTGCTTTTCAGATTGCAAAGGCGATTGTTGCTGGCCGGGCAGTCCAGCCAATTTCAAGCACACGACAGCTTGCCGGCATCGTGGCAGGCGCCGTCAAGACCCGCGAGAAGGGTAAGGACCCCGCTACCCGCACCTTTCAGGCCATACGCATTTTCATTAACAAAGAGCTCGAGGATCTCGAGATCGGTCTGAACCAGGCGTACGCCTGCCTGGCGCCCGGCGCGCGCATGGCCGTGATCAGTTTCCATTCGCTGGAAGACCGCATGGTCAAGCGCTTCTTCGCCTCGAAGGCGAACGTGGAGCAGCCTGACCGCCGCCTGCCGATCCGCGCGGTGGACTTGCCGCAGCCGGAAATGAAGCTGATTGCGAAGATGAAGCCATCCGACGCGGAGATCGAGGGCAACCCCCGTTCGCGTTCGGCCGTGATGCGCGTGGCGCAGCGCCTGCCGCTGGCCGCCCCTGCAAACGGCGGCACCCGATGACTGGCAAGCTGTGTGTCGTGCTGTCGGCCCTGCTGGTGTGCTGCGGCCTGTCGCTGGTGAACGCGCAATACCAGTCGCGCCACCTGCTGATCGACCTGGAGCGCGCGCAAGCGCTGTCGCGCCAGCTCGACATTGACTGGGCGCAGCTGCAGCTGGACCAGTCCACTTTGGGCAAGCATGAACGCATCGAATCGATCGCGCGGCGCGACCTGAGCATGACGCCGCTGACGGCGGCGCGTACGCAATACCTGACGGAGGGCGAATAATGAAGTTGGGCGGTAACAGCAACGGCCGGGTGGCGGCATCGAAAGGCGTGCCATTCTCGAAGAACCCCGTACTGGCGGTGCGCCTGCCCGTCTGGCGTTCGCGCGTCGTGCTGTTCCTGCTGTTCTTCGCTTTCGCCGGCCTGGGCGCGCGCGCCCTGTGGCTGCAGGGCGTCTCGACCCAGTTCCTGCAAAAGCAGGGCAAGGCGCGTTATGAGCGCACCCTGGAATTGCCGGCCACGCGCGGCAAGATCACCGACCGCAATGGCCAGGTGCTCGCTTCGTCCGTCCCTGTGAAAGCCATCTGGGCCATTCCCGACGACGTGCTGCAGGCGTCGCCCGAGAAAATCAATGCGCTGGCCGGCCTGCTGGAAATGAACGTCAACGAATTGCGCAAGAAGCTCGACTCGGACCGCAGCTTCGTTTACCTGAAACGCCAGGTCGAGATGGACGTGGCCGACAAGATTTCCAAGCTGGGCATCGACGGCATCGACGAGCGCAAGGAATACAAGCGCTTTTATCCACAGGGCGAAGTGATGACCCACGTGGTGGGCTTTACCAACGTGGAAGACGTGGGCCAGGAAAGCATGGAGCTGGCGCAGCAGAAGACCCTCGTCGGCACCACCGGCAGCCGCCGCGTGATCAAGGACCGCCTGGGCCACATCGTCGAAGACATCGGCTTCATCCACGAACCGCACGACGGCAAGGACCTGACCCTGTCCGTCGACAGCAAGATCCAGTACATCGCCTTTACGCAGTTGAAGGAAGCGGTGGAAAAATTCAATGCCAAGGCCGGCGGCGCCGTGGTGCTCGACGTGCACACGGGCGAAGTGCTGGCCCTGGCCAATTACCCCAGCTACGACCCGAACGACCGCCGCAAGCTCACGGGCCAGCAGCTGCGCAACCGCGTCATGACCGATACTTTTGAACCTGGTTCGACCCTGAAACCGATTACGGTCTCGCTGGCGCTCGACACGGGCCGCGTCAAGCCGGGCACCCTGATCGACACGGGCCCGGGCCGCTACACCATTGCCGACCGCACGATCACCGACACCAAGCCGCACGGCGTGATCAATGTCTCCGAAATCATCGAGATGTCGTCGAACATTGGCACCTCGAAAATCGCGCTGGGCATGCCGTCGCAGGAAATGTGGGAAATGTTTACCAAGGTGGGCTTCGGCCAGCAGCCGAAATGGGGTTTCCCCGGCGCCGTGGCCGGCCGCGTGCGCCCCTATAAATCGTGGCGCCCGGTGGAACAGGCGACCATGAGCTACGGTAACGGCATTTCCGTCTCGCTGATCCAGCTGGCGCGCTCTTATATGATGTTCGCGCGCGACGGCGACACGATTCCCCTGTCGTTCCAGAAGGTCAATGAGCTGCCCGTAGGCCAGCAAGTGATCAAGCCGAAGACGGCCGCCGAAATGCGCGCCATGCTCGAACTCGTGGTCTCCGGCGCGCACGGCTCGGCCAAGCGCGCGCAGGTTGCCGGCTACCGCGTGGGCGGCAAGACGGGTACCGCCTATAAAGTGGAAAACGGCCGCTATGCGATGCCGCGCAAATATATCGGCTCGTTCGTGGGCATGGTGCCGATGTCGGCGCCGCGCTTCATCATTGCCGTGATGATCGATGAACCGACCGGCCCTGCCCACTATGGTGGCCAGGTTGCCGCTCCCGCTTTCGCGGCGATTGCGACCAACGCGCTGCGCGCGATGAACGTACCGCCCGATTCCTCCGTTACCGAAATCGTGGTCCCGGCCAATGCCGGCCCGGAGGCCATGTGAAGTCACTCATGACCATACAAGACATCAGTTTGTGGATCAAAACGGCTGCCCCGTCCGGGCAGCTGACGTCCGATTCGCGCCGCGTGCAGCGCGGCGACGTGTTCTTCGCCTACGCGGGCGCCACGCATTTCATCGAAGCGGCCATCGAGCAGGGCGCCGCCGCCATCGTGCACGACGCCGTTGAATGGAACGCCGCATGGAGCGTGCCGCACCTGCTGGTCAGCGACCTGAAACGCGTGGCCGGCCCCGTGGCGCATGCTGTTTACGACATGCCCGACAGCGCCATGTTCAGCGCCGGCGTGACGGGCACGAATGGCAAGACCTCGTGCGCGCTGTGGCTGGCGCAAGCCCTGGCGCGCCTGGGCGAAACGTCGTCCGTCATCGGCACCTTGGGCGTAGGCCTGTGCAAGCCGCGCGGCGCCATCGAATTCGACGTGACCGGCTACACCACGCCGGACGCCGTGCTGCTGGCGCGCAAACTCGCCGCCATGCGCGACGCCGGCGCCAAGGCCGTCGCCATCGAAGTGTCGTCGATCGGCCTGGACCAGGACCGCGCGGCCGGCATGCATTTCGATGTCGCCATGTTTACCAATTTGACGCGCGACCACCTCGACTACCATGGCGACATGGCTGCCTACGAGGCGGCCAAGGTCAAGCTGTTCGACTGGCCCGGCCTGAAAACGGCCGTTATCAACCTGGACGACCCCATGGGCTTGCGCCTGGTCCGCCATGTGGACGGCAAGCTGGCAGGCGAGTATCCGGTCATCGGCTATACCCTGCAGGATGCGGCCGCCTTGCCCGATTTGCCGGGTGTGCTGATGCTGCGCGCCAGCCAGTTCCGCAGCCGTAATGCCGGCACCGACTTCCATCTGGAATGCGCGCTGGGCGTTGCGCTGATCAAGACGCAGCTGGTGGGCCACTTCAATATCAGCAACGCGCTGGCCGTGCTGGGCGCCTTGCTGGCGCACGGAACCGGTCTGCGCGCCGCCATCGACGGCATCGAATCCCTGCAGCCGGCCCCGGGCCGCATGCAGCAGGTGGGCGGCCAGGAAGCGCCGATGGTCGTCATCGATTACGCGCATACGCCTGACGCGCTGGAAAAAACCCTGGCTGCCTTGCGCCAGGTGGCGCAGGAGCGGGGCGGCCAGCTGTGGTGCGTGTTCGGCTGCGGCGGCGACCGCGATCCGGGCAAGCGTCCGCAGATGGGCGCCATCGCGCAGCTGGCCGATCACGTGCTGGTCACCAGCGACAATCCGCGCAGCGAAGACCCGCATGCCATCATCGCGCAGATCGTCGCCGGCATGCGTGCCGACGGTCCGCAGCCGCAAGCCATCGAAGACCGCGCCGGGGCCATTTTGTCGGCCATTAAGCACGCGGCCAAGCCGGACGTGATCCTGTTGGCGGGCAAGGGCCATGAGCCGTACCAGGAAATCAAGGGCAAGAAACTGCCGTTCTCCGATGCCGACCATGCGCAGCTGGCCCTGTCCGCGCGCCTGACGATGATGAGGACGAATTGATGGATAGCCTGATGCACGCAAGCCTGACTGAATTGATGCCGTCGCTGGACGGCGCACAGCTGACGGGCGACGCCGTTTTTGACGGTGTGTCCACCGACAGCCGCAGCGCCCCAGCCGGTTCGCTGTTCGTGGCCCTGCGTGGCGAGAGTTTCGACGCCCACGATTTCCTCGACCAGGTGGCCGCGCGCGGCGTCGCCGCCGTGGTGGTCGAGCGCCTGCCGGCGGGCTGGGACAGCGACAAGGTGCCAGCCATCGTGGTCGCCGATACCCTGGCCGCGCTGGGTCGCATCGCCAACCACTGGCGCTGCCGTTTCAATTTACCCGTCATCGGCGTCACCGGCAGCAATGGCAAGACCACAGTCAAGGAGATGATTTCATCCATCCTGGCGGCAGCCTTTGGCGAAGAGGGCCGGCTGGCCACGCGCGGCAACCTGAATAACGAGATCGGCGTGCCCCTGACCCTGTTCCGCCTGAGCGAACAGCATAAGGCAGCCGTCATCGAGATGGGCATGAACCACCCTGGCGAGATTGCGCGCCTGGCGGCGATTGCCACGCCAACCCTGGCGATGGTCAACAATGCGCAGCGCGAGCATCAGGAATTCATGCACACGGTGGAAGCGGTGGCACGCGAGAACGGCGCCGCGCTGGCGGCCCTGGCGCATGACGGCGTGGCCGTCTTCCCGCATGGCGATGAGTTTACGCCCGTGTGGCGCGAACTGGCCGGCGCGCGCGCCGTCATCACCTTCGGCCTGTCGAAAGAGGCGGATGTCAGCTGCACGCACCGCGCGGCCGAGGATTTTGGCAGCGACCTGTTCGTCAGCGTGCGCGCACAGGACGGCGGCTTGCGCCAGTTCTTCGTGGGCTTGCAGGCGGCAGGCGAACACAATGTGCGCAATGCGCTGGCGGCAGTGGCATGCGCTATCGGCGTCGGCATCGCGCCAGAACATATCAAGCAGGGCCTGGAGGCGTTTTCTCCCGTGAACGGCCGGCTGCAGAAAAAACGCGCCGCCAATGGCGCCACCATCATCGACGACACGTATAACGCCAATCCGGATTCGGCGCGCGCGGCCATCGATGTGCTGGCGCAGGCCGCGGCACCGCGCATCCTGGTGCTGGGCGAGATGGGTGAAGTCGGCACGCAGGGGCAGCAGTTCCACGAAGAGATCGGCGCCTACGCCGCCGCCAAAGGCATCGAACACGTGCTGGCGACGGGCGGTCTGGCGCGCCATCTGGTCAATCCGGCACAGGCAGCCGCGAGCCAGGAATCAGGCACGGTCGTGGAGTATTTCGAACAGTTCGACGGTTTGCTGGCGGCGCTCGATGCGCATTTGTCCGGCCGTTCGGATGCAACAGTATTAATCAAGGGCTCCCGTTTCATGAAGATGGAACGGGCCGTGCAGCATTTGATTGGTTCAAACAACAATAACAAGGAAGCTCACTAATCATGCTGCTCTGGCTCGCTCATTATTTCCAGGACGACATTGGCCCATTGCGGGTCTTTAACTTCATCACGTTCCGCGCCGTCTTCGCCACCCTGACGGCGATCTTGATCGGCCTGTGCGCCGGTCCTGCCGTGATCCGCATGCTCACGCGCATGAAGGTTGGCCAGGCCGTGCGTACGGATGGCCCGCAAACGCATCTGAAAAAACACGGCACCCCCACCATGGGCGGTGTGCTGATCCTTATCGCCATCGGCATTTCCACCTTGCTGTGGGCCGACCTGTCGAACCGTTTCATCTGGCCCGTGCTGATCGTCACCTTGGGCTTTGGCGCCGTCGGCTGGGCCGACGACTACCGCAAGGTGGTGCACCAGGATCCGGAAGGCATGCGCTCGCGCGAAAAATACTTCTGGCAGTCGCTGATCGGCATCGCCGCCGCGTTTTACCTGGCGTTTTCCGTCTCCATCTCCGAGCCCAATGCCGGCCAGGTGTGGAATCTGATCTACGCCTGGGTGCAGTCGGGCTTCGCCATGGACTTGCCGCCGAAGGCCGATCTGATCGTCCCCTTCTTCAAGACCATCAGCTATCCGCTGGGTGTGTGGGGCTTCATCGCGTTGACGTATTGCGTCATCGTCGGCACCAGCAACGCCGTCAATTTCACCGATGGACTTGACGGCCTGGCCATCATGCCGACCGTGATGGTGGGCACGGCCCTGGGCCTGTTCGCCTACTTGACCGGTAATGCCACGTATGCGCGCTACCTGTTCATCCCGCACATTCCGGGCGCCGGCGAACTGGTGATCTTCTGCGGCGCGCTGGCCGGTTCCGGTCTGGCCTTCCTTTGGTATAACACCCACCCCGCGAAAGTGTTCATGGGCGACGTGGGCGCGCTGGCACTGGGCGGCGCACTGGGCACTATCGCCGTCATCGTGCGCCAGGAAATCGTCCTGTTCATCATGGGCGGCATCTTCGTGGTTGAAACGCTGTCCGTGATCATCCAGGTCGTCTGGTTCAAGTACACCAAGAAGCGCTTTGGCGTTGGCCGTCGCGTCTTCCTGATGGCGCCATTGCATCACCATTTTGAACAAAAAGGCTGGAAGGAGACGCAGGTTGTCGTGCGTTTCTGGATCATCACCATGATGCTGGTGCTGCTCGGCTTGACCACCTTGAAGCTGCGCTGATGATGTACGACGCTAAAACCGCACTGGTACTGGGCCTCGGGGAGTCAGGCCTGGCCATGGCCCTGTGGCTGGCCCGCAGTGGTGCGACCGTGCGCGTGGCTGACACAAGGGAGGCCCCGGAGCGCCTTGCCGCGTTGCGGGCCGCCGTGCCGCAGGCGCAGTTCATCGCCGGCGCCTTCACGGCCGACTTGCTTGACGGTGTCGATTTCGTTGCCGTCAGCCCAGGCCTCGCGCCGGGCCGCGAACTGGCGCAGATTGCGCCGGCCGCTACTGAGAAAAACATCCCCGTGTGGGGCGAAATCGAACTGTTCGCCCAGGCGCTGGCCGCCTTGAAGGCAGAACGCGGCTATGCGCCGAAAGTTATCGCCATCACGGGAACGAATGGCAAGACGACCGTCACTAGCCTGGTAGGCTTGCTGTGCGAACGCGCCGGCCTTGCCACGCGCGTGGCCGGCAATATCAGCCCGGCCGCGCTGGACGTGCTGCGCGAAGTGCTCGATGCCGAGCCTGCGCCGCAGCCGGTGGATGTGGAAGCTGAAGTGGCGGAACCCGCCGCCAGCACTTTGCCGCAAGCGTGGATCCTGGAATTATCCAGCTTCCAGTTGCACACGACGTTCAGCCTGCAGGCCGATGCGGCCACGGTCTTGAATCTGTCGCAGGACCATCTGGACTGGCATGGCGACATGGCCGCCTACGCCGCAGACAAGGCGCGCATCTTCGGCGACCAGACCGTGCGCATATTGAACCGCGACGATGCGGCCGTGATGCACATGGCCGACCCGTTGGTCGAGACCATCACCTTCGGCACGGGCGAACCGGCGGAAGTCGACAGCTTTGGCCTGGTCAATGAACGTGGCATCTTCTGGCTGGCGCAAGCCGTGCCCAGCGAAGAAGTGATCGAGAAAAAACGCAGGAAGAACGATCCGGCGCCGGAACCGGTGCCGACGATGGCGAAAAAGCTGATGCCGGCCGACGCGCTGAAAATCCGCGGCCAGCACAACGCCTCGAATGCGCTGGCGGCGCTGGCCCTGTGCCGCGCCATCGGCCTGCCATTCGCGCCGCTGCTGCATGGTTTGCGCGAATACCAGGGCGAGCCGCATCGCGTGGAGCTGATCACGGCAGTGGGCGAGGTTGAATACTACGACGACAGCAAGGGCACGAATGTGGGCGCGACCGTGGCGGCCCTGTTCGGTCTGGGCAAGGCGTTTGGCGGCGCGGAACAGCGCCTGGTGCTGATCGCCGGCGGCGATGGCAAGGGGCAGGATTTCTCGCCGCTGGCCGAACCCGTATCGCGCTACGTGCGCGCCGTGGTGCTGATCGGACGCGATGCCCCGGCCTTGCGCGCGGCCCTCGAACCGGCCGGCGTGGACATCGTCGACTGCGCCACCTTGCCGGAAGCCGTCAAGCGCGCCAGCAGCCTGGCGCTGGCTGGCGATGCCGTACTGCTGTCGCCCGCGTGCGCCAGCCTGGACATGTTCAAGAACTATGCGCACCGCGCGCAGGTGTTTGTCGACGCCGTGCGCGACATCGCCCTGGAAAACGGACAGGATATCTGATGGCTTTCCAACTGCCCTTCAGCTTTGGTTCCGGCTCGGCTGCCAAGCCGCTGGATAGCCGCGCGCGGCAATCGAAGATGATGGACTATGACAAGCCGCTGGTATGGGTCGTCCTGCTGCTCATGTTGCTGGGCATGGTGATGGTGTATTCGGCGTCGATCTCGCTGTCGGATGCACGCAAGTTTGCCGCCTACACGAACAATTATTTTGTCGTGCGCCAGGCGCTGTTCATCGGCGTGTCGATCATCGTCGGCGCGATGGTGTTCCGCATCCCGGTCGCCACCTGGCAAAAGATGGCGCCGTGGCTGTTCATCGGCACCCTGGTGCTGCTGGTGATGGTGCTGATACCTGGCCTGGGCGTGTCGGTCAACGGCGGCCGCCGCTGGCTGAACCTGCCGGGCCTGCGGCCGCAGCCGTCCGAGCTGATGAAGGTGGTGATGGTGCTGTATGCGGCCGATTACACGGTGCGCAAGCAGGAATACATGCACAAGCTGACCAAGGGCTTCATGCCGATGGCGCTGGCCGTCAGCTTCGTCGGCCTGCTGCTGCTGATGGAGCCCGATCTGGGCGCCTTCGGCGTGATCGTCTGCATCGCCATGGGTATCCTGTTCCTGGGTGGTGTCAACGCCATCTGGTTCGGCGGCATCGGCGCCATGCTGACGGCGATCTTCGTCACCATCATCGCCTTGTCGAAATTCCGCCGCGAGCGGTTTTTTGCGTATCTTGACCCGTGGCAGGAAGACAATGCCCTGAACAAGGCTTACCAGTTGACACACTCGCTGATCGCCTTCGGGCGCGGCGAACTGTTTGGCGTGGGATTGGGCGGCAGCGTGGAAAAACTGCATTACCTGCCCGAAGCCCACACGGACTTTTTGCTGGCCGTGATCGGCGAGGAGCTGGGCCTGGTGGGCGTGCTGGTCGTGATCGGCATGTTTTACTGGATTATCAAGCGGGCGTTCGACATCGGCCGCCAGGCGATCGCCATCGACCAGACCTTCGCGGGACTGACGGCGAAAGGCATCGCCATCTGGATCGGCGTGCAGACCTTCATCAACATGGGCGTTAACCTGGGCCTGCTGCCAACCAAGGGCCTGACCTTGCCCTTGATGAGTTATGGCGGCACGGGAGTACTGATTAACTGTATCGGCCTGGCGATTTTGCTGCGCATCGATTACGAAAACCGGATCCTCATGCGGGGAGGCCGGCTATGAACAACGCGACGAACTTGAAAACGACGAAAAGACTGATGATCATGGCGGCCGGCACCGGCGGCCATATTTTCCCGGGCCTGGCGATTGCGCAGACGATGCGCGCGCGCGGCTGGGAAGTGAGCTGGCTGGGCACGACCCACGGCATGGAACAGGACCTGGTGCCGAAGAGCGGCATTCCCATGGATGCCATCGCATTTTCCGGCATGCGCGGCAAGGGCCTGGCGCACACCATTCAAGGCGGCTTCAAGATGCTGGCCAGCTTCTTTGCCATCCGCCGTTTCATCGCCAGCCGCAAGCCGGACGTGGTGATGGGCATGGGCGGCTACGTCACTGTGCCGGGCGGCCTGATGGCGCGCCTGAAAGGCGTGCCGCTGGTGCTGGTCAATGCCGACGCGGCGCTGCTGTTGTCGAACAAGACGCTGGTGCCGCTGGCGCAGCAAGTATGCTTCGGCTTTCCCGCCGATTTCGGCAGCGCCGCCGGCAAGGCTGTCGTGACGGGCAATCCCGTGCGCGCGGAAATTCTCGCCATGGCGCCGCCGGCCACGCGTTTCGCGGGCCGCAGCGGCTCATTGCGCATCCTGGTAGTGGGCGGCAGCCTGGGCGCGAAGGCGCTGAACGACAGCTTGCCTGCCGCGCTGGCCCTGATGCCCGAAGGGGAACGTCCGCTGGTGACGCACCAGTCGGGCAAGAAGAATATCGACGCCCTGCATGTCGCGTATGCACAGGCGGGCGTGCAAGCCAATGTGGTCGACTTCATCGATGACATGGCCAAGGCGTATACCGAGGCCGACCTGGTGATTTGCCGCGCTGGCGCCATCACCCTGTCGGAATTGACGGCGGCCGGTGTGGCCAGCGTGCTCGTGCCGCTGGTGGCATCGACCACCAGCCACCAGCGCGACAACGCGCAATGGATGGCGAAACAAGGCGCGGCGATTCATCTGCCGCAGACGGAAATGAGTGCCGCGTCGCTGAGCGCGCTGCTGGCGTCGCTGAGCCGCGACGCTTGCCAGCAGATGGCGCAGGCGGCACTGGCAGCAGGCAAGCGCGACGCCAATGAGGCGATCGCACACGTATTGGAAAAACTGGCATGAGGTTAGCTCTGTGAAGCATAAAGTAAACAATATCCACTTTGTCGGCATTGGCGGCAGCGGCATGAGCGGCATCGCCGAAGTGCTGGTCAACCTGGGCTACAAGGTGTCGGGCTCCGACCTGGGCAGCAATGCGGCGACGCAGCGCCTGGCGAGCCTGGGCGCGACCGTCATGCTCGGTCACGCGGCGGAAAATATCGGCGACGCCGATGCGGTGGTGACGTCGGGCGCCGTCCCGCAAGACAATCCGGAAGTGGCGGCCGCCCGTGCGCGCAAGATTCCGCTGGTGCCGCGCGCCGTGATGCTCGGTGAATTGATGCGCCTGAAACGCGGTATCGCGATTGCGGGCACGCATGGCAAGACGACGACCACCAGCCTGGTCGCATCCGTGCTGGCGCAGGGCGGTCTCGATCCTACTTTTGTCATCGGCGGCCGCCTGACCAGCGCCGGCGCGAACGCCAAGCTGGGTTCGGGCGACTACCTGGTGGCCGAAGCCGATGAATCGGACGCCTCGTTCCTGAACCTGACGCCGATGATCGAAGTGATCACGAATATCGACGCCGATCACATGGACACCTACGAGCACGATTTCGAAAAGCTCAAGCAGGCCTTCGTGCAGTTCACGCACCGCTTGCCGTTCTATGGCCGCGCCATGCTGTGCATCGACGATCCACACGTGCGTGCCATCATCCCGTCCGTCACCAAGCCGGTCACCACCTATGGTTTCGCGGAAGACGCGCAGGTGCGCGCCATCAACGCGCGCGCCGTGGGCCTGGAAATGCATTTCACCGTGCTGCAGGAAGGTTACCCGGACCTGGACGTGGTGCTGAACCAGCCCGGCATGCACAATGTGCAGAATGCCTGCTCGGCGATTGCCATCGCGCGCGAAATCGGCATCGCCGACAGCGCCACGCAGCAGGGCCTGGCGGAATTTTCCGGCGTGGGCCGGCGCTTCACGCGCTACGGTGACGTGGCGCTGCCGAACGGCGGCACCTTTGCGCTGGTCGACGATTTCGGCCACCATCCGGTGGAAACGGAAGTGACGCTGGCCGCCGCGCGCGCCGCCTATCCTGGCCGCCGCCTGGTGCTGGCTTTCCAGCCTCACCGCTACAGCCGCACGCGCGACCTGTTCGAGGATTTCGTCAAGGTGCTGGGTGCGCCCGACGTGCTGCTGCTGTCCGAAGTGTATGCGGCGGGCGAAGCGCCTATCGTCGCCGCCGACGGCCGCGCCCTGGCGCATGCGCTGCGCGCGCGCGGCAAGATAGAACCGATTTTCGTCGAATCCATGACGGACATGGCCGACACCATCATGAGCGTGGCGCGCGACGGCGACGTCGTGCTGACCATGGGAGCCGGCTCGATCAGCGGCATCCCGAATCAATTGACAACGTATCAATCTCACACTGTAAAGGTCTGACGTGAACCAAGCTTCAGCTATCGACGTTAAACAATTGGGCAAGGTCGGCGTCCTGTTCGGCGGCCGTTCGGCCGAGCGCGAAGTGTCGCTGATGTCCGGCGCGGGCGTGCTGGCAGCCCTGAAAAGCCATGGCGTGGATGCGCATGGCTTCGATACGGGCGAACGCAGCCTGGCCGAATTGGCCGCTGAGCAATTTGACCGCGTCTTCATCGCGCTGCACGGCCGCTTCGGCGAAGACGGCAGCCTGCAGGGCGCGCTGGAACAACTGGGCATTCCGTACACGGGCAGCGGTGTGATGGCTTGCTCGGTGGGCATGGACAAGGTCTACACCAAGATGATCTGGCTGATGCACCAACTGCCGACGCCAAAGTATGCGGTGCTGGACGACAGCTCCGACCTGGCCAAGGTCGCCGCGGAACTGGGCTTGCCGCTGATCGTCAAGCCGCCGCATGAAGGCTCGAGCATCGGTATCACGACGGTCAATGAAGCGTCGGCCTTCCAGGCCGCCTACGACATCGCCGCCGGCCTCGATGATTCGGTGCTGGCCGAGGAATTCATCAAGGGCCGCGAATTCACCGTCGCGATCCTGGGCAAGGGCGCCACGGCGCGCGCGCTGCCGCCGATTGAAATCGTCGCGCCGCAAGGCAATTACGATTACCAGAACAAGTACTTCACGGACGATACGCAGTATTTCTGCCCGCCGCAGCTCGATGGCGCGATCATCGCGGAGATGGAACGCATCGCCCTTGCTGCCTACCGCGCCCTGGGCTGCGAAGGCTGGGGACGGGTCGATGTACTGATGCGCGCGGCCGACAGCGCGTTGTTCCTGCTGGAAGTGAATACCTCGCCCGGCATGACGGGCCATTCGCTCGTGCCGATGGCGGCGCGCGCGGAAGGCACCAGCTATGAAGACCTGTGCCTGGAAATCGTCGCCGGCGCAAGCCTGAAAATGCACAAGGGACAGCGCTGATATGTGGCATGACGCTAAAAGCCTCAATACGACTGCCAACGGCTTGCTGGCCGCGGTTCTGGTCGTGTGCGTGGCCGCCGGCGTCTGGTGGGTGTCGCAGCGTCCCATGTTCGACCTGCGCACGATCAAGGTGGAAAGCGCGGACGACAAGGGCCTGCGCCACGTGAATTACCTGACCCTGCGCAGCGGCACTCTGGGCCGCATCAAGGGCAATTTCTTCACGACCAACCTGGAAAGCGTGCGCGGCGTGTTCGAATCGGTGCCCTGGGTGCGCCGTGCCAGCGTACGGCGCGAGTGGCCGAACCAGCTGATCGTGGCGCTGGAAGAACATGAGGCGCTGGGTACCTGGGGCGAGGACGGGCGCCTGCTGTCGGTCAAGGGCGACGTGTTTACGGCGAATGTGGCCGAGGCCGAAGACGACCATGAATTACCGGCCTTCGCCGGCCCCGATGGCAGCGAAAAGGAAGTTCTGGCGACCTACGTGCAGCTGGCAAAGTGGTTTGCGCCGTTGAAGATGGTGCCGGAAACCCTGTCGCTGTCGAGCCGCTATGCGTGGACCGTAAAACTGGATAACGGCATGAGCGTGGCGCTGGGGCGCGAACAGAATCATACGACCCTGAAGGCGCGGGTCGACCGGCTGGTGGGCATCTACCCGCAGCTGGCGAGCCGGCTGGAAAATATCGACACGATCGATATGCGTTACCAGAATGGCCTGGCGCTCAGTTCCGCCGGCCTGGTGATACCGGCCGAAGGCAAGGATGGCAGGCCGGCAGCGGCAATCAAGAAGAAAAATGGCAGTCCGATTAAAAAACCGACTTAACCGAATAATCAATTAATCAATTAATAGCCCAAAAAACTAGGCGAAAGAAATGACAAAAGACGCGAAAAACCTGATCGTCGGCCTCGACATCGGCACCTCGAAAGTGGTGGCGGTGGTAGCCGAAGTGATGTCCGACGGGCGCCACGAAGTGATCGGGCTGGGCCAGCACGAATCGAAGGGCCTGAAAAAGGGCGTGGTGGTCAATATCGAGGCCACGGTGGAGTCCATCCAGCGCGCGCTGGAAGAGGCCGAGCTGATGGCCGACTGCAAGATCCGCAATGTGTATGCGGGCATTGCGGGCAGCCATATCCGCAGCTTCAATTCCAGCGGCATGGTGGCCATCAAGGACAAGGAAGTGACGGCGACCGACGTGGCGCGCGTCATCGAGACGGCAAAAGCGGTTAACATTCCGACCGATCAGCAATTGCTGCACACGGTGCCGCAAGAGTTCATCGTCGACAGCCAGGAAGATGTGCGTGAGCCTATCGGCATGAGCGGCATCCGCCTGGAGGTGAAGGTACATATCGTCACCGGCGCCGTGTCGGCGGTGCAGAACATCGTCAAGTGCGTGCGCCGCTGCGGCCTGGAAGTGTCGGACCTGATCCTGCAGCCGATGGCGTCCGCCGACGCGGTGCTTACGCCCGACGAGAAGGAACTGGGCGTGGTGCTGATCGACATCGGCGGCGGCACGACCGATGTGGCGGTATTCTCCGATGGCGCGATCCGCCATACGGCAGTTATTCCCATCGCCGGCGACCAGATCACCAACGACATCGCCATGGCCTTGCGCACCCCGACCGCGGAAGCGGAAGAAATCAAGATCCGCTATGGCGTAGCCAAGCAGGTCCTGGCCGATCCCGGCGAATCGCTGGAAGTGCCTGGCCTGGGCGACCGCGGCCCGCGCAACCTGTCGCGCCAGGCGCTGGCGGCAGTGATCGAGCCACGCGTCGAAGAGCTGTTCGCGATGGTGCACCAGGTGGTGCGCGAATCCGGCTACGAAGGCGTGCTGTCGTCGGGCATCGTGCTCACGGGCGGCACCTCCATCATGCCCGGCATGGTGGAAATGGCGGAAGACATTTTCCTGAAACCGGCGCGCCTTGGCACGCCCGAGTATCGGGGCCAGCTGGCCGACGTGGTGCGCAGTCCGCGCTATGCCACGGTATTGGGCCTGCTGCTGGAAGCGAAGAAGCAATACCTGCGCGGCCACATCGTGACGCGTCAGGACGGCTCGGTGAAGGCAGTCTGGCAGCGCATGAAGGAATGGTTTTTAGGGAATTTTTAAGGGCTTGATTTACGCCCGGCAGGTCAGGTTTTTTGGCAGCATCGCAGGTACACACACATAACTTTATTTTATATTTAACCGCAGTTTTCAATCTCCAGTTCTCCTACCAATATGAGGCCTGGCGCTTGGAAACCGCATCTGATAGGAGCACATCATGGAGTTCGATATGGTCGATAACACAGCTTTAGGTACCGTCATCAAGGTCGTCGGCGTCGGCGGTGCGGGTGGCAATGCAGTCCAACACATGATCAACAAAGGCATGTCGGGTGTGGAGTTCATTGCCGCCAACACCGACGCACAGGCCCTGTCGACATCGAAGGCCCACAACATCATCCAGATCGGCGATACCGGTCTGGGTGCCGGCATGAAGCCTGCCGTCGGCCGCCAGCTGGCGGAAGAATCGCGCACGCGCATCGCCGATTCGCTGCGCGGCGCGCACATGGTCTTCATCGCTGCCGGCATGGGCGGCGGTACGGGCACGGGCGCCGCTCCTATCGTGGCTGAAGTGGCCAAGGAACTGGGCGCGCTGACGGTGGCCGTGGTTTCCAAGCCATTCTCGTATGAAGGCCAGAAGTGCATGGACATCGCCGACGAAGGCCTGGAGCAGCTGTCCCTGCACGTCGATTCGCTGATCATCATCCTCAACGAAAAACTGGAAGAGATCTACGAAGACGAAAGCATGCTGGAATGGATGCAGCATGCCGATGATGTGCTCAACAACGCGGTGGCCGGTATTGCCGAGATCATCAACGTGCCGGGCCATATCAACGTCGACTTCAACGACGTGAAAACCATCATGGGCGAGCAGGGCAAGGCCATGATGGGCACGGCGACGGCGTCCGGCGTAGACCGCGCGCGCATCGCCGCGGAACAGGCTGTCGCTTCGCCGCTGCTGGACGGCATCGACCTGTCCGGCGCGCGAGGCGTGCTGGTCAACGTCACGGCCAGCCGTGGCTTGAAAGGTAAAGAGATCAAGGAAGTCATGGCCGCCGTGCGCGCGTTTGCCGCGCCGGACGCGTCGATCGCGCAAGGTATCGCCTACGACGACGCCATGGGCGACGACATCCGCGTCACCGTGGTGGCCACGGGCCTGGGCCGCGCGAAGAAAAACATCCAGCTGGTACCGCAGCAAGTGCTGCGCACCGGTACGCACAACAGCCCGCTGACCCCATCGGCAGCGATGGGCGGCGCGCAGGCGGCGACGACCACTGTCGGCGTGGCCACGCCGGCAGCCGGTTTCGACGGCATGAAGGCGCCAGCAGTATGGCGCCGCGAGTCGGCATCGGAGCAGGTGCGCGCGATGGAGAAAAATGGCATGGAGACGTATGACATTCCAGCGTTCCTGCGCAAGCAAGCAGATTAAGGTGATCTGATGTCAGCAAACATGACGGCGGCCTGAGGGCCGCCGTTTTTTTATCTTTTTCTTGATGTCGGCCTTTGCCTTTCCTGCCACTTTCTGCACAAATACGGCAAGTCAGGCATACTATCGCGCAGTGTCGGCAGCATGCCGGCAGAACCAGATCACGGGCGCTGTCCGCTCCATGGAACGGGCGGCGCCTTCAACCGACAGTACACAAGGAGTCAACATGACCATCAAGATCGGCGACACCCTGCCAGAAGGCACCCTGGCTGAATTCATCGAAAGCGAAACCGAAGGCTGCGCACTGGGCCCGAACACGTTCAACGTGCAAGACTTGGTCAAGGGCAAGAAGATCGCCATCTTCGGCCTGCCAGGCGCCTACACCCCGACCTGCTCCGCACAGCATGTGCCAGGCTACGTCAAGCACGCCGCCGACCTGAAAGCCAAGGGCGTCGACGAAATCTGGTGCATCTCCGTCAACGACGCGTTCGTGATGGGCGCCTGGGGCCGCGACCAGAAAGCTACCGGCATCGTGCGCATGATGGCTGACGGCAACGCCGCCTACAGCAAGGCCCTGGGCCTGGACGCCGATTTTTCCAAGCACGGCATGGGCACGCGCTCGCAGCGTTACTCGTTGCTGGTCGACAATGGCGTCGTGACGCAATTGAACATCGAGCAAGGCGGCAAGTTTGAAGTGTCGAATGCGGAAACGCTGCTGGGCCAACTGGCTTAAGTCCCTGAGAAAAAGTCCATGGCGGCGTTGCAATGCCTTGGCGTACTACTCGTACTGCCTGCGGCAATGCGCCTTGCCCTGAACATTTTTCAGGGACTTGTCCTTTTTTGACGTAAAAACGGCGCCATCGGCGCCGTTTTTTTATTGTACCGACGGCTTGCTCGCCTCGAACATGGCCGCATCGATGCTGAATGAATAGTCGTCCTGCAGCGCAAAATACTTGCGCGCTTCCTCGGGCGCGCCATCGAACAGGTTGCGGATGGCCGCCACTCTTTCGCCTGGCGTGCGCATGCGGGCCACCCACTCGTCGAACTGCATCGTCAGTTTCCACACGCTGCGCAAGCTGTGCGTAAAACCCGCGTTGTCGAACTTGGCGCCCCATTCGCATGTACGGTAGTCGCGCACGTGCGAGGCATCGCGCAGCATTTCCACCGCCTGCAAGGTGCTGTCGTAGAGGGCCGTCTTGGGCGCGACGATGTCGACGACTAATAAGGTGCCGTTCGGGCGCAACACGCGCCACGCTTCGGCCAGGGCTCCCGCCACATCGTTCCAGTGGTGCGCGGAAAAGCGCGTGACGACCATGTCGAAGCTGGCGTCGGCAAACGGCAGGCGGGCCACGTCGCCCTGTTGCGTGCTGATATTGTGCAAGCCGCGCTGCACCCTGGCGCAGTCGACCACGTCGAGCATGGGCTGCGCCAGGTCGTAGGCGACCACGGATTGCGCCACGGGGGCGATGGCAAAGCTGGCGTGGCCGGCGCCGCAGCCCAGGTCCAGGACGATGGGCTTGCCACGGCGGCGCGCGCATTCCTGCATCAGCACCAGGTCGGCGCCTTGCGCGTGGACGGCGCTGCTCAGGTAGGCATTGGCCGTCTTGCCAAACTGTTCGGTAACGACATCGTGCTGCTGCATGGTTTTCTCCTGTGGATGGCTGAGTTCCTGCAGAATAAGGATAAAATTATCCTGTAACAAGACCATAACTTATACTGGTATATCTACTACCATGCTTCCCCGTCATGTCGAACAAACTTGCTGAATTCATCCGCGCCCGGCGCGAAGCCGTCACCCCCGCCATGGCTGGCTTGCCCGGCGGCGGGCGGCGGCGTACTCCAGGCCTGCGGCGCGAAGAGCTGGCGCAGCTGTGCGATGTCAGTCCCACCTGGCTGACGTGGCTGGAACAGGGGCGGCCCGTGTCGGCATCGGCCAAGATGCTGGCCCGCCTGGCGCAGGTGCTGCAGCTGAGCGCGGCCGAGCGCGCCTACCTGTTCGAGGTGGCCGACAAGCATGACCCCAGCCATGGCGCAGACGAGGGCGGGGGACCTGCTGCCGCCGAGCTGGCCGCCATCGTCGCCGCCATCGACGCGCCCGCGTATATCCTCGACCGCGCATGGAATGCCGTGGCGTGGAACGGGGCGGCGTCCACGCTGTTTACGGGCTGGCTGCACGGCGACGGGGACGCGCCGAACCAGTTGCGCTTCATGTTCCTGGAACCTGGTGCGCGCGATCTGGTCGTCGGCTGGCCCGAGCGGGCGCAGCGGCTGGTAGCAGAGTTTCGCGCCGATATCGGCCGGCAGGCGGACCAGGCGCCGCTGGCCGGCCTGATCGCCGAACTGGCCGATGCCAGCCTTGAATTTCGCCAGTGGTGGGGCGCGCAGCAGGTGCAGGGCCGCGATGGCGGCTTGCGCCAGTTCCGGCATGCGCAACAGGGCCTGCTTGCGTTCAATCAAGTGACCCTGCACCTGGCGCGCCAGCACGACTTGAAACTGGTGATGCTGTTGCCTGTGTCATAAGGTAAAACGGCCGCGCTTGTTATAATCGGGCTGACCGCCTGGCCCTGCCTGTCCAGACCATGCTGTCCTGGCTCCGGCCGTCGCCATGATGACGGTCCCGCTCTTTCGCCAGGAGTCTGTCCTGTTACCCCACAATCCCAACCTGCGCAGCATCTATGTGATGCTGGTCGCCGTCGCCATGTTTTCCCTGATGGACACAGCCATGAAGTTGCTGTCCGCCCATTATCCGCCGATGCAGGTGACGGCCTTGCGCGCCCTGTCGTCGTTGCCGCTCGTTTGCCTGTACCTGCTGTACCGCGGCGCCTTCAAGAACGTGCTGAAGGTGCGCTGGCCGCTGCACCTGTTGCGCGGCGTCCTGGGCGTGCTGATGATCACCCTGTTCGCCTACGGCCTGAAGCGCATGTCGCTGGCCGAGACGTATGCGCTGTTTTTCGTCGCCCCCTTGCTGATCACCGTCCTGTCGGTTTTTATCCTGAAGGAAAAAGTGGACTTCGCGCGCTGGTGCGCCATCGCCGTGGGTTTGCTGGGCGTGCTGGTGGCGCTGCGCCCCGACGGTTCGGGATTCTTTTCCGTGGCCGGGCTGGCCGTGCTGGGCTCGGCCGCCTGTTACGCCATTTCCGCCGTCACGGGCCGCATCCTCAGCCGCACGGATGCCAGCGAAAGCATGGTTTTCTGGCTGATGGTGATGATGGCCCTCGGCGGCGTGGCCCTGTCGGCGCACGAGTGGGTGAGCATCCGCCGCGAAGACTGGTGGCTGCTGGCGGGCTTGTCGCTGAGTGGCTTCCTGGGCCAGTTGGCGATTACGGAAGCGTTTCGCCATGGCAAGGCGTCCAGCGTGGCGCCGTTCGAGTACTCGGCCCTGGCCTGGGGCATGGCCCTGGACTGGATGCTGTGGCGCGCCCTGCCCGACGAATACACCCTGATCGGTGCGGCCATCATCATCGGCAGCGGCATTTACCTCGTGCGCAGGGAGGCTGTCCACGCCGAGAGCGAGCATCCGTGAGTAGCGGTTGTGGTATTTCTGGCGTGGGCCATGCCGCGCCGCAACGAAAATCCGGCAAATAGATATAATCGACAGATGTTAAAACAACGCACCATCAAACAACAGGTCCGCACCATCGGTGTCGGTTTGCACTCTGGCACCAAGGTGGAGCTGACTCTGCGTCCTGCCGCGATCGACACGGGCATCGTGTTTCGCCGCATCGACCTCGATCCCATCGTCGAGTTCCCCGCCAGCGCCATGGCCGTGGGCGATACGCGCATGGCTTCCGTGCTGATCAAGGATGGCGCCAGGGTTTCTACAGTGGAACATCTGATGTCGGCTGCGGCCGGCCTGGGCGTCGACAATATGTATATCGACGTGAATGCGGAAGAAATTCCCATCATGGACGGTTCCGCCTCGTCCTTCGTCTACCTGCTGCAGCAGGCTGGCGTGGAAGAGCAGCAAGCGCCAAAGAAATTTATCAAGGTCATCAAGCCCGTGGAAGTGCGTCACGGCAAGGGCGACGCGGAGAAATGGGCGCGCTTGTCGCCGTATGACGGCTTCAAGCTCGATTTCTTTATCGAATTCAATCACCCGGCCGTCGATGGCACGATGCAGCGCGCCTCCGTCGACTTTGGCGACGTGTCGTATGTGCACGACGTGGCGCGCGCGCGCACGTTTGGCTTCATGCAGGACGTGGAAAGCTTGCGCGGCATGGGTCTGGCCCGTGGCGGTTCGCTGGAAAACGCCATCGTGATGGATGAGTACCGCATCCTCAACGCCGACGGTTTGCGCTATGAAGACGAGTTCGTGCGCCACAAGATCCTCGACGCCATCGGCGACCTGTACTTGGTGGGCCACCCCTTGCTCGCGTATTACACGGCGCATAAGTCGGGCCATGCGCTGAATAACCAGTTGCTGCTGGCGCTGCTGGAACAGCCGGAATCGTATGAAATCGTTTCCTTCGATACCAATGAGGCGGCGCCGCAGTCATATCTCCGTCAAATGGAGCGCGAGTGGTCTTTGACCTGAGTTAATCCTTCGGTTCGCGGTGATGGCGCACCATATTGCGCAGCGCCGCGATCAACTGCTCGTTCTGCTTCGACGCGGGCAGGGCCGTGCTCAGCTCTTCCAGGGCCGACATGGCTTTTTCCGGCAAGACCAGCGCCCGCGTGTGCACGATGGGCGCGATGCTCTTGATGACTTGCACTTTCAGCTTGATGCCTGAAATCTGCCAGCCTTTTCTTTCCAGTTCCCCTTGCAACTTTGGCAATTGCTGCTTGAGCTTGGCCGCCAGCGCCGCGTTCGGCGTGGCCAGCACCAGTTGGCCGCTCTCGAATTGCAGGATGTCGCAATGCTCGAACATGGCCGGCAAGGCCTTGGCGCAATCTTTTTGCAGGGCGGCCAGGCGCGTGACGGTGGGCATCAGGGAAGCCATCGTCGCGTTGCCGCGCAGAAAATCGGTTGCGCCCGTGACGGCCGGGCCGGAGCGGGCAAAGCCGTAGCCGCGGCGCGGTGCCGGAGAATAAGTGGGAGTTCGCATGGCCGAAACATAGCACACTCGCCCGCGCGTGACGAGTGCGGCGGCGGGTGCGGTGCAGGAGGGCGGACCGTATTGCCTTACAGTATGGAAAATGTCCGCAATTTCTGCTATTTGTTTGTCATTAAGCTATTGTTATATGGCGCATTACCCCAACCATGTCGGGAACGCATGATAAAATCATCGTCTTTTGCCATAGTCGAACTCCGTGCGGTGACGCGATTACTACCGCGTTGTTCCCTACCGAGCTTTTTTTAACGGCGTTTTTTCAAGAATTCAAGCATGTCATTACTGACCCAGATTTTCGGTAGCCGCAACCAGCGGCTGCTCAAGCAATACCAAAAAACGGTACGCGAGATCAATGCGCTCGAGCCGGCCATCGAAAAGCTGTCGGATGCCGAGCTGCAAGCGAAGACGCCTGCCTTCAAGGAACGCATCGCCGCCGGCGAATCGCTCGATGCCTTGTTGCCGGAAGCCTTTGCCGTCTGCCGCGAGGCCAGCAAGCGCGTCCTGCGCATGCGCCATTTCGATGTGCAGATGATCGGCGGCATGGTCTTGCATTTCGGCAAGATCGCGGAGATGGGTACGGGCGAGGGCAAGACCCTGATGGCAACCTTGCCAGCCTACCTGAATGCCTTGTCGGGCAAGGGCGTGCATATCGTCACCGTCAATGATTACCTGGCGCAGCGCGATGCCGAGACCATGGGCCGCCTGTATGCGTGGCTGGGCCTGTCGACGGGCGTGAACATGTCGCAGATGGAGCACAGCGCCAAGCAGCAGGCGTACAACTCCGACATCACGTATGGCACGAACAACGAATTTGGTTTCGACTTCCTGCGCGACAACATGGTCTACGAAGCGCGCGAGCGCGTGCAGCGCAGCCTGAATTTCGGCATCGTCGATGAAGTCGACTCGATCCTGATCGATGAAGCGCGTACGCCGCTGATCATTTCGGGCCAGGCCGAGAACCATACGGACCTGTATCACAAGATCAATGCAGTGCCTGCGCGCCTGACTTTGCAGATCGGCGAAGAAACGCCGGACGGCAAGGGCAAGGTTGAAGTGCCGGGCGACTACACCAAGGATGAAAAAGCGCACCAGGTGCTGCTGACGGAAGCCGGCCACGAAAAGGCAGAAGGCATCCTGATGGAGATGGGCCTGCTGCCGGAAGGCGCCTCGCTGTACGATTCGGCCAACATCACCCTCGTGCACCACCTGTATGCGGCCCTGCGCGCGCATGCGCTGTACTTCAAGGATCAGCACTATGTGGTGCAGAACAATGAAGTGGTGATCGTCGATGAATTCACGGGCCGTCTGATGACGGGCCGTCGCTGGTCCGATGGCTTGCACCAGGCCGTCGAAGCGAAAGAGGGCGTCAAGATCCAGAACGAGAACCAGACCCTGGCCTCGATCACCTTCCAGAACTACTTCCGCATGTACGCCAAGCTGGCCGGCATGACGGGTACGGCCGATACGGAAGCGTACGAATTCCAGGAAATCTACGGCCTGGAAACGGTCGTGATCCCGCAAAACCGTCCGCTGCAGCGCAAGGACCGCCAGGATCAGGTCTATAAATCGTCGGCGGAAAAATACAACGCGATGTTGAACGACATCCGCGACTGCTACGAGCGCGGCCAGCCCGTGCTGGTGGGTACCACCTCGATCGAGAACTCGGAACTGTTGTCTGGCATCCTGACCAAGGCCGGTTTGCCGCATAACGTGCTGAACGCGAAGCAGCATGCGCGCGAAGCGGAAATCATCGCCCAGGCAGGCCGTCCGAAAGCCATCACCATCGCCACCAACATGGCCGGTCGCGGTACGGACATCGTGTTGGGCGGTAACGTCGAGAACCAGATCAAGTTCATCGAAGCCAATCCTGAACTGAGCGACGCCGACAAGGCAGCCCAGTCGCAGACCTTGCGCGATGAATGGCAATCCCTGCACGACCACGTGGTCAATGCGGGCGGCTTGCACATCATCGGCACCGAACGCCACGAATCGCGCCGCGTCGACAATCAGCTGCGTGGCCGTGCCGGCCGCCAGGGTGATCCAGGTTCGTCGCGCTTCTACCTGTCGCTCGACGACGCGCTGCTGCGCATCTTCGCCGGTGACCGCGTGCGCGCCGTGATGGACCGTTTGAAAATGCCGGAAGGCGAACCGATCGAGGCAGGCATCGTCTCGCGTTCGATCGAATCGGCCCAACGCAAGGTTGAAGCGCGCAACTTCGATATCCGCAAGCAATTGCTGGAATACGATGACGTCGCCAACGACCAGCGCAAGGTCATCTACCAGCAGCGTAACGAATTGCTGGAAACGACCGATATTTCCGACATGATCGCTTCCTTGCGTCATGGCGTGTTCACCGACCTGGTGCACGAGTACGTGCCGCATGAATCCGTGGAAGAACAGTGGGATATCAAGGGCCTGGAAAATACCCTGGCGAGCGAATGGCAGCTGGACTTGCCGCTGCATGAAATGCTGGAAGCCGATTCGACCCTGACGGACGAAGAGATCCTGGAAAAAGTGCTGGCCGCGGCCGATGCCGTGTACCAGTCGAAGATCGATATCGTCGGCAAGGAATCGTTTGGCGGCTTCGAACGCAATGTCATGTTGCAAAGCGTGGACAGCCACTGGCGTGAACACCTGGCGGCGCTCGATCACCTGCGCCAGGGTATTCACCTGCGCGGTTATGCGCAGAAGAATCCGAAACAGGAATACAAGCGCGAAGCGTTTGAACTGTTTGGCCAGATGCTCGACATGATCAAGAACGACGTCACGAAACACGTGATGACGGTGCGTATCCAGTCGCGCGAAGAAGTCGATGCGGCCGAACAGGCGATGCAGCAGTCGCACGTGGAAAACGTGCACTACCAGCACGCCGAATTCGACCCGAACGCGGCGCCGGAAGAACTGCTGGCTCCTTCGGCCGGCGGCAATATGGACAACGTCGACGACATGAGCGTGAGTATGGGCGTCAAAGTGGGCCGTAACGACCCATGCCCTTGCGGCAGCGGCAAGAAGTACAAGGCTTGCCATGGCAAGCTGGCGTAAAGCCCGCTGCATGACCTGAACAAGAACGGAGACTGCGGTCTCCGTTTTTTATGTCCGGCATGCCTTGCCCGGCCCCGGCTCAGGGAAAGGCCCAGTATTGCGGCGCCTGCGAGGGAATGCCCTTCAAGCCGCCGCGGTTTTTTGCCCGTTGCCCCGTCTTGATCATGGTGGCGATATCGGTCAGCAAGACGCGGTTGCTGGCGAAGTAATCGTGCCCCATGAAGTTCATGATGACGGCCGAGGCATCGACGAGCTCCATGCCGGGAATGCCGACGACGGGACCGCGGATGTCACCTATCCTGTCCCAGTCGGCAAAATTGTAGGAAGCGCGGATCGCCTTGTCGTTCGCGGACGCGTACAGGGTGGCGGAGAGCTTGAGGCTGGCAAAGCGGGGGGCGATCTGATCGCGGAAGACATCGGCATTGATATCCGGCGCCGCCAGCACCACCTGCTTGAACAGGGGCAGCAGGTCGGGGCGCTTTTCCAGCAGGTTGGCCAGGGCCACGGTCATCGGACGGTTGCCCATGCTGTGGGCGATGAGGTAGATATCGGTGGCCGAGGAGTGCTCCGCGAAATCGGCCAGGAACGCCTGCAGGTGCGCCTGCGTCCATTCGGCGGAATTCTGATCGTATTCGTAGCCGGCCATCGAGCCTTTCGATGGCCAGCTGTAGAACACGGGCAGGGCGCCGATATCGAGGTCGACCGCCATCTGCGCCGTGCGCCGGGCGGCGTCGTCAAAGGAATTGCTGTAGCCGTGGATATAGATGAAGGCGGCGCGGCGTTCCGGTGCGGCTTGAATGCTTGCCTTGACGGTGGCGAGGAAATCCGCGCGCGACAGGCGCGTGGTTCCCTTGATCAGCACATATTTTTGCGCATCGTCGCCGGACAGGATGTCGTACCAGGGCGGCAGCGGCAGTTCGCCCGGCGCTCTTTTTTCCGGGATGCTGACGAGGACGCTCCCATAGCTCAGGTGGGGCGCGGCGCGGTTGGGCTGCCAGCCATAGCTGCGGCTGCGGGCCTGGTATTGCCTGTCGGTGGCGTAGTACACGGTGACGTGCACGGCGCCGGCCGGCGGTGGATCGTTGCCAGGCTTGGCCATGCCGCTGCTGCCCGTGAGCATGCCGCTGCTGCCGGCCAGGTTGCCCAGATTGCCGACCAAGCCGCCGATGCCTGACCATGAGCTGTTCCATGGGAAGGTTGGCGGTGGTCGTCCCACCCCGGTCTCGGGTGGAAATTCTGCGGCTGGCGGCGTTTCAGCGGCCGGCGTCGCTGTGGATGCCAGATCGGTGGCGTGGCCGATGGCATGATCGGCCGGTTCGGCTGGCAGCGTACAGGCCATCAACGAGGCCAGCAGGCAAAGCAGGCAGCATAAATACCATAGACGCAACGGGCGTGACGAGCCTGAATCGCTGCGATGCATGCGGTAGGATTTTCCATGCGCCATGACATTCCCTCCCCGGGCGCTTGTGCGAGACGCGTGATCGTCGGTTCCTATACCTTAGCGCCGCCAGGCGGCGGCGTTCTGATAAATCGCAAGCCTGGTCATGTTGCCGACCCGCTTCGCGACTACCCTGGCCGGCGCGACTATTCCCTTGCCGCATGTTCACCGGCGCCGCGAAGGCGCTACAATAGCGCTTCCCTTTTCCCTCGCAGAAGAAATCACCATGGCCGTCAATTCCCCCAAGCCCGTCGCCGCCGACTTGAAAGCCGTCGCCGGCATTGAAATCGGTGTTGCCGAAGCCGGCATCAAGAAACCCAACCGCAAGGATTTGCTGGTATTGAAACTGGCGCCGACGGCCACCGTGGCCGGCGTGTTCACCTTGAACCGCTTCTGCGCCGCGCCCGTGCAAATTTCGAAGGCCAACCTGGCCGCCGTGACGGCCGGCGCCGCGCCGATCCGTGCGCTGCTTGTCAATACGGGCAACGCGAATGCGGGCACGGGCGAATCGGGCCTGGCCGACGCGCAGGCCAGCTGCGCCGCGCTGGCCGAGCTGCTGGGCTGCACGCCGCAGCAAATCCTGCCGTTTTCCACCGGCGTGATCCTCGAACCCTTGCCCGTGCAGCGCCTGGTCGCCGGCTTGCCGCAAGCTGTGGCCGCACTGACGCCGGACAACTGGTTCTCGGCCGCCGAAGCCATCATGACCACCGACACGCAGCCGAAAGCCGGCTCGCGCACCGTCACCATCGGTGGCCACACGGTGACCCTGACGGGCATCAGCAAGGGCGCCGGCATGATCAAGCCGAACATGGCCACGATGCTGGGTTTCCTCGCGTTTGACGCCACCGTGGCGCAACCGGTGCTCGACCAATTGGTGAAGCAGGCGGCCGATAAATCGTTCAACTGCATCACCATCGACGGCGACACCTCCACCAATGACTCGTTCATGCTGGTGGCCACGGGCGCGGGCAGCCTGGTCATCGATTCCATCGATTCGCCGCACTATGCGGAACTGGCCGCCGCCGTGACCGAACTGTCTACTTTTCTCGCGCAAGCCATTGTGCGCGACGGCGAAGGCGCTACCAAGTTCATGACCGTGACCGTGGAAGACGGCCGCAACGTGGAAGAGTGCCGCAAGATCGCCTATTCCATCGCCCATTCGCCGCTGGTGAAAACGGCGTTCTTCGCCTCCGACCCGAACCTGGGCCGCATCCTGGCCGCCATCGGCTACGCGGGCGTGGACGACCTTGATGTGGGTCAATTGAACCTGTATCTGGACGACGTGTGGGTGGCCAAGAACGGCGGCCGCAACCCGGACTACCAGGAACAGGATGGCCAGCGCGTGATGCAGCAAAGCGAAATCACCATCCGCGTGAAACTGGCGCGCGGCGATGCCACGGCTACCCTGTGGACGTGCGATTTGTCGCATGACTACGTGTCGATCAACGCCGATTACCGCTCATGACCGGCCTCGATCAATTCCTGATCCGCGCCGAACGGGTATTGGCGCGGCTCGAGTCGATCTTGCCGCCGGCCTTGCCGGCGACCGACTGGAACAGCTTCGCCTTCCGCTGGCGCCGGCGCCAGGGCGCGGCCAGCCATCTGCAGGCCGTGGCCCACGTGTCGTCCATCGCCTTGGATGACTTGCACAATATCGGCACGCAAAAGGCGCAGATCGAGCAAAATACGCGCCAGTTCGTCAGCGGACGCCCCGCCAACAACGTGTTGCTGACGGGCGCGCGCGGCACGGGCAAGTCGTCGCTGATCAAGGCATGTCTGAACCAGTTCGCCGATCAAGGCCTGCGCCTGATCGAAGTGGACAAGGCGGATCTTGCCGACTTGCCCGACATCGTCGACCTGGTGGCGGCGCGCCCCGAGCGCTTCATTATCTTTTGCGACGACCTGTCGTTCGAAGAGGGCGAGAGCGGCTACAAGGCGCTGAAAGTGGCGCTCGACGGCAGCATCGCCGCGCAATCGGACAATGTGCTGATCTATGCCACCTCGAACCGCCGTCACCTGATGCCGGAACGCATGTCGGACAACAGCAGCTACAAGACAGACGACGACGGCGATTTGCATCCGGGCGAGACGGTGGAAGAGAAAATCTCGCTGTCCGAGCGCTTCGGCCTGTGGCTGTCGTTCTACCCGTTCAAGCAGGATGACTATCTCGATATCGCGGCGCACTGGCTCGCTTCGTTCGGCTGCACGCCGGAACAGATCGCGCAGGCGCGCGGCGATGCCCTGCGCTGGGCCTTGCAGCGCGGTTCCCGTTCGGGCCGGGTGGCGTGGCAATTCGCACGCGATTATGCTGGGAAACTACCTGCGGGAAAGTTGCCGCAATGAGTGATATGAAAGTCACACCGGTGGATGTCGCCGTCGGCATTCTGATGAAGCCGAATGGCGACGTGTTGCTGGGCCAGCGCCCGGCCGGCAAGCCGTATGACGGCTATTGGGAGTTTCCTGGCGGCAAAGTCGAGCCGGGCGAAGCCATTTTTGATGCCTTGAAGCGCGAGTTTGTCGAGGAACTGGGTTTATATATCGACAGTGCCGAGGCCTGGTGCGGCGTCGAATATGTGTATCCGCACGCCCATGTGCGCCTGCATTTCTATATCAGCCGCGAGTGGCGGGGCGAGCCGCAAAGCCTGGAAGGGCAGGCGTTCGCCTGGCAGGGCACGGTCGGCGTGGAGCCCTTGCTGCCGGCCACCATTCCCTTGCTGGAATGGCTCGACGAGGTACGCCGGGAATCGCTGGCGCTTACCTGATTGATACTTGTGTCAGCGGGCAGCACCATGCTGCGTGCTGGCGCAAGCTTTCCGGTGACTTTCCTTGTATCGCGCGCGCTTTGCGCTACAGTGCTTTCATCTAGCATTGGGGAGTTGCGCATGCCGCTGACACTGACCTTTACCGATACCGATGAATTGCTGATTGCCGCCCTGCACAAGCGTGCCCGCGCGCATGGCCGCAGCATCGAAGACGAGCACCGCGACATTCTGCGCAGCGCCTTGCGGCCGCTGCCGAAGCGTCCGCTCGACGATATTTTGCGCGGCATGCCCGACGTGGGGCTTGATGCGGATTTCGAGCGCCGTTCCTGACGTGCGATGTCCGCCTACCTGGTCGACACGGATGTGATCGTTGCGGCGCGCAAGGGCAGCGCTGCGCCGGCGGGCGTGCGCACTTTTTTCGAACGGGTGGCGCCGGAAATGCGTTATGTGCCGGTACAGGTGATCGCGCAATTGCGCGCAGGCATACAGCGCAGCTGGCGGCGCGAAGCGGCGCTGGAAGCACTGGCGCTGGAAGGCTGGCTGGAAGCCGTGCTGGCGGACTATGCGCCGCGGCTGCTGGAATTCGACCTCGATTGCGCCCTCGTGTGCGCGCGCCTGCATGCTCGCGGCCACGCGCATGGCGTCGATGGGCAGATCGCGGCGATGGGTATCGCCTATGGTTTGACGGTGGTTAGTGGCAGGCTCGACAGTTTCGCGGCGCAGGGGCTGCGCCTGGAAAATCCGTTTCGCTGAGAATTATTGCGGCTTGTTGTCTTCGTCTGCCAGCGGATCTTCGAACGGGTCGGCGGCGGGGATCGTGTATTTCTCTTCGGCCCAGGCGCCCAGGTCGATCTGTTTGCAGCGTTCCGAGCAGAAGGGGCGGAATTTGTTGGCTTCAGTCCATTCGACTTTGGCGGCACAGGTAGGGCAATTAACGACGGTCATGATGGGGCAAATAAGTAACAGTTAAAAATTACAGAGCGTGAGCTCGAATGGTACATCTTCTTCCAGCGGCTTGGGCTTCAAGTCGCCGCCCTGGGTGGTGAAGCGTACCCACAGCATATATTTATTGGCGGAAATTTCCGGGATGGCACCGCTGCTTTCGTCCAGGCTCAGGCGCAGCATCTGGTATACCTTGCCTTGCAGCATTTGCTGGTAGCTGCCGCCATTGGCGATCAGTTTAACGGGTCCGCCGGAATCGCGCAGCAGGCGCAATACGAGGGCCAGCGCGTCGAACAGCGGGGCGAGCGGGGCGAACCAGGCGTGGATATCGGTCAGGCGCTGTTTCGAGCTGCGTTTTTGCCAGGCAAAGTAGGACGGTAAGTCGAATTCGCAGGCGCCGCCGGGGATGATGGTGCGGCCGCGGATGCTCATCAGCCATTCATTGTCGCGGATATTCTGCCCCGTCTTGCCTTGCGCCGCCACCAGGGCGCCGCTGACACTGTCGAGTTCGCCAAGGATGGCATCGAGCGTTTCCGGTTCCACATTTGGATTGCTGCGGTAACCGAGCAGGCTTTGGCGCTGGCGCTCGAGTTCCTGCAGCAGGTCGGACTTCAGGTCGGCGCGGCCAGCCACTTCGAGCATATCGAAAATAGTTGCCAAGGCAACATGGTGCTGCATTGCATGCTCTTGCTGGATGAAGAACTTGAATTTGTCGTACAGGTCTTCCAGCCGCAACAAGGTACGTATGCGTTCGTTGAAAGGGTATTCGTAGACAATCAAAATAATTCCCTTAAGTAAGGACCTGCAAACAATCCCGTGATTTTGAACCAAGCGTCGACAAATTACAAACGTTGCGGCCCGATTCCGGCCATTCTTTTTGAAAATGCCAGATATAAATCGTGCAACTGGGCAATCTGCGGCGCCAGGGCGGCCAAATCGCCATTATTGTCGATCACATCGTCCGCCGCCGCCAGGCGCATGGCGCGCGTGGCCTGCGTCGCCATGATGGCTTTGACTTGTTCTTCCGATAAGCCATTGCGCGCCATCACGCGCGACACTTGCAGGCTTTCCAGGCAATCGATGACGAGAACCCGGTTGACGCGTTCCACCCATCCGCCGGACTCGACGAGCAGGGGGACGGCAAAGATCACGTAGCTGCCCGTCGCTTCGGCGGCCGCCGCCAGGGTCGCCTGGCGGATGCGCGGGTGCAGGATGGCTTCCAGTTTTGCCTTGGCGGCGGCGTCGGCGAATACGAGGTTGCGCATTTTTGTGCGGTCGAGGGCGCCGCGCGCATCGGCGTAGTCGGGGCCGAATTCCGCCACCAGGGCCGGCATGGCCGCGCCATTGGGCGCCGTCAGGCTGTGCGCGATCTGGTCCGTGTCGACGATGGAGGCGCCCAGCGCGGCGAACTGGTCGGCCACGGTGCTCTTGCCGCAACCGATACCGCCGGTGAGACCCACGCTGAAATACGGTGCGTTATGTAGTTGCATGTGTTTTTCCATAGGGGCAGTGTTGCGCGGGTCAGCTGGTCAGGCCCAGCGTGAGGCGCGACAGGGGCGTGCCGTACAGCAGGGCGATCAGGCCTGCCGCCGCCAGGTAGGGGCCGAACGGAATCGGTTTGTCGCGCCCCCGCTTGGCAAACACGATCAGGCCGATGCCGACCACGGCGCCCACCAGCGACGACAACAAGATGATCGTCGGCAGCATGGTCCAGCCCAGCCACGCACCGAGCGCCGCCAGCAATTTGAAGTCACCATAGCCCATTCCCTCCTTGCCTGTCGCCAGCTTGAAGGCCCAGTACACGGCCCACAGGGCCAGATAGCCGGCGGCCGCGCCGATGACGGCGTCTTGCAGGGGCACGAAAGTGCCATTGATATTGATCAGCAAGCCGGCCCACAGCAGGGGGAAGGTGAGGTCGTCGGGCAGCATTTGCGTATCGGCGTCGATGAAGGTCATGGCGATCAGCAGCCAGGCAAACACGAGCGTGGCCAGGCCCGTCCAGCCGCTGCCGAAGTGCCAGACCAGGAGGGCCGACAGCGCGCCCGTCAGCAGCTCGACCAGCGGATAGCGCACGGAGATAGGGGCTTGGCAGGCGCTGCATTTGCCGCGCAGCAGCAGGTAGCTGACGACGGGAATGTTTTCCATGGCCGTGATGCGGTGGCCGCAAGCGGTGCAGTTCGAGTGCGGCAGCATCAGGTTGTAGCGGTCCGTGTGCGGCAAGGGCAAGCCGCTTTCTTCCGCCACATAATTATCGGATTCGCGCTGCATCATTTTCGGCACGCGGTGGATCACCACATTCAGGAAGCTGCCGACGATCAGGCCGAACAGGGCGGCAACGAGGGCGACGGGCAGATTGCCGGGCGCGGCGAACAGCAGGGTATCTTGCAGCATGGTGAACTTGTCTGAGGTGATGAATGTTGCCGTGCAAACATTGCCTGGCACTGCCGCAGTGTAAAACATCCGCCGGCACATGGGGACGTTTTAGGCGGGTGAATGGTCAAATCACGGCCCCCAGCTTGAAAATCGGCAAATACAGGGCGATCACGAGGGAACCGACGAGCACGCCAAGCACCACCATCAGCGCCGGTTCCAGCAGCGTGGAAAGGGTGGCCACGGTGGCGTCGATATCGGCCTCGATGATGTCGGCCGCGCGCGACAGCATGGCGTCGAGCGCGCCGGACTCCTCGCCGATCAGGGTCAGTTGCGTCAGCAAGGGAGGGAACACGCCGCTGTGTTCCATGGCCAGGGCCAGGCTGCCGCCGGCGCGGATTTCGCGTTCGATGCGCGTCGTCGCTTCCTGGTACAGCGCGTGGCCGGCGGCGGCGCCCACCAGGCCGAGCGAGTCGAGCAGCGGTACGCCGGCGGCGAACATGGCAGCCAGGGTGCGCGTCCAGCGGGCGATCGCCGCCTTGCGCAAGAGGGGACCGAACACGGGCAGGCGCAGCGCCCGCAGTTGCGTGTTGCGCCGCCACGCGGGAGAGCGGCGCCAGGCCAGGTGCAGCAGCACGCAAGCGAGCACGAGCACCGCCAGCAAGGCCAGCCAGTAGCGGACAACAAAGGCGGACACGCCCATGACCAGCAGGGTGGGCAGCGGCAAGGGCGCGCCGAAGCTGTCGAAGACCTGGCGGAAAGCGGGCACGACCACGCTCATGATGATGGCCGTGACGACGAAGGCGACGAGCACGATGGCCAGCGGATACATCAGCGCGCCGCGCACCTTCCGCCGCAGGGCGATGGCCTTTTCCTGGTGCGTGGCCAGGCGCGCCAGCAAGTCTTGCACGATGCCGGCCTGTTCGCCTGCCGCCAGCAGGTTGCAATACAGTTCGTCAAACAGCAGCGGGAACTGGCGGAAAGCCTGCTGCAGGCTGCTGCCCGCTTCGATGTCGTGGCGCAAGTCGCGCATCAGCGCCGTGATCGCGGGCTTGGCATGGCCCTTGCCGGCGATGTCGAAGGCGTGCAGCAGCGGCACGCCAGCCGCCATCATGGTCGACAGCTGGCGCGTAAACAGCGCGATATCCTTGCGCGTGATGGCCTTGCCGGGTGCGCTGCGCGCAGCCTGCACCCGGTTGGCCAGGATGCCCTGGCTTCTCAATATTGCTTTGGCAGCGCAGACGTCGGCGGCGCGCAAGACGCCATCGACCGGCTTGCCATGGCGGTCCGTGCCCTTCCACGCAAAGCGCCGCTCGGCCGCCATGTGCACCTCCTGCCATCACGATAGCAGCGTCAGGCAAAAGCACCAGCGGCGCTGGCGGCAAGCTTGATGTGGCTCAGCCTTTTGTAGTTTGCACTTCCGTCTGCACAACGGCCTGGGCCTTGACGTCGGCCGCATCCTCCTCGTCGCTGTCCGTGCCCTTGCTGATGCTTTCGCCATCGTCGCGGCGCAAGGTCCAGAAGGTCAGCGAGGACAGCACCGTCAGGGCGGCCAAGGTGAGGAAGGCGTGATGCAGGGCCGTGCTGAGCATGGCGCGATCCGACTGCGGCATGTCGCCCAGGTACCAGCCCGTGATCAGCGAACCGAAGGCGAGGCCAAAGCTCATCGACAGTTGCTGCATCGAGCTGGCGATCGTACTGGCCATGCTCGAATCGTTCTTGTCGACGTCGGCATACGCGATGGTATTCATGCTGGAAAACTGCAGCGAATTGAAAAAGCCCATGCACAGGCTGATGGCCACGATGACGTACAGGGACGTGCCCGCGCTCACCTGCGAAAACATGGCGATGGTCACGCCGATCAGCACGGTGTTGACGATCAGTACCTGGCGGTAGCCGAAGCGGGCCAGCACGCGCGCGGAAATGAATTTCATGCCCATGGCGGCAGCGGCCGACGGCATCATCAGCAAGCCCGATTGCCAGGCGGGCAAGCCCAGGCCCAGCTGGTACAGCAACGGCAACAGGAAGGGCAGGCCGCCCACGCCCAGGCGCGTGACGAAACCGCCCACCACGGAAACGCGGAAGGTGCGGATCTTGAACAGGGTCAGGCGCAGCAGCGGATGCAACACTTCGTTCGAATGCCAGACATACGCTGTCAGCAGGCTGATGGAGATGAACAGCAGCACGGCAAACGAGGTGCCGTCGATGCGGTGTTCGCCGAAAATTTCCAGCAGCCATGACAGCAGCGCGATACCCGTGCCGAACAACACGAGGCCGATCAAGTCCAGCGGACGGGGCTTGTCGCCGTAGTAATCGGGCATGTAGCGGTGCGCCAGATACAGCGCGACCAGGCCGACAGGCACGTTGACGAAGAAAATCTCGCGCCACGACAGCCAGTGCACGATCAGCCCGCCCACCGTGGGCCCCAGCAGGGGACCGATCAACGCGGGGATGATGACGAAATTCATGGCCGCCAGCAGTTGCGACTTGGGAAAGGTGCGGATGATGGTGAGCCTGCCCACCGGCATCATCATGGCCGCGCCCACTCCTTGCAGCAGGCGCGCGGCCACCAGCATGGGCGCATTCACGGACAGGCCGCACAGGATGGAGGCGAGGGTAAAGATGGCGACGGCGGCGGAAAATACGCGCCGCGTGCCGAAGCGGTCGGCCATCCAGCCGCTGATGGGAATGCACACGGCCAGGCTCAGGATGTAGCTGGTGACGACGGCCTTCAGGCTCAGCGGCGTCACATTCAGGCTGGCGGCCATGGCGGGGATGGCGGTGTTGACGATGGTGGAGTCGAGTTGCTCCATGAACAGGGCGGTGGCGACCACCCAGGGAAGGTAGCTTTTAATCGGGGAACTGGTCATGGATGCGAGCCTGAAGAGGAGAAACGGAGCCGACAGTACGATGAATTGTCACATAAATGACGCAGGCGTGCCGCCCGCGCCTTCCCTTTTGGCAACGTGCCGGGGGCGTAGTCCATGGAACATTTGTTCTATAGCAATAGATTGCTGGCAAGGCTAGCATGTGTTTTCTGGCAGCTCCGGCCCCTTTTTCCCGAAAGTCACTCCACATGAAAAATGCACTTACCTTCCTTGTCCTGGGCGCGGCCCTGTCCGCATGCGGTGGCGGCAGCAATGGCGGCACGCCAGCGACGCCGGTGACACCGCCGGCCGTCGTGACGCCTCCCGTCGTTCCCGCCGACAGCGTGACGGTGGCGTCAGTTGCCGTGGCCAGGGAGGCCGGCTTGAGCGTCATTGCCGGCGCCAGCGCCGATGAAAGCGTGTACGACGTGGTTGCCGATATCGGCGACACCTGGCGCATCACGTTCGACAGCGTCAAGAAAACCTACACTATCCGCGTGCTGTCGACGCAGTTCGGCTTGAGCGACCGCAGCGGCACGTTTACCGCGTCCACCACCGGCAATCTCACCACCTACACGGCAACGGATTTCAGCGTCACCGTCGATGCGCGCACGCGTCTTCTGTCTGGCAATATCAAATTGGGCAACATGATCTCGACCGTCAGCGGCACCGGCTATGCGGTGGGTGACGTGGCCAGGCTGGCCGGCAACTATATCTTCCTGGGCGGCATGCGCAATGCCTCGAACGGCGGTGACCGTTTCAATCCGAAAGGCAGTCTCAGGATCGCTGCCGACGGCGCGGCCCAACTGTGCAATGGCGGCGTATTCAATGCGCAAGGCGTGTGCTCGCCAGTATCGCTGCTGCTGGACGCGGAAAACGCCAGCCTGACCCTGGTCAAGGATGCGAAGAACGGCTTGCTCGTCGCACGCCAGGGTAGCCAGGACTTCGGCATCGTGCACGTGCATGCGGGGGATCGGGGGCTGGCGCTGTTCATCGACCGCTACAGCCGCAACCAGGAAAACGTCCTGCGCGTGGGCACCATCGTGGCGGCCAGACAGCAGAAAATCGGCACGGAAATCAATGGCAGCTACGCCTGTGCGGCGCAGGGTGGCACGACGGGCAAGATCGACATCGCCAGCAATGTGGCGACCATCACCAATAACGGCACGGGCAAGGTGCACGCGGAAAACGTGACCCTGAACAAGCTGGGCCTGGGTGCGCAAGCCGTCGATGTCGATGGCATCGCCGTGTTCAAGGACCCCGCCGACGTGCCGGCCGACTATTCGATGTTCATGCCCGTGTCATCGAGCATGGCCGTCGAATTTTCGACCGACCGCTCGTACATGGGCATGTGCCTGAAAAAATGACGGCTAGCGTTTGAGGTGGTCCAGGGCCGCCAGCAGCGGGATGGCCGCATCGGCGATGCGCTCCAGGCTGGCCTCGCGCAGGGCGGCGGTATCCACCGTGTGGCCGGAGTCCAGCCCCGCCCAGCGCAGCAGCGCCGCACACGCGGCGGGCGTGTCGAACATGCCGTGCAAATAGCTGCCGAGGATTTGTCCGTCGCCCGATACCGCCCCTTCCGGACGGCCGTCGATGAGGAAGGCCGGCTGCGCCAGCGCGGCGCCATGCGAGATACCCATGTGGATTTCATAGCCTGCCACGGGCGCATCGGCCGCGCCGGCAAACGCGCAGTGGCCGCGCACCTGTTCCAGCCGCTTGTCGCGCGTCAGCTCCGTCGCCATGTCGAGCAATCCCAGCGCCTTTGACTCTCCCGCCGCGCCTTCCACGCCCAGCGGATCGCGTACGGACTGCCCCAGCATCTGGAAGCCGCCGCAAATGCCGAGCACCTTGCCGCCGTAGCGCAGGTGTTTCGCCAGGTAGGCGGGCCAGCCTTGCTGCTGCAGCCACGCCAGATCGCCGCGCGTGTTCTTGCTGCCGGGGAGGATCACCAGGTCGGCCGCTGGAATCGGCTGCCCCTGTTTGATGAATTGCAGGTCGATATCGGGATGGGCGCGCAGCGCGTCGACATCCGTGTGGTTGCTGATGCGCGGCAGTTGCGGCACCACCACCTTGAAGGCGCCGCGTTCGGCCTGCATCGCTTCGACGGCGTCCTCCGCGTCGAGGAACAGGCCTTGCAGGTAGGGCAGCACGGCCAGCACGGGTTTGCCCGTCTGCTGTTCCAGCCACTCGATGCCGGGTTGTAGCAGCGAGATATCGCCGCGGAAGCGGTTGATGACGAAGCCAAGGATGCGCGTCCGTTCGCTGTCGGACAAACAGGCCAGGGTGCCGATGATGTGGGCGAAGACACCGCCACGGTCAATGTCGGCCACCAGGATCACGGGACAGTCGACGGCTTCGGCAAAGCCCATGTTGGCGATGTCGCGCGCGCGCAAATTGACTTCGGCGGGGCTGCCCGCGCCTTCGACGACGACGGCGTCGTACTGCTGGCGCAAGCGCGCGTACGATTCCAGCACGGCGCCCATGGCGATGGTTTTATATTGCTGGTAGTCGCGCGCATCCATCTCGGCGCGCACTTTGCCGTGGATGATCACTTGCGCACCCGTGTTCGACGATGGTTTCAGCAGCACCGGATTCATGTCCGTGTGGGGCGCGATGCCGCAGGCCAGCGCCTGCAGGGCTTGCGCGCGGCCGATCTCGCCGCCGTCGCTCGTCACCGCGCTATTCAAGGCCATGTTTTGCGGCTTGAACGGCGCTACCGTCACGCCACGGCGTTTCAAGAGGCGGCACAGGGCTGCGACGACGGTGCTCTTGCCCGCGTCCGACGTCGTGCCTTGCACCATCAGGGCGGGGAAGGGTGTCTTCATGCCTGCCGCTCTTTCTGATTCTCCTGCCACTGCGCGATGATGTCGCTGATCTGGCACAAGCCTTGCGTGATGGCGGCTGGACCGGGCGAAAGAATGTCGGGCGACTTGATCTCGAACAGCATGTCATTGCGTACGGCGGGAATCGCATCCCAGCCCGGACGTGCCGTCAGCTGCGCCGGCTGGAACTTCTTGCCGCACCAGGTGGCGATGATGATGTCGGGCGCGCGCCGCACCACATCTTGCGGATCGGCGATGATGCGCTCTTTCGCGCCCGGCTGCGCGGACAATTCCGGGAAGGCGTCCGTGCCGCCGGCGATGTCGATCAATTCCGCCGCCCAGCCGATGCCGCTCATCAGCGGATCGTTCCACTCTTCAAAGTAAATCACGGGCTTGCGCGTCCAGGCTGCGGCGCGGGCCCGGGCGGCGGCGATGTCGACGCGCAGGCTGGCGATCAGTTCACGTCCCGCTTCCTCGCGCTGCACCAGTGCGGCCAGCACGCCGATCATGCGCAGGATGCCTTCCACCGTGCGCTGGTTGAACTGGTGCACTTCGATACCGGCTTTCACCAGGTCGCGGCAGATATCGGCCTGCATGTCGCAAAAACCGATCACGAGATCGGGCTGGACGGCCAGGATGCGCTCCAGGCTGGAAGAGGAAAAACCGCTGATCTTGGTCTTTTCCGCGCGCGCGCGGGGCGGACGCACGGTAAAGCCGGAAATGCCCGCGATGACGTCTTCGGCGCCCAGCGCATACAGCGTCTCCACGGCTTCCGTCGACAGGCAGGCGATGCGCTCGTAGTGACTCGCTGCGTGACTCATGGAGCGGCCTTGGCGGCGGGCGTGTTGCGGCGCTGGCGGGCCACTTCCAGTTGTTCGCACATGGCGGCCGTGCCCTCGATCATGCGCGGGCCGGCGCGGTTCAGCAGGTCGCCGTTCAGGCGGAACAGGTTATTCTTGCGCACGGCCGTCATCGACGGGAAGGCGCGCCACATGGCCAGGCCGCCTTCGCTGCGCGGATCGCTTTTTTCGCTGGTGCCGAAGATGACTTCCGGGTCTTCCTGCAGCACGCCTTCCGGCGTGACGACGGGCGCCACCACCTTCATCGCGGCAAAGACATTTTGCGCGCCGCACACGCGCATGGAATCGCTGATGATGCTCGCGCCGCTCAAGGTGTATAAAGGTTTGTCCCACACTTGGTAAAACACGCGCACGGGCGGGCGCTGCGCATATTGCGCCGTCAGGCTGGCCAGTTTGGCGCGCAGCTGGGCCGCCGCCGGTTTGGCGGTTTTTTCCGTTCCCATCAGCTGCCCCAGGCGCTCCATGCTGTCGGGGATGTCGGCCAGCTTGCGCGGTTCGCTGTGATAGATGGGCACCTTCAGCTGGCGCAGCATGGCGATCTGGCGCTCGGCGCTGCCATGCATCCACACTACGATCAGGTCCGGCTTCAGGGCGATGATGCGTTCCATGTCGTACTGGCGGTTGTCGCCCACTTGCGTGATCTTCTTTGCCGCTTCCGGGTGGTCGCTGTAGCTGACGACACCGGCGATCCTGTCGCCGCCACCGGCCGCGAACAGCAGTTCCGTCACATGCGGTGCCAGCGCCAGGATGCGCCGCGCCGGTTTTTCCACGGTGACGGTGTTGCCGTCGTCGTCGCGCACGGTGATGGCGGCATGCGCGTGCAGCGAGACCAGTCCGGCCAGCAGCAGTGCTGTTTTTAAGTGATTCATATGTGTTTCCATGTGGTGAGGGCCTGCTGCAGGCGCAGCCAGGAATGTTCGTCGGGGGGCAGGCCCAGGCGGATGCCGTGGGCGGCGTGGCGGAACAGGCGCACCCAGATGCCCGATTCCGCCATGTGGCGCCAGAACGCTTCGGCGCGCTCCTCCGGCCACCACTGGAACAGCGCCGTGCCGCTGCTGGCGATGCCGTGCGCTGCCAATAGCTGGCGCAGGCGCGTGCCTTCGCCGCGCAGGCGCTCGCGCATCTCGTCCTGCCAATGCGTGTTGGCGAGGGCGGCCAGCGCCACGTGCTGCGCCGGGCCGCTGACTGTCCACGGGCCCAGCAGGTCGGCCAGTTGCGCCAGCAGCGGGGGATGGGCTGCGACAAAGCCCAGGCGCAGTCCCGCCAGACCAAAGAATTTGCCGACGGAGCGCAGCACGATGAGTCCCGGCCGGGCAGAGTGGGAGCCCAGGCTGGCGTGCGCTTCCGTGTCGCCAAACGCTTCATCGACCACCAGCCAGCCGCCGCGCGCGGCCAGCTTGTCCGCCCACTCCAGCAGCAGCTCGGGCGCGATGTGCTCGCCCGTGGGATTGTTGGGATTGCAGACGACCAGCACGTCGCAGCGGTCGACCGCATCGGCCAGCTGCGCATACGGCACTTGCCGCAACTGGTGGCCGTGCTGGCCCCAGTGGTGCGCATGTTCCGCATACGACGGCGCGGCCACCACCACGCGCGACGGCGCGCGCAGCCGGGGCAGGGCCTGGATGGCAGCCTGGGTGCCGGCCACGGGCAGCATGGCCGGCGCGTCGTAATACGCGCAGGCGGCAGCGGCCAGCGCGGGATCGGCTTCCGGCAGCCGGTGCCAGGCGTTGGCGTTCGGTGCTGGCGCTGGATACCAGTGCGGGTTGATGCCGGTCGACAGGTCGATCCAGTCTTCCAACGGCCTGCCGTATTCGCGCGCGGCGTCGCGCAGGTTGCCGCCATGTTCAAGCAAGGTATTTTCCCTTCAGGTAGAACAGGCTTGCCAGCAGCGCCACCCAGATCAGCCACAGCACGGCCGTTTCAGCCACCAGGCGCCAGGCGCGGTCTATATCGCGCGCTTCGGCGGGACGGCCACTGCCCAAAGGCGGGCGGCGTTCCAGTTCGCCGGCGTAGATGGCGTCGCCGCCGAGGGCCAGGCCCAGGGCGCCGGCGCCGCTGGCCATCACGGGGCCCGCATTCGGGCTACCCCAGTTTGGGGCCTGGCTGCGCCAGCACTGCCACGCGCGTTTTTTGTCGGCCATGGTCTTGCCCAGCAAGACGTAGGACAGGGCCGTCAGGCGCGCCGGCAGATAATTCAACAGGTCGTCGATGCGCGCGGCGCAGCAGCCGAACCAGTCGTAGCGTACATTGCGGTAGCCCCACATGGCGTCGAGGGTATTGGCCAGCCTGAAGAGCACGGCGCCGGGGCCGCCTGCCACGGCAAACCAGAACAGGGTGCCGAAGACGGCGTCGTTGCCGTTTTCCAGCAGGGATTCGGTGCTGGCCTTGGCCAGGCTGGCCGCGTCGGCATTGGCCGTGTCGCGGCTGACGATGCGCGCCGTCAGCAGGCGCGCGTTGTCCAGGTCATCGATGGCCAGGGCGTCGGCAATGGGCTGATTGTGGTCGCGCAGGCTGCGCATGCCCAGACATAGATATAACAGGAAAACGTGGAGGGCGGCACCCGCCAGGCCGCACAGCCGGTAGGTGGCATAGCTGATGGGGAGCACGGCCAGCGACCACGCCAGCACGCCGCGCAGGAAGCGCCCACGGCCCCGGTTCAGCCGGCGCTCCAGCGCGCTGGCGAGGCGGCCAAAGCCCACCAGCGGATGCCAGCGGCGCGTTTCTCCCAGCAGCATGTCGAGCAGCACGCCGGCCGTCATCAAGGCGGCCAGCATGGGCAGCGACAAGCCGCTTAGCATGGGCCGCCTTTCAGGTACAGGGGCAGGCCGGCGGCCACAAAGACAGCCTTGTCGCACACGGCTGCCACGGCCTGGTTCAAACGGCCCGCTTCATCGGTGAAGCAGCGCGAGATGGCGCCGTAGGGCACGATGCCCATGCCCACTTCGTTCGACACGAGAACGAGGTCGCAGCCGGTGTCTTCGCTTTCGGCCAGCGCATACAGCAGGTGCGCGCGCTCGCTGTGGAACAGCTCGGGCAGGGCGATGTCGCCTACGTCCGGATAGGTCTCGCCGCTGGAAAACATCAGGTTGGTCAGCCACAGGGTCAGGCAGTCGACCAGCAGCAGGCGGCCTGGCAGTGCTTCCCGCAGGATGGCGTCGCCCAGGCGCAGCGGTTCTTCCAGGGTTACCCACTCGGCCGGGCGTTGCGCTCGGTGGTGCCTGACGCGCGTGGCCATTTCAGCATCGCCCGCCTGCGCGGTGGCGATGTAGATCACTTCCTTGCCCGACTCGCGGGCCAGCGTTTCCGCATGGGCGCTCTTGCCGGAACGGGCGCCGCCGAAGACCAGGGTGCGCGTCATGGCGCTGTTACCACTCGGTGCCGATTTGCGCGCCGATGCCGGCCGCATAGGCATGCTTGACGACGGCCATTTCCGTGACGGTGTCGGCGATGGCGATCAGTTCGTCCGGCGCGCCGCGGCCCGTGATGACCACGTGCTGCATGGCCGGGCGTTCCAGCAGGTCGGCGATGACTTTATGCACATCGAGGTAGTTGTATTTGAGGGCGATATTGAGCTCGTCGAACAGCACCAGGCCGTAGCTGGGGTCGGCCAGGAAGGTCTTCGCCTGTTCCCACGCCAGTTCGGCCTTTTCGATGTCACGCTCGCGGTTTTGCGTTTCCCAGGTATAGCCTTCGCCCATCGCATGAAAACTGATTTCATCGGGGAAGCGGCGCAGGAATTTTTCTTCTCCCGTCGACATGGCGCCCTTGATGAACTGCACCACGCCCACTTTCATGCCGTGGCCCATGGCGCGGATGGCCATGCCGAAGCCGCTCGAACTCTTGCCCTTGCCATTGCCCGTGTTGACGATGATGATGCCGATTTCCTTGTCCGCCTTGGCGATGGCTGCATCGATGATGGCCTTCTTGCGCTCCATGCGCACTCGGTGGCGTTCGTTGATCGCCGCGGTGTCCGCATCGATTGTCTTCTTGTCGCTCATGTCAGTTCTCTTTCGGTATGAATATCTTGCGTTTGCCGTGATCGATGATCTCGATCGGGTGGCCCAGGTAGTCGCCCAGGATGGATGCCCGCATTACCTCGGCCACCGGACCGGCCAGCCAGCCGCCGTCGCCCATCAGCAGTAGCGCATGGGTCGAGACGCTGTGCGCCAGGTTCAGGTCATGCCCCACCATCACCACGGTTTTGTTCTGTTCTCGGCACAGTGTTGACAGCAGGCCCATGACGCTGACCTGGTGTGCCAGGTCCAGCGCGTTGGCCGGTTCGTCCAGCAGCAACAAGGGCGTATCCTGCGCCAGCATGGCGGCGATTGCCACGCGCTGGCGTTCGCCGCCGGACAGGCTGCGCACGTCGCGCTCGGCCAGGTGCTCCACTTCCATCGATGCCAGCGCCGCCAGGGCGATGCGCTGGTCGTCGCTGCCTTCCCAGTAATGGTTGTCGTGATACGGATGGCGCGCCGACAGCACGGTTTCGATGACGCGGTACGAGAACGCATCGTGCCGCGCCTGCGCCAGGAAGGCCCGTTCACGCGCCAGTTCGTCGAGCGGCCAGTCGACCAGGGCGCGGCCCTGTATCGTCACGTGGCCCGCATCCGGTTCGCGCAAGCCGGCCAGGGTGCGCAGCAAGGTGCTCTTGCCCGCGCCATTGCGGCCGATCACGCTCCAGCATTCGCCATCCTTGATATGCCAGATGAGGTTTTCCACGAGAGAGCGCGTGCCTGCCTTCAGGCCGAGTTGGTAGGTACGTATCATGTGCGTCGCAACCGGTGCAGCTGGTACAGGAAGACGGGCGCGCCTATCATGGCCGTGACCACGCCGACGGGCAGCTGTAACGGTGCCAGCACGGTGCGCGCAAGCGTGTCGGCCAGTACGAGGAAGGTGCCGCCAGCCAGCGCGGCAGCCGGTATCAACAGGCGATGGTCGGGGCCGCAGGCAAAGCGCAGCGCGTGCGGCACGATCAGGCCGACAAAGCCCACGCTGCCGGCGCTGGTGACGGCGCTGGCCGTGAGCAGGCCGGAACAGAAGAACAGTCCCTTGCGCAGGGCGCCCACGCGCACGCCCAGGGTGCTGGCCGCTTCCGCGTGCAGCGCCATGACGTTCAGCGAGCGCGCGCAGCGCAGTGCGAAGACCAGGGCGCCCGCCAGGACCAGCCAGGGCATCAGCCGCGCGGGCGCGCCGGACAGGTCGCCGATCATCCAGAACACCATGCTGCGCAAGCGGCTTTCCGGGGCGATGGACAGCATCAGGGTGACGATGGCCATGCAGGCCGAGGCCAGGATCACGCCCGTCAGCAGCAAGAGCGAGGCGCCGCCTTCGGCCGCCGTGCCGCCGCGCAGGTCGCGGCGCGCAAAAAAGTACAGCAGCATGGACACGCCGACGGCGCCGGCAAAGGCGGCCGCGTCGACCACCCACAGCGCGCACATGAACAGCAGCGCGGCCAGCGCGCCAACGGAAGCGCCGGCGGAAATGCCCAGCACGTAAGGATCGGCCAGGGGATTGCGCAGCAGCGCCTGCATCATCAGGCCGGCCAGCGACAGCGCCGCGCCGGTGACAAAGGAGGTAAGCGCGCGGCCCAGGCGCAGGTCGAGCAGGGTGGCGGCGAGGGTATCTGTCTTGCCTTGCACGACGTGGAACAGGGCGGAAGGCAGGTCGGCGAGCGGAATCGCGATCGAGCCGATCATGCCGGAGAAAATCAGGCTGGCAATCGCGCACACGATCAGCACCGTGAGGATGACGGTGGCGCGGTGGCGCATGTTGCGGAAAAATGGGTGCATGTACTGCCTTAAAAACGGGGACTGCAGAACTGCATCTGCGGGCGATGACAGCAATGCCATCGCCCGCAGCTTACATCATTACGACGGGATTATTTCATGCCATAGCGTACGCCAACGAAGAGGTTCGAGCGTGGAGTCGCATAGAAACGGCTCAGTTCATAGTCTTTGTTGGTGATGTTGTTCCAACGTGCCAAAACCGACCAGTCGCGTGCGAACTGGTAGGTGGTGTACAGGTTCAGCAAGCCATAGCCACCGAGGGTGGTCTTGTTGGCAGGATCTGCAAAACGTTTGCCCGACAACTGCCATTCCGTACCGGCGGTCAAAGGACCGGTCGTGTAATCGACAGCGAAGTTGGCGTGTTTTTTCGCGCGGAGCACCAGTTGCTTGTCCGTCGTTTCATTGCGTGGATCTTGCAGGTCGAGATTGCCACTGACGTTGAAGGCGCCGAACTTGTGCGCGCCAGCCAGCGTCAGGCCTTTGAGCAATGCTTTGTCGACGTTCATGCTGCAGCCTTCGCCTGGTTTCCAGCCGATCACCGTGCAAGGCCATACGTAGACAAGCATGTCGGTAATCTTGTTGTGGTAGTAGGTTGCGCTCAGTTGCGATTGGCCGTCGTTGTATTGCAAGCCTACTTCAGCATTGCGGCCTTTTTCCGGTTTGTTCGTCGGAATGCCGGAATCAGGGTAGTACAGATCATTGAAGGTCGGTGCGCGGAAACTGGTGCCATAGCTGGCGTTGGCGCGCAAGGCGTTGCTGAAACGGTAGCCATAGGCGACGCTGCCCGTGTTGTGCGTGCCGTACACCGAGCTGTCGTCGCGACGGCCGCTGATGCTGGCCAGGTGGGCGCCGCGCACCAGATTGTACGATGCCGCGAACGACTTTGTATTGCGTCCGCCGGACAGGCCTTCGGCCGAGCTCACGACATCTTCGTCACGGTATTCACCCAGCAATTGCAGGGTATCGCGGCCAATGAGAATATCGTTTTGCCAGCTGATGTCAGTTTGCTTGGTGTCGAACTGGCTTCTGCCGGAGGCGTCTGCGGCGGATACCGCGGTCAGTTTGTCCTTCGATTCTGCGTAGCGCAGCTCGCTGGTCCAGTTCGGCAAGAACTGGTTCTTCGTGAATACCGAAATGCTTTCCTGCTTCTTGTCGTTGCGCGCGTCGAAGTTCAAGCCCGCATCGTATTGTGCATCCAGTTTGCTGTTCAGGAAAACCAGGCCGACTTCATGGCCCTTGGCCATCTGGTAGCCAAACTGGCCGCTGACGCTTTCCTTGTCGTAGCCGTCTTTATCGCCGTTATAGGAAAAATTACCAGGTTTGGTGGCGGAATAGCCATCCGATTTTTCCTTGCCCGCGGTCAGGGCGTAGCTGAAACTGTTGTTGCCACCGGTAGAGCCGGCAACGCTGGCTTCCGCCTGGCGGGTGTTGTTGCGGCCGTAGCCGGCGAAGGCGGAAAAGCGCGTGGCGCCGTCGCCTTTCTTGGTAAAGATCTGGATCACGCCGCCGACGGCATCGGCGCCATACATGGTGCTCAGTGGGCCGTAGACGATCTCAACGTGGTCGATGCTTGACAGCGGCAGGGCGCTCCAGCTGGCAGTGCCAGATGTGGCGGAGCCGATACGTACACCATCGACCAGCACGATATTCTGGTTGCTGTTCGCACCGCGGATGAATACGCTCGAATCGGTGCCTGGGCCGCCATAGCGATTGACTTCGATGCCGCGCTGCTTTTGCAGCAGATCGATCAGCGTACCGGCGCCAGAGCGCGCGATGTCTTCCGAGCTGATGGTCTGCGTGTCGCTCAATACTTCGCTCAGATGCTGCGGGTAACGGTTGGCGGTAACGACGATGGGATCGAAGGTGTCTGGCGTGGCTTGGGCGAAAGCGGCAGGCGCGGCAATGGCTAGCGCGAGCGACGTGAGGGCCGCGTGGCGGGAAACAGCATGGGTCATGATAATTTTCAGTAAGTAATATGCAACCAGCCGACGTCCCCGTAGGCCAGATTGAACAGAAGTGGGAACTGAAGATGACGATCGAAGACGGCCAGTCGGCCATTCGGATCGCGAACATCCCCGTTCGCACACTTCCACCTGTCCTGGCCGGTATCCGGGCTGGCAAGTACGGCTATCCCACCTTCCCATGCTCGATGATTGCAAGCACAGTGGTTGTCAGAGATAGCTTGTCGCTCGCTTCCGGTAGGGAGGGGCGACACTTGCTTACCGTTGCGGGGGCAGCACACGCTCGCCGCGATCGCGGCATCGTGTTTCCCGTTTAACTGCGCTCATGGACATGAGCGCGGGCACCAAAACCCCGCCATTATACGTGCAGCAGGCATGGACTGACATGGTCGGCTGGACAATTCAATATCAGAAATCGACGACGACAGTCGCACCGTAGGCGATTTTATGGGCGGAATGGGCGGCCAGCAGGGCTGTTTCCTCCAATGGCAGCCGGGCTTGCAGTGCCGACAGCAGGCGGATGGTGCCCGCATGGCAGATGATGACGACCGTTTCGTGTTGTTCGCGCAACAGATCGCCTAGAAACGCGTCGACGCGGGCGGCCATCGCCAGCACGTTCTCGCCCCCGCCGGGGCGGTGCCAGGCCAAGTCGGCTGCCCAGGCATCGATTTCCGCGCGCGCAATCGCATGCCAGGGCTGCATTTCCCACGCGCCGAAATCCATCTCTGCCAGCCGCGCGTCGAAACGCAGGGCGCTCGCGGGCAAGTCCTGCGCCAGGGCCGTCGCCAGTTCGGCGCAGCGGTGCAGGGGGCTGGCATACAGCGGTACATGCGGCGGCAGGGTCGTTTGCAAGCTGGCGCGCACGGCGGCCAGCGCGTGCGGCGTCACCGCCACGTCGCTACGGCCATAGCAGGTGCCGCTGCTCACTTGCGGTGCGGGGTGGCGGACTAGGATCAGGCGCATGCTGGCTTAATAGAAGCGCACGGGAGGCTGGAAGCTGGAGAGGATGGCCAGATAGACCGCCACTTCCGCCACCTGCTGCACGGCGCCCAGGCAGTCACCCGTGTAGCCTTGCAGGCGGCGCAGGCATTTGCGGCCCAGCCAGAAAGCGGCAGCTGCCGCCACCACGACGGCAAAGACCAGCGTGGCCCAGTCGAATATCCCCAGAGCGCCGCAGGCGATGGCAGGCAGCAGGCCGCAGATAGCGGCGATGATGAATTCAGTCGTGTGCATTTCCTGTGCCATGGGCTTGGACTTGCCTTCGTCGCGTGCATAGTCCATGAACCGGATCAGCGAGACGGCGGCCAGGCGGGACAAAGGATGGGCGATGCACAGTGTCGCCACGACGATGTGTGGCGGCAACGAGGCCAGCGCCGTGCACTTGATGGCCAGCAGGCAGATGATGCCGATGGCGCCATACGCGCCAATGCGCGAGTCCTTCATGATTTCCAGCACACGCTCGCGCGTCAAGCCACCGCCAAAGCCGTCGCACATGTCGGCGAAACCATCTTCATGGAAGGCACCCGTCAGGTAAATGCCGGCGGCGATGGCCAGCAGCACGGCCACCGCAGAAGGCAGCAGCCAGCTGGCCAGCAGATACACGGCGCCACTGATGGCGGCCACCACCAGACCCACCAGGGGAAAGTAGCGCGAGGCGTGCTGCAGCCAGGCCGGCTCGAATCCCACCCAGCGTGGGATCGGCAGGCGCGTGAAAAATTGCAGCGCGATGAAGAACAGACGGCATTGGTGAATTGCGGCGGAAACGGGATTGGCCATGGTCTTAGTCTGGCGCGGATTTTTCGCTGACCTGGGCCGAGGCGAAGGTCGCCATCTCGCGCATGAAGTTGACGGCCGCGTGCAGCAGCGGCAAGGCCAGCGCCGAACCCGTGCCTTCGCCGAGGCGCAAATCGAGGTGCAGCAGCGGACGCGCGCCAAGGCTGGCCAGCAGCTGGCGGTGACCGTTTTCATCGGAGCAGTGCGAAAACACGCAGTAATCGAGGATGGCTGGCTGCAGGCGCGCCGCCACCAGCAGTGCGCTGCTGACGATGAAGCCATCGATCAGCAGAATCATGCGCCGTTCGGCCGCCTTGAGCATGGCGCCGGCCATCATGGCGATTTCGAAACCGCCGAAGGTGGCCAGCACGTCGAGCGGCTCATCGACTGCCGTATGATGGGCGACGGCCGCTTCGATCACCTGCTGCTTGTGCAGTATCCCTTCCTTCGACAGGCCCGTGCCGGCGCCGACGCAATCGGCAACGGGCGTGCCGGTCAGCTTGTGCATCAGTGCTGCCGCGGCCGTGGTGTTGCCGATGCCCATTTCGCCAAAGCCCAGCACATTGCCGTTCAGGCTGGCGACCAGGTCCATCCCCGCCTGCATGGCGGCCAGACACTGCTCCCGGCTCATGGCGGGCTCTTTGGCAAAGTTGCGGGTGCCGGGACCTTGTTTGTGGTCGAGCAAGCCGTCGCGCGGGCCGAAATCGTGGTTCACGCCCGCGTCTACTATATATAAGGCGCAATCGTTCTGGCGGGCAAAGACATTGATGGCGGCGCCGTTGCCGAGGAAGTTTTCCACCATCTGCCAGGTCACGCTTTGTGGATAGGCAGAAATGCCTTCGGCAACGACGCCATGGTCGGCCGCGAAAACGATGATGGCGGGCTGGTGCAGCGCCAGTTGCGTACTTTGCTGGATCAGGCCGATTTGACGGGCCAGGGTTTCCAGCATGCCGAGGCTGCCCAATGGCTTGGTCTTGCTGTTGATGGCATGTTCGAGTGCGCTGGACAAGGCGGAATTGGCGGTAGGGCTGATGTGTGGGATAGGCATGGGAATCTATGTGGATGAGGCAGGGTATGGTCGGCGCTACGATATCACACAGCAATATTTACCCAACTGCAAAATAGCGCTTGCGGGGTGCGCAGGGCACGGCTATAATTCGCCCCCTCGCTGAACGACGCATGCAAATGCAGCGTAAAGTGAGAAAAGTTTTTAAGCGCAATGCGCTGAAAAACGGGGTTGACGGACGTAGCAAATTGCTTCATACTCTTCC
>NZ_JAPWIC010000008.1:0-274975 GCF_030587315.1 Janthinobacterium sp. SUN211 | reverse complement strand
CCTGATGACCATAGCAAGTTGGTCCCACCCCTTCCCATCCCGAACAGGACCGTGAAACAACTTTGCGCCGATGATAGTGCTGCAACCAGTGTGAAAGTAGGTTATCGTCAGGCTTGTTATTCGCAGTAAGAGAAAAACCCGCTCAGCAATGAGCGGGTTTTTTTTCGTCTTGCGCTTCCTTGCTGTTCCCCCCTTCCGCTTTCGTTCATTCACCACGGGTGCATAAAATACAACATTCTTCGATATTTGCATAAGTGCTTATATAAATGCTGTTACTATCGCTACATGAAACAAGAAAGCAGCAGCCACTCCCTGACAACCCACGAGGAAAGCGATGATGGACAGCACCCTGAGCATGGCAACGAAGAAATCCCCCTTGGCGCGCCTGATGGCCTATCCCCTGGTGCAGATTGTGCTGGGGATGGTTCTCACCTTTGCCGCTGTACCGCTGGTGATGGGCCTTGCTTCCCAGCTGGTGGACAAGCCTTACCGCATCCTGTGGCCGCAGTTACTGGCGGCGGTACTGGTGTGGTTTGGCTACCGCTTCTATGTGAGGCGCATCGAAAAACGCCAGCCGACTGAACTGGCAATGCCGGGCATGGCGGGTGAGCTGGGACGTGGATTGCTGCTTGGCGCCGGGCTGGTCGCCCTGACCTTCGGTGTGCTGGCTGCGCTGGGCGTGTATCAGTTTAGCGGCGTCAACGCCCTGAGAATCTTGTTGCTGCTCCCTCTGGCCGAACTGGTGCTGGTTGGCATGGCCGAGGAAATGATGTTTCGCGGCATCCTGTTCGGCGTGACGGCGCGTGCGCTGGGCAACAAGGCTGCCATCGTGATCTCATCCCTGGTATTTGCCCTGGCCCATTTGCCCAATGCCGGCTTTTCGCTGTTGGCGATCATCGCGCTTGTCGCGTATGGCGTGCTGCAGGCGGCGCTGTATATGAAGACGCGCCGGCTGTGGGTGTGTATCGGTACGCACGTCGGCTGGAATTATTGCGTCGGCCAGGTATTCTCCTCGACCGTATCGGGTCATGCGGCCACGGATGGTCTGCTGCGCGGCGAACTGGCTGGCAATGCCGTGCTGACCGGCGGCGCCTTCGGCGTGGAAGGTTCGCTGGTGACCGTCTTGCTGATCGGCGCCGTCGCCGCGTACGTGCTGCGCCTGGCTTTTGCCAGCGAAGCACGCACGTCGCGCAACTAGCCCGCTACTCCGGCCTGGAACCTTATTGTCCGGCGACTGCCGGCGTAGCGCCGCTCCTGGCGACCCACTCGATCAGCGCATCGACGGCCGCGCGGCCATTGCCATTACCCACCAGGTCGCTATTGATCATGGCGACCACCACGCATTGCTGGTTGTTGGCGTCGGGCACGTAGCCGGCGATGGCCACGACATTTTTCAAGGTGCCCGTCTTGATGCGGGCCCGCGCGGCGGCCGGGCTGTTCAACAGGCGCTTGCGCATGGTGCCGTCCAGCGCCACGATGGGCAGGCTGGACTGGAACTCGGGCGCCCATGGGCTTTGCTGCATCGCCTGCAAGACGCCGGCCATTTGCGCCGGCGCAATGCGTCCCGTGCGCGACAAGCCGGAACCGTTGTCGACCAGCATGCCCTGGGTGTCGATATGGTGCCGCTGGAACCATTCCTGGATAACTTGCCGCGCCCGGCTGGCCGTATCTTCCGGCGCCGCCATGGCGACGGGGCGGCTGCCCAGCCAGCCATCGCTCTGCAAACTGCCCAGGCTCAGGAACAGGGTACGGGCGAGGGTGTTATCGGAGGTCTTGTTGATATCGCGCAAGACCTCCGGCAAGGCGCGCGCCACGTGGTCGGCCAGCATGCGCGTGCCGACAGGTTCGGCCGTCGGCGGCAAGCCCGTGCCCGGTGCTTCGCGCACCGTGCCCGTGATCGTGCCCCCGAGGCGTTTCCAGGTGGCACGGAACAAGCGGTCCGCATAATCGTTGCGATCGAGCACATTGATGCTGGTGGCCTTGTTGCAGTTTTGCGGGAAGGTGCCATGCAGTATCACCTGCAGCTTGCCGCTCGCATCGCGCCGGTATTCGGGCGGGCGCCAGCCATCTTCCCATTTGGCGCAACTGCCCTTGACCAGTTTCATGTCGCTCGTGATGCTGACATTCTCCAGCGGCGGCTGCATCTGGAAGCTCAATTGCCGTTCCGTCGCACTGATGTTGATATCGATCAGATTGGTGTTCAGCAATAAGGCATCGGGGATGACGTTGTAGCGGAACTCGGCCGACTCGTCGAAGGGCGCGGCGCCGATGTCGGGCCGGGCCGGCTGGAACAACTGGCGGTCGAGAATCAGATCGCCCTTGATTTTGACGATGCCCTGGTTGCGCAGGGTTTGCAGCATGTGCGCGAGCACGTCCGCATTGAAATCCGTATCGGCGCCGCCGCGCAGGATCAAGTCGCCCTTCAGCACGCCATTGATGACGTCGGCACTGGTGCGCAGCTCCGTGCGGCCGCGGAAGATGGGACCGAGCTGCTCCAGGCCCACGGCCGTCGTCACCAGCTTCATGGTGGAAGCGGGCTGCATGCTGCGTTCGGCGCCATGCGACAGCACGGTGGTGTTGCCGCGCAAGACGATGGCGCCCATGGCGTCTTCCGGGATATTCGCGCTGCGCAGCAGCAGGCTGACGGATTCGGGCAATTGCGCGTGGGCGGTCGACAGGCCCAGACCCGCCAACAGCGCAGCCATCAGAACAGGACGTAACATGGTGCTCCTTAGTGGAAAAAGACGTAGGCAACGAAGACGGCCGTGATCACGCCGGCCAGATCGGCGATCAGGCCGGCCGTGATGGCATAGCGCGTCTTGCGGATGCCGACGGAACCGAAATACAGGGCCACGATATAGAAGGTGGTGTCGGCCGAGCCCTGGAAGACGCAGGCCAGGCGGCCGACAAACGAGTCGACGCCATAGGTATTCATGGCGTCGATCATCATGGCTTTCGAGCCGGAACCGCTGAGCGGCTTCATCATGGCCGTCGGCAAGGCGGGCACGAAGTCCGTATTGATGCCCAGGTTGGCGAAGAACCAGTTCATGCCGCTCATCAGGAAATTGAACACGCCCGCGTTGCGGATCACGCTGATGGCCACCAGCATGCCGACCAGGTAGGGAATCACGGTGATCGACGTCTGGATGCCGCCTTTCGCCCCTTCGATGAAGGCGTCATACACGTTCACCTTCTTGCGCAGGGCGCCGATGATGAAGATGGCGATGACGCTGATCAATACCAGGTTGCTGACGACCTTCGAGACCAGCTCGATTTCCTGTTTCGTCAGGTATTGCGTGAAATACCAGATCATGGCGACGATGGCGCTCGTCATGCCGCCCATCCAGCCCAGCACGACCCTGTTGAGCAAGTTGATGCGTTGCTTGATGGACACCGTGATGATGCCGACCATGGTGGCCACATAGGTGGCGATCATGCAGGGGATAAAGATGTCGGACGGGTCGGCCGCGCCGAGGATGGAGCGCTGCGCCATGATGGCCAGCGGAATCAGGGTCAGGCCCGAGGTGTGCAGCACCAAAAACATGATTTGCGCATTCGTCGCCTCTTCCTTGTTCGGGTTCAAGGTTTGCAGGCTTTCCATGGCTTTTAAACCGAACGGCGTGGCCGCGTTGTCCAGGCCCAGCAGGTTGGCCGAGAAATTCATCACCATGTGGCCCGTGGCCGGATGGTCTTTTGGAATTTCCGGGAAGATGCGCGAAAAGAAGGGCGCGATCACTTTCGCCAGCCAGCCGACGATACCCGCTTTTTCGCCGATGTTCATGATGCCGAGCCACAAGGTCATCACGCCGGCCAGCGGCAGGGCGATATCCATCACGCCCATGCGCGCCGTCTCGAAGGTGCCGTCGATGATGCGCTTGAAGATATCGGTATCGCCGAGAAACAGCCACTGCAGCACTGCGGCCAGGAAGCCAACGAGGAAAAAGCCGGACCAGATGTAATTAAGTGCCATATGCGATCAGTTCTGTGTGTCGGGAGTAAAAAATGTCTGCAAACAAAGTATAGGGGCAGCCCGATACGAGTTGATGAAAGAATGCAGCAATCGCATGCCAAAAAGTTATAAGCTGGCAGCCTGTTTTCATTGGCGCCCCGTAGCTTGCCCGCGTAGTGTGGGGGATGCCTGTCGCTAATCGCTGTTCGTTACCTTGTCTGCACTGGATCACTGATGATGTTTTTACGCAAAACCGCCTGCGCCGCCGGCCTGGCCCTGTTGACGCTGTTGAATGTACCGGCCCACGCCGCCGATGCTGCGTCCGCCAGCACTTCCCGCGCGAACAAGACCCTGCACTTGTTTTTGAGCACCAGCGAGACGGGCCTGGACCCGGCCGTGGCGTCCGACTTGGCCAGCCTGAACTTGATGGAAAACATCTTCGATCCGCTGCTGCGCTATGACTACCTGGCGCGCCCCGTGCAGCTGCAGGGCAATACGGCGCGCGCCATGCCGACGGTGGAAGATGGCGGGCGCACGTACACCTTTCACTTGCAGCCCGGCATCTTCTTCACACAAGATCCCGCTTTCAAGGGCCAGCCGCGCGAAGTGACGGCGCAGGATTATGTCTACAGCCTGACGCGCCTGTATGACCCCAGCCTGAAGTCGCCGTGGTTATTCTTGCTGGAAGACAAGCTGGTGGGCGATGCCGCCCTGAAAACCAAGTTCAGCTACGACACGCCGATCGCCGGCTTGCAGGCGCTGGACAAATACACCCTGCGCATCCGCCTGAACGGCGTCGATCCGAACTTCCTGTTTTACCTGGCCATGCCGGCGACAGCCGTGGTGGCGCGCGAAGTGGCCGAAGCGTACCCGGCGGCAGGACAGATCGGCAACCACCCCGTGGGCACGGGGCCGTTCCTAGTGAAGGAGTGGAAGCGCAGCGACAAGATCGTGCTGCAGGCCAACCCGACTTTCCGTGCCACCGTGTTCCATACGGAGGCCAAGGCGCTGGCCGCCTTGCCGGTCGATGCGCGCGCCATCGCCACCGCGCTGGAAGGTCAGCGCTTGCCGCTGGTCGAGCGCATCGAGGTGCGCATCGTTGAGGAATATCAATCGCGCATGCTGGGTTTTTTGAAGGGCGAATTCGATTACCTGGAGCAAGTGCCGGAATCGATGACGGACATGGTGCTGGAAAACGGCGCGCTGAAACCGGCATTGGCCGCCAAGGGCTTGCAGCTGACGCGCTTTCCCGTGCTGCAAACGTATTACATGTGGATGAACATGGACGACCCCGTGCTGGGCGGCATGAGCAAGGGCAAGCTGGCCCTGCGGCGCGCCATCGCCCTCAGCTACAACGGCCGCGAAGATATCGCCCTGCTGAAAAAAGGACTGGCCTTGCCGGCGCAGTCGCCGCTGCCGCCGAATGTGCTCGGCTACGACAAGCAGTACCGCAGCCCCGTCGGCTACGATCCCGCGCTGGCGCGCGCCTTGCTGGACCGCTTCGGCTACAAGGCGGGCGCCGACGGTTTCCGCACCCAGCCGGACGGCACGCCCTTGCTGCTCACCATGCATACGGAACCGAGCACGGTGGGACGCTTGCGCGACGAATTGTGGCGCCGCAACCTGAACGCCATCGGCGTGCGCGTGGAGTTTAAAAGCGACAAGAAGACGGAAATCATCAAGGCCTCGCGCCTGGGCAAGGTGCAGATGTTCGAGACCAACTGGATCGCCGACTTCCCCGATGGCGATAACTTTATGCAATTGTTGTACGGCGGCAACGTTGGCCGCGCCAACTATGCCCGCTTTAACTTGCCCGATTACAATAAACGCTATGAGGAGGCGCGCCTGCTATCCGATACGCCGCGCCGACGCAGTCTGTACTTCGACCTGTTTCAGCTGATCCACGCTTATACGCCGTGGGTGTTGCTGACGCATCCCATCTCTGCCGACCTGCAGCAACCGTGGCTAAAAAACTACAGGCGCCACCCCGTGGAATTCACGTCCTGGCGCTATCTGGACGTGGATAAAACCAGGGCTAGCCCCGCAGGCAAGTGACCATGTCGCTGAAAAGGGCATTCATTCCAAAAAGTTATGGTTAGGAAAGCATTTTTCATTGGCTGGGCCCGGATGCATCGCGCTACTCTGAAAATGAAAACAAATAAAGTCATGCGCAAATGTCATAAAAAAATGTACTGCGAGACAGACAGTTGCGACGTGAAAAAAAACAGCCTGACTTGAGAACTCAAGTTTCGATTGCCCAAATAAAGGAGAGACCCGTGAAATTGAAGAAGCTAGCGCAATTGGTGGCATTGATGGGGGTGGTGGGACCGGTGATGGCACAGGAAGCGGCGGCGCCAGCAATGCAACGGGTCGAAGTCACGGGCAGCAGCATCAAGCGCGTCGCCAAGGAAGGCGCGCTGCCGGTGCAAGTCATCACCTTTGATCAGATCGAAAAGCAGGGCATCACGACGACCGAGCAACTGGTGCGCACCCTGTCGGCGAATGGCACGGGCGCCGATAACATGACTTCGGGCAATAACGTGTTTGGCGCCGATGCCGACCGTGTCAGCGGCGGCGCCTCGTTCGCCTCGCTGCGCGGCCTGGGACCGTCGAGCACCCTGGTGCTGTTGAACGGCCGCCGCATCGCCACGCATGGCGCCAGCGGCAAGTCGGTCGACCTGAACTCCATTCCGCTGGGTGCAATTTCGCGTGTGGAAATCCTCAAGGATGGCGCTTCGGCCATCTACGGCACGGACGCCATCGGCGGCGTGATCAATTTCATTCTGAAAACCAATTACAGCGGCGTGGAAGCGTCCGTTTCCACCAACGATACGCAGGCAGGCGGCGGCGCCACGCGCCGCGCTTCGCTGCTGGCAGGCACGGGCTCGCTGGAAAGCGATCGCTACAACATCATGGCCAGCCTGACCGTCGACAAGGCGCAGCGCCTGAACGGCAGCGACCGTTCCTTCGTCAACGGCTACCAGCCGGGCCGTGGCCTGTCGCCCGATACCACGGGCACGCCGTTCGCCAACCAGATGGCGGGTGCCGGCACGGCGCTGGGCGCCTCGTTCCAGCTGCCCGGCGACGCGAATAAATACCTGCAAGCCAATCCGTTGAGCTTCCAGGGCAAGTGCGACAGCATCGCCGGCATGTCGCAGTACCAGACGGAGCTGTGGAAAGACGTGACCTCGCCGCTGCGCACCAAATATTCCTGCGCCTACGACTATGGCGCCGACTATGTGCTGCAATTCCCCGTCGAACGGGCCAATCTGTTGTCGCGCGGTACGTTCCAGCTGGCGCCAGACCACCGCATGTTTGTCGAAGTGCTCGGTTCGCGCACCAAGGCCACGGCCATTTTGACGCCGATGCAGGTGCAGGCGACCGTCGCCAACAAGAATCTGTATCCGGTCGGCGGCGCGTATTACCAGGACCTGTCGGCCTACATCCCGTCGTTCGACAAGACCAAGCCGATTTCCTACAAATGGCGCGCCAATGACGTGGGGAACCGCACGCAGGAAAACACGACCGACAATGCCCGCGTGCTGGTGGGCTTTGAGGGTAACTTTGGCAAGTGGGATTACAAGGCCGGCATTTCGCGCGCCGAAAGCAGCACCAAGACCAAGCTGACGGATGGCTATTCCTATACGGACAAGCTGTACGCGGCATTGGCGACGGGCATCATCAATCCGTGGGTGGGCGCCGGCCAGAGCCAGACGGAAGCGGCCAAGCAATTGATCGAATCGACCAAGTTCCGTGGCGACTTCCAGCATGGCAAGACAACCCTGACGCAGATCGATGGTTCCGTTTCGGGCGAGCTGTTCCAGCTGCCGGCCGGTGCGCTGGCCATGGCAGCCGGTTTTGACTTGCGCCGCGAAGGCTACAGCTTCGGGCAAGATGTCGACGCCATCCAGATCCTGCTGGCGCCAGGCAATGCCGCATTGAAAGATGCCAGCCGTACCGTCAAGGCCGTGTATGCCGAATTGCTGGTGCCGGTCACGAAGGACCTGGAAATGCAGCTGGCCATCCGCCGCGATGATTACAGCCTGGTGGGCGCGACGACGAATCCGAAAGTGGCCTTCCGCTACCAGCCGATGGACTTCCTGCTGTTCCGTGGTTCGGCCAGCAAAGGTTTCCTCGCGCCAAGCTTCCAGCAGCTGTACTCCGGTTCGCTGAGCCAGGAATTGCCGAACGGCGTGATCGACCAGGAAGGCTGCGCCAAGCATCCGGGCGTGCCCGAATACTGCGCCATCGACCGCCTTGACTACAAGACGGGCGGCAATACCAACCTGAAACCGGAAACGTCGAAGCAGGGCAGCGTCGGTATCGTCATCGAACCGGTGAAGGGCTATTCCGCTTCGTTCGACTACTGGGCCATCAACACCAAGGACCGCATCCTGAACCGTACGCCGCAAATCGTGCTGACCAACTACCAGGCGCTGAACCAGTACATCCACCGCAATCCGGACGGCACCATCGAGTACGTGCAGGCGGGCTGGATCAACGCGGCAGGCAGCCGCGTGCGCGGGCTGGACGTGGGCTTGCGCGGCGAAGGCAAGATCCGGGACGCGAAATGGACGGCGACCCTGGATGGCACGTATATGGACAGTTTCAAGTTTGCGGAATATCAAGGCCAGGAATACCAGGAACTGGTCGGCAAGTTTTATACGCGCGACCTGTACCTGCGCTGGAAACACAATGCCAGCTTCGGCGTATCGCGCGGCGACTGGAGCGGTTTGCTGATCCAGAGTTTTTCGTCGGGCTACAAGGACCAGGTGCCGAATGGCGGCAAGGGCGCGCCGCCACCGGGCTTCAAGCCGGACGTGTCCAGCTACACGACGTATAACTTGTCGGGCACGTACACGGGCTTCAAAAATACCACCATCACCGTGGGCATCCAGAACTTGTTCGACCGCGATCCACCGTTCACCGCGCACAACGTGGATGAAGTGGTGGGCGCCGGCTGGGACCCGCGCGTGGCCGACCCGCGCGGCCGTTCGCTGTCGTTCCAGCTGAAGTACAAGTTCATGTAAGGCAACCATGCCGGCGGCGATCCCGCCGGCATGCTAACCTCGTGCGGCGGCGCCTGGCGTCGCCGTTTTTTATTCCAGGAAAGGGCCGCATGTCCAGTCAGACCAATCTCAGCCGGCGCCACTTCGGCGGCTTGCTGGCCGCCACCCTCGGGGCGGCAGGCACACCGGCATGGGTGGCGGCCGCGCAAGGGAAGGGAAAACGCATGCAACAGCAACACGCATTGATCAAACCGGCGCGCCTGCGCGACGGCGACCTGGTCGCCATCATCGCACCGGGCGGTTTTACGGATGAGGAGTCCATCGCCAAGGCCCAGCGCAATATCGAATCGCTGGGACTGCGCGCCAGCCTGGGCGCCAATATCCGTGCCGTGCACGGCAACTATGCGGGCACGGTGCAGCAGCGCCTGGACGACTTGCACGCCGCGTTCCGCGACCCGGACGTCAAGGCCGTGTGGGCCATCCGCGGCGGCTCCGGCTGCATTTCGCTGCTGGCGCTGCTCGACTACGGCTTGATCCGGCGCAACCCGAAAGTGCTGATGGGCTATTCCGACATCACGGCCCTGCACCTGGCCATCGGCCGCCAGACGGGCCTGGTAACGTTCCACGGCCCCGTGGCGTCATCGACGTTGTCCGATTACACGGTGACGCAGTTGCGCAATGTGCTGATGACGCCGCAAGACAATTACACGATCCCCATGGCGCTGGACAATCACCGCCGCGCGCAGACGCAGCCGAACTTCGCCATCCGCACCGTGCATGGCGGCCAGGCGACGGGACGCTTGACGGGCGGCAACCTGTGCATGGTCAGCGCGCTGGCCGGCACGCCGTATGCGGCCGATTTCCGTGAACACATCCTTTTCCTCGAAGAAATCAATGAAGTACCGTACCGCATCGACCGCATGCTGTGCCAGCTCGACCTGTCCGTGGGCTTCAACAAGGCGGCGGCATTGATGCTGGGCATCTTCGAGCATTGCGAGGCGGCCGAGGGCGATACGGCGCTGACCCTCGATGCCACCCTGGACCAGCATTTGCAGCCCTTGCGCGTGCCGGCCGTCAGCGGCTATTCGTTTGGCCACATCCGCCACCAGTTCACGATACCGATGGGCATCCTCGCCACCCTGGATGCGGACCGGCAAACCTTGACCTTGCTGGAAGCCGCCGTGAGCTAGTCTGTTCGTTCGCGCACGGCACAGTACGGGGATAGTCAGTATGCTAGGGGCATGTGCGGCAAGGCATCGGGCCATGCCGGCATCCTTGAACGGTTTGCTCATGATCAACCGCCGCGCCAGCGCCTACATTTTGAGCCACCCGCTGGCCTTCGTGCTGCAGGTGCTGAAGGGCTTTCGCGCCAACCAGGGCTTGCTGCTGGCGGGCGCCGTCGCGTATTACTCGCTGCTGTCCATCGTGCCTTTGCTGATGCTGGTTGTGGTGGCCCTGTCGCACGTGATCGCGCAGGACGAATTGCTGCAAACAATCGGCCATTACCTGGAATGGCTGGTGCCCGGGCAATCGAAGGCCATCGTGGCGGAAGTGGCGCATTTCCTCAACAATCGGGGCGTGATCGGCTGGCTATTGCTGCTGACCATGCTGTTTTTCAGTTCGCTGGCGTTTACCGTGCTGGAAAACGCCATGAGCGTGATTTTCATTCACCGCGTGGCCATCCGCCGCCGCCATTTCCTCATTTCCGCCGTATTGCCGTACTGCTACATCCTGTGCCTGGGCGTGGGCATCTTGCTGATCACCCTGGTGGCGGGCAGCTTGCAGGTGATGAGCGAGGAAAGCGTGCGCTTCTTGCGCCACGACTGGGGCCTGGAAGGCGTGTCCGGCGTGTTGCTGTATTTGCTGGGGCTGGCGGGTGAAATCCTCGTGCTCAGCTCGATCTACCTGGTCATGCCCGTCGGACGGCTGTCGATCACGCATGCGCTGATCGGCGGCGTGACGGCGGCCCTGCTGTGGGAAATCGCGCGCCATGTGCTGGTCTGGTATTTTTCCACCTTGTCGCAGGTCAATATCGTGTATGGCTCGATGACGACGGCCATCGTCGTCATGTTCAGCCTGGAAATAGGCGCCACCTTGCTGCTGCTGGGCGCGCAAGTGATTTCCGAGTATGAAAGGGTGGCCCGTGGCGGCGAAGAAGACAAGCCGCTGGCGCTAAGGACTTGATTTAAAAAGATTATTGCACTGCACAAAAAGCTGTGCTATACTCCGTTCAGTGATTGAGATTCGCTTGCGAATAGTCTCACTATCCAGGCTCAGCGCGGCGACCGACAGGTGTAATGTCGATGGCGTGACAGTGCGAAAGAGTGGATTTTTGTAATTCCGGATACGTTGGTCGATTTACACTTGGAGTCACCATGCAGATAGCATGGGAGTCCGAAAATCAGGAGGCACTTTGCAGATAGCACTGGCGTCCATGACACGATTAAAGCATTGGTAATACATTGGAACAAGCCCGCGTTTTAGCGGGCTTTTTTTCGTCTGTGGCTGGCGCCTTGGGCAACCTACTGCGCAGCCCGCTCTCGACTCGGCGTTACTCGCCGTACTTCAGTACGGCTGCGTTACTCAAGCCGATATCGAGCTTGCTCGCTACGGTTGCTCAAGGCGCCGAGACTTTTACCGCTTCACGCGCCTTCTTTCCTTGCTTATAAAGCTCTGGCGATGAGTATCTTCTGGATATCGCTGGTGCCCTCATAAATCTGGCACACGCGCACGTCGCGGTAGATGCGCTCGACGGGGAAGTCGGACACATAACCGTAGCCGCCGTGCACCTGGATGGCGTCCGAGCAGACTTTTTCCGCCATTTCCGACGCAAACAGCTTGGCCATGGCCGCTTCTTTTAAACACGGCAATCCCGCATCCTTCATGGCCGCCGCGTGGCGTATGAGTTGCCGCGCCGCTTCGATCTGCGTGGCCATGTCGGCCAGGCGGAATTGCACGGCCTGGTGTTCATAGATGGGCTTGCCGAAACTTTCGCGCTCGCGCGCATAACTTAACGCCGCTTCGTACGCGGCGCGCGCCATGCCCACGGCTTGCGAGGCGATGCCGATGCGGCCGCCTTCCAGGCCGGACAGGGCGATCTTGTAGCCTTGTCCCTCTTCGCCGATCATATTTTCCGCCGGGATGCGGCAATTCTCGAACAGGATTTGCGCCGTGTCCGACGAATGCTGGCCCATCTTCTGTTCCAGTCCCGCCACGATGTAACCGGGCGTGTTCGTCGGCACCCAGAAGGCGCTGATGCCGCGCTTGCCAGCCGCCTTGTCGGTCACGGCCATGACGATGGCCACGTCCGCATACTTGCCGCTGGTAATGAATTGCTTGGTGCCGTTGATCACGTAGTCATTGCCGTCGCGCGTGGCCGTCGTGCGCAGGGCGGACGCGTCGCTGCCCGTGTGTGGTTCCGTCAGGCAAAACGCACCCAGCATGGTCCCTTGCGCCAGCGGACGCAGCCATTGTTCCTTTTGCGCATCGTTGGCGTACATCATGGCGATGCTGCACACGGGGCAATTGTTGACGGAAATGATGGTCGAAGTGCCGCCATCGCCGGCGGCGATTTCTTCCAGCACCAGGGCCAGGGACACATAGTCGAGACCGGCGCCACCGAGCGCTTCCGGCACGGCCACGCCAAAGGCGCCCAGCGCGGCCAGTTCCTGCAATTCTTCTTTCGGGAAATGATGTTCCTTGTCCCAGCGGGCCGCGTTGGGCGCCAGGCGCTCGCGCGAAAAACTGCGCAGCGCTTCCTGGATCATGGTCTGTTCTTCATTGAGTATCATGGGACGTCGTCTCGTTTGTTTTTATCGTGAATTCAGGGAGTTACCAGCCGATAGGCTTGCCATCGTAGTTGCGGAACACGGCCTTGTCCGTGGCCGGCAGGCTGGCCAGGGTGGCGCGGATGCCGGCAGCGCTTTCCTCGGGGGAAATATCGGCGCCGGCGCCGCCCATGTCCGTGCGCACCCAGCCCGGGTGGAAAGCCACGCAGCTGACGCCTTGCGGGCCATGCACGAGGGCCGTGTCGATCAGCACGGAATTCAGGGCCGCCTTGCTGGCGCGGTACAGCGAACCGCTGGGATTGCCCCGCTCGCTCAGGGAACCCATGTGCGAGGACAGCACGGCCAGCTTGCCTTTCGCGTTGGCCACCAGCGGCGCCAGGATCGGCAGCAGCCGCATGGCCGCCAGCACGTTCGTGTGCATGACGAGGTCGAAATCGGCTTGCGCGGGGAAACCGTCGTGGCGGGGACCGTACACGCCTGCGTTGAGGATGGCCACGTCGAGCTTTTCATCGTCGAGTTTCCAGCCCAGGCCGGCACAGCCTTCCACGTCCGTCACGTCCAGCTGGTGCGCTTCCGCGCCCAGTTGCGCGAGGGCGTCGCAAGCTTCCGGTGTGCGGGCGGTGGCGATGACACGCCAGCCATCGTGACGGTATTGACGGACGATTTCGTGGCCGATGCCGCGCGAGGCGCCGATGATCAATGCGGTAGGCATATGTTTTCTCCCTGAAAATAAAATGAAAGGGCGCGCACCGTGAACTGCGGTGCGCGCCCGTGCTCAGGAAGAGCTTATACCAGTTCGATCGCCATCGCCGTCGCTTCGCCGCCGCCGATGCACAGGGCCGCCACGCCGCGCTTGCCGCCGGTTTTTTTCAGGGCGCCCAGCAGGGTGACGATGATGCGCGCGCCCGAGGCGCCGATCGGGTGGCCCAGCGCGCACGCGCCGCCGTGGATGTTGATCTTGCTGTGTGGAATGTCGAGGTCGTGCATGGCGGCCATCGGCACGGCCGCGAACGCTTCATTGATCTCGAACAAGTCCACATTGCTGCTGCTCCAGCCCGTTTTCGCGTACAGTTTTTTCACTGCGCCGATGGGGGCCGTGGTGAATTCGTTCGGCGCCTGCGCATGCGTGGCGTGGCCGTGGATTTTCGCGATGACGGTGCAACCGAGTTTTTTCGCCGTCGATTCGCGCATCAGCACGAGGGCTGCCGCGCCATCGTTGATCGACGAAGACGAGGCGGCCGTGATGGTGCCATCCTTCTTGAACGCCGCCTTCAAGGTGGGGATTTTTTCCAGGCGGGCTTTTTGCGGGCCTTCATCGATGCTGACGATGGTGTCGCCGCCGCGGCCGGACACGGTCACGGGCACGATTTCCCATTCGAAACTGCCATCCTTGGTGGCCGCTTGCGCGCGTTTCACGGATTCGATGGCGAAGGCATCCTGCGCTTCGCGCGTGAAGTGATATTGGCTGGCGCACTCTTCGGCAAACGTGCCCATCGAGCGGGCATTGCCCTTTTCATCGCGGCTGTAGGCGTCTTCCAGGCCATCCATCATCATGTGGTCATAGATCATGCCGTGGCCGATGCGGTAGCCGCCGCGCGCCTTCGGTACCAGGTAAGGGGCGTTGGTCATCGATTCCATGCCGCCCGCCACCACCACGTCGGCGCTGCCGGCGAGCAAGGTGTCATGCGCGAACATGGTCGTCTGCATGGCCGAGCCGCACATTTTCGACAGGGTCACGGCGCCCGTGGAATCGGGTAAGCCAGCCTTGCGCAAGGCTTGGCGCGCGGGCGCCTGGCCCTGGCCCGCCATCAGGCAATTGCCGAAAAACACGTGTTCCACGGCATCCGGCGCCACGCCGGCCCGTTCCACGGCGGCGCGGATGGCCACGGCACCCAGGTCGCTGGCGGTGACGTTGGCAAAGTCGCCCTGGAAGGCGCCCATGGGGGTGCGCGCGGCACCGACGATTACGACTGGATCATTCATGTTGGATCTCCGGTTAGGGGTGGGGATGATGACTGCATACAAAAACGCAGGTGCTGCGGATAAGGGAAGACGTCCTCGATGTGGCCGTCTTCGATGCGCTGTTTGCGCGCCTGCCAATATTGCGCCGTCAGCAGGTCGGCATGGTGCTGCATGAAATAGGTGCGGATACGGGGATTGCCCAGCAGGAAGGTACCGAATTGTTCGGGAAACACATCGTGCTTGCCGATGGGATACCAAGGTTCGGCCGACATTTCTTCTTCCTCCGTGCGCGCCTGGGGAATGACGCGGAACTGGCAATCGGTGATGTACTCGATTTCATCGTAATCGTAAAAAACGACACGTTGATGACGCGTGACGCCAAAATTTTTATACAGCATATCGCCCGGAAAGATATTCGCCGCCACCAATTCCTTGATGGCGTTGCCGTACTCGACGATGGCGTGTTCGACCAGGTCGTCGCGGCCTTCCTTCTCGGCATTGCTCAGCCACATGTTCAGCGGCACCATGCGCCGCTCGATGTACAGGTGGCGGATGATGATCTGTTCGTGGTCTTCTTCGATCAGCGAGGGGGCGAACTGTTTCAGCTCGGCCAGCAATTCCTCGGCAAAACGGGCGCGGGGAAAGGCCACGTTGGAATACTCGAGCGTGTCGGCCATGCGGCCCACCCGGTCGTGGTGTTTCACCAGCAAGTACTTTTGCTGGACTTGCGCGCGCGTGGTTTCCTTGGGCGGCGGGAAAAAATCCTTGATCACCTTGAAGACATACGGAAACGACGGCAGGGCAAACACGAGCATCACCAGGCCGCGGATGCCGGGCGCGCTTTCGAAGTGGTCCGACGAGTGTTTCAGATGCTGCAGGTAGTCGCGGTAAAACAGCGTCTTGCCCTGTTTTTGCAAGCCCAGTATCGTATAAATCTCACTGCGCGGCTTGCGCGGGAGCAAACTTCGGAGAAATTGCACGTAGGCCGACGGCACTTCCATATCGACCAGGAAATACGCGCGCGTAAACGAAAACAGCACGGCGATCTGCTGCTGCTCGAACAGCACCGTGTCGAGCACCAGCTTGCCGTGACGGTTGTGCAGGATGGGCACGACAAACGGATATTCGCGGTTGCCGTTGATGCCCTTGCCGACCAGATAGGCGCCCTTGTTGCGGTAGAACAAACTGGTCAAGACCTGGATCTGGTGGTTCGGTTCGATCCTGTCGCCGCCGAACAGCTGCTGCAGCCGCGCTTCCACCTGGGCCACGTCACGCTCCAGGTTGGCAAATGCGCAATCCAGCTGGAAGTGCGTCAGCATGCGCGTCAGGGTGTGGCGCAAACCGTCCTTGCCGGGGTAATACACGCGGTAGGTGGGGACCGGGTCTTGCGTTTCGATGTATTCCGTGGACACGACGGGACGCACGAAAATATAGTCGTTATTGAAATACGTGCGGTGCAGGATGTTGCAGCAGACGGAATTGAAGAAGGTTTCCGCCAGTTCCGGCTGCTTGTGTTCCGTCAGCATGCCGATGTAGTGCAGCTTGAGTTCGCGCCACACTTCATCGCTCAACTCCGACTCTTCGTACTCATCTTCGAGCATCTGCACGCATTCCTGCACGCGCTTGTCATAGAAGTCGATGCGTTCGCGGGCCGCCGTCTGTGCCGCGGCCCAGGCGCCTTGCTCGAAATACTGCTTGGCTTGCTGGCTGGTTTCGCGGAACAGGCGGTAATGCTTGTCGAAGCCGTCGCGGATGGTGCGCGCGATATCGAATGCAATCTGGGAAGAGAGCAATTTGGGGAAGGCAATGTGCGTCATAGCTGTGCTCGCATAAATAGCTCTTCACCCAGTCGATCGCCGCGCGCCCGTGCTTACTTGGTTTCCGCAAACAGTTCGCGGCCTATCAGCATGCGGCGGATTTCGCTGGTCCCGGCGCCGATTTCGTACAGCTTGGCGTCGCGCCACAGGCGGCCGGCCGGGAATTCGTTGATGTAGCCATTGCCGCCCAGGGCCTGGATCGCTTCGCCCGCCATCCACGTCGCCTTTTCCGCACTATACAGAATGGCGCCGGCCGCATCCTTGCGCAACTGGCGCACGGCTTCCGGCGTGGTGGCGCGGTCGCACGCCTGGCCCACGGCATACACGTAGGCCTTGCACGCCATCATGGTCGAATACATATCGGCCAGTTTGCCCTGCATCAATTGGAATTCGCCGATGGGCTGGCCGAATTGCTTGCGGTCATGCACGTAAGGCACGACCAGGTCCATGCAAGCCTGCATGATGCCCAGCGGGCCGCCGGACAGCACGGTGCGTTCGAAGTCGAGGCCCGACATCAGCACGTTGACGCCCTTGCCCAGGCCGCCCAGCACGTTTTCGGCCGGCACTTCGCAATCCTGGAACACCAGTTCGCCCGTGTGCGAGCCGCGCATGCCCAGCTTGTCGAGCTTTTGCGCGATGGAAAAACCCTTGAAATTCTTTTCGATCAGGAAAGCCGTCATGCCGCGCGGACCCGCTTCCAGGTCGTTTTTCGCGTACACCACCAGCACGTCCGCATCGGGGCCGTTGGTGATCCACATCTTGGTGCCGTTCAAGACCCAGCGGTCGCCCTTGAAGTCGGCGCGCAGCTTCATGCTGACGACGTCCGAGCCCGCGTTCGGTTCCGACATGGCCAGCGCGCCGATGTGCTCGCCCGTGATCAGCTTCGGCAGGTACTTGGCCTTTTGTTCGGCCGTGCCGTTGCGCTTGATCTGGTTCACGCACAGGTTCGAGTGGGCGCCGTAGGACAGGCCGACGGAAGCCGAGGCGCGCGAAATCTCTTCCATGGCGATGATGTGCGCCAGGTAACCCATGCCGGCGCCGCCGTATTCTTCGCTGACGGTAATGCCGAGCAAGCCCATGTCGCCCATCTTGCGCCACAGGTCCATGGGGAACTGGTCGGTGCGGTCGATCTCGGCCGCGCGCGGCGCGATTTCGGCGGCGGCAAATTGTTGGATCGCTTCGCGCAGCGAGGCGATGTCTTCGCCGTGGTCAAAGGTCAAGCCTGGGAGATGGAGCATGTCGTCCTCGTCGTTATAAGTGTGGCGGTCATGGATGCCGGGTCAGTGAAGCTATGATACTCAGTTGTGACGTTTACGTAAACGTAAAGCGATGCGCATGAAGTGATGCGCGCGGCCTGCGCCGCCGCATCGCTGCCTAGCTGGTTTGCGCCTGATCCAGGTTCAAGTCCGCCAGCATGTGCGCGCAAGCGTCTTCATGCGCGCTGATTTCCGCCAGTGCCATTTCGATATCGATGCGCTGCTGTTCCAGGGTTTGCCGGTGCTGCGCCAGCACGCCCAGGAAGCGGTCCATCTGCGCGCGCGTGTCCTTCGGCGACTCGTACATGTCGACCAGGCTCTTGATCTCCGACAGCGCCAGGCCCAGGCGCTTGCCGCGCAGGGTCAGTTTCAATCGGGTGCGGTCGCGCGGCGTGTAGACGCGGCTGCGCCCGCCCGCGCCTTCGCGTTTCGGACTGAGCAAGCCCTGGTCTTCATAGAAGCGGATGGCGCGCGCCGTGATGTCGAATTCCCGCGCCAGTTCGGTAATGGTATAGGTCGTCATTGCTGCGGGCGGTGTCGGTTGCATGGGTGGTCGGTCGCTGGATGGGGGCTGCAGGGTAATGGGGGGCAAAGTGCCGTTTACGTCAACGTCAATACTATTGTAGCGTGCCCTGCCCGTGCTGCAACAAAGAAAAAAGAGGATGTAGACAGGGGAATTTGGCGAATAAGGCAACAGTTACTGAAAATAAATTGATTCTTCTGGCGCAAACGCGCTTAAGATCGAGAGTTGGTGGCCAAGATGACACCAAAAAGAGCTTTCCTGGCATAACAGCGACATTCTTTTCGCTGCGATGGCAGTAAAATTTTTCGGGCGCAGATTCTTTCCAACCGGCACGATCAAAAAACAACGTTTCACTCTGAGCACGTTGTTCGAATCGTTTCCATGTTGGAAACAAAATGGCCCTTCTGAAAACTTTGTCTACAAGAAATTGTATGACATGGGCATTGCGTACATCGGTAGAGGAGGGCATTATCCGATACCGTACGTTGTAATGCCAAACCGAGGCTTTGAATCGTGCTGCAGTGCGAAAATCAAGGCCAGCCGCGAATTTGACCCGAAGCCACGCAGAATCACAAGAGAAAATTCGGCCCACTTTTCTACCCGGAAAGCCCGGCCGGAGTGTTAATTGTTAATTGATGCTCTTTTCAAATGTAACATTCTGTATGGTCATTCAAGAAACTGACTTTCATGTTACAACATGAAATAGTACACCTATGAATTCTTCTAACGAACGCGAAAGCTTCAGCCAGCGACTTCAGTTGGCTCTCAAAAACGCCCATTATTCTCCAGACAGCCCGACCAGACTGGCCCGGGAATTCAATATCCGTTTCGACGGGCGCCCGATTACCGTGCATGCAGCTAGGAAATGGTTAGTAGGTGAAGCAATTCCGACGCAAGAGAAATTGCGCATGATTGCCCAATGGTTGGGCGTTCCGGCGGAATGGTTGCGTTTTGGCGGCCCGGAAAGCGCCACGCCGAATGGCGAAGCGGGCAGCGCTTTGTCGCGGTTTGAGTCCGCCGATGTGAAATTAATTGCCGATTTGCAAAGATTAGATGAACATCATCGTCAAATCGCGCGAGAATTTATTCGCATGCTGGTCAGAGTCAACTACCAAAAGTAAGCATTCAGGCCATCCCCGGCCGGCGCCGTCAGCCTTTCGCTGGCGGCGCTCTTCCTGTCCTTTTATTTGCGCAACGTCATACTGGAGACATGATTTTGTCGCACAATAAGACCTCGCATGTTGCGCTGCAGCGGAATTATTTGACAATAATCCCGCACGCAGCGGCGCAGCGGCCAATACCAGCGCATAATCACATCAGAAGCAGCCAGTTCATCCACTACGGAGCCGAGCATTTGAGCCGTCTTATGAAAAGTAACTACAGCAATACCGCGCAGCTGAAGGACTTGATGACCGTGCCCCCCATGACTGCCGCGCAACATGCGGAAGTGATGCGCAAACGGATCGCCCACCGCAGGATGGTTGAAGAAGCCAGGGATTTGAAGCAGGCCAGTGCCGTTCAGTTTGAGAAGCGTTGAATTGGCGGTAGCAAGCGGAGAGGGCTAGCCAGGCGTGCCGTCGCTGGGGGGTTTCAAACCATTCCAGCGCGGCGCCAGGGCGTGCTCGATGCCGAGCAGGTCGATGACGCGCGCGACCGTATGGTCGACCATCTCCGCAATGCTGTGCGGGTGGTGATAAAAGCTGGGTAAGGGGGGGAAGATGATGCCGCCCATTTCCGTCACGGCCGTCATATTGCGCAGGTGCGCCAGGTTGAACGGCGTTTCGCGCACCATCAAAATCAGGCGGCGGCGCTCCTTGAGCACCACATCGGCTGCCCGCGTGATCAAATTATCCGACAGGCCATGGGCCACGGCCGCCAGGGTCTTCATTGAGCACGGTGCGACGACCATGCCATCCGATTGAAACGAGCCGCTGGCGATGCTTGCGCCGATATCGCGCAGCTTGTGCACCACGTGCGCCTGCGCTTCGATGTCCTTGCGCCCCACGCCCGTTTCCTGGTGCAGGGTCAGTACGGCGGCATCCGACAAGACCAGATGCGTCTCGACGCCGGGGATGGCGCCGAGCAATTGCAGCAGCCGCAAGCCATACACGGCGCCCGTGGCGCCCGTGATGGCCACGACGATACGGCGCGGCCGCTGCTGTTGACTATCAGGCATCGAGCAGGGACTTCAGTTCGCCCGATTCAAACATTTCATTCATGATATCGGAACCACCGATGAACTCGCCTTTGACATACAGCTGCGGAATGGTCGGCCAGTTCGAGTAATCCTTGATGCCTTGGCGCACTTCCGGGTCATCCAGCACGTTGACGGTAGCGATGTTTTCCACGCCGCATGCTTTCAGGATCTGGATGGCGCGGCCGGAAAAGCCGCACTGCGGGAACTGGGCCGTGCCCTTCATGAACAGCACGACTGGCGTGTTCGTCACGGTTTCTTTGATCCAGGTTTGTACGTCGCTCATAGCTGCCTCTGATGGGTAAATAAATAGATGCCGTCATTTTATAAGAAAACGCCGGCACGGGTATGCGCTCAAGTCATAAATCGGGCAAGTCAGCCACGTTGACGCTTATAACTGTTTGCCCAAGCACACCGATTGTGCCGCGCCCACGTATTTGCCCCAGGCAACGACGGGTGCATAGCCGTGTTTGGCATAAAACGCCACCGCGCGGGTATTCGCCACGCGGGTGGACAGGTGCAGCCGCGCATAGCCGAAGCAGCGCGCCTGCGCTTCCACATGGGCCAGCAAGGCCGCGCCCACGCCACCTTGGCCGGGGCGCGCATACATGCGCTTGAGTTCTGCCGTGGCGCCGTCCGCCTCGCCCAGCGGGCGCAGGGCGGCACAGCCCAGCAGGTCACCGGCGGCATCGCGGGCAAGATAAAAGCCGCCGCGCGGCGTGGCCGCCTCGGCATCGAAGGAAGAACGGCCGCTGTCGCCATTGATGCGCAGCAATGCGTCCGACAATTCGTCGAGCAGCAGCTGGGCATCCGGGCCGGCCGCATCCGCCGCCAGGATGGTGATACCCTGCCTGGCGGCCACGAACTTAACCGCGCAGCTTGGCGAACGCGGCGGCCATGCTGCCGGCCGGTTCCGGCGCGTTGCGCGACTGCGACTGGTGCTGCGCCATGCTGCGGCGGTCGTTGCGGTCGCCACGCTGTTCCGGCTTGCTGCCCGCCTGCGGCGCGCTGTCCGTCAAACGCATGGTCAGCGCGATGCGCTTGCGCTTTTCATCGACTTCCAGCACTTTGACGCGCACGACTTGTCCAGCCTTGACCACCGTGTGCGGGTCTTTCACAAACGTGTTCGACAGGGCCGAGATGTGCACGAGGCCATCCTGGTGCACGCCGATGTCGACGAAGGCGCCAAAGGCGGCCACGTTGGTGACCACGCCCTCGAGAATCATGTCCGGACGCAAGTCGCGGATTTCTTCCACGCCTTCCTTGAAGGTGGCCGTCGTGAATTCCGGACGCGGATCGCGGCCCGGCTTTTCCAGTTCCTTCAAGATATCGGAAATGGTCGGCACGCCGAAGGTGTCATCCGCGTACTTGGCGGGGCTGAGGGTTTTCAGCAGGGCCGTTTCGCCGATGACGGCCTTGATATCCTTCTTGATATCGGCCAGGATTTTTTCCACCAGCGGGTACGATTCCGGGTGGACGGCGGACGCGTCCAGCGGATTCTCGCCGCCCATCACGCGCAGGAAGCCCGCTGCCTGTTCGTAGGTCTTGTCGCCCAGGCGCGGCACGGCTTTCAGCGCCGCGCGCGAGGTGAACGCGCCCTTCATGTCGCGGTAGGTGACGATGCTTTGTGCCACGCTGGCCGAGAGGCCGGAGACGCGCGCCAGCAGCGGTGCCGACGCCGTGTTCACGTCCACGCCGACGGCGTTCACGCAATCTTCCACCACGGCATCGAGCGAACGGGCCAGCTGGCTTTGACTCACGTCATGCTGGTATTGGCCCACGCCGATGGATTTCGGGTCGATTTTCACCAGTTCGGCCAGCGGGTCTTGCAGGCGGCGCGCGATCGACACGGCGCCGCGAAGGGACACATCCATGTCCGGCAACTCTTTCGAAGCGAACTCGGACGCCGAATACACCGACGCGCCCGCTTCCGAGACGACGATCTTCGTCATCTTCGCTTCCGGATGCTGCTTGATCAAATCCTGCGCCAGCTTGTCCGTCTCGCGCGAGGCGGTGCCGTTGCCGATGGAAATCAGGGACACATTGTGCTTGGCGGCAAGACGGCCCAAGGTATGCAAGGAACCATCCCAGTCGTTCTTCGGCTGGTGCGGGTAGATCACGGCCGTGTCGACCACTTTACCCGTGGCATCGACCACGGCGACCTTGACGCCCGTGCGCAAGCCAGGGTCCAGGCCCATGGTGGCGCGCTGACCGGCCGGCGCGGCCAGCAGCAGCGCTTTCAGGTTGGTGGCGAAGACATTGATGGCGTCGAGTTCCGAGCGTTCGCGCAGCGCGCCCATCAGTTCCGTTTCCAGGTGCATGAAGCTTTTCACGCGCCAGGTCCAGCGCGCCGTATCAAGCAACCATTTGTCGGCCGGACGGCCCTGTTGCTTGATGCCGAAACGGGCGGCGATGCGGCCTTCGCACGGGTTGTGCGGCGCATCCCATTTCGGTTTTTCCGCTTCCGTATCCAGGCGCAGGGTGACGTCGAGGATGCCCTCGCGGCGGCCGCGCAGCAGCGCCAGCGCGCGGTGAGATGGCACTGTGGAAATGGTTTCCGAGTAATCGAAATAATCGGCGAATTTTTCGCCTTCGTCCTGCTTGCCTTCCACCACTTTCGATTCGACGATGCCGTGTTCCTGCACGTATTCGCGCAAGGTTTGCAGCAGGGTCGCATCTTCGGCGAAACGCTCCATCAGGATCTGGCGCGCGCCGTCGAGGGCCGCCTTGGTGTCCGCCACGCCCGGGTTGTTGCCGTCGGCACTCGTGAACGCTTCGCGCAGGAACTTGCCCGCTTCCATTTCCGGCGTCAGTTCCGGATTGTCCAGCAAGCCGTCGGCCAGCGGCATCAAGCCCGCTTCGATGGCGATCTGCGCCTTCGTGCGGCGCTTTTGCTTGTAGGGCAGATACAAGTCTTCCAGGCGCGTCTTGTCTTCCGCGTGCATGACGGCGTCCAGCAGCTCGGGCGTCATCTTGTTCTGTTCCGTGATCGAGGCCACGATGGCGGCGCGTCGCTCTTCCAGCTCGCGCAGGTAGCGCAAGCGCTCTTCGAGCAGACGCAGCTGGATATCGTCGAGGCCGCCGGTCGCTTCCTTGCGGTAACGGGCGATGAAGGGCACGGTGGCGCCTTCGTCGAGCAGTTCGATGGCGGCGGCAACCTGCACCGGTTTGGCGGCAAGTTCAAGGGCAAGACGTTGTTCGATAGTGGGCAGCATGGTTGTTTCCAGAGCGATCAAGCCTGGAATGATACGCAATCGGCGCGATTGCGCAATCTTGACAGCGCAAATGGACTGTGCGTTGACAACAGCGTCAGCGGGCCGGCAGCAGCGGGCTGGCGGGCGTCGCCGGCGGCGGGCGCTGCGGCGTGACGGATTTGCCAAAGGCATTGCCCATGCGGTGTTCGAGGGCGGCGCGGTTGTACAGGCCCAGCTGGTTCGATGGGCGCTGCATGATCGCTTCCGCGCCGGACAGGGCGGGCGGCTGCCGGTTCACAGTGTTGCTATTTGGCAATAGTTTTTCATTCAAGCAAGACATCGATTGCGCGCGCTTGCCATTGACTTCCACTTCCACGCAACCCTTCTCGGGCGCGGCCGCCTTCACGACGACGGTGTGCTCGTCCGCCTGTGCGGACAGGGCGGCGCAGGCCAGCAGCAATAGTGATAACAGGCGTGCCATGGTGGCTCCCGGAACGGTGGATCAGGCGTTCAGCATAGCAAGATCATATGTCGCGGCGATGACACAGGCCGGCATGCGGGCCGATGCCATGTCATGCAGTTGTCATTTTATGAAGCTACCATCTTGCCATTCTGCAGACAACATTGCAGTCAAGACACTTCATGAGCAGGATTTTTCGTTGATTCCCCTGGAAAATGACACTAAGCCACCGCCGCGCCGCAACGGGCAATGCCCTGTCCGCCTGCTTGCTGATGACATTCATGACATTGATGACATTCGTGCGGCCGGCTGCGGGTGCGGACGGTGCTGACGCCAGCGCGCACGCGACCCTGCGCTTCGACTTGCCCGCCCAGCCGCTCGATGCGGCCCTGGTGGCGTTTGGCGAAGTGACCGGGTATTCCGTGCTCGTCAGCAGCCAGCTGGCGGCCGGTCGCGTTGCCGCGCCCGTGCGCGGCGATTACACGCCGGCCGAAGCGTTGCAGCGCTTGCTGGCAGGCACGCAGCTGGGCGCGCGCTTCAGCGGCAGCAACGCGTTTACCTTGCTGGCGCTGGCCGACGCCCCCGTGGCGCCGGCGCCCGTGCCGGCCGAGGCCGCTCCTGCCGCACTACCGTTGCAAGGCTATGCGGCCATCCTGCAGCGCTCGCTCACGCGCGCCCTGTGCCGCTTGCATCCGGACGCCTTCGGCCGCTACCGCCTGGCTTTCCAGCTGTGGCTTGACGAGCGGGGCAAGGTGCGCGCCGTACACGTGCTGGAGCCGAGCGGCGTGGAACAGCGCGACCGCGCCGTGCTGCAGCGTTTGCGCAGCCTGCTGATGGATGGCGCGCCACCGGCGGGCTTGCCGCAGCCGCTGACGATTTTATTGACGCCGCGGCCCGATCCGGATGCCGACTGCGCGCCCTACCTGCTGGCCGGGGCGCCCTGACCATGCCGGAATTGCTCAAGACCACCTTGCGCAAGCTGTTCCTGGAACGCTACGGACAGTTTCGCCGCCACTTGCAGCGCCGCCTGGGCTCGGAAGACCTGGCCAATGACGCGCTGCATGAAACGTATTTGCGGGTCGAACGGATGAATGCGCCCGAGGCCATCAGCTACCCGTCCGCCTATTTGATGCGCATCGCCATCAACATTGCGGAAGATCAACGCCGCGACAATGCGCGCCTGCTCAGCTTGCCCGACATCGACGACCTGTACGAGATGGCCGACGAGCTGGCCGACCCGGCCCGCACCTTCAGCGCGCGCGCCGAACTGGAAGAACTGGAACGGGCCTTGCAGGAGTTGCCGAAACGCCGGCGCGCCATCGTCATCGCCGCCCGCGTCGACCAGTTGCCGCACCGCGATATCGCCGAGCGCTTCGGCATTTCCGCCCGCACGGTAGAGAAAGAATTGCGCGCCGGCCTGGAACATTGCTGCGAGCGCATGGGACGCGATTTCATTCAGCGCTTCGGTCCCGGCGCGGGAAAAACGTCTAAACATCATGACTGAACAAGCGGAAGACGACATGAGTGTCATCCAGAAGGAAGCGCAGGCGTGGGTCGTGCGCCTGGCCTCGGGCCAGGTCAGCGAGCGCGATGCGCAAGTGTTTCGCCACTGGTGTGCGCGCAGCCGCAAGCATGCCAACGCGTTTGCCGAGGCGCGCGCCGTGTGGGGCGCCATGGCGCCGGCCGCGCGCGCCGTCAAGCGGGCGCAGGCGCCTGTCAACACGGCTCGGCGCGCCTGGCTCGGCGGCGCCGTGGCCGCCTCGCTGGGCTTGCTGGTGCTGCGCCCGCCCATGGACCTGTGGCCGGCCGTCGCTGGGCTTGCCGCCGACTACGCCACGGGCACGGGCGAACAGCGCGAAGTGGCGCTCGACGGCGGCGTGCTGGTGCAGATGAATACGCAGACGCGCCTCGACGCGGCGCCCGTGCAGGACGGCGCCGCGGCGCTGGTGCTGCTGGCGGGCGAGGCGGAATTCCAGGCCGGCTTGCGCGGCGCGGCGCGCGTGCGCGTGCAGGCGGGCGACGGCACCGTGTCGGCCGGCAGCGCCCGTTTCAATATCCGCCTGTTCGGCCAGGAAGTGTGCGTGACGTGTTTGGCGGGCCGCCTGCGCGTGGCGCAGGCGGGCAACGATGCGGAACTGGCGGCCGGCCAGCAGCTGCGTTACCGGCCCGAGCATTTCGGCATCGCCCGCGCGGTGGCCAGGGGCGACGTCAGCGCGTGGCGCCAGCGCTTGCTGGTATTCAAGCAAAGCACCCTGGCCGAAGTGGTGGATGAGGTGAACCGCTACCGTCCCGGCAAGCTGATCCTCAATGGCGACGCCTTGAAACTCACGCGCGTGCAAGCGAGCTTTTCGCTCGACCGTCTCGACGACGTGATCGCCCTGATCCAGGACGCGTATGGCGCGCGCGTGACGCGGCTGCCGGGCGGCATCGTGCTGTTTGGCTAGCGATGCACGCCGATGGCATGCCGCCAATTATGACATTTTCATGACCTTTTGCAGTCCCGGACCTTGTTCCCTGTCAATGCTGCTGGAAGCCGCGAATCAGTGCCTGCCGCCCGCCCCCGTGCGTGCCGCGCGCCGCCTCGCGATATCGGTCAGCAACGGAACATGAAAAGGGAATGTCGCCATGCAGCGAAGCAAGTCGGTCACGAAACACGCATCCTCCTCCGCCATGGCGGGCAACCGGACCGGGCGCCCGGTACGCCTGAAACCGCTGGCGCTGGCCATCGCCGTGCTGCTGCAGGCGGGCGGCGCGCAGGCGCAGCAGCCGTTCAGCGGCGCCTGGTTTGCCGGCAAGGGCGCGCAGCAGGGCACGGCGGCCAGCACGGGACGCTTGCCGAATGGCCAGCCAGCCACCTCGCTGAACAATCCTTTGCTGCAGCAGCAGAAGGCGGAAGGCAAGCTGCAGCAATCACTGAATAACCTGTTGCTGGCCGCGCGCGGCATCGCCGCCGAGCAGGCGGTGCAGGCAGCCGCGCGCCAGGCGGCGCTGGCGGTGGGCGGCGCTCCCGATGGCCTGGTCAAGGGCGGCTTGCAGGTCGACAGCAACAGCCTGACGGCCGGCTGGCTCAACGCCCAGGGACCGGTGCAGAGCCAGGCCGACGGCAAGACCGTCGTGAAGGTCGTGCAGACGGACGACAAGGCGATACTGAACTGGGAAAGTTTTAACGTCGGTAAGAACACCACCTTGCAATTCGACCAGAAATCGAACTGGTCCGTATTGAACCGGGTCAATGATCCGCTGGCGCGCCCCAGCCAGATCCAGGGCCAGATCAAGGCCGATGGCACGGTGATGATCGTCAACCGCAACGGCATCGTGTTTACGGGCAGCAGCCAGGTCGATACGCGCAATCTGGCGGCCGCCGCCATGGGCATGAGCGACAGCCAGTTCAAGAGCGGCCTGTACGGCAAGGCGCAGGGCACGGGCGCCGTGCCGACCTTTGCGAATGACTTGTTGCAGGACCAGAATACCTTCAAGCATGGCAAGGCCGAGGCCGATGTCGTCGTCGCCGCCGGCGCGCGCATCGACACGCGCAAGCCGCAGACGGTGACGGAAGGCGGCGGCTATGTGCTGCTGGCCGGCCGCGGCGTCCACAACGCGGGCGCCATCACCACGCCGAACGGCCAGACCACGCTGGCCGCCGGCGACGCCATCGTCGTGCGCCCGGGCCAGGGCACGGACAAGAACCAGTATTCGAGCACGCGCGGCAATGAAGTCGGGATGCTGCGCGTGGCCGGCAGCGGCGCCGGCGCCGTCGTCAACAGCGGCTTGATCCAGTCGGCCGGCGGCGACATCACGCTGAGCGGCAACACGCTGCGCCAGGACGGCGTGCTGCTGTCGAGCACCTCCGTCAACGGACGCGGCGCCATCCACCTGGCGGCGGCGGGCGACGACGCCAAGGTCACCATGGGCCGCGGCAGCGTCAGCGCCATTTTGATCGACGATAACGGCGCCACGGCGCTCGATGTGCAGCGCGACACCCTGCTGAAAGACACGGGCAAGGGAACGGACACGCCGTTGGACCGGCGCGACCAGTCGCTGGTGCGCATCGTTTCGGCCGGCAACGTGGAGTTCGAAGGCGATTCGCTGACCCTCGCCACGGGCGGCCAGGTGCTGGTCGACGCGGCCCGCCGCAGCCACGTGGCGCGCGACGCCGCCATCGACGTCTCCGGCGCCGTCGGCGTGAAGGTCGACATGAGCAGCAACAATGTGCTGATCAACGTGCAGGGCAACGAGCAGCGCGACGCGCCCGGCAGCCGCGACGCCAAATACCTGAACAACAGCGATGTGTGGGTCGACCGCCGCGACCTGGTGCTGGTGCCGGCCGGCACGAATGGCTATGCCACGGACCGCTGGTACACGGCCGGCGGCTTGCTGGAAGTGAGCGGCTACCTGAACACCAGCGGCCACGGCATCGGTGAATGGGCGGCCCAGGGCGGCACTGTCGGCTTTGGCGGCGGCGAAGTGGTGACGCAGGCCGGTTCGCGCATCAATATCGCCGGCGGCTCGCTGGACGTGCAGACGGGCATGGTCAAGCAGACGTGGCTGAAGGGCGCCGATGGCGCGATGTACAAGCTCAGCACGGCGCCGGGCGACAATCTGTACACGGGTCTGTACCGCGGCTATGAAAGCACGCATGCGCGCTGGGGCGCGAATACGACGGAAACCTATGCGAATGCCCTGATCGGCCCGCGCGAACGCCTGGAAAACGGCTATACGGTGGGCCGCGATGCGGGCCGCCTGATCGTTTCCACGGGCGCGGCCGTGCTGGAAGGCGATATCGACACGTCCGTGTTCCAGGGCGAGCGCCAGCAGCGCAAGCACGATGACGGCGTGGATGGCTACAAGCAGGCGCAGACGGCGGCGGCGCGCGCCGGCCAACTGATCGTCGGCAAAATGACACCCGTCTTCGATACCAAGACGGGCCAGATGCGCGACAGCCCGCAAGCCGTGCTGGACAAGGTGCAAATCGGCAAGGTGGCCGGCATCGCCGATGGCCAACTGCTGGACGCCGCCTTGCCGGCCGCGCGCAGCCAGACCTTGCAGCTCGACGCCGACTGGCTCAACGGGCTGGAATTGGGCGTGCTGAATATCTATGCCTACGACAAGCTCGACGTCAATGCCGACGTGCGCGTGGCCGATGGCGGCGACATCGCCCTGCACGCCACCGACGTGGCGCTGAAAGCGAACGTGAGCGCGCGCGGCGGCAGCATCGCCGCCGGCGACATCGTCTCGCGCTACCTGGCGAATGCGGGCGCGGTATGGGCCGATGGCAAGCTCGTGCCGGACAACCGTCCCACGGGCACGGCCGGCGTGCGCGTGGCGCCCGGCGTGCGCCTCGATGCGCGCGGCCTGTGGAGCAACCTGGAACTCGATCCCGGCGCCGGCGCCGGTTTGCCGTATATCAATGGCGGCAAGGTCAGCCTGAAAAGCTCGGGCGGCATCGACCTGACGGGCGGCAGCGTCATCGACGTCTCGTCCGGCGCGGCCCTGATGGGCAATGGCAGCCTGCAGGGCGGGCGCGGCGGCGACATCACCCTGGCGGTCGATCTGCCGACGGAGAAGGCGCCGACGGGCGCCATGCTCAAGCTCGATGGCGAATTGCGCGGCTATGGCGTGAAAGGCGGCGGACGCCTGGTGATCGACAGCGGCGCGGCCGTCAGCATCGGCGGCCAGCTGCTCGAAGGCGATGTGTTGCCAGGCGGCAGCAGTTCGCCGTTGGCCCTGCGCCTGGCCGATGAATTGCTGATCGCCAAGGGCGAGACGATTCCCCTGGCTTTCACCTTGACCACCAGCGTGATCAAACCGGGCCAGGCCTTGAGCAAACCCGTGGTGGTGGATGTGTCGGTGCAAAAACCGCTGGTGCTGGGGGCCGACCTGCTGTTGCCGCCTGGCGCGCACGTCGTCATCAACAACGCGACGTATGTATGGGAGGGTTCCATCGTGCCAGCCGGCAGCGTGCTGACGGTCATCAATGGCCTGAATGCCGGCTTCGTGGTGTCGGCGGCTGCCTTTCCGCAGGGCTTGCCTATCGTACCGGTGACGACGAAGTACGCGGCGGGCAGCATCGCCACCGAAGAATTGCGCGCGCCGCCTGGTCTGGTGCTGCCGGCCGGCATGGTGCTGGGGCGCGACGCGGCCGTCAAGCCGCTGCTGGCGCTGGACGCGAGCCTGTTCCGGAGCGGTTTTGCCGACTACGCCATCACGGGCCGCGATGGCGTCGCGGTGGTCAAGGATGCGCATATCGACGTCACCATGCCCGTGCTGCATTTCAATCCCGCCACGGGCCATACGGTGGCGGGCGGCACCGATCCTGGCGCCGCGCTGGAACTGTGGACGCCGGAGCTGTACCAGGAAGATGCGCGCAAGGCCCGCCTGACGCAGCGCGCCGGCGCCAACCTGTCGCTGACGGCCGGCAGTCCGCACGTGAAGGGCGCCCTGGCGGTGGCCCAGGGCGCCGTCATCAAGGTTGATCCGGGCCGCCAGATCAGCCTGACGGGCAATGACCAGATCACCGTCGATGGGCGGCTCGACGCCTGGGGCGGCAAGATCGCCATCCTGCCAGGCACGTTTGGCACGGGCAATGATGTGGACCTGCCGAACGGCAAGGGACAAGCCACGTCGATCTGGATCGGCGACAAGGCCGTGCTCGATGTCGCTGGCCGCGCCACGGTCGCCACCGACATGCGCGGCGGCCGCTATGGCCGTGCGGACCAGGGCGGCAGCATCGAAATCGGCGCCCGCTACAAGGCTGACGCTGCCAGCGTCGACGCAGCCGATGCCTTTGTCGTCGTGCGTCCGGGCGCCCTGCTCGACGCCAGCGGCGCGCAAGCCGCACTGGACTTGCCGAACCAGGGCGCCGTCAACGTGGCCGGCAACGGCGGTTTGATTTCGCTCAGTTCGTACAACGGCATCTTTGCCGACGGCACCCTGCGCGCCGCGGCCGGTGGCGCCGGTGCGGCCGGCGGCACCCTGGCGCTGGCGCTGGACACGCCCAATTATGGCAAGGTCGACCGCTACAACTTGCAAGGCGGCAACGTGGACAACGCGGTGCGCGTGCCGCGCGAAATGTTGCTGGCGCAGGTGCAGGGCGAGAGCGCCTTGCCCGTCGACTTGCGCGCCGGCCAGCAGGATGCGGCGCTGCGCTACGGCAGCGCGCGCCTGGGCGTCGATCGCGTGCAGGCGGGCGGCTTCGACAACCTTGCCCTGCATGTGAATGGCATGCTCGGTTTTGACGGCGACGTCAACCTGTCGCTGGGCCAGAGCCTGCGCCTGAGCGCCACCTCGCTGGGGCTGGCGCAGCAGCCTTTGCCCGATGGCCAGGACAAGGCGACCAGCCTTGCCAGCCAGGTGCATCTGGCGGCGCCGTACGTGCGCCTGGGCACGGCCGTGCGTGCGCAGAAGGACGATTACATCGTGCCCAATGCCGTGAAAGGCTCGAAAAACCTGGGCAGGGGACGGGGCATGCTGGGCGTGCCGCTGGTGGCCGAGGATTCCTTGCTGCAGATCGATGCGGGCATGCTCGATATCGCGGGCGAGGTCAACATGGGTACGCGCGGCACCATCGCGCAGAGCAGCGGCGCCGACCTGGTGGTCGAACGCGATGCCTTCGAGCAGCTGACCCTCAACAGCCGCGGCGACATGCGCCTGTCGAACAGCGCCGCCCTGTACCAGCCGGGCAATGCCACCTTGGTGGCCGCGCAAATCTACCCGGCCACGGGCGACAGCGGCATGGTCACGGTGGGCCAGAAGAGCGCCATCGACGAATACGGCATTATCCGCGTCACGCTCGATCCGCTGCGCACGCTCGATATCGGGCGCAGCGCCGGCAGCGCCACGCCGAACCAGCCGTTCTCCGTGTTTGGCAGCCTGAGCCTGGTTGCCCCCACCATCAACCAGCATGGCGTGCTGCGCGCGCCGCTGGGCCAGATCAATCTGGGCGCCGAAGGCTATGAAGCCTACACGGGCCATGTCAACCTGTTGCCGGGCAGCCTGACGTCCGTCAGCGCGAAAGGCTTGACGATGCCGTACGGCGGCACGCTCGATGGCCTCAGCTACCTGTATGACGGCAACGACGTCGTGTTCAAGGGCGTGGGCAACGGTCCCGAGATCGCCTTGACGGGCGCCGCCGTCGACGTGCAAGCCGGCGCCGTGCTCGACCTGTCGGGCGGCGGCACCTTGACGGGCGCGGCCTTCCTGGCCGGACGCGGCGGCTCCACCGACGCGCGCCTCAATCCGCTGGTGCAGATGAAGCCGAACGGCGGCTTCACCCTGCCCGGCCTGAATACCAACCCCGTGTACGCCATCATTCCCGGCGTACAGCCGGACGTGGCGCCTTTGACGGCCGAGCAGGGCGCGGGCAAGCCCGCCGTGGGACGCCAGATCACCATCGGCGCGGGCGTGCCCGGCCTGGCGGCCGGCACCTACACCTTGCTGCCATCGACTTTTGCCCTGCAGCCCGGTGCATTCCGCGTGGAATTGAATGGCCTGGCCGGCGCCGTCGAGACAGGCGGCACGATCGCCATGCGCAATGGCTCGTTTGCCACCGCGGCGCAGACGGGCGTGGCGGGCACGGCGTTCCGCGACGTGGTGGCGCAGCAAGCCATCCTGACGCCGGCCGACGTGCTGCGCAGCTATTCGCAATACAATGAAACGGGCTATGCCGCCTTTGCCGTGGCGCAGGCCACGCGCGACGGCGTGCCGCGCGCCATGCTCGAACGCGACGCCAAGGGCGTGCGGCTGCAACTGATCGCTCCATCCCTGCACAGCGTCGAGAACAACCATACGCCATTGATGATGGATGGCAGCACCCTGTACGCGCCGGCCGAGGGCGGCTTCGGCGGCTCCCTGCTGCTGGGCACGGGCAACCATGCATCGACCCGCTACGAAGTGCTGGCCGACGGCACGGCGCCGCTGGCCGATTTCAATGGCGTCTCCGTGCACGCGTCGCAGATCAATGCCTTCGGCGCCCAGCGCGTGGGCATCGGCGGCTTGCCGCGCGTGACCTACAGCGAATTTGGCACGGGCAGCAACCAGCGCGCCAATATCGCCGCCATCAACGAATCGGCGGGCGGCATCGTGCTGCGCGACGGCGCCGTGCTGAAGGCGGCCGAAGTGTTCCTGGTGACGGCGAGAAAAGACGACGGCATCATCCTCGAGCAGGGTTCCGGCATCAATACGCTGGGCCGCGGCAAGGCGGCCTGGGACTCGCGCGATGGCTATGTGTACCTGCCCATGGGCAGCGTGCTGGCCGTTTCGAACGGCTGGCTGGACATGCTGCCGGCCGCGGCGCCATCGTCCGAATCGTATGGCCCCGGCATCATCGACATCGGCGCCTGCAAGAAGGCGGAGGGCGCCTGCGGCGGCGGCACCTCGCTGTATTCCGAGGGCACCATCGCCGCCGTGACGGAGCGCGCGTTTACCCTGCGCGACAACGTGCGCTACGGCACGCGCAACCTGGTGCTGGCGATGGGGGCGATCAATGTCGGCAGCGAGGCGTCCCTGGCGGACGCCAGCGCCCGCGGCGCCCTGCCGGACGGCCTGGCGCTGAACCAGGGCGTGCTCGATCGCCTGCTGCGCGGCGACACCAGCACGGGTGCGCCGGCGCTGGAAAGCCTGGGCTTGACGGCGCGCAACTCCTTCAACTTCTATGATTCGTCGCAGCTGTCGACCATCGATGCGGCCACGGGCAAGTCGTCGCTGTCGCGCCTGGTGCTCAATACGCCGGCCATCTACGGCTATGGCGGCGCGGACGCGCTGGCGCGCATCCACACGGACACCCTCGTGTGGCAGGGCGCGACGAACGCGCCCGGCGCGGTGGTTGCGAATGGCCCCGGCACGGGCAGCGGCCGCCTGCAGGTCGATGCCAAGCGCATCGAGTTCGGCTTCACGCCGGACAGCCGTCCCGACACCATCCACAAGCTGGATCGCCTGGTGCTGGGCTTCGGCCAGGTGGCGCTCAACGCCAGCGAACAGCTGACGGCCAACAACAAGGGCAGCCTGTCCGTCTACCAGTCGCAAAGCGCGTGGGATACGGCCACCAATGGCTACCGCTACAGCGGCGGCGATTTGCTGATCAACACGCCGCTGCTGACGGGCGCGGCCGGCTCCGTCAACCGCATTACGGCGGGCGGCGACCTGAAGGTGAGCGCACCGGCAGGCGCGGCCGCCGCCACGCCGACGAATGCGGCGCTGGCCGGCGCACTGGGCGCCGAAGTGGCGCTGAGCGGCAACAATGTCAGCGTGGATACGTCGGTGGTCTTACCAAGCGGAAAATTGACCCTGTCGGCCGAGCGCGATGTGCTGCTGGGCGACAAGGCCAAGCTGGACCTGGCGGGTCGCAAGATCGATTTCTACGACACCAGCAAGTACAGCTGGGGCGGCGACGTGATCCTCGACAGCCGCGAAGGCGACGTGCGCCAGGCGGCCGCCTCCGTGATCGACGTGTCGGCCGTGAACAATCGCGCCGGCAAGCTGAGCGCGACAGCCACCGGTGACGCTGCCGGCAGCGTCGATTTGCGCGGCACCTTGCTGGGCGGCGCCAGCGGCAGCTATGACGCGGGCGGCACCCAGGTGCTGTACGCGGCCGGTGGTGCGGAGATCCGCGCCCAGCAGGTCGGCGACTTCGCCGGCCTGAACCAGCGTTTGAACACGGGTAAGGTGTTCGGCAGCCGCAGCTTCCAGCTCAAGCAGGGCAATTTGACCATCGGCGACGAGCTCAAGGCACGCGAAGTGAGCGTCTCCGTCGACGGCGGCAGTCTGACGGTGCATGGCCGCATCGACGCCAGCGGCGAACAGGTGGGCAGCATCCGCCTGGCCGGCCGCGACGGCGTCACCATCCAGTCCGGCGCCGTGCTCGATGCGCACGGCACGGTGCTGCGCACGGACAGCTATGGCCAGGTGATCGAGGCGCCGAACCGCGCTGTGATCGAACTGGCGTCGCCTGGCGGCCGCCTGACCCTGGAAAACGGCGCGCGCTTCGATCTGCGCAGTGGCGAGGCAGGCAAAGGCGGCGGCAACTATGGCAGCATCGACCTGAACGCGCGCCGCCTCGGTGGTGCCACGGGCGACGACATCGACATCGATGCGGCCGGCGCGCTGAACATCGCCGGTGCGCGCACCGTCAACGTCAACGCCTTCTGGCAATACAAGGATGCCCCGGCCGGCGCCGGCAAGGATGCGGACGGCCGCAGCTACCAGAGCATCAACCAGGCTTACCTGGACGGGAAGCACGGGGACAGCCAGGCCTTCATGGTCAATGCGCTGGCGAACGGCAACTTGATGAACAACAAATTGCGCGGCTTGCGCGGCGATGCGAACGCCTTCCACCTGCGTCCCGGCGTCGAGATCGTCAGCGCCACGCCGGGCGGCGACCTGCATATCGATGGCGACATCGACCTGTCCGGCCACCGCTACGACGGCGTCAATCCGCTGGCGCGCCTGAGCGGCGTGTACGGCTCGGGCGAGGCCGGTGCGCTGGTGCTGCGCGCCGGTGGCAAGCTCAGCGTCTTTGGCAGCATCACGGATGGTTTCGATACCAGCAAGCTGCCCGTCACGGTGGATAACAAGGGCTGGCAGCTGGTGAAGGGCCGGCTGCCGTGGGGCGGCGAGGTCGTCGTGCCGCAAGCGGGCCTGGTGACCCTGGCCGAGGACACGTATTTCAAATCGGGCACGAGCGTCAATTTTGCCGTGCCGATGAAAGCCATGGAGTTGCGCAGCGGCACCTTGCTGGCGGCGCGCGCCACCTTGACGGCGGAGTTGAACTTGCCAGCAGGCAGCGTGCTGGGCGGTGCCGTGCGCAATGCCGACGGCAGCGTGCTGTACGCGGCCGGCACCGTCTTGCCCAAGGCGCTGACCTTATCGAGCGGCATGCAGCTCGATGCCGGCCTGCGCCTGCCTGGCGCGGCCAAGGTGGCGGCCATGGTGTGGCCGGCGAATGTGGCCTTGCCCTTCCCGGAAGGCCAACCGCGCGACACGGGCGATAGCGTCAATGCCATCAATGGCGTGGTGCTGGCCTCCGCGCTGGCGCTGGACAAGGGCAGCGTGCTGCCAGCCGGCACGCTGGTCAAGCTGCCTGGCGACGCGACCATGGTGGCGCTGCGCAGCGAGGATGGCAGCGGCAGCCAGGGCCGCAACCTGGCGCTGGCGCCCATGCTGGCCCAGGGTTCGCAAGCGTGGTCGCTGCGCCTGGTGGGCGGCGCCGATACGGCCGCGGCCGATACGCGCGCGCTGCGGCCGCATGCGAAGGACGCCCATCTGATGCTGGCCGATACGCATTACGGCATGGGGGAAAAGACGTCGGTCAAGCCGGGTACGGGTTTGCCGGGCAAATATATCTTCAGTGAACAAGCCATCAGCGAGGGCATGCCGGAAGGCGAGGTTGATATCGAGACGTGGTTTGGCAGCGAAGAGTTCATGCTGGAGTACTATGCCCATTATGTGATCAAGGTGGCGGACGGCACGCCGCCCGAATATGTGACCAATGTGGAACCGGCGCGCCAGCCCCTGTTCAGTGTGCTGCGCACGGGCACGGGCGACCTCGACTTGCTGGCCGCGGGCGACTTCGACATGCGTTCGCTGTATGGCGTTTACACGGCGGGCACGCAGTCGGCCTCGCCGCTGGTCGATGGCAAGGATCTGTTCAACTTGCCGCGCGGCCTGAACGCCAAGGGCCAGCTGCTCGGCGCCCTGGGCGACAAGCTGACGCGCTTCGTCGATGGCGGCAGCGAGAGCCTGTACCGCGCCTGGTATCCCGAGCACGGCGGCAATCTGCTGCTGCGCGCCCAGGGCGACGTCAAGGGCGATACCCTGGGCACCTCCACGCAACGCCGCGAAGATGCCATCGGCTTCCTCAACGCGCAGCAGGACACCAGCGATATCGGCAGCTGGCTGTGGCGCCAGGGCAGCGGCAGCACGGGCGCGGGCGTGCCGACGGCGTGGTGGGTCAATTTCGGCACCTACGTCGCGCGCCCGGAAGGTCCCGACCTGTTTGCCGGCTTGCCGGTCGTGTCGGGCTTTACGGGCATCGGCACCCTGGGCGGCGGCAATGTGCTGCTGCAGGCGGGCGGCGACGCCGGCATGCTGACCTCGCGCGCCGATCCGGCCGGCGAATTCGCGCCGCGCAGCCAGGGCCTGAACGTGGCCGTGGGCAGCACGGGCAGGGTGACGCCGGACGGCAAGCTGCTGCTGACGGGCGGGGGCGACCTCGACATCCGCATCGGCGGCGGCCTCAATCCGGTCGCCGCGGTGCGCAGTTTCGACCGCAACGGCGACTTCGCGAATGTCGATACGCGCTTCGAGCGCCAGTATCCCACGCTCAACAGTACCTTCACCAACCTGCGTGGCGCGCTGCGCATGGAGGCGGGCGCCGTGGGCGGCGTCGAACTGCGTTTCGACCGCGCCGATCCGACGGAATCGCGGCCGTACGAAACCTACACGGCGGGCACGTCCATCGCCAGCGGCGGGCCTATCCTGGTGCCGGGTGACAGCGGCGTGCGCATCGATGCGCGCGGCGACCTGGTGCTGGGCGGCACGGCCGATGCGGGCCGCGTGAAGCAGCTGGGCAACGGTTCGCCGTTCAACTACCAGGGCGTGGCGCGCACCGGCGAAGGCTGGAGCTGGTTCTCGCTGTGGACGCCGGCCACGGCCATCGACCTGTTCAGCGCGGGCGGCAACTTGACGCCCACCTCGTCCTGGATCAATTCGACGATCGGCGACAACCACGCGCCGACGGACGGGCGCTTCGTCATGCCGTCCGTGCTGCGCGCCGTGGCCGCCAGCGGCAGCTTGTACTACGGCAATGCCAGCCTGGGCAGGCTGGGTGGTGATGGCGGCAAGGTGGACATGCCGCAAAACGGCGTGATCCTGGCGCCGTCGCCGGTGGCGCCGCAATTTGTCAGGACGGGCACGGGCCAGCTGGAAATGCTGGCCGCCGACTCCATCCATGCGGCCGGTTATCCGATCACGCCATCGGGCGCCGACCCGCGCATGCTGCCGAATCCGTTCAATCCGGGCTTCGTCGGCGCCCTGGACAAGGTCTGGTTCGGCCTGCTGCCGCTGCATAACGTCAGCGCCGATGCGCTGGCGCCCGGTGCGCTGAAATGGTTCGGCTCGACCCCGAACGGTGCCAGCGATGCCGGGCAACAACTGTATCCGTTGTTCAGCATGACGCCGCCGACGGTGTCCGACTATGTGCCGGCAGGCCAGCTGCCCGCGCACTTCTATGCCAGCAGCGGCGACATCGTCGGTCTGCGCACGGGCGGCATCGTGTACCGGGGCAACCTGAAGGGTGTCAGCGGCGCCCTGGGCCTGTGGTACGAGGGCGGCGGCGCCGTGGCCGTGCGCGCCGGACGCGATATCGTCAACTCGGGCACGCCGCTCGGCAGCGTCGAGGGCGTGCCGGACGGCGCGGCGGGATGGACCAGCCAGGGCTTTGTCGGCCGGCCGGACTATCCGGACAAGCCGGTCGTCACCGGCAGCTCGTCGGCGCGCGGCAACCTGTTCGTGCACCGCCACGCCGATGACGTTTCCGTCGTCAGCGCCGGGCGCGATATCCGCTACAGCACCTTCTATGTGGCGGGACCGGGCCAGCTCAATGTGAGCGCCGGACGCGACCTGTACATGGCCGACAAGGGCGAGCTGCGCAGCCTCGGTTCCATCGTCAGCACCGGTCCCGGCGAGCGCGGCAATGGCGCCGGCATCAGCGTGGCCGCCGGCGTGGGCCGCAATGGCCCCGACTACGCGGCCTTCGCGGCGCGCTACCTGGACCCGGCCAAGCTGGCCGACCCGGGCCGTCCGCTGGCCGACCAGGCCGGCAGCGCCGTGTACGTCTACGGCGGCAAGCTGACCCTGGCCGACTGGCTGCGCGGCCAGTTCGGCTACAAAGGCGACGAGGCAGGCGCTGCCGCCTTCCTCGGCACGAAGCAGGCGGAACTGGAAAAGGCCGGCTCGCAAACGGGCGGCGTGCGGCGCGACCTGGCGCGCGAATACGCGCAGGTCAGCCAGCTGCACCTGGTGAACTGGCTGACGACGCGCTTTGGCGGCGACAGCGGCCTGGGTATCCGTTACGACCCGGCCACCGATGCGCGCAGCTTCTTTGCCGCCTTGCCGAAGGAACAGCAGCAGGTGTACCTGAGCAATGTCTACTTTGCCGAACTGAAGGCGGCCGGGCGCGAGTACAACGATCCGGACGGCGTGCGCCGCGGCAGCTACCTGCGCGGCCGCGAAGCCATCGCCACCCTCTTTCCGACGCAGGACAAGGCGGGCAAGAAGATCGAGTACAAGGGCGACCTGACGATGTTCAGCAGCGCTCTGTACACGGTCAACGACTACGCAGGCATCTATACCAAGCGGCCCGTCGCGGGCGTGCGCTACCTGAGTCCGCAGGAGTGGGCCGAGGCGGGGCGTCCGACCGTCAACGTGCCGCACGTGATCGTCAACGATGCCGGCATCCACACGGATTTCGGCGGCGATATCGGCATCGCGGTGCCGGGCGGGCGCGCGCTGATCGGCGTCGACGGCGGCTATGCGCCGGGCGAAGGCTCGGGCGTGCTGACGCAGGGGGCGGGCGAGATCCAGATGTATGCGAAAGACAGCATCCTGCTGGGCCAGAGCCGCATCTTCACCACATTCGGCGGGAACATCCTGGCCTGGTCGGCCACGGGCGACATCAATGCGGGCCGCGGCACCAAGTCCACCGTCGTCTACACGCCGCAGCGCCGCACCTACGACAGCATCGGCCTCGTCAGCCTGTCGCCGAGCACGCCGACGACGGGCGCCGGCATCGCCACCCTGAACCCGATCCCGGAGGTGCCGCCCGGCGACATCGACCTGATCGCCCCGCTGGGCACCATCGACGCGGGCGAGGCGGGCATCCGCGTCTCGGGCAACGTCAACCTGGCGGCCTTGCAGGTGGTCAACGCGGAAAACATCCAGGTGCAGGGCAAGGCCACGGGCATGCCCGTGATCGCCTCGGTGAACGTGGGGGCGCTCAGCAATGCCAGCGCGGCCGCCACGCAAGCCGTCACCGCGGCGCAGGACGTGCTGCAGCGCGAACGGGCTGCCACGCGCCAGGCGCAGCCGTCGCTGTTCACGGTGAAGGTGCTGGGCTTTGGCAACGAGCAGGCGGACGAAGCCGGTGTTGGCAAGCACACGGGCGGCGAACCGCAGGCGTCCAGCTACCAGCCGGCCGGCGTGGTGCAGGTGCTGGGGGCGGGGCCGTTGACGGCGCCGCAGCTGCAGGCGCTCACGCCGAACGAGCGGCGCGGTTTGCAGCCTTGAGCGGAGTTTTATGAACATTTGATGACATTCGGCAGTCGCCGCGCGCGGCGGCTGTCTAGGCATCAGTAGATCAGCATTAGCAACAAAAATACGCCGGCCCAGCGCCGCAACACAGGGCAACCGTTTGATTTTAAGGTGAATGGAAGATGCGTGAAATGACAACCAAGGGCAGGGGCGTGCCGCCAGCGGCGCCTGCAACCGCCTTGACGATGCTGTGCCTGGCCATGCTGGCGCTGCCCGGCATGGCGCGCGCGCAGGACGCGGTCCCGGCGGCCGCTCCTGTGGCCGCGCCGGAACGGCAGGTGACGATCGAGGAATACCTGGTGCGCGGCAATACCGTGCTCGATGCGCGTGCCATCGAAGAGGCGGTGACGCCCTTCCTGGGACCGGGCCGCACCCTGAAGGATGTGGAAGGGGCGCGCGACGCCCTCGTTGCGGCATATCAAGCCCGCGGCTACCAGTCCGTCTATGTGGACTTGCCGGAGCAGCAGGTGGAGCAGGGCGTGGTGGTGCTGCAGGTGAGCGAAACGAAGGTGGGACGCTTGCGCGTCGTCGGCGCGCAATACAACTCGCCGCTCGACGTGCGCCAGCAGGTGCCGGCCTTGACGGAAGGCAAGGTGCCTGACTTTACGCAGGCGCAAGTGGAGCTGACGGCCCTGAACCGCGGTCCCAAGCGCCAGGTGATGCCGCTGGTCAAGCAGGGCAGCCTGCCCGGCACCATGGACGTGGACTTGAAGGTCGAGGACAGCAGCCCGTGGCGCGCCAGCATCGGCTTGAACAACGATTACAGCGCCGATACCAAGAAGTTGCGCAGCAGCATGTCGGTCGGTCACGACAATCTGTGGCAGATGGGACATAGCGCCACCATCAGCTTTTTCGGCACGCCGGGCGACCTGAACCAGACCAAGGTGTGGTCCGCCTCGTACGTGGCGCCGATCGGCACGCAGGGCTGGAGCGTGGAAGCGACCGGCTACCAGTCGAACAGCAACGTCGCCAGCACGGGCGGCACCAGCGTGCTGGGCAAGGGCCACGCGCTGGGCATGAAAGTCAACTACACGGTGCCCAACAGCGGCATCTGGTGGCACAGCTTTTCTGCCGGCATCGATTTCAAGGATAACCAGGAAGCCTTGAAGCTCAATGGCACGGGCAGCAATATTCCGCTCAAGTATGTGCCCCTGAGCGTGTCGTATAACGGCTTTGCGCAGACGGATGCGGCGACGTACGGCCTGGGCCTGTCGCTGGTGGCCGGCACGCGCGCCGCGTTCGGCTACGGCAGCGACAGCGCCGCCTACGACAACAAGCGCTACAAGGCTTCGCCCAGCTTCCTCGTGCTGAAGGGCGACGCCAACGCCACTTACACCCTGGGCAGCGGCGCGCAGCTGCACGGGCGCATGTCGGGCCAGCTGGCCGACGCGGCGCTCGTGTCGGGCGAGCAGATGGCCGCCGGCGGCGCCAATTCCGTGCGCGGCTACCTGTCGGCCGAAGCGACGGGCGACTACGGCATTTCCGGCACCGTCGAATGGCGCACGCCCCAGCTGACGTATTTCAGCCGCCTGGAAAACTGGCGCCTGTTTGCCTTTGCCGATGGCGCGCGCCTGCGCCTGCGCGATCCGATGATCGAGCAGAAAGACCTGTTCGGCCTGGCCTCCGTGGGCGTGGGCAGCAGCTTCCAGTTCCTGCGCTACCTGAATGGCCGCATCGATTTCGCTTACCCGCTGCGCGATGGCCCGCGCACGCACAAACATGTGCGCCGCATCAATTTCAACCTGTCGGCCAGCTACTGACGGGCCAGCTCACCAGCACTGCACTTTTTTAGACTTTTCTTCGGAGAATCACTGTCATGCAACGTTTTCTTTTCCTGCTCACGATCCTGGGCACGCTCGTTCCCGGCCTGGCGCATGCCTGGTGGCAGCCCGACTGGGCTTACCGCAAACCCGTCACCGTCGACGCCGGCCCGAAGGCGGGCGCCGTGGGCGGCGATCCCGGCCGCATTCCCGTGCTGCTGCGCTTGCATTCTGGTAACTTCAACTTCGAAGGCGTCAGCGACAACGGCGCCGACCTGCGCTTCGTGGCGGGCGACGACAAGACGGTGCTGAACCACCAGATCGAACAGTTCAACCCGCTCCTGGGCATCGCCCTGATCTGGGTCGACGTACCGGCCCTGACGGCCGGCACGCCGCAGCAGCTGTGGATGTACTACGGCAATCCGAAGGCGCCCGCTTCCGGCAACGGCCAGCGCACCTTCGACCCCGATTACAGCCTCGTGTACCACTTCACCGAGCCTGGCGTGCCTTCGCGCGACAGCACCGCCTACGGCAACCATGCCCAGACAGCCGTGCCGGCGCTGGACGGTTCCGTCATCGGCGCCGGCGCCCGCCTGGGTACGGCACCGCTGATGCTGCCTGCCTCGCCTTCGCTGGCGCTGGCCGCCGGTGCGCCCTTCACCTTTTCCGCCTGGGTGCGTCCCGATAACCTGGGCCCGCAGCAAGTACTGTATGCGCGCCGCGATGGCGCCAACGAATTGCTGATCGGCGTCGACCAGGGCGTGCCTTTCGTGCAGGTGAATGGCCAGCGCAGCAAGCCCGGCCAACCGATCCAGGCCGCGCAATGGTCGCACCTGGCTGTGAAAGCCGATAAAGCCAACGTGGCCCTGTACGTGGGCGGCCGTCCGGCCGTGTCGCTGGCCACCGCGCTGCCAGCCTTCACCAGCGCCGCGTCGGTGGGCGCCGATGCGGCGCCGGTCGCTTCCGGCACCGCCACCCTGAACAACTTCACGGGCGCCATCGACGAGCTGCGCCTGTCGCGCACGGCCCGTCCCGACGCCCTGCTGCTGGCCGACGCCGTCTCGCAAGGTTCCGAATCGCGCCTTGCCGTGTTTGGCGCCGACGAACAGCAGGCCGGCAAGAGCCATTTCGGCTTCATCATCGCTGCCATGCCGCTCGACGCGTGGATCGTCGTCGGCGTGCTGGGCCTGATGATGGTCTTGTCGTGGATCATCATGATCGGCAAGGGCCGCAGCTATGGCGCCATCTCGCGCGCGAATGCGCAATTCATGCAGTCGTTCCACGAAGCGGCCGGCGCGCCGCTGGACCACCTGGCGCGCAACGGCAAGCTGAGCACTTCCGTGAAGACGGATTCCTCGCTGTGGCGCCTGTATGACGTGGCCATCGACGAGATGCGCCGCCGCCACGACCGCGGCTACGACTTGAACGCCGTGTCGAACGCGACGATCGGCGCCATCCGCGCCGCCATGGATGGCGTGATGGTGCGCGAAAGCGAGCGCATGTCGAAACGCATGATCTGGCTCTCGACCACCATCGAAGGCGCGCCGTACGTCGGCCTGTTCGGCACCGTGATCGGCATCATGCTGGTGTTCGTCGTGGCGGCCATGGCCGGCGCCGTGGACATCAACTCGGTGGCGCCGGGCATGGCGGCAGCGCTGTTGTGTACGGCTGCAGGCCTGGGCGTGGCGATTCCCGCCCTGTTCGGCTACAACTGGCTGTCGTCGCGTTCGGACGCCATCGTCGCCGATATGGCTGTCTTCGTCGACGAATTCGCCACGCGCCTGGCTGAAGAGCAGGGCGACGGACGCCAGATGCGTCCCGTGCTGCAACAGGCGTGAGGGGCGCATAACCATGGCCACCTCCGCCAAGTTTACCCCCCGCAAGCGTAGCGGCGGCATCAATATCACGCCCTTCGTCGACGTGCTGCTGGTGGTGCTGGTGATCTTCATCTTGACCAGCAATGCCAGCATTCCCGGCATCAAGGTCGACCTGCCCAAGGCCAGTTCGGCCATGGCGCTGGAAAAACCGAAGACCAAGGCCATCACCATCGACAACGCGGGCCAGGTCTTCCTCGACGCCTATCCCGTCACCTTGCCCGAGCTGGAAGAGCGCTTGCGCACGGAAAAGGCCCTGACGCCCGACTTCCCCGTGATCGTGCGCGGTGATGCCGCCGTGCAATACGCGAAAGTGGTCGAAGTGCTGGACTTGCTGCGCCGCATAGACCTGAACCAGGTGGGCCTGGTGACCGGCAAGCCGGCATGAGGAGCGCAAGGTGAAGCGTGACGACATGATGAAGATGGCCGCCTCGGAACCGTCGGGCGCGGCGCAGTGGTGGCGCCGCTGGGGCGGCGTGGCCGGCGGCGCGCTGCTGGCCGGCGCGCTGGCCGCGCTGGTCTGGTATTTGCTGTCGGACACGGCCGCGACCAAGCGCGAAGTGGCGGCCCCGCCGATGCTGATGCTGCCCCCTCCGCCGCCACCGCCGCCGGAACCGGAAAAACTGCCGGAACCGACGCCCGACAAGGTGGTGCCGGAAGTGTCGGAGCCGGAACCGACGCCGGCCGACAAGCCCATGGATGACGCGCCGGAAAGCCCGTCGCCGGACAAGGGCGACCCCGTCACCATCGATGGCGCGGCGCAGGCCGGCAGCGACGCCTTCGGCATCCAGGCCGGACGCGGCGGCGGCATGACGGGCGGCGGCGGTGGCGGCGGACTCGGCGCGGGATCGTATGGCCGCTATGTCGCCAACGCGCTGCAGCTGGCCTTTGCCCGCGATCCGCGCACGCGCCAGCTGGCGTTTGCCGACATCCGCGTCGACCTGTGGCTCGATACGGAAGGCAAGACGACGAAAGTGCAGCTGGTGCAAGGCACGGGCAATGCGCAGACGGACGAGCAAGTGCTGGCCATGGTGCGCGACTTCCGCGCCGACGAGCGGCCGCCGGCGTCCCTGCGTTTCCCGGCCCGCGTTTCCATTAAAGGCCGCCGGCCATAGCGCCCCCAATTCATATTAATTTTTTTCGAGAGAAACAATGAATTCCTTATTTTCTTCCCCACAGCGCCTGCGCCGCCTTCCGCTGGCGCTCGCTGCCCTGGCCCTGAGCGTGGCGGCAGGCGCCGTGCAAGCGCAAGCACCGGCCGACAGCACCATGGTCAAACTGATCCGCGGCCTGATCCAGAGCGGCGCCCTCAACAAGGATGCCGGCGAAGCGCTGCTGGCGCAGGCGCAAAGCGAAGCGCTGGCCGCCGCGCAAGCCCGTCCTGCCGCCGCGCCGGCGGCCCTGGCGCAGGTGCAGCCGGGCGACGTGCGCGTGCCGTATATTTCGCAAACCGTGCGCGAGCAGATCCGCGACGAAATCAAGGGACAAGTGTTGGCCGAGGCGAAGGCGGGCGGCTGGGCGGCGCCGAATGAAACGCCGGCCTGGACCAAGCGCATCCGCGTGGAAGGCGACGTGCGCGCGCGCTACGAATCGCGCTATTACGACATGGCCAACAGCAATATCGAGATCGACTGGCGCTCGCTCAACAGCGGCAGCGGCTACGACGTCAATTCGAACACCAACCTGGCCCTGCCGGCCCTGCTGAACACGCGCGAAGACCGCAAGCACTTGCTGCGCGCGCGCGCCCGCCTGGGCATCCTGGCCGACATTTCCGACAGCACGCAGGCAGGCATCCGCCTGGCCAGCGGCAATGACGACAGCCCCGTATCCACCACGCAAACCCTGGGCGGCGGCCTGGGCAAGAAAAACATCTGGCTGGACCAGGCCTGGCTGTCCTACCAGCCCGCTTCCTGGCTGAAACTGACGGCGGGTCGCTTCGACAATCCGTTTGTTTCCAGTGATGAATTGTTTTCCAGCGAACTCAATTTCGACGGCATCGCCGCCAAGGTGCAGCAACCGGTGGGCGACAGCAAGGACGTCACCGTGTTCGGTACCCTGGGCCTGATTCCGCTCGAGTATTCGTCCGACAATGCGCCTAGCCGCAGCCAGGCAAAAATGTCCAGCGAAAACAAATGGCTGCTGGGTGCGCAAGTGGGCGCGTCGTGGAAGATCAATAGCGACCATCAATTGCGCGGCGCGCTGGCCTACTACAACTTCCGCAACATCAGCGGCGAGTATTCGCAGCCGTGTGCGCTGTATGCGGGCGCCGATGGCTGCAACACGGACTGGTCGCGTCCGTCGAGCATGCAAAAGGGCAACAGTTTGATGCTGTTGCGCAATATCGCCCTGAATCCGCTGGACCCGGCGAACACGCCGCAGCCGCAATTCGTGGGCCTGGCGTCGAAATTCCGCCTGGCCAACCTGAATGCGCGCTGGGATAGCAAGGTGGCCGGCGGCACGGACTTGCGCATCGAAGGCGATTATGTGCGCAACATGGCTTACGACAAGAACGAAATGTGGGCGCGCGCCAAGGGCGGCATCATGAACAATTTCGGCGGCACGGGCGGCGTGTCGCAAGCCGATTTCCGGAGCGGCGGCAATGCCTACATGCTGCAGGCAACCCTGGGCAAGGCGAACCCGGCGGCGCGCGGCGACTGGAACGTTTTACTGGGCTACAAGCGCATCGAACCGGATGCCTTGCCTGACGCCTACAACGATTCCACCTTCCACCTGGGCGGCACGAATGCGCGCGGTTATTACCTGGGCGGCGCATATGCGCTCGACAAGAATACCTGGCTGAACGGCCGCTGGACGTCGAGTCGCGAAGTGTTCGGTTCGGCGCTGTCGATCGACACCCTGCAAATCGAATTGAACGCGCGTTTTTAAGGAGTCATGATGTTGATATCCAACAAAATGCGCGTGCCGCTACTGTTGCTGAGCTTGCTGGCCGCCGGCACGGCCCAGGCGCAGGGACAGAAGGGCCAGAGCATGGAAGAACGCCTGCGCGCCGAGTTGCGCAATGTCACGGCGCAATTGCAGCAGACGCGCGGCGAGCTGGAATTGCTGAAAGCCAAGGGCGCACCTGCCGCCAAGGCGGCGCCCGTCGCCGCGCCTGCCAGCGATGGCTTGAAAAAGGAACTGGCGCACAGCCAGTCGCAACTGGCGCAGGAGCGCGCGCAACGGGAAAAACTGGGCGAGCAGCAACAGCGTAGCGCCGCCGCCGCGCAAGAGGCAAGCGCCAGCCTGGCGCAGTACCGCCAGGCCAGCGAACAGCTGGCCGCCACGGGCAAGCAGCTGGAAGCGGAGCGTGTGCGCCTCGACGGCGAAGTGGCGTCGCAGCGGGGCGCCCTGGCGCGCTGCGAAAGCAAGAATGCCCAGCTGTATGCGGCCGGACAGGAAATCCTGCAAGCGTATGAAGGACTCGATGTGCTGGACGTCATGAAGGCGCGCCAGCCGTTCGCCGCGCAAAGCCGGGTCAAGCTGGAGCAAATCGCCCAGCAGTACGGTGACCAGCTGTACCAGGGGCGCTTTGATGCGCGTCAAACCGAAGCGGCAGCAACGCCGGCCGCCCCCGCGCCGGCCCCCCAATAATTTTACTTTTCGAAATGAATGGAATGACGATGGAAAACACGAATAGCTTGCTGACCACCCTGAATGCGGAACAAACGGCCGAGGCCATCAAGGCGGCCGGCTGCGCCGTCACCAGCATCGAACACGACGGTGTCGTGCGCCTGCACAGCGCCAGCCATGGCATCGGCTTTCAGGTGCTGTGGGGCAATGAAGCATCGCCTGGCCAGTATGCGGATCTGACCCTGAGCTGCCCGCTGCGCGTGCAAGGCGGCGACTTGCCGGCCGGCTTGCTGGCCGAATGGCACCGCAGCAAGCGTTTTGCCCGCGTGGCCCAGCATGGCGATTTCGTCGTGCTGGAAATGGATGTGCTGGTCGCCGGCGGCGTCAGCCGCGAGTACCTGAATATCAATCTGCAACTGTGGACGCAGATGATGGGTCAGTTCTTCTTGTTTTTGCGCAACTTTACGCCGGCCGATACGAGCACCGCTCCGCTCGTCGAAGCCGTCAACGTGGCAGAAGAAGAAACTGTGCCGGCCTGATAAGCGGGCCAACGGCGGCAAAAAAGGCCCGTGACGGGCCTTTTTTGCCATCTGCGGGTCCCAAGTGTCGTATTAAATACTTATTTTTTAGGCATCGCGCATTAAAACTGCTCAAAGAGCGTGTGTGAATCAAGCCAGCAACGGCTGTATGGCGGATAATATTGCCTGTTGCCGATTTGGATACGACCTTTACACAAAAATGCGCCCCATGGATTTTACCCGCGACGAAACCAGTGAAACCCCAGTTGCCCCGGCCAGCGCGCCGGGAGCGCCTTTGCCGTATGCCGTCGCCACCTGGCTGCAGCGGGTGGAGGCAGCCGCCCATCCGAAAGCCGTGCTGAGCATTGCCGAACCGGACCCCAAACTCAACCAGCATCGATTGATCTACGTGCTGGCGCCCACCAGCGGTGGCCGCCACGTGGCCCTGTGCCTGTACAAGGCGCGGCTGCGGCCGAATGGCGACGTGGCGGCGGCGTCCCCCATCAGCGAAATCTTTTCCCTGCTGTCGGCGCCCCCCACGTTTTTGACGCCAGCCGACGAAGACCTCGTGCGTTTCTTCGTGGCCATGCGCAGCGGGCAGAATTCGCAGACGGGCAGCGCCACGGAGCCGAAGGGCAAGGTGGGCGCGGCCCTGCTGAAAATGCTGGCCGAGCAGGATAAATTGTTGTGGGCCAATTCCTGGGCCGACGTCGGCAATGGCCTCGTGTACCCGTTGAAGGAAGGTCCCGTGCGTCCCGCGCGCCTGTTCTGGCGCGACGAAGGCAAGACCATGCGCCTGGGCTGGCAAGTGGACCCGCCGGAAGGCGCGAAGCACCATGGCGCCGACCAGATCGACTACATGCTGCCCACGGATCCGCCGTGGTACATCGACAACCTGTCGTGCGGCGTGCTGGAACTGAACCAGGGCGGCTCCGACATTTCCCTGGCCGACTTGCAGGCGCTGGTGGCGCAGGCGCCGCCCCTGAACGCGAACGACAAGGTGCGCGTGTCGCAACTGCTGCTGGCGCAGGGCTTGCAGCATTTGATGCCGCTGCCGCAACCGTTGCCGCAGCGCTTGCGCAAGGATGTGCCGGCGCAACCGGTCTTGCTGCTCGATAGCGCCATGCTGGCCGATGGCGGCGCGCAGCGCTGGAGCGACTTCGCCGTGCTGTCCTATGACTACGATGGCGAAAGAGTCTCGTTCGACCCGTCGCAGCGCGTGGTGCGGCAAGTGGGCGACGTGACGGAAATTATCCAGAGAAACACGGTCGATGAAGCGCGCGCGCTGGCGACGTTGGCCGAGCTGCAATTCAAGAAGCCGGGCTCGGCCCCCTTGAGCGGCTTGAAGGGCGCCTTGCAACTGCCTTCCCAGGCGGAATGGCTGCGTTTTGCCGAGTCCGGCATCGACGCCTTGCTGGCGCAGGGCTGGATCGTGGAAAAGACGGCCAAGTACCGCTACGACGTGAGCGACGTGGGCGACTGGTACGCGGAAATCGACGACCAGGACCCGGACAGCGGCAACGCCTGGTTCGAGCTGGAACTGGGCATCGTCGTCAACCACGAGCGCGTGCCGCTGCTGCCCGTGCTGGTACAGCTGATCCGCAATGCACCCAACGATTTCAACCCGAAAGTCATCGAGGCGCATGCCGACGATGACCAGATGCTGGCGACCTTGTCGGACGGCACGCGTGTGGCCCTGCCGTGGGGCAGGGTGCGTCCCATCCTGAACACGCTGGGGGAACTGTATTTCAGCGACAAGATCAAACATGCGGTGCGCATGTCGACCCTGGACGCGGCGCGTCTGGAAGAGCTGGCGCGCGGCCTGGACATGCAGTGGACGGGCGGCGAGCAGCTGCGCGCCATGGGCCGCAAGCTGAGCCAGTTCGGCGCCGTGCAAAAAGTGGCGGCCCCAGCCGGCCTGCAGGCGACCCTGCGCGATTACCAGGCCGATGGTCTGGCGTGGATGCAATTCCTGCGCGATCATGACCTGGCGGGCATCCTGGCCGATGACATGGGCTTAGGTAAAACCGTGCAAACCCTGGCGCATATCCTGGTGGAAAAGGAGGCGGGCCGTTTGACGCATCCGGCGCTGGTGATTGCACCGACGAGTTTGATGGGCAACTGGCAGGACGAGGCGGCCAAGTTCGCGCCCGGCCTGAAGGTGTTGCTGCTGCAAGGCAAGGACCGCGCCCAGCAATTTGACCAGATCGACCAATGCGACCTGGTGCTGACCACCTACGCCCTGTTGCCGCGCGATGAGGAAACCTTGCGCGAGCACGATTTCCACCTCGTCATCCTCGACGAATCGCACTACATCAAGAATACGCGCAGCAAGGCGGCGCAAAGCGCAGGCCTGCTGCGCGCGCGTCACCGCCTGTGCCTGTCCGGCACGCCGCTGGAAAATCACCTGGGCGAGCTGTGGTCGCAATTCCACTTCCTGCTGCCGGGTTTGCTGGGCGACGAGAAGACGTTCAACACGCAGTTCCGCCATCCGATCGAGCGCCAGGATGACCCGCTGCGCCGCATGCTCTTGAATCGCCGCATCAAGCCTTTCCTGCTGCGCCGCACGAAGGACAATGTGGCCAAGGAATTGCCGCCGAAAACGGAAATGGTGCGCAAGGTGGAATTGACGGGGCCGCAGCGGGACCTGTATGAAACCGTGCGTCTTGCGATGGATCAAAAAGTACGCGAAGAAATCGACAAGAAGGGCGTGGCGCGCAGCCAGATCGTCATCCTCGAAGCGCTGCTGAAACTGCGGCAAGTGTGCTGCGACCCCCGCCTCGTGAAATCCTTGCCGGCGAAGAAGCAATCGGCCGGTTCGGCCAAGCTGCTCGACCTGATGCAGATGGTGGAAGACTTGCTCGACGAAGGGCGCAAGATTCTCGTCTTCTCGCAATTTACCAGCATGCTGGAATTGATCGAGGAAGAACTGGAGTCGCGCGACATCCCCTACGCCTTGCTGACGGGCGAAACGAAGGACCGGGGCGCGCAAGTGGCGGCCTTCCAGCAGGGCGCCGTACCGATCTTCCTGATCAGCCTGAAGGCGGGCGGCGTGGGCCTGAACCTGACGGCGGCCGACACGGTCATCCACTACGACCCGTGGTGGAATCCGGCGGCGGAAAACCAGGCCACGGACCGCGCCTGGCGCATCGGCCAGGACAAGCCCGTGTTCGTCTACAAATTGATCGCCAAGGGTACGCTGGAAGAAAAAATCCAGCTGCTGCAGCAAAAGAAGTCGGAGCTGGCGCAATCGATCCTGGCCGAAGGCGAATCGCAAAAGATGGCCCTCACACAGGAAGACTTGCAGCAGATTTTCGCCCCGCTGGAAGATTAACGTTGCCGCACGCTTATACTTGGCGATTCTTTCTTGCCAGGTATAACGCATGCTGCCCTTCCTGCCCTTTCTTGTATTGCTGCTGGCCGGCGCCATCCTCATGGCGCTGCGCTTCGTCCAGTTGCGCCGCGCCTTGCTGCGCGCGCGGGCGGGCGAAGCGCAGTTCCGCCTGCTGGCCGAACACGGTCGCGACGCGGCCTTCCTGCTCGACGCCGCCACCCTCGAATTGATCTATATCAGCCCCGCCGCGCAGCGCCTGACGGGCCACGACTTGCCCGCCTTGCGCGCGCACGCGGCGCAGCTGGCGGCGGACGTGCCGGCCCGGCTGCAGCGCTGGCGCGACGGTGACGCCAGCCGTTTGACCCTGTTGCGCGAAGTGGAATTGCCGCACGCCGACGGCCACCCGCTGGCCCTGGAAATCCACTCTACCATCGTGCCCGCGGCGGCAGGGCGGGGCGTGACCCTGGCGGGGACCTTGCGCGACGTCAGCGCCGCCCAGGCGCAGGAAGCCGAGCGGGAAAAGGAGCAGAAGCGCTTCGCCTCGATGCTGTCGCACGAATTTCGCACGCCGCTGGCCACCATCGACGGCGCCATCCAGCGTCTCGTTTCGACGTCCACCGAGGCGGACGAGGCCACGCGCAAGCGCTACGTGAAAATCCAGACGGCCGTCGACCGTTTGTTGGGCATGATCGACGACTATTTGTCGCCCGAACGCATGGCGGCCATCGGCCGCGAGCGGGCCGCCGACGGCATCGCGCCGCTGGCCTTGCTGCAGCAGGCGGCCGCCACCGTGCCTGTCAGCCACCGCGTGCAGCTGGAACTCGACGAAGACTTGCCGGCCAGGCTGCGCTGCGACGTGCCCGGCATGGCCCTGTGCCTGAAAATCTTGTTGGACAACGCCGTCAAGTTCAGCCCGCCGGGCAGCGCCATCACCTTGTCGGCCAGGCTGGTGCCCGAGGGCGGCGTGGCGCTGTGCGTGCGCGATGCGGGGCCCGGCTTGCGGGAAGAAGAACTGGCGCAGCTGTTCGCAAAAGGTTTCCGTGGAACTAATGCCACGCATCCGGGCGCGGGCCTGGGCCTGTACATGGCGCGCGCCGTGGTGGACGTGCATGGCGGGAGTTTGCAGGGGCATAATCTGCCCGAAGGCGGGGCACTTTTCCGCATTTGGCTGCCGCTTCCTGTCTAGACAAGGAAAAGCCTTGCTTCCGCTGAAGGCAACCGTGATAATTCCTTGACGTAAACCTATTGTGCCGTCCATCATGGTGTAGAAGTGCATGGCATGGTTTGCCCTCGGTGTGCTCACTAACGGAAGAATGGCGTAGCAATGACGAAAATACTGATCGTCGAAGACAATCTCGACTACGCCGAAGACATGGCGGAGTTCCTCGTTGAGCTCGAACACGAAGTCCATATCACCAGCTCCGCTGGCGGTATGTGGACGGCGTTGAGCCATGGCAATGTCGGCGTGGTCGTACTGGACCTGGGTTTACCCGATGAAGACGGCTTCAACGTCATCCCCCGCATGCGTCAGCTGTATCCGCAAATCGGCGTGCTGGTGCTGACGGGGCGCGTCGCCTTCGACAGCCGCATCCTGGGCTTGCGCCTGGGCGCCGACCACTATCTGACCAAGCCGATCAAATTCCCCGAACTGGCGGCGCACATCGAAGCGCTCGACCGCCGCGTGGGGCCGCAAGATCCCGTGCCCGAGCCGGGCAAGTGGACGTTGAAAGTAAGCGCTCGCCAACTTGAGTTGATGGGCGCCGTCATCGCCTTGACGGAAAAGGAATTCAACTTCCTGCACTTGCTCACCATCAATACCCGCCCCGTGCCGCGCGACGTCATCGTGGCCGGCATGGGCGGCGAAGATCCCGATGCGGGCCGCCGGGTCGACATGCTCGTGTATCGTTTGCGCAAGAAAGCCAAGACGGGCCTGGGCCAGGACTTGCCGCTGCGCAGCGCGTATGGCGAAGGCTACAGCCTGTCAGCCAGTTTCAACCTGTCCTGATGACCTTGTTGCGCCGCCCGCAAGTGGCCGGCGCAATAAAAGGGACAGAGTCAACCGTTTTTTTTACGATTTCAAATAAAACAGGGTCAGAGTCGTGCCTTGCGCTCGCAAGTGTGTAAAATCAAGGCCTTAGCCTTCTTTTGACCGATTCTGCCATGGCCCGTTTGCCTCGCCTCATCATTCCCGCACTACCCCATTATGTGATCCAGCGCGGCAGCAACCGCCAGCCCGTGTTCCAGGATGCGGCCGATTACGCGCAATTCCTGTCCTGGCTGAAAACGGGGGCGAAAATGTTCAAGGTGGCCATTCACGCCTATGTTTTGTTGCCTGATCAGCTACATTTGCTGGCGACGCCGGCCGATGTCACAGGCCTGGGACAGCTGATGCAGTGGCTGGGACGCTATTACGTGCCGTATTTCAATCAAAAATACGGCCGCGAAGGCGCCTTGTGGCAGGGACGCTACAAAACTTCCGTCATCGATCCCGACAATTTCTTCCTGACCTGCTGCCGCTACCTGGAATGCGTACCCGTGCAGACGGGCCTGGCGGGACAGGCGCTCGATTACAGCTGGTCCAGCTATGCCCACCATGCGGGCGTGCGACCCGATCCCGTCATCACCGACCATGCGCTGTACTGGGCGCTGGGCAACACGCCATTCGACCGCGAGGCGGCGTATCTGCGCCTGTTCGAGCAGGGTCTGGGCAGCAGCCAGGTGAAGGCGGTGGAACAGGCTGTGCTGAAGGGCTGGCCGCTGGGTTCCGACGCTTTCAAGCAGGCGCTGGAGCAGAAAATGCAGCGGCAAGTGCTGCCTGCCAAGCGGGGCCGTCCCCGCAAAATCGTGGCCGACGCGGCCGCTAATTAAAAAGCATTCGCATTTAAAACAAAAAATGGTTCCTTTCCGCGCTTTTATTGAAATTGCTTCGACTATGTCCCCATTAAATTTTTAGGGCGACGGAATCGAATTTAATTCGACTCCGACCCTAATTTTTGTAGTTGAGTTTTTTGTTGCGTTGCACTACTCTAGTTTTTCGATAGTCATATGCAGCGGAGAAGCCCATGAAAGCGCAAGGCCTGTACGACCCAGCCAATGAACACGATGCCTGCGGCGTCGGTTTCGTCGCCCATATCAAGGGCAACAAGACCCATTCGATCGTCGAACAGGGTTTGCTGATTCTGAAAAACCTCGATCACCGGGGCGCCGTGGGCGCCGATGCGCTGATGGGCGATGGCGCCGGCATCCTGATCCAGATTCCCGACCAGTACTACCGCGAAGAAATGGCCAAGCAGGGCGTGGAATTGCCGCCGCCTGGCGAATATGGCGTGGGCATGGTCTTCCTGCCGAAGGAACACGCGTCGCGCATCGCTTGCGAACAGGAAATCGAGCGGGCCGTGCGCATCGAGGGCCAGGTCGTGCTGGGCTGGCGCAACGTGCCCATCGATACGGACATGCCGATGTCGCCCACCGTGCGCGCCAAGGAACCGGTGATTCGCCAGATCTTCATCGGCCGCGGCCCGGACATCATGGTGACCGACGCGCTCGAGCGCAAACTGTATGTGATCCGCAAATCGTCGGGCCACGCCATCCAGGCCTTGAAACTGCTGCACGGCAAGGAATTCTTCGTGCCGTCGATGTCGGCCCGTACCATCGTCTATAAAGGCCTGCTGCTGGCCGACCAGGTGGGCGTGTACTACAAGGACTTGCAGGATGCGCGCTGCATCTCGGCCCTGGCCCTGGTGCACCAGCGTTTCTCGACGAATACCTTCCCCGAATGGCCGCTGGCCCACCCATACCGCCTGATCGCCCATAACGGCGAGATCAACACGGTGAAAGGCAACTTCAACTGGATGCGCGCGCGCGAAGGCGTGATGAAGTCGGCCGTGCTGGGTGACGACCTGCAAAAGCTGTTCCCGCTGATCTATGAAGGCCAGTCCGACACGGCGTGCTTCGACAATGCGCTGGAACTGCTGCTGATGGCCGGCTATCCGATCGCCCAGGCGATGATGATGATGATTCCGGAAGCGTGGGAAAACCACACGACGATGGATGACAACCGCCGCGCCTTCTATGAATACCACGCGGCCATGATGGAACCGTGGGACGGCCCCGCCGCCATGGCGTTCACGGACGGCCGCCACATCGGCGGCACCCTGGACCGCAACGGCTTGCGTCCGGCCCGCTACATCGTCACCGACGACGACCTGGTGGTGATGGCGTCGGAATCGGGCGTGCTGCCGATTCCCGAGTCGAAGATCATCCAGAAATGGCGCTTGCAGCCTGGCAAGATGTTCTTGATTGACCTGGAAGCGGGCCGCATCATCGACGACCAGGAACTGAAAAACACCTACGCCAACGCCAAGCCATATAAAGCGTGGATCAACTCGGTGCGCATCAAGCTCGACGAGATCAAGCTGGCCGAAGGGCAGGCGAAACAGGACCGCGCCCAGGGCGAAAAAGAGCAGCCATCGTTGCTGGACCGCCAGCAGGCGTTCGGCTACACGCAGGAAGACTTGAAATTCCTCATGGCGCCTATGGCCGTGGCCGGCGAAGAGGCGACGGGCTCGATGGGCAATGACTCGCCGCTGGCCGTCATGTCGAACAAGCTCAAGCCGCTGTATAACTACTTCAAGCAACTGTTCGCGCAAGTGACGAATCCGCCGATCGACCCGATCCGCGAAGCGATGGTGATGTCGCTGGTCTCGTTCATCGGCCCGAAACCGAACTTGCTCGATACCAACAACGTCAACCCGCCGATGCGCCTGGAAGTGGCGCAGCCCGTGCTGGGCTTTGACGACATGGCCCGCTTGCGCAACATCAGCGCCCACACGGGCGGCAAGTTCAAGTCGTACGAGCTGGACATCTGCTACCCGCTGGCCTGGGGCAAGGAAGGCGTGGAAGCATGCCTGGCCTCGCTGTGCGCGGAAGCCGTCGACGCCGTGAAATCCGGCCACAACATCCTGATCGTCTCGGACCGCGCCATTTGCGCCGACCAGGTGGCGATCCCCGCGCTGCTGGCCACCTCCACCGTGCACCAGCACCTGGTGAGCAAGGGCTTGCGCGCGTCCACCGGCCTCGTCGTGGAAACGGGCTCGGCCCGCGAAACCCACCACTTCGCCTTGCTCGCCGGCTACGGCGCGGAAGCCGTTCACCCGTATCTGGCCATGGAAACCCTGGTCGAGATGGCGCACGGCTTGCCGGGCGACTTGTCGGGCGACAAAGCCATCTACAACTACACCAAGGCAGTGGGCAAAGGCTTGATGAAAGTCATGTCGAAGATGGGCATTTCCACGTATATGTCGTACTGCGGCGCGCAAATCTTCGAAGCCATCGGCTTGAACAAGTCGTTGGTGGACAAATACTTCAAGGGCACGGCCTCGAACGTGGAAGGCATCGGCGTGTTTGAAGTGGCGGAAGAAGCGCTGCGCCTGCATGCGCTGGCCTTCGGCAACGATCCCGTGCTGGTGGACAAGCTCGACGCGGGCGGAGAATACGCATTCCGCGTGCGCGGCGAAGACCACATGTGGACGCCGGATGCGATTGCGAAATTGCAGCACTCCACGCGCAGCAACAATTTCTCCAGCTATAAAGAGTATGCGCAAATCATCAACGACCAGAGCCGTCGCCACCTGACCCTGCGCGGCTTGTTCGAATTCAAGCTCGACCCGACCAAGGCCATCCCGCTCGACGAAGTGGAGCCGGCCAAGGAAATCGTCAAGCGCTTCGCCACGGGCGCCATGTCGCTCGGCTCCATCAGCACGGAAGCGCATGCGACCCTGGCCGTGGCCATGAACCGCATCGGCGGCAAGTCGAACACGGGCGAAGGCGGCGAAGATCCGAACCGCTACACCCAGGAATTGAAGGGCATTCCGATCCGCCAGGGCGACACCATGGCGTCCGTCGTGGGCGCCGAGCAGATCGTCGTCGATATTCCGCTGCAGGAAGGTGATTCCATGCGCTCGCGCATCAAGCAGGTGGCGTCGGGACGTTTCGGCGTCACGGCCGCCTACCTGAATTCGGCCGACCAGATCCAGATCAAGATGGCGCAGGGAGCGAAACCGGGCGAAGGCGGTCAGTTGCCGGGCCATAAGGTGTCCGAATACATCGCCAGCCTGCGCTTTTCCGTGCCGGGCGTGGGCTTGATTTCGCCGCCGCCGCACCACGACATCTATTCGATCGAAGATCTGGCGCAGCTGATCCATGACTTGAAGAACGCCAATCCGCGCGCTTCGATTTCCGTGAAACTGGTGTCGGAAGTGGGTATCGGCACGGTGGCTGCCGGCGTCACGAAGGCGAAAGCCGACCACGTGGTCGTCGCCGGCCACGACGGCGGCACGGGAGCCTCCCCATTGTCGTCCGTGAAGCATGCGGGCACGCCGTGGGAGCTGGGTCTGGCAGAAACGCAACAAACGCTGGTCTTGAACGGCTTGCGCAGCCGCATCCGCGTGCAGGCCGATGGCCAGATGAAGACGGGCCGCGACGTGGTCATCGCCGCCCTGCTGGGGGCCGACGAGATCGGTTTCGCCACGGCGCCGCTGGTGGTCGAAGGCTGCATCATGATGCGCAAATGCCACTTGAACACGTGCCCGGTGGGCGTGGCCACGCAAGATCCGGTGCTGCGCGCCAAGTTCTCGGGCAAGCCCGAGTATGTCGTCAATTACTTCTTCTTCGTTGCCGAGGAAGCCCGTCAATTGATGGCGCAGCTGGGCATCCGCACGTATGACGAACTGATCGGCCGCGTGGACTTGCTCGATAAATCCAAGGCGATTTCGCACTGGAAGGCGCAGGGGCTGGACTTCTCGGCCATCTTCTACAAGCCGGAAACCCCGGATGGCCAGGCCTGTCGCCACGTGGAGTTCCAGGACCATGCGCTGGAAAAGGCGCTCGATCACAAGCTGATCGCGCAAGCGCGCGCGGCGCTGGAAAAGGGCGAGCGCGTCTCCTTCATCTCGCCCGTGCGCAACCTGAACCGCACGGTGGGCACCATGCTGTCCGGCGAAGTGGCGAAGAAATACGGCCATGCCGGCTTGCCGGACGACACCATCCACATCCAGCTGCAAGGCACGGCGGGCCAGTCGGCCTGCGCCTTCCTGGCGCACGGCATCACCATCGACCTGGTGGGCGAGGGCAACGATTACGTCGGCAAGGGCTTGTCGGGCGGACGCATCATCGTGCGGCCGAATACGGAATTCCGCGGCTGGGCCGTGGACAACATCATCATCGGCAATACGGTGCTGTACGGCGCCATCGCCGGCGAAGCCTTCTTCAATGGCGTGGCGGGCGAACGCTTTGCCGTGCGCAACTCGGGCGCCACCACGGTGGTCGAGGGCCTGGGCGACCATGGCTGCGAATACATGACGGGCGGCACGGTGGTGGTCCTGGGCAACACGGGACGCAACTTCGCGGCCGGCATGTCGGGCGGCATCGCCTATGTGTATGACCCGGCGGGCGACTTTGCCAGCAAGTGCAACACGGCCATGGTCAGCCTGGACAAGGTCGTCTCCGCGGCGGAGCAGCATCTGGACCGCGACGCCTGGCATACGCAGCACCGCGACGGCGTGCCGGAAGCGGATGAAGTCATCCTCAAGCGCCTGATCGAGCGTCACTTCAAGCACACGGGCAGCACCCGCGCCCGCGTCTTGCTGGACGACTGGGCCGCGGCGCGCGGCAAGTTCGTGAAAGTCTTCCCGAACGAATACAAGCGCGCGCTGATTGAAATGGCTGCCGATGCCGCCATGGAAGTACAAGCCGTCGCCGCCTGAGCCAGCCAAGATCAATCGCATAGAGCAATGACAGGGAGCGGCCCGGCCGCTCCCAGCCAGCAAATACAAAGGAAACATCGTGGGTAAAATTACCGGCTTCATGGAATTCAAGCGCCAGGACGAACACTATCTGGAGCCTGCCGCGCGTCTGAAGAACTACAAGGAATTCGTGCTGCACCTGTCGGACGCGCAAGCGACCGTGCAAGGCGCGCGCTGCATGGATTGCGGCATTCCCTTCTGCACCACGGGTTGTCCCGTGAACAACATCATTCCCGACTGGAATGACCTGGTGTACCGCGGCGCTTACCGCGAAGCGCTCGACATCTTGCATTCGACCAACAACTTCCCGGAATTTACGGGCCGCATCTGCCCGGCGCCGTGCGAATCGGCCTGTACCCTGGGCATCCACGAAGATCCGGTCGGCATCAAGTCGATCGAACATAAAATCATCGACATGGGCTGGGAGCACGGCTGGGTCACGCCGCAGCCGGCAGGCTTCAGTACCGGCAAGAAAGTGGCCATCGTCGGTTCCGGCCCTGCGGGCTTGGCGGCGGCGCAGCAGCTGGCGCGCGCCGGCCACGCCGTCACCGTGTTCGAGAAGAGCGACCGGGTCGGTGGTTTGTTGCGTTATGGCATCCCCGACTTCAAGATGGAAAAGTCGCACATCGACTTGCGCGTGAAACAGATGGAAGCCGAAGGCGTGGTCTTCCGCACCAGCGTGCTGGTGGGCAAGGATTTCCCTGCCCACGTCAACAACTGGGCCAAGGAAACCATTTTCCCGGAAGACCTGGAAAAAGAATTTGACGCCGTCATCATGGCCGGCGGCGCCGAGCAGCCGCGCGACTTGCCCGTGCCGGGCCGCGAGCTGAAGGGCGTGCATTTCGCCATGGATTTCCTGCCGCTGCAAAACAAGGTCAACGCGGGCGACAAGCTCAAGGACCAGATCAAGGCCACGGGCAAGCACGTGGTGGTGATCGGCGGCGGCGACACGGGTTCCGACTGCGTCGGCACGTCGAACCGCCATGGCGCTGCCTCGGTGGCCCAGTTCGAACTGATGCCGCAGCCGCCGGAACAGGAAAACAAGCCGCTGGTCTGGCCGTACTGGCCGACCAAGCTGCGCACCTCGTCTTCGCACGAGGAAGGCTGCGAGCGCGACTGGGCCGTGGCCACCAAGCGTTTCGAAGGCAAGGGCGGCAAGGTGGAAAAGCTGATCGCCTGCCGTGTCGAATGGAAAGACGGCAAGATGAGCGAAGTGCCGAACTCGGAATTCGAGATGAAGGCGGACCTGGTCTTCCTGGCCATGGGTTTTGTTTCCCCTGTACAACAGGTGCTGGAAGCGTTCGGCGTCGACACGGATGCGCGCGGCAATGTCAAGGCGACAACAGACGGCGCCGGCTGCTACCAGACCTCGGTGGCCAAGGTGTTTGCGGCTGGCGACATGCGCCGCGGCCAGTCGCTGGTGGTGTGGGCCATCCGCGAAGGGCGCCAGTGTGCGCGCGCCGTCGATGAGTTCCTGATGGGGGCTTCCCTGCTGCCGCGCTAATTAACGAGCAATTGTTCGTTTTTTGCCAGGGCCACGGCGCGGAATGCGGCGTGGCCCTTGTTATTTTTACTTGTCAAGTCAATAGCTGTGAACATCGCCGGACAGGGACGCGATGTGCGGGCCAAATTTCCACTACAATATCTGACTTTCGATTCATTAGTGTTGTATTCTTCCCCTTTACGGGGCTGTCCCGAGGGGTGTCTCAGCAGAGGTTGGCGTTTCTGCACTACAATACGCCATTAAAATAGTGAGCTTCGTCGTGCCAAATCTTGTTGAGATCCGTGATTTACACTTTGCCTATGGAGAACGTTCGATTTTATCGGGCCTTCAAATGGATTTCCCACGTGGAAAAGTTGTGGCCGTCATGGGTGGCTCCGGCAGTGGCAAGACGACCGTACTGCGCCTGATCGGCGGGCAGCTGCGCCCCAGTTCCGGCTCCGTGAATGTCGACGGCCAGATCGTGCATACGCTGGGAACCGATGAGCTATATCAACTGCGCCGCAAGATGGGCATGCTGTTCCAGCACGGCGCGTTGTTTACAGACTTGACGGCGTTCGAGAACGTGGCGTTCCCCCTGCGCGAACACACGGACTTGAATGAAGAGCTGATCCGCACCCTGGTGCTGATGAAGCTGCACGCCGTCGGCTTGCGCAATGCGGCGCAATTGAAGCCGGCCGAGATCTCGGGCGGCATGGGCCGCCGCGTCGCGCTGGCGCGCGCCATCGCGCTCGACCCCGAACTGATCATGTATGACGAGCCGTTCGCCGGCCTGGACCCGATTTCCATGGGCGTGACGGCGAATTTGATCCGCAATCTGAACGATGCGCTGGGCTCCACGTCTATCCTGGTATCGCACGATGTGAAGGAGTGTTTCGCCATCGCTGATTATGTCTACTTTCTGTCATCGGGCAAGATTGTGGCGCACGGCACGCCGGCCGAGATGGCCGTGTCGACGCATCCGTACGTCAAGCAGTTCGTCAATGCCGAGGCCGATGGCCCCGTACCGTTCCATTACCCGGGCAAGTCGCTGGCCGACGACCTGGGCTTGCAGGCGGGGGGCGGCCGATGATCGCGCGTTTCCTGGCGGCGATCGGAGCATGGTTGCGCAATTCGGTACAAGACCTCGGCTTTGCCGTGCGTTCGTTTTTCATCATCATCGCCTCGTCGGGCGGCCTGTGGCGCCGTCCGCGCCTGGTGATTGAGCAACTGTTTTTTATCGGTAACCGCTCGCTGGTGATTACCGCCGTCTCCGGCCTGTTTGTCGGCATGGTGCTGGGTTTGCAAGGCTATTACACCCTGACCACGTATGGCGCCGAGCAGTCGCTGGGCTTGCTGGTGGCGCTGTCGCTGACGCGCGAACTGGGCCCGGTCGTCACGGCGCTGCTGTTTGCCGGCCGCGCCGGCACCTCGCTGACGGCGGAAATCGGCCTGATGAAGGCGGGCGAGCAATTGTCGGCCATGGAAATGATGGCCGTCAACCCGATCCAGCGCGTGCTGGCGCCCCGTTTCTGGGCCGGCGTGATCGCCATGCCTATCCTGGGCGCCATCTTCACGGCCGTCGGCATCATCGGCAGCTACCTGGTTGGCGTGGTGCTGATCGGCGTCGATGAAGGCTCGTTCTGGTCGCAGATGCAGGGCGGCGTGGATGTCTGGAAAGAAGTGGGCAATGGCACCATCAAGAGCCTGGTGTTCGGTATTGCGGTGACCTTCATCGCGCTGTTCCAGGGTTACCAGGCACAGCCGACGCCGGAAGACGTGTCCGGCGCGACCACGCGCACGGTGGTCATTTCATCGTTGATGGTGTGGTGGCTCGATTTCATGATGACGGCGTTGATGTTTAGCAAGTAATTGCCAATCAGCGACAAAACAGCGGGCCTGGGCAAGATATTGCGCAGGCGGCAGCAAGTAAAAATTATTTAGGATTGTTTATGCAACGTAAATCTTTGGATGTCTGGGTCGGCTTGTTCGTCTTGCTGGGTGTGGCGGCATTGATGTTTCTGGCGCTCAAGGCCGGCAATATGAGCTCGCTGTCTTTCAGCAAGACGTATACCATTAGTGCCAAGTTCGACAATATTGGCGGCCTCAAGCCGCAGGCGCCCGTCAAGGGCGCTGGCGTGGTGGTGGGGCGCGTGGCGGAGATCCGCTTTGACGACAAGACGTATCAGGCGCTGGTGAAACTCGACATCGAAGATGGCTACAAATTTCCGAAAGACAGCTCGGCCAAGATTTTGACGGCCGGTTTGCTGGGTGAGCAATATATCGGCCTGGAAGCAGGCGGCGATCTGGCGAACCTGGCGGAGGGCGACAAGATCGCCCGTACTCAATCGGCCACAGTGCTGGAAGACCTGATCAATCAGTTCATCTACAGCAAGGCAGCGGAAGGAAAGGACAGCAAATGAGCGAGTCGACCAAACAATCCCAAGGCAGCCTGGCGCGTATCGGCCTGGCCCTGGCCATCGCCGCCAGCGTGAGCGCTTGCGCCACCGGCACCAATCCGCGCGACCCGCTCGAGGGTTACAACCGCGCCATGTTCAAGTTCAACGACACCGTCGACCAGGTGGCCCTGAAACCGGTCGCCACGGCTTACAAGACCGTCACGCCATCGTTCGTGCAAACGGGTGTGGGCAATTTCTTCGGCAACTTGTCCGATGTGTGGAGCGCCGTGAACAACTTGCTGCAAGGCAAGGGTGAGGCGGGCTTGCAAGACGTCGTGCGCGTCAGCATGAACTCGACCTTCGGCATCTTCGGCCTGATCGACATCGCGTCGCAGGCGGGCATTCCGAAGCATAACGAAGACTTTGGCCAGACCCTGGGCTGGTATGGCGTTCAGCCTGGTCCGTACGTGATGCTGCCGCTGCTGGGCCCATCGACCGTGCGCGACACGGTGGCCCTGCCGCTCGATATCACGGGCGATCCATGGCGCTACAAGGAGCCTGTCTCGGTGCGCAATATCGGCACGGTGACGCGCGTGGTCGACAAGCGCGCCGCGCTGCTCGACGCGACCAACCTGATGGAAGCGGCCGCGCTGGACCGTTATGAATTCATCCGCGACGGCTTCCTGCAGGCGCGCGAAAGCAAGGTTTTCGATGGCGATACGGACCGCCGCGACCGCAAAGTGCCAAAAAACGACACCAGCGATTACGAGCCGGCCTATGAGGCGCAACCGCAGCCTGTCCCAGCGGAAACGCCGCCTGCGACGGCCGCGGCCGATGTGGCGCCGGCGGACCTCGTAACATCTGGTAGCAATACCGTGGCTTCCCAGGCTAGGCCTCAGGAGTAAACTGCGGTAAAGAAACACCACGGCTGCGATCGACGCCAGCCGGTGCATAGCAACACCATGAAAGGTAGAACCATGAAATTGATGAAACAACTGCTGGCGATGGCCACCATCGCCTTTGCCACCGCCGCCCAGGCCGCTCCCGCCGTGGAAGCGCCGGACGTCTTGGTCAAACGCATCAGCCAGGACGTGATCGAGACGGCCAAGAACGACAAGGCCATCCAGGCTGGCGATATCAAGCGCGTCACCGAATTGGTGGAAAGCAAGATCCTGCCGTACGTGGATTTCCAGCGCATGACGGCCCTGGCCGCCGGCCGCTTCTGGCGCGACGCCACGCCAGACCAGCAAAAACAGCTGTCCAGCGAATTCCGTACCCTGCTGATCTACACGTATTCGGGCGCCTTGTCGCAGATCAAGAACGAAACCGTGGAATTCAAGCCGCTGCGCGCCGACCCGGCCGACACGGAAGTGGAAGTGCGCTCGCAGGTGAACGTGGCGCGCGGCGAACCCGTGCCCCTGAACTACCGCGTGGCGAAAACCCCTACCGGCTGGAAGATCTATGACATCAACGTGCTGGGCGCGTGGCTGGTGGAAACGTACAAAAGCAGCTTCGCCAGCGAGATCAGCAAGGGCGGCATCGATGGCCTGATCAAGACCTTGCAGGCAAAAAACAAGGCCCTGGCCAGCCGTCCCGCTGCCAAAGCCAAATAATCGGCTATCATATAGCTCCTGACCCAGCTCCAGACCAGCGCAGCCCGACGCCATGCCCGACTCTCTCGACACCTTGCAGTCCCTGACTTCCCTGACCGTGCACAATGCCACTTCGGCATTGGAACAGGGTCTGGACGCCATCCGCTCGGGTCAGACGAAGTTTGACTTGCGCAACGTCAAGGCCGTCGATTCGGCAGCCGTCTCCGTCATGCTGACGTGGCAGCGCGCCGCGCAGGATGCCGGCGGCGTGCTGGAGCTGAAAAACCTGCCGGACAACCTGAAAAACCTCACCAAGCTGTATGGCGTCTGCTCGCTCGTTTCGAGCACGTTGACGACCGACGATTGCGCCAGCGCTGGCGGCCACGCCGAACGCAGCCCGTCCGACCTGCATCATCATTGATCCTGTCCCACTCCCCGCATCAGCAGTAGCTTTCAAGCCGGCAGGCCAGCAGCGTCGTCGGATTGATCTCCAAGTGTTCCACGAAGTTTCCAACTATAATTGACTGTTGCGCCACCCTCTGCGGAAGGGGCGCCCTGCACCGGCCAGCCGGCCTGCATTGCACCGGCAACTGGCGCATCACACCAGACGCATTACACTTGAAACAAGCACATGACCGCAATTCAAATAACGAATGTAGAAAAGAGCTATAAATCGCTCAAGGCGCTGGGCGGCGTGTCGCTGGCCATCGAGGAAGGCGAGTTTTTTGGCCTGCTCGGCCCGAACGGCGCCGGCAAGACCACTCTCATTTCCATCATCGCCGGCCTGATACGCCCCGACGCGGGCACCGTCAAGATCCATGGCCACGACGTGGTCAAGGACTTCCGCAATGCGCGCCGCAACCTGGGCGTGGTGCCGCAGGAACTGGTGTTCGACCCGTTTTTCACGGTGCGCGAAACCCTGCGCCTGCAGTCCGGCTATTTCGGCTTGCCGAACAACGACAGGTGGATCGACGAGGTCATGGAAAACCTCGACCTGACCGGCAAGGCCGACACCAACATGCGCGCCCTGTCCGGCGGCATGAAGCGCCGCGTGCTCGTGGCCCAGGCGCTGGTGCACAAGCCGCCCGTCATCGTGCTCGATGAGCCGACGGCCGGCGTCGACGTGGAACTGCGCCAGACCCTGTGGAAGTTCATCTCGCGCCTGAACCGCGAAGGCGGCCACACGGTCGTGCTGACCACGCACTACCTGGAAGAGGCGCAAGCCATGTGCCAGCGCGTGGCCATGCTGAAGACGGGCAAGGTGGTGGCGCTCGACACCATGTCGGCCCTGATCCGCCGCATCGCCGGCTCGCAGCTGCAGGTCCACCTCAAGAATGGCAGCCTGCCGGCCGACCTGCAGCACCTGGTGCTGCACCCGGAAGAACAACAGGCGCCGAACAAGTTCAGCCTGCGCGTCAACGAATACAGCGAAGTCGAAAAAATCCTCGCCCGCCTGCGCGAAGCGGGCGCCGAGATCGATGAAATGCAATTGCAACAAGCCGACCTGGAAGATATCTTCTTGCAGATCATGGATAAAGGTACCGTATGATTTCGACAGGATTTCGCACCCTCGTCTACAAAGAGACGCTGCGCTTCTGGAAAGTGGCGACGCAAACCGTGGCCGCGCCCGTGCTCACGTCGATGCTGTACCTGCTGGTGTTCGGCCATGTGCTCGACGGCCGCGTGGAGCCGAGCCCCGGCGTCAGCTACACGGCCTTCCTGATTCCCGGCCTGGTGATGATGAGCGTGCTGCAAAACGCGTTCGCCAATTCCTCGTCCTCGCTGATCCAGTCCAAGATCACGGGCAACCTCGTGTTCGTGCTGCTCACGCCTTTGTCGCACTGGGAAATCTTCTCGGCGTATGTACTCGCTTCCGTCGCGCGCGGCCTGGCCGTGGGCTTTGGCGTGTTTGCCATCACTTGCTGGTTCGCCGACCTGTCGTTCGTCGCGCCGCTGTGGATCGTCGTCTTCGCCTTTTTGGGCGCCGCCATGCTGGGCACCATGGGTTTGATCGCCGGCATCTGGGCCGAGAAATTCGACCAGCTGGCCGCCTTCCAGAACTTCCTGATCATGCCGGCCACCTTCTTGTCGGGCGTGTTCTATTCGATCCACTCGCTGCCGCCGTTCTGGCAGACGGTATCGCATCTGAACCCCTTCTTTTACATGATCGACGGTTTCCGCTACGGCTTCTTCGGCGTGTCCGACGTCAGCCCGTGGCTTAGCTTGTCCATCGTCGCCGGCTTCCTCGTGATCCTGGCGCTGGCGTCGATCCGCCTGCTGAAGAGCGGCTATCGTTTGCGACATTGATTACGACACTCATTGCGCCGTTGATTGCGGCACATCACATCACTACATTATTCAATATCAAGGACTTATCGTGACCACCACTCCAGAACTGATCCACGGCTATCTGTCAGCCGGCCTCGAATGCACGCACCTCGAAGTGGAGGGCGATGGCCAGCACTTCCAGGCCGTGATCGTTTCGCCCGCGTTTGCCGGCAAGCGCCTGATCCAGCGCCACCAGATCGTCTACGCGGCGCTGGGCGACCGCATGCGCGAAGAAATCCACGCGCTGTCGATGAAAACCCTGACACCTGAAGAATTCCAAGGATAAGCACATGGACAAGCTCCTCATCAACGGCGGCAACCGCCTGAACGGCGACATCGCCATCTCCGGCGCGAAAAACGCCGCCCTGCCGATCCTGTGCGCCGGCCTGCTGACCGCGGGCGACCTGGACCTGACGAACGTGCCGCACCTGCACGACGTGACCACCATGTTGAAGCTGCTGGGCCAGACGGGCCTGAAAGTGCAGCAGGACGGCGACCGCGTTGTTCTCAACGGCAGCGCCATCGACACGCTGGAAGCGCCGTATGAACTGGTGAAAACCATGCGCGCCTCGATCCTCGTGCTGGGCCCCCTGCTGGCGCGCTTCGGCGAAGCCAAGGTGTCGCTGCCGGGCGGCTGCGCCATCGGTTCGCGCCCCGTCGACCAGCATATCAAGGGCCTCGAAGCGCTGGGCGCCGAGATCCGCATCGAAGCGGGCTACATCTACGCCAAGTGCGCCAAGCTGAAAGGCGCGCGCATCGTCACCGACATGATCACCGTCACCGGCACCGAGAACCTGCTGATGGCAGCGACCCTGGCCGAAGGCGAGACCATCCTGGAAAACGCCGCCTGCGAACCGGAAGTGACCGACCTGGCCCACCTGCTGGTGGCCATGGGCGCGAAGATCGACGGCATCGGCACCAGCCGCCTGGTGATCCAGGGCGTCGATGCCCTGCACGGCGCTTCGCACGCGGTGATCGCCGACCGTATCGAAACGGGCACCTTCCTGTGCGCCGTGGCGGCCACCGGCGGCGATATCACCTTGCGCAACGTGCGCACCGATATCCTCGACGCGGCGCTCGACAAGCTGCGCGCCATGGGCCTGACGATGACCTTCGGCGCCGACTGGATCCGTGCCGAGATGTCGGCCCGTCCGAACCCCGTCAGCTTCCGCACCACGGAATATCCGGGCTTCCCGACCGACATGCAGGCGCAGTTCATGGCCGTCAACACCATCGCCAATGGCGCCAGCCGCGTCACCGAGACGATCTTCGAGAACCGCTTCATGCACGTGCAGGAAATGAACCGCCTGGGCGCCGACATCACCATCGAAGGCAACACGGCCATCATCGCTGGCGTCAAGCAGCTGCGCGGCGCGCCCGTGATGGCGACCGACCTGCGCGCCTCGGCGTCGCTGGTGATCGCGGCCCTGGCCGCCGATGGCGAAACCCTGATCGACCGTATCTATCACCTCGACCGCGGCTACGACCGCATGGAAGTGAAATTGTCGGCCGTCGGCGCGAACATCGTACGCATTAAATAACAAGGAACGAGCATGAACGGATCGAACACGGGCGACAATTCGCAGCTGATACTGGCGCTCTCGAAAGGCCGCATTTTTGAGGACACCATGCCGCTGCTGGAAGCGGCCGGCATCAAGGTGCTGGAAAACCCGGAGACCTCGCGCAAGCTGATTTTGGCCACCAACGATCCGAACGTGCGCGTCATCATCGTGCGCGCCAGCGACGTGCCGACCTACGTGCAGTACGGCGCGGCCGATTTCGGCGTGGCGGGCAAGGACGTCTTGCTGGAACACGGCGGCGAAGGTCTGTACCAGCCGATCGACCTGAATATCGCCTCTTGCCGCATGTCGGTGGCGGTGCAGGCCGGTTTTGACTACGAAAAGGCCGTGCACCAGGGCGCGCGTCTGCGCGTGGCCACCAAGTTCGTGCACACGGCGCGCGAGCATTTCGCCGCCAAGGGCGTGCACGTCGACCTGATCAAGCTGTATGGCTCGATGGAGCTGGCGCCTCTGGTGGGCCTGTCGGACGCCATCGTCGACCTGGTCAGCACGGGCAGCACTTTGCGCGCGAACAACCTCGTCGAGGTCGAGCACATCATGGAAATTTCGTCGCGCCTGGTGGTCAACCAGGCTGCGCTCAAGCTCAAGCGCGAGCGCTTGCAGCCGATCATCGAGGCGTTTGAACGCGCTTCGCAAGCCTAGATACCTTCAGTAGCAGAAAGCCGATTATGCCGATACAGATACGCAAGCTCGATTCAAGCCAGGATGGTTTCCAACAATCGCTCGATACGCTGCTGGCGTTCGAGGCGGGCACCGATGCAGCGATTGAAACGTCGGTCGCAAAAATCCTGGCCGATGTGAAAACGCGCGGCGACGCCGCCGTACTGGAATACACCAACCGTTTCGACCGCATCCCGCATGGCGGCGCGGCGGAAATGGCGGCGTTTGATATTTCGCAAGCCGAATTGCAGGCAGCCTTGAACGGCTTGCCGTCGGCCCAGCGCGAGGCGCTGCAGATCGCCGCGCAGCGCATCCGCGCCTTCCACGAACGCCAGCGCGAGGAATTGCGTGGCTTTACCTACACCGAGCCCGATGGCACGGTGCTGGGCCAGAAGATCACGCCGCTGGACCGGGTCGGCATCTACGTCCCGGGCGGCAAGGCCGCCTACCCGTCATCCGTGCTGATGAACGCCATTCCCGCGCACGTGGCGGGCGTGGGCGAAATCATCATGGTCGTGCCGACGCCCGATGGCGTGAAGAACCAGATGGTGCTGGCGGCCGCCGCGATTGCCGGCGTGACGCGCGTGATCACCATCGGCGGCGCGCAAGCCGTCGGCGCGCTGGCCTACGGCACGCAGACGATTGCCGCCGTGGACAAGATCGTCGGTCCCGGCAACGCCTACGTGGCTGCCGCCAAGCGCCGCGTGTTCGGCATCGTCGGCATCGACATGATCGCCGGACCGTCGGAAATCCTCGTGCTTTGCGACGGCACGACGGACCCCGACTGGGTCGCGATGGACCTGTTTTCGCAGGCCGAGCACGACGAGCTGGCGCAAGCGATCCTGCTGTGCCCCGACGCGGACTACATCGCGCAAGTCGAGGAGAGCATCGCCAAGCTGCTGCCGACGATGCCGCGCCAGGCCACCATCAGCACGTCGCTGGCCGACCGCGGCGCGCTGATCAAGGTGCGCAGCATGGCAGAAGCGTGCGAGATCGCCAATGCCATCGCCGCGGAACACCTGGAAATCTCGGCGGAAAACCCGCAGCAGTGGGCCGAGCAGATCCGCCACGCGGGCGCCATGTTCCTGGGCCGCTTTTCGTCCGAATCGCTGGGCGACTATTGCTGCGGCCCCAATCACGTGCTGCCGACCTCGCGCACGGCGCGCTTTTCGTCGCCGCTGGGCGTGTACGACTTCCAGAAGCGCTCGTCCATCATCCACGTCAGTGAAGCGGGCGCGCAAACCCTGGGCCGCGTCGCCGCCACCCTGGCGTATGGCGAAGGCTTGCAGGCGCACGCGCGCAGCGCCGAATTGCGTCTGAAGCCGCAGCCATGACGAATATGGCGGAGCAGCCGGACTGGGTCAACCGGGTCTATTGCGAAGATGCGCTGGCGGGGCTGGCGCGCATTCCCGATGGCTCGGTGGACCTGATCCTGACGGATCCGCCGTACAACCTGGGCAAGGATTACGGCAATGCCTCGGACCAGCAGTCGGTGGCCGACTACCTGCGCTGGACGGAACAGTGGATCGATGCGGCGCTGCCCAAGCTGAAAGCCAACGGCAGCCTGTATATCTTCCTCACCTGGCGCTATTCGCCGGAGATCTTCGTCATGCTGAAACAGCGCATGGCGATGATGAATGAAATCATCTGGGACCGCCGCGTGCCGTCCATGGGCGGCAGCGTGCGCAGCTTTTCATCGGTGCACGACACCATCGGCTTCTTCGTCAAGCGCAAGGATTACTACTTCGACCTTGACGCGGTGCGCATCGCCTACGACGCGGCCACCAAGAAAGCCCGTTCGCGCTCGATTTTCATCGGCGCCAAATGGCTGGAAGTGGGCTACAACCCGAAAGACTTGTGGAGCGTGTCGCGCCTGCACAAGGAACACCCGGAACGGGCCGACCACCCGACGCAAAAGCCGCTCGAAATCATCGAGCGTATGCTCAAGGCCTCGTGCCCGCCCGGCGGCGTGGTGCTCGACCTGTTCATGGGCAGCGGCACCACGGCCCTGGCGGCGAAGCGCTGCGGGCGCGATTTCGTCGGCTTTGAGCTGAATCCCGATTACTGCGCCATCATCGAACAGCGATTGGCGGCGCTGGCGCAGGAGCTGGCCGAACCGGCCGCGCCGCAGGCGGAAAAGAAGAAGGCGCCGGCCAAGCGCCGCGCCGCCGCCGCCGTGCCCAAGGCCGCCAAGGCGGCCAGTAAAAAACCGGCTGCCGTGAAAAAACCGTCCGCCGCGAAAAAAGCGCCGGCCCGCAAGGCGCGCAGCGCCGCCGTGCCGGAAGACGTCGTCATTTAGTCTCCATTTAATTCCATCAGGAGTGTTTGCAGCATGTCTTTCCTCGATCAGTTAATCAGCAACACCGTGCGGTCCGATGTGCGGGCCGTCAAAAGCTACCAGGTAGCCGATGCCAGCGGTTACATCAAACTCGATGCGATGGAAAACCCGTATCCGCTGCCGGCGCAGCTGCGCGAAGAGCTGGGTGCGCGCCTGGCCGGCGTGGCGCTGAACCGCTATCCGCCGTCATACGCCAGCCTGCTGGCGGCCATCTGCGCCAAGCTGGGCGTGCCCGCCGGCTTCGACGTCATGCTGGGCAATGGCTCCGATGAGCTCATTTCCATCCTGGCCATGGCTTGCGCCCACCAGGAGCCGGGCAAGCGCGCCGTGCTGCTGGCGCCCGTGCCGGCCTTCGTCATGTATGCGCGCTCGGCGCAGTTCGCCGGTATGGATTTCGTCGGCGTGCCCCTGCAGGCCGACTTCAGCCTGGATATGCCGGCCATGCTGGCGGCGATCGAACAGCACCGCCCGGCGCTGGTATTCCTCGCCTATCCGAACAACCCGACGGGCAACCTGTTTGCCAGCGCCGACATCGAACGCATCCTGGCCGCCCTGGGCGACACGGGCATCGCCGTCGTCGACGAAGCGTACGAGCCGTTCGCGCAGCACAGCTTCATGGGCCGTTTGCCCGAGTTCGAGAACCTGGTGGTGATGCGCACCGTGTCGAAACTGGGCCTGGCCGGCATCCGCCTCGGCTACATGTCGGCCGCGCCGGCCCTGCTGGCGCAATTTGAAAAAGTGCGCCCGCCGTATAACGTGAATGTGCTGACGCAGGCGGCGGCCGAATTCGCGCTCGACCACCTCGACGTGTTGAATGCCCAGGCAGATCTGCTCAACAGCGCGCGCGATACGCTGGCGCTGCGGCTGGCGGAACTGCCGGGCGTGACCGTGTTTCCCTCGAAGGCAAATTTTCTTCTGATTCGTGTGGCTGATTCCGACGATGTTTGCGCAAAACTGCTTGCCCGCAGGGTTTTAATTAAAAATATGAGTAAAATGCATGCTGCGCTGGCCAATTGCCTGCGCATCAGCGTCAGCACCCCGGAAGAGAATTCCCTTTTTTACGATGCCTTCAAGGCATCCCTCGTTTAGCCTATCGCCAGAGCCTCCCATGAACCGCACCGCAGAAATCACGCGCAACACCAATGAGACGCAAGTTCGCGTCGCCCTCAACCTCGATGGCACGGGCCAGCAAAAGCTCAATACCGGCGTGCCCTTCCTCGACCATATGCTGGACCAGATCGCCCGCCACGGCTTGATCGACCTGGATATCGAAGCGACGGGCGACGTGCATATCGACAACCACCATACGGTGGAAGACGTGGGCATCACCCTGGGCATGGCCGTGGCCAAGGCTATCGGCGACAAGAAGGGCATCCGCCGCTACGGCCATGCGTATGTGCCGCTGGACGAGGCGCTGTCGCGCGTAGTGCTCGATTTTTCGGGCCGCCCGGGCATCGAATACCACATCCCGTTTACGCGCGCCATGATCGCCGGCTTCGATGTCGACCTGACCCTGGAATTTTTCCGCGGCTTCGTCAACCATGCGGGCGTGACATTGCATATCGACAACTTGCGCGGTACGAATGCTCATCATCAATGCGAAACCGTGTTCAAGGCCTTTGGCCGCGCGCTGCGCATGGCTGCCGAGCTCGACGAGCGCGCGGCCGGCATCATTCCATCGACCAAGGGCAGCCTGTAAGCGCCGCTCTCGCTATATTGTAGATTCCGGGATCAAAGATGAATAAAATTGTGGTGGTGGATTACGGCATGGGCAACCTGCGCTCGGTGGCGCAGGCCCTGCGCGCCGTGGCGCCGGAAGCCGACGTGCGCATTTCCGGATTGGCGCAAGACATCGACAGCGCCGACCGCATCGTCTTGCCGGGCCAAGGCGCCATGCCCGACTGCATGCGCAGCCTGCGCGAATCGGGCGTGCTCGAAGCGCTGCTGCGCGCCGCCGACAGCAAGCCCGTGCTGGGCGTGTGCATCGGCGAGCAAATGTTGTTCGACGGCAGCGAAGAGGGCGATGCGGCCGGTTTGGGCTTGCTGCCAGGCAAAGTCGTGCGCTTCCAGCTCGACGGCCAGGTGCAGGAAGACGGCTCGCGCTTCAAGGTGCCGCAAATGGGCTGGAACCAAGTGCGGCAAACGGCGTCCCATGTCATGTGGGATGGTATCGCCGACAACGCCTATTTTTACTTTGTGCACAGCTATTTTGCTCAACCTCAAGAAGCGGCGCACACGGTGGGCGAGACTGTCTATGGCGCGCCGTTTGCTTGTGCCGTCGCCCGTGATAATATTTTCGCGACACAGTTTCACCCTGAAAAAAGCGCTGCCGCTGGCTTGCAGCTGTACAAGAACTTCGTTCACTGGCAACCTTAACGTTAGCTATCCGGCTTTTTTTCCGCCTCTCACTCACACTAAATCACACTGACCATGCTGCTCATTCCCGCCATCGACCTGAAAGACGGTCACTGCGTACGCCTGAAACAAGGCGATATGGAACTTGCCACCGTATTTTCCGAAGACCCGGCCGAGATGGCCCGCCATTGGCTGATGCAAGGCGCGCGCCGGCTGCACCTGGTCGACCTGAACGGTGCCTTTGCCGGCAAGCCGAAGAACGAAGGCGCCGTGAAGGCCATCCTGAAGGCCGTGCAAGATTTCGCCGTGGAAAATGACATCGAGGAAATCCCCGTGCAGCTGGGCGGCGGCATCCGCGACCTCGACACCATCGAGCGCTACCTCGACGCCGGTATCACCTACATCATCATCGGCACGGCGGCCGTGAAAAGCCCCGGCTTCCTGCACGACGCCTGCGGCGCCTTCCCGGGCCACATCATCGTCGGCCTCGATGCCAAAGATGGCAAAGTGGCAACGGATGGCTGGAGCAAGATGTCGGGCCACGAAGTGATCGACCTGGCGAAAAAATTCGAAGCCTACGGCGTCGAATCGATCATCTACACGGATATCGGCCGCGACGGCATGATGGGCGGCATCAATATCGAGGCCACCGTCAAGCTGGCGCAAGCCGTCAAGATCCCCGTCATCGCTTCGGGCGGCCTGCACAATATCGGCGACGTGGAAGCGCTGTGCGCGGTCCAGGCCGAAGGCATCGAAGGCGTGATCTGCGGCCGTTCCATCTATGAAGGCACGATCGACCTGGCGCAGGCGCAGGAACGCGCCGACGAACTGACCGACGCCGCCGTTTAAGCCAGCCCGGCCGGGGTGTGCGCGTGCACGCCCTGGCCTGGCGACAATCTGGATACCATCATGCTTGCAAAACGTATCATCCCCTGCCTGGACGTGACCAATGGCCGCGTTGTCAAAGGCGTCAATTTCACGGAATTGCGCGACGCCGGCGACCCGGTGGAAATTGCCCGCCGTTATGACGAGCAGGGCGCCGATGAAATCACTTTCCTCGACATTACCGCCTCGAGCGACAACCGCGGCCTGATCTTCGACATCATCGAAGCCGTGGCGTCGCAAGTGTTCATTCCGCTGACCGTGGGCGGCGGCGTGCGCGTGGTGGAAGACGTGCGCCGGCTGCTCAACGCGGGCGCCGACAAGGTCAGCATCAACACCTCGGCCGTGACGAATCCCCAACTCGTGTACGAGGCGTCGCAAAAGCACGGCTCGCAATGCATCGTCGTCGCCATCGACGCCAAGCAGGTGTCGCCCGGCAAGTGGGAAGTGTTTACCCATGGCGGACGCACCGCCACGGGCCTGGACGCCTTTGACTGGGCGCGTAAAATGGAAAGCCTGGGCGCCGGCGAAATCTTGCTCACCAGCATGGACCGCGACGGCACCAAGGTGGGCTTCGACCTGGGCCTGACGCGCGGCGTGTCCGATGCCGTCAGCATCCCCGTCATCGCTTCGGGCGGCGTGGGCGGCTTGCAAGACCTGGTCGATGGCATCAAGGTGGGCCGCGCGGACGCCGTGTTGGCCGCCAGCATCTTCCACTATGGCCAGCACACGGTGCAGGAAGCCAAGCAGTTCATGGCGCAGCAGGGCATTCCCATGCGCCTGGCGTAAATAAAATAGTACCCAGGATACAGAACATGCAAAACGGAACCATCGTAGCAAGCAATGCCAAGTGGCTGAAAAAGGTCAAATGGGACGAGCACGGCCTGGTGCCCGTGATCGCGCAGGAAGCGGGCAGCAATGACGTGCTGATGTTCGCCTGGATGAACCGCGACGCGCTGGCGCGCACGGTGGAACTGGGCGAAGCCGTGTACTGGAGCCGTTCGCGCAAGAAACTGTGGCACAAGGGCGAAGAGTCCGGCCACACGCAAAAGGTGCTGGAAATCCGCCTCGATTGCGATGAAGACGTGGTCTTGCTGAAAATCGAACAAGCCGGCGGCATCGCCTGCCATACGGGCCGCCATTCGTGCTTCTTCCAGAAATTCGAAGGCGACGAAAAAACGGGCGAATGGCAAGTCACCGACCCCGTCCTGAAAGACCCCGAGACGATTTACGCGGAAAGCAAGAGCAAATGAGTGAAACGTTAAAACGCCTGGCCGCCGTGATCGAATCGCGCAAGCTGGCCAACGGCGGCGACCCCGCCACCTCCTATGTCGCGCGCCTGTTTGCCAAGGGCGATGACGCCATCCTGAAAAAAATCGGCGAAGAAGCGACGGAAACGGTGATGGCCGCCAAGGATGCGCGCCGCGACAACGACCCGTCGAAGGTCTTGTACGAATGCGCCGACCTGTGGTTTCACAGTCTGGTGATGCTGGCGCAGTTCGACCTGACGCCGCAGCAGGTGCTCGACGAGCTGGCGCGCCGCGAAGGCCTGTCCGGCCTGGAAGAAAAGGCGGCACGCAAGGATGAGCTGCGCGACGCCGGCGAAACAGACAAACACTGACCTACTGGAGCGTGCGTGGATAACTGTATTTTTTGCAAGATTGCTGCAAAACAAATTCCCTCGACTATCGTGTATGAAGACGAGGACTTGCTGGCGTTCAAGGACATCAACCCGGCCGCCCCCGTGCATCTGCTGTTGATCCCGAAGCGCCACGTGGCCAGCCTGTCTGACTGCGATGACAGCCATACGGAAATGCTGGGCAAGCTGCTGCGCCTGGCGCCGAAGCTTGCTGCCGAGTTCGGCTGCGCCGTCACGTATGACGCCGATGGCGCGCCTGCCGGGGGCTTCAAGACCATGATCAACAGCGGCCCGAACGGCGGGCAAGAGGTGTATCACCTGCACATGCATGTGTACGGCGGTCCCCGCCCCTGGCGCGGTCAACACTGATTTCGCTGCGCGCCGGGTTCGCGTGTATACTACCGGCATTGGTCGACGCTATTCGGGCACCGTCCCGCAAGGAGAATGTGATGGGTTCATTGAGTATTTGGCACTGGGTGATCGTTCTGGTCATTGTGATGCTGGTCTTCGGCACCAAGAAACTGGGCAATATCGGCGGTGATATCGGCAAGGCCGTCAAAGGCTTCAAGGATGGCGTCAAGGGCGAAGATGACGCCCCGGCAGCCAATACCCCTCCTGCTGCGCCCTCGCAAGTGGCCGACAAAAGCACCATCGACGTCGAAACGAAAGAGAAAAGCAAGTTCTGATAGCGTGGCGGGGCGCTTGCCTCGTCCGGTAACAGCCCTTGTCCGCTTATGATCGATCTCGGTCTCTCTAAAATCGCCATCATCGGCGTAGTTGCGTTGATAGTCATCGGCCCTGAAAAGTTGCCGAGAGTGGCGCGCATGGCCGGTACCCTGTATGGCCGCGCGCAACGTTATCTGAACCAGGTGAAATCCGAAGTCTCGCGCGAAATTGAAATGGAAGAGCTGAAAAACCTGCAGAAGGAAGTGCAGGATGCGGCCCATTCCGTCAAGCAAAGCGTGGAGAAATCCATGCATGGCGTGGAAAACTCGATCTCCGGCAACCTGGCCGAGGTGGAAAGCGCCTGGCGCGGCGATGCCAGCTCGTATGAGGGGCAGCACGATGCCCATGAAGCCATGCTGCGCGCGACCAACGATGACCTGGCCCGCAAGGCGCGCGAATTCCGCCGCAAGAAGCTGGTGCGCAATTCCGCCATTCCCGGCTGGTACAAGCAGCGCCATGGCGGCAAGCTGCACGTGCAGTCGGCGGCCGCCCGCGTGGCGCGCTTTCGTCCGCGCGCCAGTTCCTCCTCCTTTTACTCATGAGTAGCAAATCTCCGGTGGAAGAAACCTTTATCTCGCATCTGGTCGAGCTGCGCAACCGCCTGGTCAAGGCCTCGATCGGTATCGCCGTCGTCTGCGCCGTGCTGTTTTACTGGCCCGGGCCTTCGCATATCTACGATTTTATTGCGGCACCGATGATCGCCTCGCTGCCGGCCGGCTCGAAAATGATCGCCACCGGCGTCATTTCACCGTTCCTGGTGCCGATGAAAGTGACGCTGGTGATCGCCTTCATCGTCGCCTTGCCCTGGGTGCTGTACCAGATGTGGGCCTTCATCGCCCCCGGCCTGTACACGCATGAAAAGCGCCTGATCGCGCCGCTGGTCATTTCGTCGTCTCTGCTGTTCATGGCCGGCGTGGCCTTCTGCTATTTCTTTGTGTTTGGCCGCGTGTTCCACTTCATCAGCGATTTTTCGCCCTCGTCGATCGCCGTCACGCCCGATATCGAAAACTACCTCGATTTCGTCATGTCGATGTGCCTGGCCTTTGGCGCCACCTTCGAAGTGCCCGTGGTGGTGGTGATCCTCGTGCGCATGGGCTTGGTGACTATCGCGAAACTCAAGGAAGTGCGTCCCTACATCATCGTCGGCGCCTTCGTGATTGCCGCCATCGTCACACCGCCGGACGTGGTCAGCCAGTTCTCGCTGGCCATCCCGATGTGCCTGCTGTTCGAGCTGGGCCTGCTGGTGGCGCCCATCTTCGTCAAGGCCACCCAGGCGCCGGAAGAGGCGTCCTAGACGCAAGCTGGCACGTGCAAGATACGCAGGCAAAAGCCGCTGACCTCCTTCCGGAGCAGCGGATTTTTCATGGTTGCGCAAGTGAGTGCGTGCTTACTGCAGCATCAGTTTGCTGAGGATGCCCAGGTTGAGCAAGATCAGGGTGCTCATCATCCAGTACACGTGTTTCATGTCCGCGCCATGGCGCAAGTCCATGCGTTCCAGGCGGGCATCGAGTTTTTGCTCGGAGTTATCGAATCTCGCATCGAACTTCTGTTCCAGAGTATCTATCCTGGTATCGAATTTCTGGTCCAATGCATCTAACTTGGCATCGAATTTCTGCTCCAGTGCGTCTAGCTTGGTATTGAATTTGTGTTCAAATGCATCTAATTTGGCATCAAATTTGTGTCCCAGCGCATCGATCCGCGTATCGATTTTCAGGTCCAGCGCATCGATCCGGGTATCGAATCTGAGTTCCAGCGCATCGATCTTCAATTCCAGGGCGCCCAGCTTGGTATCGACGTTTTGCGACACCAGCTTGATTTCCCCCAGCAGATTGCGCTCCAGCGCCGCCAGTTCGCCATGCACGACCACGGCCGAGCCCAGTACTTCACCCAGTGCCGTCGCATGCGCTTCCGCCTGCTGGGTGGGCACACCGGCCGAGGCGAGGCGTTTGGCGTAATCGAGGGTGTCGAACTGGATGGGCATATGCATGGATGCTCCTGTATCCAGCCTAGCAGGAAAATCGGCAATTGCCAGTGAGGAGTGCGGTGGCGCCTGCCTTCCCATGAGCTTAATGGACCGGCACGCCAGTGGTTTGCGGTGGCGCAAACGCATGCAAAAAGGGCGCCGCGGCGCCCTTTGCAAGCTGACGGCGAGCGCCAGTTAATTCATCAGTTCCTTGATGACTTTCACGGGCGCGCTGCCGTAGCTGAGGAATTGCTCATGGAAATCCTTCAGCACGAATTTGCTGCCCAGCGCTTGCTTGCGCTGTTCGCGCAAGTCCATGATTTCGCTGTAGCCGCTGAAATAGCTGGTCAGTTGCACTGAGCTCAGCTGCACGCGGCGCCATTTTTCCTTGGCTTCACGCTGGGTCTGGAAGGCCTGGCGCGTCAGCAGGTCGAGCGCCTGCGCTTCCGTCATGCCCAGCACGTGCACGCTGTAATCGAGGATGGTATTGGTGACGCTGCGCAAGTTCCACTTCGAATACATCAACCACATTTCCGGCGCGTTATTGCCATAGCCGGACTCGAGCATCATGCGTTCGCCATACACGGCCCAGCCTTCGATCATGGCGCCATTGCCGAAGATGGATTTGACCAGCGATGGCGACTTGTTGGCGTACACGAGCTGCGTGTAGTGGCCGGGGATGGCTTCGTGGATATTCAGGATCTGCAAGATCCAGTGGTTGTATTCGCGCAAGCTGCTTTCCGCCTGTTCCGGCGTTTCGCCGTCGAGCGGCGTCACGTTGTAATAGGTGCGGTCTTGCGGGCGATACGGGCCGGGCGCTTCGATGCTGGCGCCAGCCACGCCGCGCTGGTAGGCGGGCGTTTCGCGCACGACCAGGGGCTTTTTCGGGTCCATCGTCAGCAGGTTGTGGCTGGTCACCCATTCCTGCAGCTCGGGAATCTGGCGGCGGATTTCCGGCACGAAATCGGCAGGCGCCACATGGTTGCTGGACAGCTTGTCGATCACCATGCCGATCTTTGCCGTGCGGTCCGCCGGCTTGGCCGTGGCGCCCATGGTTTTCACCCACAGCTCGTCGGACAGGCTATCCATGTGCTCGAGCAGCTTTTCGCGCGCGGCCAGGGCTTTCTGGTACATCTGTTCGGCGCTCACGCTGGCCTGGATATCGTAGGCGAATTTTTGCTCATACAGCTCCTTGCCGATGCGGAAGGAGCGCGCGTTGCCGTTCTGCGCCAGCGCGGCATCCTGTTCCGTCAGCCATGCCGCGTAGCCTTGCACGGCCGTGCGGGCCGCGGCGATGCGGACGGTGTACAGCTGTTTTTCCACCGGCGTCAGGATGGAGCCCTGTGCCGTCTTGTTCAGGTCGTCAAGCACGCTGAGCACGCCAGCGCTCTGGGCGATGGCCAGCTGCGTGTGTTCGCGCGTGGGGTGATTGATACTGGCGCGCGCGGCCGCATAGTATTGCGGCACGGTGGCGATGCGCTTGAGCAAGGTGCGCAGGCGCTGCGGCTGGGCCGCGTATTCCGTGTTCAGGATGAAGTCGATGGAACCGGCCACGTTGTATTGGGCGGGATTCCATTCGAATTCGCGGAAGGTGGTCAGATACCAGCGGTCCGATTGCAGTTTATTCGTCAGCAAGGCCAGGTCGGTACGTTGCTTGTCCGACATTTTGCTCGCATTCAGCTTGCCGAATTTACCCAGCCATTCTTCGATGAAGGCCAGTTGCTTCTGGCGGCTGGCCGCGTCGGGAATGCTCAGGTTGGCGGCGCCATCGTATTTGCCGACCGAAATCGCGCTTTCCGGATCCAGGCGCCACAGGGCCGTAAGGAACTGGCCGCTGAGGTTATTCATGGAACGGTCGCTGCTGTTCTCGCTGGCGACGGCCGCTACCGTGGCTGCCGTGGCGGCGCTGACGACGGCCGCCTTCTTGCCGACGGTTTTTTTCTTGCTGCTGCTGGTGCTGGCCTTGCCTTGCTTCTGCGGCTTCTTGGCGGCGCTGGCCGGTGTCAGGGTAAAGGCCATCATCAATGCGGCGAGCGCAACTTTATTTTTTATCAGCATAGTTTATCTCTTGAATATTTTGCTGTTTGTCCTGATCAGAAAATAATAAACTGATAATATAAGTAACAAACAACTATTGAAAGGTTGGCCTTGCTTGCCTGGGCGGCCCAAAGATTAGCATTAATTGCCGCCGCTGCGCAGTTTTTTGCGCCGGGAGCGCGCGGCGCTAGACGACAATGGCGCTGCCGTGCAGCAATTCCTGGTGGCGCGCATTGATGGCCGCCACGGCATCCTTGCCGCGCGCCATGCCGGTGGCGTGGATTTCCGTTTCCTGCGTGTAGCGCTGGCTGACGCGTACCGTATAGGACTGGAACAGCCAGCTCCAGAAGTTCGTTTCATAGACGGCTTCATCCATGTCGCGCCATTTGACGCCCGTCAGTTTCTTTTTCCACGGCAAGATGCCGGACGCCAGCCAGACGCCCGCTTCGTCGTAGTACAGCTGATAGCTGCGGATGGTCAGTAGGCGGTAGCCGACGATCAGGGCCGAGCCGATCAGCACGACGAAGGCGGCGCGCGCGTTGTACTTGAAGGCCAGCGGCAGGGCGGCAAAAAACAGCAGCACGGCGATGAGGAAGGTGCTGACGTAGGCGGTCCAGGATTTGCCGCACAAAAAGGTGGCGCGCTGGCCGGCGCTGGTGGCGATATAGTCGGTCATGGCGTGGCATCAAAACAGGGAAAAACGATCATCGCATGGAACGCGGTGGTGCAGCTCATTTTTTCAATCTCATTGCTTCAACCCCTCCTGCAGCATGCCCAGCATGTCATTGGCCGACATGCGCGCGGCCGCGTCGCTGCCTTCCAGCAGGCTGTCGGCCAGGTCGCGCTTGTGCTGATGCAATTCGACGATGCCTTCCTCGATCGTATGTTTCGCCACCAGCCGGTAAATGGTGACGGGGCGCAATTGCCCCATGCGGTGGGCGCGGTCGGAAGCCTGGTCTTCCACGGCCGGGTTCCACCACGGATCCATGTGGATCACGTAGTCGGCCGCCGTCAAATTGATGCCCATGCCGCCCGCCTTCAGGCTGATGAGGAAAACGTCGCCGTCGCCCGCCTGGAAGGCGTCGACGCGGCGCTTGCGCTCCTGCATGGGCGTGCTGCCGTCGAGATACTGGTAACTGACGCCATGCTGCTCCAGGTGCTGGCGGATCAGGGTCAAATGGTCGACGAACTGGCTGAAGACGAGCACCTTGTGGCGGTTTTCCAGCAAGCCCGACAACAACTGGGCGAACGCCGCCAGCTTGCTGCTGGCCAGGCCCAGCTCGGGCGCCACCAGTTGCGGGTTGCAGCAGGCGCGGCGCAGCTTCATGATCTCGGCCAGGATCTGGATGGCCTTTTTCGACGCCGGCCCTTCCACCATGGCCAGCTTTTCCAGCGCTTCGCGGCGCAGTGATTCGTACAGCGCCGTTTCCTGCGGCGACAATTCCACTTCCAGCACGATTTCCGTGCGCGACGGCAATTCCGACAGCACTTGCGTCTTCGTGCGGCGCAGGATGAATGGCGCGATCAGGCGGCGCAGCCGCAGCCGCGCGCCGGCCGCCGCCCGCTTGTCTTGATCTTTCTCAATGGGCCCGGCAAAGCGCAAATTAAACTGGTCGAGGGTGCCCAGCAAACCGGGGTTGATGAAGCGGAACAGGTTCCACAATTCACCCAGGTGGTTTTCCAGTGGCGTGCCGCTGGCCACCATGCGGAAGTCCCCCTGCAGGGCCATCACGGCTTGCGAGCGCTTGGTGGCGCCATTCTTGATGGCTTGCGCTTCGTCGAGCACGATCGTATGCCAGTGCACGCCGGCAAACATAGTGGCTTCCTGCTGCAGCAAGCCATAGCTGGCCACCACCACGTCGAACGGCTGCAGTGTTTCCAGCATGTCGGCGCGGTCGCCGCTGCCAAACAATTTGATGTTCAAGGTGGGCGCGAAGCGCTGCGCTTCGCTGATCCAGTTCATGCATACGGACGTGGGGGCGACGACGAGAGTGGGGCCGTGCGGCGCGCGCGCCAGGATCAGCGCCAGCGCCTGCAAGGTTTTACCTAAACCCATGTCGTCGGCCAGGCAGGCGCCCACGCCCCAGTGCGCCAGGCGCGCCAGCCAGTTAAAACCGGCCAGCTGGTAGTCGCGCAAGTCCGCTTGCAAGGTGCTGGGCAGTTGCGGCTGATAGTCGTCGAGGGCGCGCAGGCGCAGCAAGTGTTCGCGCCACAGTTTGTCGGCCTTCACGCCGCCTGCATCGTTGGCCAGCTCTTCCAGCGCGAACGCGGCCAGCGGGTGGATGTGCACGCCGTCGGCATGCGCTTCGCCATACGCGGCCAGCTCGGACAGGCGGCGGTGCAGTTCGTCGCTGAGGGCGAGGAACTGGTTGTCGCCCAGGGCCACGAAGCGGCTTTTATTGTTCTGCATCAAATCGAGCAGGGCGCGCAAATCCATCACCTTGTCTTCATCGATCTGCACTTCGCCGCTGGCGGCAAACCAGTCTTTTTCGCTCTTGATATTCAGGCGCATCTGGCCGCTGTCGATGCGTTTCGACACGCGCATGGTTTCGCCTTCGGGCCAGGCCAGCACCATGCCGTCCGGGTCCAGCGCCTGCAATTCCACCAGCAGTTGCAAGCCCAGCGCAGGCTGGCCCAGCAGCCACTCGCCATGCTCTTCTTCCGCCTCTTCCAGCACCAGGCAGCGACCGATGAGCTGGCGCTGCGCTTCGCGTTCCGCGTTCAAGTCGCGCCGCGCCTGCACGGCCCGGCCCGCCACATCGGCAAACACGCTCTCGGCGCCGCTGCCCGGTGCGTAATAGGCGCCGTTGTCGAGCAGGGGGCGCACCAGAATCTGCATTTTCAGACCCTGCTGGTAGGGCAGCAAATGCACGTGCAGGCGGTGGTCGGCCGTGATCGCTTCCGCATCGCCCGCGCCGCCGCCGATGTCCGATTGCACGGTAACCATGGACGAGATGGCGCCGATGGCCTGCATCACCTGTTTTTCCGCATGGAGGGGCACGGACAGGCCCAGGCCCACGATGGCGCCGATGCGCCGGTGCTCGTCGAGGATGTGCACCACGCGCAAACGCGTCGGCGTCTCGCGCTGTACCACGACATTGCTGCCGTTGTCGGGCAATGGCGGCTGCATGCCCAGCCACAGTTGCCCCTCGTGCGACTTGATGAGGAGCTCGGGCGCGCCGGCGATCAGCTCCACGCGCGTGTCGGGGTGGTCGAGCCAGAACACGAGCGGGTGGCCCACCAGCAAGACGGCGGCCTTGTCCAGCTCGACTTCATAGCGGGGCGCCGATGAATAATATTGTTTAAAAGGCGCGATGCTGCCCGCCGCGCGCGCATCCTGCGGCGTGAGGAAATCGATGTCGCCCGCCTCTTCGGCCAGGCGTTTGAGGCCCATGGCGCGGCCCTTGCTCCAGCCACCCCGCGCGTCGCGCTTCTGCTCGCGCACTTCCACGGCCGTGAGGCCGAAGCGCGGGTCGAACGCCACCAGCCACACGAGGCGCGACACGCCGCCCAGCGCTTCGGCGGGCGCGTTTTGCTGCAGGTTGATCAGGGCGCTCAGCTGGCGCTGCCACGCTTCCTGGCGCTCGAACCACGGCGCCATGTCCGTCAAGCCATGTTGCGCCCGCTTGGCCGTCGCGTAGCGTTCCTGCAGCGGCTCGCCCATCAAGCCCAGCAAGCCGGCCGCCTGCGCCGCGATCAAATCGTAGCCGGCCGCGTCGGCTTGCTGCACCAACAGGCGCAGCTGATCCTTGCGTTCGCTCAATTGCGGCAGCGCCAGCCAGTAGTACAACAAGGCTTGGAACAGCTGTGCCTGCAGTGCCGTTTCCCAGCTGCGCGTGGGGATGCTTTCCGCCAGCTGCACGCCGGCGCGCACCAGGCGCAGGGTATGGAGTTGCTGGTAGACGATGCTGTCGTGGTTCGGTTGCGCGTGCAGGGCGATATCGAGGTAAGTTTCCGCGCTTTTCAGCAGCTTGGCGTCGTTGCTGCGCAGCAAGGCCAGCACGTACAAGTGGCCGCCGATGCCCGTGAAGCACAGCTTGCGCTTGCCTGTTTCCTTGCGCAAGCCCTTCAAGGCCGTCTCGAAGCCCGCCACGGCGTGCGCATGTTCGCCGCGCAACAGGGCGATGCTGCTGTCGAGAAACAACACCTGCGGGCCCTGCTGGCCTGCCAGGTAGCGCGCAGCCGCGTCGAGTTCGCCGCACAGCAGGGCATCTTCGGCCAGGGCCAGCGGCAGGGCGGCGCCGATATGGTCGCCGGCCGCCGTCTGGCGCGCGTGGTGGGCGCGCGCGTACGCGCGGATGGCGTGCGCCGTGCCCGGCTCGCGCGGCGCATTGCCCAGCAGCACGGCGAGGATGTCATCCTGCAGTTGCGGCATGACGAAAGACAACATTTCCGGCTCGAACGGCCGGCCGAAGATTTCGATCAGCGGATGCAGTTGCTGCGCTTCATAGCACGCCATGCAGGCGGCCAGGATGGCGGCCACGTGGCGCACCTCGTCATTGCGCAGCAGGGCGATGCGCAGGCGGGCCACGCCTTGGCGGTAGCTGCGCAGCTCCACATAGCCATCCCAGTTGCGGCGCACGGGATTGATCAGCTCGATGGCCTGGCACAGGTCGCGAAACACCAGGTGTTCGATGGCGGCGCGCATGGCGGGCCAGCGCAGCCTCGCTTCGCAGGCAAAGCCCCGTCCCACGATTTCCGACGCCAGCGCCAGGCGCGTCAGCCGCAGCAGCATGTTCGTCACCACCAGCAGGGAAAACGGCGTGCCGTCCGGTTCGACGACATTGGCGCGCTGCAAGTGTTCATACACGGCATGCTTGCCCACCGGTTCGCCCGTGATCGCCAGCAGGGCCAGGATCATCTGCTCATGCTGCTCCAGTGCGGCGAACTCGTCCAACAGATGCTGGTCGACATTTTGCTCGGTCATGCGGGTAAATTGGCGATATGCACGGGAGGCTCGCCGGCCGCCACGGGCAGGCCGAACACGCGCTGGTAGAAATACAGTTCCGCGTCCAAGGTGCGCACGATGTTTTCCGCCTTGCGGAAGCCGTGGCCCTCGCCTTCGAGCGGGACATACGCGACGGGCACGCCGCGCGCCTGCAGGGCGTCGACCATCAGCTGCGACTGCTGCGGCGGCACCACCTTGTCGTCGAGTCCCTGGAAGAAGATCATCGGGCGCGACAGTTTATCCGTGTGGTGGATGGGCGAGCGCTCGCGGTACAGCGCCTCGGCTTGCGGCTGCGAAGCGATCAGGTAGTCGGTGTAGCGCGATTCGAACTTGTGCGAATCGTTGTCCAGGCCCTTCAGGTCGGATACGCCGTAGTAACTGGCGCCCGCCTTGAAGACGTCGTGGAAGGTCAGGGCGCACAGGGTCGTCAGGCCGCCCGCGCTGCCGCCGCGGATGATCAGGCGCTCCGGGTCGGCCAGGCCGTTGGCGGCCAGGTAGCGCGCGCCGGCGATGCAGTCTTCCACGTCGACGATGCCCCACTGCCCGCGCAGCGCGTCGCGGTATTCGCGGCCGAAGCCGCTGCTGCCGCCATAGTTGACGTCGAGCACGCCGATGCCGCGGCTGGTCCAGTATTGCGTCGCCAGTTTCAAGGTATTGCTGGCCATGCTGGTGGGGCCGCCGTGGCTGATGACGATGACGGGTGGCAACGTTCCTGCCGGCGCCTGCACGTCGCCATTCGTGGGCGCATAAAAGAAGGCGTGCGCCGTGCGGCCATTGTTGCTCGGATAGCTCAAGCCGCGCGGCACGGACAGGTAGCCGAGCGCAGGCAGGGCCGTGATCGACTGCGCCAGCACTTCCAGTTCGTGGTTGGCCAAATCGATGCGCGCCAGTTCCAGCGCGATGGTGGGGCTGCCGCCCAGCAGCGCGACGAAGCCGGGGCCCACGCGCAGCTCGCGGATTTCCTGGTACGGGTGCGGTATCGGCTCCAGCTTGGCCGCCGCCACGTTCAATTGCGCCAGGTAGCTGATGCCGGCCTGGATATACGTGCAGACGATGTCGTCGTCGGACAGGAAACCATACATGCTGCCGCCGAAGGTCCAGTGCGGCGTGGCAAATTCCGCTTCCATCGGGCACAGCGCCTCGATGTCGGCGCCGTGCAGGCGGTACAGATTCCACCAGCCGCTGCTGTCGGAGACGAAGTGCAGCATGCCGTTCGGCGACCATTCCGGTTGGCAAATCGACTCGCGCGCGCCGCCGGCGATCAGGCGCGGCGAGCCCAGGCTGCCGTCCGGATGCACGTCGGCCAGCCACAGTTCCGTGCCTTGCCACGGCAGGCGCGGGTGGTCCCAGCTGATCCAGGCCAGCTGGCTGCCGTCCGGCGACAAACGCGGCGCCGCATAAAAGTCGTGGCCGCGCGCCAGCACCGTTTCGCGCCCGTCGAAGCCGACGGCGGCCAGGCAGTTTTCCGGCAGGGCATGACCTTCCTGCGGATGCTGCTCGCGCACGGCGATCAGGCGGGAACGGGCCGCATCGACGACGAAATCCGCATGGCGCGTGTTGCCGCCCGTGGTGAACGCTGCGGGCGCGGCGTCGCCGCTCACGCGGTACAGGCAATTGTCGGCGAAATGCGAAAAGTAGACGGTATCGCCGGCCACGGCATACGCGCCGCCGCCATATTCATGCACGCGGGTGCGTACATTGAAGGGCGCCGGAGTCAATTCATCGACGCGCGCGCCGCGCTGGCGCAGCAGGGTGTTGCGGCCCGCCTCGCTGGCGCGCCCGGCCAGCCAGAACACGTCGCCGCCATCCGCACCGCCCAGGGCCAGCTGCGTCAGCGGCGAGGCGCCGGCGGCGACGATGGCCGCGCTGATCGGCGATGGCCAGATGCCATAAGGGGTGCTGGATGCGGTCGAGGTCATGCGGGCTCCGTATAGTGAGGGGATCAAGGGCCGCCAGGCAGGGTCAAGGCGCGCGGCGGCGTGCATCATCATAATGGAAGGGCTGGCACAACGAAAGTCATCGCTGTGCGTGGCAAATGCTGCAAAGCGGCACCGGAATCAATGAAATGGCGGCGATTGGATGCGATAATACCGCTTCTCCAAGCTATTGATTGCCTTCCATGCCACAATTTGCTCCGCTCCAGAACGATACTTTCCTGCGCGCCCTGCTGCGCCAGCCGACCGAGCACACCCCAGTCTGGCTGATGCGCCAGGCGGGCCGCTATTTGCCCGAATACCGCGCCACGCGCGAGCGGGCCGGTTCCTTCCTGGGCCTGGCAAAGAATCCCGATTACGCCACGGAAGTGACCCTGCAGCCCCTGGAGCGTTTCCCGCTCGACGCGGCCATCCTGTTTTCCGACATCCTGACGGTGCCTGACGCCATGGGCCTGGGCCTGTATTTCGCCGATGGCGAAGGCCCGAAGTTCGAGCGCCCGCTGCGCACGGAACAGGATGTGAAGGCATTGCAAGTGCCGGACCTGGAATCGCTCGACTACGTCTTCAAGGCCGTCACGCAGATCCGCACGGAACTCAACGGCCGCGTGCCGCTGATCGGTTTTTCCGGCAGCCCGTGGACCCTGGCGTGCTACATGGTGGAAGGCGGCGGCTCGAAAGAGTTCCACACCATCAAGAAGATGCTGTACAACCGCCCGGACCTGATGCACCACATCCTGGCCATCAACGCCACTTCCGTGGCGCAGTACCTGAATGCGCAAATTGATGCCGGCGCGCAAGCCGTGATGATTTTCGATTCCTGGGGCGGCGCGCTGGCCGATGGCGCCTACCAGGAATTCTCGCTGGCCTACATGCAGCAAGTGGTGGCGCAATTGAAACGCGACAAGGATGGCGTGAAAATCCCCGCCATCGTGTTTACCAAGGGCGGCGGCCAGTGGATCGAGCAGATCGCCGACATCGGCGCCGATGCCGTGGGCCTGGACTGGACCGTCAACCTGACGCGCGCGCGCCAGCTGGTGGGCCATAAAGTGGGCTTGCAGGGCAATCTGGACCCGGCCATCCTGTTCGCCAGCCCCGAGCAGATCCGCGCCGAAGTGGCGAAAGTGCTCAACGCCTTCGGCGCGCCGTCGGAAGGCACGGGCCACGTGTTCAACCTGGGCCACGGCATTTCCCAGTTCACGCCGCCGGAATCGGTGGCAGCCATGGTGGAAGCCGTGCACAGCATGAGCCGCGCCATGCGCAGCGGCCAGTAAGTAGCCGTTTTCCCCTGGCGCAGGGGCAGAAAGGCAGGCTTTCCAGCGGAAGCCTGCCTTTTTCTTTGCTGCGCCTTCGCAAGAAATACCGACTTATGCACAATTTTTTTTGCTGCGGAAATAAGAGGCAGTCGAAAAGCCATGCCCGGAGACGCTCTGCAAGTTATTGATTATTAAGACATAAAAAAAGCCTTGTTCGGCGGACTTTGTTGCTATTGATAAGGTTATTCTTTCGTTCGCCTGCCTTATTCCTTCATTGTCCACAAAGTTATCAACAGATTCTGTGGATAAAATTGAAAAGTATTTTGTTAACCGATACTTAGCGCCGATGTTCAGGTTTCACCTGAAGTGCATGTTGCACTGCATGATAATTGAACAATGTTTCGCCGCCCGACAGGTAAAAACGAACGCTTGCCCGGCAATTGTCAACTTTGCAGCATGCGGCCGCCGGTTTTCCGGATCGGCCGCCGCAAAAGCGGGCTGATTTCTGTATAAATAAATTACAAATGGTTCAGTTATGCACAGCGGCGGAAATGCCCTGCGGTTTTCCAGCCTCCCGGGCGTCAATTTTTAAGTCGTTGATTTTAAATACTTAATTTTTCTTGCGTGCCGCTCTTGACGGCGATCGAAATTTTCTGTCCACATTTTTCTGAAAGTTAATTTTGCTTTGTCCACAAAGTTATCCACAGAATTTTCTTCAGGCACGATGCCACGCCATCGTGCCTGCCGTTAGGCGTTTGAGGGGCGAAACAAGTATCATGGCCCGCTGGCTTGATGCCGGACATCCCGCGCGCCATCGATTCTGCGGCGCGCTTTTTTATTGAGATAGGCCCTACCCCCATGTCGCAGTGCATTTTGACGTCGTGCATCCTGAACATCGCGCTCGACACGCCCTTGAACGCCCTGTTCGACTACCGCTGGAACGCGGCGGCGGATGCGGACGCTGCCGTGCCTCTGCCGCAAGTGGGGCAGCTGGCGCTGGTGCCGTTCGGCCGGCGCGAAGTGATGGGGCTGATCGTCGGCGTGTCCGACAGCACCGACGTGCCCGCCGCGAAACTGAAGGACGTGCTGGCCGTGCGCAGCCAGCTGGCGCCCCTGTCGGAGCAATGGCTGGCGCTGGCCGCCTTTGCCGCCGATTACTACCAGCGTCCGCTCGGTGAAGTGGCGCTGCCGGGTTTACCGAAGAATTTGCGCGTGCTCACCACCGTGGCGCTCGACCGCGCCATCAAGAAGCTGGGCAAGCTGGCCGACGCGCACGACGGCACGCCCCTGAACATGCCGGCCCTGAATGCTGCCCAGCAAGAGGCGGCCGACGCCATCGGCGGCGCGCAAGGCTTTAAACCGACCCTGCTGTACGGCGTGACGGGCAGCGGCAAGACGGAAGTGTATCTGCAAGCCTGCGCCCAGGTGCTGGCGCGCGAGGACGATGCGCAAATCCTGATCCTGGTGCCGGAAATCAACCTGACGCCCCAGCTGGAAGGCAATATCCGCGCGCGCTTTCCCGGCGTCATGCTGGCCACCCTGCACAGCAGCCTGTCCGAAGGCGAGCGCATGCTGCACTGGCTGGCCGCCCATCAGGGGCAGGCGCGCATCGTGCTCGGCACGCGGTTGGCCATCCTGGCGTCCTTGCCGAAACTCAAATTGATCGTCATCGATGAAGAGCACGATCCTTCCTACAAGCAGCAGGAAGGCTTGCGCTATTCCGCGCGCGACCTGGCCGTGTGGCGCGCCTGGCAATTGCAGATTCCCATCGTGCTCGGTTCGGCCACACCGTCGCTGGAAAGCTGGCACCATGCACAGACGGGGCGCTACCGCAAGCTGGAGTTGCGCGAACGGGCCGTCAAGAATGCAGTGTTGCCGCGCGTCAAGATTCTCGACATGGAACGCGACCGGCCGAAAGATGGCCTGACTTCGCATTTGGTAGCTGCCTTGAAACTGCGCATGGAGCGCGGGGAACAGTCGCTGCTGTTCTTGAACCGGCGCGGCTATTCGCCAGTGATCTGCTGCGAATCGTGCGGCTGGATCAGCAACTGCACGCGCTGCACCTCGTTCATGGTGCTGCACAAGCCCGAACACCGGCTGCGCTGCCACCATTGCAGCCTGGAACTGCGCATTCCCCGCCATTGCCCCACCTGCGGCAACGTCGACCTGCAGCCGCTGGGACGGGGCACGCAGCGCGTGGAAGAGGGCTTGCAGCAATTGTTTCCTGAGGCGCGGATCTTGCGCATCGATGCCGATTCCACGCGCAAGAAAGGCAGCGCGCAGGAAGCGTTCGACACCGTGCACCGGGGCGAAGTGGATATCCTGATCGGTACGCAGATGGTGGCCAAGGGCCACGATTTCAAAAAGCTGACCCTGGTCGGCATTTTGAATCCGGACACGGCCCTGTTTTCCCAGGATTACCGGGCCAGCGAGCGGCTGTTCGCCCAGCTGATGCAGGTGGCGGGCCGGGCAGGGCGCGCTGCGCAGACGGAGGGCGGCAGCGTTTCCGAAGTGCTGATCCAGACGCGCTATGCGCGCCATCCGCTGTACGACGCCGTCGTCAACCACGATTACGACCACTTCGCCACCACCTTGCTGGAAGAGCGGGCGCAGGCGGCGCTGCCGCCATACCTGTTCCAGGCCCTGCTGCGCGCGGAAGCACCCGAGCTGGCCACGGCCATCGAGTTCCTGCAGGCGGCCAAGGAATGCATGGAACACCCGCAGGTGACCATCAACGACCCGATTCCCATGAGCATGACGCGCGTCTACAACGTGGACCGCGCGCAGCTGCTGCTGGAATCCGCCTCGCGTCCCGCCCTGCAGGCGTTTTTAAAGGAATGGCTGATGGAATTGCGCGCCATGAAGACGCGCGTGAAATGGTCGCTGGAAGTGGACCCGCTGGATATTTAAATTAATTCACTGAATTAGTTCAGATAATCGCGCGCGGACTTGACGATCTGCTCGGACAGCAGCTTGGTAAACGGCGTGTCCAGGGTCCAGGCGTGCCAGCTCAGCGGTACGTCCAGGGTGTTGCCCGGCATCAGATCCACGAGACGGTCCGTCGCCAGCGCCTGCGCGGCCAGGCGCTGCGGCATCAAGCCATAGGCCAGGCCATCCTGGACGCAGCCGCGGCGCGCCGCTTCCACCGGCAAGGTGTGGTGCGGAAACGGTTCACGCATGTTCAATTGTTCCGCGAGGAAACGCGCCAGCAAGCCGTGCTGGCCCACGACGGCCGGCGCCAGTTGCACCGCTTCGGCAATCAAACCGTCGCCGAACCAGTGGCCCGCAAACACGGGCGTGGCTACGCAGACATAGCGCAAGGTGCCCAGCGGCGTGACGCTGGTGGCGGCGGCCGCATCGATCGCTGTGCCGGACTCGGCCGCCACGCAGCCGAACACGGAGCCGTCGCGCACCATCTGCAAGGCGCTGTCGCTGTCGGCCAGGCGCACGTCGAGCTGGCAGCGCGGCGGCGCCAGCAGGGCGGACAAGGTGTCGGGGAACCACGTGGCCAGGCTGTCGGCATCGATGGCGATGGCGATTTCCGGCATGCTGACGCTGTTGCCCAGGTCGATGTCGAGCGATGCTTCCATCAGCTTGACGTTGCGGTGATGCACGATCAGGCGCTGGCCCAGGCCCGTCGGCACGGCTGGCTGGCCACGGATGATCAAGAGGCGCCCGCTGGCGTCTTCCAGCGCCTTGATGCGCTGCGAGACGGCCGACTGGGTGATGCCCAGCGCCAGGGCGGCCTTGTCGAAACTGCCATGGCTGGCGACGGCGTCCAGCACGGCCAGCGCGCGATAATCGAGTGATCCCATTAGCTCAGCTTATAAATTTTGAAAATGATTAGTTATACTAATGCATATATTGCTGCAAAGTAAAACCTTATTTTCAGCAAACGGGTAGTATCGAACGCTGTGAGCAACCTCAAACGGATGGACAGCGGCATGAAGACGATACGAGTGGATGTGGCCGTGATCGGCAGCGGCACGGCCGGCATGACGGCGCACAGGGCGGCGCGCATGCAGGGCAAGCGCGTGCTGATGATAGAAAGCGGGCCGTACGGCACGACGTGCGCCAGGGTGGGCTGCATGCCCAGCAAACTCTTGATCGCGGCGGCCGAGGCGGCCCATGCCGTGGCTGCCGCGCCGGCCTTTGGCGTGCATGCTGGCCCCGTGCGCATCGATGGCCGGCAAGTGATGGCCAGGGTGCGCAGCGAACGTGACCGTTTTGTCGGCTTCGTGCTCGACGGCGTCAACGCCATTGCCGACGAAGAAAAACTGCGCGGCCATGCGCGTTTTATTTCCCCCGGCACATTGCAGGTGGATGAACATACCTTGGTGGAAGCGGCCAGCGTGGTGATCGCCACCGGTTCCACGGCCATCGTGCCGCCCGAGTGGCAGGCGGCGGGAGACAGAGTCATCACCAGCGATGCCGTGTTCGAGTGGACGGACTTGCCCGCTTCCGTGGCCGTGGTCGGTAGCGGCGTGATCGGCCTGGAACTGGGCCAGGCGCTGGCGCGGCTGGGCGTGCGCGTGACCCTGTTTGCGCGCGGCAATAAAGTCGCGCAACTGACGGACCCGCTGGTGCTGCGCGAGGCGGACGCCGTGCTGGCGCGCGAACTCGATATCCGCTTCATGACCGGCGTCGCGCACGTGGCAAAAACGCCCGATGGCAAGGGCATCCTGCTCACCAGCCGCGATGCCGCGGGTGTGGAAAAAACCGAGCAGTTCGAGTATCTGCTGGCCGCCGTCGGCCGCCGCCCGAACGTGGACAAGATCGGCCTGGAAACGGCGCAAATCGAGCTCGACCGTCATGGTGTCCCCCTGCATGATGCGCACACCATGCAGTGTGGCAAGAGCGCCATCTTCATCGCCGGCGATGCCGACAATGCGCTGCCGCTGCTGCCCGAAGCGGCCGACGAGGGCCGCATCGCGGGCGACAACGCGGCGCGCTTTCCGGACGTCAAACCGGGCTTGCGCCGCACGCCCTTGACCATCGCCTTCACGGAGCCGCAGATCGCCACCCTGGGCGCGACATACCAGCAACTGTGCGTGAGCCACGCGGGCCGCTTCGCCGTCGGCGCCGTGTCGTTCGGCAACCAAGGCCGCAGCCGCGTGATGCTGCAGAACCAGGGCTTGCTGCGCGTGTATGCGGAATTCGGCAGCAAGCGCTTTCTCGGCGCCGAGCTGATCGGCCCACGGGCGGAACACCTGGGCCATTTGCTGGCCTGGGCGTGCCAGGCGCAGCTGACCGTGCCGGCCATGCTCGACATGCCGTTTTACCACCCCGTCATCGAGGAAGGCGTGCGCACGGCCTTGCGCGAACTGGCGCTGCACCTGGAAAAAGACCCGGAACACGCGCCCGGCTGCGCCGACTGCACCCCCGGCCCTTGAATGCAACTTTGCGATTTACATAATTTTGTAGACAAGCTCACATGATTGCGCGATCATCGCTGCCACATTGAAATATTGATTAAAGGCAAAAAACATTTCAATCGGTACATACCGCTGATGCCAGGATGGTAAAAACAGGCGGGTGCAGGCGATGATGGAGACGATGTGAAAATTCGGCGCATTTACGCAGGAGAACTCGCACTGGGCGTGGCCTTGCCCTGGGACGTGCACGGCGAAACGGGCGGCTTGCTGGCCAGGCTGGGCCATGTCATCAGCAGCGAAAACCAGATCGAATTGCTGCTGGCGCGCGGCGTCATCGCCGATGCCAGTGCCGACGTGCCGCGCACGGCCACGGAAGCGCCATCGGCATTGCGCATGCTGAACCTCGTCACGGCGGGCCTGGCCCTCGTCTTGCCGTCCATTGCCACTGGGCAAGCGGGCAGCCACCTGCCGCTGGCCGCGCTGGCGCAGCTGGTGGAAGAAGCGGTCGTGCTGGACGCCGACGTGGCGCTGGCCTGCATCCTGCACAATCAGGGCGCGGGCGACTTTGCCGTGCGCCACAGCGTCGACACGGCCGTCATCACGGCCTTGCTGGCGCGCGCCCTGAAACTCGATGAGGGCGTGATCCGCAGCGTGGTGCTGGCCGCGCTGAGCATGAATGTGGGCATGCTGGAACGCCATGCGGATTTCCAGCACAAGGCGGGGCCGCTGGATGCGCAGGAACGCGCCTATTTGCGCGCCCATCCGCAAGCCGGTGTCGACTTGCTGCGCGCGACGGGCGTGACGGACGCCGTCTGGCTGCAAGCCGTGTTGCAGCACCATGAAAATATCGATGGCAGCGGCTATCCGCTGGGCACGCAAGGCGAGGCGATCGGCATCGGCGCCCGCCTGATCATGCTGGCCGACCGCTATTGCGCGCGCGTGTCGAAGCGCAGCTACCGCCAGCCCTTGCTGCCGAACGTGGCCCTGCGCGAAATGTTGATGGCCGACAAGGCCACCCTGGATGCGCCGCTGGCCTCGCTGCTGGTGCGCGAGCTGGGCATCTACCCCATCGGCACCTTCGTGAAACTGTTGAATGGAGAGATCGGCGTCGTCACGCGCAAGGGCTTGAATGCCACCACGCCCCACGTGCAATCGCTGATCGGCCCCCGCGGCGCGCGCCTGGACGTGCCGCTGCGGCGCGATACGCGCGTGGACTTGCACGCCATCCGCGAAGTGCTCAGCGCGGAGCAGGCGGGGCTGCAGTTCCGGCCCGACCAGCTATGGGGCCGCAGCGCCAGAACGTAGAGCGCCTGGAAAGACGCCCATGGCGTTGTTGCATTGCCTAGTCATACTTTCGTACGGCCTTCGGCAATGCGCCTAGCCCTGAGCGTTTTCCAGACACTCTCTACATGAATAGCTTAATTCAGCAAACCCGCATCGAGCCGCCCTTCGAGCGCCAGTTCGCGCATGATGCGCACGGTGTCGATGTCGGACTCCTTGTAGGCGGAACGGCGGAAGTCGTCGTACAGGGCGTTGGCCGCATCGGTGGCCGCGTCGTGGCCGTCGTCGTACTGGAAGCGCACCCACAGGCTCGCTTCGTCGGGCATCTCGATCGTCATCACCAGCGAGGAGGCGCTGATATCCTTTTGCGCCGGCACTTCGTAGCGCACCTGCAGTTGCGGCACCAGCACCACCTTGTCGTTGATGACCAGTTCGCCATAGCGCAGGCTGCGCGCGAAACCGGCGTCGCTGCGCTCGCTGATCTGGCATTCGTCCAGGTGGGGCACGAACAGTTTCGGCGATTCGGCGCGCAAGACGAGGCCGCGCCAGACCTGTTCCAGGGTCAAGGTGTCGATCAGCGGGTTCAAGGGATCGTTGATTTCAATCAGGTGTTCAAATTTCATGGGACTGCCATTCGGTAAGTGGGCGCGCAGGGGCGATATAGGCGGAATGGTACTCCAGGCGTGGCATCGCCGCACGCATTGCAGCGGCCCAGATGGCGGCATATGGCGATATATCAATGCCGTTGCCTGTTTTTCGGGCATGCGCCAGCGTGCAAAAGGCGGGCGCGACGCTGTTACAATGGGCTGCTGTTCCCTGCGGAAATACCCTGATGTCCAAAGCACCACAGTTCGGTCTGAATGCGCCCCAAAGCGAAGCGGTAACCTACCTCGACGGCCCCTGCCTGGTGCTGGCGGGCGCCGGCTCGGGCAAGACGCGCGTGATCACGCAAAAGATCGCCCATCTGATCGAAGACCGGGGCTATGACCCGCGCACCATCGCCGCCTTGACCTTCACCAACAAGGCGGCGCTGGAAATGCAGGAACGCATCGCCAAGCTGTTGAAACAGCCGCGCCAGGCCAAGCAGTTGACGGTGTCGACCTTCCACTCGCTGGGCGTGAAAATCCTGCGCCAGGAAGCCAATGGCGTGGGGCTGAAGGACCGCTTTTCCATCATGGACAGCGACGACTGTTTTTCCCTCGTGCAAGACCTCGCCATTACCACCGATAAACAGGTGATCCGTGGCATCCAGAACGCCATGTCCTTGTGGAAAAATGGCCTGATCGACCCGGACATGGCCCTGGCGCAAGCCAAGGACGAGGACGAGGCCAACGCGGCGCGCATCTACCGCAGCTACGTGGCAACGCTGTCCGCCTACCAGGCCGTCGATTTCGACGATCTGATCCGTTTGCCGGTGGAACTGTTCCGCAACAACGGCCCCGTGCGCGACAAGTGGCAGCGCCGCCTGCGCTATCTGCTCGTCGACGAATACCAGGATACGAACACTTGCCAGTACGAACTGGTGAAACTGATGGTGACGGGCATCGGCAAGAAGCCGATGTTTACGGCCGTGGGCGACGATGACCAGGCGATCTATGCGTGGCGCGGCGCCACCGTGGAAAACCTGAAGACCCTGGAGACGGATTTCCCCGATTTGCGCGTGATCAAGCTGGAGCAAAATTATCGCTCCACCATGCGCGTGCTCAATGCGGCCAATGCCGTCATCGGCAACAATCCCAAACTGTTTGAAAAGTCGCTGTGGTCGGAACACGGCCTGGGCGAGCCGATCAAGGTGCTGGGCATGCAGACGGACGAGCAGGAGGCGGAGCAGGTCGCCATCATGATCTCGGCCGACCATTTCGAGCGCAAGAACAAATTTTCCGATTACGCCATTTTGTACCGCGGCAACCACCAGGCGCGCATCATCGAGCAGTGTTTGCGCAAGGAGCGCATCCCGTACACGATCTCGGGCGGCCAGAGTTTCTTCGACAAGGCCGAGATCAAGGACATCATCAGCTACCTGCGCCTGCTGGCGAACGAAGACGACGATCCGGCGTTCATCCGCGCCGTGACGACGCCGCGCCGGGGCGTGGGCCAGTCGACGCTGGAGGTGCTGGGGGCGTTTTCGGGTCAGTGGCAGTGTTCGCTGTTCCAGGCCGTTTTTAAAGGCGGCATCGAAGCCAAGCTGACGGACCGCCAGCTGGGGCCGCTGCGCGACTTCTGCAACTTCATCAACGACCTGGAATCGCGCGCCAGCCGCCCAGGCGCGGCCGGCAGCGGAGATAACGCGGCCGAAGTGCTGGACGACATGATGAAGGAAATCCACTACGAATCGTATCTGTACGATGCCTTCGAGGAACGCCAAGCGCAAAGCAAGTGGCAGAACGTGCTGGAATTCGTCAACTGGCTCAAGGAACGGGGCCGGGGCGGCAAGGACCGCGATGGCGAAGAAAAGAACGTGCTGGAACTGACGCAGATGGTGGCCCTGATGACGATGCTAGAGGGCAAGGACGAGGAGCAGGACGCCGTGCGCATGTCCACCCTGCACGCGTCGAAAGGGCTGGAATTTCCGCACGTATTCCTGGTCGGCGTGGAAGAGGGCATCTTGCCGCACAAGGGCGACGCGGATGCGCCGGCCGAAACCATCGCCGCGCGCATCCAGGAAGAGCGCCGCTTGATGTACGTGGGCATCACGCGCGCGCAGCGCACCTTGCACGTCACCTGGTGTAAGAAGCGCAAGCGGGCCGGCGAGCAAGTCCATTGCGACCCGTCGCGTTTCATCAAGGAAATGCAGCTCGACGTGGGCGACGCCGTGCCGACGGAGGCGGAAGTGATTTCGCCGAAAGAACGGCTGGCGCGCATGAAGGCGCTGTTGGCCGCGCCGAAAGTGTAAGCGGCGTTCAGGCTTCCGCGGCGCCGTCCGGCGTGGTTTTCGGCACGATGGCCAGCTGCATGCCCAGCGCATCGAGCATCTTTAAAATGGTTTCGAAGCGCGGTTTGCTGCCTTCGCGCAAGGCTTTATACGCGCCTTCACGCGTGATGTCGGCACGGGCCGCCACCTTGCCCATGCCGTAGGCGCGCACCACGTCGTTCATGGCCGACTGGAACAGTTCGGCATTGCCGGTGGCGACGATTTCGCTCATGTAGGCGGCCACGGCGGCCTTGCTGGTCAGGTGTTGCGTCGGGTCGAATTTGCTCAGGCCCAATACTTCCAGGTCGTCGAGGTCGAAGGTGTCGTGGTCGATGTCGTGGTTCATTTCTTTCGTACTCCTGTCGAGGGGCTTGCCGCTGCTTTCTTGAGGGCCGCCTGCCGGGCTTTCAGCTCCCGCAGGATGGCTTGCGCCTGCCTGATGTCGCGCTGCTGGCTGGATTTATTGCCGCCCAACAGCAGCAAGATCAGGGTGCCCCGGTTCGTTTCATGAAAATACACGCGCCAGCCCGGTCCCGTCTGTAAAAAACGCAGTTCGCACACGCCTTCACCCACTGGCCGCCAGTCGCCCTTTTTACCGTGCTGCAAATGCTTGATGCGCGCATCGATGGCGGCGGCCGCCACATCGTGCAGGGAATCTTCCCAGCGCCGGTATTCGGCCGTCTTGCGCGTGTCGATCAGCAGTGGCTCGGTTGGTGTTGGTGTTGGTGTTGGTTCAACCATTGTAATCGTTTGTTCTCATTCGTCAAGCGGCTTGATCAAGCTATAAGGAGAGAATAGGCAAGAATCGGCGCCGCACCGGGACGAATGCCGTTTGTTTGTTCTGGCGCACGCCGCTGCGGCGGTAGAATGCCGCTTTCAGTCAGAAATGAGCAGAAGCACCATGGACAATGCAGAACAGATGGAAATACGTTTCGTCGATATCGAAATCAAGCTGGCGCAGCAGGAAGACCTGGTCGAGTCGCTGAACCAGATGGTGTACCAGCAGGGCAAGCGCATCGACCAGCTGGAAGCCATGCTGCACAAGCTGGGCGAGCACGTGCGCGACGGGGCGCAGCAGGCAAATGGCGGGCTGGTCAACGAACGTCCGCCGCATTACTAAATCGGCATCGTGGTGCAGGGCGCATGAAAACCGTTCATTACTGGCTGGCGCGCTACCATCGGTTTTGCTGGTGACGCAAGTGTTTCAGGCTGTTATTATTTCAGGCTGGCCCGCGACACAATCGCGGCTCTCTTGCGTTCCTTGAAAGTAGACATGACCCGTCCAACAATGCTCGTCATCGCCGCCAGCCTGATGCTGGCGCCAGCCGCTTTTGCCGCTACCGCCACCACCGCGCCAAGCACCGCCGCTACCGCGGCCGCGGCGCTGCCCGTTTCGAACCCGTTTGCGCAGGCCAGCAGCCTGCCTTTCAACTATCCGCCGTTCGACAAGGTGCAGGACGCTGACTACGCGCCCGCCTTTACGGCAGGCATGGCCGCTAACCTGGCGGAAATCAATGCCATCGCAAATAACCCGAAAGCAGCCACCTTCGACAACACCATCGTGGCCATGGAACGCTCGGGCCAGTTGCTGAGCCGCGTGCGCACCGTGTTTTCCGTGATGTCCGGTTCGAACACGAATGACACGATCCAGGGCCTGGAACGCGAACTGGCGCCGAAAATGGCGGCCCACAGCGACGCGATCATGCTCAACGACAAATTGTTCAAGCGCATCGACACCCTGTACGCCAAGCGCGGCAAGCTGGGCCTGGATGCCGAATCGAAACGCTTGCTGGAGCGCTATCACACGGACTTCGTGCGCGCCGGCGCCAAGCTGTCGGCGGCGGACAAGGAAAAGCTGCGCGCCTACAACGGCCAGCTGGCTGCCCTGTCGACCAAGTTCGCACAGAACGTGCTGAAGGAATTGAACGCCTCGGCCGTCGTCGTCGATACGCGTGAAGAGCTGGACGGCCTGTCGCCGGCCGCCATCGAAGTGGCCGCCAGCCTGGCCAAGAAGCGCGGCCTGGACGGTAAATACGTGATCGCCCTCGTCAACACGACGGGCCAGGCGCCGCTGTCGCTGCTGACCAATCGCGCCGTGCGCGAACGCATCATGGCCGCTTCGCAAGCGCGCGGCAGCCGTGGCGGCGAGTTCGACAACACCCAGGAAGTGCTGGAACTGGCGAAACTGCGCGCCGAACGTGCCGCGCTGATGGGCTACCCGAACTACGCGGCCTACTCGCTGGAAGACCAGACGGCGCACGACACGACCGCCGTGAACGCCTTGCTGGGCGAGTTGGCGAAGCCGGCCGTCGTCAATGCGCGCCGTGAAGCGGACGATATCCAGAAGGTCATCGATGCAGGCAAAGGCGGCTTCAAGGTAGGTGCCGCCGACTGGGCCTTCTACAGCGACAAGGTCCGTGCCGAACGCTACAACTTTGATGAAAATCAACTCAAACCGTACTTTGAAATGCACAGCGTGCTGACCAAGGGCGTGTTCTTTGCCGCAGGTAAATTGTACGGCTTGACCTTCAAGCAGCGCACCGACTTGCCCGTCTACAACACCGACATGCTGGTGTACGACGTCTTCAATGAAGACGGCACGCAGCTGGCCATCTTTACCCTGGATCCATACGCGCGCAGCAACAAGCGCGGCGGCGCATGGGCGAATGCCTACGTGGGCCAGTCGACCTTGCTGAACCGCAAGCCGGTCATTGCGAATAACCTCAACATTCCGAAGCCGGAAGCGGGTCAGCCGACCCTGATGACGTTTGACGAAGTCAACACCATGTTCCACGAATTCGGCCATGCGCTGCACGGCATGTTCTCGAACGTGAAATACCCGCGCTTCGCCGGTACCAGCGTGCCGCGCGACTTCGTCGAATACCCGTCGCAAGTCAATGAAATGTGGGCGCTGTGGCCGGAAGTGCTGCAAAACTACGCCAAGCACTATCAGACGGGCGCGGCCATCCCGGCCGAGCTGCTGGCGAAAGTGACGGCGGCCGACAATTTCAACCAGGGCTATAAAACCACGGAATACCTGGCGTCGGCCCTGCTGGACCAGCGCTGGCACCAGCTGACCCCGGCGCAGATCCCCACCGACGTGCTGGCGTTTGAAAAAACCGCCTTGAGCGACGCGGGCGTCGATTTCGCCCCGGCGCCGCCGCGCTACCGCACCACCTACTTCTCGCACGCATTTGCGGGCGGTTATTCGGCCGGCTACTACGCGTATCTGTGGTCGGAAAAGCTCGACGCCGACACGGTCGAGTGGTTCAAGGAAAACGGTGGCCTGACGCGCAAGAACGGCGACTGGTTCCGCAATAAACTGCTGTCGCGCGGCGGCAGCGCCGATGCGCTCGACATCTACCGCAACTTCCGCGGCCGCGATGCGAAGATCGAGCCGCTGCTGGAACGCCGTGGCTTGAACGCCAAGTAATCCCCCGTCACCGGCCTGGCCGGTGCTGAATATCGATGGCCGCCCCGCAACGGGCGGCCATTTTTATTTGGCGATTCTGCTCGTAAACCGTGGTAAACCGCGCAGTTGGCGTGATGCACCACAGGATCGCCCATGTTGGATGACGCATGTGTGACAGGCTGCTATGATCTGCCACTGGCCCGCGACGCGATCGCGGTTCTTCCCGCGCTTCCTGAAAGATGTCATGATCCGTCCACAACTGCTCGTCATCGCCGCCAGCGTCATGCTGGCCCACGCCGCCCCATCCGCCATGGCTGCCGCCACTGCAAAAACCGCGCCTGCTGCCGCCGTCAGCGCCCAGAACCCCCTGCTCAAAGCGAGCCCGCTGCCATTCCAGATGCCGCAGTTCGGCCTGATCAAGGATGAACACTACGCGCCGGCGTTTGCCGAAGGCATGAAACGCCAGTTGGCCGAAGTCAACGCGATCGCCAGCAACCGCCAGGCGCCCACGTTCGAGAACACCATCGTGGCCCTCGAGCGCACGGGACAATTGCTGCACCGCGTGCAAAGCATCTTCAGCAACATGACGTCGACCAACACGAACAGCGTGCTCGAAGCGGTGGAAGTGGATGTGTCGCCGAAGCTGGCCGCGCATGGCGACGCCATCACCCTGAATCCGAAACTGTTTAACCGCATCGACACCCTGTACGCCAAGCGCGACAAGCTGGGCCTGGATGCCGAATCCTTGCGCCTGCTGGAACGCTATCACACGGATTTCGTGCGCGCCGGCGCCAAGCTGTCCGATGCGGACAAGGAAAAACTGAAAGCCTATAACGCCGAACAGGCGGGCCTGGAAACGGCCTTTGCGCAAAACGTGCTGAAGGAAACGAATGCCAAGAGCATCGTCGTCGACACGCGTCTTGAGCTGGCCGGCATGACGGACAGCGATATCGATACGGCCGCCACGGCAGCCAAGGAGCGTGGCTTGAACGGCAAGTTCGTCATCGCCCTCGTGAACACCAGCGGCCAGCCGCCGCTGGCGGTATTGACGGATCGCAAGACGCGCCAGCGCCTGATGGATGCGTCGCTGAACCGCGGCAGCCAGGGCGGCGAGTTCGACAACCGCGCCATCGTGCTGAAGCTGGCCAAGCTGCGTGCCGAACGGGCCACCCTGCTTGGTTACGCCAACTACGCCGCGTATTCGCTGGAAGACCAGACGGCCAAGACGACCACGGCCGTCAATACCCTGCTGTCGGAATTGGCGAAACCGGCCGTTGCCAATGCGCGCCGCGAAGCGGCCGACCTGCAGCAAATCGTCGATGCCGAGAAGGGCGGTTTCCAGGTGGCAGCAGCCGACTGGGCCATCTACACGGACAAGCTGCGCAAGCAGCGTTTCAATTTCGATGAAAACGAGCTGAAACCGTACCTGGAATTGAATAGCGTGCTGAACAACGGCGTCTTCTTTGCCGCGAACAAGTTGTACGGCATCAGCTTCAAAGAACGCAAGGACTTGCCGGTGTACAACCCGGACGTGCGCGTCTACGACGTGCTGGACGCAAACGGCAAGCCGCTGGCCCTGTTCATCGCCGATTTCTATGCGCGCGGCAACAAGCATGGCGGCGCGTGGATGAATGAATACGTGTCGCAGTCTATGCTGATGGGCACGCATCCCGTCGTCGCCAACCAGCTGAACATTCCGAAGCCGCCCGCCGGCCAGCCGACGCTGTTGACGTTCGATGAAGTGACGACCATGTTCCACGAATTCGGCCATGCGCTGCACGGCATGTTCTCGAACGTGAAATACCCGCGCTTTGCCGGCACCAGCGTGCCGAGCGACTTCGTCGAGTATCCATCGCAAGTCAATGAAATGTGGGCCGTGTGGCCGGAAGTGCTGCAAAACTATGCCAAGCACTACCAGAGCGGCGCGGCCATGCCGCAGGAATTGCTCGACAAGGTGACGGCGGCGAAGAAATTCAACCAGGGTTTCATGACGACGGAATACCTGTCGGCGGCCTTGCTGGACCAGCGCTGGCACCAGCTGGCGCCGAACCAGGTCCCGACCGACGTGCTGGCCTTTGAAGCGGCATCGCTGAAGGACGCGGGCGTCGATTACGCGCCCGTGCCGCCGCGCTACCGCACCAGCTACTTCTCGCACAGTTTCTCCGGCGGCTACTCGGCGGCGTATTACGCCTACCTGTGGTCGGAAAAGCTGGATGCGGAATCGGTCAACTGGTTCAAGGAAAACGGCGGCTTGACGCGCAAGAATGGCGACTGGTTCCGCAGCAAATTGCTGTCGCGCGGCGGCAGCGTCGATGCGCTGCAGCTGTTCCGCGACTTCCGCGGCCGTGATGCCACCGTGGAACCATTGCTGGAACGCCGCGGCTTGAACGCCAAGTAAGACGTCCCCATCAGAAGCTTGCGTTGCGTTGACCTGGCGCACGCAAGCTTTCCGTGCCGGCGGCGTAGAATTGAGTAAGATGTAAACAAGAAGGCAGTCGAAAGAGTATATGAGTCAGCAAGATTTGAATGGCATTACCCTGGAAGGTATCGTGACGCGCCTGCACGCCCACTACGGTTGGGACGGCTTGGCCAAGCACATCGATATCAATTGCTTCATCAGCGATCCCAGCATCAAGTCGAGCCTGAAGTTTTTGCGCAAGACCCCGTGGGCCAGGAGCAAGGTGGAACAATTGTTTCTGGACACGCAATTTACTGACTGACAGGAAAAAACATGGATAGCAAACTCAAGGAATCGCTGCAACAACTGCATTCGACACTGGAAACCAGCGGCCCCGTCGATGAAGAACTGCATGGTTTGCTGCAAAAACTCGATGTCGACATCAAGTTGCTGATGGAAAAGCGCGCCGCGCAGGAACAGGAAGAAGAGTCGACCACCTATGGACTGGCCGAGCGCAGCCAGGAATTGTCGGCCAAGTTTGCCGTCAAGCATCCGAAACTGGAGCCGGCGCTGCGAGAACTTGGTGAGATTCTAGCCAATATGGGTATTTAATTTAACCCTAAAGCAACATCTGGGGTCAGACCCGCCGGGTCTGACCCCAAGGGCCTCTTTCTCCCAAGTAATTGAAAATTAAACGTTTTTTGTACTGAAATCCAACAGTAAAAAGCAGGCCGTCAGGTTGGAAATGGCCAATTCCGGTACAATCCGTACCCTATGAGCTCCCCTACCAATTTATTTGCGACCGTTCCCAAGCGGTCTGCCCGCGCTGCCGTGGCGCCTTTCCTGCCGATGTCGCGTGCCGAGATGGACGCGCTGGGCTGGGACCAGTGCGACGTCATCCTCGTCACGGGCGACGCCTACATCGACCATCCGAGTTTCGGCATGGCTCTGGTTGGCCGCCTGCTCGAAGCGCAGGGTTACCGCGTCGGCATCATCAGCCAGCCGGACTGGCTGTCGGCCGACGCGTTCCGCATCCTCGGCAAGCCGCGCCTGTACTACGGCATTACCGCCGGCAACATGGATTCCATGGTCAACCAGTACACGGCCGACCGCAAGATCCGCTCCGACGACGCCTACACGGCGAACGCGGAACCGAACAAGCGTCCGGACCGCGCCGTCACGGTGTACGCCCAGCGCGCGCGCGAAGCGTATCCCGACGTGCCCATCGTCATCGGCAGCATCGAAGCGTCGCTGCGCCGCATCGCCCATTACGATTACTGGTCGGACAAGGTCCGCCGTTCCGTCTTGCCCGATTCCAAGGCTGATTTGTTGATCTTCGGCAATGCCGAGCGGGCGCTGGTCGACCTGACCCACCGCCTCGCCGCGGGCGAATCGATCAAGGATATCCGCGACTTGCGCGGCACGGCCTTCATGGTGCCGTCCGGCTGGCTGCCTGGCGACGACTGGGGCGTGCACAATTCCACCCGCGTCGACGTGCCCGGCAAGATCGACCCGCACTACAGCCCATACGAGATGGTGCAGGAAGACAAGACCGCCTGCGCGACCGAGAATGCGTCGAAATCGGCCGAAGTCATCAAGCCGATCCGCATCATGAGCCGCGAAGAGCGCCTGGCCATGGCCAAGGAAAAGCACGACAAGACGGTGGTGCGCCTGCCCGCCTACGACGTCGTCAAGGATGACCCCGTCATGTATGCGCACGCTTCGCGCGTGTTCCACCTGGAATCGAATCCCGGCAATGCGCGCGCCATGGTGCAGGCGCACGGCGAACGCGACGTGTGGCTCAACCCGCCGCCGCTGCCGCTGGCCATGGACGAGATGGATGGCGTGTACGACATGAATTATGCGCGCGCCCCGCATCCGAGCTATGGCAAGGCGCATATTCCCGCCTGGGAAATGATCCGCTTTTCCGTCAACATCATGCGCGGCTGCTTCGGCGGCTGCACCTTTTGCTCGATCACGGAGCATGAAGGACGCATCATCCAGAGCCGTTCGGAACCGTCGATTTTGCGCGAGATTGAACATATCCGCGATAAAACCAAAGGCTTTACGGGCACCATTTCCGATATGGGTGGCCCGACGGCGAATATGTACCGCCTCGCTTGCAAGGAAAAAGAGATCGAAGTCTCGTGCCGCCGGCTGTCCTGCGTGTACCCGTCCATCTGCGTCAACCTGGGCACGGACCACAGCAAGCTCATTTCCCTGTACCGCAAGGCGCGCGCCATTCCCGGCATCAAGAAAGTCTTGATCAGCTCAGGCTTGCGCTACGACCTGGCCGTGCGTTCGCCCGAGTACGTGAAGGAACTGGTGACGCACCACGTGGGTGGCCTCTTGAAAATCGCGCCCGAGCATACGGAAGAGGGCACTTTGTCGAAGATGATGAAGCCCGGCATCGGCGCGTATGATGAGTTCAAGGAAATGTTCGACCGTTTCTCCCTGGAAGCAGGCAAGAAGCAGTATTTGATTCCCTACTTCATCGCCGCCCATCCGGGTACGACGGACGTGGACATGCTGAACCTGGCCCTGTGGCTGAAGAAAAACAATTTCAAATTGGATCAGGTGCAAACCTTCATGCCCACGCCGATGGCCATGGCGACGACCATGTATCACACGCGCAAGAATCCTTTGCGCAAGGTCACGGCGGACTCGGAAGTGGTGGAAACGGCGCGCAGCGGCAAGATCCGCCGCACCCATAAAGCGTTCCTGCGCTACCAAGACCCGGCCAACTGGCCGATTCTGCGCGAAGCGCTGGTCAACATGGGCCGTGGCGACTTGATCGGCAATGGCGACAAGCATTTGATTCCTGCCTGGACCTCGTCCGAGTCGGGCGGTCTGGCCGCCGGCGAACGCAGCCGCCAGACGCATGGCGCCGGCACGCCGGATAAGTTCAAGGTTACGCCGGGCAAGAACCGTATCGCCCTGGGCGGCACGGCCGCGGCGCCGAAGGCGACCGCCGTCGAGTCGAAGGTGCGTCCATCGATCTTGTCGACCATCAAGACGAAGGCCAAGCCGGCCGCCGTGCCGATGGGCCGTGGCAGCAAGCCGCCAGCCAAGGGCAGCCATGCCGCGCCGGCACGGGGCGGACGCAAGTAAGCCGTCCTCGGCACCCCGGGCATCGCCTGAAAACCCGGCAACGCACACAGCGTTGCCGGGTTTTTTTGTTATCTGCGCACCAGCATGGGGCGCGACATGCCGTGATGGCGGAATTTTTACCAATATTTAAAAAATGAATAGAGCAAAAGGCAATTTTCCCTTGTGGCAACTTGATGTTTGAAAATATACTCGTTGAATATTTAGCCGTACGGCAACAATGCTGCCATTCTGGCAAGCGCCAGCGTACGCGCCTTCCAGCGTTTAGATGAAAAGAGATGCCAATTGAAATGCCTTTCCTGCCAGGCCGAGAATAAGCCGGGCGCAAAATTCTGCTCTTCCTGCGGCACGACGTTTGCCATTGCTCCTGCCGCCGCCGCTCCCGTGCCGGGCAAATCCTGCGGCCAGTGCGGCCATGATTGCAAGCCGGACGCCAAGTTCTGCCCCAAGTGCGCATTCAGCTTTGCCGTGGCGCCCGTTGCCGCAGCGGTGCCGCCCCCGCTGCCGGAAGCGGTCATCGAGCCGCGCATCGAGCCGGTCATCGAGGCTGCGAGCGCCCCCGTGATCGAGCCGCTTATCGAGCCCGTCACTGAGCCCGTCATTGCATCCATACCCGTGCCTGAGCCGGAACCTGAGCCTGCCCCAGTGCCAGCGCCAGTGCTGGAAAAGCGCCGTGCCGATCCTGGCCCCGCAGCGGAACCTGCTCCCGCACCCGCCAGCGTGCCCGCAGCGGCATCCGACAGCCCGGCCGGTGGCAGCCGCATCAAGCTGATCGTCGCAGCCGTCGCGGCGGTGGTGGTAGTGGGGGCGGCAGGCGGATACTATTACCTGTCAGCCAAGCCTGCGGAACCCGCGCCAGTCCCCACGCCGACGCTTCCCGCCGAAGACACGACGGCTGCCGCCGAGCAGCCGCTGGCCATCAGCGACCCTGCGCTCGATGGCGCCACGACGGCCGACCATGCCGCGACACCTGCTGCCGAGCCTGAGCCTGAGCCAGCGGCAGCTCCTGCACCGGTTCCTGCTCCGGCACCGGCGCCAGCGCCTGCACCGGCACCTGTCGCGGAAAAACCCGCCAAGCCCGTCAAGGTGACGCCACCGGCCGCGCCTGTCAGCAAGCCTTCCGGTCTCGAAAGCGTGATCACGGACAGCCTGTCGGAAGCGAGCCACTGCATGAGCCAGCGCAAATACGACTGTGCCATTGCCAACGCGAATGCCGTGTTGCGCATGGACACGGGCAACCGCTACGCGCTCGACATCAAGCGCAAGGCGAAAGAAGCGCAGGACAAGGCGCTGTCGCAAATCCAGATCGAGTAAGCCGCGCTGCTTGCCTTCCCCCTATTTTGACCTTTCCGGAGAATAACGTGAAAAACCTGAAACAAATGGCCAAGCCCCTGGTGGCGATGCTGGTCGTGTCCTCGATGCTGGCCGGTTGCGCCGCGCCGGGCGGCCCTGGCGCCACCGGCAATACCACTACCGCCGGCACGGACGCGGCCAGCGGCGAATGCAATACGGCCATGCTGGCCGGCATCGGCGCCGTCGTGGGCGGCTTGCTGGGCGGCGGCAACAACACCGTGCGCGGCGCGGCCCTGGGCGCCAGCCTGGGCGCGCTCGCTTGCGTGGCCTTGAATTATCAAAGCCAGCAAGTCAAGACGGCGCAGCAAGTGCAGACCGACTACAAGGTGGCCAACAAGGGCAAGCTGCCCGAGCAGTCGACCCTGGTGAAATACGAGACGGGCTTTACGCCATCCTCCGTGCGTCCGGGCCAGAAGGCGCAGACCAATTCGTATATCGAAGTGGCGGCCGGCACGCGCGATCCGAACCCGCTGGTGGAAGAGGAATTGAGCCTGTACAAGCCAAATGGCGACTTGATCAAAACCGTGCGCAAGGTGGTCAGCAGCAATAACGGCAGCGGCGCCTACAAGGGCGGCTTCTCGATTCCCATGCCGGAAGGCGTGCCGCAGGGCATTTACCCGGTGCGCACGGCCCTGTACCTGAATAGTAAGCGCGTCGGTGGCCAGGACGTCAAGCTGCAGATCGTCCAGCGCCAGGCGCCTGTATCCGAGCTGCAACTGGCGCAGGCCTACTAACACCGTGTTACCACGGGGCGGCCAGGCAGGCCGTCCCCTTCCGATTTCCCCCTTTCAGGCTAGACATGACCATTTCCACAGAAGCAGCTAAACCTCTTCCCTTTTCTTCCGCCGTGGGCTCGCTGATCGAAGCGACCGACGCCATCAGGAACTTCCGCGCGATTGCCTTGCTGGCCCTGACCTTCATCGGTGCCGTGCTCGTCGGTGGCGTGCTGACGATGCTTGCCGGCGGCATGAGCAGTGCGCTGCTGGCCTTCCTGGCCGCCTTGATGGCCTTCCTCGTGATGTTCTACGGTTCCAATGCCGTGGGCATCCTGCTGATGCGCGATGCGCAAGGCCAGCCGGGCATGAGCCTGGTGGATGCCGTGCTCGTTTCGCTGTACACGAGCCACCGCCTGATCGCGGTCGTCTTCCTTGAATTTTTGATCGTGCTGGCGGCCATGATCGCCATCGCCATCATCTTGTTCGTCTGCAAGATCCCCATGCTCGGCCCCGTGCTGTACGCGGTCGTCTTCCCGCTGTCGGCCATCGTGCTGGGCGTGCTGGTCTTTGCGTTGTTCTACGTGATGCTGCCGCTGGCCGGCCCTGCCGCCTGGTCGGGCGCCAGCGTGTTCCAGATCATTGCCCGCCTGAACCAGATCGTGCGCACCAAGCTGGTGTCCGTGATCTTGCTGGAAGTGCTGCTGTTCCTGATCACCGCGTTTGTGGCCCTGCTGATCTTTGGCGTGCTCGGTACCGGCGTGTCGCTCACCACGGGCATGTCGGCTGGCATCCTCAGCCTGGGCGAGATGAATATGTATGCGCTGGCTGCGGGCCTGGGTCGCGGCGGCTCCGGTTCCGGCTACATCGTCGCAGCCGGCCTGGGCGGCGGCTTGCTGATGGCGGCCGCGGCCGTAGTGCCTGGCCTGATCTTTACCAAGGGCGTGTGCATCATTTACTTGGACGCCACGCGCAATGTCGACTTCAGCGCCTCGGAAGCGAGCCTGAACGACGGCCTGGCTACGGTCAAGAAAAAAGCCGAGGAAGCGCGCGAGCGCGCGCGTGCCCTGGCCGAGCAGGCGAGCGCCCCCGCCGCGCCCGCCGCTGCCGCTGCACCGGCCGCCGCGCCGGCTGACAGCCTGCAGTGCCCAAGCTGCAAGGCACCGGTCGCATCCGATGATGTGTTTTGCGGCGAATGCGCGCATAAACTCAAGTAAAGGCACGCCATGGCTCACTTCTGCACCAAATGCGGCACCGCCCATGTTCCCGGCGCGCGTTTTTGCGATGAATGCGGCAAGGCCGTAAACGCCGCGCCGTCGCCCGCACCTGCGCCGTCGCCCGTCGCGCCCGTCAAGCCGACCGGTGTGCAGCGGCGCCACCTCCTCCTTGCCGGCGGCGTGCTGGCGGTGGTCGTCGTGGCCGGTGGCGCACTGGCGTGGTTGCTGGCGCCAGAGGCAGCCTCGTCCAGCAGTTTCAGCCGCGCCATCGATGCCCACCTGGCGGCCGACGAGGCGGCGCGCGACAAGTTGCTGTGCCTTGCCAACTTGCCGTACCAGAAGGAAGAGATCCGCGTGGCGTCGTACGATAGTTCTACTCGGCAATGGCTGGATATCCTTGTGCGTAGCGGGCTGTACAGCGCACCCGTCGAACAAGGCAGCGGCGGCTGGGTTGCGCAATCGCAATTTGTCTACGCGCTGGCCGCGCCGGGCAAGGCGGCCTTGCGCGGCGACAAGCTGTGCGTGGCCAAGGGCGTGAAAGTGGCCAAGGTCAGCGGCTACGATCAGGTGCGCGACCTGGGCGAACAGCAGGTGGCGATGGCCAAGGCCACCCTGGCGTTGACCGATGAGGCGGCGTGGTTCGCCAAGTCGCCGGACCGCGCATTGATCTTGCAGCGCTTGCCGGACGGCGACCTGGAAGTGCGGCTGCCGCTGGCGCTGGTCGACAAGCAGTGGCAAGTCATCGACCAAGCGCAGATGAGCCAGGCGGCCATGACCGGCGTGATGGGCAAAGCGCGGGCAGGGCAGGGCGCGGGCATGCTGGACAAGCTGAAAGGCGTGTTCAGCTTTGGCGGCCACCCGGCGGTGGGAAAATGGCAGGCGGCGATGGGCAATGTCCTGGAATTTACACGCGACAGCGTGATCAATAACGGGACCTCGACCAGGGCCACTTTCACCACCAACGGCAATACCGTGACGATCGCACCGGAAGGCGCGGGCGAAACGGCCATGGACATTATCGTCAGCGACGATGGCAGCACGGCGCAGATCAGCATGGGCGGCATGCGGGTGACGACGCTGCGCCGCATGCGCGATTAAGAGGCTAAGCCGGCGGCGTAGCTTGCCGCCTTGCAGCATTCCAGAAGCCCGGCCATGCCGGGTTTTTTTACGCCGCCGGCCAGGCAAGGGAGGCAGGTATTTATCTTGACATCAAGATAGTTCGCGCCCACACTGGTCTTTTATCTTAATGTCGAGATAGTTTCATGACCTCTTCCTTTGCCCGCCCCGCCTGGGGCGATATTCTGCTCACGGCGCTGGCGCCCCTGATCTGGGGTTCCACGTATATCGTCACGTCCGAACTGCTGCCGCCGCACCGTCCCTTCACGGCGGCCCTGATCCGCGTGCTGCCGGCCGGTCTGCTGTTGCTGCTGCTGATGCGGCGCCTGCCCGCACGGCGCGACTGGGGCCGCGTGCTGATCCTGTCCGCGCTGAATATCGGCGTGTTCCAGGCGCTGCTGTTCGTGGCCGCCTACCGCTTGCCGGGCGGCCTGGCGGCCGTGGTGGGGGCCATCCAGCCGCTGCTGGTGATGGGTCTCGCCTGGGGCGTGGAAGGACGCCGCCCCGCCCGCCTGGCCCTGGGCGCCAGCGTGCTGGGCGTGGCCGGCATGGGCGTCTTGCTGTTGTCGCCACGCACGGTGTGGGAGCCCATCGGCATCGCCGCCGCGCTGGGCGGCACGGCCTGCATGGCGGCCGGCACTTACCTGACGCGGCGCTGGAAGCCGGACTTGCCCGTGCTGGCGCTGACGGGCTGGCAATTGCTGCTCGGCGGCCTGATGCTGGCGCCCGTTGCCTGGCTGGCCGACGCGCCCTTGCCGGCACTGTCCTGGCAGCAAGTGCTGGCCTACGCCTACCTGTGCCTGGCCGGCGCCCTGCTGGCGTATGCCTTGTGGTTCCGCGGCATCGCCCGCCTGTCCCCCGTGGCCGTGTCCTCGCTGGGCTTGCTCAGCCCCCTGATGGCCGTCGTGCTGGGCTGGGCCTTGCTGGGCCAGGCCATGACGGGCTGGTCGATGCTGGGCTTGCTGCTGGTGCTGGCCAGCGTGCTGGCCGTGCAGTGGGCCAGCGCCCGTCCCGCAACAAAGTCCTGACTTCCGCGTATTTCCCTCTGGCAGGCTGATGGCATCAGCCTGCCTGTTTCCCTCTGAACGCTCCCTTTTTGCTGCACCGCACATACAGTTTTGCTTGCACTGATATGGGGCATTGAGGCACTATTCGCTTCGCGCAAACGTTTGCGCGCAACGAATTTCCTAAAAAGCATGCAGTACACGTGCTTGACCAACAACTCTGGAGACGCTCATGACATCCCGTATTCGCCTGAAAATGATTGCCGCCGCTGTCCTGGTGTGTGCCTTGCCCGCCGTGCCGGCGATGGCGCAGACACCTGCCAAACCAAAGGTGGCGCTGGTGATGAAGTCGCTCGCCAATGAATTTTTCCTGACCATGGAAAATGGCGCCAAGGCGCATCAGAAGGCGAATGCCGCCAAGTACGACCTGCTGTCGAACGGCATCAAGGATGAAACGGATACGTCGAGCCAGATCAAGCTGGTCGAGCAAATGATCGTCTCGCGCGTCAACGCGCTGGTGATCGCGCCGGCCGACTCGAAAGCGCTGGTGCCGGTGCTGAAGAAAGCCATCGACGCGGGCATCATCGTCGTCAATATCGATAACAAGCTCGACGCGGGCGCCCTGAAAGAGAAGGGCATCACCGTGCCGTTCGTCGGCCCGGACAACCGCAAGGGCGCCAAGGTCGTCGGCGACTACCTGGCGCAGCAAATCAAGAAGGGCGACCCCGTCGGCATCATCGAAGGCGTGTCCACCACCTACAACGCGCAGCAGCGCACCATGGGTTTCCAGGATGCCATGACGGCTGCCGGCGCCAAGGTGGTCAGCGTGCAGTCGGGCCAGTGGGAAATCGCCCCCGCCAACACGGTGGCGGCCGCCATGCTGAACGCCAATCCGAATATCAAGGCTTTGCTGTGCGGTAACGACAACATGGCCATCGGCGCCATTTCCGCCATCAAGGCGGCCGGCAAGACGGGCAAAGTGCTGGTCGTCGGCTACGACAACATCAACGCCATCAAGCCGATGCTGGCCGATGGCCGCGTGCTGGCTACCGCCGACCAGTTCGGTTCGCAACAAGCCGTGTTCGGCATCGAGACCGTGCTGAAAGCCCTGGCGCAGAAGAAGAAACAGGCCGAGCTTGGTGGCGTCATCGAAACCAAGGTCGAACTGGTCGCCAAGGGCGCCAAGTCCTGATCGTTTGATCCCGCCGGGGCCGGCGCCCGCTTGCTCACCGAGCAGGCGCCGCCGGCCCCGCCGCCACTACCGCGGAGTTTTATCATGCCCACCGACATTCCCCCGGCGCCAGCCGCCATCCCCTTGTTAACGCTCGATAACATCGGCAAGTCCTATGTCGGCCCCGTCCTCGGTGGCGTGGGCCTGCGCTTCGCCCCTGGCCAGGTGCTGGCGCTGACGGGCGAGAACGGCGCGGGCAAGAGCACCTTGTCGAAGATCATCTGCGGCCTGGAGCAAGCCACCACGGGCACGATGCTGCTCGACGGCAAGCCTTACCAGCCCGCCTCGCGCGGCGCCGCCGAGGCGCTGGGCATCCGCATGGTGATGCAGGAACTCAACCTGATTCCCACCCTGTCGATCGCGGAAAACCTGTACCTGAAGAATTTGCCGCAGCGTTTCGGCTTCATCGACCGTACGCGCCTTGAGCGCGACGCGCGCGAACAGATGGAAAAAGTGGGATTGGGCGGCCTCGACCCGTGGACTTTGGTCGGCGAGCTGGGCATCGGCCACCAGCAAATGATCGAGATCGCGCGCAATTTAATTGGCGCTTGCCGCCTGCTGGTGCTCGACGAACCGACGGCCATGCTGACGCACCGCGAAGTGGAATTGCTGTTCCTGCAAATCGAACGCCTGAAAGCCGACGGCGTGTGCATCATCTATATTTCCCACCGACTGGAAGAACTCAAGCGCGTGGCCGACCGCATCGCCGTGCTGCGCGACGGCCAGCTCGTGTGCGACGACGATATCGCGGGCCACTCCGCGGCCGACCTGGTCAGCCTGATGGTGGGCCGCTCGGCCGACGACGCCGTCGACCTGAGCGGCCGCACCATCGGCGCACCGCTGCTGCGCGTGCGGGGCCTGGCGCGCGGCAAGGTCGTCAACCCCACCTCGTTCGACTTGCGCGCCGGCGAAATCCTCGGCATCGCCGGCTTGATCGGCTCGGGCCGCACGGAATTGCTGCGCCTGATTTTCGGCGCCGACCGCGCCGATGCCGGTGACGTGTTCCTCGGCGACAGCGCAACGCCCGCCGCCTTGCACTCGCCGCAGGCCGCCGTGCAAGCGGGCATCGCCATGATCACGGAAGACCGCAAGGGCCAAGGCTTGCTGTTGCGCCAGTCCATCGCCGTCAACACGACCCTGGCGTCGCTCGACACCGTCAGCGGCGCTGGCTGGCTCAACGACGCGGCCGAAGCGACGGTGGCCGACGACTATATCCAGCGCCTGGGCATCCGCTCGCGCAACAGCGCGCAAACGGTGGCCGAATTGTCCGGCGGTAACCAGCAAAAGGTGGTGATCGCCCGCTGGCTGTACCGCGACTGCCCCGTCATGCTGTTCGACGAGCCCACGCGCGGCATCGATATCGGCGCCAAGTTTGATATTTATCAGGTGTTGGCCGAACAGGCGCGCCAGGGCAAGGGCCTCGTCATCGTGTCGAGCGACTTGCGCGAACTGATGCTGATCTGCGACCGCATCGCCGTCATGAGCGCCGGCAGCATCGTCGACACCTTCGAGCGCGGCGCCTGGAGCCAGGACGCGCTGCTGTCGGCCGCCTTCTCCGGCTATTTGACCCCCACTTCCACTTCAGCTGCGGCCTGATCCGCCGGAAAGATTCCCATGACCACCAACTCCTCTCCTTCGTATCTGCAGCGCAGCCTGGCCGACCTGAAAAACTATGCGGGCCTGATCGGCGCCCTGGTCGCCATGTGCGTACTGTTCTCGTTTGCCAGCGAAAACTTCTTCACGCTCGCCACCCTGAGCACCCTGTCGAACAATATCCCCACCCTGGTGGTGATGGCCGTCGGCATGACGTTCGTGCTGATCATCGGCGGCATCGATTTGTCCGTTGGTTCCGTGATGGCGCTGGCCGCGTCCGTGCTGTCGCTGGCCGTCGTGCACTGGGGTTGGCCCGTGTGGAGCGCGGCCCTGCTGGGCATGTTCGTCGCCGCCCTGTGCGGCGCCACCACGGGCCTCATTTCCGTCGGCTGGCGCATTCCCTCGTTCATCGTCTCGCTGGGCGTGCTGGAAATGGCGCGCGGCATGGCGTATCAAGTGACGAACTCGCGCACGGAATACATCGGCAGCGCCGTTGACGGCATCAGCTCGCCGATCGCGTTCGGCCTGTCGCCCGCCTTCATCGCCTCGATCGCCATCGTCGTCATCGGCCACCTGGTGCTCACGCGCACGGTGCTGGGCCGCCACTGGATCGGCATCGGCACGAACGAGGAAGCCGTGCGTTTGTCCGGCATCAATACAAAACCGTCGAAGGTGCTGGTGTTCGCCCTGATGGGCTTTCTGGCCGGCGTGGGCGCGCTGTTCCAGGTCTCGCGCCTGGAAGCGGCCGACCCGAACGGCGGCGTGGGCATGGAATTGCAAGTGATCGCCGCCGTGGTGATTGGCGGCACGAGCCTGATGGGCGGCCGCGGTTCCGTCATCAGCACCTTTATCGGCGTGTTGATCATTTCCGTGCTGGAAGCGGGCCTGGCGCAAGTGGGCGTGTCGGAACCTGTGAAACGTATCGTCACGGGCCTGGTGATCGTCGCCGCCGTGGTGCTCGACACCTACCGCCGCCGCGGCGAACGCGCCTAAGCGCCACATCGCCCATGGCAACCATCAAGCAAGTGGCGCAGGCGGCGGGGGTGTCGTTTACCACCGTGTCGCACGTCCTCAACAATACCCGCCCCGTCAGCGACGAGGCGCGCCGCGCCGTGCTGGCGGCGGCGGAGCAATTGCATTACGTGCCCAGCGCGCTGGCGCGTTCCTTGCGCAGCCGCAGCACGGGCACCATCGGCCTGATCATTCCCAACAATACGAACCCGTATTTTTCGGAAGTGGCGCGCGGCATCGAGGACAGCTGCTACGCGGCCGGCTACAGCGTCATTTTGTGCAATTCCGATGACGACCCCGTCAAGCAGCGCGATTACCTGAACGTGCTGCTGACCAAGCGTTGCGACGGTCTGATTTTGTCCGCGCTGGCCGACAGCGATGGCGAATTGCTGCGCAAGATGAAGGTGCCGGCCGTGCTGCTCGACCGCGCGCCCAGCGACTTGTCCATCGATGCCGTGGCTGTCGACAACCGCGCCGGCGGCGTGCTGGCCGCGCGCCATTTGCTGGGCCTGGGACGCCGGCGCCTCGCCTGCATCGCCGGTCCCCGCGAAGTGAGCATTTCCAACGACCGCATCGCCGGCGTGCGCAGCGCCATGGCGGACGCCGGCGTGGCCTTGGCCGACGCCCTGTGCCGCCATAGCGATTTTACGAGCGCGGGCGGCTATGCGGCCGCGCTGGACTTGCTGGCGCTGCCGCCCGACCAGCGTCCCGACGCCTTGTTCTGCTGCAATGACCTGATGGCCTTTGGCGCCTTGCGCGCTGCCGCCGAGCGGGGCATTGCCGTGCCGGGCGAACTGGCCGTCGTCGGCTTCGACGATATCGACCTGGCCAGCTTCGTGCATCCGGCCCTGACCAGCGTGGCGCAAAATACGCGCGAACTGGGCCGCATCACGGCCGCCTGCCTGCTGGCGCGCATCGCCGACCCCGCCTTGCCGCGCCAGCAGCGCAGCATCGCCCCGGAATTGCACGTGCGCGGCTCCAGCGCGGCCGTTACGCTATCTTCTTCCGCACCTACTTCTTCACCTGCAACTGAACTGATGGGAATGACATCATGATCGTGGTTATCGGCAGCATCAATATGGACCTGGTCTTGCGCGTGCCGCGCATGCCCCTCCCCGGCGAAACCCTGACGGGCGGCGCCTTTCGCACCATTCCTGGCGGCAAGGGCGCCAACCAGGCCGTGGCCTGCGCGCGCCTGAGCGGCAAAGTGGCGGGCGCCCAGCAAGTGGCCATGGTCGGCTGCGTGGGCGACGACGCGTTCGGTGCGACGTTGCGCTCCGCGCTGGTCGGCGACGGCATCATCGACAGCCACATCACCACCTTGCCGGGCGTGGCGTCCGGCATCGCCTCGATTCTTGTCGATGACAATGGCCAGAACAGCATCGTCATCGCCGGCGGCGCCAACGATCTGTTGAGCCCGGCGCACATTGATGCGGCGCAAGGCTTGATCGAACAGGCCGATATCGTCGTGCTGCAGCTGGAAACGCCGATGGCCACCGTCGTGCATGCCATCAAGCTGGCCCGTTCGCTGGGCAAGACCGTGGTGCTGAACCCGGCCCCGGCAGCCAGCCTGCCGGACGGCGTGCTGGAACTGGTCGACTACCTGATTCCGAATGAAATCGAAGCGGCCATGCTGGCCGGCGTCAGCCCGGACGGCGCGGATGCCAGGGCGCTGGCCGCCGCGCTGCAAAAGCTGGGCAGCGACAACGTCATCATCACCCTGGGTTCCAAGGGCGTGCACGCGGCCCTGTACGGCGGCGATTACACCTTCCCTGCCGAAGTGGTGCAAGCCGTCGACACGACGGCCGCCGGCGACACCTTCATCGGCGGTTTTGTGGCGGGCCTGGCGTCCGGCATGGACGAGGCGGAAGCGATCCAGCAAGGCCAGCGCGCGGCCGCCTGGAGCGTCACCAAGCCCGGTGCGCAAACCTCGATCCCCCACTTGCACGAGCTGTTCTAACGACACGACGCCCATGAAAAAATCACCGCTGCTCAATATCGCACTGTCGCAACTGATCGCGTCGCTCGGCCATGGCGACATGCTCGTCATCGGCGACGCGGGCTTGCCGTCGCAGCCGGGCGTGCCCCTGATCGACCTGGCCCTGACGCGCGGCATCCCTGGCTTCATCGATACCGTCAACACGGTATTGACTGAAATGCAGGTGGAATACCATTTGCTCGCCAGCGAATTGCCGCAGCATAATCCGGCCATGGCGGCGCAGGTGGCAGCCCTGGCTTTGCCCGATGCGCGCCAGGTGACGCACGAGGAGTTCAAGCAATTGAGCAAGGGCGCGCGCGCCATCGTGCGCACGGGCGAGTGCAGTCCGTACGCCAACATCATTTTGGTGGCCGGCGTCGTGTTCTAGCGCAAACAATGGCGACATTGTTTGCCAAAAACATCAACGCTATTGTCCTCACTGAAATAGTTATCCATTGGCAAAAGGGGCGGCTACAATAGCCTTACCCCTGCCAGCTCGGCAGCTTCCTGTGGTGTTCCGCCATGCCGATGAAAGCCCGCGACGCTTTCCGCCTTGTCTTGCCGCTCGCCGGCAGGCTGGCGCGCGCCTGGCGTGGCTTTGTCTTCCTGCTGCTGTGCCTGGTCACACCAGCCCGTGCGCTGGAACCCGTTACCCTGCAGCTCAATTTCACGCACCAGTTCCAGTTCGCCGGCTATTACGCGGCCATCGAGCAAGGCTATTACCGCGAGGCGGGGCTGGAAGTCAGGCTGGTCGAAGGCGGCGGCGGGCCGCTGGCCGAGGCGGCCGTGCTGGCGGGCCAGGCCGAGTATGGCGTGGGCAACAGCACCTTGTTGCTCAGCCGCCTGGCCGGCAAGCCCCTAGTGGTGCTGGCCGTCGTGTTCCAGCATTCGCCCAGCGTGCTGCTGATGCGCCAGCAGGGCGGCGCGCCCGACGTGCGCAAGCTGGTGGGGGCGCCCGTGATGATCGGCGCGGCCGGCGACGTGGCCCTTGCCGCCGATGAAGTGTCGCTGTTCCTGGCGAAAATGGGCGTCGCGCCGCAGCAGATGCGCCACTTGCCGCCCAGCTACCGCATCGAGGATTTGATCGATGGCAAGGTCGACGCCATCGCCGCGTATTCCACCAACGAACCGGACTACCTGGACCGGGCGGGCTTTCCCTATTACCAGTTTACGCCGCGCACGGCCGGCATCGATTTCTACGGCGACAACCTGTTTACCAGCGAGCACGAACTGCGCCGCCATCCCGAGCGCGTGAAAGCGTTCCGCGCGGCCAGCCTGCGCGGCTGGCAATACGCGATGGCGCACCGCGAGGAAATGGCGCAACTGATCCACGTCAAATACAGCCAGCGCCACGACCGCGCGCATCTGCTGTACGAGGCGCAGCAGATGGAATTGCTGCTGCAGCCCGTGCTGGTGGAGCTCGGCTACATGAATCCCCAGCGCTGGCAGCACATCGCCGACACGTATGCCAGCATGGGCGTGCTGCCGCGCAATGCCACGGACAGCCGCGCCTACAAGGGTTTTTTGTATCGCCCCGTGCCGGGCGCCGACCTGGGCTGGCTATACCTGTCGCTGGGCCTGGCGGGCAGCTTGCTGGCCGTGTCGGCGGCCTTTCACTTCAACAACCTGGCCCGCGAGCGCCGCCGCACGGAGGAAACCATCCGCCAGGGGGAATTGCGCTTTCGCACCATGTTCGAGGAAGCGCCCATGGGCATCGCCCTGATCGATACCGTGAGCGGACAGTTTCTCGACATCAATCCGCGCTACCTGGCCATCAGCGGGCGCAGCCTGGAACACATGAAGCAAACGAGCTGGATGGAAATCAGCCATCCCGACGATGTGCCCGGCGAGCAGGAGCAGGTGGCGCAGTTGCTGGCGCGTAGCCTGCAGGGCTTTCGCCACGCCAAGCGGATCGTCCGGCCCGATGGCGGCGTGGTGTGGGTCGACGCTTCGGTGACGGCCATCGCCACGGCGCGCCATGGCGGTCCGCACCACCTGTGCATGCTGGAAGACGTGACGGACAAGCGGCAAACGGAAGCGCTGATCTGGCAGCAAGCCAACTTCGATACCCTGACGCAATTGCCGAACCGGCGCATGTTCCACGAACGCCTGCGCCAGGCGCTGGCCCAGGGGCGGCGCGATACGAGCCGCGTGGCCATCCTGTTCATCGACCTCGACCATTTCAAGGAAGTCAACGACACCCTGGGCCACCACCAGGGCGATATCCTGCTGATCGAGGCGGCGCGGCGCATCCGCGTGGGCGTGCGCGAGACGGACACGGTGGCGCGCCTGGGCGGCGATGAATTCACGGTGATCCTGTCCGACCTCGATGATCTGCAGCAAGTCGACCGCATCGCGCGGCAGATACTCGACGGCTTGCTGGCGCCATTCCTGCTGGGGCAGGAGCAGGCGTTCGTCTCGGCCTCGATCGGCATTACCCTGTATCCGGACGACGCGGGCACCATCGAGGAATTGCTCAAGCACGCGGACCAGGCCATGTACGTGTCGAAAGGGGCGGGGCGCAACCGCTACAGCTACTTTACGCCCGCCATGCAGGTGGCGGCCGTCAACCGCATGCGCCTGGGGGCGGACTTGCGCACGGCCCTGCGCGAACAGCAGATGCAGCTGTATTACCAGCCCATCGTCGCGCTGCATGGCGGACGCATCGAGAAGGCGGAAGCCTTGCTGCGCTGGCACCATCCGCAACGGGGCCTCGTGTGTCCGCCGGATTTCCTCGCGCTGGCCGAAAGCAGCGGCCTGATCGTGGAGATCGGCGACTGGGTGCTGTGCACGGCGGCGGCGCAACTGCTGCATTGGCGTGCGCAAGGCCATGCCATCGGCTTGCCGGGGCTGCAACTGTGCCTGAACCAGTCGTCGCTGGAATTGCAGCGCGAAGTCGAGGCGCCCGGCACCTGGCTGCGCCAGCTGGCGGCGCTCGGTGTGCCGGCCTCGGCCATCGTGCTCGACATGCGTGAAGATGTGCTTTTACCTGGCGGCACCAGCATGGCGCCCCGCTTGCAGCACTTGCGCGAAGCGGGCTTGCAGATCGCCCTGGACGACTTCGGCAGCGGCCATGCTTCGCTGACGCAATTGCAGCAATGCGGCGTCGATTACCTGAAGCTCGACGGCGTGCTGGTGCGCAAGCTGGCGCCCGGCGCCAGCGAGCTGGTGCTGTGCGAGGCGATCGTCACCATGGCCCACAAGCTGGGCTTGCGGGTGATTGCCGAAGGGGTGGAGACCGATGAGCAGCGCGCGCGGCTGCTGGAGATCGGCTGCGATTTTGCGCAAGGCGAGCTGTTTGCGCCGCCGCTGGCCATCGAAGCGTTCGACGCGCTGCTGCGCGCACAGCGCCCCTTGCACCCTTGAAACAGGCGTCGCCTGCCACCAGATGGCATGCACGCCTGCGGGACAGGGCTCCCGGCTTGAACGGGCTTATACTCGACGGGCTGGCGCCTGCGCCCGGCTTTGCTGTCACCGGTACCTACACCGGGAGCGCAGGCAGTATTTCTTCCATTCACTCAACTCGAGGTGACCTCATGGGCATTTTCAGCAATATCTACAACAAGATCTTCCACCATTCGTCCGACGCTGCCCCGGCAGCCACGCCAGCCGCCGCTACCGACGCGCCAGCGGCCGCCGCACCGGCCGCTGCACCAGCGGCTGCCGTGCCGGTGGTGGACGTGGAAGTGGTGCTGGTCGACCTGGCCAGCAAGAACGCGGAAAAACTCAATTGGCGCACGTCCATCGTTGACCTGATGAAACTGCTTCAACTGGACAGCAGCCTGGCTTCGCGCAAGGAACTGGCACAAGAGCTGCATTTCACGGGTGACACCAACGATTCGGCCAGCATGAATATCTGGCTGCACCGCCAGGTGATGATCAAGCTGGCGGAAAACGGCGGCAAGGTACCGGAAGAGCTGAAGAATTAAGAACTGAACACCTGGCGGCGGCAGGGGTATCCACTGTCACCGCTATCCAATCCCGTGGGAACTGCCTATCATGGAGTTCCCATGGTGTCATGATAGCTAAAACTAATTGAAACTATTGTGACAATCAATTTTGCATATGGGTTAAAACCCCTTACACTAGAGTCTTACTGATTCACCACACGAGAGGAAATGACTATGTCGCTGATCAATACCCAAGTTAAACCATTCAAGGCAACCGCTTACCACAATGGCAAATTCGTCGACCTGACGGAAGCGTCGCTGAAAGGCAAGTGGTCGGTATTCGTCTTCTACCCAGCCGACTTCACCTTCGTTTGCCCAACCGAACTGGAAGATCTGGCCGATCACCACGCTGAATTCCAGAAACTGGGCGTCGATGTCTACGGTATCTCGACCGATACCCACTTCGCGCACAAAGCCTGGCACGACACCTCGGACGCGATCAAGAAAGTGCAATACGCACTGATCGGCGACCCAACCGGCGCCCTGTCGCGCAACTTCGAAGTCATGATCGAAGAAGAAGGCCTGGCACTGCGCGGTACCTTCGTCATCAATCCTGACGGCTTCATCAAAGTGCTGGAAGTGCATGACAACGGCATCGGCCGTGACGCAGCGGAACTGTTGCGCAAAGTCAAAGCCGCTCAGTACGTGGCGAACCACCCAGGCGAAGTGTGCCCAGCCAAATGGACGGAAGGCGCAGCGACTCTGACCCCATCGCTGGACCTGGTTGGCAAGATCTAAGTCTTGAAGCCTTGCAACATCTAGCAGCAAACAAGTAGTTACCGCGATGCCGGACCGGGTGTCCGGTCCGGCATTCGCCTAAATATTTGTAGAAAAGGAAAACATCATGTTAGACGCCGCCCTCAAAACCCAACTGAAATCCTACCTGGAAAAAGTGGTGTATCCGCTTGAGTTGGTCGCTTCTCTCGATGACAGCGCAAAAGCCCGCGAGATGAAAGACTTGCTCCAGGAAATAGTCCTGTTGAGCGACAAGATCACGCTGGTCGAGCGCACTGACGCTGGCGTACGGACCCCGTCGTTCAGCATCAACCGCCCAGGCACCGATATCGGCGTGCGTTTCGCCGGCGTGCCGCTGGGCCATGAATTTACCTCGCTGGTGCTGGCGCTGCTGCAAGTGGGCGGCCACACCATCAAGTTCGACGATGCCGTGATCGAGCAGATCCGCAACCTCGACGGCGATTACGAATTTGAAACGTTTATTTCGCTCTCCTGCCATAACTGCCCGGAAGTGGTGCAGGCATTGAATGCCATGGCCGTGATCAACCCACGCATCAAGGTCACCACCATCGATGGCGGCGTGTTCCCGCAAGAAGTGGAAGCGCGCCAGATCATGGCCGTGCCGATGATGTTCCTGAACGGTGAACACTTCGGCCAGGGCCGCACGAATGTCGAGGAAATCCTCGCCAAGCTCGACACCAACGCCGGCGCCCGCCAGGCGGAAGCGCTGAACAAGAAAGATGTCTTTGACGTGCTGATCGTCGGCGGCGGCCCTGCCGGCGCGGCAGCGGCCATCTACGCGGCCCGCAAAGGCATCAAGACGGGCGTGCTGGCCGAGCGTTTCGGCGGCCAGGTGCTCGACACCCTTGCCATCGAGAATTTTATTTCCGTCAAGGAAACGGATGGTCCGAAGTTCGCCATGGCGCTGGAACAGCACGTCAAGGAATACGAAGTCGACATCATGAACACCCAGCGCGCCGCGAAATTGACGCCGGGCAAATTGGTGCAGATCGAAACGGCGAATGGCGCGATCCTGAAAGCCAAGACCGTCATCCTGGCCACCGGCGCCCGCTGGCGCGAAATCAACGTGCCGGGCGAGAAGGAATACCGCAACCACGGTGTCGCCTACTGCCCGCACTGCGATGGCCCGCTGTTCAAGGGCAAGCGCGTGGCCGTGATCGGCGGCGGCAATTCGGGCGTGGAAGCGGCGATCGACCTGGCGGGCCTCGTGAAACACGTGACCCTGATCGAGTTCGGCGCGGAACTGCGCGCCGATGCGGTGCTGCAACGCAAGCTGCACAGCTTGCCTAACGTGACCGTGATCACCTCGGCGCAAACCACCGAGATCCACGGCGACGGCAAGATCGTCAATGGCCTGAGCTACACGGACCGGGTCAGCGGCGAATCGAAGAAGGTCGAGCTGGAAGGCGTCTTCGTGCAAATCGGCCTGGTGCCGAACACGGAATGGCTGAAAGGCACGGTAGCGTTGTCGCGCCACGGCGAAATCGAAGTGGACGCCCGCGGCCAGACCTCGATCCCCGGCGTGTTTGCGGCCGGCGACGTCACCACGGTGCCGTACAAGCAGATCATCATCGCCACCGGCGAAGGCGCCAAGGCAGCCCTGTCCGCCTTTGACCACCTGATCCGCTCGGACGACGAGGAAGTGGTCGAAGAGTCTGCCGCCAAGGAAGCACTGACGGCGTAACTATTGAGCCGTATCAAGAAAAAACCGGAACTGCCGCAAGGGGGTTCCGGTTTTTTTATGTATAGAAGAAACTTAGCTGCCCGCGTACAGCGGATTGCCGGCCACATACACTTGAATCCCGTCGACGGGCATGTCCTTCGGCGCGATGTCGGCCAGGGCGAAGACGGTCCTGTTGTTGAAGGTGTGCACGTGCCACGTAAAACGCTGGCCGGCGCGCGCGATGGTGATGGTTTCGCCGTGCGTGACGTTGATGTGGCGGGCGTCGGTCTGCAGCTCGATGGTGCGCTGGGCGGCGGCGTGCGGGGCGCTGCTGCCATAGTCGGCGGCCGTGCCCGTGGGGCCGGCCGCGATGGCCGAGGTGGCGAAGGCGGCGCACAAAATCGCCAGGGCGCGGCGGTGGGTGTTCAACATAATAATCTCCAAGAATAAGCCAGGCGCGGTGAATAAGCGCGCCGTGTTATGGGTAATGGCTGCACCGGGATCGCCGGTTTTTGCAACACGGCATCGTAAGCTGTCCTTGGTCGATCTGCAAAGCTGTATTTCCTGTCTATATTTCCAGCGTCGCCGCCAGCGGCACGTCCGGCGCCAAATGGCTGGTCAGCACGATGCATTGGCGCGCCAGGCGGGATGGCTCGGCCAGGCGCGCGCGCAAGTGGGCCATGGCGGCCGCGTCGAGACCGTTGAACGGTTCGTCGATCAGCAGCAGGCGCACGGGCAAGGCCAGGGCCAGGGCCAGTTGCAGCTTTTTATGCTGGCCCAGCGAGAGGGCGGTGATGCTTTGCTGCAAGGTTGATGTCATGGCAAAGGCGTGCAGTTCCGCGTTCAGCAGCGACTGGTCGCTGCCTGGGTATAGCGCCAGGTGCAGGTCGAGAAACTCGTGCACTTGCAGCCAGGGCAGGGCGGGCGTGTCGCCGCCGCAATAGAAGGTCTGGGCACGGTAGGCCAGCGGCATGGCGACGCTGTCGACGTCATCGAGGCGGATGGCGCCGCGCGCGGGCAGCAGGGCGCCGCCCGCCAGCTTCAGCAGGGTCGTCTTGCCGGCGCCGTTCGCGCCGCGCAGCCAGGTGACGCCGGGGCCGAATTGCTGGTTGTAGCCCTGGAAGACGCTGTGCGTGGGGAAGTGAAAATCGAGGTGCTCGAGGTGCAGCACGGGAGTAGGCTGGTTCAATTCCATAATTCGCTTCCGATGGCGCTCAAGGCAAGGATGGAGAAAACGACGAGGGCGACGCGCCCGCGCGGCGTCAGGCGGGGCAGGCCGACGATGGCCAGCAGGGCCGCGCTGGCGGTGAGGGCATAGACGCCGGTCACGCGCCGCTGCAGGGCGGCTGGATCGATGCAATACAGCAAGATGCCAGCGCCCAGCAGCACGGCAAAGGCGGGGAGCAGGCTGGCGGCGCAGGCCAGGCGCGTCAAAGTCGTGCTGGCCAGGGGCCAGGCATCCAATGCAGGGCGCAGCACGGCGATCTGCTCGCGCACGGCCTTGTCGCCCCGGTCCGTCACGATGACCAGGCTGGCGCTGGCCAGCAAACCGAGCAGCGGAGCGGGCACGAGCGGTGCGCGCAGCAGCCAGGCCAGCATGCTGGCGCCAGCCGTGGCCAGCAGCACGCTTTGCTGCAGGCCGATCACGTTTTCATTGCGCCAGAACGGCAGCCAGAACAGCTGGCGCCACAGAAACATCGTGCGCCAGCGGGGCCGTTGCGGCACATAGGCCGTCATCGTGGGTGGGCGCGCCCTGTGTGCGGGCCGCGGCGCGCGCAGGCGTTGCGCCACGATGCGCGCCGTCAGCAGCCACGCCAGCAGCCAGACGGCGAGGGTGGCGGCCATGCCGGGCGCGGCAACGGGGCGCAGCCAGGGCGGCGACTGCAGCAGCCAGATGGTAGCCGAGACGGCATAGGCGAGGCCCAGCGGCAGCATCAGCAGGCCGGCCACGGCGATGTCGGCTTGCCAGCGCAGGTGGCGCGGCAAGGGCAGTTGGCGCAGCCACGCGGCGGTGGCGGCAGGCAACAATCGCTTGCGCAGCAGCCAGGCGGGCAGGCACGTGAGCAGCACTTGCGCCGCCAGCAAGCCCAGGGCCGCTGGCCAGGGCAGATTCATGGCGAGAAATCCGGGCAGGGCGATGACGCTGAGCAGGCCCAGCAGGACGGGACCGGCCAGGAACACGAGAATTTCCATGGAACTGGCCAGGCTGGCGGCAAATTGCAGCAAAGCATGATGGGCCAGGCGCAAGCGCAGGGCGAGGTAGGGGGAAAAGCTGCGGGGCAGGCGCATCAGGCAGGAGCGGCGGAGTCGGCAAGAGCGCTGATTCTAGTGCATTTGCGCTCCCACAATGGGAAAAGCCCTTCGGTTCCAGGAACCAAAGGGCTTTTCTTTTATTGGCGGAGCGGACGGGACTCGAACCCGCGACCCCCGACGTGACAGGCCGGTATTCTAACCAACTGAACTACCACTCCAAGCTCGTATGATCTGTGTTGCTGATCCATGAAGCACTGGATAATTTTCTGTTTGGTGGTGGGTGCTGAGAGGCTCGAACTCCCGACCTACGCCTTGTAAGGGCGCCGCTCTACCAACTGAGCTAAGCACCCGCATACCCAGAAAACTATCCCGACGTTTGTCACCACGTCTGGAAGAGGCACTATTATAGGGGGCGCTATCGTGCTTGTGCAACTATTCTTGAGGGGGAATGGCAGTTTTTTTGCTGAAAAGCGCAAAAATGTTCAGGCGAGAGGGGATGGACGTGTTTTTGGCTTCTGAAATGGGAAAAGCCCTTCGGTTCCAGGAACCAAAGGGCTTTTCTTTTATTGGCGGAGCGGACGGGACTCGAACCCGCGACCCCCGACGTGACAGGCCGGTATTCTAACCAACTGAACTACCACTCCAAGCTCGTATGATCTGTATTGCTGATCCATGAAGCACTGGACAGTTTTCTGATTTGGTGGGTGCTGAGAGGCTCGAACTCCCGACCTACGCCTTGTAAGGGCGCCGCTCTACCAACTGAGCTAAGCACCCGTTGCTTGTCTCAGAAAACCATCCCGACGTTTGTCACCACGTCTGGAAGAGGCGCTATTATAGGACGGGTAAAATCCTTCTGCAAGCGCTTTTTTCACTTTACTCTGTAATGCCCCATTGCGACAGCATCCACGCCATATTGAACGCGTTTTCGGCGATGGCGTTATAGCGGCCCGACGCGCCGCCGTGGCCGGCACCCATATTCGTTTTCAGCAGCAGGGGATTGCTGTCCGTTTTATAGGCGCGCAGCTTGGCCACATATTTTGCCGGTTCCCAGTACATGACCTGGCTGTCGTTCAGGCCCGTCGTCACCAGCATGGCGGGATAGTTCTTGCGCGCAATGTTGTCGTACGGCGAGTAGCTGAGCATGTAGTCGTACGCGGCCTTCTGGTTCGGGTCGCCCCATTCCAGGTACTCGCCCGTGGTCAGGGGCAGGCTGGCGTCCATCATGGTGTTCATCACGTCGACAAACGGTACGGCCGCGTGCACGGCGTGGAACAGGTCGGGGCGCATGTTGACGACGGCGCCCATCAGCAAGCCGCCCGCGCTGCCGCCCTGGATGATGAGGCGGTTCGGGCTGGTCCATTTTTCGCGCACCAGGTAGTCGGCGCTGTCGATGAAGTCATTGAAGGTGTTTTTCTTCTTCATCAGCATGCCGTCTTCATGCCAGGCTTCGCCCATGTCGGTGCCGCCGCGGATATGCGCCTGCGCATAGATGACGCCCCGTTCCAGCAGGCTGATGCGGCTGATGGAAAAAGTGGCTTCCGTGGAAATGCCGTAGGAGCCGTACGAGTACAGCAGCAGCGGCGCTGAACCGTCGAGCTTGACGCCTTTCTTGTAGACGACCCACAGCGGCACTTGCACGCCATCGCGCGCCTTCACCCACAAGCGCTGCGTGGTGTAGCGGCTGCTGTCGAAGCCGCCGACGATTTCCTGCTGCTTCAGCACCGTGCGCTTGCCGTCCTGCATGCTGACGTCGATGACGGTGGGCGGCGTGACGGGCGACTGGTAGGACATGCGAAATTGCGTGGCGGAAAACTCCGGCGTGCCGGCCGCCGTGGCCAGGTAGACGGGGTCGTCGAACTGCACCGCCTTCCAGTTCTTTTGCGCAAAATCAAAGATGCGGGCGCGGTTCAGGGCGCGTGTCTTTTCCATCACCACCAGGTAGCCCTGGAAGACGTCGATGGACTGGATCACGGCATCCTTGTTGTGCGGCACGACCGGCTTCCAGTGCTTCGGCTGCGGCGCGGAGAATGGCGCGCTGACGACACGGAAATTCTTCGCCCCCTTGTTGGTCAGAATATACAGCTGGCCGTCGCGGTGCTCGATGCCGTAGCGGTGGCCTTTTTCACGTTTCAGCACGGATTGGAACGTGCCTTGCGGCTTGCTCGTTGGCAGCAGCAGCACTTCGCTCGTGTCCGTGCTGCCCGAGGTGAGCACGAAGAATTGCTTGTCGCGCGTGCGGTCCACATGGATGGCGAACTGCTCCACCGGCTCGTGGTAGACCTGTTGCGGTGCACCGCCCAGGGCCAGGCGGAACAAGCGGTCCGAGCGTTTGGTGGTGGCGTCTTCCTGCGCCAGCATCAGGGTGGCGTTATCCGCCGCCCAGGCCAGCGATGTCACGCGCGGCATGCTGTCGCCCAGCAACTTGCCCGTTTTCAAATCCTTGACGTGCAGCTCGTACTGGCGGAAACCCGTCGTGTCGGTGGTGTAGGCCAGCAACTGTTCATTCGGGCTGATGCTAAATGCGCGCACGGCAAAGAATTTGTGGCCTTCGGCCAATTGATTTTGGTCCAGCAAGATTTCCTCGACCGCCTGCGCATCATAGGCGCCGCTGGCGCCGACGGGGCGGCGGCAGTGAATCGGGTATTGCTTGCCCGCTTCCACACGCGTGTAATAGTAGAAATTGCCCTGGCGCGCAGGCACGGACAAGTCCACTTCCTGCATGCGTCCCTTGACTTCTGCATATACCTTGTCGGCCAGCGGCTGGATCGGCGCCGTGACGGCGGCCGTGTAGGCATTTTCCGCATTCAGGTAGTCGATCACCGCAGGATCGGCTTTCTTTTGCAGCCAGCGGTAGTCGTCCGTGACGACCGTGCCGTGGCGCGTTTCCTGCCAGGCCGTCTTGGCGGCGACGGGGGCGACGGCCGTGGCGATGGTGGCGGTGGCGTCGGCGGCCAGCGCGGATGGCGCCAGCGTGGACAGTAGCAGGGCCGGCAGGATGGATGACCAGACGGACCGGCGACGCAAGGCATGATGTGCTGTAGACAAGGCAACTCCTTTGAATAGTTGTGTCAGGATTGTAATCTTGCTATTGAGAAAAGCAACCGCTGATCGTCGCCATCGGGTCCCGTGCGTTTCAACTTGCATCCGCGGTCATTTCCGGTAATACTGTATGCATGCACAGTATCTTGCCGCAATGAAGGCAAGCCGATCCGCCGCGAGGTGTTTTTTGATTTCATCTGCCCCCACACTTGCCGAAGCACCCGCCGCGCGCCGCTGGATCGCCCACCTGGACATGGACGCCTTCTTTGCCTCCGTGGAACTGTTGAAATATCCGGAATTGCGCGGCGAAGCCGTCGTCATCGGCGGCGGGCGCCTGCAGCAGCCCGTGCTGCAGATTGACGGCACGCGGCAATTTGCGCGCATGCGCGATTATGTGGGGCGCGGCGTCGTCACCACGTCGACCTATGCGGCGCGCGCGTTTGGCGTGTTTTCCGCCATGGGCATCATGAAGGCGGCGAAACTGGCGCCCGACAGCATCCTGCTGCCGGCCGATTTCGAGGCCTACCGCGAGTATTCGGCCCGCTTCAAGCAAGCCGTGGCCCAGTTGTGCCCCATCATCCAGAACGTGGGCATCGATGAAATCTATGTCGACCTGACGGAACACGGCGCGCAGGCGCCGGCCATGGCGGCGCGCCTGAAGGCGGCCGTGTTCGAGGCGACGGGCCTGTCGTGCTCGATTGGCCTGGCGCCTAACAAATTGCTGGCGAAAATCTGTTCCGACCTGGAAAAACCCGACGGACTCACCATTTTGTCGCCCGAGGATATCGCCACGCGTGTGTGGCCCTTGCCGGCGAAAAAGATCAACGGCATCGGGCCGAAGGCGACGGCCAAGCTGGAAGCCCTGGGCATCATCACCGTCGGCGAGCTGGCGCAAGCCGACCTGGCCATGCTGCGCACGCAGTTTGGCGACCTGTACACGGGCTGGCTGCGCCAGGCGGCGATGGGCATTGACGAGCGGCCCGTGCAGACGAGCCGGGAAACCAAGTCCGTCAGCCGCGAAACGACGTTCGAGCGCGACTTGCAGGTGGTGCGCGACCGCGCCACGCTGTCGGAAAAGCTGGAAAGCCTGTGCACGCGCGTGGCGGGCGACTTGGATAAACAGTCGCTGGCGGGGCGCACGGTGGGTATCAAGCTGCGTTTCGAGGATTTCAGCACCGTCACGCGCGACATCACCTTGCCCAGCGCCACGGCGGACGCTGCCGCCATCCTGCGGGCCAGCCGCGATTGCTTGCGGCGCGTGCCATTTGAAAAGAAAATCCGCCTGCTGGGCGTGCGTATCTCGACCTTGTCCGATCCGGCCATCGCGATGCGGCAGGCGCCGGCCCAGGCGGAGCTGTTTCCCGCCCTGTAGCGGTATTCCCCACGCATCAACAACACCGCGCCAGTCCGCGCTTTTGACGGCATTCCCGTGTTGAAAGTGTAGAATGGCGTTCCCCTGGCACTACTGAAACAAACGGAAGACAAAAACTATGTGGTTCAAGAATCTTCAGATTTACCGCCTGCCCGCACCATGGGCTTATACGCCAGAACAACTGGAAGAGGCCTTGTCCTCGAACAAATTTACGCCGGCGACCAGCATGGATCTGATGCGCCAGGGCTGGGATACGCCACGCCCGAACGGCGGCCTGGTCCACGTGGTCAACAAGCAGATGCTGATCTTGCTGGGTACGGAAAAGAAACTGTTGCCAGCGACCGTCATCAACCAGGTGGCCAAGGCCCGCGCCGCCGAGATGGAAGAAGCGCAAGGCTTTGCACCAGGCAAGAAAGCCATGAAGGAATTGAAGGAACGCGTGGCCGACGAGCTGTTGCCGCGCGCCTTCAGCATCCGCAGCAATGTCTGGACGTGGATCGATCCCGTCAATGGCTGGCTGGTGATCGATGCCGCCAGCCCGGCGAAAGCCGATGAAGTCATCAAGCTGCTGCTCAAGGCCGTGGACAAGCTGCCGCTGGAAAGCCTGCGCGTGCAGCGCTCGCCCGTGGCGGTGATGACGGAATGGCTGCAGGCGGACGATGCGCCTGCCGGCTTCACGGTCGACATGGATACGGAATTGCGCGCCACGGGCGAGAGCAAGGCCACCGTGCGCTACGTGCGCCACACCCTGGAAGCGGACGACGTGCGCCGCCACATCGCGGCCGGCAAGCAGTGCACGCGCCTGGCCATGACGTGGAACGACAAGATTTCGTTCGTGCTGACGGAATCGCTGGCCATCAAGAGCGTCAAGCCGCTGGACGTGATCAAGGAAACGGAATCGAGCACGAAGAACGACGAAGAGCGTTTCGACGGCGACGTGATGCTGATGACGGGCGAGTTGAGCAAGCTGATGGCCGACGTGGTCGAAGCCCTGGGCGGCGAAGCGACTGCATAAGCGCAGTCATGCCGGTACGAAAAAGGAGCTGCGGCTCCTTTTTTTTCGTCCTTCGCCTGGCATGACGGGCTTTGGACGAAAAAAAAGGGCCTTGCGTTTGCAAGGCCCTCGGTCGGCTCAGCCTAGGTTGACGAGGTCAACTTAGAACTTGTACTGGGCCGTGAAGTAGAACGAACGCATCATTGGATCTGCGTAGCGTGGATCGTAGCCAACCTGGTGACCACGCGAGCTGCGCAGCGACAGCGGCGGTTCACGATCGAACAGGTTTTTGATACCTGCGCGCAAGGTCACTGCTTTGCTGTACGCATAGCGGCCCTGGAAGTCAACCGTCGTGTACGAAGGCACGTGCAGACGGATATTTTCCTTTGCGTTGGTGGCCAGGTTGACCACCTCGGCCGAAGCGTCGGTGTAGCCATTACGGTAGCTCACGATGACCGTGTTGGTCAGCTTGCCCGATTCCAGGCTCATGTTGAGCTTCATCAGGTTACGGAACGTGACGGCATCGGAAATACCGTAGTAGTTCATGTTGTTGGTCCACTGATCCTTGGTGCCTGGTACGGTGTAGTCGGCCTTGAGCATATGCGTACCGCTCAGGTTAGCCGTGAAGTTACCGATATCGAACTTCTTGCGTGCCGTCATGTCCCAGTCGATACCGCGGTTATGCGTCTGGCCAATGTTCATCGACAGCGACTTGAACGCATAGTACGGCTTGCCGGTCGTCGGTTCGATGTAGATGCCGAACAGGTCGCGGTACATGCCTGGGTTGTTGAACGCTTGCGCTTCGCTCACGGACGAAACCGCATCGGTAATTTTCACGTCCCACAGGTCGGCGCCGAAGGAGAATGCCGAGCTAGGCTCGATACGGAAACCGACGGTGAACTGTTTCGATTTTTCCGGTTTCAGGTTTTCGTTACCACCAGCCATTTTATTGTACTGGCTGTTAGGCGCACGGCACAGCGCATCGCCTGGGAATGGGCAATTCCAGGTAGCACCGGTAAAACCGTTGTTGACCAGTGGCTGACCAATGCTCAGCATGTCCGGAGCCTTGAAGCCCGTGCCGTAGGAGCCGCGCAGCAGTACTTGCTGTATCGGCTGCCAGCGTGCCGTGACCTTGTAGGTATTGGCATTGGCATCCTTGCCGATGGTCTTGTTGATGACGCCATTGTCGATCGCCGACACGGAGTCATAACGGCCAGCCAGACTCACTTCTACCGTTTTGGTGATCGGAGCCAGCAATTCGGCGAAGACGCCGTAGGTTGAACGGCTCAGGTCATAGCGTGGCGAGGTGTTGAAGCCGTAGATGGTGCTGGTGTTTGCACCTGCATCTGGCGTCTGGCCGTAGTTGTACTCGCGGTAGTCGGCGCCGATACCGATGTTGGCTTTGCCGCCTGGCAAGGTGAACAGTTCACGGGAACCGTGCGCATCGATGCCGCGCATGGTGGTCGATGCCGTGCGGATCGAGCCTTTGAATTGCGAATTGTTGATCAGCGCTTGCATTTCCGGCGATGGCGTGCCGGCCGGCACGAACGGGTTGAACGCCGGATTTTTCAGCAGGGCCTTCATATCGGCCGTTTTCGCATAGCCGCCGATGTAGCGTTCATCGATGGAATTTTGCGACCAGGTCAGGCCCGCATCGATGTTCCACGCGCCAATTTCGCCTTCGACGCCGACGACGAAGTGCTTGGTCTCGGTGATGGTGTTGGAGTCGCGGGTACCCCAGTCGCTCATGCGATAGTTGGCTGACACGGAGGTGATGTCCTTGACCTGCTCTGGTGTCAGGTAAGGCAGGACATACTTGTTGTACTGCGCACCGTTAAGCGCAATCGGGATTGCCACCGGATTGGCCGAGATGCGCGCGGTCAGGTCATAACGCGAGTAGGCGACTTCGGCAAACGCATTCAGCGAATCGTTGAGTTTGTAGGTGGCGCGGGTAAACAGGCTGTCGCGCTTCGATTCAGGCACGATTTCAACCGTCGAACCGCCATCGTAGCCGCAAGCCAGCTTATTGGCTGCCAGTGGGGCATTGGTCACGGCGCCACAATTATCATTCTTCGCCAGGTATGGATTGAAGAGGTAATCGTCTTTGCCTTTGACGGACACGGTGGCGTTGGCCGGTGCCGTGCCTATGGCGGTCTTGTCGTAGACGTATTGTTTGCCGTTAAAGCTCACTGGAATACGCGACGAACGGGCGAACGTGCGGTCGGTGGCGCGCAAGTTCGATTGCTCGTCATGGCGGTACGATACCAGCACGTTAAAACGGTCTTCGTCGATGTCGCCGACGCCATAGGTCACGCTGGTGTTCCAGGCGTTGCCGCCCTTGTCTTCCGGACCGCCATAGGTGGCTTCCAGGGAGCCGCCTTGCTGGTTCTTCTTCAGAATGAAGTTGATCACGCCGGCGATGGCGTCCGAGCCGTACAGGGCCGAAGCGCCGTCGGTCAGCACTTCGACGCGTTCAACGGCGCTCATCGGAATGGCGTTCAGGTTGACGGAGGTGCCCGAGCCTTGTGGCGCGATGCGGCGGCCGTTCAGCAGGACCAGGGTGTAATCTTCGCCGATGTCATGGATCGACGCGCTGGTGCGGCCGCCCGAATTGGTGCCTGCTGCGGCGGCGCCGACGGTAAAGCCCTGCATGGCGGGCAGTGCCTGGAGCAGGTCGGCAACCGTGGTGGCGCCCGTCTTGGCGATCGCTTCTTGCGTCAGGCGCTGTACAGGCAAGGCGCCTTCGACAGCGATACGCTTGATACTCGAACCGGTAATTTCAACTTTTTGAATTGCTTCGTCCGCCATGGATTGGCCAGAGAACAAGACGCTACCTGCCAGTACGGTCAGGGCCAGGCGTACGCTGCGTACGCCAATTTTTTCTTTAAATGCCATTGTAACAATTACTCCGTAGTAGTTTTAATAACGACAAGCAGTACACGAGCACCGCTCTGGCCATCGGGTAGATGACCAGCGGTGCTCGTGTACGGTAGGCGGAACCACGTCGGTGGGAGGTGGAAGACTACTTAGCGCAATATTGTTATAAATGCACTTTTGACTTGTCGAGGCGAACATTATGTCGTCTCAGCAAGAAAAAATGCATATCAACCGTGTCGGATTTGGCAATAAATTATGGATACAGAAGAATATTTAATTTAATTGTTAAATTGCAGTTTTATATTTAATAATATCGGTGTTTTTAAAAATGATCAATGGCGTTTTTTTACAACATAAAATTATTGTATTGGCAATTTGATGTTTTACCTGCAATAATTCGATGAAATCTGTTGTTTCGCAGAATTTATGAATGGCCAAAAAACGTAAAAAAAGCCCGTTGAAAACGGGCTGGTCGAATTGTGACAAAGGGTCAGTCAGGCCGCGGGCCGGTCTGCTTTTACCCCTGTCCTGGCATCGCCCTACAAGGGCTGGAACACGCCGGCGGCGCGGTTCTTTTGCACGTTGTCCCAGGCGAAGATCTGGCCATTCATGGCCACGTACACGCCGGCTGGCAAGGTTTGCGCCACGCCGCAGGCAAAGCCCAGGTTGAACAGGGCGTCGGAGTTGTCGATTTCGTAGGGAATCATGGCGCCCGTCAAAATGACCGTTTGCTGCAGGTTCGCCGCGCCCAGCACCTGCGCCGTTTCGCGCATGGTGTCGGTGCCGTGGATGATGACGATGGCTTTTTCCTGTGCCGCGCGGCACGAGGCCAGCACGCGCTGGCGGTCCGCATCCTGCATGTCGAGCGAATCGAGCAGGGGCAATTGCTCCAGCGCCACGGGCGCCGTCATGCGCGCGCGGGCAATCGCTGCCGGCAAATGACTGTCGGAAAAGCCCAGGGTACCGTTCAATTCGTTGTAGTGTTTGTCGAAAGTGCCGCCAGTGGCGAGTATGCGCAAAGTCATGATGTGGTCACGATGTCAGTGGAGAATGACGCGCATGATAGCGTGGATTGGCAGCGTTGCGTGAATGCTGCCGCAGATGGGTCAGCGTGCCTGCCGTCCCGCTACCGCGCCGCATCTGGAAAATTTGGCCATCTGTGAGTACACTGGTTTCTTTGTTTGCCTGCCACCCCGACTCCGTATGAAAGCGCTCGCTCCCGGCACCGTCATTTTTCACCGCCACCGCGGTTACGGGGTGATCACGTCCGTCAATTTGCTGACGGGCTGGATCGCCGCCCGTTTCGGCAGCGAAGCGCGGACCCTGGACCTGAACCTGTCGACCGACGACGTGCAGTTTGCCGATGGCGAAGCGATCCTGTTTCGCCGCGCGCCGCCGGACCGCATGCCGCATGCGCGCCTGATGGCCATGGTGCGCGAGCTGCACCAGGCCGGCTATCAGAAGCTGTATCTGTATTCCTGGCCCAAGCCGTCCGGCCTGCACTGGCGCTGGCATTTGTTTACGGGGCCGCGCGACTGGATGCAGCGGCCCTGGCGCGAAGGCTGGTACGGTTCGGGCGCCGATTACAACGTCAACCCCGTGATGGGCTGGGGCGATACGCCGGGCGCCACCACGGGCGAGCTGATCGATGCCCTGGCCCGTTTCGACCCGCAGGGCCTGGCGCAGGCGCTGGGACGCGACGACGACCATAGCGACTGGTTTGGCCGCGTCTGCGATGCTTTATTACCCAATTACATGTACAGCCTGGACATGCAGCGCACGCCAGGCGAGCCCTTGCCCGACATGCCGCCCGTGCCGGTCGTTGCCGTGCGCGCCGGCGTGGCGCCGTACGCCGGACCGGATATCGCCTGGCCACCCGGCTGGGCCGGCCTGTGGCGCGGCCGCCACGTGCTGCCCGCGCCCGCCATCCGCATCACGGGCGAGCCGGACTTGTTGAAGGGCTTTCAGCGTTCCTGAGGAGCTTGCCGCGCATGCGCCAGCGCCTCGGGATTGAGCAGGCGCGTGCATTGACCTTGCGCAAAATCAACGATGTTTTGCAAGGCGTAGCGGAAATACAGTTCATAGCTGTCACGCTCGACGTAGCCCAGGTGTGGCGTGGCCAGCACGTTCGGCAGCAGCAGCAATGGCGAGCCTGGCGGCAGCGGCTCGTCCGTAAACACATCCAGCGCGGCGGCGCCCGGGCGCCCCTGCGGCAGCGCCGCTTCCAGCGCGCCCTCCATCACCAGCTCGGCGCGGCTCGTGTTGACGAGCAGGGACGTCGGCTTCATGCGCGCCAGGTCCTCGGCTGTTACCAGGCCGCGCGTCGCATCGGACAGGCGCAGGTGCAGGGTCAAGACGTCGGCCTGTTCAAAGAAGGCTTCCCGCGACGTGGCCGCCGTATCGCCGGCCGCCACGGCCGCCGCGCGGCTCGCTTCGCTGCCCCACACGAGGATGTTCATGCCGAAGGCGCGGCCATAGCCGGCGATCAATTGCCCGATCTTGCCGTAGCCCCAGATCGCCAGGGTGCGCCCTTTCAATACCGTGCCAAGCGTATTGCGCTGCGGCTCCAGCGACGATGTCTGCCACAGCCCTTCCTGTAAATGTTGCGCGTATGGCACGATCTTGCGCTGCGCCGCCATGACCAGCGCCCACGTCAGTTCGGCCGGCGCCGTGGGCGAGCCGATGCCTTCCGCGATGGCGATGCCCAGCTCGGTGGCGGCCGGCACGTCGATGTGCCCGCTGACTTTGCCCGTTTGCGAAATCAGTTTCAGGTTCGGCAATTTCGACAGCAAGGCGCGGTTGAAACTGCTGCGTTCGCGGATCAGCACCAGCGCGTCGTATGGCGCCAGGCGGATCGCCAGCTGGCCCAGGCCCCGCGCCGTGTTGCTGAACACCTTGACCTCGTGGCCATCGAGCAACTGGAAGCAATCGAGGCCGCGCACGGCATCCTGGTAATCATCGAGTATGGCAATTTTCATGGTGGATGGCCGATTTTAGTGAGGATTTGGTAGGGAAATAACAGGATACGGGAAATGCTGAATAGCCTACTACATTAGTCAAGCTATTCTCCTACATTTTTGCGAGAATAGCCGTTACGCGGGTGTACAATCGCCGGCACTTTTGAAGCTTCCTGATTATAGTTATAGCGCAAACTGTTCCTGCAGCCTGGGTGCATGATCCAGGTAAACGACACCAGAGCCCTGCCCGCGTGAGCATACCGCCCGCAGTGAGCCGCAGCCACCTCTCAACGATGCTGCCTGTCTTGCCGGAATGACCAGAATTTCTTTTATTGGTATTGGAGGTAATATGAATCAGCCCGTCATGGGTGGCGTCGCCGCACTCAACGTCCCAGCTTATATTAAACAACAGAAACTGATCAACTGGGTGGCCGACATTGCTGCGCTGACCAAGCCAGAGCGTATTTACTGGTGCGATGGTTCGCAAGAAGAGTATGAGCGCTTGTGCGCTGAAATGGTTGCCAGCGGCACCATGAAAAAATTGAATGCGCAAAAGCGCCCGAATTCCTACCTGGCCTGCTCCGATCCGAGCGACGTGGCCCGCGTCGAAGACCGCACGTATATCTGCTCGGCAACGAAAGAAGCGGCCGGCCCGACGAACAACTGGACCGAGCCTGGCGAAATGCGCCACACCTTGAACGGCCTGTTCGATGGTTGCATGCGCGGCCGCACCATGTACGTCGTGCCCTTCTCGATGGGCCCGCTGGGTTCGCCGATCGCGCACATCGGCGTGGAACTGTCCGATTCGCCATATGTCGCCGTCAACATGAAGATCATGACCCGCATGGGCCGTGCCGTGTACGACGTGCTGGGTACGGATGGCGAGTTCGTGCCGTGCGTGCACAGCGTGGGCGCACCGCTGGCCGCCGGCCAGGCCGACGTGAAATGGCCGTGCAACAGCACCAAATACATCGTGCACTTCCCGGAAACGCGCGAAATCTGGTCCTTCGGTTCGGGTTACGGCGGCAACGCCTTGCTGGGCAAGAAATGTTTCGCCCTGCGCATCGCCTCGAACATGGGTTACCAGGAAGCGCAAGCATCGGACAGCAACCCGGGCTGGTTGGCCGAACACATGCTGATCCTCGGCGTGGAATCGCCGGAAGGCAAGAAACACTACGTGGCGGCAGCGTTCCCGTCCGCTTGCGGCAAGACCAACTTCGCCATGCTGATTCCGCCGGCAAGTTTTAACGGCTGGAAAGTGACGACCATCGGTGACGATATCGCCTGGATCAAGCCGGGCGCCGACGGCCGTTTGTACGCCATCAACCCGGAAGCCGGTTATTTTGGCGTGGCGCCGGGCACCAACGAAAAAACCAATTACAACTGCATGGCGTCCATGCGCGACAACACGATCTTCACCAACGTGGCGCTGACGGACGACGGCGACGTCTGGTGGGAAGGTTTGACGAAAGAAGCACCAAGCCACCTGATCGACTGGCAGGGCAAGGACTGGACGCCAGCGTCCGGCACCAAGGCGGCGCACCCGAATGCGCGCTTCACGGTTGCGGCAACGCAAAACCCAGTGATCGACGCTGCCTGGGACGATCCGGCCGGCGTGCCGATCTCGGCCTTCATCTTCGGCGGCCGCCGCTCCACCACCGTGCCGCTGGTGACGGAAGCGCGCAACTGGGTCGAGGGCGTCTACATGGCCGCCACCATGGGCTCGGAAACGACGGCCGCGGCCGTGGGCCAGATGGGCGTCGTGCGCCGCGATCCATTTGCCATGTTGCCGTTTATCGGCTATAACATGAGCGATTACTTCCAGCACTGGCTGGACATGGGCGTCAAGGTGGGCAAGGTCAACCCGGCTGCCCTGCCGAAGATCTATTGCGTCAACTGGTTCCGTACGGACGAGGCTGGCAAATTCGTCTGGCCTGGCTTTGGCGACAACATGCGCGTGCTCAAATGGATGCTGGAGCGTATCGAAGGCAAGGCGGGCGGCGTGGAAAACCTGTTCGGCACGACGCCGCAGTATGGCGACCTGAACTGGGATGGCTTGCCATTCACGCAAGAACAGTTCGACACCATCACCTCGATCGACAAGGCCGCGTGGGTGGAAGAATTGAAATTGCATACGGAGTTGTTCGAAAAACTCGCGTATCATCTGCCGCAGGAATTGGCAGGTCACAAGGCGGCGCTGGAAAAGCGGCTGAGTGCGTAAGTTAGCGTCAAGCGGCGCCTGACAAGCTTGTCAGGTGTGAAGAGTTGTAGTGGGGGAGAAACACGCCGGCAAAGACTGGCGTGAGATAAATGACACGCCGGCAATGACTGGGGTGCTAGCAAAAAGAGAAACGGCGCGGATTGCATGAGCAATCCGCGCCGTTTTTTATGGCGCGTTTGAGGCGTCTAGCCTGTCTGGGCCGGCACGAGATAAATCGGATAGACCTCGTCCATCATTGCTGGACACTCATCCGGCTTTGCCTTTGGAAATGTGACGGACAGGGGCGCTGTCTCATGCAAGCGGTCTTCCACTTCCAGCACGCCTGCGTAGGCCTTGACCTCGCGTGGGGCAGGCGCCTGGCAATCGCCGACCGCCAGTTCGCGGCCATTGCCATGAAAGCTGCTGCCATGGGCGATGTCGGTACACAGGGACGGCCAGTATTGGAATGAAAAAAAGCGTCCTGGCGGCGCGGTTTGCTGCCTGTCTTCCTGATGTAATTTGTGCCGCATGAAGTACATCACAAGCGACTCATACGCGTCGTAGGCTGGTGGCCAAGCCAGTTGCAAGGGCTGGCTGGCCAGCTTGGCGGTCCTGGAGCAAGTGCCACCCTGCGCCATCTGCAAACGCTCACGCCGCGGTGCGCCGTCTGTGCGAATGGAAAATTGGCCTGGGGCATTGATGCGCAAGGGCGTGGTGCCCATGCGCAGCACCGCTGTTAGCTTGCGCTCTGTAGAGCGATAGCTGATGTCGTACAGCTTGCCAGGCTTGAAGCCTTCGCGCGCCTCGATCCTGTATAAGCCATAGGAGGCATCGATTTCCTCGCTGACCTCACGCAAGCCCTGCTGCATGGCGAAGCGCTTGACGGCATCGCTCGGCCCCTCCGGTTCCGGTTTGTCCCAGCTCCGTTCCATGGCTTTCACTCCGCGGCATATCGGCATGGACGCGTTCTTCTCTTCGGCGCATTGCTGCATTTCCGGGCTGGCCAGATAGTAAATATAGGGCTGTACTCCCATCTGTTTTTCCACGCGCAATCGTACCGCCACCGGTGTCAGCTTGCGCCCCGTACCGCGTTCGATAATACGAAACCGCTTGGTGGAAAGGGGGACTGGCGGGCCGACAAGGATATGGCCATCCTGATCCCTGAGCAGGAAATCGGGAGATTGATTTGGAAGAAACAGGATGCCGCGTGCATTGGCAGGCACCGTGACCACGGCCGGCTTGCCGGATGCGGCCGGTGCCGCATGGAGGAACTCGCCGGATATCCCCTGCATGCAGGAACACGCCACCGCCACGCTGGACGACAGCAACCATGACGTGGTTACGCAATGGCGAACCCAGCTGGATAAACGTGAAGGGAAGTGCGGCATGTTTTCTCTGAAAGCCGGTGCTGTGACCAGAGAAAATAGTTTCCCATAGAAAAATCCCCCGGACAAGATCATTCGCCGGGGGATCGAGCGGGAGGCGCGGCTTATTGCTTGAGCAGCGGCCCCAGGTATTTACCCGTCACGCTGGCCGGATTCAGGGCCACGTCTTCCGGCGTGCCCGTGGCGATGATCTGGCCGCCGCCGGCGCCCCCTTCGGGACCCAGGTCGACGATCCAGTCGGCCGTCTTGATGACGTCCAGGTTGTGCTCGATGATGACGAGGGTGTTGCCCTGGTCGCGCAGGCGGTGGATGACCTTTAACAGTAAATCGATGTCGTGGAAGTGCAAGCCCGTCGTCGGTTCATCGAGGATGTACAGGGTGCGGCCCGTGTCGCGCTTGGACAATTCCAGCGACAGTTTCACGCGTTGCGCCTCGCCGCCGGACAGGGTGGTGGCGCTTTGCCCCAGCTTGATGTAGCCCAGGCCCACGTCGAGCAGGGTTTGCAGCTTGCGCGCGATCAAGGGGACCGGTTTGAAGAATTCATGCGCCTCTTCCACCGTCATGCCCAGCACTTCCGTGATGTTCTTGCCCTTGTATTGCACTTCCAGCGTTTCGCGGTTGTAGCGCTTGCCGTGGCACACGTCGCATGGCACGTAGACGTCGGGCAAGAAATGCATCTCGACCTTGATCACGCCATCGCCCTGGCAGGCTTCGCAACGTCCGCCCTTCACGTTGAACGAGAAGCGGCCCGCGCTGTAACCGCGTTCCTTGGCCGTCGGCACGGTGGAGAACAAATCGCGGATCGGCGTAAACAAGCCCGTGTAGGTGGCGGGATTCGAGCGCGGCGTGCGGCCGATCGGCGCCTGGTCGACGGAAATGACCTTGTCGAAGTGTTCCAGGCCGCTGATCGAGTCGTGCGGCGCCGGTTCCGTCTGCGAACCATACAAATGGCGCGACAGGGCAGGATACAAGGTATCGTTGACGAGCGACGACTTGCCCGAGCCGGACACGCCCGTGACGCACGTCATCAAGCCCACCGGCAAGCTCAGCGACACCTTCTTCAGGTTGTTGCCTGTCGCGCCAGTAATGAGCAACTGCTTTTCCGGATTGCTGGCGTGGCGCTTGGCCGGCACGGCGATTTTCAGCTTGCCGTTCAGGTACTGCGCCGTCAGCGATTTCTTGTTTTTCAGAATCTCGGGCAAGGTGCCTTCGGCGATGATTTCGCCGCCGTGCACGCCCGCGCCGATGCCCATGTCGACGATATAGTCGGCCGTGCGGATGGCGTCTTCGTCATGCTCGACCACCAGCACGCTGTTGCCGATGTCGCGCAAGTGTTTCAAGGTTTCGATCAAGCGGTCATTATCGCGCTGATGCAAGCCGATCGACGGTTCATCGAGCACATACATGACGCCCGTCAAACCGGAGCCGATCTGCGACGCCAGGCGGATGCGTTGTGCTTCGCCGCCGGACAGCGTGTCGGCGCTACGGTCCAGCGACAGGTAATCGAGGCCCACATTGTTGAGGAATTTCAGGCGAGAAATGATTTCCTTGACCACGCGGTCGGCGATCTCTTTCTTGGCGCCCGTCAGTTTCAGTTTTTCAAAGAATTCCAGCGTCTCGCGCAGCGGTTTTTCCGCCACTTCATAGATGGCGCGCTGCTGCTTGCCCGTGCCGACCTTGACGAAGCGCGCCTCCACGCGCAGGCGCGCGCCATCGCATGAGGGGCAGCATTTTTCATTGATGAACTTGGCCAGCTCCTCCTTGACGGCCATCGAGTCCGTTTCGCGGTAGCGGCGCTGCAGATTGTTGACCACGCCTTCGAACGTGTGTTCCTTGATGACGGTGCGGCCCCGTTCATTGACATAGGTAAACGGAATCACTTGCTTGCCGGAACCGTACAGCACGGCTTGCTGGGCATTCAGTGCCAGCTGTTCGAACGGCATGTCCAGGTCGAACTCGTAATACGCGGCCAGGTTCGACAGCATCTGGAAGTAAAACTGGTTGCGGCGGTCCCAGCCCTTGACGGCGCCCGAGGCGAGCGACAGGTTCGGGAACGCGACGATGCGTTTCGGGTCAAAGAATTCAATGTGTCCCAGGCCGTCGCATTCGGGGCAGGCGCCCATGGGGTTGTTGAACGAGAACAGCCGCGGTTCCAGTTCCTGCAGGGAATAGCCGCACACATTGCAGGCGAACTTGTTGGAATACACGTGTTCCTGGGCCGTATCCATTTCGTAGGCAATGGCGCGGCCGTCGGCCAGGCGCAGGGCCGTCTCGAAACTTTCCGCCAGGCGTTGCTTGATCTCCTGGTTCACCTTGACGCGGTCGATGACGACGTCGATCGTGTGTTTTTCCGTTTTCTTTAATTTCGGGAGGTCATCGACTTCATAGATTTTCGCCGCGTGCGTGCCGCTCTGCACGCGGAAACGCACGAAGCCCTGCGCCTGCATCTGCTCGAACAGGTCGACGTGTTCGCCCTTGCGGTTGGCGACGACGGGCGCCAGGATCATCAGCTTGGTGTCTTCCGGCATGGCCAGCACGGCGTCGACCATTTGCGAGACGGACTGGGCGGCCAGCGCGTTTTCCGGATGATCGGGGCAGTAGGGCGTACCCACGCGCGCATACAGCAGGCGCAAATAGTCGTGGATTTCCGTCACGGTGCCCACCGTCGAGCGCGGGTTGTGCGAAGTTGCCTTCTGTTCGATGGAGATGGCGGGAGATAATCCCTCGATCAGGTCGACATCCGGTTTTTCCATCAGCTGCAGGAACTGGCGCGCATACGCCGACAGCGACTCGACATAGCGGCGCTGGCCTTCTGCGTACAGGGTGTCGAAGGCCAGCGAAGACTTGCCGGAGCCGGACAAGCCGGTAATCACGATCAGTTTATTGCGCGGCAAATCGAGATTGATATTCTTGAGGTTATGCGTGCGAGCGCCGCGAATGCGGATCTGTTCCATGTGATTGCCTTGCTTTCAGTGAGTGGTGCGGCCGGCGCATTGTGCCTGGGTGCAGATGAGGAGCCACAACGGGTCAACCTGTTACTATAGCCGGGTTTTGCTCTGCATGCCTGAGGCAGCCATGGGCGGATTGCGCCGCCAGGCGAACGTGCCCTGACAAAGTTTGATACAGATGCGTGCAGACGTTCAAACACTGTATATAATACCAGTATTCAAGTTTCTTGTTTTCACCTGCCGTGAAAAAAACGTGCTGCCGCACGGGAGAGGGCGTCCGCCAGAAAGCGGGTGCTTTGCGCCGCGTGGTCGCTTATAATCCTCGTTTAGTACACTAAACTAACGCGCGGGACACCGGCTCCCGCTGCAGTTCATCAGGAGTTATTCATGGCATCAGTCAACAAAGTCATCATCGTCGGCAATCTGGGCCGTGACCCGGAAATCCGCTACATGCCTAGCGGCGACGCGATCGCCAACATCGCCGTGGCCACTTCGTACAAATCGAAGGACCGCAACACGGGCGAACAAAAAGAATTGACAGAGTGGCACCGTATCTCGTTCTTCGGCCGCCTGGCGGAAATCGTCGGCCAATACCTGAAAAAAGGTTCGTCCGTCTACGTGGAAGGCCGCCTGCAAACCCGTAAATACACGGACAAGGACGGCGTCGAGAAGTACGCAACCGACATCATCGCGGAACAGATGCAAATGCTGGGCGGCCGTTCCGGCATGGGCGGCGACGCCGGCGGTGGCGATGACAGCTACGGCGGTGGCGGCGGCTACGAAGCCCCAGCCCCACGTCAGGCACCGGCCCCGCGTCCGGCACCAGCCCCGGCGCCACGTCCGGCACCGAAGCCGGCGCCGAACTTCTCGGACATGGATGACGATATTCCGTTCTGAACCATAGGTTTTTAGGAATGTAAACATTGACCCGCTTTTCTCTAGGAATAGCGGGTTTTTTTTGTTTACAAAGAAGTTGATGTTTGAATTATGATAATGACTTATCTATTAATTATCTTTAGAGTAAACAAGTGCCAGGCAATCAAGCTCTTCAGGTTCGTAATCTCGTCTTTGTTTCCGGCGAAAGGTTCCCTGCACTAATTAACAGGGACACGGGAGTTCCTGACTTCGAGGTCACTCTCTATGTCCTGACTCAGCTCAGGACTAGAAACCTTTCCGCCTCCACCTTGACTGCTTCTACCCGTTCCGTGATGTTCGGGTTACAGGTGTTGGAGTATATGGGGGTCGATCTTCAAAATCGGATCAATCAGGGAAAGTTGCTTGAGCCGGGAGAGTTTGATTGCCTCATAAACAGTTTCTTTTGGACTCAGGAAAAGCTTCGTCAGGCTTTGAGTCAGTCGACTGAGAAACCTGCTCCGAATCGTGTGCTGAGCCTTGAGTCGGTTCGTCAGTCGGCTCCTGCTGTGGATAACTCACACACCATCAATGCAGATACAGCAGCAACCCGGTTGCTGTACTTTCGTGATTTCTTGAAGTGGAAGGTCGACCGCAGTCTGTTTGCATTGGCAGCAACCCACGAAAACTACCAAGGCTTGACTTCGGCCAAGGAGTTCATGGTAGGTGCCATTAATGCCCGAATGCCCAAGGGCTCTGCCAAGAACGATTTGGATGCGCGCCAAGGACTGTCTTCCGAAGAAACGGTATTACTGCTGGAATCGGTCAAGCTCGACTCAGATCAGAATCCGTGGAAATCTGAATTCATTCGCATACGCAACCGTCTGATCGTTCATTTGCTGCTGAACCTGGGGTTGCGCAAGGGGGAGTTGCTTGGGATTAAGGTAGGTAACATGAACCTTGAGAGGAACGAATTGACCGTTCACCGAAGGGCCGATGACTTCGAGGATCCCAGATCCATTCAGCCCAACGCAAAGACCAATGCAAGGATGCTGTATGTCGATCAAGAGTTGGCTTCTGCCTTGCATGCTTATGTGGTGAAGTATCGACAGGCAGTGAGCGGGGCTCGGCGTCATCCTTTTCTGTTTGTTGCCAATGGAAGTGGTGCCCCCATGTCGATTGCCGCATTGGATGTGGTGTTCTCTGACATCAAAGATAAACTCCCTTCGAAGTTCGAGCGCCTATCCGCTCACATTCTTCGTCACACGTGGAATGACAAATTCTCCGAGGTAATGGACAAGCATGGGGTCGGGGAGGCAAAAGAGGAGGAGGCACGCTCTTATGCAATGGGCTGGAAGTCCGGCTCGGGCACAGCGAAGGTCTACACGCGAAGGCATGTGCGCAAAAAGGCCAATGAAGTATCTCTTGAGTTGCAGGCGCGTTTTTCTTCACTGGACAAGCAATGAACAAGCAACCATTGTTTTTAGATTCAATTACGGAAGGGCAGTCACTGCCATCACAGGCTCGGACACGCAGTGGCGTTGTTTTTGATCCGAGTCAGGATCGGTGGAAATTTCGAGATGGCGTTAAAAACGTCCATTTGGTATTTGATGGTTGGGGACTTGAAAATTCAGAATTAAAAGATGGATTTAAGCGGGCTTTGGCATGGCAAATTAGAAGTATGTCGCCTTCGCATGCAGTCAATATGCATGCGAAGACGAAGCATCTTTTTAAATTTCTGATGAATAATTTTTCTGGTTTGCCGACAGAGATTTCCGGAGAACATTTGATTTCTTATGCTGCTGACCCGATGGTCCTCAAAAAAGGGTATCTCAGTTGCCTCTCTGGCTTTCTGAAGAAGTGGCATGAGTTGGGCTATCCAGGTGTGTCAAAAGGGGCGGTGGACTATCTGAAGTCGGTAAGACTTCAGGGGCATGAAAAGGGGGCCGCTGTCAGGACGATGGACCCCATTTGGGGGCCACTGACGGTCATGGAAACCGAAGCACTGTTGGATGCGCTTTCGGATGCGTTTCGGGATCAAAAGGTCAGCATACAAGATTACCTATTGGTGTGGTTGGTGATCGCCATTGGGATGCGACCTGTCCAGTACGCGAGCTTGAAGGTGTGTGACCTCAAGGTTCTGCAAACTCAAGGTGGTGACGAAACCTTTATGCTTTCGATCCCGCGAGCTAAGCAGCGAGGAGTGGTTGACATGCGATCCATTAAGAAGAATCGAGCTATTCTTCCTGAAGTTGGCAAGCTCATGCTGCTTCACATCCAAGAGGTGAAGTTGCGGTTCGCAGCTCTTTTACCTGATCTTGAGTGGGCGCCGATGTTTCCCGCGATGTCGACTCAGCGCACTGCCGCGGGATATGAGTTCCACAACGGTTCGGCTGCTTTGGCGAACAGAGTCAAACGGGTGCTGGAATCATTGAGCGTGCGCTCACATCGGACGGGTGAGCAAATTCACATTGCTGCGACGCGATTTCGCCGAACGATTGGAACGCGGGCGGCGGAAGAAGGACATGGACCGTTGATCATCGCCGAGATTCTTGACCACACGGACACACAGAGCGTCGGCGTGTACATCGAGGCAACCCCTGCCATCAACGAGCGCATTGACAGGGCGATTGCCATCCAAATGGCGCCGCTTGCTCAAGCTTTTGTGGGCAAGCTCATTAAAAGTGAAGCTGATGCTACGCGAGGTACTGCCCCATCCAGTCGAATCATCGATTTGCGGATTGATCGCAGTGGGCAGGCTATGGGATCTTGTGGCCAGTACAGCCACTGCGGCTTCAGTGCTCCGATTGCCTGCTACAGGTGTTCGTGCTTTGAGCCTTGGCTCGATGGGCCACACGAGGCGGTACTGGCTTATTTGCTCGATAGGCGCGAGAAATTGCTGGTAACCACCGATGAGCGCGTGGCGTCCATCAATGATTTGGCCATTCTCGCTGTCGCTGAAGTGGTGCGACGCTGTGACGAGGTGAAGTTGTCAAAGTTGGAGCGCGCTAATGTCTGATGTTGTGCTGTTCACGCCGCTGGCTGAAAAGACCGCGCAGGAAAATCTGGACGCCTTCATCGGCTTGTGCAAGAGCAAGCTGGCTGTCTTTGGAAAGGATTTGCCTTTTGATGATTTTGTATGGGATATCACTGATACCGTACAAGACAAGGGGAAGAGGTCACGTAAACGAATTTATTTTAGCAACTGGGATACGGTAAACGACCTTGATCCGAAGTCAATGCCTGAGCCATTTGTGTCTTTTGCCAAGGCGTATGTCCGGTATCAGCATGGTCTTAAACCGATTATTGATCAGAGTACGAGGGTAGTGCCGTTGCGCGCCATCTGTAAAGCGCTGCACGAGGTCGGAAAAGCATCTCCGTTGGATGTCGATGGTCATGTGCTGAACCGTGCCGCCCAACTTATTGAAGAGAAGAGCTCGGCAAAGAGCGCGTACAGATTTGGGTGGCAGCTACAGAGTATTTCTGAGTTTTTGACGGAGAAGCGGCTCACCAAAACTGCGCTGAGCTGGAAAAGTCACATCAAACGTCCGGCCGATACCCAGCGAGTGGGTAAAGAGTTCGATGACCGCAGGCGAGAGAGGTTGCCCTCGGCAGCAGATTTGAATGCCGTTGCTGAGGCTTACAGGCTGGCCAAAGAGCCGGAGGATGTAATCATCACATCGATTACGGCCATCATGTTTTCAACACCGGATCGAATCGCTGAAATTCTGACATTGCGAGCAGATTGTGAACACCACGACCGGTTGCCGGATGGGCGAGAGGTCTATGGCTTGCGTTACTGGCCGGCCAAGGGGGCGGATCCCATGATCAAGTACGTCATTCCATCTATGACGGACCTTGTCAAAGATGCGATTGCGAGAATCCGGCAGTACACAGAGAGCTCCAGAGCCTTGGCGCGGTGGTATGAAGCCAATCCAACCTTGCTGTACTTACCCGAACGTCTGAAGCATCTACGCGGCGTAGGTCTGACGCTAGAGCAGGTTTCCGAAATTATTTTTGGTGTACCGGAACTCACGCAAGAGGCAATGACTTGGCTTCGCTACAGAGGGCTGAGAAAACTGGGGGGGCGTTTAAAAGATATGGGGATTCCGTTTGCCGACCTTGAGAAAGCTGTTATCGAGAGCTTGCCCCATAATTTCCCTTATCTGGATAAAGCACTGGGCTTGAAGTATTCGGAGGCGCTCTGTGTGGTTCCCTTACTTACCTTCCATCAGCGGAAGCGGACAAAGTTATATGGTCTCGAGTCGGTTACGCATGGAGTCGTGAGCGACGGATTGGGTGGCCGCGTTGTGCATGGGACATCATCCGTATTTACGCGTGCCGGCATCTCAGGTGTGGATGGGGAGCCTGTCCGGCTCAATACCCATAAGTTTCGGCATTACCTGAACACACTGGCGATGCAGGGTGGCCTGAACGATCTTGACATTGCGAAGTGGTCGGGTCGTAAGGATGTTCGTCAGAACCGCGTGTACGACCATGTCTCTGCGCGTGACAAGCTTGCGTTGATTCGCGATGCGGTTGGGGACCAGTCCAAGATGTTTGGCCCTATGGGACATGCACCAAGCTTGCCGTCCATCAAGCGAGATGAGTTTGCGAATCTTAAGGTCATGAATGCGCACACGACTGAGTTCGGTTACTGCACGCACGATTACGCATCCACGCCGTGCCAGAAGTACCTTGATTGCCTCAACTGTAATGAGCTGGTGTGCATCAAAGGCGACGAGGTTCGAGAAGCCAACATTCGTCGACAAATAGAGGAAACCCGGGGGTTGCTGGTAGCTGCTCGCAAGGGAGTTGAGGAGGGTGCATACGGGGCTGATCGCTGGCTGCAACACCAGACCCAGACCTTGCAGCGTCTTGATGAGTTGAGTGTGATTTTAGATAACCCGATGATCCAGCGCGGAGCCGTGATTCAACTCAAGCATCTGCCGTCGGCGTCTAGGCTGTCCCAAGCCGGGCAGGCGCTGGGCAAGGACTTGTCTAGTACGAGTGATTTGTCGCAAGGCGCTGCCTTGCTGGCTTCGGTGGGCGTTAATGGGTCATTGTTTGGAGATCACGAGTGATGGTTAAGCGGTCCAAAAATTTGGATGACCAGTTGATTCGGGAAATCGTGGAGATTCTGGATGGCTGGTCAGAAGATCTAACGTGGGATGGGCTGGTGGAGGCCGTAGATCGACGCCTAGGGCAGAGATACACCCGACAGGCACTCAACAAGCACGAACGTATCAAACAAGCTTTCACAGTCCGGAAAATGGCCTTGGCGAGTGGGCGTGGCGTGGTGAAGAAGGTCGCCGACCCTGTGCTGCAGATGTCGTTGGATCGACTGGCGCGGGTGGAGGCTGAAAACGAACGCCTCAAAAGAGAGAATGCGGCGCTGCTCGAGCAGTTCGTGCGGTGGACTTATAACGCTGGTCTGAAGGGCCTGACGCTGGACGTACTCAACCTGCCGCTGCCGGCTGTTAACCGTGGGCAGAGTGACCGGGGAGTCAAGCGCATCATGTGATCCCAGCGAAACCCACACTGTGCGGCAAGTGCCGGCCTTTCAAGGGCAACCTTGGCCGCCATTATGCGACAGCTGATGGAAAGCTCGAAGCCTAGGCGTGCCACGGCGCATCGTTAAGCTTCGTGGTGCCGGTCGGCTATACGTTCAACCTGGACGGGGCGGCCATTTTCCTTGGTGTGGCGACTATCTTTATCGTGCAACTGTATGGCATCGATCCGTCGGTGACGTATCCGGACGGATTGGCAAAGTACACCGCGGCTTTCCTGAATATTCTCACCGTCGCCGCCACTCATTCTCAAAACTCGCCGCCATCCATTCTCATAATTTGCCGCCACCACTGGCATAGTCAGTGGCAGGTTCGATATGAATGCTCAGATAGGGAGCAAAATTCTATGTGTCCATGGTCAGTCGCGTCAGGAACGGGGATGGGCAAAAAATGGCAATGTCCACAGTGGGGCAGTATAAGAAGTATCGTCTTGCTTCCCAGCCGATGAGTTCAAGACGGCGCTGAGACGACGCTTACGTTGGAGGCCCGCATGCTCCCTTAAAAGGTCACTGTATTTGTTCTCTGGAGGCGCTACTTCTATCTAATTGTTCCTTTTTCATGCAATACGAAGCAAAAACAGTGTGTCTTGGGGCAATAATAGGCGCAGAAAACAATTTCAGTGACTTTGTCGATGGTTGCGCGGCCCGATGCTGACAGACAGCTTTCGCCCCATTTCAGATATTCGCGTCAGGCCGTCGGTGACTGCATTTCCGCCATCGCCTTAACGCGTTCGATAACGCCAAGAAGTTCCGTATCACACGGATCACCTGTGAACTCAGTTAGCCAAAGATGCCGCGTGGGTTGTCGCTGGAGCTTTTCGGGACTGTCATCGATTATGATGATCTCGTCTGCGGAATACCCGTGCTTCAACGCCTTGCGCAGGTCCTTTATGTACACATAACCGTTACTTTTCGGATCAACCTTCTGAACACACTTTGATACCGCCCATGAAAATGCAACGGGATAGGAAGTTCCAAACAGCTCCTCGGTAACTATCTCAACATAGCGTTCGCTCGATGAAGACCAGACTGCCATATCGAAGTGCGACGCACAGAACCTGATCAGGTCAGACGCAAACGGTCGTACATAGACAAAATATGGGCCAATGCGAAAGGAGTGAGCACAAGGCAAGGCAACCTCAGTCGCATGCACCAAGGTTTCATCTAAGTCGAAGACAATCAGTCGGACCTGCGCCATGTTCTTGCCTTTCGTTGTCGCTTGTGACCGAACCCAGCCGTTCGCGCTAGCATATCAGGTTGTAAAGGTATAAATTTAGCGACTGCATCGGCAGGCTGAATTCGGCCAGGTGTAGTGATTTAATGTACCCGGACACTGATTTAGGCGAGAATGCTCGCCATGGAGAGGTGTTTGATGAGCAAGCAAAGACGTACATTTTCCTCTGAGTTCAAGCAGCAGGCAGCATGCTTGGTATTGGATCAGGGATACAGCCACGTGGAGGCCAGCTGGTCGATCGGCGTCGGAGAATCGCTAATGCGCCGCTGGGTTCAGCAGCTTCAAAACGAAGTGGCTGCCGTCAACCAGTTAAATGACGGCACGAGAGGGACAACGAGACATCAGCTATTACCTGATGCACTGGTATAACTGGATACGACCGCATCAGTTCAACCAAGGACTGGCACCGGCCGTCGTCGAAGAAAAACTTAATATAGTGTTCGGGATGGGTTGACCACTACAGCTTCAGCCTAGTAAGGAACATTTGAAAGTACTACGGAAGAACCGATATGGTGCATGTATTCAGGTCGAGACCCAACCCATAGAGAACGCAGCCGAACTGGCTGATAACTGTGCTGATTCTAGAATAGGCAGGCGATTGGCCGCAGCCATGGCATAGGCATTCTAAGAATGAAAACCATCGTCTGCTTAGACGATCTTATCCCACATATAGCGACAAACTTCGAACGAGATGTGAGTTTTTGTTATTGAAATAAACGAAAAAACAGGCCAACTTCCATATGTAACTTCCTTTTTTGGGGAGCTTATTACATCGACGACGCTGACAGAAAGTATTGCACTTCGTGCCTGTTTCATCAATTCTAGGACTTGTAGTACGGGGGTATTAACGTCAAGTCCTGAAAAATTACAGAAGTCAGCTATCAACATACTGTGGAGGTGGGTTTGCTTGTTTTGTTCAGCATATTTAACTGCAGCATGCATTACTGTTTTCGCTTGAGGCGAAATGCCTGAAGTATAAAATTTATATGTTGTTTTTGTGGTCATTGTTGCAACTTGCTCGGCCCATTGTCCATATCTAGTTGAGCTGTAGCAGGTGCTTCTATGGCTTAGAATTTTCGACCTTAACGTTAAGGTACCTCCCTGCTAGGACTGTTGATAAATACAACGACTTTTGCTGAATGCCTCGCCGCTAGAGTTTAGGTATGCGTTGATAGATCAAAGCGCGTCCGAATTGAAAAATGAAATATCAATTCTACGTTTTTCGTAGAGATTTTTCAAGCCGATCCTACGAATATCGTAGGATGGTAATGAAGCAACCGTCGACAGTATTCGGCAAACGATTGAAAAGTGCACGGCAGAGACTCGGTATCCCCCAGGACCGGCTTGGATGGGCGATTGGGTTGGATGAGCACACAGCTAGCGCTCGTATGAGCCGGTACGAAACTGGCATCCATGAGCCACCCTACTCCTTGGCGCAAAAATTGGCAGAAGCTTTGGGCTTGCAGGTTGCGTATTTTTATGCGGATGATGATGAACTTGCTGAGTTAATTTTGAGGTGGGGGACGTTAAGGCAGATTGAGCGTACGCGACTGATGAGTTTGCTCAACACAGAGTTTGGAGACTGTGATGATTAACTGGCTTGCTTTCGACTCTCGCGAGACCGCTCTGCGTTTTTATCTATAACTCTTGCATTTAATGCATTTCAAGCGATCAGCAGCGATCATCTTTAACAACCTCTTGCCCCCATCATTGCTGGTTATCTTCTGGTGTATACCGGAGCGTACATTAGCCTGGGCGGCCAATCGGGCCGCCAAGCTGGCACCCCCTCCATCGTCCCAGTCTTACTCCGTTGACCCTGGCAGCCCAACAGGGCGATTTACCCGCCAAAGTACTCAGAACGAAATCCACGCGTTCCGGCACGCTGGCCTTGGGCAGCAAGGACACCTCGTACCAAGCGCAGGATATCGTCAAAGGCATATTCAGGCTTGGCCACCCATTCCAACATGGGACGGTACACCAAGCGGTTCGGCCCATCCATGTGTTCAAGCAAGTCGCCGAGCAACGCGCGACGGTTAGGCTTTAAGTCAGAAAATTCTGCTCTTCCATTGGTGACTATTTCTCGGAGAAATTGCCAAGTACTTTAGGTGAAGATCGAAGAATCAGCGTGCTGGGAGTTGGTTCGATGGTAAGTGATATTGTGTGAGATTTTGAAATATTTCCCAAGTTATAATCATCTGTCTGGAGAATATTTCTCCGCTGAACCTTTCGTATTGCGTGGGAATCGACGAGCGTGCTGGATCTATGGGCTTTTTACATGATGGGCCTATGGCGCCGCCGGCCCATGGTATCCCTGTCGCTACTATTGACGGTATTGTGCGCTGGTGTAGCGGTCGCCACGATGGCCTACTGGGACTGTCGTGGACGGGAAACACGTGCTGAACTTTCCGATTTGCTCAATACCACTCCGGGGCTGCACCAAGCGAAGTCCACACCACCGCCTCCTGGCACTGACCTCCCAGCATTCGACAGTGCCCGCTTTACCTCTAAGTTCCAGGCTACCGCGCGTGAGCTGGGCGTCCGCCCCGATGAAATTTTCTATGTGCTCGAAGGCGCGGTGGACCAACCATACCTCCGCTACCGCATCGAGTTTGAGATGAAGTCGGGTTACTTGGAAGTGCGCAAACTGTTGGCTGCCCTGTCAGTGGAGCAGCCGCATGTCGTGCTTGATACCATCCGCTGCCAGCGCGAGAATGCTGGCGTGAGTATCCTGGGTTGCCAATTGGCATTCTCCGCTTTTTTTAGGAAGGCATCCCGTGGATAAGCCGGTTCGCCGGCGCTGGGCCGTGCTGACTGCATTGTTGACGGCAACCATTGCTGCCGTCTTGTATCCGGTTGAGGAGGAGCTTGTCGTGGTTGCGCAGTCTCCCGGCAAGCCCCCATTAAAGTCTGCGGCTGCACCGGCCAGCATGCCCGCTGAGTCAACGCAGTGGCTGTCAGCCGAGGAAAATCCGTTCGCACCACGCATGTGGGCGCCCGCGCCGGCTCCGGTTGAGACGCGCACGGTGGGGCCGGTGATGGCAGCAGAGGCGCCACCGCCACTGCCGCTGCCATTCCGCTACTTGGGGCAGTTGACCGACGCCAGCGACCGGGTGGTCTACCTCGGCATAGGCGAGGAACTGTTGCCGGCGCGGCTCGGCGATACGCTGGACGGCCGCTATAAAGTCGTGGCGCTGACGTCAACCCAGATCGAATTTGAAACCATCAGCTCCGGCTTGCGCCAAGTGCTCGCCTTGCCAGCACAGGACAGCTAATCTATGCCTTTATTTTCTTTACGCAAGGTGGCCAGTGTCACTGTCCTGGTGGCTCTCGGCGGCTGCGCAGGGTATCAGCAGCACCGCGATGGTATGGCCGCTGCCGGACGGCAAGACTACCCCACTGCCATTGGTAAGCTGGCAGAGGCGTCTGCGCTGACCCCCGGCGACCTCACTTACCGGCGCGATTACTTGCGTGTGCGGGAGGAGGCGAGCAGCAAGCTGCTGGCGGCTGCCGTCAGCGCCCAAGTCAGTGGCGACATTAAACTTGCCGAGGACAGATACCGCACTATTTTGAAATTCGATGGTGAAAATTCGCGTGCGCTGGCGGGGCTGGCTCGTTTGGCCGAAAACGCCCAGGCGGACGAGGATGTTGCTGCGGCGCGCAGGGAGCTCAAGCAGGGGAATAGCGCACGCGCTGCCGAGCTGACGGCCGGCGCCCTGCGGCGTATGCCAGGCCATGCACCGGCGCTGGCGCTCCGTGCAAAGCTCGATACACAGGAAGCGCAGCAGCTTGCCGTGGTGCCGCGTCTGAGCAGTCTGTACCGCAAACCCGTTAATCTAGAGTTTCGTGATACCAGCATCAAGATGGTGTTCGATGCCTTGTCGCGCACCACCGGCATCAATTTCATCTTCGACCGCGACGTTCGGCCTGAACAGCGTACGACTGTGTTCCTTAAACGGACCTCGTTGGAAGACGCCATCGATGTCATTCTCTCTACAGGCCAATTGGAAAAGAAGGTCCTTAATGCCAGCAGCGTTTTGATCTACCCGAACACCCAGGCTAAGCAACGCGAATACCAGGATCTGATGGTGCGGGCCTTCTATCTTGCCAACGTCGAGGCCAAGCAGACTGCGGCCATGCTCAAGACCGTGCTCAAGCTCAAAGATATTCACGTGGAAGACAAATCCAATATGTTGCTGCTGCGCGAGAGTCCGGAAACTATCGCACTGGCTGAACGGCTGATTCGCCTGCAGGACTCGGAAGAGCCGGAAGTAATGCTGGAAGTGGAAGTGCTGGAAATTAACCGGTCGCGCCTGATCAACGCGGGGGTGCAGTGGAACAGCCAGTTGACCCTGACGCCGTTGGGTATATCGGGCGATAGTGCGTCGACAATGACGCTGCGCGAACTACGTAACCTGAATTCCGACAGGATTGGCATTACTGTGCCGTCGGCCACTATCCACCTGCAGAAAACTGACGGGGAAGCTAATCTGCTGGCCAATCCCCGTATCCGTGTGCGCGACCGCGAGAAGGCCAAGATCATGATCGGTGACAAAGTTCCTGTGGTGACCACGACAAGCACCAATAACTTTGTCACCGAGAACATCCAGTATCTGGACGTTGGCCTCAAGCTCGAAGTGGAGCCAGACATCCACCTACACGACGAGATCGGCTTGAAACTAACGCTGGAAGTGAGCTCGCTGGTATCGTCTGTGAAAACCAATAATGGCTCGCAGGCGTACCAGATTGGTACGCGTAACGTCACCACCGCGCTGCGCCTGAAAGACGGCGAAACCCAGGTGCTGGCCGGATTGATCAACGACGAAGACCGATCGTCCGGTAACCGCCTCCCCTTGCTGGGCGACTTCCCAATCCTGGGACGCCTGTTCGGCAGCCAGAATGATAGCCGCCAGAAGACCGAGATCGTGCTATCCATCACGCCGCGACTGGTGCGTAATCTGCAGCGCCAGGGACCTGTGGCGGAATCGTTCTGGTCGGGAACGGAGACGACGCTGCGCGACCGCCCGCTGCTGCTCCGTAGCGTGGACGACAAGGTTCAGCCAGCACCAGCCGGCGCTAATGGTGCGGCTGAAATCATTAATACGGCAGCACCACAGGTGCTCAAGCCAGCAACCCTAGCCAGCGCGCCCAACGCTCCCAAGATCAGCTGGTACGGGCCGGCCAGTATCAAGCCTGGTGACAACTTCGCACTGATCCTGAACCTCGACAGCGCGGAGCCACTGCGGGCCGGTTCCGCCCAGCTGGCCTATAACGCCGCCGAGTTCGAAGTGGTCGGCATCGATGACGGCGGTTACTTCAACGCGGGTGGTAAGGGCTCGATGAGCAAGTCGGTCGATGCGGCCAGCGGACGGATTTCGCTGGGATTCGACACCGGCGCTGGTGTACCGGCCAACGGTGCCAAGCCGCTGTTGACCCTGCATTTGAAAGCACGAGGGCAGTCGGCCGATGCCGCCGTCTCGCTGATCGGATTCACGCCGATCGGCGCACAAAGCACGGTTGGCCGTCCGGGCTTGCCCGTGACGCACTCAGTGATGATCGCGCCATGAGGCACTGGCGCCTGCTGGGCGCCAGCCGCGGCTTCAGCCTGATCGAGCTGTTGGCCGCAGCTGCCATTTTGGGCGTGCTGGCGACGGTCGCCGTGCCGGTGGTGCAAACCACCATGCGGCGCGAAAAGGAGCGCGAGCTGCGCCAGGCGCTACGCGACATCCGTCGTGGCATCGATGCGTACCACTCGGCGGTCGTGCGCCGCAGCATCATCGTCAAGATCGAGGATTCTGGATATCCGCCACGCCTGGAGACGCTGACCGAGGGCATCGTCGACGAGAATAACCGGACCGGACCGAAGCTGTACTTCCTGCGGCGGCTGCCACGCGATCCATTCTATCCCGATCGCAAGGCGCCCGCCGTCAGCACTTGGGGCAAGCGCGCTTATGACTCGTCGGAAGAAGCGCCGCGCGAAGGCGCCGATGTTTTCGATGTCTACTCCCGCTCGGCCCAGATGGGACTCAACGGGGTGCCCTATGCGCAGTGGTGAACGCGGCCAGCGCGGCTTTACGTTGATCGAGTTGCTGGTCACGCTGGCCATCCTCGGTCTGCTGGTTTCCGTGGCTGCGCCGCGCTACTTCGGCAACCTCGACCGGGCCAAGGAAGACGTGCTGCGGGAAGATTTATACGTGATGCGCGATGCAATCGACAAGTTTTATTCCGACCATAACCGTTACCCGGATGACCTGGTAGAACTGGTGACGGCGCGCTACCTGCGCAAGTTGCCGGTCGATCCGTTCACGCAGAGCGCCAAGACCTGGGTGCCGGTAGCGCCCGACGATGCAGCGCAGGGTGTCGTTGCGGATGTGCACAGCGGCGCAAGCAATGCCGCCCGCGACGGCAGCTGGCTCAGGGAGTGGTGATATGCGCAGACAAGAGGGATTCAGCTATGTGATCGTGATGTTCCTGGTGGCGGCCTTGTCGCTGGCGGCCGTGCGCGCGCTGGAATCGACTAAGGTGGCGGAGCAGCGCGACCGTGAGGTCGAGCTGCTGTGGCGCGGTATGGCCTATCGCGACGCGATCCACGACTACTACGAGAATGCACCAGGCAGTATACACACCCATCCTGAAACAGTGGCCGAACTGCTGTACGACAGCCGCTTCACCAATCCGCGTCGCCACCTGCGCAAGGCATACCGTGATCCCATGGCTGCAGATGGGGCATGGGAATTGCTTCGCAACGAGGATGGCAGGGTGACAGGCGTGCGGTCACGTTCGGCTGTAGCGCCGCTCAAGCGCGCTGGCTTTCCCGAAGGATTCGATAGCTTCGCGCAAGCCAGGCGCTACAGTGACTGGCAGTTCGTGTACATTCCGGAAAAGAAGCCGCAATGAAACGAGCCAGTTTTTACGGTGGCGCGCGCGGTTTCACCCTGATTGAACTGCTGGTGGTGATCGTCATCATCGGCCTGCTGTCAGCCTTCGTGGCGCCACACTATTTCAGCCATATCGGACGTTCCAAGGCGCAGATCACCAGAGTCCAGATCGAGGCGTTCGCCACTGCGCTGGACCAATACCGCATCGACACTGGCCATTACCCGAGTACCGAAGCCGGTTTGGCCGCGCTAGTCGTGCGGCCGGCGAATGAGCCCCTTTGGCAGGGCGGCTATGTAAAGAAGGGTATTCCGATCGATCCTTGGGGGAATGCCTATGTCTACGTCATACCCGGCAGGGCAGAGCGCGAATACGACCTCTTATCGTATGGCGCCGACGGCAAACCTGACGGTAACGGCGAAGATGCCGATATCGCTAGCTGGAACTAAATCATGCAATTTCGTGCCAAGATTTTGACAACTGCGCGCACTGTCGAAGACATTTCGGTCGACGCAGCCGGCGAAGCCGAAGCCCGCCAGCTGATTGCAAGCAGCGGGGGGCGCGTACTCGAGCTGCGTGCCGGAGGGGCCTTGCCTGCGTTGCGTTCCGCCCGCAAAGGTTTCGACCTCAAGGTGTTCAACCAGCAGATGCATTCGCTGCTATCTGCAGGGCAGACCGTGGTCGATGCAATCGATTTGCTGGGGCGTAACGACCGCAAGCCGGGCAGCAAGGCCGTGTGCGAGGCACTGTTGCGGGCGTTACGCCAGGGCCAGCAACTGTCAGATTCCATGGCCGCTTTACCGTCGGTTTTCCCGGAACTGTATGTGGCCATGGTGCGCGCCAGCGAAACCACAGGTTCGATCCGGGCATCGATCGAGCGCTACATGTTGTACCAGCGCCAGGTCGACGAGATCCGCGGCAAGCTGGCCGCAGCCGCTACCTATCCCACGGTCCTACTGGGCATCGGCTCACTGGTGATCGCTTTTTTGATGCTGTACGTGCTGCCGCGCTTTGCCGCAGTGTATGACGACGTGGGCACCATGGGCGCCAGCCAGGCTGGCGTAGCCCGGTGGTGGGGCGCATTCGTGCAGGAGCATACCTTGATCGCCTGGGGCGCGGTGATTGCCACCTACGGGGCGGTGGGCGCTGCCATCCTGCATCCCGCGCTGCGGGCCGCGCTGTATATCCGGGTGATGCGTTCGCCGTGGATCGGTGAGCGCTTGCGGATGATGCAATTGGGGCGGCTGTACCGCACATTGAGCATGCTGGTCAGGAGCGGCCTCAGCGTACTCGCCGCCATGCGCATGGCGCGCGCCTCGCTGCCACTGGTCCTGCACGATAATCTGGACCAGGCAGTGCGCCTGATCAGCGAAGGACGGGCGATGTCGTACTCGATGCAGCAGTGCGGCCTCAGTACCGAGATCGCGGTACGCCTGTTGGAAGCGGGTGAGTCGTCCGGCAACCTGGAAGAAATGATGGGGCATATCGCCGATTTTTATGACCAGGAGACGGCGCGCTGGATCGACTTGGCCGGACGCTTGATCGAACCTGTGCTGATGCTGGCTATGGGCCTGGTGGTGGGCGCCATCGTCCTGATGCTGTACAGCCCGATTTTCGACCTGGCCAATATTGTATGAGTGAGATTGTTATGGAATTGCAACAAATCGCGGCCGCCTGCAAGGAGGGGGCACCTGCTAAGTGGCTGGAGCGGCTGGCCGCCCGGCACGGTTTGGCGCCCGACGACGCCTTGGAACCGGCGGCAGTCCTGCTCGGCTACCCGGTGCTGGCGGACGTGAACCTGCTTGGCGTGCAGCCAGATTTCGCGCTGGCCGAGTACGGTGAAATGGTACGCCGCCATACACTGGTTGGCCGCCTGGATGGCCAGTTGGTGGCCGTCCAGGGGCTGCCGCTGCAGGACAACTTGGGAGCATGGCTGGCCACGCTGAACATCGAGCATTGGTTCCTGGCCAATCCTGTATCTCTGCTGGCGGCACTTGAGTCGCACGAAGCCATGTTCAGTGCGGTGGCCGATGCGGTTGGTGCCGACTTGGTTGTCGAGGCGGAGCGTGACCTGAGCGGCGAACTGACGCTGACTGCTATCCAGGGAGAGGCCAGTCCCGCCGTCAAGCTAATCAATTCGACCGTGTTTGACGCCTTGCGCCTGGACGCAAGCGACATTCACCTTGAAACCTTGCCGCAGGGCCTGCAGATCAAGTTCCGCATTGACGGCGTATTGAGCCGTATTGCCATGGTGCCTAGCACCGCCTTGGCGGAGCAGGCGATCGCCCGCGTCAAGGTGTTGGCCGAGCTTGATATTGGCGAGAAGCGCATCCCGCAGGATGGCCGCTTCCGCGTGGGTTCGCGCGGGCGCGACATCGATATCCGGGTATCCATCATGCCCAGCATCTTTGGCGAAGATGCAGTGCTGCGCGTACTCGACAAGAAAGCCCTGATGGACGGCGTCCAGCGCCTGACGTTCGATTCGCTGGGTTTCGACGACCAAACGATCGGTCTGCTGCGCCGCCTGGCATCGGAGCCTTACGGCATGATGCTGGTGACGGGACCTACCGGCAGCGGCAAGACCACGACGCTGTATGCGGCGCTGACGGAAATCAATCACGGCGAGGACAAGTTCATCACCATTGAAGATCCGGTCGAGTACCAGTTGCCCGGCGTGCTCCAGATTCCCGTCAACGAGAAGAAAGGGCTGAGTTTTGCCGTGGGGCTTCGCTCGATCCTGCGACATGATCCCGACAAGATACTGGTGGGTGAAATTCGCGATGCCGAGACCGCGCAGATCGCCGTGCAGTCGGCGCTCACCGGCCACATGGTGTTTACTTCAGTACACGCCAACAACACTTTCGACGTCATCGGCCGCTTCATGCACATGGGTGTCGATCCGTATAACTTCGTCTCGTCGCTGACCGGCGTGGTGGCACAGCGTCTGGTGCGCCAGAATTGCCCACACTGCACGGTTCCCATGCAGCCCGACGCGGCTATGCTGGCCGAATCCGGCATTGCTGATCCGGGCAGCTATCACTTCATGGCGGGCGCCGGCTGCAGTCATTGCCGCAACAGCGGCTACAAGGGCCGGCGCGCCATTGCCGAGGTGCTGCGGCTGACCGACGACATGCGCGAATTGATCGTGGCGCGCGCGCCAGCACGTGCGCTGAAAGAACAGGCACGACGGCAAGGCACACGTTTCCTGCGCGACGTCGCGCTGGATCTGGTCAGGTCAGGTCGCACCACTTTACAGGAGGTCAATCGTGTCACCTTTGTGGCTTGAGCGCCGTGCGCTCGGCATCTTTCCCGGTCGGACCTGGTTATACACCGGCAGGCAGCTGGTCAGCCCGCCAATCGGCGCTGTGGCTGGCGTGGCGCTGGCCGACATGCTGCTGGCGCAGCGGCCGGCGCCGCGCTGGTGGCCCCTGCACCTGGACGTTACCTTGAGCGATGAAATAGCCCGCATGGTGGTGCTGCCGTGGCAGGATACCTTGCGCACAGCTGCCCAGCAGATGCGCTATGCGGAAGCCTGCCTGGAGGATGTTGGCGCGACAGTTGCCGCTGGTTGGACCATGCAATATGGTTACCGCCGCCACGGTAAGGCGGGCATGGCGTATGCATTGCCTGTTGTTGAGCTTGAGCGGCTGAGGACGCTCGCGGCTGCCCATCACCTGCGCCTGCGCAGCGTGCTTCCGGTGGCGGCAGCCGCGTACTGGCGCTATCCGCTAGCGCAGCGCCGTGCGGCGCTCCTGCTTCTGGCAGAAGCAGGCCGCTACACGTCGCTGCGCTTCGAGCACGGCGCCTTGGCAGCCGTCGATGTGCAGCCTGCTGGAGCCGAGCGTGATCTTGCGCTACGGCGCCTGATGCGGCGGTCGCAGGCACAGGCGAGCGCCATCGAACGGATTGGCAGCTGGAGCTTTGACGGTGGCGCGGTACCCTGCGATCCGCTCGCGGCATCCTACCCGGACGCAGTGCTGCAGACGCTGGATCACAGGAGCTGGGAATGATGGGGTCTGAGTATCAGGCCCTCATGCGTCCGCGCCCGCGTGCTCAAGCATGGCTGTGGCTGTCTGTCATTGGCATTACGGCTGCAGCTGCCTGGACGGCAGACAGGGCGCTGCAGGCAGCAACGGATGCCCGGCAGTCAGAGGCGATCCTGGCCAAGGTGCGCCTGCAGCAGCGCAGTATTCCAACACCAAAGCCGTCCCGCGAGGAAATCGAGCGGGCTAAGCGCTGGGATGCGCTGGCGGCAGAGCGGTCTTATTCCTGGTATCCCTTGTTTCGGGCACTGGAGCAGGCGAATAATCAGGATATTGAACTGCTGGAGTTCATTCCGGACAAGCTAGGGGGGAAATTGATTTTGCGCGGGGAGGCCCGAAGTGTAGAGGCATTGAGTGCTTATTTGACGTCGCTCGCTGAGCAGAGAGGATTCAATGGCGTGTATTTGGCACATCAGAAAAACGTTACGCGCAGTGGTTTAGTGGTGCTGGCTTTTGAAGTTCGTACTGACGTGGCGCCGTAACGTTCGGGCTAGGAGCGAAGATGGGGCGCACGGCGCGCGTTCTGAATAGCGTCCTTACCCACAACCGGCAAAGGAATACATTGCAAATTAAAAATAGTTGTCAAAAGTGAATATTGGTTAGAATTTAATGATTTCATTTCGCTCACAATAGTTGCTCTCTGAAATTTCGTCATATCGGCGGTTCTGGCCAATATGGTAAGAGTATTGACTGGCAGGGCAGGACGCGGTGTCAATCTGCGGGAGCTGTACGTTATGGAGCAGCCTCCGGTGCGGTTTCATCGATGCACTGGTTTAGGGGGAAATAAGTGTCCGAGGCAGCTCAAGTTCAGCAGTCTCGCGTGCCCGCAGTTCGCGTGCTGCACGCGTTGGCTTACTTGCAAGTCGGTAAGATTTTATAAAACCACCATGTGATCAGATGAGGTGGGCCGATCAGCACCGACATTTATCATTGGTACGCGTATTTATACTGCAACACTTCTGAAAAAAATGTTTTAAATTTCTATCGCAGCATTGTTCTTCGAAAAATATATTTGTTGGCCGTGCGGTGCTCATGCGTGGGAACAAAATAGTATGACTCCAAGGCTATTATGAAAATTTCGGTTGGCAAACGGTTGAACTGTCTTTTCGCATCAGCGGCAGAAAAATTGTTCACATTCTCTGCTGTGTTTTTTTCTGTCACAGTGCTGTTCTTATCCGTCCCGGATAGCGCAAACGCCGGCTGCATATCGGGTCGGTGTAATGCACCTGTCATCGATACGCTTTCACCGAATAGCGGCACCGTCTTCCCTGCGACTCAGAACATTACGGTTTCTGGTCGGGCGCTCGGCAATATTGTCTGGTCACCAATAGGCGATCCCTATACCTTTGTTATTCGAAGAGTCGATATCTATTTAGACGGCAATGTGGTAGGGCAAGCGAATTTGGGGGCGATGCAATACCGAGACGACGAAACTCCCTATAATGATTTTAGTTACACTTTTATTGGCGGCTTGCCTGTGGGCGCACATACGCTCGGTGCGAAGCCATTCGATAATGGCTCCAATGCTGCCAACGGGGCTGGCTTGGTGAGGACGGTGTCGATCACCATTTCTCCGCCGCCTAACATTCCTCCCTCAGTAAGTATTGCACAGCCAGCCAATGGTACGGTTTTTCCCTATGGCACTCGGGTTGACGTGGTCGCCATGGCGTCGGACGTCGATGGGAGTGTTAGTCGAGTCGAGTTCTTCGATAATGGCCAATACTTGGGTATCGCCAACGCACCGCCTTATTCAGTTGTACTGCCCAATCCGACATCAGGGTCACATACACTCACCGCAAAGGCCACTGACAACAGTGGCGGAGAAAAAACTGCCAGCGCGACGATTCATGTCGCAGCAAATACACCGCCTGCGGTGGCGATCGCCTCACCAGGCGAGGGGGCCAGCTTTGCCTATGCAGCCAACATACCCGTCTCCGTCAGCGCTTCGGATTCGGATGGAAAGGTTGTGAAAGTCGAAATATTCGACGGATCGATGCTCCTGGGAACCTTTTCATCTGCGCCGTATAATGTAACACTGACGCAAGCGGCGACAGGACGCCACGTTTTGACGGCCAAAGCTTACGATAACTACGGATTAACAAACGCAACTTCCGTCACGATCAATGTTGCTGATGCACCGGTTACCCCGCCACCAGTCGGCATCGATTTAAGCACTGCCGATGCAGGTACACTGCCTGGTGCCTTGAGCGTCGGGGCAGATGGCCAGGCACGGTACAGTGTCGCGTTGGCTGTGCCTCCCGGTACTGCTGGCATGCAACCGGCGCTATCACTGAATTATGTGAGCAACGGCAGCAACGGTATGGTGGGACTGGGCTGGTCGCTTGGTGGATTGTCTTCCATTCACCGCTGTGCAAAGACGATTGCTCAGGATGGCATCGCCGGGCGTATCGCGTTCGATACCGCAGACCGACTTTGTCTCGATGGGAAACGTCTGTTGCGTGCGGATGGCCCTGTTCCCGGGACAAACGAGAGCGGGCGCGACGCGATTTATTGGGCTGCCGGGGCACAGTACCGTACCGAGTTGGAGGGCTATGCGCGTATTACGCGATGGAATTCAGGTTTCAAGGTCGAAGAAAAAAATGGGCTTATTCGCTACTTTGGCATAGACGGTAACAGCGCTATTGCAGCCCAGGGGCGCAGCGACGGGCAACCATTAGTATGGGCGCTGGCCCGCGTTGAAGATCGCTCCGGCAATTACCTGACAGTCAGGTATAACGTTGACACGACCACCGGCGAGTACACGCCAAACCAGATTCACTACGGCGGCAACACCACCGCGGGTACGGCACCGGATATTATTGTCCGCTTCGGCTATGCCGGGCGCAGCGATGCGCAAACCCAGTACATGGGCGGATCGCGCAATGACTTGCGCAGCCTCCTGACGCATGTGAAAACGTACATTAATACCGCAGCCGATGGGTCAGGTGGAACGTTGACGCGCGATTACGAAATTGCTTACACCAATAGCGCAGGTAGCGGTAGAAGCTTGGTAACTTGGATCCAGGCGACGGCACGCCATCCTGTGACGGGAGCCATGGAACCATTACCGCGCACCGATTTCAACTGGGGACATGGGGGCGTGCCGAAGCTGGAGCTGAAACAGCAGTTCGACGTCTACGTGTCGGGTGATGGCGACACTTACCCCTTGGGTCCTGTTGTTACTGGCGCCGTACATGGGGACAAGGTGAGCTCGGTCCTGGTGCCTGCTATCAAATGCGGCTTCCCCGTGTGCCGCGATTTCTATTTGGAAAATACCGTCAACATATATGGTATTCACGGAGAGTTTTGGCATGTCCAGCTGGACTTCTCGCAACTGACTGGTCAGTACGACATGATGCTGGCAGGGGATCTGAATGGCGATGGTATCGACGATCTCGTTTTGCGAGGCTCCGGACGCTGGGCTTACTGTCTGGCTCAACAGCCTTCCGGCAACGTTCCAGCTTTTTCCCCATGCCAGTTTGGCGGGACATTACCAAATATTGGTAAACGGGCTGCGTCCCTGCTGGCCAATTTTGATGGTAATGGTAAGTCACAGCTGCTGTACTTCGACGAGGCAAGGCAGGCGCATGTATGTGGTTATAACGGTACCGTGACATGCCGAACAGTAACCACGAGTGCGCCTGCCGGCGTAGAGCTGCGTGATCTCATCCCCATAGCCTTGAGCAAGCAGGGACAGTCGGACTTTTATATGGTCCGCGATCCGGTGCTATATCCGGATTCTCCACAATTAAATGTAACCATTTGCCGCATGTTCCAGTCGGGACTGCAATGCAGCATTGTCGATGCCGGCGACCGTTTCAGTGCAGGTTTGGGAGCGGGGGACACCAATGGTGATGGCCTGACTGATTTCTTCTACGGCGTAACCAACGGCAGCAAACTTTGTCTCAGTACAGAGACGGGCGTCAACTGCAGACCGATGGCAGTGCGGGGCGCGGTCGCCGAAGCGCATACCCAAGTGGGGTTCGGCTATTATTTTTCCGGCATTGCCGACATGCTGGGCGATGGTGTCAATCGTTACTGGGGCTACAGCGCCCAGGCCAGTCGTCCCGATGTGTTGTGCCAGGTGAAGGATGGAGCAGAGACATGTCAGCCGGTCGACATGAGTGGCTTGCCGACAGTGTGGCCGCGCGCGAGGTCGCAACAGGTCTTCATCGATGGTAGCGGCGTTCCCGCGTCTCTTAATTGCGATCCTGAGGCACAGCCCAAAAACTCCAGTTTTATTCAGCATTGCTCGGTTACGTCGTTGGTGGTGTCTGCTGAGCGTGATCGCTTGACCAGCGTCAGTAACGGTCTTGGTTATACCATGCAGGTTGACTATGCGCGGGGCAATGATTCGGCGGTATACAGCCGCTTTGCCAACGTTGCAGGCAACTCACAGCGAGCGGTATATCCACAGAAAGAAATCGATCCAGGCGTGGTGGTGAAACAACTGCGTCACTCGAATGGACAAGGCGGCTGGATTTACAGCGATTACCGATATGCCGGCGCCATGGTCGATGCGCTCGGACGCGGTTCACTGGGATTCACCACGATGAGTGTGGTCGACGTCGCGGCAGGTTTAACCATGGAAGGCACATACTCTCAGAACTTCCCGTTTACGGGTATGGAAATCGGGAAGCGGAAGTTCTCCGGTAGCTGCGAACTGGAAAATACATCGTATAGCCTGGCGCAGACTACGCTGCCTTTGACCAGCGGCGCGGTCAATTATTTCCCCTACCTGGGGGGAGTCACCACAGTCAGCCGTGACCTGGATTGCAGTAATCTGGGTACCACGCGCGTGGTCAATGAATACAATGATGGATGGGGGAATCTGAACGTACAAACGACGAACACGGAAGGAGGCGGGCGCAGCTTTAGCCAAGTGGTCACCACCGGGTATTTCACCGATGGCGGCGTCAACTACCTGGCGGGCCTGCCACGCTCTGTCGTTACTACCCGCACCGATGGCACGAGCGTCTCGCGTGAAGTCGCATATACCTACAACAGCACCAGCGGGCTGCGTGAAACGGAAACCATCGCCCCGAACCATGCTGCGTTGACGATCAAAACCACATATGATCGTAGTGGTAATTTGTTTGGACAGGTGAACAAGGTAATCCAGACTTGGTCCGATCCGGCTTGCAGCGCTGCCGGGTGGCCCCAGGCCGGATGCGTCGCCGCCAAATCGCGTACGGTAAGCGACACCATGTACGATGCGAAAGGGCGCTTCCCTCTGACGCTCAAGAATGCGTTGGGCCACACGAGCAGTCAGACTTTCGACCCGGCGACCGGCGCCATGGTTACCCGACGCGATGCCAACAATCTGCAGACCAGCTGGACGGTGGACGGGCATGGACGGATACAAGTCGAACGCCGCGCGGATGGAAATGAGACACGCAGCTATTTCAAGCGCTGTGCTGGTGATTGTCCTTTCAATGCCAACACTGCACAAGTGACTGAAGTGTTTCATGGCAATGATCGGGTCGTGGTGCCGCAAGTGGCATACCGCGACAGTGCGGGTCATGTGGTGCGCGGCATGACTTGGGGCTTTGATGGCCGTGCAATCTTGACCGACCAGGCATACGACGAGCGCGGGCGCCTGGTCACGAGTTATCATCCCCGCTTCCTGAACGAGGCTGCGGTGCTGGCTAGCCGCCTGGAGTACGATAACCTCAACCGCGTCACCGCGACGGTAGTTCCTGATGAAGCTGGCGTCGAGCGTCGCAGTACGATCCAGTACCGTGGGCTGATAATCGAACAGATCAATGCCAAGCAACAGCAGCGAACCGAAACACGTGATGTGCTGGGACTGTTGCGCTCCGTGCTGGACTCCAACGCGCCGCGCGGCACAACCTCGTTCAGCTACGAGCCATTTGGCGCACTGTCGACGACAACCGATCCCAACGGCAATGTGATTCGGGTCGACTATGATGGACTCGGACGCAAGATCGGTTTGCGCGACCCGGATCTCGGCTGGATTGCCTACGACGTCGATCCGCTTGGTCAGGTGTATGCGCAAACGAGTCCAGTGCAGCGTGCTTCCGGCCACAAGAACTGGATGGCATATGACTTACTTGGCCGGATGACGGCGCGCTATGAGACATCTTCGGTGCACGCTCTGGAAAGTCACTGGGTCTTCGACACGGCGGCAATGGGGGTTGGCCAGCTCGCCGAAGCATTTACAGGACAAGTAAACAACAAGGACTATCGTCGCATTCACACCTATGACGAGCTCGGACGTCCCAAGCTGACGACCCAGTATCTTGCTGACGGGGCGTATTCGGCATTGACCACATATGACACCTGGAGCCGGGTTGTGGGGCAGAGCTATCAGCGCGGCAATGACGCGGCCAAGGTGTTCTCGACGCGCTTCAATAACTATGGTTTTACGGCGCGCCTGGAGCGTGGCCCATTGGTGCTGTGGCAGGCGACGCAGCAAGATGCGTCTAACCGCGCGGTGAAATCAGCACTGGGCAACGGTTTGCTTCAGTCGCAAAGCTATAACGCCTACACTGGAAGGCTGGAACATGGTGCGGTGACGTTGGCCAGTGGGGCTGCCCGACTTCAAGAGAATTATCTTTACGATGTGCTTGGCAACGTTAAAGAGCGCAGCCAGTATTGGGATGTAGGCGGTTTCCAGGAGAGCTTTGAATATGATGGCTTGAACCGCTTGTCCAGCAGCCAGGTGCTGGGCAAAGCGGCGCAGCAGTTTACCTATGATGCGGCAGGCAACATCTTGAGTAAAACAGGCCTTGGCACCTACATGTATCCGGCAGGCGCCAATGCTGTGCAGCCGCATGCGGTCCAAAGTGTGAGCGGAATTTCGGGAACCTTCGGCTACGACAACAATGGCAACATGGTGAGTGCTGCCGGCAAGACGGTGACATGGACCAGCTTTGATATGCCGTTGACCATCAAGAAGGGGGCGGCAAAGGCCACCTTCTACTATGGTCCCGAGCACCAGCGCTTGCGCCAGTTGCGTGGCGAGGACAACGTTATCTATGCAGGTGTGCAGGAGGTGGAATCGAGCGCGAGTGGTGGCGTCAAGGTAAAAACCTATTGGCCAGGTGGCGTCGGCATGGAGGTTGACGAAGCGGGCGTGACGAAACTACACTGGTCGCACGTAGATCGTCTTGGTAGCTTAATTGCTTACACGGGCGAAGACGGCACCATCCGTGTGGACGGCAGACTTGAGTACGACGCCTGGGGCAAGCGACGCAGTGTGGCCGATCATGTCAGTGTCGATGACAGTATCGATGGCGCGATTGACAATCGCGGCTTCACCGGACACGAGATGCTGGACCAGTTGGATCTGGTGCACATGAATGGGCGCGTGTACGATCCGTTGCTGGGCAAGTTTATGTCAGCTGATCCGGTGATCCAGGATCCTACGAACGGACAGAACTATAACCGTTATAGTTATGTGCTGAATAATCCGACCAACCTGACCGATCCTACTGGATTCCGGTTTGAAGGATATGTCACCGGATCGAATATATACAAGAAAGATGCATCCTATATTGATGCTTTGGTGGACACCCAGAACTTGTCATTCTCGGACGCCAATGCCATTAAAGATGGTATAAATAGTGCTGCGGGCAGACCGGCTTTGGCAAACGCGGGTACTCGTTCGGAAGGGGAAAGCAAAGGTTCGGCAAGCGGGGGAACTGCCCCGGCGACTGGTGGCGGTGAGGCTACTGGCGGCACTACTCAAGCCGTAGCAATGCAGCGTACCGCTGACAAGGTGGCGGGCGCTACTTTCGGTGCTATGGTTGGAGCGACCGCAGGTGTGGCTGTTTCGGCTGGATGTGACATCGCCTCGGTCGGGGTTTGTGCCCCGGCAAATCCCGCCATAGTTGCAACAGGCGTGGCTGGCGGTGCGGTCGTGGGTGCTTTGGTTGTACCTCCTTTCATGGAATCTAGCAGGCTACTTGCGAAGAATATCGCCGCCTTCGCCAGTCAGTTGAAATTGCCAGGACAACATTCTCACCATATTGCGGCGGAAAACGATCCGCGGGCAGCCTTGTCGGTCGCAATTCTTAATAACAATGGAATGAGTGTTAATAGCGCGTTCAACGGAATGAATATGAATAGTTCCTACCATGCTCGCATTCATACGGACGTATATCATGCTGCGGTGACGGGAGCCCTAGTTGGATCCAAGTCGTATGTTGATGTTGCTGTGAGGTTAACTGCGATCAAGGCGCAAATATATATGGGAATTTTCCCTTTTTAATATGACTAAAATTTTTCGCCCGGATCCCGATAAGATTCATTATCCAGTACTATGGAGTAATCCTAGTGACTTCGCAAAATGTACAGATCTTAACTTTAAGAGCGTTAGAGGAAATTGGCATGCGTTTAATTTTGAGTTCTATAGAACAGGAAAATCCGAAGGGCGGGAGCCTGATGTTGCCTGTGTGACTCCAGGTTTCGCTTTTAGGAGAGATCTCAAAAAACTCTTATTTCCAGAGGGCAACCAAAACATCGAACTGTTGCCTATTATTGTTGCCGGCGAGGATTGGTATTTGGTAAATTGTTTGAATTCGATTCGTGAATACAATGAAAGTCGAAGTATCGTTCATAAGGACCCTGCTGGGTCCATATTTATGGTGCAGAGGCTGATTATCGATGAATTTCCGGTAGATAGCGAGGAACTCTTTACCATTGAAAATTCAAATCGCTCTACTATCTTCGTTACTGAGTCATTTGCAAATAGAGTAAAACACTTGAACCTCAAAGGTCTACAGTTCAAGCAAATAGGAGAGGTTAGCAACAAGTGACGAAGCAGCGAGCCCGGTTCTGCAATTTAGAACGGACTTAGCCGCGGAGAAATTTGAACGATCTGGTTAGCCGCTGCGCGGTCCGGTTCTGTTGCGTTGTCGATCAGAGGGTGAAATTTTCCCAGAATGGCACTGCGGCCCTCAAACTGGACGGACCTGTTCTGTCAGCGCATAAAATCGGTCGGCGAACGATATTGCATTCGCACCGTCAAGTGCGAACTAGCCCTTGCGGATCATGTGCATGAGCTCGGCAAACAGTGAGGTCACAAGTGTCGTTAAGCAAGCGGATAGCTCGATAAAGAACTTCCTTGATGGCGGGTATGGTAACTTGGCAGGCTGGGCTCTGTAGTGGTCAACCCATCCCGGACACTACGTTAAGTTTTTCTTCGGCGACGGCCGGTGCCAGTCCCTGGTTGAACTGATGTGGTCGTATCCAGTTATACCGGTGCATCAGGTAGTGGCTGATGTCCCGTTGTGCTTCCTGTGCCGTCATGTAACCAGTTGACGGCAGCCATTCAGTTTTGAAGCTGCGGAACAGCCGTTCCATCGGGGAGTTATCCCAACAATTTCCCCGACGGCTCATACTCTGTCGTATCCGATAGCGCCACAAGCGCTGACGGAATTTTCGACTGGCGTACTGGCTACCTTGATCCGAATGAAACAGCAGCCTCTGCGGTCGACCTCGCTGCTCGTAAGCCATTTCTGTTCTTTTGCATGCCGAATTGACCCACTCTGTTTGACCCTCCCTCCATTGCCTGGCGAACGCCGCCACTCGGTCGTAAGACCCCTTGAACCCCAATTCCGTCAAGCACTCCTATCCCCTACTCATTCAGATAAGTAGGATTGTGTGCTAAACGTGGGTCAATTTTCGATGCAAATTATGCGGCTAAGTGTGGCAGTTTTCGGTGCAAATCAACATCTGGGCGCCGCATTGTGTTGCGCGGGGAGGCACGCACTAGCGATGCACTGATCAGCTATCTGGGGGCGATGGCGGTGCAGGGGAGCTTCGACGAGGTGTATCTGGCGCACCAGAAGCGCATTCAACGCGCAGGCATGTCCCTTATATCGTTCGAAGTGCGTGCCGTTATTGCGGTCCGCGCCAGCAAATAGCGGTGTGTCGACGTGCCAGAGCTGTTCGCCCTGGCGCAGCAGCGTTGGCGTTAGAACTATCCTTAAGTGGTTGAAAATAATAAATATTTAATAATTGTGACTTTTTGCTAGTTTTCACAATGTTGAAATAAGGCAAACTTTGCCTAAAATTAATTAATGGCTTGTAATGATGGGCCGCCGCTTGGGGAAGCTATGTCTAGTTTGTCGTTGGCGTGCAGATGCGCGTGCGCAATTTTGTTTCGATTCTTTCGCACTATCGCCGCCGTTGTTGGCTTGTTGTTGTTTAGTCACAGCGCCATGGCGCAAATCACCTGGAGTAATGTATTTATTTCTCCAACCAGTGGGACGGTGGACCCGTCCACTGGCACCCTACAAGTCATCGCCTCCGGCAACGTTATCGCGTCTACAGGGGACACCGTGCAGTCGGTCAACCTTTATTACGACAACGTTCTCGTCAACACGCAATTCTACCCGGTCGTCATAGACGAAAAAAAAGATATGCCCATTAACGTGGCCAGATCTCCCTGGATGACGGTGCCTGTTAGACAAGGTACCCACTCTGTATGGCTCGAGGCGACAACCTACAACGGCAATACGCTGAATACGGCGACGTACACGATCAACGCCAATCCGGTGAGCTTAGTGAATGCGGCACGATATCTGGGACAAAACGTACCTTCAACCATGGTGGCGGGGCGTACCTATAACGTATCGGTGACGATGCAAAATACCGGCACGACCACGTGGGTGGCTGATCCCTCGCGTCCGTATCGACTCGGAGCCCAAGGCAATGCGGCGTTGTTCGGTGTAACTCGCGTTGAAGTGCCAGGGACTGTTGCGCCGGGCAATAGTGGCGTCTTTAATTTTACGTTGACGGCGCCAAGTAGTCCGGGAAGTTATGCCGTCCAGTGGAAAATGTTTCAGGAGAGCGTGGAATGGTTTGGCGACTTGACACCCAACATATCCATCAACGTGGTTGTGTCGCAACCAAGCGCAACGATTACCTGGCCCGCTGAAGGAGCAAGCTATCCGGCAATTGGTAGCACCGCCAGCGTATCCTTTACCGGCAGTGCTGCGCCAAGTAGTGGTGGCACATTGAGTAGTGTGCAATTGCGCGAGAACGGTGTGGCATTCGCTTCTGGATCCGCCAACACAATCAGCGGCAGCAAAGACCTCACCATCGGCACCCATGTCATTGAACTGTGGGTGGCGGACAACTTCGGGCAAACTATCAGTACCTATCGCACCGTCAATGTCACGCTTCCGGTTCCTGGTATAACCTGGACTGGCGTGGCAATTAGTCCGAAGAACGGAACGGCGGACCCATCCACCGGTAAGCTGAAAGTTGTTGCTTCCGGGCAGGTTACAACGACGATTGGCGACAGCGTGCAGTCAGTCAATTTGTATGATGACAACGTTATCGTTGCGTCGCAGCTCTTTTTTGTCAACTATGATGACAAAAAAAATATGCCAATCAATCAGCTGAGGGAGATCGCGATGTCAGCGTTGCTTTCTCCTGGCAGCCATTCCATGCGGCTTGAGGCAGCGACCTATAATGGTCAGAGTTACTTCTCGATTCCGTACGCAGTCAATATCGCTCCACCTCCCCCCATTAATGATGCGAAATATCTCGCTCAGAGCATACCGACAACGATGGTGGCCGGACAGACATATAGTGCGTCGGTCACTCTGCAAAATACCGGCAACACTACCTGGATCCCTGACCCGACGCGGCCATATCAGCTCGGGATCAAAAATCCAGGGAACACGACGACATTCGGTATCGGCCGCGTTAACGTGCCAGGAGCAATTGCGCCCGGCGCCAGCGCCGTCTTCAATTTTACGTTGACAGCTCCGCGTAATGCAGGAAGCTACGCCGTGCAGTGGCAAATGTTGCAGGAAAACGTGGCTTGGTTCGGTGACGCCGCGCCCAATGCGGCAGTGTCCGTAACGACGGCGAAACCGGTTGCCACGATTACTAGTCCTGCAGACGGCACGGTGTATTCGACCAGCGGAGACACAATGGTTGTCACCGTAAAGGGGAGCGCCAGCCAGGTCGGGGACGTGGCCATCACAAAACTAGAGCTGCTGGACGGCAATACGGTAATCGACGCTGGAGACGGCACTGTAAATTTCAATAAGGCGATTACGCTGCCATTGGGCCATCATGCGCTGGTGCTGAGGGCGACTAATGCGGCGAGCTTATCAGGCGACAGCCTGCCGGTGTCGGTGCGGGTGGTCAGTCAGGCACCTGGTGGCACAAGTGCCGTCAACATCACACCTCCGCATTTGGGCAATGAGAACGCAGGGACGTTGCCTGGCAATCTGAGCGTGGGGAACGACGGCGCGGCGCTCTACAGCATCGAACTCGCGGTACCACCGGGCACGGCTGGCATGCAGCCTGCGCTATCCCTGAGCTATTCGAGCAACGGCAGCAATGGCATGGTCGGCCTAGGCTGGTCGTTGGGTGGCCTTTCTACCATTCATCGTTGTCCGAAGACGGTAGGCCAGGATGGTGTTGCCGGCCGTATTTCATTCGATGGGGCCGATCGCCTATGCTTGGATGGCCAACGCCTGTTGCGTGCCGACGGTGGCAACCCCGGCGCTAGCCCGAGCGCACAGGACAGCGCGTACTGGGCTTCGGGCGCCCAATATCGTACCGAGATCGAAGGCTTTTCGCGTGTCACCCGGATTGCGGCCGGCTTCAAGGTCGAAGACAAGAACGGCCGGATCCGTTACTACGGCGTCAACGCGAATAGCGCCATCGCTGCCCAGGGGCGCGGCGACGGCCAAGCCCTGCTATGGGCGTTGTCTCGGGTGGAAGATCGTTCCGGCAATTACTTTACGGTAAGTTATGAGGTTGACGCCAGCACTGGCGAATACACGCCGGCGCAGATCCGCTATGGCGGCAACACCAATGCTGGCAGTTCGCCGGACCTTACGGTCCGCTTCAGTTACACCAGTCGTAACGATGCGCAGGTTCAATACATGGGAGGCTCGCGCAATGACCTGCGCAAGCTACTCTCGCATGTGCAGACGTATATCAATACTGCTGCGGATGGCAGCGGCGGCACGCTGGTGCGTGATTACGCGCTTGGCTACACCAATAGCGCCGGCAGCGGCCGCAGCTTGGTTAGCTGGGTACAGGTCTCAGCGTTCAACGCGTTGACCGGAATTGCCGAACCAATGCCACGCACCGACTTCAGTTACGGTGACGGTGGCCGACCCAAGCTGGTGCAAAAGAATAGCTTCGAATTCAATGTAATGGCAGACGGCGAGAATATACCAATCAAAACTTATACCGGAGACTTCCATGGCCTGGGGGAAACCTCGATTTTCGTTCCATGGCAGGTGTGCATGCCGGCAATGCCGAACTGCAATCTTCGCTACTTTAACGGAAAGCTTGCCGGACGTAGCAATAGCATTTCCGGTTGGGACGCCACATTGGATATGTCCCGGCTCACTGGTAAATATGATCAGATATTGACCGGCGACTTCAACGGCGATGGCCGCGATGACATCGTATTACTGGACTCAGGAGGGCGCAGTTGGGCTTACTGCCTAGCCCTGCCAGCTGGGCCCTATAACCCGCTATTCGCGGCATGTCAGACGGGAGGCGCGCTGCCCCCAATGCGGGATTTCAATCGAGACGGCGACTTGCCCACCTTGGCGAGTGTGGATAATGACGGCCGTTCGCAATTAATGTATTTTGATGCAGCTAATCAGGCGCATATATGCAGTTACAACGGCACCGTCAGTTGCCGCACGTTGCCGACCACCACGCCAGGGGGCGTTGTGACGACGGGCTTCATGCCGATCGAACTGAGCAAGCAAGGGCAATCGGATTTTTACATGATAAATAATCCAGACCTGCAAGGTGGTGTTATATCTTATTCATCTAACGTGACGGTATGCAGACGCAGCAAAGATTCTTTTCTGTGCGACCTGTTATCGTCGAACGGCATTGGCATGTCAGGCGCTGGCGCCGGCGATCTCAATGGCGATGGCCTGACAGACTTCTTCTACAGCGATAACGGAGGCAATAAGCTATGCCTGAGCAGCGAAACCGGTGTGAATTGCCGTCCGATGACGTCACGTGGTGTCGCACTCCCGGACATGGGATCTATTGGATTTGACTATTTCTTTGCCGGTGTCGCTGACATGTTGGGCGACGGCGTCAACCGCTACTGGGGGTATATCGGAAATACGTCGGTGCCTAATGCGCTGTGCAGATTGGCCGATGGTAGCGAAAAATGCCAAGAGGTTGATGTCAGCGGCATACCGGCAGAAACGCTTGCCATTATTCGGACTGGTTCCGGAAGCCGCTCGCGGCCGTTCACTATCGATGGCAGTGGCGTGCCGGCGGCACTCAATTGCAGCGAGGTTCCCAATTTTAAGGATTCCTCATACCGTCAATCGTGCTGGATCACGTCGCTCGTCATGCCCGCATCGCAGGATCGTCTCGTTTCGGTAACCAACGGCATTGGTCATAGCGCTGAGATCGACTATACACGAGGCGATGACAGTAGCGTCTATAGCCGCTTTGCCACAGTGGTCGGCACCGAGCGCCGCCCTGTCTATCCGCAAAAGTCAACCGTGCCGGGCGTCATGGCGAAACAACTGCGCCAGGCGAACGGACAAGGGGGCTGGATCACCAGCAACATGAACTATGCCGGTGCAATGTATGATGCTGGCGGTCGTGGTTCGCTGGGTTTCGCATTGATGCGCACTACTGATGCCACCACGGGTATTGCAGAGGAGACCATATTCTCGCAGACTTTTCCTTTGGTCGGCATGGTGGAAGCCAGCCGCCGTTTCAACAGCCGTTGCACACTCGAGAGTGTTACCAATCAACTGCAGCAGCAGTCGCAGTCGATGGGCAGCGGTGCTGTCAGTTACTTTCCATATATTAGCGGGACAGGTGTCAAGCGTTCGGATTTGGATTGCACTGCGCTGGGGACGGTGACGGTTACCAATCAGTACAATGATGGCTGGGGCAATCTTACCTCTCGGAATACTGTCACTGAGGGTGGTGGGCGCAATTTCGTACAAACAGATACCACCACCTATTTCACAGCGCCAGGATGGGTCCATTTATCGGGCCTGCCGCTGAGTATGGCAATTGCGCGCACCGACGGCGCCAGCCTCACGCGCAGCACAAGCTACACCTACAATAGTACGACGGGCCTGCGGGAAACCGAAACGGTCGAACCGAACAACCTTGCGCTCGCTGTGTTGACGACCTACGACCGCAGCGCCAACCAGTTCGGCCAGGTCAACAAAATCACGCAGAGTTGGACCAATCCGGCCTGCGCCGCTGCCGGCTGGCCGGAAGCAGGCTGCATATCCGCGCAATCGCGCACAGTGAGCGACACGACGTACGATGCCAAGGGACGCTTCCCGATTTCCGTCAAAAACGCAATGGGACACGCGACGAGCCAGGCATTTGACGACGCCACCGGCGCGCCGACCAGGCGTACAGATGCAAACAACCTGACGACAAACTGGACGGTGGACCGGTTTGGTCGCGTGATGGTTGAGTTGCGACCGGATGGCAACGAAATGCGCAACTATCTGAAACGTTGCGCCGGCGATTGCGCCTTCCATGCAACAACGGTGCAGATCAAGGAGGCATTCCATGGCAATGACCGTATCGCAGTACCACAGGTGGTGTACCGCGATAGTGCTGGCCATGTCGAGCGTAGCAAGACCTGGGGCTTCGACGGCACCCCCGTTGTGGTAGACCAGCGTTACGACGACCGCGGGCGATTGGTGGAAACCGATCAGCCGCGTTTCGATGGCGCTGCCGCCTATCTGGAAACTCGCTGGGGCTATGATGATTTGAATAGAACGATCAGCACCAGCTTGCCGGATGACGCAGGTACCGTGCGGACGACAAGCACGACTTACCGCGGACTGGAGATCGAGCACAAAAATCCCGCTGGACAAGTACGTACAGAAAACCACGACGTACTGGGCCAGTTGCGCCAGGTACTAGACTCTGGCTCGCCACGTGGCACGACCAGCTTTACCTATGAGCCCTTCGGTGGCTTGCAAACCACGCTAGACCCGAATGGGAACAGGATCACGGTAAATTATGATACGTGGGGTCGTAAGATAGGTTTGCGTGATCCCGATCTCGGATTTATCGAATACGCAGTCAATCCGCTAGGACAGGTATACCGGCAGATTAGCCCGGAACAACGCGCCAAGGGGACGCGGACCTGGATGGCCTACGATTTGCTGGGTCGCATGACCGCGCGCTATGAAAGTGACCTGGAAAGCCACTGGGTCCACGATACGGCGGCGAAAGGCGTGGGGCAGCTGGCGCGGGCGTACACCGGCCAGACGGCCACGCCCGATTACATCCGTACGCATAGCTACGACATCCTGGGCCGTCCTGCGCTGACGACACAGAAGCTTTACGATGGACTCTACTCGGCCACGCCGACATACGACTCGTGGGGGCGGCTGGTAAAGCAGACCTACAAGCGCGGCAATGATACCGCCAAGGATTTTAGCTTTGCATTCAACGGTTACGGCTACCCGTCACGCATTGAGCGCGGTCCGCTGGTGCTGTGGCAGGCAACGCAGCAGGATGCCGCCGGACGTGCGCGCAAAGTGCTACTGGGTAATGGCTTGATCCAGAACCGTGATTTCAATACCTATAGCGGCAGGCTGATACATGGCGGTGTATCGACGGCAAGCAGTGCAATGCGTCTTCAAGAAGACTATGTTTATGATGTGCTGGGCAATGTGAAGAATCGTAGCCAGTACTGGGACAGTAACGGCTTCCAGGAGAGCTTCGACTACGATACTTTGAACCGCCTGAAGAGTAGTCAGGTGCTGGGTAAAACAGCGCGCCTGTTCACCTACGACGCCGCAGGTAATATCACCAGCAAGACAGGGGTGGGTACCTACGCGTACAGGGCACAGGGCGAAACGGCGGTGCAGCCTCATGCGGTGCAAACCATCTCTGGTATCCCCGGCATCTACAGCTACGATACAAATGGCAACTTGTTGAATGGCGGCGGTCGCACGATCACTTGGACCAGCTTCGACATGCCGCAAACGATCAAGAAGGATGCGATCACGGCAACCTTTAACTACGGTCCTGAGCACCAGCGCGTTGGGCAGTTGCGCCGCGGTAACCAGGCGGGAGGCACCGATGAGCGCGTGATCTATGCGGGTGCACAGGAGGTGGAATCTGGCGTCAATGGTGGTATGAAGGTGAAGACTTACTGGCCGAACGGTATCGGTGTGGAAATCGATCAGGGCGGGACGACGCAGTTGCACTGGACGCATGTAGACCGTCTGGGTAGTCCTGTTGCCATGACCGGAGAAGACGGCACGATTCGCACGGATGGCAGGCTGGAGTACGATGCATGGGGCAAGCGCCGCAGCGTGGCCGACAATGACAACACCGACGACAGCATCGACGGGAAAATCGATAACCGAGGCTTCACTGGTCATGAAATGCTGGACCAGTTGGACTTGGTACACATGAACGGGAGGGTGTACGATCCGCTCACGGCTAAATTTTTGTCGGGTGACCCACTGGTCAGTGATCCCAAGAACGGGCAGAATTACAATCGTTATTCTTACGTATCAAATAACCCTATCAATTTAACCGACCCGACTGGATTTCTCGAGACACCGCTAGGAACCGCTATTCCCGGTGGCAGTCCTCCAGCTGGTTACTCGTGCGAGGGTAATTGCTCAGCTGTTGGTTCCGGTCGTGGTGATAAAAATGGGAACTCTGGCGACAAGGAAAGTAAAGCTGCAACTGGAGGGGGGGCAGCCGCTGGCCGAGTCGAAACGGCGAAGAAAGGATCGGCAAACAATACAGTTCGCGACGCAATGCTATCGAGCCCCAACCCAGCCGTTGCGCAGGGGGCGGCATGTGTGGGGCACGAAGGAGCTTGTGCCGGAGGACTCGGTTCCTTGCTCGGTGGTGGTTGGCTAGGTACCACCAAAGTTGGACAGGTAGTCTTGGGACTCTTTGGATTCGGGTCTCAGGTACAAAACATGGCTGACGGTATTCCTCCTACTGTTATTCCATCGGTTATTGTTGCCGGGTCAAAAGCAGAGGCTGCTGCTTTAAGGGCCGCAGATGCTGCGGCGCAGGGTGAGCTGAGTTTTGGACGAAAGTTAGACTTCCTCTTCAATAGAGGGATTGATCAATCCAATGCCTATAATGCAGCGCGTGCAGCTGGTAACGCGGGACGTATTGGAATTGCTGACAATCCACTCAATCGTGCAGAGGTTACCCGTTTATTCAACAATGCATATCGAGATTCATCTACCATTGTCCCTAGCTCCGTACCTGGTCGAACTATGCATGAATTCTTTCTTCCTGGAGTAACTAGCACTGGATCAAAAATTCAGTTCGTCGAAGAAGAAGGTCGGGTAATCACAATTATTTCTAAGTAAAAATATATGGCTATTACAACTATTGAATGGACCGGAGTCGAATCCAAAAGTGCTCTTGCTTCAGTTTTGCTAGATGAGGTTCCCATGGGACATGTCGAAACCGCTGACGCGAATACTTGGGGTTTTTTTTGCTTGCCAAATGGAGAGAAAATCACTGTTGGGTATGCTAATTTGGGTTTGGTGCCAATAGGGATTTTTATAAAAGAAAATATTTTTGTGGGGGTATGTGAAATTGTTGCATGTTTTAACTCCAATAATTTTGAGAAGAAGTTTTCATATAGAATGCCTTGTGTTTTCCATGAATTTATATTTTTTTCTGGAAAATTAATTCTTCGAGATGAAATTGGATTTATCAATATTTCATTTAATGGTGATGAGAGATGGAAATATCTGACTAATGGGCCAATTGATAAATTTGAAATAAATGAAAATTTCATTAAAGGAACTACTATTGATGATGAAGGATTTTATTTTTCTATATAAGTAACATAAAATCCTTTTTCTGGAGAGTGACAGTACGATGGAAGATGGCAGCCAACTTGGCACGAGACGGGGAGTCCCCGCTCCCCCGACCATTCCAATGGATGCTGACGATAGTGACCACGTGCATTCGTGGAAATGATCGGTTGAAAATTTGTGTCCATAATCCAAAATTGTGGGCACAAATACCGTGCCAAAATTCGATCATGGATGACGCTGGTCAGGCAGTCCAGACGGTGCTAGGAAGACGCTTACTCCTGCTCAGGGCGGACGCACTGATTCATCGGGTATAACGAATTGATTTAGATCCTGGCACCCGTCTTGTTCGCACTGGTTTGTTTGAAATCTCGAAAGACACCGATTCGACCGGGTTGGTATGGGTATAGCACTCGGGAGCGAACCAGTGAAATCGTGCAATAAAGAAATATCGATGTTATCCATATGCGCGGTATTAGCTGTACAGCTAATCTTAGCTCTCTTGGGGGCGGCGGAGCCCAGCGGCAATGAGATAATTCTCAAATGGCTCGGTGGCAGTTGAATTACACGTGGTTTTGACCTGCCACGCGGGCGTGTTTTGCATTTTGCGTTGACCCACAACCCATCCTGCGCAGCCCGATGTTACGCTCCGGTAGCATAGTGAGCATCCTGAATACTAATGAATTTTACAACCTATTAGTAGTGGACCTTAGTTAAAGACCGATTACTATTCACGGGTCGCAATGCGGCATTGCTTAAGTTCCACTACCTTTTGCGGCACGCCTCTTGACCAAGTCGTCTACTGGCACTGGCCACGAACAGTTCGTCTTGCAGTATGTGTATGGCGACTTCCGCCCACCCCATTCATTTGTACAGACATGCACCGACTGACAGCGAGACATAAATTGCATCAGACCGCTTTTGCCACTTGCTAGCCACAACCTTCACCTGTTTTCTACTGCCGAAATCTTGCTTGCGGCGGACTTCGTTCTCAGGCATGGCCGTGTCTCAGAGGGAAGAACGTGTGCTGATGTGCCAGGGCGTGAAGTTGCACTATGATCTCAAGCGATGAGCGAAAAAATGTAAACAACTGCGTGGAAAACGGCTATTTATTGACATTTTTTCTTTATGATTCTGTAGAAGCCTTGAGAACAAAAGCTTACAAGGCTGTTTACACTTTTTGTTGCGCATAAACGTTCTAAGACGCACTACGGCTCATTGCTGCATAACGCCTCGCAAATCCTGGATTTGCGAGGCGTTTTTATTTGTTGTTGTGGGTCTCTTTTTTTGCGGGTCTCTTTCAGGTGCTACGGGCGTTCAGCTCAAGCAGATAACCGCTCCCTTCCTTGATATATGTTGGTTATCGCCATCGTGGCTCCCCCTATAATTTAATCACTGCTTTCAGCACTCCATCTGCCATGCCACACCAGAATCGGGAGAAAATGGTGGCTATTTCGACCAAAGCGCCCCTGGTTGTCGATCTTGACGGCACGCTGACGCCAACCGATACCCTGCTGGAATCCGTCATCCAAGTGGTGAAGCGATCCCCGCTCAATGTGCTCCGCATGCCGTTCTGGCTCATGCGAGGGCGGGCGGGCTTCAAGGTAGCCATTGCGGCGCGTGCCGGCATCTCGGGCGAACACCTCCCTTACCGCGCGTCCCTGCTGGATTACCTGCGCGAGGAAAAGCGGCAGGGCCGCATGATTGTCCTGGCGACGGCGGCCCACCATTCGATTGCCCGCAACGTGGCCGGGCACCTGGGCCTGTTCGACAAGGTGCTGGCGACGCAGGACGGTCGCAATCTCAAGGGCAAGGCCAAGCTGCAAGCCATCCAGGAGCAGGTCGGGCCATGCTTTGTGTATGCCGGCGACAGCAAGGCAGATATTCCCATCTGGCAAGCCGCCGAGGCGGCGGTGCTGGTGGATGTCGCCTGGAATACGGCCCAAGCCGTGCGGCGGCACGTTCCGATCGAACGCGAGTTTCCGGGAGCGAGCGGCGGGCTTGGTGTGTGGCTCAAAGCCCTGCGTGTCCACCAGTGGTTAAAGAATCTGTTGCTGTTCGTGCCCCTGCTGACGGCATTTTCCTTCCTCGACCTGGGCAAGATGGGCACCATGGCCGTGGCTTTCCTGGCGTTCTCCTTGGCGGCCTCCGCCACCTACATGGTCAACGACCTGTGGGACCTGGAAAGCGACAGGGCGCACCCCCGCAAGCGGCTTCGCCCTTTTGCCAGCGGCCGCCTGCCGATTCTGAAGGGCCTGGTCGTGGCCGCGGGGGCCTTGCTCCTGGCCCTCGTTCTGGCCTGGTCCGTGTCGAATGCCTTTCTCCTGATGCTCGTGCTTTACCTGGTGCTGACCAGCGCGTATAGCTGGGTGCTCAAGGAATACGTGCTGATCGACGTGCTGATGCTGTCCTTGCTGTATACCTTGCGCATCCTGGCCGGTTCCGTTGCCATTGGCACTGCCACGAGTTCCTGGTTGCTGGCCTTCTCGGTCTTCATGTTCCTCAGCCTCGCGCTGGTGAAGCGCTGTGCGGAGCTGGTCACCCTGGAGGGAAATGGCAAGGCAGCCACGCGTGGACGGGATTACCGGGTGAGCGACCTGGCCGTGTTGTGGCCCCTGGGGGGCGGGGCGGCCCTCTCCGCCGTGGTGGTGTTCGGACTGTTCATCAGTGCGCCGGAAACGCAGGGGCGCTACGGCACCCCGCAGATGCTGTGGCTGGTTGCCCTGGGATTGATTTACTGGCTTGCGCGCCTGTGGGTGAAAACTTCCCGAGGTGAAATGCACGATGACCCGGTGATCTACGCCCTCAAGGACCACGGCAGCCGCATGACCGTCTGCGCCATGGTGGCCGTCATGCTGGGCGCGCATTTTCTGGTGTTGGGTACTTACCCATGAACACGTTCTGCATTGCCATCCTGAGCATCGCGCTATCCGTCATGGCGCAGTTCTCATTGAAGACCGGCATGTCCGGTGACGGGGTGCAGGCGATGATGGCGCAGCCCAAGTCCTTCATGACCCTCATGCATATCCTCACGGACAAGTATGTACTGGGGGGATTCCTCCTGTATGGCCTGGGAGCGGTGGCCTGGCTGGGCGTGCTGTCGCAATGGGAAGTGAGCAAGGCCTATCCGCTGGCAGGCCTGGGATTCGTGCTCACCCTGCCAATCGCCTGCCTGCTGGGCGAGCAGGTCAGCCTGTCCCGTGTGATGGGCGTGGCGCTGATTTGTGCGGGGGTGTTTTTGGTGGGGAGGAGTTGATGAATGACAAGCATGATGCCCAACAACAGCGAGATTGGCTGTGGCTGGCAATCATCGCCGGCATCGGCCTCGCCCTGAGGGCGGCGGCAATTGCGGGCTTCCAGCATGTGCCGGAAGGCGATGAACTTGCCTACCGGAGCATGGCGCTTAACTTGCTTGGCGGGAATGGCATCGTCGACAGCATGGGTAACCGCGCGATGTATAACGTGGGCTATCCCCTGTTGATACTCGCGCCTGTCTTTTTTCTCTTTGGCGACGATCTCCTGGCGGTTCGCCTGGTGAACATGTGCCTGGGCGGCGCGGCAATCGTGCTGTGCTACCTGGTGGCCAAAGAGGCTGGCGCAGGCCGGTCGGGGCGTCTCATCGCCGCGGCTGCCTGGGCGCTCTATCTGCCAGGCGGCATCTACGGGATTTATCTGGCGAAGGAAAACCTGATGATTCCCCTGATGCTGGGTGTCATGTGGTGTGCGCTGAGACTGGCACGCCAGCCCTCGAAGAGCGTGGCGACCGGGTGCGGAGTACTGTTCGGTCTGTTGGCACTGACGGGTAACGCCGCCTTGTCACTGCTTGCAGTCCTTGCATGGGCGCTGCTGCTGTCTCCCGCATCGACGGCCCGGCGGGCAAGCCTGGCCATGCTCGCGCTGTCAGCGGCGCTGGTGATCTCCGGCCCATGGCTGCTCCGGAACATGCAAGTGATAGGCGCCCCTGTCTTGAACACCAATGGCGGCTTCAATCTGTATTTGGGTAACAATCCCGCCGCGACTGGCATGTTCATTTCCATCTCGGAAACACCACGCGGCCCCACCTGGGATGCCCTTCGGAAAACGGGGGAAGTCCAGGCTTCCGAGACCTTGAAACAGGAGGCCATTTCCTGGGCGAAGGCCCACCCGGCAGCGTTCCTGGCATTGGCGCTGAAAAAAGCGGCATACTTCTGGACGCCTCCCCTGCATGCGGGAAAAGGCAACCAGTCGCCGGCAGAAAAGCTTGTGCGTTTGCTGTGGGCGATACAGTTCCTGCTCCTGATTGCTGGTGCTATCGGGACTGTGCTGATGCGAAAATTAAGGAATCGGCAGGTCGCCCTGCTCTGGCTGGCGCTTGCGTGCTACACGGGCGTTCACATGCTGTTTTACGTGATCTTCCGATACCGTGAACCCATGATGCCGGTCCTGGCAGTGATGACGGGCCTGGTGCTGGAATCGCTCGTGGCCGCCCGACGCCAGGCAGCGCATCCGGCCAGATAAGACAGGGGCGGCGCTCCCGCATCTTAATGGCCCCTTGCAATAACATGGGGAGCATGTGGTGGCGCACGCGCCTCTTGCGCTGTCATGGCCGCGGAGACTCAATTGCGCAGCCGCATCTCCAGGCTGTAGCTGGCCACGGCATTCCTGCGCGCCGCATTGCGCATCAAATACACTTGCACCGTGTACTCGCCATCGGCCGGCAGTGTTGCCTCGTAACTGTTGCCGCCGCTCGAGCCGATGAACAGGGCGTCCTCCTGCCCGGCTTGACGGAGGTTGAAATAATTCGACGGTTGATTGGTCTTGAGCTTGACGCCGAGAGTCTGGCCCGCCTTGCCTGCCAGCGTGTATTCGGCCGTGGCATAGCCCTTGATCTTGCCTTTCACGCTGAGCGCAGCCTTGCCTGCCGTTAGCTCTACTGTTTCCTTGTGGACAGCATCGGCGCTCCAGGCGGGCGCCGTGAAAATGAGGGCCGCCAGCAGCAGGCTGGCGCGGATGGGCAGGTGACGATGCAGCATAAGCAATTTCCCTTGAACGTGGTGCCGGCGCACTCGCCGACGATACCGTCCATCTTACGCCAGGCGCGCGGTGGCGGCATCTTGATTGGCGCCGGCGTGATGTATGCCTATAATTCCTATTGTTCGGCATAAGCGGACAGATAATGGCGGGTTGAACATGCCCGCTTGATTATTTTTATATCGCTGAGCGTAGCGTGGCTGCAATATGCTGTGCGTATATTACGGCCATTGGTGCGCAGATAATGTCACTGGCTTAATTGAAGAAAAATCTTGTAATGCATATAGCTGTCGATTCATCAGGTTCGCAATGGCTGGTTCTGGAGCGCATATTCGGCAAGGAAAAGGGATGGCTGCTTGCATCGCTGGCGAATTTTCAAAAAAGAAAATATCTATTTCTCTTGTGCGATGTGCTGGCATTGATTTTCATCCTGATCGGACTGGCGTGGACTTTGTATCCAGGACGTATTTTTCTGCAATCTTTTCCAGTCAGCATAGTGTTATTGCTACTGGCCGGCAAAGGGCTGCGTTTTAAAACGGCCGCCGTGCCGCCCGTGGCCGGCCGGGAACGACTGGATATCTTTTTAAAAATCCATCTGGGACTATTGCTCCTTGCCATGGTGTTCTGTGTGGTACAGGTGGGATGTGCGCTGCGCCAGATCTTTTTTCTGGCCTGAAAAAGTACCGGGCCCGCCGTAAACAAAACAGGCCGCGCTTTCACGGATAGGGCGGCCTGTTTGCGTTGCATCAAGGTTCCATTGCAGCCTTAATTCACGCTGACTTCCTTGCGGTTATCGCGCGAGACCCGGTCGATCATCTTGTTGTACGGATCGACACCCACTTCAAATGGTTTTTCCTTCACCGTGATGGTGACCACGGGGTCGCTGCCGGACAACATGCGCTTGTCGGTGAACAAGACTTTTTCATCCTTCTCCCCGGCGCCCGGCGCGCGCGCGAAGATGGCGATCTCCACCGGTTCATCGTAGGCGCGCGGGCTTTCCTTGCCCTTGCCGTCGGACTCCAGCTTGGCCAGGTGCAATTGCATGGTGACATCCCATTGCCCATCCGGGCGCTTGACGGCCGTCGCTTGCGTGACGCGGTTATCGTAGAACACGATCTTCTCGAACAGGTCCGTGATCAGGGCTTGCTTGTCCTGCGGCGCTTCGGCGCGGATGTAGGCCAGCAATTCCGACGATGTGGTGAACGGCGCCTGCTGGTAACCCTTGTCCTGCAGATAGCGTTTCAGGGCACGGTTCAGGGCGGCTTCGCCGATTTCATCGCGCAGGCGGTAGAACACCAGGCTGCCCTTGTTGTAGTGGATGTATTGCTGTCCTTCCACACGCGCCAGCGGCAATTCCTCGATGGCTTCGCCGCCGCGCCCGCTCAGGTAGCGGTCCAGTTCATAGCGCAGGAAGCGGCGCATCTTGTCGCGGCCGTATTCCTTTTCCATCACCATCAAGGCCGAATATTGCGCCAGCGATTCCATCAGCATGCTGGCACCCTGCACATTGGCGCCGATCACCTGGTGGCCCCACCACTGGTGCGCCATTTCATGCGCCGTGACGTAGAACACATAGTCGATGTCATCCTTGTTGCGCAGGTCGGCGATGAAGCCGATGCCTTCCGAATACGGAATCGTATTGGCAAACGACTGGGCGAAGCTCTGGTAGCCGGGGAATTCCAGGATGCGCACCTGCTTGTGCTGGTAGGGCGTAAACTCGGTGCTGTAATAGTCGAGCGACTTTTGCACGGACGTGATCATGCGATCCGTGTTGTAGCCGTGTTTCTTGTCGAAATAAATTTCGATCGGCAAACCGCGCCACGCACCTTTCTTGACTTCCCAGCGCGCCGACAGGTAGGCAAAGAACGGCAGCATCGGCTGGTCCATCTTGTAGCGGTAATAGCGGCGGCCATCCTTTTCCCAGCTGCCTTGCAGATAGCCGGGCGCCAGGGCGATCTGCTCGCCGCTGGTGGACACCGTCGTGTCGAAATGGATCCAGTCGGCATCGCCGCCCAGCACCGTGTTGCCATACGCGGACGTGTCTTCCAGCTTGGCCATGCGCTGCGGTTCGCCCAGGCCCCGCTTGCGGCGTTCATTGCGGTCAAGCAATTCCATTTCCTTCGCATAGCCGAAGTGGGGGAAATAAGCCTGGTTGTTGAAGAAGCTGCCGTTCAGGTTGACCTGGTCCGGCGCGCCGCTGTTGGTGAAACCCTGGTGCGTGACGGCCACCGTGAAGTCCAGCGGCAGGGTGGCGCCGGGCGCCAGCGCTTGCGCCAGCTTGAGGATGCTGAAACCGAGCTCCTTGTCGTCGAGTACGACCTTGTGCGCCGGCAAGTTCAACCACGTCGTCTTCAGTTGCGGGTCGAGCTGGATGCGCAGGGTATCGAGCGGCTGCGCCGTCTTGTTTTGCAGCACATAATGGCCCTTGATCAAGACTTTACGTTGCTCAGGATAAATATCCACATTGGCCTGGACATCCGTGATCTTCGGCTGGGGCAAGTGCTGGTAGCGCTGGTACAGTTTTTCGTAGCGCGCCTGCTTGTCCATGCCGATGTTCGACGTCTCGTACTTGTTCAGCACGTTCGTGTTGTAGAAGATCCAGCCGCCCGTGCCTGCCCAACACAGCAGCACCACGGCCAGCGCGGCGCCTGCACGGCCTTGCAGGCGCTGATGGGCCAGGCCCAGGCGCGCGCGCCAGCCGTTCGGCAGGCCGCGCACCCAGAACGCCTGCGCCAGCATGACGAGGGCCACGGTAAACAGGCTCCAGTACAGCGCGAACCAGGCCCAGCCCGTCAAGAAGTGGCCATAGCCATTCATGTCCGAATACGGGATGGCCGGCGTGCCGCCAAACGCGTACAGATTGTGTTCGAAGTGCAGCATGCCCTGCACCGCTTGCGCCACCATCAGCAGGATCACCAGTAGGTAGCCGATGAACTTGTTATTCGACAACACTTGCAGGGTGAGGGCGCACAAGCCCATCAGCACGAAGAAGAGGGCGCCCAGCAGGGTGCCTTTCAGGTACAGCCCCAGTTCCACGGGCGCGCCGCCCTTGACGAGCTGGAAGCCGATGGCCGTGAGGACGCCCGCCAGCAGGTAGCCGGCGATGACGCCGATCAGGGCCGTGCATTTGGCCAGCAGGGGAACCCAGTCGGGCACGGGCATAGCGTCGCTGACGTCGGCGATCCGCGCTTGCCGTTCCTTGAAGATCAGTTCGCCCGCATAGAAGGTGACGATGATGATCAGGAGGAAGCTGAAGCTGTTGCTGATCTGCTGTAACAGCAAATGTGTCATCGGATACACGGCCGTGCCATACATATTCTTGCCGACATTCGCGGCAGCGATCAGGTTGATCATGCCGAACAGCAGCATGACGAGGAAGGGCAGGCTCTTGAAGACGCCGACGGCGTCGAAGCGCAGGATTTGCCACCACTGGCGCCAGGCCGTCGCGGCCGTCAAGGTGGGGATGCTGCGCGGCAGGTCCCGCGGCGCCGTGACGGCGGGGCCGCCCGTTTCGGCCTTGTGCTTGCCGAACAGGCGTTTTCCCGTGCCCGTGCGCTGCGGCTTGAACAGGATCACGGTGGCGGCGAACAGCACCGCCGTGATACCCAGCCACAGCAGGCGGTTGGCCAGCAGGAAGCCGGCAAATGGCGGCAACCCCGCGTTTGCTTCGGCGGACGTGAAGTAGCGCGTCATGCGGCCCAGGGCGCGCATGCCGAACGGGTCGAGCAGGACGGCGATCCATTCGTTGTTGATATCGCGCGTAAAGGCGCCGGCCGTGCCCCACAGCACGAAAAAGCCCAGCACGCCCACGTAGACCAGCATCATCGAGCGCGTGGTGGCCGCCAGCAGCATCAGCAGGGCGCCGATGAAGAGCAGGTTGGGGATCACCATCACGGCGAAGCTCCACGCATACGCCTGCAGCGGGAACGCGCCCACGCGCTGCGCATCGACCCAGGGCATGAGGGGGCCGAGCATGGTGCCGAAGGCGATGCAGGCGAAGATGACCAGGCAGGCGACAAAGCCGGCGGCGAAGCGGCCGAACAGGTAATCCCATTTACGCATGGGCGTGGCGAACAGCATGTCGGCCATGCCCACTTCGCTGTCGCGCAGCACGGCGCCGGCGATGAAGATGGTGATGAGCAACATTGACAGCAGGCTGAACATCGTCAGCAGCTGCGCCACCACGGTGGGCGCATTGCGGTTGATGTTGCCGATGGCACCGCCGATCTGGATCGAATCGCTGCTGCTGGCACCAAAGGCCAGCAAGGCCAGGATGACGGCAAATACCCACAGCAGCGGCTGTTTCAGCTGATAGCCGAGGTCAAACTTGAAAAATTCCTTCCACATGGCGCGCTCCTTACGCCGCGATGGCGGACGGTGCCGCAGCGGGAACGGCGGCGCCGTTGCGGGCAGCGTTGCGCACATGCAAGAAGTACACGTCTTCCAGATCCGGGGCGATCTGCACGAAGCCGCTGTCGGGCTGGCTGTCGGCATACACATTGATTTGCGGCTTGCCGCCCACCAGGCGCGTCGACAGCACATTGTGCGACTGCTGGTACTGCGCCAGCTCGTCCATGCCGACGCTGCGGCGCCACACCTTGCCGAGCAGGGTGTCGATGGCCGCCTGCGGCTCGCCTTGCACCAGCACTTGCCCCTTGACGATCATGGCCATGCGCGGGCACAGGTCCGTCACGTCGTCGACGATGTGGGTCGACAAGATCACCACCACCTGCTCGCCGATCTTCGCCAGCAGGTTCAGGAAACGGTTGCGTTCGTCCGGGTCCAGGCCGGCCGTCGGCTCATCGACGATCACCAGGCGCGGCGCGCCCAGCAGCGCCTGGGCGATGCCGAAGCGCTGGCGCATGCCGCCCGAATACGTGCCCAGGTTGCGCTTGCGCGCTTCCCACAGATTGGTTTGCTGCAACAGGGCTTCCACGGCTTCCTTGCGCGGCCCCTTCTCCGTCAAGCCTTTCAAGACGGCAAAGTGGTTGAGCAGGGTTTCCGCGCTGACCTTCGGATACACGCCGAAATCCTGCGGCAGATAGCCGAGCTGGCGGCGCAGGCCGGCCTTGTCCTGCAGCACATCGACGCCATCGAAATGGATGCTGCCGCTATCGGGATCTTGCAATGTCGCAATGGTGCGCATCAGCGAGGACTTGCCCGCGCCGTTAGGCCCCAGCAAGCCGAACATTCCGTTGGGAATCTCCAGGCTGACATTGTTGATGGCCTTGACGCCATTCGCATACGTTTTGTTCAGCTGTTTGATCGATAGCATGTGCAGCACTCTCCAGAGCTTGGGTATGAAAGCCGGCAGATGCGTGTCTGCCGGTCTGTGGAAGGGGATCACCCTTGTTTTTCGTCAACCGCGATGGCGGATGTTACTTAAAAACAATAATATATAACCAATTGGAAGAAAATTAATGCTTTTGCGACCAAGGGAGGAAATGCAGGCATGAAATGCGGGAGGGCGGGGGTGAGTGACGGTGATAAGATCGCGGACTGGATGGACGCCATCGTGCGGGAAAGCTCTTCATGCATGCAATAGACAAGGTCATCGCGTTGCGCGCCATTGCCCCGGGCGAAGAGGGCGCATTGGCGCAGCTGTTTCAACTGTACTGCTATGACAATTCCGCCTGGAGCGGCGAGGCGCTGCTGGCCGATGGCCGCTATGACGTGTGCGACGCAGGACTGGCGTCGTATGTGCATGCCGCCGGCCACACGGCCAGCTGGATCGAGGTAGATGGCGAACTGGCTGGCTTTGTCCTCACGGAGCCTGGCATGGCGGGTGAGCTGCCGGTGCAGGAATTCAGCGACTTTTTTGTCCTGAAGAAATACCGGCGCCGGGGCGTGGCGCTGGAAGTGGTACGCAGGGTGCTGCTGGACAGCGCGCAGGCGTGGCTGGTGGCGACATTCCGCGACGATGCCGCTGCCTGCGCGTTCTGGCAGCAGGCGTTTGCGCGTCTGCCGTTTGCCAGGGTCGAGGCGTATGACGACCCTGCGTTGCCGCAGTTCCAGCTGACTGTGCTGAAACCGGCGGCTTGAGCGCGTTTAGAAGCGTACTTTCACATACGCCGACGGCCCCGTCAGGCGCACGTTCAGGTCGGCATCGCGTTCGCTGTCGCGGTGCAGCTTGATTTTCGAGATGCCGTAGTCGGCCACGAAACCGATATTTTTGAACGGAAACCATTCCACGCCGATATTGCCGCCGTAGATGTGGCCGTTGATGCGTCCGCCATTTTTCTTGATGCCCGACGCTTCCGCATACATGCGCAAGTCCGGTGTAAACGCGTGGCGCCAGCCCACTTCCAGCAGCGGCGCGAACGCGTGCTCGCCGATGGAATCGCGCGCCGTGGCCGTCTCGCCATTGACGATGCCGGTGGCCGTGCCGTTCAGGCTGGCGTGGTAGTAGGCGGCGCCCAGGCCGATGCCGAAGGTATCGTTGCCGCTGCCCAGCCACCATTTATAGGCCAGCTTGGCCAGGTCCAGTTTTAAATCGGCATTCGCCGTGGCCGTGCCCGTGACGGGCTGGCCATTGATGATGGTGTCGCCTGTCAGGCTTGGCGTGTAGGATTTGTCGTAGCGGTAGTAGTCGAATGCCAGGCCATGGCGGTCGCCGATCAGCAAGTCCGCCTTGATGCGGGGGATGGTCGTGTGGCTTTGCTTCGATTCGGGCGCATCGATGCGGCCAAACTGCGTGTCGGCGCCGATATTGATGCGCGGATCGGCGGAAAACGCCCCCACCGAGATGCTGACGCGATCCAGCGCGGGCGACGGTTCCGCCCGCGCCGTGGCGGCGGCCGTGGCGACACCCAGCACGCCCAGCATCATGGTGCTGCGCAAGGCAAGATGGCGCAAACGTGGCGGGGTCAGGCGGGCGGGAACGGGCGTGGCAAACATGGGGCTACTCCTCAAGATAAAGTGAACGGGCCGCGACGTCGGGGCGGCTGGCGTGATGCGGTAATGCAATGAGGAAATGGTAGCAATTGTTACTTTTGGATCACGTAGCCGCACGACGCAAATTTCCGTCGGATTTGTCCTACCGTGTGTAAGAGCCGGTACACATGCCGGCATTGCCTGCAAGGGGGAACGCGGGCAGAATGGTGTGTACGAGGAGGAGACACCGCATGAAAATTGCTGCCATTTCCGATATTCACGGCAACCTCGATGCGCTCGAGGCCGTGCTGGCCGACATCGCCCTGCGTGGCGTGGACATGATCGTCAACCTGGGCGATATCGTCTCGGGCCATCTGCAGCCGCGCGCCACGGCGGCGCGCCTGATGGGGCTGGACTTGCCCACCATCCGCGGCAACCACGAGCGGCAATTGTTCGGCGACCCGGCCCGTATGGGCGTGTCGGACGCTTTTGCGCGCGCGCAACTGCTGCCTGAACAACTCGTGTGGATCAATGCGCTGCCTGCCACCTTGCGCTTGCGCAAGGATGTGCTGCTCGTGCATGGCACGCCGCAAAGCGATCTCGTGTATTTTCTCGACAGCGTCACGCCGCAAGGCAGCCGCGCCGCCACGCCGGACGAGGTGGCCGAACGGGCCGGGACGACGGACGCGGCCTTGATCCTGTGCGGCCACACGCACATGCCGCGCCAGGTGCGCTTGCCCGATGGCCGGCTGGTCGTCAATCCGGGCAGCGTGGGCTTGCAAGCCTACGACGACGACCATGGTTATCCGCACGTGATGGAAAACGGCACGCCGCATGCGCGCTATGCCATCGCCGAGCAGGGTGCCGATGGCGCCTGGACGGCGCAGTTGCACGCCGTGGCATATGACTGGGAAAAGGCAGCCCGGCTGGCGCTGGCGAACGGGCGGCCAGACTGGGCCGCGCCCTTGCGCACGGGCCGGGTCGGCTGATCAGCGGAACTCTTCGGCTACCAGGTTGTACTTCTGCATCTTGTGGTACAAGGTTTGCTTCGGCAAGCCGAGCACCGCACTCACTTCACTGACATTGCCGGAATATGCGCGCAGTTCCTGTTCGATCAGTGCGCGTTCGAAGCCGTTGACCTGTTCCGCCAGCGACAGGGGACTGGCCAGCCCGGCCGCCAGCAAGCTCGAGGCGCCGCCGGCGATGCCCAGCACGAAGCGGTCGGCGATATTGCGCAGCTCGCGCACATTGCCGGGCCAGGAATGGGCCATCAGGTTGCGCATCTGCGCGCTGGAGACGACGGGCGCGGCGCGGTTGTAGCGGGCGGCGGCGGCCAGCACGAAGTGTTCGAACAGGATGGGAATATCCTCGCGCCGTTCGCGCAGCGGCGGCAGATGCAGCACGATCAGATTCAGGCGGTAGTACAGGTCGCTGCGGAATTTCTGTTGCTGCGACAAGTCTTCCAGGTCCAGCTTGGCCGCCGCGATGACGCGCACGTCGACGGGCGTGGGCACGTTCGAGCCCAGGCGCTCGATATAGCGTTCCTGCAACACGCGCAGCAATTTGACTTGCAGGGACAGGGGCAGCGATTCGATTTCGTCGAGGAAGAAAGTACCTTGATCCGCGTGCTCGATCTTGCCCACTTGCCGCTTGGCCGCGCCCGTAAATGCGCCCGGTTCGTGGCCGAAGACTTCGCTTTCAAAAATGCTTTCGGGAATCGCGCCGCAGTTGACGGCGACGAAGTTGTGCTTGCGGCGGTGGCTGAAGTCATGCAGGCAGCGCGCCACCATTTCCTTGCCCGTGCCCGTGTCGCCATAGATCAGCACGTCGGCCGGTTCGTTGGCAACGTCGAGTATCAGGCGCCGTATGTCGCGCATCGCCACGGAATTGCCCAGCAGGCGCGCTTCGATGCCGCCGCCGTCCTCGAGCTGGCGGCGCAGGCTGTGCACTTCCAGGGTCAGGCGCCGCGTTTCCAGCGCGCGCAGGATGACGTCGACCAGTTGCTCGGATGAATACGGTTTTTCGATGAAATCGTAGGCGCCCGTGCGCATGGCGTGCACGGCCATCGTGATGTCGCCGTGGCCCGTGACGAGGATCACGGGCAGGTTGGCGTCCAGCGTCTTGACCGCCTGCAGCAATTCCAGGCCGCTCATGCCGGGCAGGCGCACGTCGCTGACGACGATGCCGGGGAAATCCGGCGTCAGCAGTTTATAGGCCAGCTCGGCCGAGTGAAACGCCAGCACGTCCAGGCCGGCCAGCTGCAGGGCCTGCTCGCTGCCTTCGCGTACGGTGGGGTCGTCCTCGACCAGCAAGACCTTCAAGCCGTCAAACATGTTTTTCCTCCTGCGTTGCAATCTGTAGTTCGATGGTGAAGATGGCGCCGCCGCCGGGGGCGTTTTCGGCGCGCAGCACGCCGCCGAACTGGCGCGTGATCTGTTCGGAAATGGCCAGCCCCAGTCCCAGTCCCAGGCCTTGCGGCTTGGTGGTGAAGAACGGTTCGAACAGATGTTCGCACACTTCCGTCGACAGGCCAGGTCCCGTGTCGGCCACGTGGATCAGCACGTGCTCCTGCGTGCATTCGACGGCCACGCGCAGGCTGCGCACGTCGCTGCCATTCATGGCGTCGAGCGCGTTGGCGTACAGGTTCACCAGCACCTGTTCCAGGCGGTTGCTTTCGCACATGGCGAAGATGTCTTCGGGCGGCAATTGCAAAGTAAAACGCACATTTTCCACCTGCAGCCGGCGTTCGACGAGGAACAGGGCGTTGCTGATCGCCGTGGGGATCGAGACGGACGTCAGGCTGGTGGTCGACTTGCGCGCAAAAATCTTCAATTGACCCGTAATGGTCCCCATCCTGGCCGCAATTTGCGAGATCTTCGCCAGGTTGCGCCGCGCGTCGTCGAGCCGCCCGCGTTCGAGCAGGATGACGGCATTGTCGGACATGGTGCGCAGCGCCGTCAGCGGCTGGTTGAGTTCATGCGTGATGCTGGCGGACATCTGTCCCAGCACGGCCATCTTGCCGGCTTGAAACAGTTCGTTTTGCGTGATGTGGAGTTTTTGCTCGGCCTTGCTGCGCACGTCGATTTCCTGGCTCAGGCTTTGCGTCATGGCATTGAGTTCCGACGTGCGTTCCTCGACCATGGCTTCCAGGTTGTCGTACGCATGCTGCAAGTCTTCGCGGGCGCGCAATTTTTGCGCCACGGCCGCGCGGCGCTGGCGCAGGTAAAAGAACAGCAGCATGAAGAAGCCCAGCAGCACGCAAGAGAAGGCGGCCGCCGCGCGCGCGCTGGCCTTGGCCTGCGCCAGGTCGGACAGGTAAATGAACGTCCAGCCTTGCGGGGACTTGAGTTTGATCTGCGTCATGACGCTGGAGCTGATCTTCGGCGGCGTGTCGGCGTGTTCCTGCTCGCGCACGCTGATCACGCGGGCGCCATTGCCCAGCTGGCGGTCGGATACGAAGGGGATGGCTGCCAGCTGCTTCGAATAATACTGGCGCGTGCGGTTGAGTTCTTCGACGATGGCGGGCGACAGCGGCGCCAGGGTCTTGTATTTCCAGTCCGCCATGGAGCTGAGGAAGATCACGCCGTGCTCGTCGGCCAGCATGACCTTGTCGGCGCCCTGCACCCAGCGTTTTTCCAGGTTTTCCAGGTTCACCTTCACCGTTGCCAGGCCCAGCATGTGGCCATTCTGGTAGATGCCGTGGGCAAAGAAATAACCGGGTTCCAGCCGCGTCGTGCCCACGCCATAGAAGCGGCCCGGCGTGCCGCGCAGCGCATCCTGGGCGTAGGGGCGGAACGAGATATTGTCGCCAATAAAACTATCGGGCTGCTGCCAGTTGCTGGCGGCCCGCGTGTTGCCGTCGAGGTTGCTGATGAAAATGGTCGATGATTTCGCCTGAGCATTCATTTGCTCGAGGTAATGGTTGACCGTATCGACCAGCACCGGGTCTTCCGGATGCTGCAGCAAGCGGATGACGTCGCGGTTCAGTTCCAGCGTCTTGGGCAGGAAATCGTATTTTTCCAGCGCATTTTCCAGGCTGCTGACATATACCTCGAGGCGCTGCGCGCCGCTGGCCTGCAGCTTGCCGATGGCGATGCGTTCGGTCCAGAAATACACGAGCCAGACGGTGGCCAGACAGGCGGCCAGCACCACGCCCCAGGCCAGCGTTTCGCGGCCCGACCGTTGCGACAGGCGCTGGCGCCAGGAAAGGGAGGGTTTCGTAGTACTGCTATTCATAAAATCAGCTGCCAACTTGCAAGAACCCACAGTATCGCATTTAAATATTGCGTAAAAAGAAAAAGCCGCCGGATATGCATCCGGCGGCTCACACTTCTATGTCACGGACAGCTCGACGTCCTTAGAAGGTATGGCGCATGCCCAGGTTGAAACCGCTGTTGCCGGTGCCATTGTCCGTGGCATTGCCGACGACGAAGGTAGCGCCGTTCTTGTTGCTGATGTGGCCGTAACCGGTGTACAGGTCGCTGCGCTTGGACAGGGCATAGAAGGCGCCGATGGCCCACTGCTGGGCGTCACGGTTGGCAATGCTCTTGTCGTTGTGGCGGATGTACGACGCGACCAGCTTGGTGGCGCCGAACGGGGCGCTGAAGCCGACCAGGATGTCGTTGCTCTTGCTGTTGTCGAGGGCGCGGTTGTCGGCGTAGCCGAAGTTGCCTTGCAGCACGCCAAAGTCGTAGCGCGTGGCCAGCAGGGTGTTGCGCGTTTGCTGGGTCGCCAGCGCATTTTCCTTGCGGTGGTGCGTCAGGGTCACGTTCAGCGGACCGTCGATGTAGTGCACGGCGCCGCCCATGCTGCGGTTTTTCGCATTGTCGCCAGCTACTTCGCCAAAGCCATACGCCAGGTCGGCCGACAGGTGGCTATAGGTCGGCGTGGTGTATTGCACCATGTTATCGACGCGGATATTCGTCACCATCAGGTTCGATGCCGTGCCGGCCAGGCCGATGACGAACGGATCGGCCACGTCGCGCAGGGCCAGGTAGTACGGGGAATATTGGCGGCCCAGGGTGACGGCGCCGGCGCTGCCGGTCAGGCCGACATATGCCTGGCGGCCGAACAACAGACCGCCCTGGCCCGAGGTGCCGGTGTCGATATTGAAACCGCTTTCCAGCACGAAGGTAGCGGCCAGGCCGCCGCCCAGGTCTTCCTTGCCCTTGAAGCCGATGCGCGAGCCGGAAGCGACGCCGGAAGCGACGCGGTTCAGGCGGTCTCCAGCCGCATCCTTGTCGAACACCAGGCCGGCGTCAGCCACGCCGTAGATGGTCACGCTCGATTGGGCCATGGCGCCAGTGGAGGCTGCGCCGAGGGTCAGCAGGGTAAACAGGACTTTTTTCATGAAAATCTCTCTAATAAGTTGGAATGACTACTGATCGCACTACCTGACTGCTTGTTACTCAACATCGACAACAAATAAATGGCCCGCTTGTGGCGGGCCATGGCGCTATCAGGCTTTGCTAGCGTGATCCGCTTCGCCCCAATGGCTTTCCGTGTTCAGGCTGGCCGCGTTGGCCGCGGCGGCTTCTTCCTCGGTGGCCAGGCCACCTTCCCACTTGGCGACGACGGCCGTGGCGACGGCATTGCCGACCGCGTTGGTGGCCGAACGGCCCATGTCGAGGAATTGGTCGACGCCCATCAGCAGCAGCAAGCCCGCTTCCGGAATATTGAACTGGTTCAGGGTAGCGGCAATCACCACCAGCGAGGCGCGCGGCACGCCGGCCATGCCTTTCGAGGTCAGCATCAGCAGCAGCAGCATGGTGATCTGGGTGCCGATCGACAGGTCGATGCCGTAGGCTTGCGCAATGAACAGCACGGCAAAGGTGCAGTACATCATCGAACCGTCGAGGTTGAAGGAGTAGCCCATTGGCAACACGAAGCTGGAAATCTTGCGGTCCACGCCGAACTGGTCGAGCGCCGTCAGCAGTTTTGGATAGGCCGCTTCCGAGCTGGCCGTCGAGAATGCCAGCAGGAAGGGTTCGCGGATCAGGCCGACCAGTTTGAAAATGCGCGGGCCGATGACCACGAAACCGGCGCCGATCAGCAGGGCCCACAGGCACAGCAGGCCTACGTAGAAACCGCCCATGAACTTGGCAAACGTGACCAGCACGCCCAGGCCGTGGGTGGTGATGACGGAAGCCATCGCGGCGAATACGGCCAACGGAGCCAGGTTCATGATGGTGCCGGTGATGCGCAGCATGACTTGCGCCAGCTGGTCGACGACGGCCGTCAGGGTCTTGCCCGATTCGCCCAGGCCGGCCAGTGCGCCGCCGAAGAAGATCGAGAATACCAGCACTTGCAGGATTTCATTGTTGGCCATGGCCTCGATCGGCGACTTCGGCACCAGGTGCGTGAAGAAATCTTTCAAGGTGAAGGCGGCCGTTTTCAGATTGGTCGACGCGTGGATGTCCGGCAATGGCAAACCGAGGTTGGTTCCCAGCTGCATCAGGTTCGACAGCACCATGCCCAGCGCCAGCGACACCAGCGAGGCCACCACGAACCAGCACATGGCTTTCAGGCCGATGCGGCCCGCCGTCTTGCCGTCGCCCATGTGGGCGATACCGACGGTCAGGGTGGAGAACACCAGCAGCGCAATGATCATCTTGATCAGGCGCAGGAAGACGTCGGTGACGATAGAAATATTGCCAGCGATTTGAGCGCTGAGCTTGGCATCAGGGAAAGCGGTGTTGCATCCATAGCCCACGGCAATGCCGAGGATCATGGCAATCAGGATGTACAGGGTTAATGGCCGTTTCTTTTTCATTTTGACTCCTCCGGTGAAACGCCGCTGTGAGCGGATTATTGATAGCGAGCAACTCAAGCTTGGAGTCAATATTTCTCAAAAACAAGCCCTTGCGTGCCAGCGATTATTTGCAGCAAAACCTGTACATAGCAAAGGATATGCCTGAAATGGGAATTTGGAACCTAACTTCTTAAGTTGTTGATTTAAGGATGCTTTTTTGTTGTTTAGATGTCGCAACTTGGCGCGCTTGCGCGAAATATTGGACGCGGCGGGATATCGCTGTATGACTTTTCATACGCTAGTCGCGGCAGGGCGGCGGTGCGCCAAAAAGACAAGATTATCAGGACAATAAAAAAGCCCCTCCGAAGAGGGGCTTGATGTGACGCAATGCGTGTTCTCTTGACGTTAGAACTTGATATTCGCCGTCAGGCTGAACGAACGGGGCTGGCCCGGGGTGTAGCGGAAGCCGGACTTGTTGATGGCCGCCACATAGGTCTTGTCGGCCAGGTTGTAGGCGTTCAACTGCACGTCGAGGTTCTTGTTGACGGTGTAGGTTGCCATGGCGTCGAAGACCCAATAGGCATCCACGCGGGCCGGCGTGCCGACGGCGCCGTCGGTGCCGCGCAGCATTTCACCCACGTAACGCGCGCCGCCGCCGATCTTCAGGCCGAATGGCAGGGTGTACGAAGTCCAGCTGGTGAACGCCTGTTTTGGCGTGTAGGTGAGGTTCTTGTCGCCGCTGGCCGTGAAGACCTTGTTCGACTCGACCTTGGTATTCATGCGGGTGTAGCCGGCGCTGACCAGCCAGTTCGGCATGATTTCGCCTACCACGCCCAGTTCCAGGCCTTGCACGCGTTTCTTGCCGGTCTGGTAATAAATGGTCGAGATGACGGGATCTTGCTCCACTTCATTCTTGACGGTGGTCTGGTAGACGGCGGCCGACAGCGACAGTTTTTGCTTCAGGAAGTCCCACTTGGTGCCGATTTCCTTGGTGATGGTTTCCTGTGGGTCATAGTTCAGGTTTTGCGCGCTGCTGGCGGCGGTGCTCAGGGCAAAATTGGTGCCTGGCGGTGCTTTCGACGTGGCCAGCAAGGCGTACACGCTGCTGTCCGGCGTCGGCTTGTACATGGCCGAGATCTTGCCGTTGGCCAGGGTGTCGCTCAGGGTCAGGTGGGTGGGAATTGGCGTGCCCACTGGCAATGGCTGTACCGCAGGCGCAGTCACGGCCCCTTGCAGGGCGACGGCGTCATACGTGGTGTTGAAATGGTCGAAGCGCACGCCGCCGTTGAAGAGCCACTTGTCGCCGAACTTGATGGTATCGAACATATACAGGCTTTGCGTGTTGACTTCGCCTTCGGTGAAGGCGCCGCTGCGCACAGGGTTGTGGCCGGTGACGGTGTCGCGCGGATTCGGCTTGTACAGGTTCGCTGCCGGCAAGGTGCCCAGGCTGGCGGGCACATAGCTGTAGTTGGTCTGTTTTTCGCTGGTGAACTCGGCGCCGGCCACCACGGAGTGCTTCAGCACGCCCGTGTCGAATTGCGCGCTGACCACGGTCTGGTTGGTCAGGATCGTGTTTTCCTGGTCCTTCACGGTGCGCAGCGAGCGCGCCAGGGTCCAGGTCGACGGATCGGTGGTGACCGGTGTCTTCAGGTTGCCCATGCTGCCCATGAAGGCCGTCAGCAGGTAGTCTTGCTTGGTCTTGCCGTAGCGCGTGGTGTTCTGGATCTGCACGTTGGGCGAGAAATCATGGTCGATGCGCAAGGTGCCCATGTCGGCCTTGATCTTGTCGTAGTCCGAGGTGGAACCGTAGAAATTCTTCGGATCGACCCTGGCGGCGCTGTTCAGGAAGCTGCGGATGACCGGTTGATCCTTCGTTGGAACGTCCGGTGTCGAGTAGCCCGGCAAGCCGATGGTCGGCACGCCGCCGTCGGGCACGTTGTTTTGATCCACGTGCAGGTAGCTGGCCGTGATGCGCGTTGGTTTACCGATGCCGAAGGTGACGGTGGGCGCGAAGGCCCAGCGCTTGTTCTTGACTTCATCGCGTGCCGGGTTGCCGCTATCCTGCGTCATCAGGTTCAGGCGCAAGGCCGTGCCCGTATCGCTGTCGAGGATGCGGTTCCAGTCGGCCGTGGCGCGTTTCTGCTTGCCGCTGCCCGCCGTCAGCAGCGAATTGAATTTGTTTTCCATGGTGGCCGTCTTGCTGACCAGATTGATCGAGCCGGTCGGCGAGCCGCGGCCGCTGTCGGTGCCCGCCGGGCCCTTCAAGACGTCGATCTGTTCGATGTTGAAGACGTCGCGCGAAATGGAGCCCACGTCGCGCACGCCATCGACATAGATGCTGCCGGACGAATCGAAACCGCGCATGTAGACGGCGTCGCCCGTGTTCGTGTTGCCGTTTTCACCGAGGAAGAAAGTGCCGACGCCCGGCGTGTTGCGCAGCGCATCCGTCAGGGTCAGCGCGCCTTGCTGTTCGATCAATTCCTTCTTGATCACGACGATGGTTTGCGGCGTGTTGACCAGCTCTTCCGTGTATTTCGGCGACGAGGCTTTCTCGGCCTTGAAATCATTTTCCTTGGAACCAATGACCTTGACTTCGTTCAGGGTTTGCTGCGATGCAGGCGCGCTCTGGCCGGCCGGATCGGCGGCCTGGGCGGCAACGGGCAGCAGCATCACGGCCAGGGCGGCGCCGATGTGCTGGTTGAAACGGGATTGGACGTGTTTGCGGCTCTTGATTGCCATCTTGCTCTCTCGAAAAGGTCAGGTAGTGGTTCCTGGCTGGCTGCGCGACGCTGTGCTGTGGCAAGCGGGCAAGTGGCTGGCGATGGACGGGTTGGCAGACATTGTAATTATTGGGCGCTAATTCGTAAATGAGAATCGTTATCAGTCTCGTTTACGCAACGAATTGGGTGTGCCGTAAAAAAAACACTGTCATGGCCCATGAATGCTTGCTTTGCTGCATGGCCGCTGCTACGCGCGCAGGCGTCCGGCAGCGGGAGTATGATGAGCAACCTTTACAAATTTCCGCCAAGCATGCTGCAGACACCCGATGCCTTCGTCCCCCTGATCGATCCTCCTGAACCGGCCCCGGCGGCAGCCGACACGCTCACATTCGTCTTTCACCGCGGGCGTTTATTGTTGCGCACGCCCGAGCTGACCCTGCCCACTGCCGCCGAGGCGGCCGCGCTCGATATCGACCTGAGCCGCGCCCAGCCCGTGGGCTTGTGGCAGGGCCGCTATTGCCAGACCGTCTGGACGGATGACGAGGCCTTGCCCGCCGATGCGCCCCTGGCCTGGCACGGCATGCGCTCGCTGTTCCATGCCGTCGACGATGCTTTCCTGGGCCTGGCCAGCCGCGCCGCGCAGCTGGCCGAGTGGGCGCGCACGCACCGTCATTGCGGCGTGTGCGCCACGCCCATGCAGCGCACGCGCGGCGAACGCTGTTTCACCTGCGCCGCCTGCGGCATGCTCGCGTATCCGCGCATTTCGCCTGCCATGATGGTACTCATCCGCAAGGGCGAGCAAGTGCTGCTGGCCATGCACAAGCATTCGCCATCGCAGCGCTTCAGTCCCCTGGCCGGTTTCCTGGAGGCGGGCGAATCGATCGAGGAGGCCGTGCACCGGGAAGTGATGGAAGAGGTCGGCTTGCGCGTGCATAACCTGCAGTACTTCATGAGCCAATCCTGGCCGTTTCCCCATTCGCTGATGATCGCGTTTACGGCCGATTACCTCGATGGCGAGATCCGCCTCGACGAGAACGAGATCGCCGAGGCGCGCTGGTTCGGCCCCGGCGATGCCTGGCCGGAAGCGAGTTCCAGCGTGTCGATTTCCGCGCTGCTGGTGCAGGCGCACCGCCCGCCGGCAGTGCCGTAAAGCGGGGGCTGCTCAGGCAGCTTGCCGCATTTTCTATATACTGGCGGCAATTGCAAATTTTAGGGTGGTTTAGCATGTCTCAAGAATTCTCCGAAAACGACTGGCGCCGGCTCATCAGCAGCTTTGGTGAAGATCCGCAGCGTCCTGGCTTGCTGGAAACGCCGGCGCGCGTGGCAAAAGCCTGGAAACATTGGACCTCCGGCTATGGCCAGGACCCGGTCGATTTGTTGAAAGCCTTTGAAGATGGCGCGGAACAGTACAACGAGCTGATCGTCGTGCGCGGCATCCCCGTCTACAGCCATTGCGAACACCATCTGGCGCCGTTCTTCGGCAAGGCTACCATCGGCTACGTGCCCAATGGCAAGATCGTCGGCCTGTCGAAACTGACGCGCCTCGTCGATTGCTTCTCCAAGCGCCTGCAAGTGCAGGAACGCATGACGATGCAGATCGCCAATGCCTTGATGGAAGTGCTGGAACCGAAATCGGTGGGCGTGGTCGTACGCTGCCGCCACCTGTGCATGGAAAGCCGCGGCATCCGCACGCCGGGCGAAGAAACCATCACCTCGGCCATGCTGGGCGAGATGCAGCCGAACCTGGCGCTGCGTACGGAGTTCCTGGCGCTGGCGCGCGAAGTATGATGATTTAAACGATGATGCAAGACGAAGGCGGCATATGCCGCCTTTTTTTATGCGTTTTTATATTTTCCTGGATTCCCGTTCCGCCAGGTAGCGGGCCGGCGGCTTGCCCACCGCCTTGCGGAACATGGTGACAAAACCGCTGGTATTTTCATAGCCGAGTTCCAGCGCCACCGCTTTCACGCTGTGCCCTTGCGCCAGCCGTTGCAAGGTCAGGATGACGTGCAATTGCCGGCGCCAGCGGCCCACGCTCATGCCCATTTCCTCCAGGGATTGCCGGGTCATGCTGCGCTCGCTCATGCCGATGCGGCTGGCCCACTCGGCCAGCGTGCGTTTATCCGCAGGCTGGGCCAGCAGCAGGGCGGCCAGGCGGCGCAGCCGCGCATCGCGCGGCATCGGCAAATGCAAGTCTTCCACGGGAGCGGCCGCCAGTTCATCGAGCAGGGTGAGCACCAGGCGTTCCTGCGCGCCCTGCAGCGCGGCCAGGGTGGGAAAACCGGCCGCCTTGGCGATCAGTTCGCGCAGCAATGGCGAGACGGCCACGGTGCAGCAGACGGCGGGCAAGGCCGGCGCCATGCCTGGCTCGACAAACAGGCAATAACATTGCGCCTCGCCCACGCCCTGCGCCGCGTGCATCAGGCCGCCCGGTATCCACACGGCGCACTGGGGCGGCACGATCCACACGCCGCTTTCCACCTCGCAATGAATCACGCCCCGCGTGGCATACAGCAACTGCCCCTTGCGGTGCTGGTGCGGCGCCTGTTCCGCATCCTCGGGCACGCTGGCCAGGCCCACGGCCAGCAAGGGACGCAGCACGCCATCGACATCGAAATCGAGGATGGAGGCGTCGTCGTCCAGGCCCAGGCGGGCCGTCAGCATGCTGGGCAAAAGGGGATGGGGCATGGGAAGACTTTGGCTGGATTGAATAATATTGTGGCTATTTTATGCAATGACGCGCAGCACTGCCAACGCTATCGTATGGCCATCCGCAGCCCCGCTTCCACGGCAACCGCCGCCGCCAGTGTTCTGATGAAGGTGAGGAGGAACGGCAACCCCCTTGAAGGAGTCATCCCATGCAACTCGATTTTTCCACATTCCCTCTCGTCTGGATGCGCCGCGACGGCGCGGCAGATACCCAGGCCGATGTGCTGTTTGCCCAGTTCGACGCGCTGCTGGCGCGCCGGCAGGCGTTTGTCATCCTCAGCGAAGAAGGCTTTGACGAGGACGGGCATGAACACCCGCAGGCGGAGCGCAAGCGCGCGTCGCTGTGGATGAAGCAGAACAAGGCCGCCATCCGCGCGTATATCCAGGGCATGGTGTTGATCGAACCGAGCGCCGCCAAGCGCCTGGCCGGCAAGGCCTTTGCCGTCTTATTTGGCAAGTTCTGGGGCTATCCCCTGCATTTCGGCACCAGCCGCGACGACGCGCTCGACATCGCCCAGCATTTGCTCAGGGCGTGGCTGCCGCCCCAAAATGATCCGACAAGGCGTCACGACGCCTGACCAAACCGTCGCGAGCGGAAGGGAGAGGTAGCCGAGAAGCGCAACCGTACTTTGTACGGGGGCGCCGAGCCGGTGAGCATCGCAGGCTGCCTATACCGACGTGCAGCAGGTTGGGTCAGGTGTTTTAGTAGCGGTAGTCGTTGACGAAATGCTTGGTGAAGTTGTACTTGCTGCCGCCGTCGAGCAAGTCGACCAGGCGTTTCGGCGCCGAGGCCGACATGAAGGCGTCGGCCGCGCCGCCCGTGCTGCGGAACTTCATGCCGGGGCTGAGGATCTGGTTGGCGCCGATCTTCAGGTGCTGGAAGCTTTTCGTTTTTTCATTGTTGAGGATGAAGTGCAATTCCTGCTTGAACGTCAGGAAGGGGATCTTCAGCCACCAGCCTTCGTCCGTGCCATAGCTGGCGACGCTGGCAAAGTGCGTGTTCTTGTCCGTCAGGGTGGGTTTGCCCAGGCGGTCGTTGATGCGTTTCATGGCTTCATTCTTGGTCATGCTGTTCTTTCGTGATTCGATCTATGCGGCGTGCATTCTGACACAGGCGCGCCGCCGCGTGCCGTGGAATGCGTCACAGCAGCAAAATCAGCGAGCCGAGCACGATCAGGCCGCCACCGAGGGCCCCTTTCAGCGTGAACGGTTCGCCCAGCACCAGCCAGCCGGCCAGCATCACCAGCGCCACGCTGAGCTTGTCGACGGGCGCCACCAGCGACACGGGCCCCAGCTGCAGCGCGCGGAAATAGCATAGCCACGACAGGCCCGTGGCCACGCCCGAGGCGATCAGGCAGGTCCAGCCCACCCAGTTGCCGCCGGCGGGCCGCTGCCATTCCGCGCGCAGCGAGATGATGGCCGCCGTCACCAGCAGGATGACGCCCGTGCGTATCAAGGTGGCCATGTTGCTGTTCAGGTGGGCCACGCCCAGCTTGCCCAGGATGGCCGTCAGGGCCGCGAACACGGCCGACAGGATGGCAAAGCCTTGCCAGCTCATGGTGGTGAACATGGAACTCCTTGCGCGGTGGGGAATGGGAGTGACTGTAGCGCAAAAGAACGGCGGCCGCTGGCCCCAATTTTATTGCAACGCAACATCAATTCTCATCAATTGTCGCAACGCATTAACAACACTGGGCAAAATTCATTGCTTCCCGGCATTGTAAATATCGGTCGTTCGAGCGTATGCTGAAGCAGTCTGAACGGTGCCGCCAGAGCACCGTCGCCGCCGCATTCCTGGCCAGCCGAGCTGGAAGCGGGCCACGCCCCTTTGCCGCAAATAGATAGTTGGAGACACAGCATGAAGAAATTGACGTTCCAGCAAAAGTTATGGATTCCCCTGATTTGCAGCCTGTTGTGCATCACCGTTATTTTTGTCTATAACGCCCTGGAAGTGCGCAAGATCCGCATCGAAGAGCGCAGTGCCGACCTGAGCAATGCCGCCGACCTGGGCCTGGGCGCCGTCAAGATGTTCGGCGACCTGGCCGCCAGCGGCGCCCTGACGAAGGAAGAGGCGCAGAAGCAGGCCACGGCCGTCATCAAGAGCATGCGTTTCGGCGAGACCGGTTATTTGTCCATTATCAACCTCGATGCCGTCGTCGTGATGAATCCCGCCGCGCCGCAAACGAACGGCAAGAACATGTCGGATTTTAAAGATGCCAACGGTACTTATCTGTACCGCGACATCGTTACCGTCGGCAAGAGCGATGCGGGCAAGGGCTTCGTCCATTACTATTTCCCCCGTCCCGGCCAGAAAACCCCCGAACCGAAGATGAGCCGCGTGGTGGCTTACAAGCCATGGGCCTGGACCCTGGTGGTGGGCGTGTACATGGATGATATCGATGCGGCCTTCCGCCAGTCGCTGCTCACCTCGCTGGGCGTGCTGGTACTGGTATGCGGCTTGCTGGCGGCCGTCGTCGTGGTGATCAACCGCAGCCTGCGCCATGCGCTGGGCGGCGATCCCGAGTATGCGGCCGACGTGGCGGAAAAGATCGCGAATAACGATTTGAGCGGCGTCGTGCGCACGCATGCCAACGACCGCCACAGCGTGCTGTACGCGATGAAAACCATGCAGACCAACCTGGTCGATGCCATCAGCGAAATCCGCCACAGCGCCGAGACGATCGCCACGGCATCGAGCGAGATTGCCAGCGGCAATATGGACTTGTCGGCGCGCACGGAAATGCAAGCCAGTTCGCTGGAAGAAACGGCCGCCTCGATGGAGGAATTGACGTCGACCGTGACCCAGAACGCGGGCAACGCCGTGCAGGCGAATGAACTGGCGCAGTCCGCTTCCGCCGTGGCGCGCCAGGGCGGCGCCGTGGTGGCGCAAGTGATCGGCACCATGGACACCATCAACGCTTCGTCGCGCAAGATCGTCGACATCATCGGCGTCATCGACGGCATCGCCTTCCAGACGAATATCCTCGCCTTGAACGCGGCCGTGGAAGCGGCGCGCGCGGGCGAGCAGGGACGCGGCTTTGCCGTCGTGGCGTCGGAAGTGCGCAACCTGGCGCAACGGTCCGCCGGCGCGGCGAAGGAAATCAAGGAGCTGATCGGCGCTTCCGTCGACAGCATCGCGGCCGGCAGCACCCTCGTCGCACAGGCGGGCACGACCATGGATCAGGTGGTCGCTTCCGTTTCGCGCGTGACCGACATCATGGCCGACATCACGGCCGCCTCGCACGAGCAAAGCACGGGCATCGGCCACGTCAACCAGGCCATCACGGAGATGGATAGCGTGACGCAGCAAAATGCGGCACTGGTGGAAGAGGCGGCGGCAGCGGCGTCGAGCATGCAAGACCAGGCGGCCGTGCTGGCGCAACTGGTGGCGCGCTTCAAGCTGTCGGCGCAGGAATCGGGGACGGCGCCGCGCCTGGCGGCAAGCTCGGCTGGCGCGCTACGCGCCGTGGCGAAAAAGCCGCTGCGCAGCCTGGCAGCGCGCTAGGGGTTTCGTTCAGGACTTACTGGGCTGGCGCCGCCGCTTGCGGCGCCGGTTCGAATTCCAGCTTGTCATCGACGACCACGAATTGCCCGATCGGCTGGCCCAGGTCGGCTTTCGGGTCGTTTTCCATTTCCGTCAGCTCATTGCAGGTATTCGTTTCCGCCTGCCACAGCTGCTTGCCCATGCGGATATTCCATATGCCGTCGCCGGCCGCAAACAGCTCGACGGTGATGTCGGCCGGCGCATCCGTCGACAGGGTATGCAGGCGCTGGCATTGCGGCAAATTGGTGGCCATCAGCTGCACTTCCACGGTATCTTGCCAAAAATAACGTTGCTGGCGGCGCACGGTCAGGGAATGGTCTTGTCCATCGAACATATAGATGGCGAAGTCCTGGACACAGCCTGACAGCAGGACGGACAGCGTGACGATCAGGAGTTTGCGCATGGTCGGCTTTCTTTGTTTGTGCTCTGGAATGTCGGGATGCCTGCGTGACGGCGCGAGTGGGCGCTTGCCTCGCTTGGGCGCCGTCTTGTTTTTCGCTTACGTGGCATTATATCCATGCATATCAGTTGCGGCGCGACAATAGTGATGCGGAGGCCGCCTGCCCTACTTATCTACCTGGAAAGACCACGATGATCGACCTGTATTACTGGACCACGCCCAACGGGCACAAAGTGACGATGTTCCTGGAAGAAGCGGGCATCCCCTACAAGCTCATTCCCGTGCATATCGGCAAGGGCGAACAGTTCAAGCCCGAGTTTCTAGCCATCGCGCCGAACAACCGCATCCCCGCCATCGTCGACCAGGCGCCGGCAGATGGCGGCGCGCCGCTGTCCCTGTTCGAGTCGGGCGCCATTTTGCAATACCTGGCCGAGAAAAGCGGGCAATTCCTGCCGGACGACGTGCGGGGACGCGCCGAAGTCATGCAGTGGTTGTTCTGGCAAATGGGCGGCCTGGGGCCCATGGCCGGGCAAAACCACCATTTCGTGCAATATGCGCCCGAACCCATCGAGTACGCCATCACGCGCTACGTGAATGAAACGAACCGGCTGTACGGCGTGCTGAACAAGCGCCTGGCGGACCGTGCATTCGTGGCCGGCGACAACTATTCCATCGCCGACATGGCGATCTACCCGTGGATCGTGCCGCACGCCCGCCAGCGCCAGAAGCTGGAAGATTTCCCGCACCTGGCGCGCTGGTTCGCGGCCATTGCCGCCCGTCCCGCCACCGTGCGCGCGTATGCGCGGGCGGCCGAAATCAATGTGCAGCCGACCGTCAGCGGCGACGCGAAAAGCGTGCTGTTCGGACAGACGGCGAAGACGGTGGCGTGATCGACGGTCAGTTTCCTCGGTAAGTGGAAAAACCGAAAGGACTGAGCAGCAAGGGAATGTGATAGTGCTGGTCGGTCTTTTCCACGTGAAATTGCACGGGGATTTCCGGGAAAAAAGTTTCCTGTTTCAGGCGCGCATAGTGCTCGCCTGTCTTGAACACGATGCGGTAATCGCCCGCCTGCAGGGGCGTATCGGCCGGATACATGGCCGCGATGCGCCCCTGCGCATTCGTCACGGCGCTGCTCAATTGCTTCCAGTCATCTCCCTTCTTGTGCTCCAGGGTCACCGTCACGCCCGCCGTCGGCTGGCCGCTTTGCAGGTCGAGGATGTGCACGCTCAAGGGATTGGCGGCGGCCAGGGCCGTGCTGGACAGGCTGGCGAAGGCCAGGGCAGCGGTGATTTTTTTCAGACAAGTCATCGTTGTTGCTTTCAAGGTGGGGTGGAATCGAGTTCAGGGAGGGCGGCCAGCGCCGCCTGGGCGCAGGCACGGTCTTGCAGGGCGCCACCGCCACCGGCGACGCCGACGGCGCCAACCACTTGCCCCTGTGCCATCAACGGCAAGCCGCCGCCCAGCAGCAACAGTTCCGGCACGGTGGTCAAATTGCTCATGTCCGGATTGTTGCGGGCCGCCACGGCCAGCGCATAGGTATCGGTTTTGGTGGACAAGGCCGTGTACGCCTTGCGCCGGCTGGCCTCCGTGTTGTGCGGCCCGACGCCATCGGCGCGCTGCACGGCGACGACATTGCCGCCATGGTCCAGTATGGTGACGACGATATGCCGGCCCTGCGCCTGGCACGCGGCCATGGCTGCGCTGGCCAGCTTGTTGGCCGCCGCCAGCGGCAGGTCATTGATGCTGCGCAATTGCGCGTGGGCGGGACTGGCCAGCAGGCACAGCAGGGTACTGCCGAGTAACAGGGTTTTCATGTGGCGTCCAGGAAACAAGATGGCGCCAGTATGGCCAGGCTTGCCCTACGCGAAGATGATCGCCGCATGACATTTTTATCATCCGCGGCGGCGTGCGTGCGGCGTAAAATGGTTTCATATTCCTATTAGAAAGCCGCCATGCGCATCCTGGTCATTGAAGACGAGCCGAAGACGGGCGACTATCTGTTGCGCGGCCTGGCCGAGTCCGGTTTCACGGTAAGCCTGGCGCGCAACGGCCGCGACGGCCTGCACATGGCCGGCAGCGAGGCGCCCGATCTGATCGTGCTCGACGTCATGCTGCCCATCATGGATGGCTGGCAAGTCTTGCGCGCGCTGCGGCTGCAGGAGGGCGGCGCGGATGTACCCGTGATTTTCCTCACGGCGCGCGACGAGGTGCAGGACCGCGTGAAAGGGCTGGAACTGGGCGCCGACGATTACCTGGTGAAACCGTTTGCCTTTGCCGAGCTGGTGGCGCGCATCCGCACCCTGTTGCGCCGGGGCCCGCCGCGCGAAGACGACGTGATCCGCATCGGCGACATGGAAATCGATGTGATGAAACGCAAGGTCAGCCGGCAAGGCCAGCGCATCACCCTGACGGCCAAGGAATTCGGCTTGCTGCATCTGCTGGCGCGGCGCCAGGGCGAAGTGCTGTCGCGCTCCATCATCGCTTCGCAAGTGTGGGATATCAATTTCGAGAGCGACACCAACGTCATCGACGCGGCCATCCGCCGCCTGCGCAGCAAGCTCGACGACCCCTTCGAACCCAAGCTGATCCACACCTTGCGGGGCATGGGCTATGTCTGTGAATTGCGCGCGCCGACCGTACCCGACAACGGCGCCGGCGCATGAAATTCTCGCAACTGCGCCGCTCGCTGACCCTGCGCGTCACGCTCGTGTTCGTGCTGATCGTGGCGCTCGTGTCGGCCGGGCTGGGCATGCATCTGTACCGTTCATTTGTGGCGGAAATCGAGCGCCGCGACGACATTTTATTGCTGGGAAAACTGCGGCAAATCCAGCAATTGCTGGGCAATGCGGGCACCCTGGACATCATCCGCGAACGGCCCCAGTATTTCCGCGACACCATGAGCGGGCAAGAGAATTCCCTGGTGCGCATCGTGCGCGCCGATGGCACGCGTTTGATCGATGTCAACCCGCACGGCGAGACAGTGGCGCATGCTGTTCCGGTGGCCGTCGATGTGCCCGTGACGGCCGGCGATATCGTCAGCTGGATCAGCCGCGACGGTTATCCGGCCAGGGTCGTGGCCGCCAGCGCGCGCATCGGAGAGCCGGCGCAGATGGCCGACATTTCCGTCGCCCGGGTCTATGGCGACCGCACGGCCATGTTTGCCGCCTACCGCTGGCAGATCGTCGTATCGGTGGCCGTCAGCGCGCTGGTGGCGGCCTTGCTGGCCAGCGTGATGTTGTTGCGGGGATTGCGGCCATTGCGTAATATCGCCGCGCATGCGGCCCTCGTGCGGCCGGGCAAGCTGGAGCAGCAACTCGATGCGCGCGGGGCGCCGACGGAGCTCTTGCCCTTGATCCAGGCGCTCAACGCCATGCTGGCGCGGCTGCAGGAAGGCTATGCGCGGCTGTCGCAGTTTTCCGCCGATCTCGCGCATGAATTCCGCACGCCTGTCACCAATCTGCTGGGGCAAAGCCAGGTCATGCTGGCTCGGCCCCGCAGCGCGCACGAGTATGAACAGCTGGTGTCGTCGAATGTGGAAGAGCTGGAACGGCTGTCGCGCATGATCGACAGCATGCTGTTCCTGGCGCGGGCGCAGCAGGATGAAATGGTGCTCGTCAAGCAAGTCTTGCCCGTGCAGGACGAGTTTTTAAGGCTGGCTGATTTCTTTGAAGGCTTGGCCGAAGAGCGGGAGCTGGCGCTGGCTTGCCACGGCAGCGGCGCGGTGACGGCCGAGCCGCAACTGCTGCGCCGCGCGCTGGGCAATTTGCTATCGAACGCCATCCGCCACGCGGCGCCCGGCAGCACGATACTGCTGCGTTCGCACGCGACGAACGAGGGTGTGGAATTGAGCGTGAGCAACCTCGGTCCCGCCATCCCCGCGCGCCACCTGCCGCACCTGTTCGAGCGCTTCTACCGCGCCGACCCGGCCCGCAGCGATTCGGCCGCTTCCACGGGATTAGGGCTGGCCATCGTCACGGCCATCATGCAGCTGCATGGCGGCAGCGCGAGCGTGGCGTCCGACGCGGCCGCCACGACGTTTACCCTTGTTTTCCCCGTTGAGAACGCCTGATAAAACCGTAGCGAGCACAAGAAAGGTTCGGCTCCCCCGAGGCAGTGAGCATCGGAGGCGGCAAATCGCGATGCGCAGCAGGTTTGCTCAGGTGTTCTACCCCATTTCCACCAAAAACTCATGCATGCCCGTATGCGGCAATTGCGCACACGCGGGCGCAAAGTGCGGCAACTGTCCCCACAGCAGCGGGTTGCCGACGATGTACACGTAATGCTGCGCGCGCGTCAGGGCCACGTTGAGCAGGTTCGGCGTGGCCGCCGCCCATTGGGCGGCGCCGGCCGTGCTGTCGTCGGCGCCGAGGACCAGCATCACCACGCTTTGTTCCTTGCCCTGGAAGGTGTGCACGGTGCCCACCATCTGGCTGCTCCACTGGCGCAATTCGCGCGCCGTCGGCGCCTTCCCATAGCCGAGGCGGCGGTCCCAGTCCATGTCGACGATGCGCGAACGCAATTCGTTGCGCACGGCCTTGAACGGCGTGATCACATACATGTCGGGCAGCTTGCCGTCGCGGCGATACAGCTTCAACAGTACTTCCAGCACGAAATCGAGCTGCACGGGCACCACCTGCTTGTAGCTGACGGGGCCGACGGCGTCGATCCAGCAACTGGAGCCACGCGTGAAGCCCCGGGCGCCGGCCGGCGGCGTGCGCTCGGCTAGCCCGTAGACCATCTTGTCTTCGTAGGCGATGCTGTTGGCCAGCGAAAACATCGGTTCCACGCAGCGGCGGTGCACGCGCAGGGGGCTGCCGATCCACAGCGGCTGTGCGCTGCCGGCGCCGACGACGGCGCCATAGCGGTTGGCCTTGTCGGCCAGGGTCTGCACGGAAACGCTGGTCGGCGCGTAACCGCCATCGCGCGTGTGCGGCGACAGGGCGGATAACGTCTGCACGAGGCGGCCCGGCACCGTGAACACGGGTTCGATCTGCAGCGGGTCGCCCACGACGACAGCGCGCTTGGCGCGCCACAGGCTGCCCAGCGCCGCTTGCGGCACGGCCTGGCCCGCTTCATCGATGAACAGCCAGCCCAGCGATTCGGGACCCATGCCCTGGAACTGGCGCGCGAACGAGGCAAACGTGGTCGACACGACGGGCACCACCATGAACAGGCTGTGCCACACCATGGCGATGTGCGACTGGTCGTAGGCGCGCTTGTTTTTCAGCAATTTGGAGACGGCCAGCAAGTTGCCGCCAAAGCCGGGTCCGCCCTTCTTCGCCACCTCGGCCAGCCACGCCTCATGCAGGGCCAGGGCCTTGGCGAACAGGCGCGAGCGCAGGCGCGCCAGGGCCGGTTCATGCCACAGGCCGCCAATTTGCAGGGCGTCGCCGTCCAGCTCGTCCAAGGTGGCCGGCGCGAGGATGGTGGGGAAGCGCATGCGCGCGCGGCGCAGCAGTTCCGTGCTGTCATCCCATTCGCGCTGGCGCGATTGCGCCGTGCGCAGGGCGACGTGCAGGCTGTTGCGGGCGCGCTCGCAGCGCGGCTCCAGTTCGCCTTTCAGCAGCAGCTTGATGGCGGACACGTCGCGCGCCGCCTGGCGTTGCGCTTCGGCATTGGCCACGACGGCATCCTTGTAGGCACGCGCCGGGGCCGTGCGGAACAATCGGGCAAAGAAGCCGGGCTGCGTCAGCGCCACCAGGCGTTCCTCTTCCAGCAAATCCTTCTTGCTGGCGAGCAAGGTGTCCTGCTGCGTCAGCGCGCCGGACAGGGCGCCGTTGGCCGCATCCATTTCTTGTTCCGCGGCAATCAGCGCATGCTGGCTGGCCTCGATGAAATCGGCTTCCGTGCACGTGCCCACGGCTTGCCACAGGGCCGCGTATTGGGCGTGCTCGGCCAGGGCCTTTTCCACCACGTGTTCCGTCTCGCGAAATTCGCGCGCGGCCTGGGCGAAGCTCACGCCCTGGTAGCTGGCCAGCCACTGGCGGATATTCTGCGCGTTCGGCGTCTTGCGCGCCGTGCTCTTGTCCCAGTCGTCGTCATAGAAATTGCTGACGAAGCGGCGGCGGTTCGCGCTGTTGCCCAGCGCACAAGACATCAAGCCCCAGGGCGCTTCCGCCTCGCCCAGGGCGCGGTTGGCGCCATTGCCGTCCGCCACGACCCGGCGCGCCACGCTTTCGAAATAGCGCGTGCGCGCCCATTCCTTGCCCAGCTGCTTGGGTTTAGGTAAATCGCCGGAAATGTTTTCCACGGCCGCATTGTTTGACGAAGCGACGACCATTTCAAAGCCCGTCAGTTCCGGGCGCAAGCGGGCAATCGTGATGGGGTCGCGCACGCCTTCGAAGGCCACGGCTACCTTGCCGATGAAGGCGTCGCCGGCGCGGTCCAGGCAAGACAGCACGGCGGCGCGGCGCACGATGTTGTCGGCGAACAATTCACGCAACAAGGTCGTCTTGCCCGTGCCCGGCGGGCCGTTGACGGAAAAGATGCCCCGCTCGTGCAAGCCCGTGCGCGCGCCTTGGATGGCGAACTGCTGCATCAGGCTCATGGCGTAGCTGGCGTCTTCCAGCCAGTGCCCGCGGTTCATGTTGGCCGGATTGAGCATGGCGGCCAGCGCCTGGCGTCCGGCCGGGCTGTACAGGTCGATGCGTTCATCCTGCGCCAGCGGCGTCAGGTAGGCGGCGACCGTCGCGGGCAGCTTGCCGCCACGCAAGGCGCGGATGATCTGTTCCAGGTCATCCAGGTAAAAACTGTTGAGGATATCGATCGAGGGTTCCACCGCGTCGCCGAAGTCCAGCGTGCGGTTCTGGCTGGCCTCCAGCGTATCGGCGTCCGTCGCGGCCACGCGTTTCTTGCGCGTGCGCAATTCCAGCACGGCCAGCGGCTGGCCGGCGGACGGGCGGAAACCGGCCCAGTCCATCAGCAGGTCGGCCAGCGCGGCGATTTCCATGCCGGACAGGGGCGACGAGACATTGCCCGCCTCGTCCGTCACCGGCTGCGGCGCGCGGCTTGCCGCGAAATTGCGCAGGCTGTCTTGCAGCGCCAGCTGGCTGTCGCTGAAGGCGTCCAGGCTCAGGCCCGACCAGTCCGGCGTGCGGGCGCGGCCCAGGGCCCACGGCAAGGTCGACACGGACACGGGATCGAACTGCGGCTCGCCCAGCGCATTGAGATTCAGGCGGGCAAAGCACGAACGTCCCAGCAGTTCTGTTTTTTCCGTGTCGGCCATGTTTTCCGGGCCGTTGGCCGGCGGACAAGCCTTGTTGATTTCGGCCTTGTCGAACACGCCGAGGAACAGGCTGAAGCCGTCGATCTCGCGGTCGGACGGCACTTGCCATTGCGTGGCGAACTGCGGCGGCAATTGCGCCAGCTGTTCGCGCTGCAGGAGGCGCACGGTGGACGGGTCTTCAACGTCCGTGATTTGATTCAGGTCAAACGGGATAAAGAATTCGATCTTGTGCCAATACTCCAGGATAGCCAGGAGGCGCTGCTGTTCTGCCTGATTCATGATGACCAATATTTTGTAAAGCGAGCGAGGATTGTAAAGCGTATGCGCGGTGCACGTTTTGCACTTTTGTCTATTGCGCGGGCTTTGCCGCAAAAAAAGTGATGATTGCGGACGAAAAAAAGCCAGGCAGCAACTTCCTGCCTGGCTTTCCCGTGGTGAGGATGTTGCTATTGGTTAAAACTCTTCCCATTCGCTCTCGGCGCCGGCATTGCTGCGGCGTGCCGGCGCGGCCGCGACGGCCTTGCGCGCGGGCGCGGGCCGGGCTGCGGGGGGCGCGATTTTCGCCGCCGCTGGTGCCGCTGCGGTGCGTACCGGCGTCAGCCTGGCTGCGCTGGCGACATGGTTGCCGGTTTTAAAGAAGCCCACGACGTGGGCCAGCTCGCCCGCCTGTTCCTGCATGCTTTGCGAAGCGGCTGCCGCCTCTTCCACGAGGGCCGCGTTTTGCTGCGTCACTTCATCCATCTGGGCAATGGCCATGTTGATCTGCTCGATGCCGATGGTCTGCTCGTGCGTGGCGGAAGTAATCTCTCCCATGATGTCGGTCACGCGCACGATGCTGTCGACGATGTCGCCCATGGTCTGGCCTGCTTCATTGACGAGGCGCGAACCCGTGTCCACGTTGGCGACGGACGCGGCGATTAATTCCTTGATTTCCTTGGCGGCCGAGGCCGAACGGTGGGCCAGGTTGCGCACTTCCGTGGCCACGACGGCGAAGCCGCGTCCCTGTTCGCCCGCGCGCGCCGCTTCCACGGCCGCGTTCAAGGCCAGGATGTTGGTCTGGAAGGCGATGCCGTCGATGACGCCGATGATGTCGACGATCTTGCGCGACGATGCATTGATGGTGCCCATGGTGTCGACCACTTGCGAAACGATGCTGCCGCCGCGCACGGCCACTTCCGATGCGCTTTTCGCCAGCTGGTTCGCCTGGCGCGCATTGTCCGCGTTCTGTTTCACGGTCGAGGTCAGCTCTTCCATGGCCGACGCCGTTTCTTCCAGCGAACTGGCTTGCTCTTCCGTGCGCGAGGACAGGTCGAGGTTGCCGGCGGCAATTTCGCTCGACGCTGTGGAGATGGCCTCCGTGCCGTGGCGCACTTGCGCCACCACGCCCAGCAGGCTCGTGTTCATGGCTTTCAGGGCGCCCAGCAGGCGGCCCGTTTCATCGCTGGAATTGACGACGATGTGCGACGACAAGTCGCCCGAGGCCACGGTTTCGGCCACGCTGACGGCCGCATTGATGGGCTGGGTGATCGAGCGCGTGATGATCCAGGCAACGAAGGCGCCCAGCAGCACGGCCACGCTGCCCAGGGCTATCATGGAGGCGCGCGCGCTCGTGCTCAGCGTTTCGGCGTCCGTCGCCGCCTGCGCCGCCTGCTGCGCTTCATACGCGACCAGGCTGTCGAGCGCGCCCAGCACGATCTTCAGGCTCGGTGCCGCCTGCTGCGTCAAAAAGGCGATCGCTTCTTCCGTCTGGCCCGCATTGCGCAGCTCGATGACCTTGTTGTTCAGCGGCGCGCCCGATTTCAGGGCCGCGTCCAGTTCGGCCATCAGCGCCGTTTCCTTGTCCGTCGAAATCTTCTTTTGCAAGGTTTCCTTGGCGGCGCCGTATTTCTTGCGCGCTTCGCCGATCTTCGCCAGTTCCGCCTGCACCAGCGCTTCCGTCGGCGCCACCACAATGCTCGTGATCGCCAGGGTAATGTTGCGCACGTTGTCGCTCATGGTATTGGCGGCCGCCATCTTGACGTTCTTGTCGGCCACGATGTCGTGCGTGCGCGCGCTCAGTTGCCCCATGGAATACAGGCCGACGAGCAAGACGGCCACCAGCAGGCCGAGGACGACAGCAAACCCGATCCCGAGCCGGGTGCCGATTTTGAATTGTGTGAGTGACATGATTGCTTTCGTGTTGCGGAAGTGAAGGAAAACGTCGACAGGCCAGGGCTACGGGTTTATACGTAAGGGCGACCAGCCTGTAATTGTTCCTCAAAATTCCGCACTGCAATACAAAAACTTGTATCAAGTCCCCGAAAAGTTTAAAAATTGGTAGCAAATTAAATAAGTTGTCGTGTGGAAACAACGAGCACGGCGCCGGATGCGGACTCAGCTTTCCGGAAACACGTGCGTGGCCAGGAAGTCGATGAAGGCGCGCAGTTTCGGCGTCAGGTGGCGGCTGCTGGGCCACAGGATGCGAAAGGCGCCGTCGTGCCGGCGGTGCGCGTCCAGCACCGGCTGCAAGCGGCCGCTAGCGAGCGCCGCGCGCACGGCAAAGTCGGGCAGGGCGGCGATGCCCAGGCCGCTTTCGGCAAAGTGCAGCAGGGTCTCGACATTGTTGCAGTTGAGCAGGGCCGGCAAGCCCGCCGCGTGCAAGGCGGGCCATTCGGCCAAAGGCCAGGCCTCGACCTTGCCGCTGCTGGGAAACTTGTACAGCAAACAAGTGTGCTGCGCCAGGTCGGCGGGCAGCGCCGGCGTGCCGTTGCGCGCCAGATAGGCGGGCGCGGCCACCAGCTGCAGCTGGAACTGGCCCAGCTGGCGGCTCATCAAACGGCTGTCGGCGCTTTCGCCCGCGCGCACGACGGCGTCGTAGCCTTCCTCGATGACGTCGACCCGGCGGTCGCTGAAATCGAGGTCGAGCTCCACCAGCGGATAGGCGCGCGCAAAGGCCGCCAGCACGGGATTGAGCAGGCTGCCCACTTGCGGCAGGCTGACGCGCAGCCGGCCTCGGGGCGCGCTTTTGCTGTTCGACAACTCCAGCTCGGCCGCCTCGACCTCGCCCAGGATACGCCGGCAGCGTTCGAGAAACACGGTGCCTTCGCTCGTCAGCGCGATGCTGCGCGTGCTGCGCTGAAACAGGCGCACGTCCAGGCGCTGTTCCAGCCGCGCGATGCTCTTGCCCACGGCCGAGGCGGAAATGCCCAGCACCCGGCCCGCCGCCACGAAACTGCGCGTTTCGGCTGCCTGCACGAAGGCCGTGAATCCCGCCAGGTTATCCATGTTGTCCCCGTTTCATCACCGTTGATTGCGGATGCCAGCGTCCGCACAGAAAGAAACTATAGCCTGTTTTTCTTTGATCGCGCCTGGCTTACCTTGGCAGCCTGATCATTTGAAAGGCTCAGCCATGACGTACAACTTCTCTCCTGCGGCCTTGTCCGGCCGCATCGATGCCTTGCTGGACCTTGTTTTGCAGCAGCAGCGCCTGGCGGGCGCCGTGGTGCTCGTGCGCCACCGTGGCCAGGACGTGTATCGCCGCGCGGCCGGCCACCTGGACCGCGAGGCGGGCACGCCCATGGTTGAGGACGCCGTCTTTCGCCTGGCGTCCGTCAGCAAACCCATCGTCTCGACGGCCGCGCTGGCGCTGGTAGGGCAGCAGCGCCTGGGCCTGGACGACCTGGTGGCGCGCTGGCTGCCGTATTTTGCGCCGCGCCAGCCGGACGGCGCCGTGGCGGCGATGACCGTGCGCCACTTGCTCACGCACACGGCCGGCCTCGATTACGGCTTTTTCCAGCCGCCGGGCGGCGCGTATGCGCAGGCCGGGGTGTCGGACGGCATGGATGCCTCCCGCATGACCCTGGCAGACAACCTGCGCCGCCTGGCCACCGTGCCGCTCGCGTATGCGCCGGGCGAGCGCTGGGGGTATTCGATCGCCACCGACGTGCTGGGCGCCGTGATCGAAGCGGTGACGGGCTTGCCGCTGGCGCACGCCGTGGCACAGTTGGTAACGGCGCCGCTGGCCATGCGCGGCACGGGTTTCCTGGCGATGGATCCGGCGCGCCTGGCCGTCGCCTATGCGGACCGCGCAGCGGGAGAATCCCGGCCGCGCCGTTTGCTGGATGCGGGGGAAGACCGCTTGCCGTTTCTCGATGGCATGGCAGGTTTTACCTTGTCGCCGGCCCGTGCCCGCGATGCGCACGCCTACCCGTCCGGCGGCGCCGGCATGGTCGGTTCCGCCCCCGACTTCATGCGCCTGCTGGAAACCTTGCGGCTGGGCGGCGCACCGCTGTTGCCGCCGGCGCTGGCGCGCCAGATGGGCGAAAGCCAGACGGGTGATTTCGACTTGCCGTTCTGGCCCGGCCGCGGCTTCGGCCTGGGTTTTACCGTGCTGACGGACCCGCAACTGGCCGCTACGCCCGAGTCGGCTGGCAGCTGGCGCATGGGCGGCACGTATGGCCATTCGTGGTTTGTTGACCCTGCGCAAGAATTGTCCGTGGTGGCGTTCACGAATACGGCATTGGAGGGCATGGCGGGGCCGTTCGTGACGGAGCTGTGCCAGGCAGTGTATGGCGTGGAGCAGGGGCAATGACCCGCCCGCATCCCATCGTCTTCCTCGCGCTGGGCTTGTTCGGCGTGTATTGCATCGAGTTTGGCGTGGTGGGTATCTTGCCGATGATCATGCAGCGCTATGCCGTGACGGCCGCGCAGGCGGGCTCGCTGGTGAGCCTGTTCGCCCTGGTGATCGCCGTGGGCGGCCCCTTCCTTGTGCTGCTGGCCACACGCTGGCGCCGCAAGCGCGTGCTGATCGTTTCCCTGCTCGTGTTCGCGCTGGCCAGCGCGGCGTCCGTCTATGCGCCCCGCTTCGAACTGCTGCTGGCGCTGCGCATCGTGCCGGCCCTGTTCCATCCCGTGTATTTCTCGCTGGCCATGGTGGCGGCCGCCGCCCTGTATCCGCCACGCGAGGCGGCGCGGGCCGGCGCGCATGCGTTCACGGGCACCAGCATGGGCATGGTGCTGGGGATTCCGCTCACCACCTGGATTGCTGCGCAGTATGGCTATGAGGCATCGTTCCTTGCCTGCGCCCTCGTCAACGCCCTGGCCGCGCTGGGGCTGTGCCTGTTCTTGCCGGACACGCCGCGCGAAGCGCCGATGGCGTATGGCCGCCAGCTGGCCGTGCTGCGCAAACCCGCCTTGTGGTTCACCATTGCCGCCGCCGTGCTGGTGTTTTCCGCCATGTTTGCCGTGTATGCGTATGCGGCCGCTTACCTGCAGCAGGTGGCGGGCTTGTCGGCGCGCCAGACGGGGCTGGCGCTGGTGGTGTTTGGCGTGGGCGGCGTGGCGGGCAATCTGTACGCGGGGCGCCAGCTGGGCACGCATGTGCTGCGCACGGTCGTGCTGCAGCCACTGCTGCTGGGGCTGGCGTACTGGCTGCTGTACCGCCACGCGGGAACTGGTCTCGGCTGGGTGCCGTTGGCCGTCTTGCTGCTGTTCTGGGGCGCGGCGCACACGAGCGGGCTGATCGTCACGCAAGTATGGCTCAGCAGCGAAGCGCGCGAGGCGCCCGCGTTCGCCATCGGCGTGTATATCGCCGCCATCAACCTGGGCGTGACGGTGGGCGCGCTGGCGGGCGGCGTGGCCATCGCCCGCTACGGCATGCAGGGGGCGCTGGCTTGCGGCGGGCTGTTCGGTGCGCTGGCGCTGGGCTTGATCTTGCTCAAGGCGTGGCGCTACCGCCCATCGTCAGTCTTGAATATGGTTGGGGATGCGAAACAGTAGATCCGTGTCGCCGATGTCCACGCCCGCCTGCGACAGCAGGGTGCTGGCCTGGCCCCGGTGATGGGTCTGGTGATTGAAGAAATGCATGAGCAGGCTGAAAAATTCGCGCCGGTTCGGCCCCTTGCTGTTGCGGTAATCGAGCATGTGGTCCAGGTCTTCTTCGCGGATGGAGGCGGCCCAGTCGACGATGAGCTGGTCCAGCCATTGCCGGTGCGCATGCATGGCGGCAAAATCCTCGGCCGCGAACAGCGGGTGCGTGAGCGACGCGGGCGGCGTGATGGCGCGGATGGGGTCGAGCAGGGGGAAACCGGCCGGATGCTTCGCATAGCGCTGCAGCCACAGGGTATCGCCCACCATCACGTGGTTCAGGGTGGCCAGCAGGGAGCCGAAGAAGGCGCCCCGTTCGCGGCTGAGCTCTTCGGGCGGCAGGCCTGCCGCCGCCGCGTAGACCTTGGCATTCATCCACTGGTTGTAATCGGCCATCAGGCAAAGGTGGGCGCAACGGCTCATGCTGGACTCCTTCAGTGGATGAGTGACTATGTTAAACGGATTTCAGGAACGCCCGTATGCCGGCGAGCAACATTTCAATGGCCATCGCCGTCAGGATCAAGCCCATCAGGCGTTCAAACGCCGTCATGACCCTTGGACCGAGCGCCCGTTGCAAGCGTTCCGCGCACAGGAAGACGGCCAGCCAGACGGCGGCCACGGCTGTCAAGCCCGCCACGTGGGCGATGACGTCGTTCATTTCATGCGAGGAAAACAGCAAGACGGTCGCCAGGGCCGACGGGCCGGCCAGCGCGGGGATGGCCAGCGGCACGATGAACGGTTCGCCGCCCATCTCGTGGTCGCTATTGCCGGCGTTGGGCTGTGGAAACACCATGCGCATGGCGATCAGGAACAGGATCACGCCGCCGCCGATGCGCAGGGCCACTTCCGACAATTGCAAGGCGTTCAGGAAATGGCGGCCGAAGAACATAAACAGCAGCAAGATGCCGAAGGCGATCATGCACTCGCGCACCACGACTTTCCAGCGCCGCTCGACCGGCACACGCTTGAGGGCATTGACGAACAGGGAAACGTTGCCGAACGGGTCGGTGACGAGCAAGAGCAGGATAAAAGTCTGGAAGAAATTCTGTGTCATGGTGGTGTGATTGAGGTCAACACCGCTGCCAGGATGGGCGCGGTGCGATAAGGCTTGCGATGATAACAAGAGCGGCGGCTATCGCCCATGATTATTGATGCATAGCAGCATTTTTTTTACGCAGCGATGACTTTTGCCTGGTAAAACGCGGTGGGCGTGGTGCCGAAATGCTTCCTGAACATGGCGGTGAACGCACTTTGGCTCGTGTAGCCATTGTCCATGGCCACGTCGATGACCTTGCTGCCGTGCGCCAATTGTTCCAGCGCCCGCAGCAAGCGCGCCTGCTGGCGCCACTGGCCAAAGCGCATGCCCGTCTGTTTCTGGAACAAGCGGTGCAGGCTGCGCTCGGTGATCGCCAGTTCCTGCGCCCAATGCGCCACCGTCTGCTGCTCGCCCGGCTGCTCCATCAGCCGCGCGCAAATGCCGCGCAGGCGCGCATCGATGGGCAGCGGCAGATACAGGGGCAGTACGGGCAGGCTGTCGAGCTCGTGCAACAGCAATTGCAGCAGATGCCAGTCGCGGCTGCCTTCCGTGAAATCGGGCGCGATGTCGACGGCCGCCACGATCAGTTGCCGCAGCAGGGGGCTGATGTCGAGCACGCAACTGTGGCGCGGCAGCAATGGCGAGCTGGCGCAATCGATGAAGACGGTGCGCATTTTCACGGCGCCGCTCATGCGCACCTGGTGCGCGATGCCGGGCTGCAGCCACACGCCGCGCGTGGGCGGCACCACCCAGCGTCCGCCCTGCGCTTCGATGGTCATCACGCCTTCGATGGCGTACAGCAATTGCGCATGCGTGTGGCGGTGCACGGAAATCACGTGGCCATGCGCATAGTCGACGGCCAGCGCCATGGCGCGCGCCGTGACGGGCAGCAATTCCTGAAAGGCGGCGGAGGAACAATCCATGAAAGAGGGTCAGTTTTGCGACAGGTATGGACATCTTAGCGCGAGAAGGCGCCGCGCGCCTGCGGCATGATGGTTCCCCCGCAACTATTCCTGGAGTGACACATGCCCGTGCGCGCCTATCTGTACCCGTTCCTGGCCATGCTGCTGTGGGCCGGCAACGTCGTCGTCTCGAAGCTGGCCGCGTCCAGCATCGCCCCCACGGCCATCACTTTTTACCGCCTGGTGCTGGTCTTGCTGGTGATGACGCCGTTTATCGCCCGCCCCCTGTGGCGCAACCGCGCCGCCCTGCGCCGCCAGTGGTGGCAGCTGGCCCTGTGCGGCGTGATGTCGATGGCCCTGTTCCAGAGCCTGTCCTACCGCGCCGCCGAATCGACGACGGCGACGAATATGGCCATCGTCACGGCGCTGGCGCCCCTGATGACAGCCCTGCTCAGCGTGCTGCTGCTGGGCGAACGCCTGACGCTGGGCATGGCGGCCGGCGGCGTGCTGTCGTTTGGCGGCTTGCTGTACCTGGTGGGGCGCGGCGACGTGCTGGCCTTGCTGCAGCAGGGCGTGCATGCGGGCGATGCGCTGATGCTGCTGGCTTGCTTGATCTTCGCTTTGTACGGCGTGCTGCTGCGCCGCTGGCGTTTATCCATTCCTGCCTGGCAAGCCATTTATTGCCAGGCGCTGGCGGCGCTGGCGTGCATGCTGCCGCTGTTCCTGCTGTTGCCGCCCGGCAGCGCCAGGCTGGACGCCACCACCTTGCCCCTGATCGGCTATGCGGGCATCGGTTCGTCCATCGTGCTGTCCTACCTGTGGATCGAAGGCGTGAAACTGCTGGGGCCGAACCGCTGCAGCATTTACGTCAACCTGCTGCCTTTGCTGACGGCTTTGCTGGCCATCGTCTGGTTGCACGAAAGCATGCATGTGTACCACCTGGTCGGCGGCGGGATTTCGCTGCTGGGCGTGCTGCTGGCGCAGACGGTGCAGCGGCCCCTGTGGCGCCAGCGTCCTCGCGTGTCCGGTCTTGCCTGAATGGCCATGCATAATGGCGGTTTTTCGGCAGTGGAGTTGACATGCGGCAAACATTTTGGATGAGCACGATGGCGGCGCTGCTGGCGCTGGGAAATGCGGCGCCGGCGCAGGCGGCGCGTTTCTATGAAGGCGTCCCCATGGCCACCGCCAAGGTTGTCGAGCGCCGCGATGGCGGCGTGGTGCTGGCTTTCCTGCGGGAAAACGGCGAAGTCAACGGCTACTATTGCCAGTGCAAGGGCATCAGCGACAAGCGCATGAACCTGGACAAGTATGGCAAGGCCAGCATCGCGGCCGTGTTCCAGGTCGACCTCGACAGCGAAGGCGAAACGACGTTCGTGCTTAGCCGCAGCGCTGGCAGTGGCACGGCGTATGGTTTGCATGCTTACCGCTACGAATCCAGCGGCGGCAAGATGTTCAAGGTGGTGACCTTGCAGCCCACCCTGGACGCCCTCGTGCGCGGCGCCAAGGTCATGGATGAAGCGCGGGTGCGCGCCGCGCTGGGCCGTTTGCAGCTGATCGACTACAGCATCGATTACGCGCCCACGGGCGTGGCCGAATTCGACGCCATCGAGCATGGCCATGGCACCCTGGTCGGCTATTTCAATATCGATGGCGAGTTATTGCCCGGCAAGCCGGCCGATAAGCCCGCATTTGCCTATAAAAAGACTTTCCAGGAGAAAGACGGTCATTTCCTCACGGTCACCTATCTGCTGGGCAAGGGCTGGCAAGGGGGGCGCGCGCCCAGTTATCACGCCAAGTGGATCACCTGGGAAACGCAGCCGCAGCATTTTGCCGCCAGCCAGGATGGCTTGTTTATCGAATATGACGTGAATTGCTGCGTGGGCAGCGTGTTTGCCCGCGGCCAGTATGCGCATGGCAAGCGTATCGGCGTATGGCACTACGAAGAGCCGAACACCATCCGCTCGTCTGGCGCCTTTGTCGACGACAAAGCGGAAGGACCATGGACGTATGAAAGCGGTGATGAAACGACGACGGGACAGATGCTCAAGGGCCAGCGCACGGGCCGTTGGGAAGTGAGCCCTGGCGTGGCCGAATGGCGCGAAGCGGACATGCACAGCTTCACCGGTTACGACCATTTCGTGAAAGATCGCCTGGATGGCCCCAGCGAGCGCCGCATCGATGGTGTGGTGCAATGGCAGGGCAACTATGTGAACGGCAAGAAGCAGGGCCAGTGGGTGGAACCTGGCGGTGGCGGCCGTTATGTCGACGACGTCAAGCAGGGGCCGTGGAAGAAGGCGACGCCGGACGGCGGCAGGCAAGTGCTGACCATGCTCGATGGCAAACCGGAAGGCAAGCTGGAACAATACGGGGCCGATGGCCAGCTGGAACTGGTCGAACATTACCGCCTGGGCAAGCTGGAGGGGCCGATGGAGAGTTTTTATCCGGATGGCAAGCGGCGCTACCAGGGGGCGTTTGTCGACGGCGAGCGCGATGGCGCGGAAACCCTGTTTTATCCCGATGGCGAATTGCCGCAATTTCACCGCAACTGGCAGCAGGGCGTGTTGCATGGCGTCAACCTCGAGAATTTCCAGAACGGAAAACCGAAGCAGATCGGCGCCTACGACATGGGCAGGAAAACGGGCCGCTTCCAGTATTTCCGCGACGATGGCCAGCTGATCGAAGAAACCATGTATTAACTTGCTGACTAGCATAAATGGCATTCCGCCGCGACCGCGCACGACAGCGGAATGCCAGTTCTGCGCAAAAAACATCATCCACTTGTTACAAATCGTGAAAATCCATGCTGGATGTTGCTACTGGTAATCTTTCCCTGTATCTTGCAGTCAGGAAATTAAAAGTACGGGAAACCTCAACCTCGTTGCCCTGTATTGCACTCCTGACGATATGCGCGGGCCGCCTTCCCCCCTGCTGCCGCACACGCCGTATCGACCTGTCCTGAACAATTCACGTGACCCGCCCATCTGGCGTTTGCCGCTATCTCGTCCGGCATGCGCAGGCATGGTTGCGCCCTTACCAAGGAAACTGCATGTTGTCGAACATAACAATAAAAATGCGCCTGATCGCCACCATGAGTGTGCTGGGCTTGCTGATCGCCGTACTGGGCGTCATGAGTATCATCAGCCTGAAATCGGCCAACAACAGCCTCAACGAGGTCTACAGCAATCAGCTGGCATCGACGCAAGCGATCGGCGAATCGCAAATTGCCCTGGGCCGCGCCCGTTTCACGATGGATCGCGTGATGGTGCACCCGGATGCGCCGGATGCCAAGGAGACCCTGGCCCGCGCGGAACAATTCCTGGAAGCGTCCAACAAGTCCTGGAAGGTGTACCTGGGCTTGCCGCAAAGCGCGGACGAAAAGCGCCTGTCCGACGACATGGACAAGAAGCGCAGCGACTATATCAACAATGGCGTGCTGGTCATGAGCAAGGCTTTGCGTGAAGGCAACATCGAGCAAGCGGACGGCTTGATGATGAAGGGGCTGACGCCGCTGTACCGCACCCTGGACCAGGCCGCCGAAACATTGACCCAATACCAGGCCACGTCGGCCGCCGCGATGTATGCGGAAAGCCAGTCCAGCTACCACACGCAGGTGACCATGGCCATCGGCGGCATGATCGTCGGCGCCTTGCTGACCATCATTTCCAGCATCCTGCTGCTGCGTGCCATCTTTGGCCCGCTGGACCAGGCCTTGCGCCATTTTGGCGCCATTTCCGACGGTAACCTGGCCAACGACATCGTCATCACGCGCCACGACGAGATGGGCGCCTTGCTGACGGGCTTGCAGAAAATGCAGGAACGCCTGTCGAGCACCGTGCGCGGCGTGCGCGACGGCAGCGGCGCCATCGCCACGGCCAGCAATGAAATCGCCTCGGGCAACCTGGATCTGTCGAGCCGCACGGAGCAGCAAGCGTCGAGTCTGGAAGAAACTGCGTCCTCGCTGGAAGAGCTGACTTCGACCGTCAAGCAGAATTCCGACAATGCGCGCCAGGCGAACCAGCTGGCCGTCTCCGCATCGGACGTGGCCGTCAAGGGTGGCGCACTGGTGGCGCAAGTGGTCGATACCATGGGCACCATCAGCGAATCGTCGAAAAAGATCGCCGACATCATCGGCGTGATCGATGGCATCGCCTTCCAGACGAATATCCTGGCCCTGAACGCGGCCGTGGAAGCGGCCCGTGCCGGCGAGCAAGGCCGTGGCTTTGCCGTCGTCGCCACGGAAGTGCGCAACCTGGCGCACCGCTCGGCCAGCGCCGCCAAGGATATTAAAGTGCTTATCGAAGCGTCGGTGCAGAACGTGGGCGCCGGCAGCGCGCTCGTCAGCCAGACGGGCACGACGATGGATGAAATCGTCTCCAGCATCCGCCGCGTGACGGACATCATGGGCGAAATCAGCGCCGCCGGCCGCGAGCAGGAACTGGGCATTGGCCAGATCAATCAAGCCGTGGCGGAAATGGATACCGTGACGCAACAGAATGCGGCGCTGGTGGAAGAAGCGGCGGCGGCCTCGGAATCGATGCAGGAGCAGGCGGCGGCGCTGGCCGAAATGGTCAGCATTTTCAAGCTCGACGCCAACCATAGCGGTCCGGCAGCGGCCAAGCCTGCCTTGCGCAAGCCTGTCGTGGCCGCTGCCAGCACGGCCTTGAAACGCCCGGCGCTGCGCCTGGCGCCGGCCGGTGCCGCTGCTGCCCCTGCCGCCGCCGCCAAACCGCGTCCGGCCAAGCCTGCAGCGGACAACAGCGGCGAGTGGGAAGAGTTCTAAGTTACTGCTTGCGTTACTGCGCTTCCAGGGCAACTTTGCTGCCCTGTTCCTGCAAGCGCGCCGCCTCGGCCAAGGCCTGGGCGCGCGCTTCCTCTGCCGCCTGTTCCGCTTTCTCCAGTGCATCATGGCGCGCTTGCAGCGCCGCGCGGGCGCGCACGAAGACGATCTTGATGGCCGCCATCACGGGCACGGACAGGAAGATGCCCACCACGCCCCCCAGCTGGTCGCCGGCCAGCAAGCCGACGATCACCATCAGCGGGCTCACTTCCACGCCTTCGCTCATCAAGTACGGGTTGACCACGTAATCCTGGAACAAGCGGTAGGCGGCGATAAAGCCGATCAGCCAGAACACGTGCTCGAAACCGCTGAAACCGGCCACGACCACGGCGATGACGGCGGCCGCCAGCGGGCCGGCAAACGGAATGAATTCCAGCAAGGCGGCCGCACCGGCCAGCAGCAGGCTGTACGGCACGCCCATCAGGGAAAAGGCGATGCTGTAGGACACAAAAGTGGCGATCGACAGCAGCAGCAGGGCGCGCACATAGCGCGACAGCAAGATGTCGAGGTCGTCGATGATGGCACCCCACAGCTTCTTGTTGGGACGGTTCAGCAGGGACAGCAAGCCGTCGCGCATGTCCGGCCCTTCCTTGATCAGCAAAAAGCTCAGCACGGGCACCAGCACCAGATAGATCAGGTTGCTGGCCGCATGCATGACGGTCAAGCCCAGTTCCTTCGCCAGCGGCATGGCTTGTCCCGTACCGCTGCTCAGCTGCGTCTGCATGAACGACAGCAGGCGCGCGCGCAACGGTTCCATGAATTCCGGCAAAGGAATCCGCTCGGCAAAATTATTGCCCTTGAGCAGGGTCGGCAATTGCGCGCTGAGTTTGCTGGCTTCTTCCTCGATGCGGGCACCGAAGATGGAGCCCAGTATTGCCACCAGCAAGATCACCACGAGGAAGACGATGCCGATGGCAGCCGTGCGCGGCAAGCGCTTCGGGCCATGGCGTTCCAGCAGGCCGATCAGCGGATACACGAGGTAGCTGAAGAAAATGGCAAAGACCACGACGATCAGGGTCGACGAGACCTTGTAGGTGAGAAAGAGCAGGAAGGCGATGAGGAAAGCCGTCCACACCATCTTGGCAACGCGCAAGTTAAAACCGAACATATGAATTCCTTAGGGCAGGATGCGACGCAAGCGTGACTGGCTTGAAGGGCAGGGTGGGCAAGGCAGGGATCGGGCCGCGCCGCACGGCCGGAAATCATACCGCAAAATGCCAAAATGCCATGCTCTTGTGCGTAATGGCAATGCTTTTCCCTGTCTGGACTCCCCTCAGGCCTATTTTTCCCGCCAGCTGGCGACGGTGATGAAGACGCCGTCGTCCTTGTCGGGTTCGCGCAGGGTCACCGTATAGCGGCCGCTCGCATCGCTGCCCGTGAACACGACCTTGTCGTCATGGCCCTTCACTTGCGCGCCCTTGGCCAGCGTGGCGTAGGTGTTGAGCACCCAGTGGAAATCGGCATAGCTGCGCAGGGTGATACTGGCGTCGGGCATGGGCTCGTCGCCAGCCTCGGCCGCTTGTGTGCGCATGGGCGAACCGGCCAGGCCCGCCGGCGCGATGAGCTTGCCGCCGCTGGAACTGCTGCTCAATTCCGCATTCGGCAGCAGCAGGTGCCGCAAGCTGGCGGGAAAGCCGGGCGGCACGTCGCGCGCTTCCCAGCCGGGCTGGCCGGGGCGGGTGGTGATGTATTCCACCGCAGCAATGCTTTGCCGCCGTTCCGGCGCGGCCTTTGCCAGCATGGCCGGCAGTTGCCGCGCCCACACGAGCAGCGGCGCGGCCATCTCGTCCTCTGCGCCCGGCGGCAGGAACACCGTCAGCACGGCGTGCGTGGACGGCAGGCAGGCGGGAGCGGCGTCGCCGATGGCTGCTCGGCAATGGCCGTTGACGAGGCCCAGGGCCAGCAGCTTGCGTTGCGGGTCGAACAGCATGGCGGCGCGCCATGCACCGTGCGTGCTGGCATCGATGGAGGCCAGCACGGAGCGCCCGTCGGGCAGCATGGTGCGCGTGATGTCGTCGAGCGACTGCATGCTGTCGAGCACCTGACGCGCGATCAGGGTGTTGCCCTGCGTATAACTGCCGCGCGCGTAGCCGAGCAGTTTCAAGACGTCGGCGCGGATTTCGGGATGCGCGCTCAGGCGCAACGGTGGCGACGGCACGGGCACGGTGGCGGCCACGAAGGCGGCATCCTCGGCAGGAGTGGCTTGTGCCATGCTGGCAAGCGGCAGGCACAGGGCGGCGCACAGCGACAGCATGCGAACAGTGATTTTTCCTGGGGTATTCAATGACTATCCTTGTCGAGACGCCATGCCGGAGGGCTTGCCGGCATGCGCGGGCCGCGATCTTAGCATTTCATGAATGAATCTCTTTCTGCTAAGCTTGGCTATTGAATCACTGTCCCCCGTTGTCATGGCCCAGATCACTATTTCCTGCAGTATTCCCGTCGACGATGAGGCAGTGACCGAGTTCCTGCACAAATATCTGGGCCGCTCGCGCCTCGGCACGGCCAGGATGTTGCGCATGGGAGAGAAGGGCTGTTTCTATACCGGCTCCTTGTATACGGACGAGCACGCCAAGGTGAGCCGTTTGATCCGCCGCATGCTGGCTTTCTTCGAGAGCAAGGATATCCCCTTGACCATCCTCAAGATCGGAGCTCAAGATAGCTGGTATGAGGTGGACCCCGAGCGGCGCGATCCCTGGAAGATTGCGCCGCAAACCTTGCTGGCGCTGCTCGATGCGGCGCCGGACGGTGGCGTTCAGGCGGCGTTGAGCACGTAGCGGTTCTTGCCGCTTTTCTTGGCCTGGTACAAGGATTCATCGGCGCGCCGGTAGCTGTGCGACAAGTCCGCTTCCTTGATCAGTTCGGCCATGCCGATGCTGACGGAGACCTTGCGTTCCGGCACGAAAGCCGCCTCGACGCTGTCGACCAGCTGCGCGGCAAAGGCGCAGGCGGCGTTCTTTTCACCCAGATAAATGACGGCAAACTCCTCGCCGCCCAGGCGGCCGCACAGGTGCTCGCCCGACAGTTCACCGATCACCTCGGCGATCTTTTTCAGCACCTCGTCGCCCACGTCATGCCCGTACACGTCGTTGATTTGCTTGAAGTCGTCGATGTCGATCATCAGGAAATACGCGGGCGTATGCGCCGTGCGCTGCAAGGTGCGGGCGCTTTGCGTAAACATGCGTCGGTTGTTGAGCCCGGTCAAGCCATCCTTGTAGGCCATCGTCGCCAGCTCGCGCTGGGCGCGGTAGTTGTTGATGCGCAAGACGAGAAAATAGATATTCAGCGCCAGGCCGATGATCACGCTGATGGTGACGGCCAGCACGGGCCAATGCTGGTCGGCCTGGCCCGCATGCACGGGAAATTGCCCCAGCCCCAGGATGGCCCACACGCACAGCGATACGCCCAGGTAATACGCGATGCCGCTGAAGATGGGCGCCGTCGTCAGCGTGATCATCACGCCCAGCGGCAAGACCCAGAAAGCGGGATCTTCCGTGCCCAGCATCAGCACGCGAAAGCTGAAAGCGATGAACAGCACGCTGATGGTGCCGCTGGCGATGATGGCTTGCAAGGACTTCGCATACACGGTCAGCAGCAGCCCGACCAGCATGCCCGTCAAGCCCAGCGCCGCCTGCGCATGATCGAGCGAAGCGCGCGGCAAGGTCAGGCTGAACGTGACCAGCCAGCAAGCCAGGCCAAACGTCAGGATGGCTATCGAAATGAAATGCAGTTCCTTGAAAAAGCGCTGCTGCTGCTCCCGTTCTCCTGAAAAGAACAGGTAATAGAAGGCAGGAGACAGGCTGCGCGAAGTGAACATTGCATTTGTCCAGGCAGACAACACGCCTTGCGGCAGGGACGCCTCCCGGCAACGGCAGGCGGCATGGCGCGCGTACAAAATTAGTTGCGCTCAGGAACTAGTGTACTGGTTTCTTGGGGGCAGTGGGGAGAGTGGCGAGGAAAACGGCTGACACTGTCCTGCCGCCGCCACAGTAGCATGTGGCGGTGCGGCAGCGCGGGTGGTCACAGGTCGCGCGCCAGCACCTGGCCGATCAAGTCCTTGCCAAAGCTGTGATGCGCCTCTTCCTCGACCAGCTGGAAGCCGGCCTTGTCGTAGATGCGGCGCGCATCGGTGAGGATGCTGTTGGTCCACAATACCATTTTCGTATAGCCGACCTTGCGGCTGAAGCGCAGGCACTCGTCGACCAGGCGGCTGCCGATGCCCAGGCCGCGCGCGCTGGGATCGACATACAGCAGGCGCAGCTTGGCCGTCGTGTCGTCCTGGCGCACGATGATGACCGAACCGATCACCTTGCCGTCCTTCTCGGCGATCCAGCAGCGCTCACGGGCCGGGTCGAATTCCCGCACGAACTTGGCGAGGATGTCGGCGACGAGCGCCTCGTACTCGTTGTTCCAGCCATATTCCTGCGCATACAGCACGGCTTGCCGATGGATGATCCAGCCCATGTCGCCCGGCTGCGGATTACGCAGGAGATAGCTGGGCGATGGTTCCCCCAGCAAACCCTGGATTTGCTCCATGGCAGCGACCAGCTCCTGCTGCGCCGTCGACGGCAGACGTTCCAGCATGGCGGCCACTTCGCGCCGCGAGGCGTCGACCAGGGGGGCGAGGGTGCGCTGTCCCTGCTCGGTCAGCTGCAATTGCGCCGCGCGCGCATCCGTGGGCGAGCGCGTCTTGGCGATCAGCCCCTCCTTTTCGAACCCGGCAATGACCCGGCTCAGATAGCCAGCGTTCAAGCCCAGTTCGCGGCACAGGTCCGCGCTGGTCAGCTGCTCCCGGTGCGCCAATTCATACAGGATGCGCACTTCTGTCAGAGAGAATGCGCTGTCCAGCAAGTGTTCATGCAGCACGCCAATCTGGCGCGTATAGAAACGGTTGAAACGACGCACGATCTCCGTGCGTTCGCCGAGTTGATCCGCCTGCATGTGATACCTCCATTTGCTTGCTTATGGCAGATTATTGCTTGCTTAAAGCAAGTATGTCAATAGGGCGGCAGGATTCTGGCAGGCATAAAAAAGCGGCCCTGAAGAGGGCCGCCTTGGCAGTCACGCAAACCAGGGAAGCTGGCTTACACGTCGATATTGCCTGCGCGCAGCGCGTTGTTTTCGATGAAGGCGCGGCGCGGTTCCACGTCGTCGCCCATCAAGGTGGTGAAGATTTGATCCGCCGCAATGGCGTCTTCGATCTGCACTTTCAGCAGGCGGCGCACGGTCGGGTCCATCGTCGTTTCCCACAGTTGATCCGGGTTCATTTCGCCCAGACCTTTGTAGCGCTGTTTCGAGACGGTGCGTTCGGCTTCGTCGCGCAGCCATTGCATGGCCTGGTGGAAGTCGACCACGGCGATTTCCTTGATGCGCTCGCCTTCGCCGCGGCGGACAAACGCGCCTTCGCCGATCAAGCCTTCGAAGGTGGCGGCGCCGCTGCTCAGCACGGCGTAGTCCGGGCCTTGCACGAAGTCGGCGTCGATGGCCGTCACTTTGACGTTGCCGTGGTACATGCGCTCGATGTGCAGCTTGTGTTTTTCCGACAAGTCGTCGGAACGCACATGCACGCGCACGGCGCTGTCGTTGATGGCCGTCTGCAGGGCCAGGGCGGAGGTTTCCGCCAGGTCCAGGGTCGACAGGTCCAGCTGCACGCCCGTCATGATGGCCGTCAGGGCGGCGCGGTCGATGACGCGCGTCAAACGCGTCATGATGGTGTTCGACAGGTTGAACTTGCGCACCAGTTCCGTCAGCGTTTCGCCGGAAATGCCTTCCGCGCCTTCGCGCGGCACCAGCACGGCCGTGTTCAGCGCCACGGTCATCATGTAGCTCGCTTCCTCGGCGTCATCTTTCAGATAGCGCTCGTCGCGGCCCGCTTTCACTTTGTACAGGGGCGGTTGCGCGATGTAGATGTGGCCGCGCTCGACCAGTTGCGGCATCTGGCGGTAGAACAGGGTCAGCAGCAGGGTACGGATGTGGGCGCCGTCGACGTCCGCATCGGTCATGATGATGATGCGGTGGTAGCGCAGTTTCTCGACGTTGAATTCGTCCGGTCCGATCGAGGTGCCGAGCGTGGCGATCAGGGTGGTGATCTGCTCCGACGACAGCATTTTTTCGAAACGGGCTTTTTCCACGTTCAAGACTTTACCGCGCAGCGGCAGGATCGCCTGGAATTTGCGGTCGCGCCCTTGTTTTGCCGAGCCACCTGCCGAGTCACCCTCGACGATGTACAGTTCGCACAGGGCGGGGTCTTTTTCCTGGCAGTCGGCCAGCTTGGCCGACAGGCCCAGGCCGTCCATGATGCCTTTGCGGCGCGTCAAATCGCGGGCCTTGCGAGCCGCTTCACGGGCGCGCGCCGCTTCGACGATCTTGCCGCAAATGATCTTGGCGTCGTTTGGTTTTTCTTGCAGGTAATCAGCCAGCGTCTTGGCGACGATCTCTTCGACGGGGCCGCGCACTTCCGACGACACCAGCTTGTCTTTCGTCTGCGACGAGAATTTCGGTTCCGGCACTTTCACGGACAAGACGCAGGTCAAGCCTTCGCGCATGTCGTCGCCGTTGATTTCCACTTTCGCCTTTTTGGCGAACTCGTGTTCATCGATGTATTTGTTGATCACGCGCGTCATCGCCGCACGCAAGCCCGTCAGGTGGGTGCCGCCGTCGCGTTGCGGGATGTTATTCGTGAAGCACAGCACCTGTTCATTGTAGGCATCGTTCCACTGCATCGACACGTCGACCGAGATATTCGTGTTCTGGTCCGACATGCGCTCGCCCGTGGCCTGGAAAATGGTCGGGTGCAAGACCGATTTGGCCTTGTTGATGTATTCGACGAAGCCGCGCGTGCCGCCTTCGAAGGCGAAGACTTCTTCCTTGCCCGTGCGCTGGTCCGACAACTTGATGTTGACGCCATTGTTCAGGAAGGACAGTTCGCGGATGCGCTTGGCCAGGATTTCGTAGTGGAATTCCACGTGCGTGAAGATTTCCTCGTCGGCCCAGAAATGCACGTCGGTGCCGCGCTTGTCCGTTTCGCCGATGACCTTGATCGGCGAGGTGGCGATGTCGCCCACCATGACGATCTGGCGGTCCTGCGGCACGCCGCGCACGAATTCCATGTGATGCACTTTGCCGTCGCGGCGGATGGTCAGTTTCAGCAATTTCGACAGACCATTGACGCAGGACACACCCACGCCGTGCAAACCGCCCGATACTTTGTAGGAGTTCTGGTCGAACTTGCCGCCCGCGTGCAGTTCGGTCATGACGATTTCTGCCGCCGAACGCTTCGGATCGTGCTTGTCGTCCATTTTCAGGCCGGTCGGCACGCCGCGGCCATTGTCGGTGATCGAGATGGAATTGTCGCTGTGGATGGTGACGTGGATTTCCGTACAGTGGCCGGCCAGCGATTCATCGATCGAGTTGTCCAGCACTTCGAATACCAGATGGTGCAAGCCGGTGCCGTCCGAGGTGTCGCCAATGTACATGCCCGGGCGTTTGCGTACGGCTTCCAGGCCTTCCAGGATCTGGATGGAGGCGGCGCCGTATTCTTCCGTTTTGGCCTGGATCGGGGTGTCTTGTGGATTCTCGGACATGGACTGCTTTCTCAAATAACGATTGCTGATTGCGGGGCCTGACCCTGTCGGATCAGACCCCAGTTTTGCATTGGGTTACGCTTAAATGCGCATCGGCATGACAACGTACTTGAAGTCCGCGTTGTCAGGGATGGAAATCAGGGCGGACGAGTTCGAGTCGCCCAGCGCGATGTTGACGTATTCGCATTTCAGGTTGTTCAGCACGTCCAGCAGATACGTCACGTTGAAGCCGATGTCGACGGAATCGCCGCCGTAGTCGATTTCCAGCTCTTCGACGGCTTCTTCCTGGTCCGCATTGGTCGAGCTGATCTTCATGCTGCCCGGGGTGATGATGCAGCGCACGCCCTTGAACTTGTCGCTGGTCATGATGGCGGCACGTTGCAGCGAGCGCAGCAGTTCATCACGGCCGATGGTGAAGTCGTTTTTGTAGCCTTTAGGAATCACGCGCGTGTAGTCGGGGAACTTGCCTTCCACCAGCTTCGAGATCAGCTCGATGTCGGCAAAGGTCAGTTTCACCTGGTTGGCGGCGATGTCCAGCTGCACCGGCTCATCGTTCTCTTCCAGCAGGCGCTGCAGTTCGATGATGGTCTTGCGCGGAATAATCACTTCCTGGCGCGCAAACGTCTGCTCGGTAGCCACCTGGCAAAACGCCAGGCGGTGACCGTCGGTGGCCACGGCGATGACATTATTGCCATCCAGAACCAGCAGCAAGCCGTTCAGGTAGTAGCGGATGTCTTGCTGCGCCATCGAGAAATGCACCATGTTGAACAGGTGCTTCAAGGTTTTCTGGGGCAGGGTGACGGACGCGTTGTAGCTTTCCGCTTGTTGCACGGTTGGAAACTCTTCCGCCGCCAAGGTTTGCAGGGCGAAGCGCGACTTGCCCGTTTGCACGGTCAGGCGCTTGTTCAGCAGGGTCATCGTGACGTCGCCCGATTCGGGCAGGGCGCGCAGGATGTCCAGCAGCTTGCGCGCGGCCACGGTGGTGCCGGTGACGTCCGCGCCGGAACCGATTTCCGCGTGCGTGGTGATCTGCACTTCGGTGTCGGTCGACAGGAAGGAGACATTTTCACCGTCTTTGCGGATGAGGATATTGGCCAGAATCGGCATAGTGTGCCGACGCTCGACAATACCGCTCACGATCTGCAGTGGCCGGAGAAGGGTATCTCGGGTGGTTTTGACCAATTGCATATTTATCCTCAATGTATAGGTATGAAGTTTAACGTAGTAATTTAACAATCATTGCAAGGGGAGCCCCGGCAGGCCGGCTGCGGCGCTCTCCCAGATAATAAGGGTAAAGCACGTTTTGAGCCAGCCTTGCCCAAGCGGCGCTTAGCCTTTTAACGTTTGTTCCAGCACATGCAATTCATGGTTGCATTCCGGGTTCTTGGTGCGGTCCAGCGCGATCTTGCGCACGGCATGCAGCACCGTGGTGTGGTCGCGGCCGCCGAACAGCTCGCCGATTTCCGGCAGGCTCTTCTGTGTCAATTCCTTGGCCAGGTACATGGCGATCTGGCGCGGCCGGGCGATATTCGCGGGGCGGCGCTTCGAATACATGTCGGCAACCTTGATATTGAAGAAGTCGGCCACCGTTTTCTGGATGTTTTCCACGGAAATCTGGCGATTCTGCACCGACAGCAAGTCCTTCAGCGCTTCCTTGACGATATCGATGGTGATATCTTTGCCATGGAAACGCGAATACGCGAGGATCTTGCGCAGCGCGCCTTCCAGCTCGCGCACGTTCGAACGCAAGTGCTTGGCGACAAAGAACGCCACGTCGTCGGAGAAGGTCACGCCTTCCTGCTTGGCTTTTTTCAACAGAATCGCCACGCGCATTTCCAGTTCCGGCGGTTCGATGGCCACCGTCAGGCCCGAGTCGAAGCGCGAGATCAGGCGGTCGTCCATGCCCGTGATTTCCTTCGGATACGTATCCGAGGTGATGATGATCTGTTTCTTTGCGGCAATTAATGCCTCGAAGGCATAGAAGAACTCTTCCTGCGTGCGGCTCTTGCCGCCAAAGAATTGAATATCATCGATCAGCAGCATGTCGAGCGAGTGATAGTAATGCTTGAAGTCGTCGAAACCCTTGCGCTGGTAAGCGGTCACTACGTCGCGAACGTACTGTTCTGCGTGGATGTAGCGGATCTTCGCGCCCGGATTGTCGGCCATCACCTGGTTGCCGATGGCGTGGATCAAGTGGGTCTTACCCAGGCCGACGCCGCCGTAGAAGAACAGCGGGTTGTACGACACGCCCGGATTGTTCGCCACCTGGATGGCGGCGGCGCGCGCCAGCTGGTTGGCCTTACCCGTCACGAAGCTGTCGAAGGTCAGGTCGGTGTTGATGCGGCTCTGCTCGCGGCGCGGCGCGGCGCCGATGCTCAGTTCCGGCACGCTCGGCTGCGGCTCCGCGGCGCGCGCGCTGGGCGCGCCGCCATTCGGATCGCTGGCCGGGGTGCTGGCGGTGACGGGTTTCTTCGGCAAGGCCAGGCGCGGGTCGAGCACGAACTGCACTTCCGTCGGCGCTTCGAAGTACTGAATGGCCAGGGCAGTGATGCGGCTGGCGAACTGGGTCTTGACCCAATCGAGCTTGAAGCGATTGGGCGCAGCAATGCGCAGCTTGCCCTCTTCGTAATCGAGAGGGATAAGCGGTTTGATCCACGCACTGAATTGTTGCGGTGTCAGCTCCAGTTCCAACTGCGCGGAACAGGCCTGCCAGAAATTATCCATGTATGTCTATGTGAAAAGGTGTGGGAGGGCGTATCGATTCTGCCCTGCGTTCACCGTGTTGCAAGGCCGGCGTCGCGCGAGGGCTCGCCACACGTAACGCGCTATTCTACTCCCGACTGCGAAAGTTATCCACAGGCACGGCTGTTATTTTTGTGTGGCGGGGTGGGGCACCGTGTGCATAAGAGGCGACTTATCCCCCGGTTATCCCGTCACAGGCAGTGCTGGCGCGGCCTGTGGCGGGGCCTTGCCGGCAGATGGGGGCCGGCGCGCAAATTTCCGGGCGATCACGGCAATCCTTGACAAGAGGGGGGCATATGCTGAATAATTCAGGGTTCCCCGCCCGTATTCCGTGTTTATTCATTTGGAACGACAATATGGACTAAGCGTGGATTAAGCGGGCGATGAGATTGGCCAGCTTGTGCCTTGGCATAAGTGCGCGATTGTCATTGGCACCAAAAACTGACGGGACGTCAGACCCGATTTTGCATTTTTTTTGTTTTTAGCGAGACCAACATGAAACGTACTTACCAACCTTCCGTCGTTCGCCGCAAGCGTACGCACGGCTTCCGCGCTCGTATGGCTACCCGTGGTGGCCGTGATGTGCTCAACGCACGTCGCGCAAAGGGCCGCAAACGTCTGGCCGTCTAGGCTTGTCGTTGACAGCTGATCGCGTGGCTAGCTGTACTCCAGTCGGCAATCAACGCGAAGGTTCACACGACTTCGCGCGCGTTCGGCGTATCGTTAAAACGGATGAATTTTCATCCGTTTTTCGTTTGCGCCCTTCGCAAAAAACAGCGCATTTTGTGCTGTACACCCGACACAATCAATTGCCGCATGCGCGGCTGGGCGTCGTTGTGGCCAAGCGTTTCGCGCCGCGCGCGGCGACCCGCAACACGATCAAGCGCGTCACGCGCGAGCTGTTTCGCAACAGCGCGATGCCGCCGGTCGACTGCGTGGTGCGTTTGTCGCGCGCCGTCAACAGCAAGGATGGCCCGGCCACCACGACGCAGCTCAAAGCCGAGCTGCGCGAGGAATTGAGCCGCCTGTTCGCGGCGCAAATCGCCGCCCAGGCCCGTTCTGTTGCTGCGCCACCACCATCCGCGCCATGAAAACCCTGCTGCTGTTCCTGCTGCGCGCTTATCAGTTGCTGATCAGCCCCATGCTGGGACAGAATTGCCGTTTCTATCCGAGCTGTTCGCATTACGCGATGGAAGCGCTGCGCGTGCACGGTACTGCCAAGGGCAGCCTGCTGGCTGCCAAGCGCCTGTGCCGTTGCCACCCCTGGAATGAAGGGGGCGTCGACCCGGTGCCGCCGGCCGATTGCAAACAATCTTCAACGACCGCTTGCGGTTGCAACCACTCCTGACAAATACCCTAATGGATATCAATAAACGTACCATCCTGTGGATCGTGTTTTCCGTCTCGCTGGTAATTCTCTGGAACGAATGGATGATCTCGAACGGCAAGCCGTCGATGTTCTCCGCGAACACGGAACAAACCGCCAAGGCGCCTGCGACCCCTGCCAAGACGGCTGCCTTGCCAGCCGCGGCAGGCGTGCCAGCCCTGCCGGGTGACGCTGTCGATCCCGCCGCGTTCAAGCGCGAAGTGATTACCATCACCACCGACGTCATCAAGGTCGATATCGACACCCTGGGCGGCCAGGTCAAGCGTCTGGAATTGCTGAAATTCAAGGGCGCGGGTAATCCGGGCTGGTTTGGCGGCTGCTTCGGCCTGTTCAAGGTATGCCAGCCGGACGACGGCAAGCAAAACGAAGTACTGTTCGACGAAGGCGCGAACCACACCTACCTGGCGCAATCGGGCCTGGTCGGCGGTCCCTTCCCTACCCATGCAAGCGGTTTCACCGTGCAGCCTGGCGTGCGTACCCTGGCTGATGGCAAGCAAATTCAACTGGTGATGGAAGCGGTCGAAGGCGGCGTCAAGCTGACCAAGACGTTTACCTTCAAGCGCGGCGACTACGTCATCGACGTGCGCCATGACGTGTCCAACGTGGGCGCGGCCCCTGTCACGCCGCAGTTGTATCTGCAACTGACGCATGACGGCAACAAGCCGGTCGGCGACTCCTTCTTCAACAGCAGCTTCACGGGCCCGACCCTGTACACGCCGCAAGACAAGTACCAGAAGCTGACGTTCGAGAAAATCGAAAAAGCGGCCTTGGAAGACGAGAAGAAGGGCAACGACAATGCCATGAAGGGCCTGCACCCGGCGACGGCGAATGGCGGCTGGTTTGCGATTTCGCAACACTTCTTCGTGTCCGCTTTCGTTCCGCCTGAGAACGCTAAGCGCGACATCTTCACGAAGAAGGTCGGCCCCAACCTGTACGCCATCGGCAACGTGCTGCCCCTGCCTACCCTGGCGCCAGGCGCCTCGGCCAGCATGGACAGCAAGCTGTACTCGGGTCCGCAAATCGCGCACCTGCTGGAAAACGTCTCGCCTGGCCTGGAACTGGTCAAGGATTATGGCTGGCTGACCATCATCGCCAAGCCGATGTTCTGGGTCATGGAACAGATCCACAGCGTGCTGGGCAACTGGGGCTGGACCATCATCGCCTTCACGATCCTGATCAAGCTGCTGTTCTTCCCGCTGTCGGCCGCCGGCTACCGCAGCATGGCGAAGATGAAACTGGTCACGCCGAAGATGCAAGCGATCCGCGAACGCTTCAAGGGCGATCCGCAAAAGATGAACCAGGCCACGATGGAGCTGTACAAGACGGAAAAGATCAATCCGCTGGGCGGCTGCCTGCCGATCCTGATCCAGATGCCCGTTTTTATCGCCCTGTACTGGGTCTTGAACGCGTCCGTGGAAATCCGCGGCGCGCCATGGATCGGCTGGATCACCGACCTGGCCCAGCATGACCCATGGTGCATCCTGCCCGTGCTGTACGCGATCTCGATGTTCATCACGACCAAGCTGAACCCGGCTCCGGCCGATCCGATGCAAGCGAAGATGATGCTGTTCATGCCACTGGCATTCTCGGTGATGTTCTTCTTCTTCCCGTCGGGCTTGGTACTCTACTGGGTCGTCAACAACGTCCTGTCGATCGGCCAGCAATGGGTGATCACCAAGAAATACGCGCCTGCCGTCAAGTAAGTCCGGCCAGCGAACAGAAAGCCCGCCTCGCGCGGGCTTTTTTTTGACATCCTACCCAGTGGCTACGATGTCAAAAAAGTGGGTTTTGCCGGTTTTCCACTGACCCCCTTCATGTGCACTCGGTTTGTCGCTGAACATAGCGCGGCTCCCGCAGCCTTCCCCGAATAATCTACAATATCCCCATGAAACTCGACTCTTCCCCTATCGCCGCCATCGCCACCGCTCCCGGGCGCGGCGGCATCGGCGTGGTACGCGCCTCCGGCAAAAACCTCGCTCCGTTAATGACGGCCCTGTTCGGCGCGCAGGCGCTGAAACCGCGCCACGCCACCTACCTGCCATTTACGGAAAGCGACGGCGCCATCATCGATCAGGGCATCGCCATCCATTTCAAGGGCCCGCACTCGTACACGGGCGAAGACGTGCTGGAATTGCAGGGCCACGGCGGCCCCGTGGTGCTGCAGTTGCTGCTGGCGCGCGTGCTGGAAGCGGGTAAGGACAGCGGCTTGCGCCTGGCCGAGCCGGGCGAATTCACGCGCCGCGCGTTTTTGAATGACAAGCTTGATCTGGCGCAAGCCGAAGCCGTGGCCGACCTGATCGATGCCTCCACGGAAGCTGCCGCCAAGTCCGCTTCGCAATCGCTGTCGGGCGCGTTTTCGAACACCATCCACGCGCTGGTCGAACAGGTGACGGGATTGCGCATGCTGGTCGAGGCGACCCTGGATTTCCCGGAAGAAGAGATCGACTTCCTGGAAAAATCGAATGCGCGCGGCCAGTTGAAGGCCGTCATCGAAGCATTGCATAAAGTGTTTGCGCAGGCGGCGCAGGGCGCGCTGCTGCGCGAAGGTCTCAATGTCGTGCTGGCGGGCCAGCCCAACGTGGGCAAGTCATCCTTGCTGAACGCGCTGGCGGGCGCCGACGTGGCGATCGTCACGCCGATCGCCGGCACCACGCGCGACAAGGTCAGCGAAACCATCCAGATCGAAGGCATTCCGCTCAACATCATCGACACGGCCGGCATCCGCAGCGCGGGCGACACCATCGACGCCGTCGAGCGCATCGGCATCGAACGCACCTGGGGCGAGATCGGCAAGGCCGACGTGATCCTGCACTTGCTTGACGCAGATCATGGCCCGACCTTGGCCGATGAAACCATCGTCGCCGCCTTCCCCGAGGGCGTGCCGGTGGTGCGCGTGTGGAACAAGATCGATCTGTCGGGCCACAAGCCCAGCGTCGACAGCCTGCCCGACGCCACCCACGTGTATCTGTCCGCGCACGAGCACATCGGCATCGACTTGCTGCGCGCCGAGCTGCTGCGCATCGCCGGCTGGCAGCAGACGGGCGAATCGCTGTACCTGGCGCGCGAACGCCATTTGATTGCGCTCAAATCGGCCGGCAAGCATCTGGACATCGCCGCCGAACACGCGGCGCAGGACGACCAGTCGCTGGACCTGTTTGCGGAAGAACTGCGCCTGGCGCAAGTGCAGCTGTCGAGCATCACGGGCGAGTTTTCGCCTGACGATCTGCTGGGCGTGATTTTCAGCCGTTTCTGCATCGGCAAGTAAGGGCACACGATGAAAATGTTGATCGCTGCCGTACTGTGCTGCCTGCCCTTGCTGGCTCAGGCAGAGGAAAAGCTGCCGCGCGACGTGGTGCAGTTCATTGATCATGCGCAAATGTGCGAACACTTTGCCGGCGAGTGGGATGACAACGACAAGGCGCGCCAGCGCGAGATCACGCAAGCCGTGGCCGCTTTTTGCGGCCAGGCGCAGCGGCAGTGGAAACGGCTGTCCGCCAAGTATGCGGGACAGCCGAAGCTGGAAAAAGTCATTGCCGACAATGCCAATGACGCGGTGCGCAGTTTCCGGAAATAACGGCTGCCCTGTGTTGCGGCGGCTCAGCTCTTCTTGCGCTTGGCTTGCTCTTCCCTGAATGTCTGGAAGGCTTCGATATGCTCGGCCCGCCGCAGCACGCGCGAGCGCGGGTCGAGCGTGTACGTGGCGCCAGCCGGCAGGGGTAGTTCGCCAAAGCCCAGCGCCATGGAAACGGTATGGATTTCCTTGCCGATACGCACTTCCACCGGCATCAGGAAGGCGAGGTCGGCAGGCGTCTTCCACAGCAGGCGCAAGGTGTCGCCGTCCCGCACGGCGGACAGCTCCGGCAGCGCGGCCTGGTACAGATAGGTCTGGAAGAACCAGTCGTAATTGCTGCCCGTGACTTTGTTGACGATGGCCATGAATTCCTGCGTGCTGCCATAGCGGGGCTGGAACTGGCCCGGCTGCGGCTGCGGCTGTTCCGTGCCGTAGACGAGCAGGCGCACGGCGCGGAAGAAGGCGTCGTCGCCGATCAGGCCGCGCAAGGTGTGCAGCACCAGCGCGCCTTTGGCATAGATGTCGCCGCCGGGCCCTCCTTTTTTCTCGTCGTAGACTTCTTCCTCGCTTTTCGGCTTGCCCGACACCATGGGCGCCTTGTTGGCGATGCCGGCGCGCATTTGCTGTAACGCAGCAAAATATTCCTGCTCTCCCCGCAGATATTGCATGTACAGCGGTTGCATGTAGGTGCCGAAACCTTCGTGCAGCCACATGTCGTCCCAGTTGCTGTTGGTGAGCTGGTTGCCGAACCATTCGTGCGCAAATTCATGCTGCAGCAGTTCGTCGTAGCCATAGCTGGTCTTGGCGAATTTGTTGCCATAGGCATTGATGGTCTGGTGTTCCATGCCCTTGTGCGGCGTTTCGGCGATGCCGACCTTTTCATCGCCAAACGGGTAGGGGCCGATGACGCTTTCAAAAAAATCTAGCATGGGCGGCAATTCCGCGAACAGGGCGCCCGCCTTGGCTTTGCTTTCCGGCAGATACCAGAATTGCAGGGGGATGCGGTTGCCGTAGCGGCTAGCGTACTCGCCCTGCAGGCTGCGGTAGGGCGCCACGTTGAGGGCGATGCCATAGGTGCTCGGGTGCTTGGCGCGCCAGTGCCAGGTGCGCCAGCCGTCGGCCTCATCCATGCCAAGCGCGACGCCGTTGCTGGCCGCCACCAGCGGCGCCGGCACCTGGATGTGCTGGTCGATCAGCTGGGCCTTGCCCATCGGGTGGTCGATGCAGGGCCAGAACAGGTCGCAGCCTTCGCCTTGCACGGCGCTGGCGATCCACGGCGCGCCATCGGCCGTGCTCGACCACACCATGCCGCCATCCCACGGCGCTTTCACGGCAACGTGCGGCACGCCGTGGTAGACGACGCGGATGGTGGTGCGCGCGCCGGCCGCGAGGGTGGCCGGCAAGGTCATGCTCAGGCGCCCGTCCGGGTTGGCGTAGTCTTGCGGCCGCAGCGCCTTGCCGTCGATTTCGATGGCATCGACGGGCAGGCTGCGGTCCAGGTCCAGCGCGAAGCGCGAGATCGGCTGCGTCGCCAGGAAGGTCAGGCGCGCGTCGCCGGCGATGCTGCGGTTGGCCGGGTCGATGCGCAAGGTCAGGTCGGCGTGTTCGAACACCACCGCCAATTGTTCCGGCGTGCGTTCGGCGCCCGAATTGAGGGTGTAGGCGGTGGGCGCCTGCGTGGCGCAGGCGCTGAGCAGCAAGCAGGAGAGCAGCAAGCAGGAGAGCAGCAGGGGGATGTGTTTCATGGCAGGCGCGCAAGTGGACGGAACACTGATTGTAGTGTGAAGTGACAATGTTGTCGTTTGGAAATTTCACGGCGCCGATGGGGCAAGCGTGGCCGCCGTTGAGAAATGTCATGGGCTTCAAACTGCGCTGACGTAATCTTGCTGAGCGGCCTTGAAGTGCCGCTAGGAAAGGAAGCGCCATGGACAGCAAACAGCCGGATGTCGTGGAATGCGGGGATGAGGTCGTGGCGCGACGATTGCCCGCCATGCCGGAATTGATCGCCACCTTGCCGCCGAAAGGCGCGTGCTGGTACTGCGACAAGCCGCTCGACGCCGTGCGCCGCTTTTGCGGCAAGAGCTGTGGCATGGCTTACGCGGAAGAGGCGCAATACCACCCTTGAGTTCGGTAATTAGCGGCGCCGCAGCAGCGCCGCCAGTGCGCCGTCGTAGTCGAACTCATGCGCGGCAGCCGCCACTTCCTGGTAGACGTGCACGCCCAGGCTGGCCGCCAGCAGGCTGGCCGAGTTTTCCAGGATGTCGATGGCTGCGCCGTCGCCTTCGCGCAGGTGGCTGGCCAGGCGCGCCAGCAGCAGCTGGATGGCGGGCGCGGCCGGATCGGGCGCCACGTCCTGCGCCGCCGTATGGGTGGCCTCCGGCGTGCCCAGCATGCTGCTGACCGCGCCCAGCAATTGATCTTGCGCCAGTTCCAGCTGCAGCATCTGCCGGGCCAGGTCGGGCGCTTGCGCGCGCAGTGCCGATTCCAGCGTTTCCGCCAGGCCGTGCACGTGGTGCGCACCGATCATGCCGGCGGCGCCCTTCAAGGTATGCGCCTTCAGGCGCGCGGAGGCATAGTTGCCCGTGTCGAATTCGGCGCGGATCTGGCACGGCGTGGTGCCGTGGTCATGCAGGAAGCGGCGCAGGATTTTCAGGTACAGGATGCGGTCGCCCATGATGCGGCCCAGTCCGTTCTCGACATCGAGAATACGGACCATGTCGGATGCCGCGAGGGCGGCATCATCATCGCAAGTGGCGTGTGGTTTCATCATGCCTGGTGTGCAGAGGGCCCCAAAACTTGTCAATTGCATTCACGCAATATCTATCATTTTACATCCAGTTGCCCTCGCTACTGCGTCCGCTTGGCAGACGCTGCCAGACTAACGCGTCGTGAATGACCAGTTGCGCGTGACGCTCGCACCATTGACTTTGCCGATGAAACTCACGTCATAGGTGGTGGCCGCCAGCAGGGGGGCCAGCGGGATGATGGCGGCTACCGAGCGCGATGTATTGACGGCATCGGTTTCCTTGCTGAGCAGGCGTACCGTCAAATCCGCGCCGGTGCCACGCTGGCGCACGGTGAATGTCGTCACGCTGAGGGTGGCGTCGAAATTCGCATGGACGCTGATGGGGTAGCCGACCACGTCCTGGTTGGGTACGGGATCGGGTTCCTCTTCATTGCTGGCGAAACTGGTGGCGACCTTGGTCTGTCCGTCGAACGGGTAGCTGACGATCTGGCCGGCCGGCAAGCCGGGACCGTAGCGGCTGTTGCCCGCCAGGTCGGTGGTGAAATACGCATAGCCGCTGTTGTTGACGGCCGCGCCGGCGCCGCCTTCCTTGAAGACCGGTTCAAAGATGAGGAAGCGGTGATACACGGCCGTGATCAGGTTTTCCGCCATGTAGAAACCGGAATTGGTCGACACGCCCGCGATGACTTCGCCCCAGACGGAAGTGACGCCATAGCCGGACGCGGTCAGGCGGTCATACAGTGTTTCGCCGGTAAAGCCGGGCTTGCCTTTGACTTGATTGTGCACCACCACATTATTGCTGTTCAGATAATTGGAGTGGCCGAGTGCCGCGTTGTCGATCTGGCTATTGCGCACCAGCGGCGCCAGGCCGATCTGGCCGCGCCGGTAATTGATCCAGTTGAAACCATCGGTGGCGATATTGTTGCTGAGGACGGGAGCGCCCGGCTCCTGTGTCAGCTGCCCGGCCTGGGTCGAGGTGTTCAGCGACGTCTTGCCGCCGTTATCGCCGCCGCCGCAGGCGCTCAGCAGGGCTGCACTCAGCAGGGCGGGTATCCAGTACTTCCAACGCAGTGACGAGACAATCAAGTTGACTCCTGTATAGGTAGGCGGGCAGCGGTGGGGGCCGGCGTGCTGCCCTGTGAAACGATTCTAAGGCATTTTTATGTGCCGTAGAGCATCAATGACAAGATATGTCGCGTGCTCGTGCGCAGACGGTGCCGCAGCTGCGCAGGGTAGAATGAGCATAGTGCAGCGTTTGCCGCTGCGTTGCCTCATTTCCGCTACTTTGATTGCCCACAAATTTGAACACATTGCCCAAGTCGCGCCTGCAGCGCGCCAAATACGCCTTGCCCAGCATGGTGACTTTGCTTTCGATAGCCTGCGGTTTTGCCAGCATCGTCATCTCCGTCGATAACGCCGGTGTCGGCAACCCCGCCGATTACCGGCTGGCGGCCGCGCTGCTGGTGCTGGCCGGCGTGTTCGACGCGCTCGACGGCTACGTGGCGCGCCTGACGAACACCAGCTCGCAGTTCGGCGTGCAGCTCGATTCCATCGCCGACGTGATGAATTTCGGCTGCGCCCCGGCCGTATTGCTGTACTGCTACGGCTTCGTGCAGATGGGCGTGCACGATCCGCTGCTGCTGCGCTTTGGCGGCATGGCCAGCTTCTTCTTTGTCGCCTGCGGCGCCATGCGCCTGGCGCGCTTCAATGTGAACGTGGGACGGACGGATCCCCTGTATTTCGTCGGCATGCCGATCACGGCCGGGGCCGCGTGCGTGGCGGCCGTCGTGGTGGCCTGGCCGGCGCCCATCGATTCCATGCTGCACAGCTATTTGCTGATGCTATTGCTGGTGGGCGTGGGCAGCCTGATGGTGTCGACCTTGCGTTTCCCCAGCTCCAAGCAAAAGAAAAGCCTGGCCGCGCTGCTGGTGCTGATCGTCGCCGTCGCCCTGCTGGTGTGGCTGAAGACCAGCTTCTTCGCGCTGTTCTTCGCCGTCTACATCGGCGCCACCCTGGCGCTCAACCTGGCGTGGCACCTGGGCTGGCGGGGTATTGCGTTGCCGCAAGTCTTTAATGACCCGGACGAGATAGACTAAGCCACCTCGTGCCCGCGCGCGGCGCGCAGGATGGCGAACCAGTCGCTGCGGCTGAGCGCAAATTGCGTGCCTTCCACGGCCACGCCGACGGCTTCGATGCGGCCCGTGCCCGTCAGCGGCAGGGGGCGGCATGGCAGTTGCATGATCCAGGCGAATACCACGCTGGCAAACGGACGCTGCAGTTCATCCGCGATCTGCTTGATGACATTGCGCAAGTTCTCCACATTCGCATCGCCGCCCTGGAACAGCCGTCCGCCCGCCAGCGGCGACCAGATCATCGGCGCCACGCCCACGTCCTGCAAGCCGTCGAAAGTTTCATCGAACAGCGGTGTCACGTGCAGCGGTGAAAATTCCACCTGGTTCGTCACCAGCGGGAAGCGCCGGTGCAGGCACTCGAACTGGTGGCGGCTGAAATTCGACACGCCAAAGTGCAAGACCTTGCCCGCCGCTTTCAATTGCGTGAAGGCGCCGGCGATCTCGTCGAAATCCATCAGCGGGTCGGGGCGGTGGATCAGCAGCAAGTCCAGGCGGTCCGTCTGCAACTGGCGCAAGGTCTGTTCCACGGAACTGGTGATGTGCGCCGCGCTCGTGTCGTAATGCTGGATGGCATGGCCGGGACGGTGCGGCGACAGCAGCTTGATGCCGCATTTGCTGACCAGCTCCATCTTGTCGCGCAAGCCCGGCTGCAGGGCCAGCGCTTCGCCGAACAGACCTTCGGCGCTGTAATCGCCATAGATGTCGGCATGGTCGAAGCTGGACACGCCCAGCGCCAGGCATTGTTCGATGAAGGCCAGGCGTTGCTGCGCAGACATATTCCACTCGCCGATGCGCCACATGCCGGCGACGATGCGCGACAGTTCGGGACCGTTGCTGCTCAAACGGCTGCGCGGCGCTTGCAGGCTGGCGGGAAATACATGGCTCATGGGCTGGCTTTCTGATGGTGGCGTAAGGGGACTCGCCACGATTATAGCCAGCTAATCTAGAGCATGCTGCGGATAAAGCGGCAACACCGCTCCTGCAAGGCCGCATCGAGCTGGCCGCCCAGCTGCATCTGGTACACGAGCGCCGATTGCAGCATGAAGGCGAACAGGCGCAGGTCGAGGTCGGCGCGCACGCCGATGTTGAGCAGGCGCTGCACCACCAGGCTGATCCACGGCGCGACGATCTGCTCGCGAAAGCGCAGCTGCGCCGCCGCATCGTTGTGGATCAGCACCAGCAGATCGCAGGTGAAGCGGCCGTCGGCGTTCAGGTTGTCGAAGATGCGCGCGCAGATCGCTTCGATTTCCTGGCCGTCCGGCATGTCGAGCGCGCGCTGCAGCTTTTCCGCCGTACGCTTGACGAGCGCATCGAGCAGCATGTCTTCGCGGCGCGGCCAGCGCCGGTAGATCGTCTGGCGCCCCACGCCGGCAGCGTCGGCAACCATCTGTATCGTCACCGCGTCGAGCCCATGCAGGCGCACCAGCATGACGATCGCTTCCAATACCGCATCTTCCACACCCGCCTTGCGCGGGCGGCCACGCGCCACTGCCTCTTTTTTGATCACGTCTAACCTGTCTCTGAATGTTTCTTTTAATTATGGTACGATGCGCACCGTAAATGTAAAGCAACTGCTTGTCAATCATCCTGATCAATTAACCGACAGGCAGGTACGCCGCGCCGCGATACTCCAGTCATCTCTACGTGAAATCTGCACTCTCCGCGGCGCGTGTCCGCATTTTCTCTCTGACTCCCACATCCATCACTGTGGCGGCTCGTGCCGCCTGAGGAAAACCTATGAAAATCATCGGGATTTCGCCCCATCGGCGTAACTTCCTGCGCAAGGCCGTCGGCGCCGCGCCTGCCGTGGCCTTGCTGGCCGGCGCCGGCGGCGGCCTGGCCATGGCCGTCTCCAAGGACCAGCCTGCCTACAAACCGCGCTTTTTCGACGCCACCGAATGGGCCACCCTGACGGCGCTGGTCGACCGCCTGATCCCCGCCGACGGCGAAGGGCCGGGCGCGCTGGAATCGGGCGCGCATGAATTCATCGATGCGCAGATGAACACGCCCTACGCGTATGGCGCGCTGTGGTACATGCAGGGGCCGTTCGTGCCGTCGATCGAACAGTTCGGCTACCAGTTCCACATGGCGCCGCGCGAGCTGTACAAGAGCGCCCTGGCCGGCGTCAACGCAGCCGTCCATAAACAGTCCGGCAAGCCTTTCGTGCAGCTGAACGGGGCCGAGCGCGACGCCGTCATCACGCAATTGCAAAAGGGGACGTTGGACATCGGCGAAGTGCCGGCCAAGGTCTTCTTTAATCAATTGCTGCAAAACACGCGCGAAGGTTACTTTTGCGATCCCGTGCACGGCGGCAACAAGGACATGCTGGCCTGGAAGATGGTCGGTTTCCCCGGCGCGCGCGCCGACTACATGGATTGGGTGGAACAGTATGGCAAGAAATACCCGCTGCCCCCTGTTTCTATCGCATAAGACTTTTTGTAGCAGATCAAAGAAAAAGAAAAACCATCATGAGTGATATCAAACCAGATGTAAAAATGAAGCCTGTCGATGCCGTGATTGTCGGCTTCGGCTGGACCGGCGCCATCATGGCCAAGGAATTGACGGAAGCGGGCTTGAACGTGGTCGCGCTGGAACGCGGCGAGTACCGCGACACCTATCCCGACGGCGCCTATCCGAAGACCCTCGACGAGCTGACCTACATCCAGCGCAGCAAGCTGTTCCAGGATATGTCGAAAAGCACGTTCACCTTCCGCCACAGCATCACGGGCGTGGCCGTGCCCTACCGCCAGATCGGCGCCTTCAAGCCCGGCACGGGCGTGGGCGGCGCGGGCTTGCACTGGTCGGGCATGCACTGGCGCGTCTTGCCGGAAGAGCTGCAGATCCGCAGCCATTACGAACGCCGCTACGGCAAGAAATTCATCCCCGAAGGCATGACGATCCAGGACTTTGGCGTGACTTACGCCGAGCTGGAGCCGCACTTCGATTTTGTGGAAAAAGTCTTCGGCACCTCGGGCCAGGCATATAAGGTCAACGGCATCGTCGTCGGCGACGGCAATGTGTTCGAGGGCGACCGCTCCGACAATTACGCGCTGGCGCCGCAAAAAGTGCCGTACACGGCCGAACTGTTCCGCCGCGCGGCCAAGGCCGTCGGCTACCACCCGTTCGTCAACGCTTCGTCGAACGCATCCGGCCCGTACACGAACCCGTACGGCTGCCAGATGGGACCGTGCAACTTCTGCGGCTTCTGCTCCGGCTACGCCTGCTACAACTATTCCAAGGCTTCGCCCAACGTCAACATCATGCCGGCCCTGCGCATGGTGGCCAACTTCGAATTGCGCGCCAACTGCAACGTCGTGCGCATCAACCTCGACGGCAGCAAAAAACGCGCGACGGGCGTGACCTATATCAATGCGGATGGCAAGGCCGTCGAGCAGCCGGCCGACCTGGTTATCGCCAGTGCCTTTGCCTACAACAATGCGCACCTGTTCCTGTTGTCGGGCATCGGCAAGCCATATGACCCCGTCAGCAATGAAGGCGTGGTGGGACGCAACATCGCCTACCAGATGATGTCCACCATCCAGACCTTCTTCAAGGAAGACACGAACACGAACCCGTTCATCGGCGCCGGCGGCACCGGCGTCGCGCTCGACGACTGGAATGGCGACAACTTCGACCATGGCCCGCTGGGCTTTGTGGGCGGCTCGCCCGCCTGGTGCAACCCGGCCGGCTCCAAGCCGATTTCCGGCATCGCCACGCCGGACGGCACGCCCGCCTGGGGTTCTGCCTGGAAAAAGGCCGTCAAAAAGAGCTACCTGAACACGGTCTCCTTCGACTGTCACGGCGCCAACATGACGTATCGCGACTGCTATGTCGACCTCGACCCCACCTATACGGACAAGTATGGCCAGCAATTGCTGCGCTTTACCTTCGACTGGAAGGAAAACGACATCAAGATGAGCCGTTTCGTCACGGACAAGATGATGAAGGTGGCCGAAGCCATGAATCCGGAAGCTATCAAGGTGTCCGTCAAGAACGTGGGCGACCACCTCGATTTGCGCAACTACCAGACCACCCACTGGGCGGGCGGCACGGCCATGGGCGCGGACCGCAAGACCAGCGTCGTCAACCGCTACCTGCAGAGCTGGGACGTGCACAACGTGTTTGCCGTCGGTTCCAGCGTGTTCCCGGTCGGCATCGGCTACAACCCGACGGGCCTCGCTTGCGCGCTGACCTACTGGTCGGCCAAGGCCATCCGCGAGCAATACCTGAAAGATCCCCGTCCCCTGGTCGCTTGATGAAGAACAAGAAGATGAACAACACATTCACCCATACCGTGGGCGCGCTGCTGCTGGCGCTCGCCTCCGGCACTGCCTGGTCCGCCACCACGGCCGCTGCCACCACTCCGAACGCCCAGCTGATACGCCAGGGCGAATACCTGGCCCGCGCGGGCGATTGCATCGCCTGTCATACGGCCGGCACGAAAGGCCATCCGTTCGCGGGTGGCCTGGGCATGGAAACGCCGATCGGCAAGGTGTATTCCACCAACATCACGCCGGACAAGAAGGCCGGCATCGGCGACTGGAGCTTTGCCGATTTCGACAAGCTGATGCGCACGGGCGTGACCAAGCACGGCTATACCGTGTATCCGGCCATGCCGTATCCGTCGTACTCGCGCCTGAGCGAGGCGGACATGCAGGCGTTGTACGCCTACTTCATGCATGGCGTGAAGGCGGACCCGACGCCGAACAAGGCGGCCGACATCCCGTGGCCATTGTCGATGCGTTTCCCGTTGACCATCTGGCGCTGGGCCTTCGCTCCCACGCCGCAGCCGTATAAAACGCCGGTCACGGGCGACGCGCAATTGCTGCGCGGCGCCTACCTGGTGCAGGGCCTGGGCCACTGCGGCGCCTGCCATACGGCGCGCGGCGTGGGCATGCAGGAAAAGTCGCTGACGGACGAGGGCAATACCACCTTCCTGGCGGGCGGCGGCGTGATCGACGGCTGGTCCGTGCCCTCGCTGCGCAATGAACACGGCGGCGGTTTGGCGCGCTGGAGCGCGGCGGAGATCGCCGAATTCCTCAAGACGGGCCGCAACAGCCATACGGCCTCGTTCGGCGCCATGAACGACGTGGTGGCCCATTCCATGCAGCACATGACGGATGGCGACCTGGCGGCGATGGCGAAATATTTGAAATCCCTGCCGCCATCGAATCCGGCCACGCCTGCCTTCGTGGCGGACGACAAGCTGGGCAAGCAATTGTTCAGCGGCATCGTCAATTCCACGGGCGCGCAGCTGTACCTGGACCGCTGCGCCGGTTGCCACCGTTCCGACGGCAAGGGCTACGACAAGGCTTTCCCTGCGCTGGCCGGCAATGCCGTGCTGCAGACGAACGATCCCACGTCTGCCATCAACATCGTGCTGTCGGGCGGCGCCGTGCCCGCCACGCGCACGGCGCCGTCGGCGCTGACGATGGCGCCGTATGCCGACATCTTCAACGATGAGCAGACCGCCCAGGTGGTGACCTTCATCCAGACCAGCTGGGGCAACCGCGGCACGCCCGTGACGGCGGCGCAGGTGGCCAAGGTGCGCAAGGTGTCCGTGCCGGTGGAGCCATCGCAGACGGAAGCGACGTTTGCGGCAGGCCGCCACGGCACCTTCCCGCCCGTGGCGCGCCAGCCGCACTTGAAGGATTTGCCGGCGAAGTAATTGACGTAACGCAAGACGAAAAAAATGCCCGCAGTATCTGCGGGCATTTTTTATGGGGAACGCTAACTGCTTATTTCAACCACAGGCGCATCGAATCCCAGGCGCGGCCGAAGATCGTGGCCTGGTTGATGGTTTCCAGCGCAACGACCGGCAGTTCCAGCAGGACCTTGTCGTCGACCATCATTTTCAGCTTGCCGACAGGCGCGTTTTCAGCCAGTGGCGCGACCAGCGGGTCCTTGCGTTCCAGCACAGGTTTCATCTTGGCAGCCGTGCCTTTTGGTACGGTGACGAGCACATCGCGGGCGAAACCGATTTTCACGGTGCCTTTCGAGCCCTTCCACACTTCCGGCGTGGCCACGGCCTGGCCTTTCGAGTACAGCTTGACCGTATCGAAGTTCTGGAAGCCCCAGTTCAGCAGCTTCTGGCTTTCCTGCGTGCGGGCCTGGTCCGACGTGGTGCCCAGCACCACGGAGATCAGGCGGCGCTCGCCCGTGCCGCCTGGACGGCGGGCCGAGGCGATCATGCAATAGCCGGCCGCTTCCGTGTGGCCCGTCTTCATGCCGTCCACGGTTGGGTCCAGCCACAGCAGGCGGTTGCGGTTAGGCTGGGTGATCTTGTTGTACGTAAAGCTTTTCACGGAATCGATTTTGTAGAATTCCGGGTAGTCGGCGATCACGCGCTTGGCCAGCACGGACAGGTCTTGTGCTGTGGAATAGTTATCTGGGCTAGGCAAGCCATGCGGATTGGCAAAACGCGTGTTTTTCAGACCCATGCGTTGCGCTTCGCGGTTCATCAGCACGACGAAGGTGCCTTCATCGCCGGCAACGGCTTCAGCCAGAGCCACGGCGGCATCGTTACCCGATTGAATCATCAGGCCATGCAGCAAGTCGTCGATCGACACGGGCGTGGCCGGGTCGATGAACATCTTCGAGCTGCTCGAATCGACTTTCCAGGCACGCACGGACACATTCACTTTTTGGTCCAGCGCCAGTTTCTTTTCGCGGATGGCGGCAAACGTCAGGTAAGCCGTCATGATCTTGGTCAACGAAGCCGGCTCGATGCGCGCGTCCGGATCTTGCGAAGCAATGATCTGGCCACTGGTGGCGTCAAGCAACAGCCAGGACTTGGCGGCGATGGTCGGGGCTGGAACGCTCTGGGCGTAGGCGGCGGAAAAGAACAATACACTGGAGGCCAGTGCCGCTAAAAGTTTTTTCATGGGGCTGGTCTGCGAGAAAAAGATGAAGGCTGAGGGCCATGCTGTTGCTACCTGCATGGCCGCGTGGAAAAAACGGATCAATTATAGCCGTGGAGGCGCTAGTAAGCCCACACTTCAATGATCATCTGCTGCTATTGCGGGTTTGTCACCATGCCACAGGGCAATCACGAGGTTCTTGATGTGATTGAGCTTGCGGTGGAAAAAGTGGTCGGCGCCGGGGATCACGATCACGGGAATGTCTTGTGGACGGGCCCAGTCGAAGACGGCGGACAGGGGAATCGTGTCGTCCAGTTCGCCGTGGATCAGGATGGTGTCGGCGGGAATGTCCGCCATGGCCCACTTGCCGGCCGCGCTGCCGATCAGCGCCAGGCGCTCGGCGGGCGTGCCGGCGGCGGCCAGGCGTTCCTGCAGTTTCGATTGCACGAAGGTGCCGAACGAGAAACCGGACAAGGCCACGGGCAAGCCCGGATACAGGCCGCGCATGTGTTCATACAGCAACTGCATGTCGTCCGTCTCGCCCACGCCATGGTCGTGCACGCCTTCGGAAGCACCCACGCCGCGGAAGTTGATGCGCGCCACCACGTAACCGAGCGCGACAAACGCGCGCGCCAGGGTTTGCGTGACCTTGTTATCCATCGTGCCGCCGTACAGCGGATGCGGGTGGGCAACAAGGGCGATGCCGCGCGGAGTGTCTGCCGGGAAATCGAGCAAGCCTTCCATGCTGCCTGCATGGCCGGCGAGGGTAAATTTTTCCGAGTTTCTGTTCATGATGCTCATACTGGTGGGTATCTCTTAAATTGGCATTAAATCTTGAGGCGTTCGACAATTTTGCCGCCCACCAGGTGCGTATCGATGATTTCATCGATATCGCTGGTGTCGACATAGGTGTACCAGGTCGCTTCCGGGTAGATCACCAGCAGCGGGCCTTCTTCGCAGCGGTCCATGCAGCCGGCCTGGTTGATGCGGATCTTGCCCGCGCCATTCATGTCGAGTTCCTTGATGCGGCGCTTGCAATGTTTTTGCGCCGCTTCCGCGCCATGGTCGCCGCAACTGTTGCGGCCGTCTTCACGTTTATTCATGCAGAAAAAAACGTGGCGTTCAAAATACGGTGCGTCGCTCATACTATTCTCCTGCTGATTCATCAATGCGCCATGATAACGCTTATGGGTGGTCTTCGCGACGCTGGCGCTGCGCGTCTTCCTGCCGGTTCAGGCGGTGCGAGGGCAGGCACAGGAACCACAGGGCCATGAAGGGCCACAGCAAGGCGAGGAATTGCGCCGCGCCATTGAAGTTGAGGAACTTGCCTTGCACCCAACCTTGCAAGGTCGACATGAAATACGGGTTGATCGGCGTCGTATTCACCATTACCAGGCTCAGCAGCAAGGTGGCGGCCGCGATGCGGCGCTGTGCCACGTGCGGCGCGAACGCCAGGCCGCCCAGCATGATCAGGCCGATCAGGAAACCGCCCTGGGCGCCCGGCGTGATCCAGACGAAGGCGTTTTCCGGCGAAAACAGCAGCGCGCTGGCCATCGAGCGCACGGTCAGGGCGGCGGCGATGAGGATCAGCATCAGCACGGCGCGGGGCGCGGCGCGGCGCAGCAGGCACAGCAAGGTAAGCACGGCGCCCGTCATGCCGCAGGCCGTGATAATGGTTTCTGAAAGCCAATATTGCTCGACAGTTAAGATCACGTCGGGCCGCAGATAGGTGGCCAGGTCGATCTCCATGCCCGCCAGGCGCGACAGCCAGTCCGACAGGATGGGCAGCAGCTGGCCCAGGCCGAACAGATAGCCTTGCGGATAGATTTGCGCCAGCGGCCACAGGGCCACCAGCACCAGGCCCTGGCTGGCGTGCTGGGCAAACCAGCGCTGGCGCAGGCGGTACAAATGGCTATGGTCGAGCAGCTTGCGCGCCGTCAAGGCGCCGATGAGGGAACCGATGAAGCAGCCGGCCGAGTTCGTATAAAAGTCCAGGTTCGACGAGACGCGGCTGGGCAGATAGGTTTGCACGGCTTCCATGCTGCCGGAAATCAACACGCCGCACAGGCTGGCGACGATGACTGCAAAGAAACCTGTGATCCTTGGAAACAGCGAATACACGATCAAGGCGCCCAGCGGGATGTAGCCGACGACGTTGATGCCCACGTCGAAGCCCGTCCAGTAACGGGGCATGCGCGTGTTTTCCAGGAACGTCAGCGGCGACAAGCCATTGCTGTGCCAACCCGTGAATGGAAACCAGCTGGCGTACACGATCAGGAAGACGTAGGCGAGCAGGGTCGCGCGCGACACGGGCGAGGAGCGGACGGGCGGCAGTGGTGCCGCCGGACTGGCGGGAGAAGCTGGCGCCGTCATTCTTTCGGGATGGTCAGCGTGCCCAGCCAGGTCAGCAGGTCGGCGGCGATGGCGTCCGAGGCCGCCGCCAGCGCCTGCGCGCCCCCTTGCGCGTCGGCGCTGCTTGCCGGGCCGCTGCGGCTGAAGGTTTTCTGGTCGATCAGGCGGTGGCCGCGGAACAGCGAGGCGCGCAGCGACACGTGGCCGCTGCTCTGCGTCTGCGTATCGAAGTTTTGCGAAAAATCATCGACGTCGATGCGCAGCAGGGGCATGCCGGCGGCCGCGTCCGTGGTCGACAGCACTTTCACGCCGCTTTGCGCCACGCGCGTCTTCAGGCGCTGGCTCAGCAATTGCAGCGGCGGCGTGTTCCAGCGGTTGTAGGCGTACGGCCGCGATTGCTGCGCGTCGGCGTACAGCAAGCGGTAATACATGCGCTGGCTGTCCAGCCAGGAGGGACCGTTGGCGTCGGCGATCACCAGCACGGGCACGGCAGGCGCGGCCGGTTGCGCGGCTGCCGGCGGCGCGGCCGGGCCGAAGTCATAGAAAGTGGGGACGGGGCCGCGGCTGGCGCAGCCGCCGAGCAACAATGCCGTGGCCAGGGTCAGCACGCTGACAGGGGAAAAGCGGGGGAAGTTCATCGTGCAATCTCCTTATTTGCCCGGCGCCGAAAAACCGGGCTCGCCCGGGCCGGGCGGAATGTCTGGGGCGCCGAACAAGATGCTCTGCGGCTGTTCATTGAGCGTGCTCATGGTGGTTTTCAGGGCGCGCATCGAGGAACGCGCCTCGCCGCTCAGCTCGATTACCTGCGGCAAGACTTCCAGCGATACGCCATTCGCCACCGTTTCCACCGAATTGCCGACCCGGTCGACCGTGCCATTGACCTTCTCGAGCACGCCGCCGGGCGCCTGGATATCGTTGCCCAGCTTTTTCCACGTGGCCGTCAAGTCCGACACGTTCTTGCTGGCCGTACTGACGGCCGTCAAGGTTTGGCGCGTTTGTTCCGTCAACTGCGGCAATTGCGTCAAGGTCGGTTCCAGCTGCTGCGGAATGGCGCCGAAGGCCTTGGCCGCCTTGCCCACTTCGTTGAAGGCGCCCAGCATGGCCGCCTGGTTGTCGGGGCTGAGCAGGTTATTCACCTTGTTGGTGATCTGTTCGGCCTGGTCGAGGATGCGCTTGCCGCGCTTTTCCAGCTGGTCGAGCAAGCCCGCGCGCAGGGGGATCAGCGAGGGCTTGTCCTTGCTGGTGCCCAGCAGTGTCGAACCCACGTGCTCGTCGTCGAGCTGGATGTAGGCGATACCCGTTACGCCCTGGTAGCCCAGGGTGGCAAAGGTGGTGTTGGTGACGGGGGTGTCCGGCGCCACGCTGATGTGCACGAGGATTTGCCCCGCTTTTTGCGTGTCGAAGTCGATGGCGTCGACCTTGCCCACTTCCAGACCCCGGTAGCGCACGGTCGCCTGCGGATTGAGGCCCGGCACGGACAGGGTGGTGGCGAGCAGGTACGGCACCCGTTCCACGCGGTCGCGGTTGAACCAGACGCCGAACAGGATGGCGGCCACCAGCAGGGTGAGTGTAAAAAATCCCGTCATCAGGGCATGTGATCTGTTTTCCATTACTTCTCCGCTTTCTTGTCTGTGCCGGCGTCGTCGCCCGGCTGCGCCGCCTTGCCGGCCGCCTGTTTCTCGTCGAGGACGGCCAGCGCGCGCTTGCCGCGGTCGCCGAGGAAAAATTGCTTGATGAACGGGTGGTCGACTTCGATCACCTCGCGCGTGGGGCCGATGGCGATCACGTGTTTTTCCGCCAGCACGGCGATGCGCGTGGACAGGGCGAACAAAGTGTCGAGGTCATGCGTGACCATCACCACCGTCAAGCCCAGTTCGCGGTGCAGCGACTGGATCAGGGACACGAAACTTTCCGACAGGTCCGGATCCAGGCCGGCCGTCGGTTCGTCGAGGAACAGCAGCTTCGGTTCCAGCGCCAGGGCGCGCGCCAGAGCCACGCGCTTGATCATGCCGCCCGACAAGTCCGACGGCATTTTCAGCGCATGTTCCGGGCCCAGGCCCACCATATTCATCTTCAATAGTACCGCGTCGTGCACCAGCGCCTCGGGCAGCACGCGCAATTCGCGCATCGGCTGGGCCACGTTGTCGAACACGGTCAGGGCCGAATACAGGGCGCCTTGCTGGAACAGCATGCCCCAGTGGTTGCGCAACTGCTGCAACTGGTCGGAACTTGCCTGGTTGATATCTTCGCCAAAGACTTTGACGCATCCGCGCGCCGGATGTTCCAGGCCCAGCATCTGGCGCAGCAGCACCGTCTTGCCCGTGCCGGAGCCGCCCACGATGGAAAGGATCTCGCCCCGTTCGATTTCCAGGTTCAAGTCCTGGTGCACGACGGTGCGGCCGAACTTGGTCCACAGATTGGTGATTTCCACCACGGGCGCGTCGCCATGCAGGTTGAACTGGCCTTCCTTGCCCGTGCCACAGGCGATATTGGTGTCGTCCGCCATCAGTAGCCCACTCCATTGAAGACGATGGCGAACACGGCGTCGGCCAGGATCACGACCGTGATGGCCGTGACGACGGCAGTGGTGGTGCCGCGCCCCAGGCTTTCCGTGTTGGCCTTGATGCGCAGGCCGAAATGGCACGAGACGAGCGCGATCAGCATGCCGAAAATCACGCCCTTGCCCAGGCCGATCATGTAGTTGGCCAGCGGCACGGCATCCGGCAGCTTCTGGATGAAGTAGCGCGCCGACAGGTTCAGTTCCACCTTGGCCGCCACCATGCCGCCGATCAGCGCGGCCGTGTCCGTCCAGATGACGAGCAGGGGCATGGAAATGGCCAGGGCCAGCACTTTCGGCATGATCAGGCGGAAACCGTGCGAAATGCCCATCACCAGCATGGCGTCGAGCTCTTCCGTGACGCGCATGACGCCCAGCTGGGCCGTGATGGAGGAGCCCGAGCGGCCCGCCACGAGGATGGCGGCCAACAATGGCCCCAGTTCGCGGATGACGCTCATGCCCAGCAGGTTGACCAGGTAAATGTCGCCGCCAAAGGCGCGCAGTTGCTGCGCGGACAGATAGGACAGCACGACACCGATCAGGAAGCCGACGAGGGCCGTGATGCCCAGCGCCTGGAAGCCCGCATGGAAGATATTGGCGGAAATTTCGCGCCACGGCCCGCGCATGGGATGGCGCGCAAAGCGGCCGATATCCTGCGTGACCTGGCCCACGAGGGCGATAAAACCCTTTAAATGTTGGAAAAACAGCAAAATAGCCATGCCCAGCTTCATCACGGGCGTGAGGCGGTTGGCGCGCGAGGGCGGCGTTTCCAGTGGCCCCGTTTCCTCGATGCGCCGGAAAAACTCTTCCTGCGACGGCGCCAGGGTCAGTTGCGCGGGACGCCGCTTGCCCCAGGCATTCCAGAACAGCTGGGCGCCGATATGGTCCATGCTGTCGATGGCGGACAGGTCCCATTGCGCCTTCGCATCGCCCTGCAAGGGCTTGAGCTGGGCCTCGATGGCCTTGATCGCATTGTCATGCGCCAGCGCGTGCACCTGCCAGGTGCCGCTGGCAGTGACAAGGGCTCCCTGTTGGGAGCTGGTCTGGGAGAGGGTCAGTTTCGGCGATTGTACAGTCGGCATCGTGCCAGTTTAAGGGAGAATGGCGCAGACCGCCACCGCTGTTCAATCGCCGGCCTGTCAGGACGCCAGGTGGCGCGCCTGCCGCTGCGGCAGGGCGACGTCCGGACGCACCTTGGCATTGCTAGTACTCACTTCGGCTGGCTTGGCGTGCGCGGCCGCCTGCGCGCCGCCCGCATAGTCGCTGGCCACGAGGGCATTGGCTTCAAGCGCGCTCATGCCGCGCGTCTGCAGCCATTGCGCCACCAGCTTGGCCAGGCGTTCCATGGCGATGCGGTGCGTGGCATCCGTGTGGGCGTACAGCCAGTTCGAAAAGTCCATGAAGTTTTCAAACGGCGCATCGCCCAGCATCCATTGCACCGTATTGGCGAAGCGGCCCGAGTTGGCCACCAGGTCCCAGTAGCGGGCGAAGCGCACGAGGCGCTGCATGCTCATGAAATCGAGCTGTTTGTTCGCCAGGATGGTGTACGGCGGGTGCGGGTCGAACACCATGCCATAGTTTTCCGTATGGCGGATGATGGGCGTGCCGCGCAGCCGTTTTAATATGCCGAACTGGATTTCATGCGGTTTCAGGGCCACCAGCTTGTTGAAGCCGGCCGCGAAGCTCGCTTCATCCTCGCCCGGCAAGCCGGCGATCAAGTCCACGTGCAAGTGGGCGTTCGATTCTTCGCACAGCCAGCGGATGTTGTCGGCCGCCTTTTGATTGTCCTGCTTGCGGCTGACCAGCGATTGCACGTCCGGATTGAAACTCTGGATGCCAATTTCAAATTGCAGCGCGCCGGGCGGGAATTTGCTGATGCCTTCCTTCAAGGCGTCGGGCAAGTGGTCGGGCACCAGTTCGAAGTGGGCGTAGATCGGATCGTCCGGATTCGCTTCGATCTTGTCCAGAAAGAACTGCATGATCTTCAGGCTGGTCTTGATGTTCAGGTTGAAGGTGCGGTCGACGAACTTGAACAGGCGCGCGCCGCGCGCATGCAGGGACTCCATCTCGGCCAGGAAGTTCTCCAGCGCGAAGGGCCAGGCCGTCTTGTCCAGCGCCGACAGGCAGAATTCGCACTTGAACGGGCAGCCGCGCGACGCTTCCACGTAGATCGTGCGGTGGCGGATATCGTCGTCCGTATACAAGGAGTAGGGCAGCTGCAGTTCCGCCAGCGGCGCCTGCACGCCCGCGTGGATCTTCATCAGCGGCTTGGGGCCGTGGAGGATCTCGCCGCACAGCTTGGGGAAGGTGACGTCGCCCCAGCCCGTGATCAGGTAGTCGGCCAGCTTGACTATCTCTTGCTCGCCTGCCTCATGCGACACTTCCGGCCCGCCCAGCACGATGACGACCTCGGGCGCCACGCGCTTGAGCATGGCCACCAGCTTCGTCGTTTCCTCGACGTTCCATATATACACGCCAAAACCGATGATGCGCGGCTTGTTGACGAGGATGCGCTCGACCAGTTCCGTGGTTTTCGTGCCGATGACGAATTCCTGCAGCCGCGTCTGCGCTTGCAGCGGCCCCATATTGGCCAGCAAATAGCGCAATCCCAGCGAGGCGTGGGTGTAGCGGGCGTTCAGGGTGGAGAGCAGGATGGTCATGGGAGGCGATTGAAACGGCGAAACCGCTATTTTACGCTGTCGCGTCAGCTGTGCGCTGCGGCCACAAATGCCATGTTACCATTTGTCAATAATTACTAACTTGTCAATGCTACGGCGGGTAAAAAGGGATATACGGTGCTGGCGAAAAAAGTACTCAATAAGAAAGTTCTGCTCGGGGCGCTGGCTGGCGTGGCCGTGGTGGCTGCCGCGCTGGTCGGCTACCGGGTCTTCGGCTGGGGCATGCTGGGGCCGGTCAACGGCTTGAAGCTGGACTTATCCAGGCCCGACGCGCTGGTCCGCACGAAAAGCCTGTCGACCTTGCCGCGCGACTTGCTGACGGTGCCGCTGGCGCGCGACGTGCTGCGCGAGGATTTCCTGTTCTATTACGAGCAGAGCGAAGACCGGCTGGGGCTCAAGGGCAGCTTGCGCCGCATCGCCTACGAACATGAACTGGGCTGGGGCGACCAGCTGCTGCGCATGGTGCTGGACCAGCCCGCGGAAGTGGCCCTGTGGCGCGACGCCGACGGCTCGCTCAAGCATTTTGCCATCGCCGTATCGCGCAACCAGCTGACGCGCCTGCTCGAGGAAGCGGGCAAGATCGCCTTGAAGGATACGCAGATGCGCGTGGCCGGCAGCTTGCGCGTCGATGGCGGCCAGGTGCCCGTGTATGCGCTCAACTACGCCTACCAGCGCACCTTGCTGTTTGCCGCGCACGGCCAGCGCCTGGTCATCCTGTCCCATCCCGGCATGCTGTATGGCGGCAGCGACGGCAAGAGCGGCGATGGCACGGCCGAGAAAACCGTGGCCAGCCTGCTGGCGCCCGAAGCCGCCAAACAGAACGTCTTTCATGCGCAATTCCATCTCGACGGCGCTCCGCCCGAGGGCCACAGCATCGCCGTCAAGGCGGATTTCCTGTCGTTCGGCTACCAGCCCTTCTTCGGCGCGCTCGAAGCGCTGCGCTTCGATTTTCAAAAGGGCGCCTGGCAGTCCAAGGTGCTGCTCAATGCGGACAAGCTGAAAAACGGCGGCTATGACAGCAGCGCCCTGTGGCCCGTGCTGCCGCACAGTCCCAGCGCCTGCTTCAGCGTGCCGGTGGACTGGGCCGCGCTGCAGCCCGTGCTCAAGCGCCTGGGGAGCAAGACTTCCGAGCCGGTGGTGCCGCTGGCCGGGCACTTGCAAGGGCCGGCCGCCGCCTGCTGGTACGGCACTTCGCGCCTGCATACGCCGGTGTTTGTCGCCACGCGCAGCGCGCAGGCCGGGGATGACGCTGCATATGGCAGCCTGTTCGAGGCGGCCATCGGCGGCAAGGACCCCGTGCGCAAGACGACCGGCAAGGATGCTAAAGGTGAATTCGTACGTTGGGAGCGCAGCGTCGCCACGGCCCTGGGCCAGTCCACGCCGGCGCTGGCTGTGGCCGGCAATACGGTTGTCTTCTCGGCCGACGGCAAGCTGGTGGACCAGGTGCTGGCCGTGCGCCGCAAGCAGGCGCCGGCGGCCAGCGACCTGCTGCCCGATGGCGCGCACACCATCGGCCTGATCGCGCCCGCGTCGCTGGCCCGGCTGATCCAGCTGGAAGCCTTCGATACCCTGCCGGCGAATAACGAACCGGTACTGCGCGCGGCCGCCAACGAACACCTGGTGCCGCGCCTGAACGCCTTGAAAAAATATCCGCCGCTGCGCATGGTGCTCAAGCGGCAGCCAGCCAGCGGCACCGCATGGGAAGCGCTGGAATGGCAGGAGACTGCGCGATGACGGTGCGGCACGCGCGCCGCGCGGCCTTGCGCTGGCTCGCGGCTTGCGCCGCCACCGCGGCAGTGCCCCGGGCGTGGGCCCTGCGCGCGGCCGCCGAACCGCAAGTGCAGCTGTCGCAAGCCCAGAGCCGCGCCTTCCAGGCCTGGATGTTGCGCATTGTCAATGTGCAGATCGAACGGGGGCCGTCGCCGCGCTGGACGCACCGCGATTGCGCAGGCCTCGTGCGCTTTGCCGTCAATGAGGCGCTCACCGTGCATGACGCGAAATGGCTGCGTGCGAACGGCATCGCCAGCGACCGGCGCCTGCCGCCCGAACTGGGATTGAGCGGGGCCCAGGCGGCCTTGCGCAACCGCTGGGTGCAGACGGATGGCACGGTCGGCCACTTCGTCACGGCGCTGGCGCTGGTGCAGCACAACAGCCGTTTCATCGCCCGCGAAATCAGCCAGGCGCTGCCCGGCGACCTGCTGTTTTTCGACCAGGGCGATGAACAGCACCTGATGGTCTGGATGGGGGCGCGCATCGCCTACCACACCGGCACCGTCACCCCCGACGACAATGGTCTGCGGACCGTCGATATCAAAGAACTTACGAGCTGGAAGGACACGCGGTGGCAACCTGTGGTCAACAATCCGAATTTCGCCGGTGTGTTCCGGCTGGCGTTCCTGTCATGAAGCTTCTCATGAAGCTGTTATTTTCCAGCCTGCTGGCGTTGGTCCTCATTGGCGGCGCCTCGGCGCAGGAACGCGAACCGAGCAACTACGCCACCTTCAAGGGCGAACCCTTCTTTCTGCTGTCGGACGCCAGCTACGGCAGTCTTGATGAAGCGCGCGTGCGCCTGGAAGTGCCGGGGCGCGACATGGGGCGCATGAACCTGGAAGCGTATTCGGGCGCCGACATCGTCGTCTACCGCGTGCCCGAACCGATGGAATTCCTGAAAAAGCAGCGCAATCTGCACCGCATCCAGGTCGAGGGCAATTACCAGGGCGAAGGCCTGGCCAATACCCTGAGCTTTCTGTGGGATAGCTGGTGGAAGCAGTCGCGCCTGGCCTGGCGCAAGCTGTTTTCCGGCGAGGCGCGCCTCGCGGTAACGAAGGAACAGCCGCAATTGGCGACGAATGACGCGATCCGCCGGCGCACTGTGTTCGCCAACCATCCGCAATACAAGCCGATCAAGGGCATGGAGCTGGTCGACAGCTTCCGCTATCCGATCTGGCAAGCCAAGGCCATCACACCGCCGAAAGGCGTCAAGCTCGATGGATCGAGCAGCGATTTCATCGTCGCCGGTGCCGGTAACGTGATGATCCCGCTGGGCAAACGCCAGCCTGGCTTGTACCTGATCGAAGCGATCATCGGCGAACACCGCGCCACCACCCTGGTGTTCGTGTCGGATACGGTGGCCGTCACCAAGGTATCGTCCGGCCAGATGCTGGTGTGGACGGCGCGGCGCGACAACAGCGCCGCCGTGGCCGGCGCCAGCGTGGCGTGGACCGACGGCACCGGCGTGCTGCAGTCGGCCACCACGGGCGCCGACGGCGTCGCCTCGCTCGAGCGCGGCAGCCCCGAACACACGTATGTGCTGGGCCAGGACCGCGCCGGCGGCGTATTCGTGTCCGAGAATTTTTATTACGACAGCGAGATCTACAACACCAAGATTTATGCGGTGACGGATCGCCCCCTGTACCGGCCAGGCGACGAAGTCAACGTCAAGTTTGTGGGCCGCGAATTCACGTCGGCGCGCAACTCGCAGGCGGCGGCCAGCGCGCCGTTAAGCTTGATCGTGCTCAATCCGAATGGCACGCCGCTGCTGACGCAGACGCTGCAGTTATCGGGCGACACGGGCGCCGATACGCGCTTCCGCCTGCCGACGGAAGCCACCGCCGGCGGCTATCAACTGCGCTTCAACTACAAGGACGGCGCCTATGGCGCGGCCTTCCGCGTGGCCGAATACATCAAGCCGCACTTTGAAATCAACGTCCAGCCAGCGAAACCGGAATTCAAGACGGGCGAAGCGGTCAAAGGCAGCATCGCGCTGCGCTACCCCGATGGCAAGCCGGTGAAAAACGCGAAGATGACCCTGTCGCTGCGCGGTCAGCAGAACACCATGGTCGAGGGCGAGTTGCGTTACAGCGGCCTGTTCCCCGTGGCCTTGAAGACCGAGGAAGTGACGAGCGACGGCAGCGGCAATGTGGACTTCACCTTGCCGCCCGCCGCCGATCCCTCGCGCTATATATTGACCGTACTGGCGACCGATGGCGCGGCCTACCGCGTCAAGGCGACGCGCGAGCTGATGATAGAACGCTCGAGCAGCAGCTACCAGTTGAAGGCCGCGCGCCAGTTTTCCGATCCGGGCCAGTCCGTGCATTTCGACTTGCTGGCCGATGGCCAGGGCGCGGCCAAGCCCGTGCGCTGGGAGATGGTGCAGCTGGAAAAACAAGGCAAGACCGAGGGCGCGTTCGATCCAAACGCCAAGGGCTGGGACGTGACATTCCCCGCATCGGGTTCGTATCAGCTGGCGCTGCGCGACGAACGGGGCAACCTGCTGGCCGCCGCCAGCCACTGGGTCGCCGGCGATGGCGTGCAAACGACGCCGGGCAGCATCGAGATCGTGCTGGACCGCGCCCGCTATCGTCCGGGCGACACCGCCGAAGCCTTGATCACGTTCTCGGACAAGGTCGACCAGGCGCTGTTGACGCTCGAACGCGACAAGGTGGAGCACCATGGCTTGATGGCCGGCGCCGCGGATTGGTACCAGGCGAAGCGCGTGGCGCCGCGGCAGTGGCGCGTGCGCATCCCCGTCAAGGAGGAGCACGGCCCGAACATGACGTTTTCGGTGGCATACACGCGCCATGGTGATTTCGTTTTCGAGAATGCGGGCCTGCAAGTGATCGAGCCGCGCATCGCGCTGCAGTTCAAAAGCGACAAGGAGGTCTACCAGCCTGGCGAGAAGGTGACCCTGGACGTCAAGGCCACCCTCGACGGCAAGCCGCTAAGCACCATGGTGGCGCTGGGCGTGGTCGATGAAATGATTTATGTGCTGCAGCCGGAAATCGCGCCGGATATCGGCGACTTCTTCTACCATCCGCGCCGCAACAACGTGCGCACCACGGCCAGCCTGTCTTTCATCAGCTACGACATGGCGCATGGCCGCACCGCCGGTGCGCCCGCGCGCCACAATTACAACGAGCGCGGCGTCAAGGTGCTCGAACGTCCGCGCCGCGACAATATCGATACGGCGTACTGGGCGCCATCGCTGAAGACCGACGCGAATGGCAATGCGCGCGTGAGTTTCACCATGCCGGACGCGCTGACCCGCTGGAGGATTACGGGCCGCGCGATGGACGAGCAGGGGCGCGTGGGCCAACGCACGGCCTATCTGCGTTCGGACAAAAACTTCTATGCCAAGTGGACGGCGCCCGACTGGATGCGCGCTGGCGATGCGCCGCGTGCCTCGGTGGCCGTGTTCAACCAGACTGGCAAGGAGCAGGCGCTTGACGTCGTTCTCTCCGGCGGTGCGCAGCCGAAGACGGAAAAACTGTCCGCCAAACCGGGCGTCAACTACGTCGAGTTTCCGCTCGCTGCTGGCGCTACCGGGCCGCTGCGCCTGGAGCTGAAACAGAACGGCAAGCTGGTCGACGCGCTGGACACGGCCATGCACACCTTGCCCGCCGCCTGGAGCAGTCCGCGCACCCTGGTGCTGCCGCTCGATGGCGCCGCCGGTGATATTCCACTCAAGCTGCCGGCGGACGCGCGCAATATCCGCATCTCGTTCGCGCAAGGAGCAGCCAGCCAGTTCGCGCGCATCGCCGACGACCTGATCGACTATCCATATGGCTGCGTGGAGCAGACGGCGAGCCGTTTGATTCCGCTGGCGCTGGCCACGCAAAGCCTGGGTCCGGACGCCGGCGCGGCGGGCGAGCGTCTGCAAACGCTGCTGACGGCGCAGCGCCTGCGCCTGGTGTCGATGGCGGGCCCCAACGCCGTCTTCGGTTGGTGGGGGAACGCCACGGCCGGCAATGCCTTGATGACGGCCTACGCCTATTACGCGGACTGGTACGCTGCGCGCGCGCTGCGCATCGAGCTGCCGCCCGAGCACTGGAACAAGCTGCTGGCCGTCTACAGCGAACATGGCTTGAAGGATGCGATGGGTGATCGCGCGCTGGTGCTGTGGATGGCGCGCGAAATGGGCTTGCCCACGCAGACATTGGCAGCCGGTCTGGTGGACGACAGCGCCATCGCCGTCCTGGGCGGCAAGCCGCGCCAGGCGGGCGACAGTAGCAGCCTGCTGCTGGGCGGAGCCCTTGACCGCGAAGCGCAAGCGATGTCGCTGGGCCTGGTGGCGCTGGTGGCCGGCCAGAATGGCATCGCCTTGCCGCATGGGCTGCAACTGCAAGTGGCCAGCGCCTGGCAAGTCTTGCGCGAATCGAAAGCGCCGGTGGCGCAAGCCTTGCTGATGCTGGCCGGCGAAGTGCCGCCATCGCAGGCCGACGCGGTGCTGGCTGGCGTGCGCGCCGAGATGCCGACCCTGGACCGCGCGATGACGTTGATGTGGGTGCAAAAGAAACTGGGTGGCGCATCGTTCGGCAAGGGACCGGCCGTCACGCTGGATGGCGCCTGGCAAAAACGCGACAGTCGCAGCGGCCAGCCGGTCTGGCGCTGGAGCGACGCCAAGGGCCAGCCTGACAAACTGCGTCTCGCGGCACCGGTGCCCGCAGGCACGGTGGCCGTGCTGCAGTACGACAGCCACGCCGTCGAAGTGCAAACCTTGCCGGTTGCCGTCGAGCGCCGCATCCTGCGCATGAAGGCGGGCAAGGGCGGCTACACGACGGAGCTGGTCAAGCCGGGCGAGGCGCTGAGCACGGACGCGCTGTACCTCGATGAAATCACCTTGAAGGCTGCACCGGGAGCGAAGCACCGCTTTGGTTTGCTGGAAGTGGCGCTGCCACCTGGCGCCATGGTCGAATCGACGACATGGGGCATGGTCATGGCAGGTGACAAGCCGGCCGCGCTGGAACGCGCGCGCCACACCGAACGCCGCGACGGCTATGCCGTGCCGATCGAGCCTTTGGCCGGCGACGTGACGGTGCGCCATTTGCTGCGCTTTGCGCAGAAGGGCAGTTATGTGCTGCCGCCAGCACGCTTTTACCGCATGTATCAGCCGGAGCAGAAAGCCTTCGAAGGCGGCGGCAAGACCACGCGCGCGCTGAAGGTCGAGTGATGCGCGTGGCACTTCCTGCATTGACGGCAACCCTGCTGCTGGCCGTACCTGCGTGGTCTGCATCGCTGGACGTGGCCTGGTGGCGCGATGGCAAGACGGAAGTGCGGCAGTTGCGCCAGGGCGGCGCCACGCAGCCCCCCTCGCCGCCGTTTGACGGCGCGCGGCAAGTACCGCTGGCCAGCCTGTGGAAGCTGTTCGTATATATATACGCGACGGATAACAAGGTGGCGATGCCGGATTACCGCTGCGGTGGCCGCGATCCGGAAGAGGTGTATTGCTGCGATGCGGGCCAGAGCATCGATCACGACGCGGCGCTGGCGCAGTCCTGCGGCCCATTTTTCTCGCCCAGGCGCTTGATGATCACGGCAGCGCCGTGGCGCAACTACTGGACCGGCCGTCTGGGGAGCGCGCCGGCAGGCGACTTTGCCTGGCTGGCGGATCCCGCGCAGATGGCGCCGGCGCGCACGGTGCGCCTGGATAGCCTGCTGCGCGCGCTGGACAGCATCCCGGCCGCCAGCCGCGTGGATGCCGAGGCAGCGCTGCTGCGCGTGGTGCTCGACGGACGCGGCGCCGGTACGGCGCGCTGGTTCGGCAGCCAGCTGCGCGTAAAGACGTATTCCTGGCACGAGCAGAAAAAGGGTCAGGCAGAAGAGCGTATCGGCGGCGCGGCCGGCTGGCTGGCCGACGGCACGCCGATCTGGTTTGGCGGCGCGGGCGGCAGCAGCAATGTCTTCGCACAGTGGGCGCCCAAGCTGGCCGCCAGTTTGCCGAAAGTGGGCGCGGCCGACGATGGCGGCTGCGTGGTCGTCGATTACTTCAAGCGCTATCCGATCCGCGCCGTGCGCGGCGAGCGTGGCGTGGCCGCAGCTGGCCCGCTGAATGGCCGCTACCATGTGCAATTCGAGAATGGCCAGAACCTCGCCTTGCGCAGCACCGGTGAACTGATGCTGTTGCAGGATAAGGGCGGCCGCCCGCAATTGCGCGGCCGCTTCGGCGTCAATGAATATGTGGCGCGCGTGCTCGACCGCGAAGCGAGCGCCGGCGAGCCGGAAGCGGCCAAGGCGCTGGCAATCGCCGCGCGCACGTATCTGCAGCAGAACGCGGTGACGGTGGCGGGCTGCCAGCAGATCGCCGACAGCAGCGCGACCCAGCGTGTCAGCCCCAGCCCCGCCACGCCGGCGGCGCTGGCGATTGCGCGCTGGACCGACCAGCTGATCGTCGATGGCGTCACCGTGCGCTATCACACTAACCAGCCGTCCGAGGGGACGATGGCGTGGAGCGAGGCGGTGCGCCAGGCCAGACAAGGCAAGCACTATGATGAATTGCTGGCGGCGGCGTATCCTGGCGGCGCGCTGAGCACCTTTGGCAATACCGGCGCGCGTTGCCGGCGCCTGGCGCAGAACGAGGACTGGCTGGCGCGGTCCGTGCCGCGCTGGCAGCGCGTGCTGCTGCGGGAGGCCGGCTACGAGGCGCCGTCGCAAGCGCCGCTGGTCTGCGCCTTGCAGAGCGGCGCGCCGTATTCGGAACAATCGCGCAACCGTATCTTCATGCGGCCGCTGGCCACGCGCGAAGACCGCATCACCTTGGCCCATGAATACCTGCATCTTGGCCTGCGCAACCATCCGCGCGGCCAGGACGAAGAATATGTCGAGCGGCTGGCCCGCCGGCTCGTCGACCTTAACCTGGAGGCCCTGTGAGTTTTTATATCCGCTGCTCGATTCCGCTAATGCTATTGCCAATCTGGGCGCAGGCCCAGGTCACCATCGACGCCCCCAGGAGCGGCTGGCGCAATTCGGCCGGCGCCAGCGAGCAATACACGCAAGCGGTCAACTACCCCGCCGCGTCGGTCAACCTGCAGCCGGGCCAGGCCGAGACGGCGCAGATACGGGGACGCATCGCAGGCGCCGTCAAGGGCAAGCCCGCTACTTTGGTGGTCAATGGCGTGGCGATGCCGATGGAAGTGGGCGAGGATGGCAGCTATGGCCGTCCGTATGGCTTCGGCAGCGGCTCGAACAGCGTGGAAGTGCGCTCGCCGGATGGCAGGAGCCGCGCGCGCACCCAGTTTGTCGACAGCTACCAGGGCAAGACCCAGGCGCGCTTGCGCATCGTGCTGTCCTGGGACAGCGCCGGCACCGACCTCGATATGCACGTGGTCACGCCGGACGGTGGCCATGCCTGGTACGGCAATCGCGTCCTGAAAGATGGCGGCGCGCTGGATGTGGACGTGACCACCGGATATGGCCCGGAAATTTTCTCCAGTGCGGCGCCCGTGAAGGGGAACTATCACGTCTATGTGAATTACTACGGCAGCGGCGAGAACACCGCCATGCTGACCGTCGCCCGCATATCGGTCATCACCAACGAAGGCACGCCACGTGAAAAGTTGCAGAGCTTCCAGGTGCCGATGCGGGCCGCCGGCGAACTGACCTTGGTGAAATCGTTCGTCTTGCCATAAATGGCTCTTGCGGACACGCTGTTGCTTGGCTATAATTCGCCCCCTCGCTGAACGACGCATGCAAATGCAGCGTAAAGTGAGAAAAGTTTTTAAGCGCAATGCGCTGAAAAACGGGGTTGACGGACGTAGCAAATTGCTTCATACTCTTCCTTCTTCGCAGCTGACAAACACAACGCTTTGTCGATAGCGCGAAAGCAGTACCGAATACAGTTCTTTAACAATTAACAGTCGATAAGTG
>NZ_JAPWIC010000007.1:0-280887 GCF_030587315.1 Janthinobacterium sp. SUN211 | reverse complement strand
TATCACGCCGAGCTACTTGAACGTATTAGCGTTAGGAAAGCGACACAGCTTGCCCCACCTGAGATTATTGATTGCAGGCGGCGAAGCAATGTCGATGGAACTTGCCGGTCGATGGGATTCGGATTGCGTGCTCATGAACGCCTATGGGCCAACCGAGGCAACGGTGACTGCGACAACGTTCCGCCTGCACGACCTGCCTTCAAACGGGTCGGGCTCCTTGCGCTATATTCCGATTGGACGATCAACCGGCGACACGCAAATTTACGTACTCGACACGCGATTGCAGCCTGTGCCACCGGGTGTCATCGGAGAGATTTATATCGGTGGTGCCAGTGTGGCGCGCGGTTATCTAAACCTACCGGCTTTGACAGCTGAGCGGTTTTTACAAGATCCGTTTCGATCGAAACAGGGTAGCCTCTTGTACAAGACTGGTGACTTGGGACGCTGGCTGGTGTGCGGTAATGTGGAGTTCCTTGGGCGCAACGATCATCAGGTGAAGATTCGTGGCTTCCGAATTGAATTGGGCGAGGTCGAGAATGCATTGCGGACGCATGAAGATGTGAAGGATGCCGTTGTCATTGCGCGTGAAGCGCCCGAGGGCGGAAAGCGCCTCCTAGCCTACGTGGTGAGCAATGGAGCAGCATTGGAGCAAACCTTGGACGTTCGCAACCAATTAACTGCACAACTGCGCCAGCACCTAATGTGCAATTTACCAGATTACATGGTTCCGCAAGCTGTCATGGTTCTCGACCAGTTTCCACTCACTCTCAATGGAAAGATCGACCAAAAGGCGTTGCCGGAATATGATCAGGCAGCGCTGGAACGGGAATATGTTGAAGCACGGACGGCAGTTGAGCGTGCGCTGTGCGAAAGCTGGCAGGAGGTGTTGCGCATACCACGGGTCGGCATCACTGACAATTTTTTCCAGTTGGGTGGGCACTCCCTGCTGGCGATCCAGCTGATGTCTACCGTCCGGCGGCGTCTGGACGTAGAGATGCCGTTAAGGTCTCTCTTTATTGCGCCCGATCCGGAGTCTTTTGCTCGCGCTATAGCCAATCAGGCAACGGTTATACCTTTCCAAAATTTGGTCAGAATTCGTTCGGGGAGCACAGCAATTACCTCTCCCCTCTTTCTGCTGCATTCTGGCGAGGGTGAAATCGCGTATGCAATCAAACTGGCTCAATCGTTGCATGGCGACCTGCCCGTGTATGGGTTGGCCGCGATTGGGTTCCTCGATGGCGAGGAGGTTATGTCCAGCGTGTCCACGATGGCATCGATGCAAATGAAGGCAATCCGGCACATCCAACCCGAGGGACCATACCGCCTTGCCGGCTGGTCGGCCGGCGGGACAATTGCCTATGAAATTGCTCGACAATTACTGGATGACGGGGAGGAAGTCGATTTTCTTGGCTTGATCGACACGACGAGCAATTACGGTGGTGGATCTTTATCTACAGGATATGTGGACGTGGATGATGCTGCTTTTTGGCTAGCCAACCTTGGCGAGCTTCCTAAAGGGGTTGCTACCCAATTGCAGGCACTGGCGTCATGTGGGGACTTAGCACTCATGTTCGACGTGTGCCGACGTGAAGACCTCATCCCTCCACAGCTTGATTTTGCGGCATTCCGGCGTCATCTCGCTGTCAGAGCATCGATTGCCCGTGCTTTGTATGCATACAAACTGGTTCCGATACCAATTAACATCTCCTTGTTTTGCGCGGTGGATGAGATGCGGTCCGAACCCGATTTGGGCTGGAAGCAGGTGATGGGTGGCAGGGTTAGCATAACTTCGATAGGCGGTGGACACTATACAATCATGGATGAGCCGAATATCAAGGCACTCGGCGAGGCGATTTCGGCCAAGCTGCGTCTTTAAGGTTACCTCTAAAAACCCTCCGCTGGCCGGCCTACCTGGGTAAAAGGGTTCTAATGGAATGGACGCCCTCTTTCAAACGGCATCGAGGTGCCCAAATAGGGGGGTATCCCCCCTTAAACGAAAGGAGCGTCCACTATGAAGATTACTAATGCTGGGATTGATTTGGCAAAGAACGTTTTTCAGGGTAAGCATCCAGCCGTCCCATCTATGAATACCCCTAACGTCTCGCCATACTCCGATTTTTTATGGAGATTAGGATGAATTCAGATTTACGCAGGGCCTTATGGAAAGTGCGGGTGTAGCAATGGCGTGACAGTGGTTTGCTGTGGTCCAATTTGCCCGGACACCTCAATAGGTGGAAAATCCACCATCTGAGGAAAAAGCATGACAACAAGAAAACGTAGAACCTTTGAGCCGAGCTTGAAACTGGAAGTGGTCCGGCTGATCAATGAGCAGGGCCAGAGCGTCCAGAACGTCAGCGAAAGCATGGGCATCGGCCAGACCGCGATCCGTCGCTGGCTGCAGCAGTACAGTACCGAGCAGAACGGGCAGCCCGGCATCGGCAAGCCGCTCACTGCCGAGCAGCAAAGAATCCGCCAACTGGAGCTGGAAAATCAGCAGCTACGGCAGGACGTCACCATCTTAAAAAAGGCCTCGGCCTTCTTTGCCCGCGAAATGAAGTGACCCATACGCTTATTCGCCAGCTGCAAAAGGAGGCCATCCCAGTCCAGCACAGCTGTCGCATCCTGGACGTGAGCCGATCTGGATTTTACGAGGCGCAGCGTCGTTCTGCTAAACCGGTTTTGTGCAAAGCGAGCGTTCATCTGCGGGCCGCGTTTATGGCAAGCCATCAGAGCTACGGAAGCCGCCGACTGGTCACTGCCATGGCCAGCGCAGGGTTCGACATCGGGCGTTACAAGGTGCGCAGTTTGATGCGCCAGCAGGCTTTGAAGCCGGTCTGGAAGCGCAAGTTCGTCCATACGACGGACAGCAAGCACGACCTGCCAGTGGCCGCCAACGTGCTGAACCGACAGTTCAATCCGAGCGCGCCGAACCTGGCGTACGTCAGCGACACCACGTACATCCGTACCGGTGCCGGCTGGCTGTATCTGGCAACCGTGCTGGACCTGTACGCGCGCAAAGTGGTGGGCTGGGCCATGGCACCAAGCATGCCAGCCAAGCTGGTCTGCGATGCGTTGACGATGGCCATCCAACAGCGCCGGCCGGCAGCTGGACTGATCGTCCATTCCGACCGGGGCAGTCAATATGCCAGCGAGCTTTACCAGGACCTGCTGGCCAGCCACGGTTTCGTCTGCAGCATGAGCCGCAAAGGTAACTGCTGGGACAACGCCGTCGCTGAACGCGTCTTCTTGAACCTCAAGATGGAACGGGTCTGGCAGCGTCAATACGCTAACCACGCCGAGGCCAAAGCCGACATCACCGACTACATCGTCAGCTTCTATAACTGCAAGCGCATCAATTCAGCATTGGGCAATCTGCCGCCCTCTGTCTACGAACAGAAAATGGCAGAACGTGAACCTATCGTTGTGTCCGAAATTGCTTGACCACCGCAACCACCGGTTGTTGATCCGTACATGCCAAGCGTGGTTGTACTCCTTAAGGTCCTTACCAGATTTTCCCTAAAATCGTTACATCAAACACTATAGGCGAACTTGATGGAAGAAATCGATGAGCATACTCGTATTATGGCGGTAGCCGGGCAACTAGAACCTATTTAGATTTTACGGGTAGGCAATCGCCCTCGACCAATAATGGGAAATATTATTTAAAATAAAAGACTTAAAAATTATAAAAGTTGCATAAACCGTGAACTACAAAAAACCGGATGAAAATTTGTGGGTATTATGACGAAGCGGGGGGGGCATACTAGAACGCCCAACTAGGAGTGTGTGATCTAGGGCGATCGACTGAAATATATTGTCTAGGTAATTTATTTTGTGGGTGTTATGACGAAGTATTGCCGGGATTGAGAGGCATGTTGGCGCCAGCTGCCTTGACGCGTACCGCCATCCTGGCAGGCTTGCTCAATATCGGCGACCAACTCCTGGCGCTGCGGCAACGCAATCATGCGTCCTCGCCGTCGGTCCACAGCGCTTCGTACTTTCGGGACAGCACCAGCAGCGCCGCCGTCTCGGCCAATGCCTTCTCCTTGCGGCGCAAATCCCTTTCCAGTTCCCGGATGCGCTTTTTGTCCGTCGCGCGTTCGGTCGCGCCAGCTCGGTTCTGTCCAGGCGACAAGGCCGTGTGGACTTCAGTGCGCCAGCGTTCCAGCTGTTCCACCAGCAATCCCTTGCGACGGCAGTACGCCGCCAATTCTGCCGCGTTCAGAGGCGCCGCCTCCAGCACCACCGCAAACTTGTCGGCGGAACTCCATTGCTCGGGATTTTGCCCATCGCCGGGCACCGCGCGACCTTGCTCGCGTGCCTGCTTGCGCCACAGGTACAGCGTGGCCTCCGGTACTCCGGTTAGCTGAGCCACTGCTGCCACAGGCTTGTTATGCGGCGCGCTCATTTGGCTGAGCGCGTGCTCTTTCTTCTCATTGGTGTATTTCGTCATCGTCAAATCCATCGCCCCAGGGCTGATTAGAACTCCAAATGCTGGAGACGACAACTATTTTGACAGAGGGGGCTTGCGCCACAGGTACAGCGTGGCTTCCGGCGCGCCGGTGAGTTGTGCCACTTCGGGCGCGGGCTTGTTATGCGGCGCGCTCATCTGGCTGAGAGCGTACTCTTTCTTCTCGTTCGTGTATTTCGTCATTGTCAAATCCATCACCCCAGGGTTGATTAGAACTCCAATTGCTGGAGGCGACAACTATTTTGATCGAGAGGGCTCGCGGCACAATTCAGGAACGGGAGAACCTCCTTCGGCTGGCTTGAGGATGACGATGATCTAGCTATAGGTAAAACGGGATGCCTTCATTCAGCACCTTCAAAAATCTGAGCTTGGAAAATTCTATTTTTAAACGCGGTCGTATTTTTGGGGATTGCTGTCATAAAATTCGTTTGCCTACTCGAATTTAATGGCTTGCTATTTAATTTTACTGAGAAAAGAAATTTCATTCCATAAAACTTCAAAAGCTGACTATTCATGCACGAAGATTGCTGTGTAAATAGATAAGAATTTCGTTTTTGTGCTGAAATTTTATGTGGAGCTTGGATTTTTTATATTTCCCATCACCGAATGATTTTTCAACGGCCTGCCAGTGTCCCAGATTAAAAATCCGTTGAGTGAGTGTGCCGAGAATCACACCGATACAGCGTCACCCATGCTCGACAGGACTGGCTGTGTTGTATTCCTTGTTTCTGCGCACTTTCGTCACATCTTATCGTCAATGAAATTAAAAATCATAACATTAAGGAAATACTGATCAATTCGCTTTTCGGCTAGGTCTTGCGAGCTGAACTGCAGCACGACGAGTCGAACAGGTGCATTTTCGGTCGACTTGAGGGGATGCTTCACGCGTTTCTGCAATCAGGACGGACTACGGAATTCAATGATCGTAAAGCCACTGCTGGCCAACCGACGCCAGGTTGGCGAAAGCGAACGACATGAACAGCTACGCATGTCACGTCGTCAAACTCGGCAAGGACAAGGCCGCACTGAGTCAGCTTCTTTTTGGCGGTGTATTCAAGGGCGGAAAAGCACCTTTGTATGTCGATGGCATGTGAAAGGGGACTGCTATTGCTATAGGTTAGCGAACCGCCGGGAGCCGTGCCCATTGAGTAAATCAGTTCTTCCCTAGAGGAATGGTAGCGAGTGAAAGAATGTTTAGCAAGCAAAAGAATGAATGCTTAGTATCAAATCTGCATGGGTGGATAATTCGGCCGCATCGTGCATCAGGGCGGCCAGGCGCAAGGGGGGCGGCACCAGTTCGGCGACGATCAGGCTGTGCTGGGCGACCGAGTAGAACACTTGCGTCTGTCCATTGAAGCGGCACTGGTAAGCGAGGCCGTGGGCGATGTCTTCGATGGCGACCTTGTCGATATGCGGGCGCAAGGGATAAAAACGGTTGCCTGAATAAGTGGATACGTAGTCGGTAGTAATCATTTCTGGATCAGCTCGCCTGCTTTGCACGGATGATCCATCCTACACCCGATGGCCAGCGCTTGCCTTCCGCCTGTCCTGCCTCCTCCCGACCGAGCCTATGCATCTTGGCAAATCCTTTAATTTATTTCATATCATTCATTGATATTTCTCAAATACACTGTGGAAATCTTGTTTGAATGAAACTTAAGGGGGGGGCAGGGCAATGACGGCGATACCTTCGGCAAGACCTTCGTATATCTATCAGGGCGGTTCGGTGATGATGCACTCGCCGCTGCAATTGAAACAGTCGGAAATGTACGGTTATTTCGTCCGGGGCGACCTGGCGAAGCTGCAGGCGACCGTGAATACCACCCTGAACCAGGTGGCGGGCAGCAAGATGACACTGAAAGCCCTGTCGCCGTATGTGATGCTGACGTTTACGCGCGTCAACCATGCGGATTCCGCCAACCCCGTTGACCAGGCCAAGGGCTGGATCACGGAAGTCGATATCGTCACCTGGATCATGGTCGGCCAGATGGACGCCGCCGGCAAGCTCGCGCATATCTACTGGTATCCGTGCCATATCTTCGTCGATGACGCCATGGCCCTGATCAACGGGCGCGAACTGTTCGGCTATCCGAAATACCTGTGCGACTACGAGATCCCCGCCGCCGGCAGCGAGCCGCTGCGCTGCTCCGTGGCCGCCAAGGGTTTCCAGCATTTTTCGCCGGAAACAAAACTGGCCCTGCATCCATTGCTGGAGGTTAATGCCACCGTGCAGACGGGGCAGCACAAGCCCATCAACAGTTTCCTGGAACTCATCGAGCAGGCGTTCCAGATTTTCCTGTCCATCCCCGATTTCTTTGACATGGATCAGGCCGGCTGGGCCGATGTTTTGTCGCTGCTGCGCAATCCCCGCATCGACCAGATTTTCCTCAAGCAATTCCCCGACAGTGCGGGCGTGAAAGCCGTGTATCAGGCCCTGGTGGCCGCGCCGGCCGAGATCAACCGCCTGCACAGTGCGCGCCTGCTTGGCTACGAATACGAATGCACGCTGCACGCCTTCGACAGCTTCCCGCTGGACCAGACCCTGGGCCTGAAACTGGGGCCGCAGGCGGCGATCTTGCCGTTCCAGGTGAATTTCGACTTCACGGCCATGCCGGGCGAGGAACTGGTCGACAATTCCCGCATCGCGCCGGAAAAGATCGCCATCCTCGGCGGCGGCGTGGCGGCCATGACCACGGCGTACTATCTGACGAACCAGCCGGGCTGGCAAAACCGGCACGCCATCACCGTGTACCAGCTGGGCTGGCGCCTGGGCGGCAAGGGCGCCAGCGGACGCAATGCGCAAGCGGGCCAGCGCATCGAGGAACACGGCCTGCACATCTGGTTCGGCTTTTACGCGAACGCCTTCAAGATGATCAAGGAAGCGTATGCAAGCCTGGACCGTCCGCCCGGCGCGCCGCTGGCCACCTGGCGCGACGCTTTCAAGCAGCACGATTACGTGGCCCTGTCGGAAGACGTCAAGGGCAAGTGGCGCAACTGGTCCATCGTCTTTCCCACCTTGCCGGGCGAGCCGGGCGAGGGCGGCGAAGACATCACCCTGTGGCAGATGGCCGTCGCCATGGTGGGCTGGATCGAGCAGTGGATACGCCAGATCCGGCAAGTGGCGGACGCCGATGCGCGCATCGTGCGCGCCAGCGCATCGCAAGGCGAGGGCGTGTGGCCGGGCTGGCTGCGCCGCCTGGCCGATGAAGTGGTGGGGCAGGCCGATGAACTGGGGCTGGACGTGGGCCTGTCCGTGGGCGCGCTGGCGGCACTGGTGGCCGACCTGGCGCCGGACTCCACGCGCCATGACCAGGCCCGCCACCAGCTGCTGGCTAGCACCCTGAACGGCATCCGTGCCTGGCTGCGCCTGCGCTACCGGGCCCTGATCGATGGCGACGATGAATTGCGCCGCCTGTTCATTTGCCTGGACCTGGGCATCACGGTCATGAAGGGCATGTTCCAGGATGGCGTGTTCAAGAACGGCTTCGACGTCATCAACGATATCGACTTGCGCGACTGGCTGTGCAAGCATGGCGGCGACGAGCAGTTCAGCGTCAACTCGGCGCCCGTGCGCGGCTTCTATGACCTGGTGTTCGCCTACGAGGGCGGCGATTTTGCGAAACCGAACATCGAGGCGGGGACGCTGTTGCGGGCGATGGCGCGCATCGGCCTGGCCTACAAGGGCGGCATCATGTTCAAGATGCAGGCCGGCATGGGCGACACGATCTTCACGCCGCTGTACCAAGTGTTGAAAAAAAGGGGCGTGGAATTCAAATTCTTCCAGCGCGTGGAAGAACTGGTGCCGGGCGCGGGCGATATCGACAGCATCCGCATCACCGAGCAGGTGCAATTGAAAGACCCCGCCGCCGGCTATGCGCCGCTGGTCGACGTGAAAGGCCTGGCGTGCTGGCCCAGTACCCCCGATTATGCGCAGATCGAAGCGGCGCAGGCGGCGCTGCTGCAAGCGCAGGACGTCAACCTGGAATCGTACTGGAGCGACTGGCCGCTGCAGTACCAGCAAGCGTTCGGCCGCGCGCTGCCCGCCACGGTATTGAAGAAGGGCGTCGACTTCGACAAGGTAGTGTTTGGCATTTCCATCGGCTCGCTGCCCGCCTTGTGCCCGCAACTGCTGGCGCAAAGCCCGGCCCTGCAACTGGCGGCCGACAAGGTGAAAACCGTGGCCACGCAAGCCTACCAGGTGTGGCTGAACAAGGACTTGCGTCAGATGGGCTGGACCACGCAACCGAAGGGCCAGCAGCCCGTGCTGTCGGCCTTCACGGAGCCGTACGACACGTGGGCGCCGATGGATCAATTGTTGGCGCACGAGGATTGGCCGGCGGGACTGGCACCGAAAAACGTCTCGTATTTTTGCAGCGCCTTCCCCGTCGACAGCTATCCGCCCGTCACCGACACGGATTTCCCGGCCCGCTGTGCGGCCAGGGCGAAGCAGGGCGCGCTGCACCAGCTGGAACGCGAGATCGGTGCGCTGTGGCCCGAAGCGGGCGGGCCGGGCGCGTTCCCGTGGCAATGGCTGGTCGACGCGAAGGCGGCCACGGGCGCGGCCCGTTTCGACAGCCAGTACTGGCGCGCCAACGTCGACCCGTCCGAGCGCTATGTGATGTCTGTCGTGAACAGCACGCAGTACCGGCTGGCCACCGACCAGTCAGGATTCAGTAACCTGTTCCTCACGGGCGACTGGATCAAGACGGGCATCAACGCGGGCTGCGTGGAGGCGGCCGTGATGGCGGGCATGCAGACGTCGCGCGCCATGACGGGGTATCCGGCAGTGATCCAGGGCGAGACAGATTTTTAGTGATTTCGCTATGATGGCGTTTCATTGTTCCCTGCGCGAGCGAATCATGCAACGCCTGCTGCTGTTGTTTCTGATCTGTATCAACCTGCACGCTGTCGCCGCGCCGCCCGGCGCGATTGTGCTGTGGCCCGGCGCGCCGCCCGGTGGCGCGGCGCCGGGCCCGCAGCGCGACAGCGCCAAGGGATCCATCACGCAGGCCGAACAACCGTATCTGATCGCGCACCGCCCGGCGCAGCCGAACGGCATCGCCATGCTCCTGGTCAGCGGCGGCGGCTATGCGCATATCGAGGCGGGCAAGGAGAGCGGCCCCACCGCCCGCTGGCTGCAGGCGCAAGGTATCACGGCGTTTGAACTCGTGTACCGCCTGCCGCAGGAGGGCGGCGGGGTGGCCGCGCCGTTCCAGGATGGCCAGCGCGCCATGCGCGTGATCCGTGCGCGCGCGGCCGAATGGGGCATCGACCCGGCACGCATCGGCATGCCGGGATTTTCCGCCGGCGCGCACCTGGCCGGCATGACGGCCGTCCAGCCCGACGCGGCCCGCTACGCGCCCGTCGATGCGGTCGATGCCGTCTCTGCGCGCCCCGACTTTGCCGTGCTGCTGTACCCCGTGCTGACCATGCAGGCGCCATTCGACACGACGCATGCGAAAAAGCAGTTGCTGGGACGTCACCCCGCGCAGGCGGCGCGCGACGCGCTGTCGGTGGAATTGCACGTCGATGCGCGCACGCCGCCCATGTTCATTGCGCAGGCGCTCGATGACCCGATTGCGCCGCCCGAGAACAGCCAGCTGATGGCGGCCGCCCTGCGCCGCGCGGGCGTGCCCGTCGAACTGCATATGTTCCAGCATGGCGGCCATGGCTGGGGCCTGGGCAAGCCGGGCAGCGAGCCGGCCGCCTGGCCACGGCTGTTGCTGGCGTGGCTGCAAGCGCATGGCTGGATGGCTCAGCCGGCGGGCTGAGTTTCCAGGTCGCGCCGCGCCACGCTCAGCGCCTCCTGCAGCTGCGGCAGGAACTGTTCCACGTTATCGAGCTGGCCGTTCGAGGCCAGGGTTTCCATCTGGTGGCACAGGCCGTGCAGGGTGGGGCGGCTCAGGTAGCCGGCGCTGCCCTTCAGGGCGTGGAAGGCGGCCGCCGCCGCGCTGGCATTGCCATCGCGCACGGCGTGGCAAGCCAGGTCCAGGCGCCGCGGCGCTTCCGTCAGGAACGCTTGTGCGATGCGCTGCAAATGCTGCGGCGACAGGCCGGCCAGCGGCAAAATGTGCACGGGCGCCGTCATGGGATCGGCCGGCGTCTCCGCCTGCGCCGTGCCGGCATCGTCCAGGCCGAACTGGCGCGCCAGGCTGTCGTCCCCGATGGGCGCGGCAGGCGGCAGCGCGTGGCCGCGCGCCAGCAGCAGGTCGATGAGGGCGTCGATTTTCTTGAATAGCAGCGCTTCGTCGACGGGTTTGCTGAGGAAGTCGTCCATGCCGGCGGCCAGATAGCGTTGCCGGTCATGTTCGCTGGCGTTGGCCGTCAGCGCGAGGATGGGAATGTGTGCGTCGGGAATGGGGAATTTGGCGTTGCCGCCGTCGCGGATCAGGCGCGCGGCCTGTTCGCCATCCATCAGCGGCATGCGGCCATCCATCAGCACGCAATCGTAGGCGCCCGCACCCAGCGCGCGCAGCGCCTGTTCGCCGTTTTCCACGATGGTGACCTCATGCCCCATGCTTTCGAGCAGGGTGCCGATAATGATCTGGTTGGTGCGCACGTCTTCGGCGCACAGGATGCGCAGACGGCAGGCGTGGCGCACGTGGCGTGCCGGCCGGCGCGCGTCGGCCGCCGGCGCGCTGCCTGGCGTCAGCGGCAAGGTGAAATGGAAGCGCGAGCCGATGCCGATGCGGCTTTCCACGCCGATCGTGCCGTTCATCAGTTCGACCAGCTCCTTGCAGATGGCCAGGCCCAGGCCCGTGCCGCCGTAGCGCCGCGTGGTGGAGTGGTCGGCTTGCTCGAATTTCTGGAACAGGCGCGGCAAGGTGTCCGCGTCGATGCCGGGGCCCGTGTCGCTGATGATGAATTCGATCTCGCTGCGGCCGTCGCGGCGCGGCGGCGTGCGGGCGCGCCTCACTTCCAGCAGCACTTCGCCATTCGCCGTGAATTTCAGCGCATTGCCCAGCAGGTTGATGAGGATTTGCCGCAGGCGCGTGGGGTCGGCGCGCACGTAGCGCGGCAAGTCCAGCGCCAGTTCGCGGCGCAGCAGCAGGCTCTTGGCGTCGGCCTGGCCCTGCACGATGCCGGCAGCGTCGCCGATCAGCGCCAGCAAGTCGAAGTCCACGGTTTCCAGGGTCAGCTTGCCGGCGTCGATCTTCGAGAAATCGAGGATGTCATTGAGAATGGTCAACAGCGACACGCCATTGTGCAAGCCGATGCGCAGGTATTCCTGCGTGCGGCCTTTGACGGACTGGTCGCGCAGGGCGAATTTCAGCATGCCGATCACGCCGGCCAGCGGCGTGCGGATGTCGTGGCTCATGGCGGATAGAAAATCGATGCGGTGGCGGCTGACCACTTCCGCGTGCTCCTTGGCTTTCAGCAGGGCGTCGTTGCTGAGGGTGAGCGCCAGGGTGCGCTCCTGCACGCGCTGTTCCAGGTTGTTGCGCAGCAGGCGGATCTGGTCGGCCAGGGCAAAGGCCAGCAGCAAGCCGTCGAGCGTGCCGCCGAGCAGGGTCACCAGCTGGGCGTTGGCCACCATGGCCGGCATCAGGCCCAGGTTGGCCGGCAGGATCAGGAAGCCGGGCAGCATCAGGGCGACGAAGGCCAGCACGAAGAAGCGCGCCGGCTGGTAGCCGCGGCACCAGACGACGATGCCGCAGACGAGCGCCAGCAGCATCCAGATGCTGATGACGATGGTGGCCAGCGTGTGCGCATACGACAGGGCGAAGAAGCAGCTGGGCAGCAGCAGCAGGGGCAGCACCAGGTTGACCTTGCTGATGCGGTGCAGCAGGGGCGAGTAGTCGCGCAGGCGCAGGAAATGCGTGTAGAACAGGGTGCTGAAGACGGGCAGCAGGAAAAACGGCACGTAATGTAGCTGCAGCAGGCGCCAGTCGAACAGGTCGGCAAAGACGTGGAAGGTCATGGCCCAGGCCAGGCCATAGGTCAGCACGTACAGCGCGTAATAGGCCGAGGCTTTTTCCAGGGTGATGGAAAAGATGAAGAAATTGAACAGGCCCAGCGCCAGCAGGGCGCCGATGGACGCCACCATCAGGAAGTTTTCCTTGCCCACCAGCTTGCGGTAATCCTGCTGCGTCTGCACGCCGAACAGCGGCGCGCGCGCGTAATAGGGGCTGGAAAAGCGGATCAGGATGTCATACGTGGCACCGGGCGCCAGCTGCACGTTCCTGCCGTAGTGCAACAAATACTCGTGCGGACGCTGGTAGCCCGTCAGCAAGGTCTGCGGCGCCGCCTGCAGTCCGGGGCCATACACGTACACGTCGACCAGGTCGATCAGGGTGTCGTTCGGGTCGATGACCCAGGCCGTTTCGCCGCTGTCGTTGCGCACCTGCGCGTGCAGCCAGTAGGCGCCGCCGAACAGGTCGACCTGGCTGGCCGGGCGCTGGTGCGCCAGCCAGGCGGGCAGGGCGGCCGCATCGGCGGGCGCGGCGTCATTTCCGGCGAGAAACAGTTGCCCACCGTTGCCCAGGTGCTGGATGCCTTGCTTGCTCAGGGGCAAGGGCGCCGCCTGCGCCCCACCCGCCAGCCCCAGCAGGCCGATCAGCAGGCCGACCAGGAGCGGCCAGCCGCATAGCCAGGCGCAGACGCGGGAGCTGGAAGCGCGGTGGCGGGAAAGGGGCGGGTGGGCTGGCATCGATGGGTTTGGTGATGGTCGCGCGGGAAGCGGCGGCAACGCCGTTTGCTGTGGAGTGCCCATTTTAATCGACTCTTGCTGGCATACGGGCAATTTCATGTCCTGCCGGCATGACGCCCGCTCCGGTATCATGGCGCCTTTGCCCGCGAGATATTCATGCTCAGTCCCGACCAGTTCCTGGCCTTCCTGGCCGCCGCCGTTCTCATTACCGCCAGTCCCGGCCCCGACAACCTGATGGTGCTGGGCGTGGGCATGTCGCGCGGACGCCGTCAGGGCATGGCGTTCGGCCTGGGCTGCGCCCTTGGCTGCCTCACGCACACCGTGCTGGCGACCATCGGCGTATCGGCCCTGCTGGCCGCCTCGCCCACGGCATTTACCGCGCTGAAAGTGGCCGGCGGGCTATATCTGGTGTGGCTGGGCATCGGGGCCTTGCGCAGCCGCGGCGGCGCCAAGGTCGATGGCGCGGCGGCCTTGCCGGACGAATCGCTGCTGCGCCTGTTCGGCAAGGGCTTGTTTGCCAACAGTATCAATCCGAAAGTCGTGCTGTTTTTCCTGTCGTTCCTGCCGCAGTTCATCGTCGCGGGCCAGGGTAATGCCAGCTGGCAAACGGCGCAGCTGGGCCTCGTCTTCACGGCGCAGGCTTGCGTGCTGTTCGGCCTGCTCGGCTATTTTTCCGGCGCCGTCGGACACTGGCTGAACCGCCGTCCGCGCGCCGGCCTGTGGCTCGACCGCGTGGCCGGCACCATCTTCATCGGCCTAGGCTTGCGCCTGATCCTGGCGCGCTGAGCTCTTGCCTGGCGGTAATGCGAAACGCCAGTTCCATCTGATCCTGCACGGCCATGGCGCCGCCCAGCACGGCGAAGGGCACGATGCCGAAGTCGCTCTGTTTCAAGAGAAGGCTGCCGCTGGCCTGCAGTTGGCGGCCATCGGCCGATTCCTCAATCCGCACCGGCAATTGCAGCGTGCGCGTCACGCCATGCAGGGTGATGTCCGCCTCGAGCACTTCCTTGTCGCCCGTGCGGCGCGCCTCGATGTTCACCCACGGATAGCGTTCCGCCTCGAGCACGCGCACCAGCATGTTGTGGCGCGTGCCCGCGATGGCGTCGGCCGACGGCGTCGTCGTCAAGCCGGCCGCCTGGCGCAGGCCGGCTTCATCCACACTCATCTCGTCGAGCCGGAAGCGGAACTGCGCGCGTCCCGGCGCGGGCGCCACCACGCCCTGCAGGCTGCGGCTGGCCACCACGTGGTCATGCCCCAGCCGCGCCAGCGCGCCGCCGCGGCGCACGGTGATGGTCAGCAGGGATTCCTGCGGGGCGATGTGCAGGATGCGCACGCCTGGCTGTTGCCAGGGCGGCGCCTGCATGGCTGGCGCCGCTACTGGCGCGGCCGGGAGCGAGGCGGCGGGCGGCGGGGCGAACGGGCTGCAGGCCGCGAGCAGGGCGCAGGCGCAGGCCAGCAGCAGGCGGCGAGGGGCGTGGGGCATCAATGAGGACTCCTGGCAAAGGGATGGCGGTGGCGCAGGGCGCGATGGGGCGATAGTAAGCGATCCGGCACCGGTGCGATAGCCGCGACGCATGCGTGGCCGTTTTGCAAGACCAATTCCTCCAGCCGCATGCCCTGTCTTGCAGGGAAATGGACGTGAATGCCGCGGAATTGGTATTAACAGCAGGCGCCAGAAAATGAATGTGCGGCGGTGCAAAATCGAATGACGGGATTGCCGCGCATGCCGGGAAAAGGCGTATTCGAATTAATGCTGTTAATTAGCATTAATAGTTTCTTTTGAAAAACAAACTACGCGTTTGATAGTTTCGCATGATTATGTAAATGATAATTTAAATATAATGCCGAGCTAATCAGTATGCGGTAAAAATAGAATGTCGGTGTGACTACACGATGAATTCGATGAATGTGTTGTGAAATATCAACGAGATAATTTAATTTCATTGTTGGAAACAAAAAAACCACTGTTGTCGTACGCTTGAAGTGTTACTTGTTCATATAATCATGACAAATAAATGTCATTTTTATATTTGTCTGCATCTTGCAGCGGTACATTTCTTAGCGAACAACATGATCAAAACACACCAGGAAACGGCAGGCCGTTCCGGCCGCCACGCAGCTTTTTCGTCCGCCGGGCGCTATCTGGGGATGCTGGCCGCGCTTGTCGGCCGCGCCCGCCTGCCTCATTTTTCCAAGTGTCATGTTGCGCCGCTGGCGCTCGCTTCCCTGCTGCTGGGCGCCGCCGCGCCCGCCGCCGCACAGGTGTTGTGGGAGGATTACCGCGGCATCGAGCGGGTGCCGGCCAATCCGCCCGCGCCCAATTACAACAACGGTTTCAACGCGGGCAGCACGGGCCGGCTCGCCAGTCTGGCGGCGCTGGCCGCCAATCCCGCCGCCAACGCGGCGCGCACGGGGACGTCGGCGCAGCTGGACTGGGCCAATGGCACGACCGCCAATCCCGGGCAGTTATGCAACTTCGATACGCAGCAAACGTCGGCCGCCTGCCGGGCCTGGATCATGGGCCGCGTGATGTACACGCTGGTGGTGTTTCCCCAGGCGGGCAATTACAAATTCAGCGTCGCGCACGATGACGACGTGAAGGTGGATTTCTCGACCCAATATTCGACCAATTACCGCAATACCGTGTACAACGTGGCCGTGGGCAGCGTGGCCGAATATTCGAATAATGAAACGGATTTCCAGAATTTGGCCGGCAATTTCAATAGCGCCACGCCCGGCGGCTGTTATCTGGCCCGCGTCCTGTGGAATAACGTGGGCGGCATCAATTATTTGCACATGCGCTGGACGCGTCCTGACAATGTGACGGAAATTATTCCCGCTGCGCAATTGCGCGATCCCGGCCTGGCCAGTTCCTATGCCGACTGTACCAATAGCAAGACGGACCTGGCCGTCAGCAAGGTGGGACCTGCACAGTTTTCCGTCGGCAAGCCCCTGAGCTACACCATGAAGGTGTGGAACCGCGGCCCGGCCCTCAGCACGGGCGCCACCTTCAGCGATGTGCTGCCGGCTAGCCTGAGCAATGTCAGCTGGACCTGCGCTGCCAGCGGCAGCGCTTCCTGCGGCACGAAAACCTCGGGTTCGGGCAGCAACAACGTGAGCATTACCATGGGCAACCTGCCCGTGAATGGCGCCGTCAGCGACCCTACCGCGGGTGCCTACCTGACGGTGACGGTCACGGCCACGCCGGGCGACGCCGCCAGCATCGTGAATACGGCCAATGTGACCGTCTCGCCCAACGAAACGGATAGCGATCTGAGCAACAACAGCAGCAGCACCACGGCCACGGTCAGGACGAATACCTTGACGGTGCTCAAGGTGCTGGCGCCGGCCGGCGACAGCGGCCTGTTCATCATGAATGCCAACGGCACGGCCGGCGTGCAGGGCGGCAACGGCGCCACGGCCAGCGCCGTGGTGCGCGTGGGCAACCTCGCGACGTTTGCGGAAACCGGGGGCGCGGCCACCGTGCTGGCCCAGTACCAGAGCAGCTACAGTTGCGTGCGCACGGATACGGCGGCCGTCATTTCCAGCGGCGCGGCCAACGCGGGCAACTTCACCATGCCCGAGGCGCCCGTCACGTGTACCATCAGCAACCGCCGCCTGCAGGCGGACATGCAAGCCGTTACGACGGTGCCGGCCGGCCCCTACAATGCCGGTTCGCCCGTGACGGTGACGGGTGTGTGCACGAACAACGGCCCCGACAGCGCGGCCGCGCCCACCTGCGTGATGAGCGGCTTGCCCGCCGGCGCCACGGCCACCTGCAGCGCGCCCGTGTCGCCCTTCATTCCCGGCTCGCGCATCAATTGCAGTTCCACCTTCAACCTGCCCGCCAGCGGCAGCCTGACGATCACCACCACGGCCGGCGCGAGCACGCTGGACCCGATCCACGCGAACAACGTCGACAGCGACACCCTGGGCATCGTCAGCCCGCTCGTGCGCGTGCAAAAAAGCGTCGACAAGACCAGCGCCTTCATAGGCGACACCGTGCAGTGGACCTTGACGGCGAACAACACCGGCACGGGCGCCACCACGGCCATCCTGACCCTGACTGATACCTTGCCGGCCAACCTGGCCGGCATCGTCGTCACGCCCACGGCGCCCGCCACCTGCGCGCCGCTGGCCGGCAATACGCTCAGCTGCACCGTGCCGGCCGGCCTGGCGCCGGGCGCCAGCGCCCAGGTCAGCCTCACTGGCGTGCCGACGGCGGCCGGCAATTTCATCAACAGCGTGGCGCCGTCCGGCGGCAATGGCGCCAGCTGCGCCACGGCCGGCGCCTGCCAGACCACTACCGTGGTCAGCAAGGCGCTGGTGGACGTCACCACCACCCTGAACGGATTTCCCGGTTCGACGAATGCGGGCGATGCCATCAGCGGCACGGTTACCTACCGCAACATGGGACCGGGCACGGCGGAAAACGTCACGTACACGCTGCAATTGCCGCCCGGCTTGACGGGCGTGTCCGTCGGCGGCGTGACGGGTGTGTACAACGCGGGCACGGGTTTCATCGTCCTGTCGGGGCTGCCGCCGAACTTGGCGGCCGGGCAGGGCGTCACCTTCAATCTCAGCTATACGCAGCCGCCCACGAACACCTCGTTTGTCACCAGCGTGATCGGTACCTCTTCGGTCGAAGTGGCCAACGATTTGCCGAATACGGCCACCGTGATGGTGCCGGGGCCGAACGTGCGCGTCACCAAGGTGGCCGACAAGCTGACGGCCAACGTGGGTGAAAACATCACGTGGACGATTACGGCCAGCAATACGGGCAATATCGCCAACCAGGGCGTCGTGAGCCTGGCCGATCTGCTGCCGCCCAACCTGGTGGTGACGAACGTGGTGGCGGCGCCCGGGGTGACCTGCCCGCCGCTGGCGGCCTGGGTGGCGTCGAGCACCCAGACGTGCACCATCGCCGCCGGCCAGCTGGCGGCCCTGAACGGCAGCCGCAGCGTCACCATCACGGCGCATGCGACGGCGGGCGGCAGCCTGGCCAACCGCATCATGCCGGCCGGCCCCGATAATCCATCCTGCGCCACGGCGGAAAATTGCAGTACGGTCACTGCGATCACCAGCCCCAAGGTGGCGGTGACGAAAACCGTCGACCACGCCAGCATCAATATCGGCGCCACCCTGACCTGGAGCGTCACGGCGACCAATAGCGGCGATGGCGCGAGCACCGCGCCCATCACCCTGACCGACACCTTGCCGGCCAACCTGACGGGCGTGAACGTGGCGCTGGTCGGCAGCGCCACGTGCGCCGCGCCGGTGGGCAATACCCTCACGTGCACGGTACCGGCCGGCCTGGCCGCGAATGGCGGCGTGGCTGGTTTCACCGTCACGGCCCAGCCTGCAGCGGCGGGAACGTATGCCAACAGCGTCGTGCCGTCCGGCGCCGACAACCCGGCCTGCGCCACGCCTGCCGCCTGCGCCACCACCAGCACGGTGACCAGCCCCAGCGTGGCCGTGACGAAAGGCGTCGACAGGACCACCGTCAACCTCGGCGACACCATCACGTGGACCCTGAAAGCCATCAACAGCGGCAGCGGCCCCACGAACGGCCCAATCACCCTGACCGACACCTTGCCCGCCAACGTGGGCGCGCTGCAGATACTGCCCGTGGCGCCCGCCAGTTGCGGCGTGCCCGCCGGCACCACGCTGACCTGCACGGTGCCGCCTGGCCTGGCCAGCGGCATGCAGGCAACGGTGACCATCAAGGCCGTGGCGAATGCGGCCGGCACGGTGGCCAACAGCCTCGTGCCGGGCGGCGTCGACAATCCTGCCTGCGCCACGCCGGGCGATTGCCAGACCACCACCACCGTCACCAGGCCGAACGTGGCCGTGAAGAAGACCGTCGACAAGGCCAGCATCAACGTGGGCGACACGCTCACGTGGACCTTGACGGTGAGCAATAGCGGCACGGGCGCCAGCACGGGCGCCGTCACCTTGGCCGACACCTTGCCGGCAGGGCTGTCGAACGTTGTCGTCAGCCCGCAGGCGCCCGCCACCTGCGCGCCCGTGGCGGGCCAGAACCTCGCATGCAGCGTGCCGGCCGGCCTGGCCCCCGGCGCCTCGGCGAAAATCGTCGTCAGCGCCACGGTCACCGTGGCTGGCGCCGCCGTCAACAGCGTGCTGCCATCGGGTCCCGACACTCCCGCCTGCGTGCTGCCCGGCGATTGCGGCACCACCACCACGGTGGTCAAGCTGCTGGTCGACGTCACCACCACCCTGAACAATTTCCCGCCGAATACCCTGGCGGGCGACATGATTTCCGGCACCGTCACCTACGCCAACGTGGGACCGGGCCCGGCTGAAGGCGTCACGTACACCCTGCAACTGACGCCCGGCTTGAGCAATGTCACCCTGACGGGCGCCGTGGGCAGCTACAATCCCGCCACGGGCGTCGTCACCCTCAGCGGCTTGCCCGTGGGCCTGGCGAATGGCCAGAGCACCAGTTTCAACGTCAGCTACACGCAGCCGGCCGACAACCTGTCGATGGTGACGTCGAGCATCGCCACCACCTCGGTGGAAGTGGCGAACCACTTGCCGAACACGGCCACGGCAACCGTGCCCGGCCCCATCATCCGCGTGACGAAACTGGCCGACAAGACGACGGCCAACGTGGGCGAGACGATCACCTGGACCATCACGGCCACGAACACGGGCAGCCTGGCCAACCTGGGCGTGCTGACCCTGACCGACATCCTGCCCGCCAACGTGGCGGTGCTGTCCGTCACGCCGGGCGCGGGCGTCAGCTGTCCGCCGCTGGCCAGCTGGCTGGCCAACAGCGCGCAAGCGTGTACCGTCGCGCCAGGCCAGCTGGCCGCCGTGAATGGCAGCCGCAGCATCACCATCACGGCCAGGGGCACGGCCGGAGGCAGCCTGGGCAATAAAGTGCTGCCGAGCGGGCCAGACAATCCCGCCTGCGCCCAAGCCGCTTCGTGCCAGACGACGACCACCATCCTCAGCCCGCAGGTGGCCGTGCGTAAAACCGTCGACAAGAGCAATATCAACGTGGGCGAGGCGCTGACGTGGACGATAGCCGTGGCCAATACGGGCACGGGCGCGACCATGGGCATCGTCACCCTGACGGACACCTTGCCGGCCAACCTGACCCTGTGGCAAGTGTTGCCCGCGTCGCCCGCCACGTGCGCGGTGCCGAGCGGCAACCAGCTCGTGTGTTCCATTCCCGCCGGCATGGCGGCGGGCGCCACGTTGAATATCGTCGTCAAGGGCGTGGCCAATGCGGCCGGCGCCTATGTCAATACGGTGGTGCCGAGCGGTCTTGATAATCCCGTCTGCCCGCAGCCCGGCGATTGCAGCACCACCAGCACGGCCGTGAAACTGCTGGTCGACGTGACCACCACCCTGAACGGCTTTCCTGGCAGCACGCATGCGGGCGACACGATTGCGGGCACCGTCAATTTCAGCAATATCGGCCCCGGCCCGGCCGAAGGCGTGACGTACAGCCTGCAACTGGCGCCCGGCCTGGCCGGCGTCAACCTCGGCGGCGTGACGGGCAGCTACAACGGCGGCTCCGGCCTGGTGACCTTCAGCGGCGTGCCAGCCACCCTGGCGGCGGGGCAGGGCTTCAGCTTCCAGCTCAGCTATATCCAGCCTGCCAGCAACCTGTCGACTGTGGTCAGCCGCATCGCCACGACATCGACGGAAGTGCCGAACGACCAGCCCAACGTGGCCACCATCACCATGCCCGGTTCCATCATTCGCGTCAGCAAGACGACCAATAAGGCCGTGGCGAATGTCGGCGAGGAAATTATCTGGACGATTACGGCCAGCAACACGGGCAGCCTGGCCAACCAGGGCGCCGTGATCCTGACGGACTTGCTGCCAGCCAATATCGTCGTGACGAATGTGGCGCCCGACAGCGGCGTCACCTGTCCGCCGCTGGCCAGCTGGGTAGCCAACAGCAGCCAGAGCTGCAGCGTGGCCATCGGCCAGCTGGCGGCCGGCAACGGCCAGCGCCAGATCGTGCTGACCGGCAAGGCCAGCGCGGGCGGCAACCTGGCCAACCAGGTCATGCCGAGCGGTCCGGACAATCCAGCCTGCTTCCAGGCCAACAGCTGCCAGACGCAGACCACCATCACCAGCCCCAGCCTGGCGCTGAGCAAGAGCGTCGACAAGCTGGCCCTGAATATCGGCGACAGCCTGACATGGACGGTCACGCTGGCCAATAGCGGCACGGGGGCCAGCACGGCCGTCGTCACCCTCACCGACACCTTGCCGGCCGGCCTGGCGAATATCGTCGTCACGCCCGCCGCGCCCGTCACCTGCGCGCCGCTGGCCGGCAATGTGCTCACGTGCAGCGTGCCGGCCGGCCTGGCCGCCGGCGGCAATGCCACGCTGCAAGTGACGGCGCGCGCCGCCGCCGCTGGCAGCCTGGTGAATGGCGTCAGCGCCAGCGGCACGGATAACCCCGTCTGCCTGCAGGCGGGCGATTGCAGCACCACCAGCACCGTCAGTTCGCCGCTGCTGCACGCCAGCAAGACGGTCGACAAGACGGCGTCCAACGTGGGCGATACCCTGACGTGGACCTTGACCTTGCGCAATACCGGCACGGGACCGAGCACGGCCATCGCCACCCTGGCCGATACCCTGCCTGCGGGCCTGGCGAACGTGCTGGTGACGCCGGTGGCGCCCGTCACCTGCGCCGCACCGGCGGGCAATGTCGTCAACTGCAGCGTGCCGGCCGGCCTGGCCGCCGGCAGCGCCGCCACCGTCAAGCTGAGCGCCACGGCGACCCTGTCGGGCAGCCTCGTCAATGCGCTGCTGCCGGGAGGGCCGGACAATCCCGTCTGCGCCGTGCCCGGCGATTGCCAGACCACCACGGTGGTGTCGAAACTGCTGGTCGACGTGACCACCACCCTGAACGGCTTTCCCGCCAGCAGCAATGCGGGCGACGCCATCCGCGGCGTGGTGACGTTTGCCAACGTGGGGCCGGGCGTGGCGGAAACGGTGACTTACAGCTTGCAGCTGGAAGCGGGCCTGAGCGGCGTATCGCTCAGCCCCGTCAGCGGCGCGCCCGGCATCAGCGGCGTCTACAACAGCGCCACGGGCATGTACGTGCTGAGCGGCTTGCCGGCCACCCTGATTGCGGGGCAGAGCGCCAGTTTCAACCTGTTCTACACCCAGCCGGCCAGCAACAGCTCGCGCATCACCAGCGTGGTGGGGACCAGTTCCACGGAAATCGTCAACGACTTGCCGAATACGGCGACGACGAACTTGCCCGGTCCCGTGATTCGCGCCAGCAAGACGGTCGACAAGGTGAACGCGGCCGTCGGCGATATCCTGACCTGGAGCATCACGGCGACGAACTCGGGCAACTTGCCGAATCAAAACGCCGTCGTCATCGCCGACGTGTTGCCCGCCAATATCGTCGTGCTCGGCGTGACGCCCGATGGGGGCGTGAGCTGTCCGCCGGCCGCCAGCTGGACGGCAGGCAGCGTGCAGTCATGCACGATTGCGGCAGGTCAATTGGCCGCCGGCAATGGCAGCCGCAAGGTCGTCATCACGGGACGCGGCACTGCGGGCGGCAGCCTGTCGAACCGCGTCGTGCCCAACGGTGGCGACAATCCCGCCTGCGATACGGCCAGCGCCTGCCAGGCCACGACGACCCTCGTCGCGCCGCAAGTGACGGTGCGCAAGAGCGTCGACAAGGGCAATGTCAGCGTGGGCGACTTGCTGACCTGGACCATTACCGCCAGCAATGGCGGCACGGGCGCGACCAAGTCCGCCATCGTGCTGACCGACAACCTGCCAGCGGGCGTCAGCGGCGTGCAAGTGCTGTCCACGCAGCTGGCCACCTGCGCGCCCGTGGCGGGCAATATCGTCACGTGCAGCGTGACGGCCGGCCTGGCGCCGGGCGGACAGGCGCAAGTGGTGCTGCGCGCCACGGCCAGCGCGGCCGGCGTGCTGCAGAACACGGTCTTGCCTAGCGGCCCGGACAATCCTGTCTGCGCGCAGGCGGCGGACTGCAGCACCACCACCACGGCCATCAAGCTGCTGGTCGACGTGACCACCACCCTGAACGGTTTCCCCGGCACCACCAGCGCCGGCGACCAGATCAACGGCATCGTCAGCTACAGCAATGTGGGTCCCGGCACGGCCGAGAACGTGACGTACAGCCTGAAACTGGCGCAAGGCCTGATGGGCGTGACCCTGAGCGGCGCGGCCGGCAGCTATGACGCCGTCAGCGGCATGCTGACGGTGACGGGCTTGCCCGCCAGCCTGGCGGCCAACGAATTGCACAGCTTTGGCCTGTCGTATATCCAGCCGGCCAGCAATGTGTCGACCATCGTCAGCATCATCGCCACCAGCTCGACGGAAGTGCAGTACGACTTGCCGAACACGGCCACGGTGACCATGCCTGGTCCCGTGATTCGCGTCAGCAAGACGGCCAACGTCGGCAATGCCAACGTGGGCGACAGCATCATCTGGACCATTACCGCCATCAACAGCGGCGGCGTGGCCAACCTGGGCGTGGTGACCCTGGCGGACATCCTGCCGCCGAACCTGACGGTGCTGGCGGTCAACGCCGATGCGGGCGTGACGTGCCCGCCGTTGGCGAACTGGGTGGCGAACAGCGTGCAAAGCTGCAGCATTGCTGCTGGTCAATTGGCTATCGGCAATGGCACGCGCAGCGTGCGCGTGACGGCCACGGGCACGCTGGAAGGCGTGCTGTCTAACCGCGTCATGCCGAGCGGACCCGACAATCCAGCCTGCGCGCAGGCGAACAGCTGCGAATCGAGCGTCGTGCTGACGGGACCCAAGGTAGCGGTGCGGAAAAGCGTCAACCGTGCCAGCGCCAATGTGGGCGATACCGTCGTATGGACCATCACGGCCAGCAACACGGGAACCGGCCCCACGCGCGCCGTCATGACCCTGGTCGACACCTTGCCGGCCGGCCTGGCGAATGTGGTGCTCACGCCCGTGCGCGCCACATGCGCGCCCGTGGCCGGCAATGTGCTCACTTGCAGCGTGCCTGCCGGTCTGATCGGCAATGGCGGCGAAGCCAGCGTGGAAGTGTCGGCGACCGTCACCCAGGCGGGCGCGGCGCTCAACCGCGTCGTGCCGTCCGGGCCCGATGCGCCGCTGTGCCTGTCTCCGGCCGATTGCCAGACCACCACCAACGTCACCAGCCCCAGCGTGATGGTCAAGAAAGTGGCGGACAAGGCCAATGCCAGCATCGGCGATACCGTCAGCTGGACCATCACGGCCACCAACAGCGGTAGCGGCGCCACCACGGCGGCCATCACCTTGACGGACGACCTGGCCGTCAGCCTGGCGGAGATCGTCGTCACGCCTGCCGCACCGACCACGTGCGCGCCGCTGGCGGCGAATAAACTCGTCTGCACGGTGCCGGCCGGCCTGGCGCCGAATGCCGTGGCCGCCGTCACGGTGAGTGCGAAAGTGGCGGCCAGCGGCACCCTGAGCAATACCATCGTGCCGACAGGTCCCGACTTGCCGCGTTGCGCGCAGGCATCCGATTGCACGGCCGTCACGGACGTGGCGAATCCCGCCATCGGCGCGGCGCTGGGCGTGGGCAAGGTGACCCAGCTGTCGGCCAAGGTCTTCAACGTGCCGTACACGGTGGTGATCCGCAACGTGGGCAAGGGCGCGGCGCAAAACGTGCAGGCGCTCGACAGCCTGCGCGCCGCCTTCCCCGAACCGGTCGCGTGCCGCATCGTCGCGCCGCCTGCCGCGCCCGCCATTGGCGGCAGCCGGCAGTTGGCCGTCAATCCGGGCTTTACGGGCGGTTGCGGCGGCAGCGACTTGCGTTTGCTCAATGGTGATGCGGCCTTGGGCGAGGGCGAGTTGAGCGTCATTACTTTCACTGTGGAAATCACGGTGCAGGATGCGACCTTGCCGCAGTACAACAACAGCGTGTTTGCCAGCGCGCTGGGCGGCAATGTCGCCAACGGGGGCGGCGCCATCAGCGTGCCGCCCGCCCCGGCGGCAGGCGTGATCGCCGCCAACCCCACTTACACGCCGCCCGTGGGCAGCCTCGTGTTCGATGCGTCCAACAATGGCGGCAGCCATGCGGGCGCCGTGGCCACGGCGGCGGAGGTGGCCGCGCTGGCGGACAAGGTCGATCCCAACCGCAACGGCAATGCGTCGGATACCGTGGGCGGCGTCGCCTTCACGGGCGAAGACACGCCCACGCCCGTAGTGTTGCTGCGGCAAGTGGTCGATGTCATCAAGGCCGTGTCGGCGCAGCAGCAGGTCGATGCCAGCAAGTTCGAGATCAGTTACACCGTGCAGGCGGCCAACCGCTATCCTGCCGGTTACCCGACCTCGACCATGGTGCAGGTGGCGGAAAACCTGAAGGCCGTCTTCCCCACGGCCACGAACGTCACCTTCAAGCCGGGCAGCCTGGCCGTCACGGCGCGGCCCGCCGGCGCCACGGCTTGCGCGGCGAATGCCGACTTCAACGGCGTCACCGTGTTTGGCTTGCTGAGCGGCCAGGGCGACTTGCAGCCGCAGGAAAGCTGCAACATCGTCTTCACGGTACTGGTCGACTTCGGCAGCGTGGCGGCGATTCCCACCGTGCCGCAATTGAACCAGGTGTATGCGAGCACCATGCTGGGCACGGATGGAAGCGGGCGCAACATCGGCCACAGCTACAGCGGCGCCGGCGGGATCAGCACGCCGGTGGCGCCGGCCAGCGTGCTGGCCCTGGCCAGTTCGGCCGACACCTTGCTGCTGCCGGCCACGCCAGGCGCCACGCCGCCCAGCTTTACGCCCGTCGTGTTCAACACGAAGGACAAGCCGATGTTGTTGATCAGCAAGAGCGTCAACAAGACCCAGGCCGAGATCGGCGACAGTCTGCAATACACGATCGAGGTGAAGAACACGGGCCTGGCGACGGCGTTCGGCGTCAGCGTGCTCGATAAATTGCCGGCCGGCTTCCGCTACATCGACGGCACGACCACGCGCAACAATGTGCTGCAGCCCGATCCTTCCGGCAAGCCCGGTCCCCAGCTGAGCTTCAAGCTGGAATCGCTGGCGCCGAACGCCAGCGCCAGCTTCCGCTACCGCCTGCGCGTGGGCGTCGGTTCGCTGCAGGGCGACGGCATCAACCGGGCCCAGGCAACGACCACCAACGGCCCGCCCTCGAACGAGGCGCGCGCGAAAGTGAAGGTGACGGGCGGCGTGTTCACGACGGATGCCTGCATCGCCGGCAAGGTGTTTGTGGACTGCAACAACAACCACGTGCAGGACGGCGAGGAACTGGGCATCCCTGGCGTGCGGCTGTACATGGAGGATGGCACGAACTTCACCACGGACGTGGAAGGCAAGTACAGCTATTGCGGCATCACGCCGAACAGCCACGTGATCAAGGTCGACGGTTCGACCTTGCCGCGCGGCAGCCGCATGATGGAAGCGTCGAACCGCAACCTGGGCGACCCGCACAGCCTGTTCCTCGATACCAAGAACGGCGAGCTGCTGCGCGCCGACTTCATCGAGGGTTCGTGCTCGAATCCCGTGCTCGAGCAAGTCAAGGCGCGCCGCGCGCAGGGCGAGGTGCGCAGCGTGGAAAGGGAGGGCGGCAAGGGAGGGGGCTTGAGCTTCAGCAGCCAGCCGGCCGCCGCGCCGGCCCAGGCAACGGACAGCGCCAACCAGCCTGTCGTCGCACCGCGCGTACCTGCCGCCGCGCCAGCCGCAGGAGGCAGCCATGCGCAATAAGCCTCTTCCACCTTACTTGCCGCTCGCCAATGCTGCTAAAGAGAAACAAGCCATGAAGAGAACTCTCCCCGCGCCCCGGCGCATGGCGGCCGCGCTGGCCCTGCTGGCCTTGCCGGCGGCCAGCCTGGCGCAACTGCCCTTGCCGGATGGTGCGGCAAGCTCCGCCGTGGCGGCGCCATCCTTCCTTGCCGGCAAGGTGGGCGCCACCGATTACGCCATCAACCGGGGCGTGGCGCGCATCGCCGTCGAGACGGACGGGAACGGCGTGCCGGCCGATGGTCAGAGTCCCGTCAAGGTGACGGTGAGCCTGTTTGACGAGCAGGGCCAGCCCCTGGCGGGCAAGGCCTTGCTGACCATCGAAGCCAGCGGCGGGCGCATCCTGCTGCCCGGCGCCCGCACCGATGAACTGGGCCCGGAGCGGCGCGACGCCGACAAGGTCACGCCCGGCACGCAGCTGGCGGTGGAAAACGGCGTGGCGACGTTCAGCCTGCTGGCTCCCGCCACGCCGCAGGACGTGTTGCTGCGCGTGTCGGCCGGCAGTGTGGCGGCGCAGGGCACGATCAGTTTCTTGCCGGAACTGCGCGACATGCTGGCCGTGGGCTTGATCGACGGCATCATCAGCAAGCGCAGCCTGTCGAGCAGCGACATTGCGCCGTCGCGCTTCAACGACGGTTTCGAGCGCGACATCCAGCGCTGGAGCCGCGCTTTTAATAATGGCAAGGCCAACGTGGCGGGCCGCGCGGCGATGTTTTTGAAGGGAACCATCCGTGGCGACGCCTTGCTGACGGCCGCCTACGATTCGGACAAGGATACGCGCGCGCGCCTCTTGCGCGATGTCAATCCGGAAGAGTTCTATCCCGTGTACGGTGACAGTTCCGTGCGCAATTTCGACGCCCGCTCCAGCGACCGTTTATATGTGCGCATTGACCGGCAAAAAAGCTATGTGCTGTACGGCGACTTTGCCACGGGAGACGGCTTCAGCCAGATGACGGGCGGCGGCGCCGTGGCCAGCTTGCAGCAGAGAAAACTGGGCCAGTACAACCGCACGGCCACGGGCGGCCGCGGCCACTATGAGCAGGATGGCATCGTCGCGAATGCCTTCGCCATCAACGATAGCCTGAAGCAAGTGGTGGAAGAGTACCGGGCGAACGGCACGTCGGGGCCGTTCGCCGTGCGCAACAACAATGCCATCGAAAACTCGGAAAAGATCGAGATCGTCGTGCGCGACAAGAATCAGAACGGCAATATCGTGCAGGCGACGCAGTTGCGCCGCTTCGAGGATTACAGCTTCGAGCCGTTCAGCGGGCGCATCCTGTTCAAGCAGGCGATCCCCGCGCTGACACCGAATGGCGACCCGCAATCGATACGCATCAGCTACGAGGTGGACCAGGGCGGCGAGAAATTCTGGACCGTAGGCGTGGATGGACAAGTGCAGCTGGGCAAGATGGTCTCGCTCGGCGGCTCGGCCGTGGAAGACAGGAATCCCTTGTCGCCGTACAAATTGCATAGTGTCAACGCGGGTGTGCGCCTCGGCGAGCACAGCCTGCTGGTGGTCGAGGTGGCGCGCACCACGTCCACCAGCTACAGCGCGGGCGGCAGCATCTACACGACGCCGTCGGGCCAGGCGGGCGAGTTGCGCGATGAAGTCAGCGGCAATGCGGCACGGGTCGAGTTGCAGCACAAGGATGACAAGCTGGAAGCGAAAGCCTTCTGGAGCCGTTCCGACCAGGATTTCAACAACACGGCGGCCGGCATCACGGGCGGGCGGGGCGAGGCGGGGCTGAAAGCGGGCTACAAGCTCAGTCCCGCCGTCACCGTGTATGGCGAGGCCATCCGCAGCGACGAGCGCAGCACGGATGCCCGCCGCGATGCGCAGCGCCTGGGCGTGGCGTGGAATGCCAGCGAGCGCTGGCTGCTCGATGTGTCCGTGCAGCACATGAAGGAGAGCGGCGGCATGCCGTCGACGGCCGGCATCGCGCCGAACACGTCGCCGCTGGGCACGGGCTTGAATCCCACGGGCGGCTTCTTCGGCAACGGCACGGCGAACACGGCCATCGACCCCGTCACGGGCGGCAGCATCACCACGTTTGCGCCGATCAATCCCGGCGTGGGCGCGGGCGCGACGGTGCCGCTGGATGCCACCACCGTGCGCCTGGGCGCGCAATACAAGGCCACGGACCGCTGGACCCTGAATGGCGACGTGGAAAAAAGCATAGCCGACGCGGACCAGCACCGCTACGGCCTGGGTGCGCAATACCAGCTGGCCGAACGCAGCCGGCTGTATGCGCGCTATGAAAACCAGACGGGGCTGGCGTCCGCGTATTCGCTCAATCCGGCCGACCGCAGCACCAGCTTTGTCGCCGGCGCGGATACGGGCTACATGCCGGGCGGCACCGTGTTCGGCGAGTACCGCATGCGCGACGCCATGGATTACAGCCTCAGCAACCAGCGCGACTTGCAGCTGGCGTCCGGCTTGCGCAACACGTGGAACCTGGGCGAAGGGCTGGCGGCGAACACGAATGTGGAATACCTGAAAGTCATGAACGGCCAGCAACAGCAAGCCGTGGCCGTGGCGGCAGGCTTCGACTATGCCGTCAATCCTCTGTGGCGTGGCTCCGTCAAGCTCGAGTACCGGCGCCTGTTCGACAGCGACATCGCGCCGGGCAACCAGCGCCAGGATCAATGGCTCAATACCATCGCCTGGGCGCGCAAGCTGAGCCGCGACTGGACTTTGCTTGCACGCAACTACCTGCTATACACGCGCAACAACGACGACGCCAGCGGCGCGCCCGTGGGCAACGTGCTGCAGGACCGGGCGCAACTGGGCTTTGCGTGGCGTCCCGTCGACGACAACCGTTTCAACGGCCTGGCCCGCTATGAGTACAAGACGGTGCGCGACCAGTCGCAGATCGATGGCGACAATTACCGCGCGCATATCGTTTCCACGCACCTCGATTACCACCCCAGCCGTCCGTGGTGGTTCACGGGTAGGGTTGCCGCCAAGCACAATAACGACAGGAACCTGCCCGCCGGGCAAGAGAAGTACACGGCGTGGCTGTTTTCCGGACGCACCGTGTACGACATCAGCAAGAACTGGGACATCGGCGTGCTGGCGGCCGTGATGGGCAGCCCGCAAGGGGGCAGCCGCCAGTGGGCCAACGGCGTCGAAGTGGGCTATCTGCTGGCGCAAAACCTGTGGCTGTCGGCCGGCCACAACTGGTCGGGCTTTTCCGACCGCGACCTGACGGGCGCCGACTACACGGCCCGCGGCCCCTATTTGCGCCTGCGCTTCAAGTTCGATGAAAACTTGTTCAAAGGCAAAGACGCCACCATCAACCGTACCCTGGCCCGGCCATGAAAGCTACCATGACTCCTTCACTGATACCGACGATGACACCGATGATGACCACGACGATGAAACTGCTGCCGCTGGCCGGCCTGCTGGCCATGGGCCTGGCCCGGGCGGCTACGCCGACCCTGCCGGCGGCGCCGCTGGCCATGCCCCAGCTGCGCATCAGCGACCAGGCCGTCTCTGCCGACCAGCAGGCGTACCGGCTGCTGCAGGAGCGCATCAAGAAGCTCAACGACGGCGGCGTGCGCGTGGGCGACTATTACCTGTCCAAGGCGCAATGCTGGCTCGACGTATCGTTCCACGAATACACGCGCAACGACCGCTCGGCCTTTCCCCTGCAGGCGCTGCAGGAATCGGCGAAGATCGTTGCCGCGCTGGAAGACGGCAGTACGCCCAATCCCGGCGATGCGACGCCGCTGGTAAACGACGCCACGCGCTTGCGCGATGACCTGTGGGCCGGCTTCGGCAAGTTGCGCGCCTCGCCCGGCTTCGCCTGCGCGGCGCAAAAGGTGGCGTGCGGCGAAGTGGAACTGGCGCATGCGGGCAATGAATACAAGCAGCAGGGCTGGCGCCACGCGAACCCGTACGTGCAACTGGCCGAGGATGCGCAGGCGGCCGCCCAGTCCGCCGCGGCATCCTGTCCCGCCGACCAGCCGAAGCGGGTAACGCCGCCGGACATCTTGCCGCCGCGCATCGAGCATGAACGCATCACCCTGGACATGGACGCCCTGTTCCGCTTCGACAAGGCGGGCGCGGCCGACGTGCTGCCGCAGGGCATCGAGAAAATCCGCGACCTGGCGGCGCGCCTGAAGCAGGGCTATGTGCAGATCGATACGCTGTCCGTGACGGGGCACACGGACCGTCTGGGTTCGGACAGCTATAACCAGGCCTTGTCCGAGCGGCGCGCCTTGACGGTGAAACAGTTGCTGCGCGAACAGGGCATCGCCAATGTTATCAGCGCGTATGGCAAGGGCAAGGCGGAACCCGTCGCCGCTTGCGAGAAGGTGGCGCCGGGCGCGGCCCTGATCGCCTGTCTGCAGCCGAACCGCCGCGTGGAGATCGAGTTGACGGGTATCAAGAGTTCCGCAAAGGAGGGCGGCGCACCTTAGCGCTACGTCATAAGGCGGTCATATGCCGCTGTTATGATGCTTTTGTTGGCACACAGCATGCGGTGCGCAAATCACTACGTTCCGGGAGCGATAGGATGCAGGCATGACTCAACAGCTTAGCCGGTGAGCTCAACCATCGGCACCAGACAGGCCGGCGCAGCGTGAAATTGCTGTGATGGCAAGGCATGCAGGGTGAAAGCGGGAAAATGAAGGGACTTTAATGAAGTCCTAAGCCTGACTAAGTGAAGGACTGGCATAGTGGATACATGGCGCACGGAAACCCCGGGCGCAAGGTTGCCGGACACCTCAATGACCGGCACGATTTCCACTTTTTCATGTGTTTTCCGTTTTATCCCTGCGCTCTGAAACAGCGTTTCAACCGGCTGCCGCGACTTGCGAAGCCGGTTTTTTTTGCCCGGATTTTCGTGCAGGGCCGGAAAATGCCCGGCGCCGCCATACTGCGGCGCCGGGCGCGGGCGCTTAACCCGTTTGCTTGGCCAGCCATGCATCGACGGCCGGCAGGCGCTCGGTACGCACCTTGATGCGGTACTTGATGCCGGCCACGGAACTGTCGGCGTCGCCGCGCGCGCTGGCCGGCAGGTTGGCCTGCGCATACGCTTCCAGCTTGGCGATCATTTCCGGCTGCGCCGAGCCGGCGGCCAGGCGCGGGAAGTAGCGGCTGCGCGAACTGGCGTCGATGCGCGCATTGACTTGCTCCAGGTGCGCCAGCGCGAAGTCGAACGCCAGTTCCGGATGCCTGCGCGACACGCGCGAAATCATGGCCGGGCTGTTGGTCACGCCCGGTTCATCCGTCAGCGCCAGCGCCAGCGCGCGCTGCGCCAGGGCCGCGTCGTCGGTCGAGGCCAGCAAGTCGTACAGCTGGTTCTTGACTAGCGGCGTCTTTTCCTGCTGCGCCCTGGCGTGCAGCTGTTCCCAGGTGGCGGCGTCCGCATGCTGGGCCACGACGCCCAGGATGGTGCGGCGCAGCGGCGCGGGCATGGCGGACGGATCCTGTTCGCTGGCCGCGTAGCGGCGGCGCGCTTCCGCGATCACGCCGGGCTCGCCCATGTCGCCGAGGATGGCAATCAGGCGGCCGCGCAGGGTTGCCACGCTCGATGCTTCGCCCGCGCGCGCTTCCCAGCCCGTCTGCGCCATCATCGGCGCCAGGCGCGCCATGGCAAAGCGGGCGAAGGCCTGCTGTCGTGCCGTGTCGCCTGCATACTGTTCATACAGGCCGTTCAGCGCGCCAGCCACGCGGCCCAGCACTTGCGGGTCGGCCGACAGGGGCGTGGCCTTCACCAGTTCCAGGAAAGCGGCCGGGTCTTGCAAGCCCGCCATGCCCAGCGACTGGCTGTCCGCCAGCAGGCCCAGCTGGTCGATCGGCGCCAGGAGCGCGAAGCTGCCCGCCAGCGCGTGCGTGCCGGCCGGCGCGTACAGGGTGCGGTAGTAGCCGCTCTGGCCCGCGTTCACCAGCAGGGCGCCGCAACCGGGCACGTTCAGGGTGGCCTTGCCATTCTTGACCAGCACGCGGGCCAGCTTGCCGTTGCCGACCGTCGACGCGATGACGGGCACTTTCCACGACAGCGGTTTCTTGTCCGGCTGGTCCTTGGAAAATTCCGTCTGCGTCAGGGTCACGCGCGTATTGCCGTTCCTGCACACGGCGTCGCCCACGGTGATCATCGGCACGCCCGGCTGCAGGGTGAAATCATGGGCGATGGCGCTGACAGGCTTGCCCGCGGCCGCGTCGACTTCGCGCCACAGGTCGTTGGATACCGTATTGCCATACGCATGCTTGCGCATGTAGCTGCGCACGGCCGTGCGCCACGTGTCGGCGCCCACGTACGCTTCGAGCATGCTGATCACGGCCTTGCCCTTTTGATAGGTGATGCCGTCGAAGGCCTGGCTGGCCTGTTCCACGGTGGCGATGCGCTGCACCACCGGATGCGTGGTGAGCAGCGCATCCTGGCTCATGGCCGATTCGCGCCCGCCCACGTTGGACAGGGCCGTGTTCCATTCCGGGTGTAAACGCTCCGTGGTGCGGCTTTCCATCCACGAGGCAAAGCCTTCGTTGAGCCACAGGTCGTCCCACCAGCGCATGGTGACCAGGTCGCCGAACCACTGGTGCGCCATTTCATGCGACAGGGTGGTGTAGATGTTTTCCTTGTCCGACTGGGTCGAGATGGCCGGGTCGAGCAGCAGGCCGTATTCGAAGGTGAACACGGCGCCCCAGTTTTCCATGGCGCCGAAGAACTGGCTGCGGCCCGGCGCGGCGATGTTGTCGAGCTTGGGCAACGGGTAGCGCACGCCGAAATAATCGTTGTATTCGCGCAGCAGGGCGGCCGACTCGTCGAGCGCGAAGCGGCTTTGCGCCAGCGCGCCCTTCTTCGTGATGACGCCCAATTCCGTGCCGTCGGCCATCTTTGTCGCCCGTTCGAAGTCGCCCAGGCCTAAGAACAGCAAATACGTCGACATGCGCGGCGTAGTGGCGAAATACACGTGTTTCATGCCATTGCCCAGTTCTTCGCTGCTGGCGATCGGCATGTTACCGACGGCCATCTGGCTGCTCGGGACGACCACGTCCAGCGCGAAGGTGGCCTTGTAGTCCGGTTCATCCCACGACGGCAGCATGCTGCGCGCGTCCGAATTCTCGAACTGCGTGTACAGTGCGCGCTGGCGTCCTTGCGGCGTGTCGTAGTCGAGCGAGAACAGTCCCGTGGCCTGCGTGCCGATCTTGCCGGTGTAGTCGATGCGCAACAGGTACTCGCCCTTGGCCAGCGGCTCGGCGAAATGCACGGTGGCCGTCTGCTTGTCCGCGTCGATATCGATCTTGCGCGTCACCTGCTTGCTGCCGCCCGCGCCTTCGATGGCGGCGGCGGCAAACGCCAGGTTCAGGGCATTGAAAGTGATGCTGGCCGTCGGCGTGTCGACGGCCACCTTGATGGCGGCTGCGCCCTTGAAGGTGGAGGCGGCGGCGTCCGGCGTGATCGACAGGATGTAGTGCAAGGGCGTGACGCCGCGCGGCAGCTGCGTGGTGGTGCCAGGGGAGTGGCTGGCCGAGGCGTATTTGGCGGCCGGTGCGGCGTGGCCCGGGGTAAAGGCGGCGACGGCGGCCAGGGCCAGGACGGCGGCGGCCAGTTGGCTGCGGCGGAAACGCGGAGTCGGTGTGCGATGCATGGTATGCCCTTCGTTCATGGGTAAAACGCCCGCCGGCCGGGTAGGCTGCGAGCGTTGATGGCGGTTGGGGGACATCGCTGGAACTGGAAGCCAGCGTTCCCGTACAGCAATCTAAGTGGAAACGGGGGCAAAGTCAACGCGCCGGGAGCGCCGCACCATCACGGTGCGCTGGTATGATGGGCGCCTGACCGCCTTGCCACAGGCCGGTGCCGCACCTGATTGTCAACCACCCTAACGAGACGAGACTTGCACATGAAACTGTATATCAGCCCCCGCACGCCGAATCCACGCCGCGTCACCATGTTCATCGCCGAAAAAGGCATCACCGGCATCGAGGAAGTGGCGCTCGACCTGATGGCGGGCCAGCACCGCGATCCCGCCTTCCTGGCGAAAAACCCGCTGGGCCGCGTGCCCGTGCTGGAATTGGCGGACGGACGCGTGCTGACCGAGACGCGCGCCATCTGCACTTACCTGGAAGGCTTGCAGCCGCAGCCGAACCTGATGGGAGAAGGTTTCGAAGAGCGCGCGTTCATCGAAATGGCCGACCGCCGCGTGGAACTGCATTTGTTCAGCGCCGCCGCCAACTGGGTGCGCCACGGCCATCCGGCCCTGGTGGCGCTGGAAAACCCGCAGTTTCCCGATTTCGCCACGGCGCAGGCGGGCAAGCTGCGCGAGACGGCGCAGTGGCTGGACCAGGTGCTGGCGCAGCAGCCGTACATCGCCGGCGAGCGCTTCACCATTGCCGACATCACGGCCTTCTGCGCGCTGGAATTTGCGCGCGGCCTGATGAAATACCGTCCCGGCGCGGAAGGCTTGCAACACCTGCAGGCTTACCGCGACTGCATCGCCGAACGCCCCAGCGCGCAGGCGAAGTAAGCACTAAAAGCAGAACGCCTGCGCCGGAATCCGGTGCAGGCGTTCTGTCTTGCGGGGGCCGTCAGGCCGGGTTTACTTCGAGTTCCTTACTTCAGCTGCTCCAGCAGGAAGGTGTAGGTCAGCGCCCACATCAGCGCCTGCTGGTCGTTATTGGCGGCGCCCGCGTGGCCGCCTTCCGTGTTTTCCCAGTACAGCACGTCGTGGCCTTGCTCTTCCATCTTCGCCACCATCTTGCGCGCATGGCCGGGGTGGACCCGGTCGTCGCGCGTCGAGGTGGTAAACAGCACGCGCGGATATTTCTTGTCCTTGAAGACGTTCTGGTACGGCGAGTACTTGCTGATGTACGCCCATTGTTCCGGCACGTCCGGGTCGCCGTACTCTCCCATCCACGAGGCGCCCGCCAGCATCTTGTTATAGCGGCGCATGTCGAGCAGCGGCACCTGGCTGACGACGGCGTTGAACAGATCGGGACGCTGCACCAGCACGGCGCCCGTCAGCAGGCCGCCATTGCTGCCGCCCATGATGCCCAGGTGGCGCGGACTGGTGACCTTGCGCTGGATCAAATCCTGCGCCACCGAGATGAAATCGTCATACGCGCGCTGGCGGTTTTCCTTCAGCGCCGCCTGGTGCCAGCGGGGGCCGAATTCGCCGCCGCCGCGGATATTGGCCAGCACATACACGCCGCCTTTTTCCAGCCACGCCACGCCCGTGGTGCCGCTGTAGCTCGGTTTCAGCGACACTTCGAAGCCGCCGTAGCCATACAGCACGGTGGGGTTGCTGCCGTCGAATTTCGTCTTCTTGCCCATGATGGCGAAATACGGCACCTTCGTGCCATCCTTCGACGTCGATTCGAACTGCTCCACCTTGTACGGCGCCGCGTCGTAGTAGGCGGGCAGCGACTTGATCTTGGTCCGCTTGTCGCTCTGCGCCGTGGCCAGGTACAGGGTGGTGGGGTTGAGGAAGTCGGTCACCGTCAGGAAGTACTGGTCCGAGTCGACGGGGTCGAGCGCGCTGACGGCCAGGGTGCCCAGCTTGGGCGCATCGACGGCGCGGCGCTGCCACTTGCCGTTCACGTGGCGCAGTTCCGTCAGGCGGTTCTTGACCTTGTCCAGGGTGGTGACGAGGATGGCCGATTTCGTCGCCGTGACATTGTCCAGCGATGACGTGGCCGTGGGCGCGTACAGCACTTCCAGCACCTGCTTGCCCTGCATGAAGGACTTGAAGTCGGTCGCCAGCAATGAGCCTTGCGCATAGGTCTTGCCGTTGACTTTCCAGTCCGAACGCAGGGTGATGACCAGCTGGTCGCGCACGGTGACGGCCGTCGCGTCGTCCGGTTTCGGCACTTTCTTCAGCTCGGCGCCGTCGCGCAGGAACATTTCGCCGCTGTAGAAATCGATTTGCCGCTCGATGAACTGGTGTTCGTGGCCGGGCGTGAAATCCTTGTAGGCGCCCGCGCTCAGGTCGTCGGCTTTGGCTTCATACAGCGTTTGCGCCTGCGCCAGCGGCGTGCCGCGCTGCCACTGCTTGATGATGCGCGGGTAGCCGGAGCTGGTCATCGAGCCTGGGCCGAAATCCGTGGAGACGAACAGGGTGTCCTGGTCGATCCAGCTGGCGCTGCCCTTCGCTTCGGGCAGGGTGAAGCCGCCGTCGACGAAGGCGCGCTTGGCCACGTCGTATTCGCGCACCACCTTGGCGTCGCCGCCGCCACGCGACAGGGAAATGAGGCAGCGTTCGCCCTTCGGATACAGGCAGGAAGCGCCGCCCCAGACCCAGTTTTCACTCTCGCCGGCGGCCAGCTGGTCGAGGTCGATCACGGTTTCCCACGCAGGTTCGGCCTGCTGGTACTGCGCCAGCGTGGTGCGGCGCCAGATGCCGCGCACGTGCTGGGCGTCGCGCCAGAAGTTGTAGTAATACTCGCCTTCCTTGCTGACGTAGGGAATGCGTTCCTTGGAATTGAGGATGGTTTTCAGGCGCGCCTGCAGAGCCGAAAAGCCGGGCTGGGCTTCCAATTCCTTGGTGGTGACGGCATTGTGCTGCTTGACCCAGGCCAGCGGCTTGTCGCCGAGGACGTCTTCCAGCCACAGGTGGGGATCGGTGTTGGCGGCGGCGGGCGCGGGGGCTTGTGCATGGGCGATGCCCGCTGCGGCCAGGCCGAGCAGCATGCTGCTGGCGAGAATGCGATATGACGACATGTAGGGTTCCTGGTTGGTCCGATGGAGGCCGCGTTGCAGGCAAAACGGCGCAGCCATGGTGCCATGGATTGCTGTAAGGAACCAGTGTCTATGGGCGACTACTTAAAAAATAGCATGCTTTTCCAATATTGTTTGCTGGAATGGACGCAGGCCGCAGAATCTGCGGCGTGTCGCGCCTTTCAGCATATGCCAGGCCCGATCAGCGAGGTCAAGGTGAGCTGCGTCGGTTCGACATCGCCGCCGTCGCAGTGATAAATCCATAATGCCTCGTTGTCGCGGCTGTCGATGAACAGGATGCGCGTGTTTTCCTCGCCGATGGCCAGGCAATCCGCCAGTTCGGCAAGGCTGAACGGTGCTGCCTGCTTCGACCCCGTTCCCGCCGCTTGCGCCAGGGCCTGCCCAAAGCCGGCCAGTTGCCTGACTGCCAGGTACCTGGTTCCATCCACATCAACGTCCTGGCACAGCGCGTCCAGGCTGTACAAGGTGAAGGGCTCTTCATCCTTGAAAATCGCCACGCCGGGTAGTGACTTTGCGCTGCGGAGGTGCGCGAGATAGGCCTGGGGCACGATTACTTGTTCCCTGGCCAGCAACTTTTCCAGCTGCTTGCCGTTTTTCTTCGTGACTTTGGCGGCCTTGGGCGCAGCCGTCTCGCAAGCCTGCGCTGTCCAGGCGACCGGATTGAACTGGAACATCCTTGCACATGCGGGACAGTGCAGGAACATGAACGTCATCTTTTTGGCGATGGCCGTTGTTAAGAACGCGCCATCCGGGGCATCCATTGCGCTGGGGGCGAAGTGGCGCCCGCAGTCGCCATCGTAGGGACAAATGATCTCTGTCATAGTTCAGATTGGTGTCGCATTGAAGTAGTGTTCCATACGCAAAGCGATCTCCTCTTTTTCTTGCGGATAAGATGCCTTGGGGTTTCTTTCCCAGTAGGCAATACCTTCGTGCAAGGCCCACAAGGCTTTTTCCTGCTTGCCGGCCATCAGATAATAATCGTAGGCCCTGGCATGCGAGCCTTGCGCTTCGACCAGGGCCAGGGCCGCATTTTCCCAGTTGGACCGGTGGTCGAGCCAGGGAATGGCCAACTCCAGCAGATTGTCCCGCAGGCAGGCCATAACTGTTGTCCGATGGGACGGATCGACGAGCTGGTGTTCCTTGTCCTCCTTGCCATCGATGACAGGGAATTGCCAGTTTCTGATATCCCAGTCGGCCACATCACCAACGATATTGTTGGCAGGTTCGTGAGCGTAACGCGCCTTGTGCCATGAGGTGTAGGATCTGGATGAAACCTGATAGTGGCTCCAGAATGCCACACAGACATGCTCTTCATTATGGCGGTTGGCCTGGAAATGGATGGCCTGGACGAATTCGTTCCGCGCGCGCTTGAAGGTCAGCTGGCTTGGCGAGAACTTGAAGCCCGCTGCCGTCAGCGGCTCCAGCAAGAACGCTTCGATATTGGCGATGATCAGCGCTTTTGGCTTCATTCCGTTTCCTGGCATTCGTCGGTTGCGCCGCCTGCGGTCAAAACGGCGCTGCCATGTTGCCATAGATCAGCGCCAGCGCACCTTGCGGCGGGCAATCGTGCGAGGGGAAAACCTGCCGCTATTTTTCCTGCGCGCTTCCGGGGGCTGTGTGCTGGCCAGGCAGCCTGGCCACTACCTTGATCTCGAACTGGAAACCATACAGCCACGTCACGCCAACGGCCGTGACGGTGGGGTGGGGAGCTTCGCCCCAGTAACCGGCTTGCACGATATCCCAGATGCGCTGGAAGTTGGCCTGCGGGTCGACGATAAAGATGGTCACGTCCTGCACGTCGTCGAACGAGCAGCCGGCCGCTTGCAAGATGGCATTCAGGTTGTCGAAGGCGCGCCGGACCTGGGCTTCGAGCCCGGGTTCGGGCGAACCGTCTTCGCGGCTGCCGACCTGTCCCGACACGAACAGCAGGCCGTTGGCGCGCACGGCGGGCGAATAGCGGTTCTGCTCATACAGGGCTTGGCGGCCCGGAGGGAATACGACGTCGCGTTTCATCAGCTTTCCTTTGTCGATGCAGCGAAGTTGCTGCCTGGAGAACACTTTATCTGCTGCCAGCCTGCTGATAAAGCGGCCAGAATCGTCTGCACTGTTTGTATAATCCAAACAATCGGGTGGCGGAGGTGTGGATGGACAAGTTGGATACGATGCGGGCATTCGTGCGGGTGGTCGAGACGGGCAGTTTTACGCGGGCGGCCGCGACCTTGCATATGAGCCGCACGACGGTGACGCAGCTGGTGCAGCAGCTCGAGGCACGGCTGCGCCTGAAGTTGCTGAACCGCACCACGCGCAAGGTCAATGTGACGGCCGATGGCGCCGTCTACTACGAGCGCATCGTGCAGGTGCTCGACACCCTGGAAGAAATCGAAACGAGCTTGCCGCATGCCGCTGCCTTGCCGCGGGGCCAGTTGCGCGTGGACGTGCCCAGTCCGCTCGCCGCTTTGCTGCTGGTGCCGGCGCTGCCCGGGTTTCATGCGCGGTATCCCGATATTGTGCTCGACATGGGCGCCAGCGACCGCATGGTCGACGTGATCGGCGACAATGTCGATTGCGTGATACGCGGCGGTGACATCACCGATCAGTCGCTGATGGCGCGCAAGCTCGCCGACTTGCCGCTGGGCGTGTATGCGGCGCCTGCCTACCTGCAACGGGTGGGCACGCCCTTGCATCCGCTGGACTTGCAGGACAGCGCGCACCGCATCGTGCGCTTTCGCTGGGGACGCAGCGGCAACGGCTTTCCGTACGTGATGCACCGCGAGGGCAAGAGCGTGAAGATCCATGGCCAGTACGTGCTGTCGATCGACGACGGCAACGCCTACCTGGCGGCTGGGGTGGCGGGGCTGGGCGTGCTGTGGCTGCCCGAGTATATGGCGCAGCCGCACGTGGCCAGGGGCGAGCTGCTGCCGCTGTTCCACGCATGGACGGTCGACGCCATGCCGCTCTATCTCGCCTATCCGCCGAACCGCCATGTCAGCAAGAAACTGCGCGTCTTCATCGACTGGGTCGCCGAACTGATGGCTCGGCATTCCGCCCCCGCTGTCACCGTCACGGCAACTGATTGACCCACACGGGCGCCGACCAGACGATATTGCCGTCGTCCTGCGTCAGCCGCGCGTAATAGAAATGGGGGCCGGGCGCGGGCGTGAGGGTGAGTTCGGCCTGGTCCGATACCTGTGTGACGGATCCATTGCTTCCCGGCACGCCGTGGAAAATGGCGACGGCGGCCGCTTGCCGCCCGGCGCTGTTGCTGAAGCTGATGGCCAGGTGCAAGGGACCGTGGTTGTCGAAGCGCTCGCCCATCAGCTTGCCGTTGGCCGTGAACAGCAGTTGCGCGTGCTTGTCCATGGTGGCAAACACGCGGCGCGCGCGCAGCGCTTCGAGGAAGCCGTCGCGTGACACGGGCGTGCCAGCGGCCGGGCTGGCCACCAGCACGGCCGTGCGGTTGCCGTAAGCCGCTCCCCAGTTGGCGCAGTGGTTGTCCTGGTTGCTGCTGAAGGCCACGTGATAGCCGGCCGCCAGGGCTCGGTTGCAGGCCGCCTCGTAATTGCTGCGCCGCGTTTCCGTTTCCTCGTCGTTGGTGGAAAAAGCGGACGTGTTCATGACTTCGCACAACACCATGGCCGCGTCGCCATCCGGCGTGTAGCCCAGCGGCTGCCCATCGACGAGAAACTGTCCCGCATAGGCTGGGTGGTTGAACTGCCCGATCCAGCCCCGTTCGCGCATCAGCGCGTACAGGCCAGCGTAATCGCTTTTCGGCGTTTCCACGTCGGCCAGCAGCTCGCCCAGGGCATTCCTTTCCCAGCCCAGCAGCTGGTCGCTATTGAAGATGTTCAGGTGGCCGCCCTTGTTGATGACGCCCCATTCCATGCCGTACAGGGCCAGGAAGCCGGGATGGGCGGCCGTATACGCGGCCGCTTCGGCCAGTCCCGTCTGGTACAGGGCTGTCGCTTCGGCCGGGATGGCAGCGGCGTTGGTGCCATCGGAACCGTCATACATATGGTTGTGCTCGGATGTCAGCAGGGCGTCGAGTCCATGTTGCTGCGCATACTTGTAGGCATCGATGGGGCCGAAGGGCGCCGTTTGCGGTTCCTGCGCGCCATGACAGGCATCGAGCGCCGCGCCGCCGTCGCTGTGGCGCGTCTGGCTGTGCAGGTTGGCGTAGACGATGCGGTACGCTAGCTGGCCATCCAGGCTGGGCAGTTGCTGCAAGCCCGCCTGGAAGGCGGGTACCCTGGGCGGCGCGCCGGCCCCCCGCTGCACCTGGATGTGCCATTGCTGTTCCACCTGCGCTTCCTGCGGCGTGCCGGCATCGGCCACGGCCAGCAGGCGCAGTTCATACAAACCGTCCGGGACCGGCACGCGCCGTGCGCGCGCATCGGCGTCGGCGCGGCCATCCCAGGGCAAGGCGACGCTCTTGCCGCCGGCCCCCACCTGTTCCGTGCCCGACCAGCGCCGCAGCACGGCGCCTTGCGGCCCTGGGCCGGACAAGGTCAAGGTCCAGCGCACCGCATGCGCGCGCCCCGCGTCGGGATAGGCGAGGCGGACCAGAAAGGTGCGTGCCTGCGTTGTCCGTGCCCCGGGCGCGGCGCGGAAGGGCGCGACGACAGTGGCATCGAGTTCGCTGTGTTCCTTCGGATCTTGCGCGGCGGCACTGTTGCTCCACGTTATGAGCAACACGCCAGCACACGCGCAAGCGAGCCACGGCGGCCAAGGCGGCCGCCAGCGGCGCAGTGTCTTGAGCATCGTGGCCTCCCGCAACTGCTTCAGATGGTAAGTTAGACAAGAGTTGCCACGTGCCGGTTCCCGCATGCACCAGCAAGTGGCGTGCTTGCACCGTGATTGGCCATGATCTGGCGCAAAGCCAGTGCAAATGGCGCCGCGTACCCCTGCAAAAGCTGGCACGGCGCTTGCTACACAAGAGATACGGATCAACGGCGATCCCCTGAATAAACGCACAACGGTCCAACGACGGACCACATGGACAACGGCGTCCGCCCAGGCTGATTTTTCTCATCGGCGGGGCGGGCGCCGTTTTGTTTTATCAACGGGATACTTCGGGAACCATCATGGTCAGCCAAAAAGCAACGCGCATTGCGCTCTTCTCCCTCGCCACGCCGCCCATGCGCGCATTCCACCTGACGTGGATGGCATTTTTCGTGTGTTTCTTCGCCTGGTTCGCCTGCGCACCCCTGATGCCTGTCATCAAGGGCGAGTTCGGCCTTTCCTTGGCGCAAGTGGCAAATATCAATATCGCGGCCGTCGCCATCACCATCCTCGTGCGCCTGATCGTGGGGCCATTGTGCGACCGCTACGGCCCGCGCAAGACCTACACGGGTTTGCTGCTGCTGGGCGCCATACCCGTGCTGGGCGTGGCCGCGTCGCAAAGCTATGAAAGCTTTCTGTTCTTCCGCCTGGGCATCGGCGCCGTCGGCGCCAGCTTTGTCATTACGCAATATCACACCTCCGTGATGTTTGCGCCCCGCGTGGTGGGCACGGCGAATGCGGCCGCCGCCGGCTGGGGCAATGCGGGCGGCGGCGCGGCGCAGGCGCTGATGCCCTTGCTGCTGGGCGCCGTGCTGATGCTGGGCGTGTCCGAATCGCTGGGCTGGCGCATCGCGCTGCTGGTGCCGGGCGTGCTGATGCTGGTGATGGCTGCCCTCTACTGGCGCTTTACGCAGGATTGCCCGGAAGGCAATTACGCGGACTTGCGCGCCGCTGGCGTGGCTATCGAGGGTGGAAAGGCCGGACATGCTCCGGCCGGTGGCTGGGACAGCTTCAAGGCCGCCAGCGCCAACTACCGCGTGTGGCTGCTGTTCGTCACCTACGGCGCCTGCTTCGGCATCGAAATCTTCATCCACAACATCGCCGCCGTGTACTACGTCGACCATTTCGGCCTGTCCTTGAAATCGGCGGGACTGGCCGCCGGCAGCTTCGGCTTGCTGGCCCTGTTTGCCCGCGCTTTGGGCGGCTGGATGTCGGATAAATTGGCCCTGCGCGGCAATTTGAACAGCCGCGTGACCCTGCTGTTCATGCTGATGATCGGCGAAGGCGTGGGCTTGCTGTGGTTTGCCAAGGTCGACAGCGTCACGTATGCCGTCATCGCCATGCTGGTCTTCGGCCTGTTCACCCACATGGCGTGCGGCGCGACCTATGCGCTGGTGCCCTTTATCGACAGCCGCGCGCTGGGCGGCGTGGCCGGCATCATCGGCGCGGGCGGCAATGTGGGCGCCGTGGCGGCCGGTTTCCTGATGAAGGGTACGGGCGACATCCGCCTGACATTGATCATTCTCAGCGCGCTGGTGGTGATCTCGGCCCTGTGCGCCATCGCCGTGCGCTTTACGCGCGAAGCGGCCGAACCGAACATGGCCGCGGCCTGAGGAGACAGCAATGAACCACCCCTTGAACATCGTCGTCCTTGGCCATGGCATGGTCGGGCATAAATTCCTCGAACGCCTGGCGCTGGAAAACGCGCCGCACTTGCACGTCACAGTGCTGTGCGAAGAACCGCGCCCCGCCTACGACAGGGTGCACCTGTCCGAATTTTTCAGCGGCAAATCGGCCGACGACCTCTCCTTGGTGGCGCCCGGCTTCTTCGACAAGGGCAACGTCGTCCTGAAGCTCAATGCGCGGGCCGTGTCCATCGACCGCGCCGCGAAAACCGTCACGGCCAGCACGGGCGAAGTCTTGATCTACGACAAACTCGTGTTTGCCACCGGTTCGACGCCGTTCGTGCCGCCGCTGCCGGGCAAGGAGCGCGACGGCTGCTTCGTCTACCGCACCATCGAAGACCTGGAAGCCATGCTGGCCTGGGGCGGAAAGTCAAAAACGGGCGTGGTGATCGGCGGCGGGCTCTTGGGCCTCGAATGCGCGAAAGCCCTGCGCGATTTAAAGCTGGACACCCACGTGGTGGAATTCGCGCCGCGCCTGATGGCCGTGCAGGTCGATGAAGGCGGCGCGCGCGTCCTGCGCCGCAAGATCGAGGAACTGGGCGTGACCGTGCACACGCAAAAGAATACCTTGGCCATCGTCGACGGCGAAGCGGCCACGCACCGCATGCAGTTCGCCGACGGCAGCCACCTGGAAGCGGACATGATCGTCTTCTCGGCCGGCATCCGCCCCCGCGACGAGCTGGCGCGCGCCTGCGGCCTGGAGGTGGGGCCGCGCGGCGGCATCGCCATCGACGACAGCTGCGTTACCTCCGACCCGGACATCTACGCGATCGGCGAATGCGCGCTGTGGGGCGGCCTGGTCTTCGGCCTGGTGGCGCCCGGCTATGAAATGGCGCGCATCGCGGCGCGCCACGTGCTGCAGGAGGAAGAAGGAGAAGCGGGCGAAGCATCGTTCAAGGGCGCCGACATGAGTACCAAGCTCAAATTGATGGGCGTGGACGTCGCCAGCCTGGGCGACCCGCACGGCAATGCGCCGGGCAGCCGCTCCTACCAGTTCATGGACGAGCGCAAGCAGATCTACAAGAAAATCGTCGTCTCCGATTGCGGCAAATACCTGCTGGGCGGCGTGATGGTGGGCGACGCCAGCGAATACGGCACCTTGCTGCAGATGATGCTCAACAAGATAGAGCTGCCGGCATCCCCCGAATTCCTGATCCTGCCGCAGGCGGACGGCCAGCAAAAGGTCGGCCTGGGCGTGGACGCCTTGCCCGAATCGGCGCAGATCTGCTCGTGCAACGACGTGTCGAAGGGCGCGCTGTGCGCGGCCGTCGCCGGGGGCGCCACCACCATCGGCGCTTTGAAAAGCTGCACGAAAGCGGGGACGGCTTGCGGCGGCTGCGTGCCGCTCGTGACGCAGATCATGAAGGCGGAAATGCAAAAGCAGGGTCTGGCAGTCAACAACCACGTGTGCGAACACTTTGCGTACTCGCGCCAGGAGCTGCACCACTTGGTGCGCGTGGGCAAGATCCGCAGCTTCGGCGCGCTCCTGGGCGCGCATGGCCAGGGTTTGGGGTGCGACGTGTGCAAGCCCGTGGCGGCGAATATCCTCGCCTCTTGCTGGAACGATTTCGTGCTCTCTCCCGTGCACGCCAGCTTGCAGGACAGTAACGATTATTTCCTTGGCAATATCCAGAAGGATGGCACGTATTCCGTCGTACCGCGCATGCCGGGCGGCGAAGTGACGGCCGACGGCTTGATCGCCGTGGGCATGGTGGCGAAAAAATACGGTCTCTACACGAAAATCACGGGCGGCCAGCGGGTCGACCTGTTCGGCGCGCGCGTCGACGAGTTGCCTGCCATCTGGGAAGAGCTGATCGCGGCCGGCTTCGAGTCGGGTCACGCCTACGGCAAATCCTTGCGCACGGTCAAATCGTGCGTCGGCTCCACCTGGTGCCGCTATGGCGTGGCCGACAGCGTGGGCTTTGCCATCGCGCTGGAAAACCGCTACAAGGGCTTGCGCACGCCGCACAAGATCAAGTTCGGCGTTTCCGGCTGCACGCGCGAATGCGCCGAGGCGCAAGGCAAGGATATCGGCCTGATCGCCACGGAAAAGGGCTGGAATCTGTACGTGTGCGGCAATGGCGGCATGAAACCGCGCCATGCGGAATTGCTGGCGTCCGATCTCGATGAAGCCACCCTGGTGCGCTACGTCGACCGCTTCCTGATGTTTTACGTGCGCACGGCCGACCGCCTGCAGCGCACCAGCGTGTGGCGCGACAACCTGGAAGGGGGCCTCGATTACCTGAAGTCCGTCGTCGTGGCCGACCGCCTGGGCATCGCCCACGAACTGGAGGCGGACATGCAGCACGTGGTCGACACCTATGCCTGCGAGTGGCAGGCAGCCGTCACGGACCCCGCCGTGCGCCAGCGCTTCCGCCATTTCGTCAACAGCGAAAAGAACGATGAAAACGTGGTGTTCGTCGAAGAGCGGGGCCAGATCCGGCCCGCCACGCTTGACGAACGCCGCGGCACCGTGATCCCCATCCTTGCCGTGGAGGCTTGAGCCATGAATGCGATGAATGAACTTTCCGGCGCCACCGCCGACAACTGGGTGGCCATCTGCCCCTTGACCGACATCGTGCCCGACACGGGCGTGTGCGCCTTGCTCAATGGGCGCCACGTGGCCGTGTTCCGCGTCGGCGATGCCGCGCCGCGCGTGTACGCCATCGACAATATCGACCCGAACGCGGGCGCTTCCGTGCTGTCGCGGGGCCTCGTGGGCAGTATCGGGGAGCGCGTCGTCGTCGCCTCGCCCATCTACAAGCAGCATTTCGACCTGGCCAGCGGCGAGTGCATCGAAGCGCCGGAACACTCGGTCGCCGCCTGGCCGGCGCGCGTGTTTGCGGACATGGTGTGGGTGGCCCTGTGAATCCGCCAGTCAGGGCCACTGCGCGTCCCTCGCTGATCGTCGTCGGCAACGGCATGGCCGGCATGCGCACGGTCGAGGAGCTCTTGAAACTCGCGCCGGACCTGTACGACATCACCGTGTTTGGCGCCGAGCCGCACGGCAATTACAACCGCATCCTGCTGTCGCCCGTGCTGGCCGGCGAAAAGTCGGTGGACGACATCATGCTGCATACGCGCGACTGGTATGCGCACAACGGCATCACCCTGCACGCGGGCGACCCCGTCGTGCGCATCGACCGCCAGGCGCGCACGGTACAAGCGCTGTCCGGCATCGAGGTGCGCTACGACCGACTGCTGCTGGCCACCGGTTCCACGCCCTTCATCGTGCCCGTGCCGGGCCACCAGCTGCCCGGCGTGATCGGTTTTCGCGATATCAGCGACGTCGACACCATGCTGCAGGCGGCGCGCACGCACCGCCACGCGGTGGTCATCGGCGGCGGCTTGCTGGGGCTGGAAGCGGCCAACGGCTTGCAGCGCCAGGGCATGGACGTCACGGTGGTGCACATGAGCGGCGCGTTGATGAACCAGCAGCTGGACGCACCCGCCTCGATGCTGCTGAAAACGGCGCTGGAAGCGCGCGGCCTGCGTTTCCTGATGCAGGCGCAAACGTCTTCCATTCTGGGCAGCACCCGCGTGGAAGGCGTGCAGTTTGCGGACGGCAGCAGCATTCCCGCCGACCTGGTGGTGATGACGGCCGGCGTGCGACCCAACATCGCGCTGGCGCAAGCGGCCGGCCTGCACTGCGAACGGGCCATCGTCGTCGACGACTGCCTGCAAAGCTATGACCCGCGCGTGTACGCCGTGGGTGAATGCGTGCAGCACCGGCGCGCCACCTTCGGCCTGGTGGCGCCCATCTGGGAGCAGGCGCGCGTGTGCGGCGCGCACCTGGCCGGCGCGGGCCACCGCCGCTACGTGCAGCAAGCCAGCGCCACCAAGTTGAAGGTGACGGGCATCGACCTGTATTCGGCCGGCGACATCATCGGCGGCGAAGGCAGCGAAGACCTGGTGCTGCGCGATCCACGCCGCGGCGTCTACAAGCGCCTGGTGGTGCAGGGCAGCCGCCTGGCCGGCGCCGTGCTGTATGGCGACGTGCAGGACGGTCCCTGGTATTTCGACCTGATCCAGCAGCGCCGCGACATCAGCAAGCTGCGCGCCCATTTATTGTTTGGCCAGGCGCTGTGCGCCCAGGCCGCCTGACAGGACATTCCATGACTAGCTGCACGCCCGTGAAAACCACTTGCCCGTACTGCGGCGTCGGCTGCGGCGTGGAAGCGACACGCCTGCCCGACGGCGCCATCCGCATCGCCGGCGATACGGCCCACCCGGCCAACCAGGGCCGCCTGTGCGTGAAAGGCTCGGCGCTGGGCGACACCCTGGACCTGGAGAACCGTTTGCTGCAGCCGCAGGTGCGCGTCGACGGCGTGCTGCAGCGCGCTTCCTGGGACGCCGCGCTGGACCAGGTGGCCGGCGGCCTGCGCGCCATCATCGCCGAGCACGGCCCCGACGCGGTGGCCCTGTATGTCTCGGGCCAGCTGCTGACGGAAGATTATTATGTTGCCAATAAATTCATGAAGGGCTATGTGGGCAGCGCGAATATCGACACCAATTCGCGCCTGTGCATGTCGTCGGCCGTGGCGGGCCACAAGCGCGCGTTCGGCGAGGATATCGTACCGGGCTGCTATGACGACCTGGAACTGGCCGACATGGTGGTGCTGGTGGGCTCGAACACGGCCTGGTGCCACCCGATCCTGTTCCAGCGCATCGCCCGCATCCGCGAAACCCGGCCGCACATGAAACTGGTGGTGATCGACCCGCGCCGCACGGCCACCTGCGAGCTGGCCGACTTGCACCTGCCCGTGAAACCGGGCACCGACGTGTGGCTGTTCAACGGCTTGCTGTGCTATCTGGCGCGGGAAGGTGCGATCGACGACGCTTTCGTCACGCAGCACAGTGCGGGCCTCGACGACGCGCTGGCGGCCGCCCACGTGGATTGCGGCGACCCCTTGCAGGTGGCGGCCATCTGCAAGGTCGACCCGCACGCCTTGCTGGCGTTTTACCAGGCGTTTGCCACCACGCGCAAGGTCGTCACCGCGTTTTCCCAGGGCGTGAACCAGTCATCGAGCGGCACGGACAAGGTCAACAGCATCATCAACTGCCATCTGGCGACGGGACGCATCGGCCAGCCCGGCATGGGGCCGTTTTCCCTCACGGGCCAGCCGAACGCCATGGGCGGGCGCGAAGTGGGCGGCCTAGCCAACATGCTGGCCGCGCACCTGGAGCTGGACAAGCCGCTGCACCGCGAGGCCGTACAAACCTTCTGGGACTCGCCGCGCATGGCAAGCAAGCCTGGCCTGAAGGCCGTGGAACTGTTCCACGCGATCGAGGCGGGTAAAGTGAAAGCCGTGTGGATCATCGCCACCAATCCGCTGGTCAGCATGCCGGACGCGGACCAGGTGCGCCGCGCGCTGGCCAAGTGCGAACTGGTGGTGGTGTCGGACATCAGCGCAGGCTCGGATACGAACGTCCATGCCGACGTGCTGCTGCCAGCCCTGGGCTGGGGCGAAAAGGATGGCACGGTGACCAATTCGGAGCGCCGCATCTCGCGCCAGCGGGCGTTTCTGCCGGCGCCCGGCGAAGCGCGCGCCGACTGGGACGTGCTGTGTGACGTGGCGCGGCGCATGGGCCATGCCGGCTTCGATTTCGCGTCGCCGCAGGCCATTTTCGACGAACACGCGCGCCTGTCCGCCTTCCGCAACGCGGGAGAAACGGCGCGCCTGTTCAACCTGGGCCACCTGGCCGGCCTGGATGCGGCGCGCTATGACGCCCTGGCGCCGCAGCAGTGGCCGCAGGGCCAGGCGCGCCTGTTCGGCGACGGCCGTTTCGCGCATGCGGACGGGCGCGCGCGTTTCGTGCCCACGGTGCCGCGCGCGCCGCGTAACATGCCCGACGAAGACTATCCGCTCATCCTGAACACGGGCCGGGTGCGCGACCAGTGGCATACGATGACGCGCACGGGCAAGGCAGCGAAACTGTCGGGGCATATCGCCGAAGCCTTCATCGACCTCCACCCGCAGGATGCGCTGCTGTACAGCGTGCGCGAAGGCGAACTGGCGCGCGTCTCCAGCGCCTGGGGCGCGATGGTGGCGCGCGTCGTGCATGGCGGCGGCATCGCGCGCGGCCAGGTCTTCGTGCCCATCCACTGGAGCGACGCGAATGCGTCCGACGCGCGCGTGGGCGCCGTCGTCAATCCCGTCGTCGATCCCGTCTCGGGCGAACCGGAATTCAAGCACACGCCCGTGCGCATCGAGCAATTCCGCGTGCACTGGCATGCGTTTGTCCTGAGTCGCACGCCCTTGAACCTGGGCGGCGTGGCGCACTGGACGCGCATCCAGGGCGAGCAATTCCTGCGCTACGAACTGGCCGGCCGCCAGCGCATCGAGGACCTGGGCGCCTGGGCGCGCGCGCTGCTGGGCGTGACGGACGAGAATGCCGACTGGCTCGATTATGCGGATGCCAGCGCGGGCGTGTACCGCGCCGTGCACCTGGACGAGGGGCGCATCGCGCAATGCGTGTATGTCTCGCCGCGGCCCGACCTGCCGTCGCGCAGCTGGCTGGCTGGCCTGTTTGCGCACGCGCAGCTCGATGCGGCCGACCGCGCCGGCGTGCTGCTGGGCCAGCCCATCGGCAAGGGCATGGACGCCGGTCCCACCGTGTGTTCGTGCTTTGGCGTGGGGCGCAACACCATATGCGCGGCCATCGTGGAACAGAAGCTGACGACGACGGCGCAGGTGACGGCCTGCGTCAAGGCGGGCGGCAATTGCGGCTCCTGCGTACCGGAGATACGACAGTTGCTGCTTGAGGCGCGCAGCGCGGCCTGAAAATCTGTCCTTTCCGGCACGGCTTTGTTATATTGCCAGCTCTATAACAGAGAGGCAGTGTGATGACAGCAGTACAACACCCGACGGTCTGGCTGACGGGCTTGAGCGGCGCCGGCAAGACCAGTATCGCCCTGTCGCTGGCGCAGGCGCTGAAGGCGCAGGGCCGCGCCGTGACGGTGCTCGACGGCGACCAGCTGCGCCATGGCTTGAACCGCGACCTGGGTTTTACGCCCGAAGACCGGCATGAAAACATCCGCCGCGTGGCCGAAGTGGCGCGCCTGATGAACGGCGCGGACTTGACCGTCATCGCCGCCTTCATTTCCCCCAGCCGCGCAGACCGGGCCATGGCCGCCGCCATCATCGGCACGGCGCATTTCATCGAAGTCCACGTCAGCACCCCGCTGGCCGTGTGCGAGGCGCGCGACGTCAAGGGGCTGTACGCGAAGGCGCGCGCGGGGCAGATCGCCGAATTCACGGGCGTGTCCGCCCCCTATGAAGCGCCGCTGGCGGCTGCGCTGACCCTCGATACGGGCGCCCTGGCGCTGGAAGAGTCGGTCGGGCGTCTGTGCCGGCATTTGCAGCAGCGGCCGTGACGACCTGGCGCAAATGGCTGCGCCGGCACGTGCCCGCCAGCCTGAAGGCGCGCATGAGCGTGGTCGTCTTCCTGCTCGTGCTGGGCGCGGTCGCCTCGCTGGCGCTGGCCACCCTGGCCGTGGCCGAGCGCGGCATGCGCGACGTGACGGGGCGCCAGCAGTACGTATCGCTGTCCAGCGCCGCCGTCTTCATCGATGAAGAACTCGACGCGAAGCGCAATGTGCTGCGCGCGATGGCGGACAGCCTGGCGGCCGGCGGCGCGCACGACGGCGCCAGCCTGCAGCGCTTCCTGGCCGCGCAAACGGTGCTGAGCAAGGAGTTTTATTCGGCCGGCGTGGTCGGCATCGACGGCGTTGTCCTGGCCAGCGTGAGTCCCTTCAAGCCGCAGGCGGGGTTGAACGTCAAGGGCCGTCCATACTTCGAACAGACGCTGGCGACGCGGCGCTCGGTGATTTCCGCGCCGCTCAACGGCAGCATTTCCGGCATGCCCATCGTCGTGGTGACCCAGCCCGTGTTCGACGCGCAGGGCGGCGTGCGCTATGTGCTGGCGGCCAGCGTGAACCTGCGCCAGCCCGATTTCCTGGGGCGCCTGGGCGCGCTCAAGCCGGGTCCGGGCGGCTACCTGTACATCATGACCAGCGCAGGCGTGATCGTCGAGCATCCCGACAAGTCGCGCATCATGCAGCATATCGAAGCGCATGGGCCCATCAGCATACCGACGCGGCGCGCCATGCAGGGTTTCGAGGGCTGGCTGACGGGCACCACCTCGCAAGGCGTCGATGCCCTGTTTGCCTACCACCGCATCGCCTCGACGGACTGGATACTGGCTTCCGTCTATCCCATGAGCGACGCGTTCGCGCCGCTGCACGCCATCCGCAGCAAGATCCTGCTGGCCGCCGTGCTGCTGGCCGCGCTGGCGGGCCTGGCCGGCTGGCGCGTGGTGCTGCGCCTGTTGCAGCCTTTGGCGCGCTTGCGCCACCAGGTGCATGAGATCCGCCGTCATCGCCTGGGCATCGATGTGCTGCAAATCGAGCGGCGCGACGAGATCGGCGACTTGAGCCGCGACTTTTACTCGCTGGTGGCCGAGCGCGAAATCGCTGAGGCGCAGACGCGCGGCAGCGAGCGGCGCCTGAAACTGCTGACGGACCATGTGCCCGTGGTGATCGTGTATATCGACCGCGAGCACCGCTACCAGTTCATCAACGCCACGTTTGAAAAATGGTTCGGCAGGTCGCAGCGGGAAAGCCTGATGCAGTCGATCCGCGACGTGCTCGGCGAAGAGGCGTATCAATTGCGCGAAGCCTACCTGCGGCGCGCCTTCGCGGGCGAGGAGGTCGAATATGAATTTACCATCGGCGGCGAAGGGGAGGCCGGCCCGCGGGCCTTCCAGACCAGCTACGTGCCCGACGTGGGCGAGAGCGGCGCGGTGGAAGGCGTGTATGGCCTGATCCACGAAATCACCAAGACCAAGGCGGTGCACACGGCGCTGCAGTCTGCCGCCGCCACCGATACCCTGACGGGCATCGCCAACCGGCGCCGCTTCGACGAGCAGCTGGCGCAAAGCATGCAGCGCACGCGGGCCGCGCGCGCGCCGATGGCGCTGGCCTATCTCGATATCGACCGTTTCAAGGCCATCAACGACAGCCTGGGACACAAGGCGGGTGACGAAGTGCTGAAGGAATTCGCCGCGCGCCTGGTGCGCAGCGTGCGCGCCAGCGATCTGGTGGCGCGCCTGGCCGGCGATGAATTCGTGATCATACTCGAAGGCGTGAACGGCGCGGCGGAAGTGCGCCAGGTCGGAGCCAAGATCATCGACGCCATCCGCCAGCCCTTCGCGCTGGCCAGCGGCCCGCTGCCGGTGACGACCAGCATCGGCATCGCCATCTTCCGCGAAGGCGCGCTGACGCCGGCGCAGTTGCTGGACCTGGCCGACCAGGCCCTGTATGCCGCCAAGGGGCAGGGCCGCGACGGCGTGGCGCTGCTCGAGGCGGCGCCGTAGGTTTTACTTACAGGGTGGCAGTCCAGTGGTCGAGCTGCTGCGTGGTGGCCGTCACGCCGCCGCAGACGATGACGAGCACCTTGCGGTAGGGCGCCAGTTCCGGCGCCTTGCCGTAGACGGCCGCCAGCGCCGCGCCGCAGGCCGGTTCCACCACCAGGCGCTGGTCGGTGATGAAGCGCTGGCAGGCGTCGACGGCGGCCCGGTCCGACACCACCACGCTGTGCAGCGGGCGCGTCTGGCTGATGGCAAACGCTTGCGCGCAGACCTGGCGCGCGGCCAGCGACGTGGCGATGCTGCTCACGGCCGGCAGGGCCACGTGTTCGTGCGCGGCCACGGCCGCCGCCAGCGACGCGGCGCCTTGCGTTTCCACGGCCACCAGGGCCACGTCATCCCAGCCATTGCGTTGCAATCCTTCGGCCACGCCGGCCAGCAGGCCGCCGCCGCCCACCGACAGCACCACGGCGTCCGGCTTCAGGCCCGCGCCGGCCACTTCATCGATCATGCCGGCGTGGCCCTGCCACAGCAGCGGGTCGTCGAACGGATGCAAAAAGGCGTCTTGCGGCGTGAGCATCGACTGCGCCAGCGCATTCGCTTCCTGCCACGCGGCGCCGTGCACGATGACTTCGGCGCCTTCCTGCGCGATCAGGGCCCTGGCCCGTTCGCTGGTCGTTTCCGGCACGACGACGATGACGGGGATGCCCAGCTGGCGTCCCGCATAGGCGACGGCGATGCCGGCATTGCCGCCGGAAGAGGAGATGAAACGGCTGGCGCCGCGCCGCGCGTATTCTTCGCAGGCGAGGCCGATGCCGCGGATCTTGAAGGAGCCGGGCGGCTGCAAGGCTTCGAGCTTGAGCCAGACGGCGCGTTCGCTGTGCAGGCTCAGGGCGCGCGAGTTGAGCAAGGGAGTTTCGATGTGCAGGGCCATGCGGGTTCCTGGTAAACGGTCAGGCCAGCATCATAGCCGAAGCGCCCGCGCCACCGCGTCACCCTTGCTGATACATGACTGCTGCTAGTTCAGCGGGGCGTTCTTGAGCTGGTGCGTGCGCGCCACTTCCTTCATCGCTTCGAGCAGGTCGTCGCGCAGCTGGCGCGGCAGCTTGCCGAAGAATTCCTCGTCGTTCTGGTCGGCCATCCCGGCCAGCACGGGCACCAGCGCCTCGCCTTCCGTGGTCAGTTCGATCGAATGCTGGCGGCGGTCGGCCAGCAGGATCGACTTGCTGACCATGCCCTTGCTTTCCAGGCGGTCGATCAGTTTCGATACGGCGCCCTTGCTCATGCCGGACACTTGCGCCAGCACCGTGGGCGAGGTGCAGCCCAGGCGGAACATTTCGCGCAGCACCACCCATTCGGAGACCGTCACGCCATTGGCCTCGGCTTTTTTCTGGAAGCTGTGGGAAACGTGGTTGGAGACGAAACGCAGCCAGTAACCGAGATGGGCTTCCAGCTCGCTGACGGGGACGCTGTTGGGATGGGCGGCTTGCGGCATGGCGGCCGTTTCAAAATTATGGCTCATTTCTTTTCCTTCACTGGGCGGCGTTGCCGGCATGGTTAAGGCCTTCACGCTTGCTGTCGAGTGGTTTGTTTGGGAACAATCATCGTGCTTGAGGTATTTCTAACACTGTTTTCACAGGAAATCACTTACCGGCAAAGAGTTTTTCCTTTTTTCTTGCTCTGGATGGATAAAAAACAATATCAAGCGAATAATCGTATTGCCAGAGAGGAAGATTAAAAAAATAACTCATGTTGCATCAATGGTAACAGGATTTTTGCCGAATTGATAAATATTTCATATCATTCCGTGTGCTTGCCCACATACGACGTATTGCCCACGCGACAGTGCGAGGTTTTGATGCAGAAATGCGGTCCGCTCAGGCCAGCACCACCTTCACGCCCGCTTCGCGCAGTACTTCGGCAAAGCGGGGGGGCGGCGGCGCATCCGTAAACAGGATATCGACTTGCGCCAGGTCGGCCAGCCGCACCAGCGCCTTGCGGCCGAATTTGTGCTGGTCGGCCACCAGCCACACTTCGCGCGATTGCTCGATGATGGCTTGCGCCACCTTCACTTCGCGCGCGTCGAAGTCGCGCAGGCTGCCATCCTCGTCAATGCTGGAAATGCCGATGATGCCGATGTCGACCTTGAACTGGCGGATGAAGTCGATGGTGGCTTCGCCCACGATGCCGCGGTCGCGCCCGCGCACCACGCCGCCGGCCACGATGACTTCGCAGGCGGCGTTGTCGGCCAGGATGGCGGCCACGTTCAGGTTGTTCGTCACCACGTGCAAGCCCGTGTGCCGGCCCAGCGCGCGCGCCACTTCCTCGGTCGTCGTGCCGATATTGATCAGGAGCGAGCAGCCGTGCGGCACTTGCACGGCGACGGCGGCGGCGATGCGCCGCTTGGCCTCGCTGTTGAACACTTGCCGCTGGCTGTAATCGATGTTTTCCACGGACGAGGGCAAGCCAACCCCGCCGTGGTAGCGGGCCAGCAGGCGCGCTTCTTCCATCTGCTTGACGTCGCGGCGCACGGTTTGCGGCGTCACGCCCAACTGCTGGGCCAGCTCTTCGACGGACATGGTGACCTTCTGGCGCACCACTTCGAGCAGGCGGCGCTGGCGGGGATTCAAAATCATGGGCTTGTCTCTTTAAAAATCAAAAACGAACAGAAACGAACAAATAGTGATGAAAATATGTTGCTATGAGTTCGCATTCTGGCGTATCTTATTCATATTGCATGCGTATTACTAGATGGTGATCTTAACGACAGTCGCCGGCGATGCCTAGTCTTTCCTCGCCGCCCTTTCCCCGACAGACACGGAGTCCCGATGGCCGCAGCACAGCAAGGTGTGGAGACAGCGATGGCATACGACGTGCTGGTGGTCGGCGGCGGCATCAATGGCGCCGGCATCGCGCGCGACGCGGCCGGACGGGGCCTGTCCGTGCTGCTGTGCGAAAAGGACGACCTGGCCGCGCACACCTCGTCCGCCTCCACCAAGCTGATACACGGCGGCCTGCGCTACCTCGAATACTATGAATTCGGCCTCGTGCGCAAGGCGCTGATCGAGCGCGAAGTGCTGCTGCGCTCGGCGCCGCACATCATGTGGCCGCTGCGCTTCGTCATGCCGCACGCCAAGGGCCAGCGCCCGGCCTGGCTGATACGCGCCGGCCTGTTTCTCTACGATATGCTGGCGAAGCGGGAAATCCTGCCTGCCTCCAGCGGCATCGACCTGACCCGCCACGCGGCCGGCACACCGTTAAAACCCGAGTTCAAGCGGGGCTTTGTGTATTCCGACGGCTGGGTCGACGATGCGCGCCTGGTGGTCCTGAACGCCATCGACGCGGCGGACAAGGGCGCGCAGGTGCTGACGCAGACGCGCTGCACGGCGCTGTCACGCGATGGTGCGGGCGGGGACGCTGCCTGGCTGGCCACCTTGCAGCACGCCAGCGGGCGGCAGAGCACGGTGCGCGCGCGCAGCATCGTCAACGCGGCCGGGCCGTGGACGGCCGAGTTCCTGCAGCAGGCCGCGCCCGGTGGACAGGGCCGGCATTTGCGCCTGATCAAGGGTAGCCATATCGTCGTCAAGCGCCTGTTCGAGCATGATCATGCCTACATCTTCCAGCATCCGGACGGGCGCATCGTGTTTGCCATTCCGTATGAGCACGATTTCACCCTGATCGGCACTACCGACCTCGACTATCACGGCGACACCGGCAAGGTGGAAATCGATGACGAGGAAATTCGTTACTTGTGCGAGCTTTCCAGTTACTATTTCAGCAAGCCAATCTCGCCGGCCGACGTGGTCTGGACGTATGCGGGCGTGCGCCCGCTGGTGGAAGACGCGGCGGCCGACGCCAAGGCCGTCACGCGCGATTACCGCTTCGAGCTGGACCAGGAAGGTGCGCCGCTGCTCAGCGTTTTCGGCGGCAAGATCACCACCTTCCGCAAGCTGGCCGAGGAAGCCATGGACATGCTGGCACCCTTGCTGGGCAATACGCTGCCGGCCTGGACAGCCAGCGCCTGCCTGCCCGGCGGCGACGTGTTCGGCAGCACGCCGCAGAACCGGTCCGTGCGCGAGTTCGGCCAGTTCGTGCAAGGCTTGCAGCGCGAGTACGCGTGGCTGCCGGCGGCGCTGGTGGCGCGCTATGCACGCGCCTACGGCACGCGCATCCACGCGCTGCTCGCCGGGCGCAGGGACGTGGCGGCCATGGGCGAGGAAATCGCCGCCGGCCTGTACGCGGCGGAGGTCGATTATGTGCGGCGCCATGAATGGGCCGTCAGCGCGGCCGACATCCTGTGGCGGCGCTCCAAGCTGGGCCTGCACCTGCCGCGCGCGACGGCGGACACGCTCGACGCCTGGCTGTTGCAGCATCCTTTGTCATAAGCAGCACCTTTTGCCGTAAGCAGCAGCCGTAAGCAGCACACGTTGGCGACCGCGCCCCGCAGAGGGTGCGGCGAAGAATAAGAAACCATCACTGGAGGAGAAGCGCGTGCAACTGGTACTGGACAAGATCAGCAGGAAGCAGGGGGCTGACGACTTTTTATATCCGATGTCGCTGGCATTGGTGCCGGGCGCCATCAACGTTTTGCTGGGCACCACGCGTGCCGGCAAGACGACCCTGATGCGCGTGATGGCGGGCCTGGACAAGCCCAGCGGGGGCACCGTGACGGCCGATGGCGTCGACGTGACGGGCGTGCCCGTCAGCAAACGCAACCTGGCCATGGTGTACCAGCAATTCATCAACTATCCGGCCTTCACCGTATACGACAATATCGCTTCGCCTTTGCGCTTGCGCAAGGAACCCGAGGAACAGATCCGCACGAAAGTGCTCGCGCTGGCCGAGCGCCTGCACATCACGCCGTATCTGCAGCGCACGCCCGGAGAATTGTCCGGCGGCCAGCAGCAGCGCACGGCGCTGGGGCGCGCGCTGATCAAGGATGCGTCCTTGCTGCTGCTCGACGAGCCGCTCGTCAACCTCGACTATAAATTGCGCGAGGAATTGCGCCGCGAATTGACGGAACTGTTTTCCGGCGGCAGCACGACGGTCGTGTACGCCACCACGGAACCGCTGGAAGCGCTGCAGCTGGGCGGCCACGTGGCCGTGCTGCACGAGGGTCGCCTGCTGCAGCAGGGACCGACCCTGGACGTGTTCAACGCCCCCAATTCCATCGATGTGGCGCGCACCTTCAGCGATCCGCCCATCAACCTGATCCCCGCGCGCGTGGATGCGCACGGCGTGGCGCAGGCGGCGGACGGCCTGGCCATCCACCTGAGCGGCGCGCAGCGCGCCCGCCTGGGCGACAGCACGGAGGTGATCCTCGGCGTGCGCGCGCACAGCCTGCATCTGTCGCCCCAGTCCGATGGCGACGTGCCCATCGCGGCGCAGGTGGACCTGGCGGAAATCAGCGGCTCGGAAACCTATGTGCATGCGCGCCGCGGCGAGCTGGCCCTGGTGGCGCAGCTGGGCGGCGTGCACAACCTGGAGATCGGCAGCGCCTGCACCGTGTATTGCCAGCCGCACGCCTTGCTGATCTTCGCGCAAGACGGCGGGCTGCTGTTTGCTCCAGAACAAGGAGGCGCTTGACATGGCGCGCATCGAACTGGTGGACCTGGCGCACGCCTATAAACCGAACCCGACGGCGCCAAGCGACTATGCGCTGCGGCCCATGAGCATGGAATGGCATGACGGCGGCGCGTATGCCTTGTTGGGGCCGTCCGGCTGCGGCAAGACGACCTTGCTCAATATCATTTCCGGCCTCGTGAAACCGTCGCACGGCAAGGTGCTGTTCGATGGCAAGGATGTGACGCAGCTGCCGACCGAGGCGCGGAATATCGCGCAAGTGTTCCAGTTTCCCGTCATTTACGACACCATGACCGTGCACGACAATCTGGCCTTTCCGTTGCGCAATCGCGGCTGGAAAGAGACGGAAGTCAAAAAGCGCGTGCAGCAAGTGGCGCAGATGCTGGAATTGACGGGCGACTTGAAATTGCGCGCCAGCGGCTTGTCCGTGGACGCCAAGCAAAAGATTTCGCTAGGGCGCGGTCTCGTGCGCCCGGACGTGGCGGCCGTGCTGTTCGACGAACCGCTGACGGTGATCGACCCGCACCTGAAATGGCTGCTGCGCAGAAAGTTGAAGGAAATCCACCACGAGCTGAAATTGTCCTTGATCTACGTCACGCACGACCAGGTGGAAGCCTTGACCTTTGCCGACCAGGTGGTGGTCATGACGCAGGGCGAAGTGGTGCAGACGGGCAGCGCGCAAGCGCTGTTCGAGGAACCCGAGCACACGTTTGTCGGCTATTTCATTGGCAATCCGGGCATGAACTTGCTCGATTGTACCCTGGACGATGGCGGCCTGCGCGTGGCGGGGCAGGCGCTGGCCGTGTCCGCCGCCGCGCGCGCGGCGCTGTCGGGTGCGCAAGGGAAAATCACGGTGGGCGTGCGGCCCGAATTCGTCGAGTGCGTCAAGGCGTATCCGGGAGAAGAGGGGGGCGACCATTGCCTGGAAGCCACGGTCACGGCCGTACGCAACATGGGTACGCATTACCTGGCGGAATTCCAGCTGGGCGGAGCGACGGTGGCGGCCAAGCTGCGCACCATCGACGCGGTGGCCGGGAATGCCGTGCGGCTGCGCTTCCCGCCGCAACGTACCTTGTTCTATGTCAACGATAAGCGGGTGGCCTGATGATACATAACGGTAAAACCGATAACAACCGCCGCGCCTGGCTTTTGATCTTGCCCGTGCTGCTGTGCGTGGCCTTTTCCGCCATCCTGCCGCTGATGACGGTGGTGAACTATTCCGTGCAGGATATTCTGAGCCCTACGCAAAAGGTTTTCGTGGGCACGGAGTGGTTCCGCATGGTCATGCTGGACGGCGACTTGCACAGCGCCTTGCTGCGCCAGCTGCTGTTTTCCGGCTCCGTGCTGGCGATCCAGATTCCGCTGGGCATTTTGATCGCCCTGTGCATGCCGGCCGATGGCTGGAAGGCGTCGCTGGCGCTGGTGCTGATCGCGCTGCCCTTGCTGATCCCCTGGAACGTGGTGGGCACCATCTGGCAAATCTTTGGCCGCGGCGACATCGGCCTGATGGGCTATACCTTGAATCAATTGGGCTTTGACTACAATTACAACGGCAACTCGCTCGACGCGTGGCTGACGGTGATGGTGATGGATATCTGGCACTGGACGCCGCTGGTCGTGCTGCTGTGCTATGCGGGCTTGCGCGCCATTCCAGACGCGTATTACCAGGCGGCGCGCATCGACGGCGCCTCGCGCCTGGCCGTGTTCCGCTACATCCAGCTGCCGAAACTGCGCAATGTGCTGATGATCGCCGTCTTGCTGCGCTTCATGGACAGTTTCATGATCTACACGGAACCGTTCGTGCTGACGGGGGGCGGTCCCGGCAATGCCACCACCTTTTTGTCGCAATACCTGACGCAGAAGGCCGTGGGCCAGTTCGACCTGGGGCCGGCGTCCGCGTTTTCCCTGATCTATTTCCTCATCATCCTGCTGTTCTGCTTTGTGCTGTACACGTGGATGCAGAGAGTCGGCACGGGAGACCAGAAATGATGCACAAGAAAATGAGCAGCGCCATCCTGACCGTCTTCCTGCTGGGCTCCTTGCTGCCCATCTACTGGATGCTCAATATGTCGCTCAAGACCAACGAGGAAATCGTCGGCGTACTGAGCCTGTGGCCCCAGCAATTGACGTTTGCCAACTACCACACGATCTTTACGGACCGTTCCTGGTACAGCGGCTACATCAATTCCATGATCTACGTGGCCTTGAACATGGTGATGTCCGTCACGGTGGCCTTGCCGGCCGCGTATGCGTTCTCGCGCTACAACTTCGTGGGCGACAAGCATCTGTTCTTCTGGCTCTTGACCAACCGCATGACGCCGCCCGCCGTCTTCCTCGTGCCGTTCTTCCAGCTGTATTCGACGGTGGGCCTGATGGATACGCATCTGGCCGTGGCGCTGGCGCACATGGTCTTCAACGTGCCGCTGGCAGTGTGGATACTGGAAGGCTTCATGTCCGGCGTGCCGAAGGAAATCGACGAGACGGCGTATATCGACGGCTACAGCTTTCCCCGCTTCTTCATCCGCATCTTCTTGCCGATGATCAAGTCTGGCGTGGGCGTGACGGCGTTCTTCTGTTTTATGTTCAGCTGGGTGGAACTGTTATTGGCGCGCACCTTGACGTCCGTCAATGCCAAGCCCATCGCCGCCACCATGACGCGCACCGTGTCGGCGGCCGGCATGGACTGGGGCGTGCTGGCGGCGGCGGGCGTGCTGACCATCGTGCCCGGCGCGCTGGTGATCTGGTTCGTGCGGCATTACATAGCCAAGGGTTTTGCGATGGGGAGGGTGTGACATGGAAAATACCGATAGCACAGCCAGCCTGTTCGGCTGGATGGCGTGGACGCCGGAAGTGGCCATCTTCTTCATTTGCATCGGCTTGATGCTGGCCGGCATGACGGTGTGGCAAATCCGTTCGCCCAGCATCGAACGAAAAGGTTTCCTGCCGATGCCGACGACGCGCGGCGACCGTTTGTTCATCGGGCTGTTGACGGCCGCGTATGTCAATCTGGCGTGGGCGGGGTTCACGGAAATGCAGCAGGCCATCGGGGCCGGCATCAGTTTTGTAGTGTTGTTGGTGGTAATGCGTTGGGGATAAGTCGTAGATGAGAATACCGGCCCGCCACCGCAGGCCGGATGACAACTAAAAAGGAGATTCACGATGAAATTGAAGTTCACGGTCTTCGCGGCTGCGGCCATGCTCGTGTCGAATGCGGCCCTGGCGGACGCCAAGCAGGCGCAAACCTGGATCGACAAGGAATTCCAGCCATCCAGCCTGAGCAAGCAGCAACAGCTTGCTGAAATGAAATGGTTCATCGATGCGGCGGCCAAGCTGAAAGCCAAGGGCATCAAGGAAATTTCCGTGGTCTCGGAAACCATCGACACCCACGTCTACGAATCGAAGACCCTGGCCAAGGCTTTCGAGGAAATCACGGGCATCAAGGTGCGCCACGACATCATCCAGGAAGGCGACGTGGTGGAAAAGCTGCAAACGTCCATGCAGTCCGGCAAGAGCATCTATGACGGCTGGATTTCCGATTCCGACCTGATCGGCACCCACTACCGCTATGGCGCCGTGGAACCCCTGTCCGACTACATGGCCGCCAAGGGCAAGGAATTCACGAATCCCGGCCTGGACTTGAAAGATTTCATCGGCATCAGCTTTACGACGGCGCCCGACGGCAAGGTGTACCAGTTGCCCGACCAGCAATTCGCCAACCTGTACTGGTTCCGCGCCGACTGGTTCGCGCGCAAGGATTTGCAAGCCAAGTTCAAGGCCAAGTACGGCTACGAACTGGGCGTGCCGCAGAACTGGTCCGCGTATGAAGACATCGCCGATTTCTTCACGAATGACGTGAAGGAACTGGATGGCAAGAAAGTCTACGGCCACATGGATTACGGCAAGAAAGACCCTTCGCTGGGCTGGCGCTTCACCGATGCGTGGCTGTCGATGGCTGGCGCGGCCGACAAGGGCATTCCGAACGGCATGCCGGTCGACGAGTGGGGTATCAAGGTAGCGGCCGACAAGTGCACGCCCGTGGGCGCCTCGATGTCGCGCGGCGGCGCCACCAATTCGCCGGCGGCCGTGTTTGCGCTGACGAAATACATCGATTGGATGAAGAAATACGCGCCGCCGCAGGCGAACGGCATGAATTTCTCGGAATCGGGCCCCGTGCCGGCGCAGGGTGAAATCGCCCAGCAAATCTTCTGGTACACGGCATTTACGGCAGGCATGACGAAACCGGGCTTGCCAGTGGTCAACAAGGACGGCACGCCGAAATGGCGCATGGCACCGTCGCCGCACGGTCCGTACTGGAAAGAGGGCATGCAGAACGGTTACCAGGACGTCGGTTCCTGGTTCCTGTTCAAGTCCACGCCAGACGACCGCAAGGCCGCCGCCTGGCTGTACGCGCAATTCGTCACGTCGAAAACCGTGTCGCTGAAGAAATCCATCGTCGGCCTGACTTTTATTCGTGATTCCGACATCCGCCACGATTATTTTACGAAGCACGCGAACGAGTACGGCGGCTTGATCGAGTTCTACCGCAGCCCCGCCCGCGTGGCGTGGACGCCGACCGGCAACAACGTGCCCGACTATCCGAAGCTGGCGCAGCTGTGGTGGAAGAACGTGGCCACGGCGATTACGGCGGAAAAAACGCCGCAGGCTGCCATGGATAACCTGGCCGAGGAAATGGACCAGGTCATGGCGCGATTGCAGCGGGCCGGCATGAAGGCGTGCGCGCCCAAGCTCAATCCGAAGGTCGATCCGAACCAGTATCTGTCGGACCAGCATGCCCCATGGAAAAAGCTGGCGAATGAAAAGCCGAAGGGTGAAACGATTGCCTACGATAAATTATTGCAGGCTTGGAAAGAAGGCAAGGTAAGGTAGTCGTGTAAGCTTCTGCCGGGGCTGTCCCGAGGGCACGGAGCGAATCGGCTCCGTGCCTGTTTTTACCCGATTTTCGCACCACCAGACAATGACCAAATACATACTTGCTTTAGATCAGGGCACCACCAGTTCGCGCGCCATCCTGTTCGACCATGCGGGCCGGCCGCACGCCAGCGCGCAGCGCGAGTTTCGCCAGATTTTTCCCCAGCCGGGCTGGGTCGAGCATGACGCGAACGACATCTGGGCCTCGCAAGAGGCCGTGCTGCAGCAGGTGTTGCGCGACAGCGGCGTGGCGGCATCCGACGTGGCCGCCATCGGCGTGACCAACCAGCGCGAAACGACGGTGCTGTGGGACCGCGCCACGGGCGCGCCCGTCGCCAACGCCATCGTCTGGCAAGACCGCAGAAACGCCGCTTACTGCGAGCAACTGGTCGAGCAGGGCCAGGCGGACGTGATCCAGCGCAAGACGGGTCTCGTGCTGGATGCCTATTTTTCCGCCACCAAGTTGAAATGGCTGCTCGACAACGTTCCCGGCGCCCGCGCGCGCGCCGAACGGGGAGAGCTGGCCTTCGGCACCGTCGACAGCTGGCTGATCTACAAGATGAGCGGCGCCCACTTGACGGACACGAGCAACGCGGCGCGCACCATGCTGTTCAATATCCATACCTTGCAGTGGGATACGGACTTGCTGGCGCTGCTCGACATTCCCGCCTCCCTGCTGCCCGACGTCGTGCCATCGAGCGGCGTGGCGGCGCACACGCATGCCAACTTGCTGGGCGTGTCCGTGCCTATCGCCGGCATCGCTGGCGACCAGCAGGCCGCCACGTTCGGCCAGGCGTGTTTGAAACCGGGCATGGCGAAGAATACCTACGGCACGGGTTGCTTCATGCTGATGAACGTGGGCAAGCGCCCCTTGCCTTCGAAAAATCGGTTGTTGACGACGGTGGGCTGGAGCCTGGGCCCAGGATCGGATAGAACTGACTATTTGCTCGAAGGCAGCGCCTTTATCGCGGGCGCGGCCGTGCAATGGATGCGCGACGGCATCGGCATCATCCGCGACTCGTCCGAAGTGGAAGCCTTGGCCACCAGCGTGCCCGATTCGGGCGGCCTCGTCTTCGTGCCCGCGTTCGCGGGCCTGGGCGCGCCATACTGGGACCCGTATGCGCGCGGCACCCTGATCGGCATCACGCGCGGCACGGGCAAGGCGCACATCGCGCGCGCGGCGCTCGAAGGCGTGGCGTACCAGAACGTGGATGTGCTGTCCGCCATGCAGGACGATGCGGGCATCGCGCTATCCGAGCTGCGTGTGGACGGCGGCGCGGCCCGCAACGACATGCTGATGCAGTTCCAGGCCGACATCTTGAATGTGCCCGTGGTGCGTCCTGTAGTGACGGAAACGACGGCCCTGGGCGCCGCCTACCTGGCGGGCCTGGCCGTGGGTTTCTGGGACTCGCAGGAAGAAATCGCCGCCCAGTGGCAGGTGGGGCGCCGCTTCGAACCGGCCATGGCGGCCGACGAACGCCTGACACGGCTGCACAAGTGGCAGCGTGCCGTCGAACGGTCGCGCGACTGGAGCGAGTGAGTCAGGGAATCAGCCGGGATCAGGGCCGCGCGTAATACACGGCATAGCCCACCGTTTCGCGCGGCACGGAATACAGGTCGCGCAGCTCGAAATAAGGGGCGTGCACCTGGCCGCTGACGGCGATGCCGCTGCGCTCCAAAGCCAGCCGGAAGCGGGGCACGTGGAAGTATTGCGTGGCCACCATGGCCGTGCTCCAGCCGTGCTCGCGCATTAGCGTAGCCGTATTGCGTGCCGTGGCCTCCGTGGTCCAGCCTTGATTATCCTCAATGATGGCGCTGGCTGGCACGCCGCGCGACTGCAGGTAGCGGGCCATCGATGCGGCCTCGTCAAAACCTTCCTTGCCCGTTGCCCCGCTGACGAGGATGCGGGGCGCCCGGTGTGCCTGGAATTGCTGGAGCGCCACGTCGAGCCGTGCCTGCAGGCGGGGGCTGGGCGTGCCGTCAGGCAGGATCGTATTGCCGGGCACGACGATCACGTCGGCGGGCGCCAGCTTGTCGTTGAGTCCGGCCAGCACCAGGGCGGCGGTGGCCAGCAGGAAAGTGATCAGCGCCAGCAGGGCGGTCCATCGTATTGTTCGCATCGCTATGCATCCAGCAGGTTTTTCGTGAGCGCGACTGTAGCAGATGGCGGATGACTTGCGCGTTCTCAAGCCGGCGCAGGGGGATATTCGTCTATGCTAAGCTTGGTTATATGGCAACCCTGTGTGCCACCCCTCTGCATTGGAGAACCGCATGACAGCCGTATCCAGCATCCTGATCGCCATGGCCTTCGCCGCGCAGGCGGGCCAGTCCGACCCGTCGAACCAGTATGACCGCTCCGGGTCCGCCGGGCGCGGCGACGATATCCAGCTCGTTTGCTATGGCGAGGCGGAAAAGATCACCATGGAAAACCGTTCCGGCATGGAGTGGGACAACGACAGGCACAAGTATGTGCAGAAATCCACGCTGGAGACGGGCAAGAGCAATTTCGATACGGCCGTGAATGTTTCCATTCACGGCAGCGCGGCGCAAATCCGCTTGCCGAAGCAACTGATTCCACCGATTCATGCCGACAGCAACGATGGCTGGTGGGACGTGATGGATCTGGTCGTCGGTCACGATGAAATCCGCGGTCGTTTCCAGCTGAACGCCTTGAATCGTCCTACCCTCGTGATCAACCGCCGCAGCGGCGTGATCACGGTCGATGGCTTGATCAAGTTCAGCGGCCGCTGCGACGCCGATGACGGGCACCGGCGTTTTTAATCTCCGTACTTAGGCGGCGCTGGCCGCTTTCCGTGCGCGCTGGTTCGACAGATAAATATTGTCCTTTTCCAGCGGCTTGCCTTCGCGCACGGCAGCGAGCCAGTCCTGCGTGCTGACGACGGCGGCGAAATTCGAGTGGAACACGGCGCTGAACACGCGGTGGATTTCTTCGGCGCTGGCCGTGCCGCCCGCGTTGCTGTAGGGCAGGGTGCCGGTGGCGTCCTGTAGGAACTCGACTTGCAGGCCGTCGTGCGCGGCGTGGAAGATCGTGGCGGCATCGCAATTGTGCGTCATGTAGCCGACCACCGTCAGGGTGTCGATGCCGTGGCTGCCCAGCCAGGCCTGCAAGTCCGTGCCCGCGAAGGCGCTGCCCATGACCTTGTTGATGCGGTGGTCGGCGGTAAAGGCGGCCACTTGCGGATGCAGCTGCCAGCCGTCGCTGCCCTTGGCAAAGATGGGAGAGGCTTCCGGCGCATCGTGCTGGACGACGATCACGGGCACGCCGGCGGCGCGGGCAGCAGCCATGGCGGTGACGATGTTGGGCAGGGAAATATCGACGGATGGATATTCGATGGGCATGTCGCCCGTAAAGTATTCATTTTGCACGTCGATGACGAGCAGGGCGCGGCGCGGGGCGGTGGAAGCGTGGGTGGACATGGTTTCTCCTGGAACGGTTGAAAGAGGATGGACTTCCTCGATAGCGCCATTTTCAAGCCGCGCGCCGCAAATAAAAAGTGGCCCGAAGGCCTATGTACGATAAAATCGGGCCATGCCTACCGTTCCTGCACCTTCCTCCCCCTTGAGCGTGGCCGTGATCGCCTTCGACGGCATGACGCCATTCCACTTGTCCGTGCCTTGCCTCGTGTTTGGCGCCCAGACGGACGAGGCCGACCTGCCGCCTTTCCACGTGCGCGTGTGCGCCGCCGATCCCGTGCCCTTGCGCACGGCGGCCGGCTTCGGCATCACGCCCGAGTTCGGTCTGGAAGGGCTGGAAGGGGCCGATATTGTCATCATGCCGGCCTGGCACGACGATTGCCGCGATGCGCCGCCGCCCCTGGTCGCGGCGCTGCAGGCTGCCAGCCGGCGCGGCGCGCGCATGGTGGGGCTGTGCCTGGGTGCGTTTCCCCTGGCGCAGGCGGGCTTGTTGGAGGGCAAGTGCGCAGCCACGCACTGGGGCATGGCGGAGCGGCTGGCAGCCCGCTATCCTAGGGTCAGGGTGGATCGGGAAGTGCTGTACGTGGACGATGGCGGCGTGCTGACGTCGGCCGGCGTGGCGGCCGGCCTCGATTGCTGCCTGTATCTGCTGCGCCAGCTGGCGGGCGCCGAGGTGGCCAACCGGGTGGCGCGCCGGCTGCTGGTGGCGCCGCACCGCCAGGGCGGGCAGGCGCAATTCATCGAGCGCCCGCTGCCCGTGTCCGGCAGCGAAGGGCGCTTTGCCGAGGTGCTGGCTTGCGTGACGGCCAATCTGGGCATACCCCACAGCATCGACGCGCTGGCCGAACGGGCCGCCATGAGCCGGCGCAACTTCACGCGCCATTTCCGCCAGGCGACGGGCACGTCGTTCAAGCAGTGGCTGCTGAACCAGCGTCTTGCGCATGCGCAAGGCTTGCTGGAAAAGAGCGGGGCCTCGATCGACGTCGTGGCGCAGGAGGCCGGCTTCGGCACGGCCCTGTCCTTGCGCCAGCACTTTCGGGCGAACCTGCAGACGTCGCCTTCGGCGTACCGCAAGCTGTTCCGGCAGCAGCTAGGCCAGCTCGCTTGACCAGAGCAGCGCCGGGTCCCGGCTGTCCTGCGGCAGCATTGCGCTGACGGCGATTTGCCGCGCGATGAAGGCGGCCGGCTCGAAGGCATGGCGCTCCTGGAAGGACACGGTTTCCGCGCTCATCAGTTCCGAATAGGTTTGCATCAAGGTCGAGGCGCAGCGGTAATTGCCTTGCTCAAGATACGTGTCGATGGCGGCCAGCAGCATGGGGTAATCCGCATTGTCCTTGCTGCCGCCGAAGTTGAACGACAGCTGTCCGCAGGCACGCCAGATGGGGTCGATTTCCCCTTCCGGCACCGGCTGCGTGCGCAGCCATTGCAAGGATTTCAAGGGCGGGCCGCCGAACGAGGGGGGCGAAATGATGGCCTGGATCGCCACCTTGACGGCCTCATCGATTCTTCCCGCGCGCACATACTGGCCGTGCAGCAGCGCCAGCGCATCCGTGTATTCGGGCAGGAGGGCGAGCGCCGCTTCCAGCAGCGCGATGGCCGCGTCCGGGTTGCGCTGGGCAATCAATTCCTTGGCTGCCAGAAAGGCGGCGCGTGGCGAAGCGGGGTCGTCGTCCAGCGTGGGCAGCGCCACGTAGCCGTCTTCGTCTTCGTCTTCCGCGTCGCCGGCTGCCGCATGGGCGCGCAGGAAAGCGGCCAGGCTGGAAAAATTCGGCTGCAAGCGCCATTCGTCATGCCACGTTTCGACGACGATCGGTTCGGATGCTTCGCGGCCGATGGGCCAGTACAGGCCGAACGTGTCGCCATTGCCCAGCGCGCCTTCGAAGAAGGGATTGAAGCCGAGCGGCGGGTAGGGTGCGCTGTGTTGCCAGTCTTGTTCCACCGAGATGTGGGCGAGTTGTGCAGGTAGTAGCATGGAAGTGGCAGAGGAAAAAACGCCAGTGTAGAGCAAGCGGGCGCCACTGGCACGCACCGTCGGAGCGTGTGGCGGTACGCCAGGCCTGGGGCATCGCCGTGCTGATAAAATAATTGCTTCTTCGCCCAGGCCGGCCCCCATGTCCAGCACCCCCCATCCTGCCATCGACCTCAGCTTTCGTAGCTACGCGGAAATCGGCGCGCCGAACCGGCATGACTTCGTGCAGCTGGTGCTGCCCCTGCACGGCCAGTTGCTGCTGGATATCGACGGCAAGCAGGGCAAGGTGGATGCGCAGCAGGGCGTGGTGATCCCGGCCAATACCTGGCACGCACAGCATAGCCGGGTTGCCAACCACTCGATCATTCTCGACGTGGATGCGGCGGCCGTGGAGCAGGGCAGCTGGGGCCGCCTGCTGGAGCGGCCGTATGCGGCGCTGGGGCCGGGTGCCCGCAAGCTGATCGAATACCTGGGCATCATGGCGGGGCAGCAGGCGCTGACGCCGGCCGTCATCCAGGGCTGGACACCGCTGCTGCTGGACACCTTGCTGCAGACCGCGCCGCAGGCCCGCTCGCGGCTGGCCGCGCTGCTGGCGCGCGTGCAGGCCGAGCCTGGCTTGCCCTGGTCGACGGCATCGATGGCGCGCTTTGCCAACCTCAGCGTCAGCCGCCTGCATGCACTGTTCCGCGAAGAAATGGATACCAGTCCGCATGCCTGGCTACTGCAGCAGCGGATAGGGCGGGCCTGCGACTTGCTCACCGCCAGCGACGCCGGCATTGCCGAGATCGCGCTGGCGGCCGGCTTTTCCGAGCAGAGCGCGCTGACGCGGGCCATGCGCGACAGCATCGACGCCACGCCAGCCGCTTACCGGCGCCAACGTCGCGAGAACCGGTCAAAAACGCAGTAGATTACGCCAAGAACGGGCGCGCCGCAGCGGCCACAATCTCCTTTTCGGGAGATTGAATATGTTGCAAAAGAATAAGACCCGCCTGGGCATGCTGGCCGGTATCGCTGCGGGCGCACTGTGGGGCCTGGTGTTCCTGGCGCCGGCGCTGCTGCCCGCGTTCCAGCCGCTGGAATTGTCGGTGGGCCGCTACCTGGCCTACGGCCTGATCGCGGCCGTGCTGGTCGCGCCGTCGTGGCGGCGCCTGCTGCGCAGCCTGGGCTGGCGCGAATGGCGGGGCTTGATCTGGCTCAGCCTGACCGGCAACATCATCTATTACGTGCTGCTGGCCAGCGCCGTGCAGACGGGCGGGGTGGCCATGACGTCGATGGTGATCGGCCTGCTGCCGCTGGTCGTCACCGTGGTCGGCAGCCGCGACCACGATGCCGTGCCGCTGCGCAAGCTGCTCCCTTCGTTGCTGCTCAGCGGTGCCGGCTTGTTGTGCATCAGCTGGCAGTCGCTCGCGCATCCCGGCCATGCATCGCTGCTGGGACTGTTGTGCGCGCTGGCGGCGCTGCTGTCGTGGACGGTGTATGCCGTCGGCAACAGCCGCTGGCTGGGGCGCTTGCGCGCGGTGTCGGCGCAGGAGTGGAATCTGTTGACGGGCGTGGTGACGGGCGCCGCCGCATTGCTGCTGGCGATTCCCGTCGCGCTTGCGGCACCGGCCGCGCATGGCGGCACGGCATGGCTGCAGTTCGCCGGCCTCGTCACGGGTGTGGCGCTGCTGTGTTCAGTCGTCGGCAACGGCTTGTGGAATTACGCCAGCCGCGTGCTGCCGCTGACCTTGATGGGGCAGATGATCGTCTTTGAATTCCTGTTTGCCCTGTTGTACGGCTATGCGTGGGAGCGGCGCTGGCCCACCGCGGCGGAATCTGCGGCGACGGCGCTGCTGCTGGCGGGCGTGCTGGCTTGCGCGGTGGCGCATCGGCCGCAGCGGGCGGCCAGCGCGGCGACGGCCCGGGCGGCATAAGGCGCGGCGCGGGCCAGGCCCTTCAGTCGCGTTCCGGCACCGGCACGTTGAAGCCGTTCAAGGTGGTCGATACCAGTGCGTACAGGCCCACGAGGTAGATCAGCTCGTTGATGCCGTGCTGGCCGAAGGTGGCCAGCGCCAGGCGGTACAGCGGCTCCGGCAGCGTGCCGCCACGGCTGAGCGCGTAGGCCAGGTCGTAGGCCACGCTTTCCTGCTTGTCCAGGTCGAGCGGCTTGACGTCCGCTACCAGCGTGGCGAGGCGCTCGGCAGGCATGCCTTCGCGCTCCGCGACGGCGATGTGGGCGTAGATTTCATAGGCGGCATTGTAGCGCGCGCCCACCACCAGGATGGCAATCTGGCGCACCTTGTCGGGCAGCGTGGCGTTGGCCGTCATGGCCAGGGTCAGGTTCCAGATCGCCTTGCCGATGGCCGGTTCGTGCAGCCACGGATTCCACGGCCCCATCAAGGCGCCATCTTCGCGCACGGCGATGAAATCGTTGAAATTGCTGGTGATGCCTTTGCGCATATCGTCGTACAGCGGCTGTTGTTCTTGTGTCAGGTCTTTCGGAGCGATCAGGGGCAGGCGCATGGAAACTCCTTGCAGGGTAGGTGGGCGGTGGGCGGCGGGAGCCAGCAGCCAGTATAGCCATCTGGCTGGCGGCTGCCTTACGCTGTCGCACACGTGCGCGGCCTGCGCCTACCTGCGCGGCTCGTGGATGCGGAATTTCTTCACGATGCCGGCCTGGTCGAACATGACGGCCACTTCGCGCGTGCCTTTTTCGCCCAGCAGGGGGATCAGCCGCGTCACGCTGGGCGTCTTCAGCTGGTTCTTGTAGACCCAGACTTCATAGCCGGGATCGAAGCTGACGACGGTGGCGTTGCCCAGGGCCGCGTCGAGGTCGAGGCGGGTGGTCTTGCCGACCTTGATGTTTTGATAGATGGCGCCATTGTCCGGCGCACGGTTGACCTTGTATTCACTGGCGGTGCACATGGCCACGGCCAGGCCCGCGAGGCAGGAAGCTGCCAGTTTTATCAATGTGTTCATATGGACTCCCAGTGTGCATCACTGCTTCCAATCTCAGAGGGGACGGGCGTGATGTCAGGAGGGAGTGTGCTTGTGTCGCCGCGAATGTGCTACAAGATTATACAAAGGTGCAAAATTTGATGCTGTCGGTGCCGGCAGGCGGTACCTTCAGCGATTTTGCAGTACGTCGGTCGACAGCGCCAGGGTTTCCTTGATTTCTTCCATCACCACATAGCTCTTCGATTGCGCGGCGCCCGGCAACTGCAGCAGCATGTCGCCCAGCAACTTGCGGTACTCGGCCATTTCATGGATGCGCGCCTTGATCAGGTAATCGAAGTCGCCCGACACCAGGTGGCATTCCTGCACTTCGGGAATCTGCAGCACTTCGCGACGGAATTGCTCGAAGGCGGACGCGGATTTTTGATTCAGCGTAATCTCTACAAAGACGAGCAGCTTGGCGCCCAGCGCGGCCGGGTTCACCTTGGCGTGGTAGCCCGTGATGACGCCGTCGCGTTCCATGCGCTTGACCCGCTCGATGCAGGGCGTGATGGACAATCCCACCTGTTCGCCCAGGTCTTTCATCGAGATGCGGCCATCCTGTTGCAGGATGCGCAGGATGTGGCGATCCAGCTTGTCGAGGCCACGTGCCGATTCTTTAAGGATTCTCATGATTTATTGCTGAATATCTCGATTTATACGTGAACAAATACTGGCTCTTTCCCAATATGATAGCGGTTAATCTGGCGTCAGCCTAAAAAAATATAATGAGGAAACTATGCGTATTGTGATTCTGGGTAGCGGCGTCATCGGCGTCACCAGTGCTTACTATCTGGCCAAGGCAGGACATGAGGTGACCGTCATCGACCGCCAGCCGGGCCCGGCACTGGAAACCAGCTTCGCGAATGCGGGGCAAATCTCGCCCGGCTACGCTTCGCCATGGGCTGCGCCCGGCATTCCCCTGAAGGCCGTGAAGTGGATGATGCAGCGCCACGCGCCCCTGGCCATCTCGCTCGACGGCAGCGCCGCCCAGCTGAAATGGATGTGGCAGATGTTGCGTAATTGCACACCGGAAGCGTATGCCGTGAACAAGGAACGCATGGTGCGCCTGGCTGAATACAGCCGCGACTGCTTCAAGGTGCTGCGCGCCGAGGCCGGCATCACGTATGAAGGCCGCCAGCAAGGCACGATGCAATTGTTCCGCACCGAAAAACAATACAACGACGCCGCCAAGGATATCGAAGTATTGAAAGACGCGGGCGTGCCGTACGAAGTGCTGCAGCGCAACGAACTGTCGCGCGCCGAGCCGGCCCTGGAAGCGGTCAAGGATAAACTGTTCGGCGGCTTGCGCCTGCCCAACGATGAAACGGGCGATTGCCAGCTGTTTACCACGCGCCTGTCCGAGATGGCCGAGGCGCTGGGCGTGAAGTTCCGTTATGGCGTGTCCATCGATGCATTGCTGACACAGGGCGACGAAATTGCTGGCGTGCAATGCGGCGCGGAAATCGTCAAGGCCGATTCCTATGTCGTGGCGCTCGGCTCCTACTCGACGGGCTTCATGAAGCCGCTGCTGGACATTCCCGTGTATCCATTGAAGGGCTATTCGATCACCGTGCCTATCGTTAACGCGGCCAAGGCGCCCGTGTCAACCATCCTCGATGAAACCTACAAGATCGCTGTCACGCGTTTCGACGACCGCATCCGCGTGGGCGGCATGGCGGAAATCGCCGGCTATAACCTGAACCTGAACCCGCGCCGCCGCGAAACCCTGGAAATGGTCGTCAACGACCTGTTCCCCGGCGGCGGCAACACGGCCGAGGCTACCTTCTGGACGGGCTTGCGCCCGATGACTCCGGACGGCACGCCGATCGTCGGCCGCACGCCGTTGCGCAATCTGTTCCTGAACACGGGCCACGGCACCCTGGGCTGGACCATGTCCTGCGGTTCCGCGCAATTGCTGGCCGACCTGATGTCGTCGAAAAAGCCGGCCATCCTGGCCGACGACCTGTCCGTCAGCCGCTACAGCGGCGCGCAGGGCAATGGCAAACTGCAGCACGCGGTGGCCTGAGATGGGGGCCAGCATGCCTCCCAAGGAACGTAGCGGCGCCATCCTGACGGTGGACCTCGATGCCGTGCGCGCCAACTACCGCTTGCTGCGCGACAAGGCGCACCCGGCCGCCTGTTCGGCCGTCGTGAAATCCGACGCGTATGGCCTGGGCGCCGCGCAAGTGGGCGCGGCCCTGTATGAAGAAGGGTGCCGCCATTTCTTCGTGGCCCACCTGGAAGAGGGCATCAGCCTGCGCCCGCACGTGGCGCCGGACGCGTCCATCTTCGTGCTGCACGGCCCGCCCGTCGGCACGGAAGGCGAATTCACGGCCCATGGCTTGACGCCCGTGCTCAACAGCGAGCCGCAGGTGGCGGGCTGGCGCGCGCATGCAAAAGCGCTGGGCAGCACCCTGGACGCCATCGTGCAGGTGGATACGGGCATGTCGCGCATGGGCTTGTCGCCGCAGGAAATCGACGCCTGGCTGCTGGACCCGCACTTTCTTGACGGCATCAAGGTGCGTTACCTGATGAGCCACCTGGCGTGCGCCGACGAGCGGAGCAACCCCATGAATGGCGAGCAGCTGGCCCGTTTCATCGCCATCCGCGCCCGTTTGCCGCAGTACCGCGCCAGCCTGGCCAATTCCTCGGGCATCTTTTTGTCGCCCGACTATCACTTCGACCTGGTGCGCCCCGGTGCGGCCCTGTACGGCATCGGGCCGCAGGGCGGGGAACCGAATCCCCTGCGCTCGGTCGTGCGCCTGCAAGGCAAGGTCTTGCAGACGCGCACGATTGCCGCCGGCGACCACGTGGGCTACAGCCGCCGCTACACGGCCAGCGAGCCGCGCCAGGTGGCGACGGTGTCCGTCGGCTACGCCGATGGCTGGCTGCGCAGCATGAGCAACCAGGGCCTGGCCATCGTCGACGGCGTGAAAGTGCCGCAGATCGGCGCCATCTCGATGGATTCCATCACCCTCGACGTGAGCGCCATCGCCGGCGACCGCGTCGCGCCGGGCAGCCTGGTCGACCTGATCTGCGCCGAACACCCGGTCGACGCCGTGGCGGCCATGGCCAATACCATCGGCTACGAGGTGCTGACCAACCTGGGCGGGCGCTATTACCGCGAGTACCAGGGCTTGGCTGGCGGCGCACGCTAAGCAGCGCAAACCCCATGATTGTGTGGCAAGATAGTCCTGCAGTGAAGTTCACTCCAGGGCTATTTTTTCACCATCATCGGGGATATATATGAGTCAATATAACGTTGCTATCATCGTCGGCAGCTTGCGCAAGGATTCCTTCAACCGCAAGCTGGCCGACGCCATCATCAAGCTGGCGCCGCCCGAGTTTTCCTTCAAGCACATCGAAATCGGCGACTTGCCGCTGTACGACCAGGATGACGATGGCGCGCAGTCCGAGCAGGTGCTGCGCCTGAAATCGGAAATTTCCGCATCGCAAGCCTTGCTGTTTCTCACCCCCGAATACAACCGCTCGATTCCTGGCGTGCTGAAAAACGCCCTCGACCAGGGCTCGCGCCCGTACGGCCAGAGCGTGTGGGGCGGCAAGCCGGGCGCCGTGCTCGGCGTTTCCGTCGGCGCCACGGGCACGGCCCTGGCGCAGCAGCATTTGCGCAATGTGCTCGCCTACCTGGATGTACCGCTGCTGGGACAGCCTGAAATGTTTATCCAGGCCAAGGAAGGCCTGTTCGACGAGCATGGCGGCATCGGTCCGGCCAGCCTGGGTTTCTTCCAGGGCTGGATGCAGCGCTACGTGGACTGGGTCCGCAAACACGCCATCCACGCTTGATGCATGTCAAGGCGGCAACGCTCGGCGTTGCCGCTTGTACACATTCTTTGACCATTGATGCCAAGATTTCAATATTGGCACGGGTGTCTCGGTATAATGCGCCCTTTCTTTAGCGCAATACTTCTTCTTGTCGACCCCATGTGGACTAAACCTGTTCTGCGCATGAATTTGCGCCGCTTGATCGTGCTCGTGGCCTTTACCAGCGCCCTGGTGTCCCTGGCCAATACCTTCTACGCCAGCTACAGCGTGCAGCGCCAGCTGCTGATCGATACCACCCTGGAAGCGAATCACGCCTACGCCAGCAAGCTGGCCAGCACGGCCGAGGATTTCCTGCAATCGGCGCGCCAGCAACTGGCCTACAGCGCGGGCGGCCTGCCTTCGCGCATGGGCGACGAGCAATGGCTGACGGACGAGGCGCAACGCCTGCGCCTGCAAACGAACAGTTTCAATTCCGTGCTCATCGTCGATGCCCAGGGCAAGGTGCTGGGCGTGTCGCCGGAAACCCTGGCCCTGAAAAACCGCACGCTCGATTCGGCCGGCGCCATCCAGGCGCTGCGCGAGCGGCGCCCGCTGGTGACGCAGCCGTATGTGTCGTCGGCCGGCAACCTGGTCGTGTTCATTTCGCATCCCATCCTGGGCAAGGATGGCCGCTACCTGGGCTACGTGGGCGGCAGCATTTACCTGAAACAGAAAAACATCCTTTACACCATGCTGGGCCAGCATTACTACCGCGACGGCTCCTACCTGTACGTGGTCGACCAGAACCGGCGCCTGCTGTACCACCCGGACCCCGACCGCCTGGGCGACGTGGCCGGCAGCAACGACGTCATCGACGCCATCATCGCCCAGCAGGGCGGCGGCAACCGGCGCATGAACAACAGCCTGGGCGTGGACATGCTGGCCGGCTATGCCATCATGCCATCGACGGGCTGGGGCATCGTGGCGCAGCGCCCGACGGCCATGACCCTGGCCCCGCTGAACCAGCTGATGGCGAACACGGTATGGCACTCGCTGCCCATCGCCTTGCTGAGCCTGCCATTCATCTGGTGGCTGGCCAGCCTGATTTCGCGCCCCCTGGTGCAGCTGGCCGAAGGCGCGCGGCGCATGGATGCGCCCGGCACGGCCGAGCACATCGCCGCCATCCGCTCGTGGTATGTGGAGGCGGCGCAAATCAAGAAAGCCCTGCTGAAAGGCTTGGCATTGTTGCAGAACAAGATCGGCAAGTTGAAGACCGATGTGCAGACGGACCCGCTGACGGGCCTGTCGAACCGGCGCGGCATGGCGGCGGCGCTGGAAGCGTGGCAGGCGCAGGCGCGGCCGTTTTCCGTCATCGCCATCGACATCGACCATTTCAAGCAAGTCAACGACCGCTGGGGCCATGCCGTGGGCGACGAAGTCATCCTGCGACTGGCGCAGCTGATGCGCGCCTGTTCGCGCGATGCCGACGTGCTGTGCCGCAATGGCGGCGATGAATTCATCATGCTGCTGCCCGATGCCGACCTCGACGTGGCCATGCAGGTGGCCGAGCGCTTGCGCGCCAAGGTGGCCGCCGCCGTGATTCCCGGCGCGGGCCTGGTCACGATATCGCTGGGCGTCGTGTCGTCGGAACAGGAAGCGGGCAGTACGGACGCCGTGCTGCGCGCCGCCGATGCGGCCCTGTACGTGGCCAAGGAAAATGGCCGCAATTGCGTGGGCATCACGGAGCCCGCCTGAGGCGGTTTTCCGTTGGAGCGGTTTGATCTTGTCATTCGGCAAACGTCAAACTGATCCTATGTTTTCTCCCGTTTCTGAGTCTGTTATGTTTTACCCGGAAAGCCTAGAGTGGAGGCCTGGGTAAAACAGACGTCACACGTCGGGAAGGCAACACATGTTAGGGCTTACGGCACTGGAACTGGCGCGCGTCCAGTTCGGCTTCACCATCTCGTTCCACATCATTTTTCCTGCAATCACGATCGGCCTGGCCAGTTACCTGACGGTGCTGGAAGCGGCGTGGCTGCGCACGCAGGACGGCGTGTACCGCGACCTGTACCATTTCTGGTCGAAGATTTTCGCCGTCAACTTCGGCATGGGCGTCGTTTCCGGCCTCGTCATGGCGTACCAGTTCGGCACCAACTGGAGTTTCTTTTCCGATTACGCGGGCAGCATCACGGGGCCGCTGCTGGCCTATGAAGTGCTGACGGCCTTCTTCCTGGAAGCGGGCTTCCTCGGCGTGATGCTGTTCGGCTGGCACCGCGTGGGGCCCGGCCTGCACATGTTCGCCACGGCCATGGTGGCGCTGGGCACCCTGATTTCCGCCACGTGGATCATTGCGTCGAACAGCTGGATGCAGACGCCGCAGGGCCATGAAATCATCGACGGGCGGGTCGTGCCCGTGGATTGGCTGGCTGTCATCTTCAATCCCTCGTTCCCGTACCGGCTGCTGCACATGAGCGTGGCCGCCTTCCTCGCCACGGCCTTGCTGGTGGTGGCGTCGGCCGCCTGGCATTTGCTGCGCGGCAACGACAATGCGGCCATCCGCAAGATGATGACCATGGGCTTGTCCATGCTCCTGGTCGTCGCGCCCATCCAGGCCGTCATCGGCGACGTGCACGGCTTGAATACCCTCGAGCACCAGCCGGCCAAGCTGGCCGCCATGGAAGGCCACTGGGAAAACACGGGCAACGAAGGCACGCCGCTGATCCTGTTCGGCTGGCCCGACATGGCGCGCGAAGAAACCCTGTACAAGGTGGAAATTCCCCGCTTGGGCGGCCTGATCCTCGCGCACGACTGGAATGGCACGATTCCCGCCCTGAAGGAATTTGCGCCGCGCGACCGACCCCCTTCCGCCGTCGTGTTCTGGTCGTTCCGCCTGATGGCGGGGCTGGGCATGCTGATGATCGCGCTGGGCATCTGGAGCGCGTGGTTGCGCTGGCGCAATACCTTGTGGCGCTCGCGCCTGTTCCTGCGCTGCGCCCTGTGGATGGGGCCGAGCGGGCTGGTGGCCATGCTGGCCGGCTGGTACACGACGGAAATCGGCCGCCAGCCGTGGACCGTGTACGGCTTGCTGCGCACGGAGGATGCCGTCTCGGCCCACGGCGCCACGCAGCTGGGCATCACTTTGCTGTTGTTCATCGTCATCTATTTTGCCGTGTTCGGCACGGGCATCGGCTACCTGCTGCGCCTGATCCGGGTGGGGCCGCAGCCGCACGAAGGGGAGAGCGTCGAGCATGGCGGCCCCGGCCAGGAACGTACGCCTGCACGGCCGATGTCGGCCGCGCATCTGGAAGAGCAAGCGCAAGGAGGACATTCGCATGGGCATTGATCTAGCGCTACTGTGGGCCATTATTATCTTGTTCAGCATCATGATGTACGTGGTGATGGACGGTTTCGACCTGGGCATCGGCATCCTGTATCCGTTTTTCCAGGACAAGAGCGAGCGCGACGTGATGATGAATACGGTGGCGCCCGTCTGGGATGGCAATGAAACCTGGCTGGTGCTGGGCGGCGCCGGCATGCTGGCGGCCTTTCCGCTCGCGTATTCCGTCGTGCTCAGCGCCTGCTATCTGCCGCTCAGCTTCATGCTGATGGGCCTGATCTTCCGCGGCGTGGCCTTCGAATTCCGCTTCAAGGCGCGCGAGCACGAGCGCCACGTGTGGGACAAGGCCTTCATCGCCGGCTCGGTGGCGGCCGCCTTCTTCCAGGGCGTGACCCTGGGCGCCTACATCCAGGGCATGCCGGTGGTCAACCGCAGCTATGCGGGCGGCGCGCTGGACTGGCTCACGCCGTTTTCCCTGTTCACGGGCGCCGGGCTGGTGGCGGCGTATGCCTTGCTGGGCAGCACCTGGCTGATCATGAAGACGCAGGGCCGCCTGCAGGCGCGCGCCGTACGCCTCACGCGCGTGCTCGTCTGGCTGCTGCTGGGCGTGATCGCCGTCATCAGCGTCTGGACGCCGCTGGTCGATCCGGCCATCGCCGCGCGCTGGTTTGCGCTGCCGCAATTGTTCTGGTTTTTGCCCGTGCCGCTGCTGGTGCTGGGCGCGGGCTGGCTGCTGCTGCGCTCCCTGCGGCAGGGGCGGCAGGCGGCGCCGTTCCTGTGCACGCTGGCGCTCGTCTTTCTCGGCTATACGGGCCTGGGCATCAGCGTGTGGCCGCACATCATCCCGCCATCGGTCTCGATCTGGGAAGCGTCGTCGCCGCCGCAAAGCCAGGGCTTTACGCTGGTGGGCGCGCTGTTCATCATTCCCGTGATCCTGATGTATACGGTGTGGTCATATTATGTGTTTCGTGGCAAAGTCCTGCCGGAAGATGGGTATCACTGATGCAAGGACAAGGACAACAGACATGGTGGAAACGACTGGCCTGGATGGCCGGCCTCTGGCTGGCCAGCGTGGCGACGCTGGGCTTGGCGGCCTGGGCGATGCGCCTGCTGATGCGGGCGGCGGGGATGGGCAGCTGATGGCGGACGGAAAAGCATCCGGCATCCGCTGCGAGGTCGGCGGCCGGCGCCATCCGCTGGCCTTCCTCGGCTGCCGCGGACTCAATTACGGCCAGCACAGCGCGCTGCCGCTGCATCCGTTCCGCCTGAGCGTGCCGGAAACGGCGCTGGCCGGCTTGCTCGACGAGCCGTTCAACAGTTTTCTCCAGACTTGCCGCGAAGACGATTTGCAGTACGAGGAAAGCGACTTGCCCGAGCTGATGCATGCCGGCTATCCCGACATCACGGCCATGCTGGCGGGCCACCGGCCGCTGCTGGCCGGGATGCTGCTCGACTTCATGATCGGCGATGTGATGGATGCGATCGGGCGCGCCAGCGGCTACCGGCCCCTGCACGCACGCTACTGGGGCGATGTCGAGGCGGCGGACGGCCGCGCGTACTTCACCGTGAATCAAGTGCAGACCGTGTCGTTTGCCGATGGCCAGGTCATCTTCGAAGGGCAGGGCTATTACGGCGTGTACGTGATCTGGCTGACGCATGGCCGGCGAGCGTGAATAGGGACTTGACCTTCCTCATGTGGGAAGGTTTATAGTGGTGTCATGAACCGTGCCTTTTCCCGCTTTCTCGCCCGCTCGCTGCTCTGGCTGCTGGCCGTCACGCTGCCCATGCAGGGCTTTGCGTCGGCCATGCGCAGCTGCTGCGTGGACGAGCTGGCGGCGGTGGTCACGGTTGCCGTCGAGGCGCTGCCAACGCCCCAGTGCCACAGTATGGCCGACATGGCCGACATGGCCGACATGCGGATGGCGGACCAGCCGATGAAAATGGCCATGGACGATGGCGGCGCCATGCACCATGGCCACGATTGCAGCAACCATGGCGCTTGCACCGTGGGCGCTGCGGCGCCGCCCGGCATGCCGCCCCTGCATGCCTTGACCCTGCGCGCGCCGCCCCCGGCGCTGGCGCCCGATTCCCTGTTCGCCGGGCATATCCCATCCGGTCCCGAACGTCCTCCGAGAAGCACGCGCTCCGCCTGACCGCCCGTTGAACCTGGCGGTGCCGCCGTCGCACGTCCCTGCAGCTTGTATCGTGCACCGTGTTCCGGCCGCGCCAGCGTTCCAGTCGCGCGCCCGCCGCGCCATACCCTGTTCTTCAAGGAATACCATGAAATACCTGTTCAGCTTTGCGCTGGCTGTGCTGCCGCTGGCCGCCGCAGCGCAGTCACAGCCCGCCCCGCAAGAGGCGCAAGCCTCCGTGCCGGCCACCACTTACCGCTCCGCCTTCGCCGGCTACCGTCCCGCCGCCGAGGACGACGCCACGCCCGACCAGGCCTGGCGCGCCGTCAACGACAAGGTCGGCAAGGCCGGCGGCCACATGGGCATGATGAAGATGGAAGGCCACAAGATGGAAGGCCATGCCATGAAGGGCCACACGATGCCGATGGATAAGCCCAGCCCCAAGCCCGATGCCCAGCCGGCCCCGCAACATCAGCACGAAGGACACTGACATGCCACGTTTCACCAAATCAACTTGCCTCACGCCGCTGGCGCTGGCGGCCGTCCTGCTGCTCAGCGGCTGCGCCAGCTTCAGCGCCGATGGCGGCATGCAGGCCGTGTCCGCGCTGGCCGACGCCCGCACGGGTGCGCCCGAGGCGCTGGCCGACAAGGGCGGCGAGGAAAAACTGGCGGCCTTGCTGGCCCAGCCCCTGGACGCGGATGGCGCCGTGCGCATCGCCCTGATGAACAATCACAGCATGAAGGTGGCGCTGGCCGAGCTGGGCGCGTCCGAGGCGGACCTGGTGCAGGCGGGGCGCTTGCGCAATCCCGGCCTGTCGTTCGGCCGCTCGCATGGCAGTCACGGCAATGAAATCGACCGCGGCGTCAGCTTCGACCTGGCCGGCTTGCTGACCATGCCGATGCGCGTGAACATCGAACGGGGCCGTTTCGAGCAAGCCAAGCTGCAAGCGGCCGGCAGCGCCGTGCAACTGGCGTCGGATACGCGCCGCGCCTACTTCAACGCGGTGGCTGCCGTGCAGACGGAACAGTTCATGCAGCGGGCGCTGCTGTCGGCCGAGGCGGGCGCCGAACTGGCCACGCGCTTGCAGCAGGCGGGCAACTGGAGCCGCCTCGACCAGGCGCGCCAGCAAGTGTTTTACGCGGACGCCGTCGGCGACCTGGCCCGCGCGCGCCACCAGGCCACGGCCACGCGCGAGCACCTGACGCGCTTGCTGGGCCTGTGGGGCAAGCAGACGACGTTCACTTTGCCGTCGCGCTTGCCCGATTTGCCGGCCAAGCCAGCCGAGGCGGGCAATATCGAGGCGCAAGCCATGGAGCAGCGCCTCGACGTGCAAAGAGCGAAACTCGACGCGCACGCGACGGCCAGCGCGCTGGGCCTGTCCAAGGTGACGGGTTTCATCAACGTGCTCGACGTGGGCTACACCAACAAGAGCACGAGCGAGGCGCCCCGTGAAAACGGCTACGAAGTGTCGCTGGAGCTGCCCCTGTTCGACTGGGGTTCGGCGCGCAATGCGAAGGCGCAAGCCTTGTATGAGCAGTCGCTGCAGCGCACGGCGGGCACGGCCGTGCGGGCTCGCTCGGAAGTGCGCGAGGCGTATTCCAGCTACCGCACGGCCTACGACCTGGCGCGCCACTACCGCGATGAAGTCGTGCCGCTGCGCAAGACGATTTCGCATGAAGTATTGCTGCGCTACAACGGCATGCTGGCCAGCGTCTTCGAACTGCTGGCCGATGCGCGCGAGCAAGTTGCCAGCGTCAACGGCGCCATCGACACCCAGCGCGATTTCTGGATTGCGCAAACTGAACTGCAAGGCGCCATCAATGGCAGCGGCCCTGCCAACAAGGAATAATGATGATTACACGTAGAAACTTTTTCATGAATGCGGGCGCGGTCGCCCTGAGTGCGGCAGCGGTGAGCCGCGTGGGCGCGGCATCGCTGCCGGAAGCCGTCAGCATGGCCGGCGCGGAGACGAAGGCGCCGCCACCGCCGCCGAACGGGCGGCCGTACAACCCCGTCGTCACCCTGAATGGCTGGTCCTTGCCCTGGCGCATGAATAACAACGTCAAGGAATTCCACCTCGTGGCCGAACCCGTCGTGCGCGAACTGGCGCCCGGCATGATGGCCAATCTATGGGGCTACAACGGCCAGTCGCCCGGTCCCACCATCGAAGTGGTGGAGGGCGACCGCGTGCGCATTTTCGTCACCAACAAGTTACCGGAACACACGAGCGTGCACTGGCATGGCCAGCGCTTGCCCAACGGCATGGACGGCGTCACGGGCTTGACCCAGCCGGGCATTCCTCCTGGCAAGACCTTCGTCTATGAATTCGTCGCCAAGCGGCCCGGCACCTTCATGTACCACCCGCACGCGGATGAAATGACGCAGATGGCCATGGGTATGATGGGTTTCTGGGTGACGCACCCGAAAGACCCGAATTTCATGAAGGTGGACCGCGACTTCGTCTTCTTGCTGAGCAACTACGACATCGACCCCGGCAGCTACACGCCGAAGATCATGACCATGACGGATTTCAATCTGTTCACCTTCAATAGCCGCGTCTTCCCCGGCATCGACCCCATGGTCGTGCGCCAGGGCGACAAGGTGCGCGTGCGCGTGGGCAATCTGACCATGACGAACCACCCGATCCATATGCATGGCCATGAATTCGAAGTGACGGGCACGGATGGCGGCTGGACGCGCCCCGAATCGCGCTGGCCCGAAGTGACGACGGACGTGGCCGTGGGCCAGATGCGGGCCGTGGAATTCACGGCCACGGACCTCGGCGACTGGGCTTTCCACTGCCACAAGTCGCACCACACGATGAATGCCATGGGACACGACGTGCCCACCATGATCGGCGTCGACCACCAGGGCGTGGCGGCGAAGATCAATCAATTGGTGCCCGGCTACATGGTGATGGGCGAGCGGGGCATGGCCGACATGGGCGAGATGCAGATGCCGATTCCCGACAATACCTTGCCGATGATGGCGGGCGACGGCCCCTTCGGCGCCATCGGCATGGGCGGCATGTTTACGACGGTCAAGGTGCGCAAGGATCAAAAAACCGGCGACTACCGCGATCCGGGCTGGTACAAGCACCCGGCCGGCAGCGTGGCCTATGAATGGACGGGCGCCTTGCCGGAACCCGTGCGCGGCCAGGGTACGGGCAAGCTGCCGGCCAAGGGGAGCGTCGAGATGACGGTGCGCAAACCTGGCGCACACGCGGGCCATTAACGCGGGCCATTAACGGAGAGGCGCCAAGCCCATGCCCGAACGGCTTGCCTAGCATGGCAAGCCGTTTTGCATGTTGCTATAAATCAAGGAATTGTTGTTTGGTGACAATCCGAGCATTTTTTTCCGTGTTTTTTCTTTATATTCAAGCCAGTACGCTCCAGTTGCATCGAGTATCGGCCAGTCTATGGGAGAAATCATGTTGAACCGGATGAAGGTGGGAACGCGCTTGCTGGCGGCATTCTTTTGCGTCGCGCTGATGGGGGCCATCGTGGCCGGCATCGGCATCTTCAACATGGGCAAGATCGATACCATGGCGGGGCAGATGTACAACCATGAACTGTTGGGCTTGTCGTACATCAAGGAAGCCAACATCGCCTTGATCAAGGTGGGCCGCGCGCGCAGCAACTTCTTGCTGGCCACGACCGCCGAGGAGCGCGCCACGCGCCAGGCCGACATCGCCAAATTCCTCGACTTGAATAAAAGTTACCTTGCCAAGGCGGAGCCGCTGTTCGTCACGCCGGCCGCCAAGGAACTGTTTGCGCGCTTCGCCGCCGTCGAAGCGGAATATATCGCCACCATGCAGCAGGCGCTGACCCTGGCGGCAGCCGAACCGCTGGCCCAGCGCAGCGCGCAACTGACCGAACTGCTCAACAAGACGCGCCAGCATGCCGATGAACTCGACGGCGTGCTGGACAAGCTGTCGCAGCAGAAGGAAGAGCGCGCCAAGGCCGCTTCCGAGCAGGCGTCCGGCGTGTACCAGGCCAGCCGCAGCTTCATGATTGCGCTGGTGCTGGGCAGCGTGGCGGCGGGCCTGGCGCTGGGGGCGCTGATCACGCGCGGACTGACGCGCCAGCTCGGTGGCGAACCGGCGTATGCCGTCAAGATCGCCGGCGCCATCGCCGAGGGCGACCTCACCGTCGATATCCGTACGGCCAGCCACGACAGCGCCAGCCTGCTGTTTGCCATGAAAACCATGCGCGACAAGCTGGTGGGCATCGTCAGCCAGGTGCGCTCGGGTACGGACACCATCAACACGGCCTCGGGCGAAATTGCCCAGGGTAACCTCGACTTGTCGTCCCGCACGGAAGAGCAGGCCAGTTCGCTGGAAGAAACGGCGTCGTCGATGGAAGAGCTGACGTCGGCAGTGCGGCAGAATGCGGACAATGCGCGCCAGGCCAATGCGCTGGCCGGCGCCGCGTCCGACGTGGCGGGCAAGGGCGGCGCCGTGGTGGGGCAGGTGGTGCAGACGATGGAATCGATCAACGCGTCGTCGCGCAAGATCGTCGACATCATCAGCGTCATCGACAGCATCGCCTTCCAGACGAACATCCTGGCCTTGAACGCGGCCGTGGAAGCGGCCAGGGCGGGCGAGGAGGGGCGCGGATTTGCCGTCGTCGCGTCCGAAGTGCGCAACCTGGCGCAACGCTCGGCCAGTGCCGCCAAGGAAATCAAGATTCTGATCGGCGACTCCGTCGAGCAGGTGGAAATCGGCTCCAGACTCGTGCATGACGCGGGCAAGACGATGGATGAAGTGGTCACCAGCGTGCGCCAGGTGGCCGACATCATGCAGGAAATCACGGCCGCCAGCGCCGAGCAAAGCGCCGGCATCGAGCAAGTCAACCAGGCCGTGCTGCAGATGGATCAGGTGACGCAGCAAAACGCGGCCCTGGTGGAAGAGGCGGCGGCCGCCGCCGAATCGCTGCAGGACCAGGCGCAGACCCTGACGGAACTGGTGGGCGTGTTCCGCCTGCATGCACAGGCGCAACAGATGGCCGTGCCGGCGTCCAGCAATGTCACGCCGCTGCGCCGACCGGTGCCGGCCGCTAGGCAGGGCGTGCGGCGCCTGGCCTGAAATGGGGCGGGTCCGGGCGCAATCGGCGCGGTGGTGGTAGGCTGTCGTTATTGCGCGTTTGCCACTTCCGGGTTTCCCATGCCGTCTTCTTCCCTGCCGCTGTTGTGTTTCTCCGTGTTATTGCTCTCCCTACCGCCGCTGGCGCAGGCGCAGGAGGGCGATCCCGTGCTGCCGTACCGGCCTTCCGTGGCCAGTCCCGCCCAGCTGCCCGTGCCGGGCCAGCTGGAATTCGAGGCGGGCGGCCTGCTGTCGAAAACGGACGACACGCGCCGCGCCAGCCTGCCGTACACGTTCAAACTGGCGTTCAGCCCGGAATGGGGCGTGTTGCTCGAAGGCGAGGGCTTCGTGCGCGCGCGCGACGACACGGGGCGTCGCGAAACGGGCGTGGGCGACACGACGGTCGTGCTCAAGCGCGCCTTTTTGCTCGACAGCGCGACGGCGCTGGGCCTGGAACTGGGCTGGAAGTTGCCCACGGCCAAGGACAGCATCGGCAGCGGCAAGAGCGACGTGTCGCTGAACGGCATTTTCAGCCGCGACCTGGGCGCCGTGCACATGGACGCCAACCTGAACGCCACGCGCCTGGGCGCAGCCGACCCGCATACCGGCAGGGTGCAAACGGGCTGGGCGACCTCCTTTTCCACGCCCGTCAGCGAGCGCTGGGGCGCCACGGCGGAAGTGTCGGGCACGCGCTTGCGCGGCGCGCCGGCCACGGCGCAGCTCTTGCTGGCCGCCACCTACAGTCCCACGCCGCGGCTGGCCATCGATATCGGCATGGCGCGCGGCTTGACGGCGGCGTCGCCGGACTGGTCGCTGTTCAGCGGCGTGGTCGTGCCTTTAGGCAAGCTGTGGTGAGATTGCCACGGCAATCCTTATGTGTCCTTGCGAACAAACAGTTGGTTGCACAAGGTCTACAATTGCGGCATAACTGATAAAAGGAGTGTCCCCATGAAAACCCTGATTCTTGCCGCCGTCTTGCTGTCGGCCGCTACCGCTGCCGTCGCCCAGGTGGGCGTCTCCGTCACCGTCGGCCAGCCGGGCTTTTACGGACGCATCGACATAGGCGACTATCCAGCGCCGCAATTGATCTATGCCCAGCCCGTCATCGTGCAGCGCCCGCAATACTATTCGGCGCGCCCCATCTATTTGCGCGTGCCACCCGGCCATGCGAAACACTGGTCCAAGCACTGCCGCAAGTATAATGCCTGTAACCAAGAGGTATATTTCGTCCAAGATAGTTGGTATAACAACCAATATGTGCCCCGTTACCGCCAGCAGCATGGCGACCATGGCCGTCCCGACTACCGGGACCATGACCGTGATCGCGGCCACTATGACAAGCATGATGACAAGCGCGATAAACATGAAGGCAAGCGCGACAAGCATGATGACAAGCCAGGCAAGGGCCATGGCAACGGTCATGGCAATGGCAATGGCAACGGCAACGGGCACAGGGATTAACAAGCAGGAGGATCTTTGCATAGTAAAATCGTTATCGTAGGGGGAGGTGCAGGCGGCCTGGAGCTGGCCTGTAAACTCAGCCGCAAGCTCGGCGCCGGCCAGGTCACCCTGGTCGACAGCCGCCTGTACCATATCTGGAAGCCGTCGCTGCATGAAGTGGCGGCCGGCACCCTGGACATTCATCAAGAGGGCCTGTCATACCAGATGCTGGCGCATGACAATGGTTTCACCTATGTCTATGGCCCCCTGATCGCACTCGACGCCGCGTCGAACAGCCTCACCGTGGGCGCCATCGCCACGGACAAGGATGAGCAACTCTTGCCGCAGCGCACTGTCAGCTACGACCAGCTGGTGCTGGCCGTGGGCAGCACCTCGAATTACTTCGGCGTGCCCGGCGCCCAGGAAAACACGATTTCCCTGAATGCCACGGAAGATGCCGAACGTTTCCGTCTGACCCTGCTGAAACTGCTGGCCATGGCCGAGCAGCGCCAGGGCGACGCGGGCCATCCCGGCGTCGACATCGTCATCATCGGCGGAGGCGCCACGGGCGTGGAACTGGCGGCCGAATTGCGCGAAGCGAGCGGCGTGTATGCCGCGTATGGTTTTCAGAATCTCAACGCCATCAAGGATGTGCGCATCACCCTGCTCGAAGGGGCGCCGCGCATCCTGGCGCCGCTGCCCGAGCGCGTCTCCATCGCCGCTTCGAAATTGCTGCACCAGCACGGCATCACCGTGGTGACCGATACGCGCGTCACCACCATCGAAGCCGACAAGGTGACGGTGGCCAGCGGCACCAGCTATGCGGCCGACATCTGCGTGTGGGCCGCCGGCATCCGCGCGCCGGAATTCCTGTCCACTCTGGGCTTGCCGACCAACCGCGCCGGCCAGCTGGAAGTGACGGGCATGCTCAACGTGCAGGGCCATGCGAATATCTTTGCGCTGGGCGACTGCGCCGCCTGCATGGGGCCGGACGGCAAGCTGGTGCCGCCGCGCGCCCAGGCTGCCCACCAGCAAGCCGATTACCTGCTGAAAACGTTCCTGCTGCAAGCGAAGGGCAAGCCGCCGCAAACCAAGCCGTACGAATACCTGGACTACGGTTCGCTCGTGTCCTTCGGCCGCACCACCTCGGTGGGTACCCTGATGGGCTCGCTGAAGGGGCTGAGCTGGTTCGTCGAAGGGTTTGTTGCGCGCATGATGTATGTGAGCCTGCACCTGATGCACCACAATGCCGTGCTGGGCAGCGTGCGCACGGCCGTCATGGCCATGGGCCGCTTCCTGATCAAGCGCAGCACGCCGCAAGTCAAGCTGCACTGATCGCGCTGCAGTAAACGGTTTGCGCCGGATCAAACAAGGGGCCTTGCGGCCCCTTTTTTATTTGCCGCGCGCGGCAGGCGCCGCTTCGCAACGGCCCCGCGTCATGGGAAAGTCGATGGTGGTGAATTTGCCCTTCAAGGTGCCGACGATGCTGGCATGCAAGATGCGCTCGCTGTCGCGGCGGTAGATGATGCGGCTCGGAAAGTCGTTGTCCAGGTTGGCGAAGATGAATTCGTTCGGCTTGTCCTGGCGCAGCAGGTTGAAGCTGACGGGCGGCTGTCCCGACGGCTGCACGATGTAGGCCAGCTGGCCCGGTTCCGTGAGGCGGATCTGCACGAATTCAAAGGCCGTCGTCTTGCCGCCCTTGACGGTGCGGCTGGTGCCGAGGATGGTGCCGCCGGCGGCCGTGCTCCATTGTTCGCCGGAACCGGGTTCGGCGCCGTCGACGTTCCAGCAGCCGGCCAGCCAGGCCAGCTTGTCCACGGTTTCCGGCGGCGGCACGGTATTGTCGGCGGCCTGGGCGGCGCCCATGGTCAGCAGCGCTGCCAGCAAGGTCGTTGCGAGTCGTTGCATGCCATCTCCTGTCGTTGCGATGTTAGCGGTCACTGGGGCACGCCGGCGGCGCGCCTGCCCAGTGTAGCCGATGCTGGGCTGCGCACGGCAAACACTTTATACTCGGGAAAGATGCCGACCGTCACCACCATCACGCCAAGGACAATCATGCACGATACTTCCACGCAGCCGCACGGCGCCTCCAGGCCGGGCCAGTTCGACGACCGCTACATCAGCTTGAAAAGCCTGGGCCTGGACCCGGAGCAGCTCGATTTCTACCAGCTGCTGCTGGCCTGCAGGGCGAAGGGGGAAGCCGGGGAAAGCCTGCGGCAGGTCGTGCGTTTCCGCACGGATGGCTATGGCAAGTCCCGCTTCATCAGCAGCCTGGACGCGTTGCCGGCGCCGCTGGCCACGTTTCCCCGGTGGCGTGCCGAGCTTGACGGCTGGCCCGGCGAGCTGGCGCGCGAGGACTTGCTGGCGCGGGCCAGTGCAGCGCTGGAGCAGCCGGCCGGCGTCTTTCTCGCCTCGGCCGCCTGGCGCACGGCATTGCCCGACATTTGGCAAACCCTGCTGGCGCTGGGATGGCGGCAGGCGGGTTCCCCGGCCGATGCCGCCCTGACGGCCCAATTGACGGATGTGTTGCGTGTTGGACATTTCTTGCAGGTGCTGGAAGGCGATCGCGCCAGCCTGGCCGGGCATGGCGCGCGCCGCGATGTGCTGGGGGCGCAACTGCTGTTGCCGGAAGAGGGCATGCCGCTGCCCCGTTGAGGCGGGCAGGGCGCCCGCTGCGGGAAATTATTCTTTTGGCGTAATGCGCGGCAAGACGACAGTCAGGGCCGTGCCGCCTTGGGGATTGGCCGTCAGGCTCAGGGTGCCGCCCAGGTAATGCACGCGCTCGCGCACGGAGCGCAGGCCGTGCTTGCTCATTTCGACGGGCTCGTTGGCCGGCAAGCCGCTGCCGTTATCCTTGACCGTCATCATCAGCGCCTCGTCATTGTCGTCGATGATGATGTCCACCTGCGTGGCGTGGGCGTGCGCGGCGATGTTGCCGAGCGCTTCTTCCAGGGTGCGCAGCAGGGCCACGCCCACGTTGCGCGGGCAAATCAATTCATCTTCGGGCAGGCTGCAGCGCACGGTGATCTTGTGCTGTTCGGCAAATTGCGCGGCCAGCTCACCGAGCGCGACATTTACGCCGAGAAACTCGAGCTTGTCGTTCCACAGCTTCATCTGCATCTGGCGGTTGGTCTCGATCACATTCAGCAGCAATTGCTTCATGGTTGCCGCGCGGTCGAGCAAGGCGGCTTCCTGCGGCATCTTTTGCGTCAGCAGCGACAGGTGCATGGTCAGCGCCGTCAGCGAGGAGCCGAGGCTGTCGTGCAGCTGGCGCGACAGGGCGCGCCGTTCATTGTCCCAGCTGGTGTTGACATGGCCGAGCAATTCGCTGAGGTCGGCGGCGCGTTCCGCATCGGCCTGGGACGCTTCCTTGTTCGGATCTGTTTGTGCGGACATAGCGCCCCGTGAATGGTGAAAGGTGAGGACCAAATTCAAGTTGTGGATCATACATGAGGATTTCATCGCGGGGCGCATGGATGAAAAATTTCTGTCTTTTCGGCAATTTTAATCTCCTTCCATCATTTTTATGTGATAGACAATATTATCGTTTGCGCCAGCGGGCGCCGTTCCCGTCGTTACGTACGGCTGCGCACATACCGGGGCGCGGCTCGCTGCCATAGTGGGGCTGTCATTACCCCATGCGGCCTGGCGCCACTGCGGCGCGGGGCGCAGCACTGGCCCGCTTACCGAAACGAAAGGACATGCCATGAATATCGATACCATCGTCGACAAGGAATACCTCGACAAAAGCTTCCGCGACATCGTCAATGCGCCCATCAGCGCCCTGCGCGGCGTCAGCGCAAAAGACGCCAAGGCCTTGCAGCAGGCGTTTGGCGTGACCACCGTGCGCGAATTGTCCAACCTCAACTTCGTCAAATGGGCCAGCGCGCTGGCCATCCTGGCCGATGAAGAGGGCATGAGCGGCGAAGAGCGGGCCAAGGAAGAATTGCTCGACGACGCCGTGGAAATGACCTTTCCCGCCAGCGACCCGATCTCCGTCGATGCGGGCATCACGCGCATCGAAGTGTCGCCCGACACCGTCAATGCGCAAACGGACCACCAGCATGCGGGCCAGCATGAAGTGACGGCTGGCAAGAAATAAAGCCTGCTGGACATGAAAAAACCGGCTGGCCGCGAGGCCCGCCGGTTTTTTTACGCGCCGCGCGGCGTCACGGTCAGGCGATCGATGGAATGCTGCTTTTCTGCATGTTGACCTGCGCCGCGATCACTTCGTGCGGCGTGCAGCAAAAGCGGTTCTTGCCGGCGCGCTTGGCTTCATACAGGGCCGTGTCGGCCGCGCCGAGCAGGGATTCGACGGTGCTGGCGTCGTCCGGGTAGATGGCGATGCCGATGCTGGTCGACAGGCGCAGGGTCAGGTCGTTGATGAAATACGGCTCGGAAATGACTTCGATCAGCTTGGCGGCAGGTTCGCGCGCGTCGCCCTTGCCGGCCAGGTTGCCCAGCACGATGACGAATTCATCGCCGCCGATGCGCGCCACCGTGTCTTCCTTGCGCGACGCGCCCACCAGGCGGGCCGCCACCATTTTCAGGATCTCGTCGCCATAGCCGTGGCCGTAACTGTCGTTGATGGCCTTGAAGCCGTCCAGGTCCAGGTACAGGATGGCCGACTTGCCGCGGTTGCGGGCCGATTGCTGCAGCGTATGCTCGATGCGGTCTTCCAGCAGGCGCCGGTTCGGCAAGCCCGTCAGCGGATCGTGCAGCGCCAGTTCCTGCTGCTGCTTGCTGTATTGCGCCAGTTCCTTGTACAGCAGGCGCACTTCCAGCATGTTGTGGATGCGCTTGTGCACTTCCATCAGGTCGAAGGGCTTGCTGATGAAGTCGCGCGCGCCCGCTTCCAGGGCGGCGATCTTGAAACTCGGTTGCGCCGTGAGGGCCAGCACGGGCAGGTAGCCGCCATGTTCGATTTCTTTCAAGCCTTTCATGACCTGGAAACCATTGAGTTCCGGCATTTGCAGGTCGAGCAAGATCAGGTCGTAGCAATGCTCCCGGTGCAGGGGGCAAACCTGTGCCGGACGCATGGTGGCCGTGACGTTGGTATAGCCGGCATCGCGCAGGATTTCCAGCATCAGGTCGACATTGTCGGGTGAATCGTCGACGACCAAAATTTTGGCTTTCAAAATCTCATCTTGGCTGGGCATGTAAGGTCTCGGTTATACGGTCTATGCAACGCTGGCTTCTACCGCAGATGATGGGCTGACGGCGGTGGAAAAGATAGTAGCGCCTTGCAACAAGATAGGGCGCACAACTGCGCATGAACTCGCTTCTGCCGTTCTCCCCGGCCAAGGTCGCCGCTTCCAGCCTGCCGTGCAGGTGTGCTTCTGCATTTCAGTGTAGCAAACTTCAGCTTAGTTGCTTGTAGGACAGTGCCGCGTCTGAAAGTAGGAAGGCTGACCCATGAAAATAGTCATTTTGTACTGCACTATTTATTTCTTTGCATCATCTTTTTAAGATGGTGTTTTGCGCTCCCGTCCAGGGCGCGCAGCGGCCAGCTGCGCCACGGCCGCCACCAGTCCGGCCGGGTCGAGCGGCTTCGAGATCCAGGCCTGGAAGCCGCTGTCGAGCGCCCGCTGGCGATCTTGCGGTTGCGCAAACGCCGTCAGCGCCAGCGCGGGCAGCCGGGCCAACTCCGGGGCGGCGTGCGCGCGCACTTGCGCCAGCAAGTCGAAACCGTCGGCCTCGGGCATGCCGATGTCGCTGACCAGCACATCCGGGCGCACCTGCTCCAGCAGTTGCAGCGCTTGCGCCACGCCGCCGGCGCCGTGCACTTCGGCATTGTTGTCGCGCAAGATGCGTTCCGTCAGTTCGCGCGCATCGGCGTCGTCATCGACCAGCAGCACCTTGACGCCGCGCAAGTCATGGCTGGAGGGTAGGGCGCTGCCCGCCTGGCGCGCGGCGGCCGGCGTGCCCAGCGGCAGGCGCACGGTAAAGCTGGCGCCCTGCATGTCGCCGGCGCTGCTGACGGTGACCGTGCCGCCATGCTGCTCCACCAGGTGCTTGACGATCGCCAATCCCAGCCCCAGGCCGCCGTGCCGGCGCGTGGTGGAGGCATCGGCCTGGCGGAAGCGGTCGAACACGTGCGGCAGGAAATCCTTCTTGATGCCGACGCCGTTGTCGGCCACCGTGATGGACAGGCGCGACGTCTCGCGGCGCACGCCGATATCGACCCGCCCCCCTTGCGGCGTGAACTTCAGCGCATTCGACAGCAGGTTCCAGATCACTTGCTGGATACGGCTGGGGTCGCCCGTGATGGTGCCCGCATCGCTGGCGATGTTGCAGTGGATGGCGATGTGCTTGGCGTCGGCCGCCGGGCGCAGGGTTTCGATGGCCGAGGCGATGATGCTGGCGGGCGCCAGGGTTTGCAGGTCGAGCAATACCTTGTCGGAAGTGATGCGGCTCATGTCGAGCAAGTCCTCGATCAGCTGCGCCTGCGCGCGCGCATTGCGTTCGATGCTTTGCAGGCCGCGGTGCAGGTCGGCCTGGTCGCGCGTGCCGCGCCGCAGCACCTGGGCCCAGCCGAGGATGGCCGACAGGGGGGTGCGCAGTTCATGCGACAGGGTGGCGAGAAAATCGTCTTTCAGCTGGTTCGTGCGCTCGGCTTCGGCGCGCGCCTCGCGTTCGCTGTCGAGCAGTACCTTGCGCTCTTCGGCGGCGCGCGTGGCGGCCGCGTACAGGCGCGTATTGTCGAGCGCGACGGCGGCCTGGGCCGCGATGGCCGAGACGATGCGTTCGCTGCGCGCGCTGAACATGCCCGCTTGCGGATGGCCGAGCAGCAAGCGCCCCAGCAACAGGCCCGAGCGGGAGCTGACGGGCAGGCTCAGGCAGCTGCGCAGCGGCGGCGCGCCGTCGGCGCTGGCATCGGGCGCGGCCAGCAAGTCGTTCTGGCGCATGGCCGGCCCCTGGCGCAGTTCGGTGGCGATGGCTTCGGCCTGGCGCAGGCTGATGCCGTTGACGGCGCGCGCCGAGGGCAGAGGCGCGGCGCTGTCGGGGATCTCGCCCGCATCGTCATAATAGAAGGCGCCGAAGCGCGCGCCGCTGATGCGCGTGGCCGCATCGACGGTTTCCTGCAGCAGGGCGGGCAAGTCGAGGGTGCCGGCCAGGGCCGCCCCTGTATTGTTGAGCAATTCGAGCACGCGCGTTTCATCGCGCAAGGCTTCCTGCGCGCGCTTGACCTGGTCGACGTCGGTGCTCGTGCCAAACCAGCGCAGCAGCTGGCCGCCCCGGTCGCGCACGGGATTGGCGCGCGTCAGGAACCAGCGGTACTGGCCGTCGGCGCCGCGGATGGGAAATTCCATTTCGAAGGGCGTGCCGTCGCGCAAGGCGGCCTTCCACGCGTGCAGCATGGGCGGCAAATGCTGCGCGTGATAGGCGATGCTCCAGCCGTCGCCCGCCATCTGTTCGGCGCTGGTGCCCGTGTAGTCGTGCCAGCGCTGGTTGTACCAGGCAATGGTGCCGTCGAAGCTGGCGATCCAGGCCAGTTGCGGGATGGAATTGGCCAGCGCGCGCAAGTCTTCCTCGCTGTGGCGCAAGCTTTCCTCGGCCTCCTTGCGCTGGCTGATGTCCTGGATGTACGTGGTCAAGCCATCGCTGGAAGGGAAGATGCGCACTTCCAGCCAGCGCCCCAGCGGCCGGTACAGCAGTTCAAAGCTGCTGCTGTGCTGCTGCGCCATGGCGCGCCGGTATTGCACTTCCAGTTCCGTCCCCTGCAGGGCGGGGCAGGCTTGCCACAGGCTGCTGCCTGCCAGGCTGGCGCCGGGCGGACGCTGCGGTGCGAACATGTCGGCGCCGCGCGTATTGATATAGCGGATGGTCCAGTCGCGGTCGAGCAGGCAAAAGCCATCGGTGATGCTTTCCATTAAGTTTGCCAGGCGCTCGCCGGAGAGGCTCAGCGGCGCTGATGGGGGCAGCAGATCTTGCGTGCGGTCAGGCTTGGCCATCGGAAATCCTGCAACAGTGAGTCTGCCGCACGGGCTCTTGCCCCGCCGGGCCGCCGCCGCTAAGCTCAGTTAAATGGGTCATGATGGTCAATGCCCGCGCCATGAATGAGGGGAGGCACAAGCGCCCCTGTCTGGCTGGTATTGTAGCCCCAAGCGGCGCAGCGCCACCGCACGCTTGCGCGTTGCCTGCAGATAGCACTGGACAGGCTGGAAAGCAGTCCCTATAATCCCGCTTCTTTCGAGACAGCAACTTCTCGATTCGCTGGAAGCTCCTGTGAAAGCAGAAGTGTCCATCGATAAAAAGGCGTCAGCTTTTTAGCAGTGAAAAGGTAGTCGATCATGCGGGGCGGTATTCTGCAAAATCAGCTAAGCGATTGAAAAATCGAACTTTTCAAAGCGAAATGAATACGCTATAATGTTTGCCTGCGCGGCTGTAGCTCAGCTGGATAGAGTACTTGGCTACGAACCAAGGGGTCGTGGGTTCAATTCCTGCCAGCCGCACCAGAATACTGAAAATCAGACTTTGCCTGGTTTTGTTGTAACAAGTTTCACCTCCATGTCGTTTGTGGAATGTTGTAGAAGTTTTGCGGCTGTAGCTCAGCTGGATAGAGTACTTGGCTACGAACCAAGGGGTCGTGGGTTCAATTCCTGCCAGCCGCACCAGTATTACCAGCATCGGGTTTTCCCGTGTTCATGAAAGTTTCAAGCTTCGCGCCGTCCGGCGAAGTGTGTCAGAGTTTGCGGCTGTAGCTCAGCTGGATAGAGTACTTGGCTACGAACCAAGGGGTCGTGGGTTCAATTCCTGCCAGCCGCACCAGTATTTGCAGTAGTGAAAAAACCCGGAAAGTTCGCTTTCCGGGTTTTTTTTCGTCCGGCGCAACTGCAGCGGGCCGCCGACGGCGCGGCCTGCCGCAGCTGCGCCAATATCCCATCAATTCGGATACGGCTGGCCCGAGGACGCCTGGTTGCCCAGCACGATGGTGGTCACCCACAGCCCGCCATTCGTCACGGGGCCGGTGAACTTGAACAGCGAGCTGCCCGATTGCGCCGGGTCCGCCACATTCGACGCCAGGCTATTCAATCCCGAAGTCGTGAAGGTGCACGCGGTTTCTTGCCCAACAGCATTTTGTTCCGCGTTCAGCACGGGCGTGGCGCCATTGAACAGGTACAGGCCGCAATTGTCCATTTTCGATCCGTAGGTGGCGGACTGCGTGTAATTGAAGGTCACCGCGCCATCGAGCAGGGTGGCGGCCGGGATGGACGACAGTTTCGCCGGCGTGATGCTGGTGATCGTGGCGAACAGGCTGGCCTGGTTTGCCCGGGCAAACGCTTTCGACAGGGGCACGGCATTGATCTGGAACGGGAAGGCGCTGACGGGGCCGTTCGCTGTCTTCAGGGTCCAGACATACACCTTGCCCGGCGCCACTTTCGTCTCGTCGATGCAGGCCGTGCCGGCGCCCAGGCCCGGCGTGCCGGCGGGCAGGCTGGCCAGGTCCTGGCAGCTCTGGATCGCTTCCGCGTTATTGTAGAAAGCGCTGGCAGCGCCATTGCTGTCGGCAATCCGCATGTGGGTGTAGCCCGTGGCTGGCAGGATCAGCTGCAATTTGCTGCCGGCCGTGCCCGGTGTCTGGAAGTCGCCGAATGTCGTCAGGCCCGGTCCCCGCACGTCGATCTTGTTGATGGCCGGATTGTCCTGCAGCACGGTGTCGAGCTCGACGTGCGCGGCCCATTCGCGCGCAAAGGTGGCCGCGCCAGCACTGTCGAGGCTGCGCTGGATGCGCGCATTCATGTGCATGTCCAGGTGGCCGCTGCCGGCCAGCTTCCAGCCGCCGGCACAGGCGCTGGTATCGCTCGTCTTGACCAGCTTCCAGTTGAGCATGCCCGCATCTGTTCCTATGCGCAACTGTACCCAAGCGCTGCTCGGCTTGCCTGCGGTGAAGCCGATGGCTGTCGCCCCGGCGCCAAGGCGATTGTTGATGAAGTCGGCGACGCGCGATGTCGAAGTGCTGCTCGACGACGTCAGCGTGGCGATTTCATCCGTGCTTAACGGTTGCATGTTGACGCTGGCCAAGCCCAGCGCTTCGATGGTCAGCCCGGCATGAGCGGCCTGGTCGGTGCTGGTCAGGGCCGACACGATTTCCGCCTGGCCCACACCCGTCCCCATATTGAAGGAACTGTCGATGAACGGCGACACGGCCGCCGTCGACGGCGCGACGAAGCCCGTCTTCGGATACAGGGCGCTGAGCGAGGCCATGCAGGCGCGGATTTCCGGCAAGACGCTGGCCGCGGCGTTTGCCTTGAACAAGTCGGCATCCGATGGCGGCGTCGCTGCGGGGATGGTTGCGGCGCCGCCGGCGGCGGCAGGCAAGGTCACGCTGCCCAGCGTGCTGTTGGTGGCAATCAGGGTGACCGTCGCCATGGCGCCTTGCGCTTCCGCGGGCGCGACGAGAATCTGGTCCAGCACGGCATCCATGCCCGTGCCGTTGGCAACAAAGGCGCCCGTCAGCGGATTGGTGTTGCTGGTGTTAATCGGTTTGATCATGGCGACGACTGCGGCGATGGCCGCATCTAGCCGTTGCTGGGTCGCGGCACTGGCCAGCGCCGCGGTGCAGGCGGCCGGGACGGCATTGGCGACGGGCGCGCAGGCGCTTGCCAGGGCGGCGCCGCCAGGCTGGCCTGACGCCGTGGAAACGATCAGGTCGGTCAGCGGCGTGATATTGACGGTTTGCCCCGCTGCCGTGGCGATGGAATTCATGGTCACTTGCTTGCCGCCGGCCGTGCCGGTGATGCTGAGGAGAAAGGGCGCCGTCATGCCGCCCACGTCGAGCGTGTATGCCCCGCCGGCGCCGGTACTGACGGCCACGGAAACTTTGCCCTTGCTATCGATGGCAATCACGCTGCCCGCGACGGGCGCGCCGACGGCGGCGGTGCCGCTGAGCGTCGTGGCTGGCGGCGGGACGACGGGCACGACAGGAGGGATGGGCGCAACGGGTGCGACCGGGTCGGCGGGGGCGCTGCTGCCGCCGCCGCACGCGGCCAGCATGAGGGCGGTGGCGCAGGCGGCAGCCAGAGGCAATAATTTGTGCAAGTTCTTCTTCATGGTATCCCCTTAGTATTTTTATTAAAATTACTGCTAGTAAACATTCTCAAAGTTTTCCATGAATTGCAATTTATTTTTCTTGGATGCATTAATAATGAGCAACAAGTAACAAAGCTGTCGGTTTCGCGCCGCAGTCTGGAAAGAAATGTGATGAAATGAGCAAGAGTGCGGCGTGCGTGTGCCGCCGCAAGACAGGAGTGGCCGCCAATTGTGAAATATCGCCGCCACGGCTTTGCCATTCTGCAAAGCCCTGCTATAATCTTGTCTTAGGCGGCTGTAGCTCAGCTGGATAGAGTACTTGGCTACGAACCAAGGGGTCGTGGGTTCAATTCCTGCCAGCCGCACCAGAATATTGGGGGTCAGATTGTAAAATCTGATCCCCTTTTTCGTTTCCGAATGGATTTACGCTGCGCCTGTGGCGCCGCGCCGGTATTGCTGGCGAAACGCGCGCGGCGTCACCTGCCTGGCGGCGCGGAACTGGCGGTTGAAATGCGCGAGGTTGCGGTAGCCCGCCTCTTGCGCGATGACGGCGATGGCCAGATTGCTTTCGATCAGCTGTTGGCAGGCCCGGCCGATGCGCAGCCGCGCCAGGTACTCGCCGGGCGTGCAATGCGCGTGGCGCTTGAAACAGCGGTGGAAGGCGCCCAGCGACAGGGCCGCCCGCTGCGCCAGCGTTTCCAGTGCAATCTCTTCCCGGAAATGCGCGTGCATGAAGTCAAACACGATTGCCATGCGCTTTTGCTGCCCATCGGCATGCACCGGCGCCAGCGCTTCCGAGGCCAGCGGCTGCGCACTGCCATCGCCAGCCAGGTCCAGCAGCACGTCGAGCAGCAGCGGCAGGCGCTGCGGCACGGGCAGCGCATTCAATTGCAGCAGTTTCTCTGCGCTGCGCGCGCTCGTTGCCGGCGAAAAATGCAGGGCAGGGCCGGCGCGGCGCGCCAGTTGCCGCACGCCGTGCAACTCCGGAAAACAGGCTGCCAGCTGCTCCACCCATTCCAGCGAAAACCACACGACGACGGCCAGCATCGGCTGCGTGCCGTCGATGCGTTCGCTGGCCGACCACGTGTGCGGCAAATTCGGCCCCAGCAGCACCAGGTCGCCCGGTTCGAAGTCGCCCAGGTGGTCGCCGATATAGCGTTGCCCCCGCGCATTGACCGTCAGGGTCAGCTCGAATTGCGGGTGGTAATGCCAGAGGAAGGGAATCGCATCGAGTTCGCGCCACAGCAAGCCCCAGGAGTGGCCCGTTGGGATCGTGACTTGTTCAAATAAAGGCGTCATTGTGACGTTTTAAAGAGTGTGATGGTCAGGATAGTATCAGTTTTGGTTGCTGCGCACGCATTTTACGCGGCACTGCCGGAGCACAATTTGTCCACACCAACACAGGAGACAGCGATGCAAAACCGATATCAGTACGGCGAAGACCGTCCCGGCAATCCATCCGTGGCTTACACGGAACAAACCCAGTTGCGCGACATACAAAAACAGCTGCCCCTGCGCGTGCTGTCCGACAGCGATTTCCTGCACTGGCAAACCTATGGTTACGTCATCGTCAAGGATGCCGTGACGCCGGAACAGGTACGCCGCACGACCGATTTCCTGTGGGAATTCCAGGGGCTGGACCAGCATGATGCCTCCACCTGGAACCGGGACCAGTTGCGCGACCACGCGATGAAAGAGCTCAACGGTTCCGGCATGGTCGAGGCCTATCACAACCAGACCCTGTGGGATAACCGCCAGACCCAGCGCGTGTACGACGCCTTTGTCGACATCTGGGACCGTCAGGATTTGTGGGTGACCATCGACCGCGCCAACCTGAACACGCCGAACAATGGCAAGCGCAAGTTCGGCGGCTTCATCCACTGGGATGCCGACACCACGCTCGACCCGCTGCCCGTCAATGTGCAGGGCGTGCTGGCCCTGTCCGATACTTCGCCCGACAGCGGCGGCTTTCAATGCTATCCGGAATTGTTCAACAACTTGCTGGCGTGGCGCAAGGCCGTGCCGCAAGACCGCAACCCGTGGCAGCCGGATCTGGCGACGGTGCCATATCCGATGGAATTCATTGCCATGAAGAAAGGGGAGTTGTTGATCTTCAACAGCCTGCTGGCGCACGGCATCCGCCCGAACACGTCGACGGACCAGGTGCGCCTGGCGCAATACATTTCCTTCACGCCAGCCCAGGAAGACAATCAAGCCCTGCGCGACTGGCGCGTGCAAAGCTGGCGCGAGCGCAGCGCGCCGCAAGGCTATGCGTTTCCTGGCGACCCCGAGGAAAAGGAACAGCTGCGCTATCCGCAGGCGCAGCTGACTGCACTGGGCGAGAAGATCCTCGGCGCGCGCGGCTGGTAAGCGTGGCGCGACGTCCGATGGCATTGCCTGCCGGATAGACAATTGCCGGCAAATGCACGATCATGGCTTGACTTGCCATCGACCGAGGAAACGCATGAGTATCATCACCTGCATCGAAGACTTGCGCGTGCTGGCCCAGAAACGGGTGCCGCGCATGTTTTACGACTACGCCGATTCCGGTTCCTGGACGGAATCGACGTACCGCGCCAACAACAGCGATTTCGCCAAGATCAAGTTCCGCCAGCGCGTGGCCGTCAACCTGGAAAACCGCAGCCTGGCTTCGACCATGGTGGGCCAGCACGTATCGATGCCGGTGGCCCTGTCGCCCACGGGCTTGACGGGCATGCAACATGCGGATGGCGAAATCCTCGCGGCCCAGGCGGCCGAGCAATTCGGCGTGCCGTTCACCCTGTCGACCATGAGCATCTGCTCGATCGAGGACGTGGCGGCGAACACGACAAAACCGTTCTGGTTTCAGCTGTATGTGATGAAGGACCGCGAATTCATCAACCGTCTGATCGACCGCGCCAAGGCGGCCAAGTGCGGCGCGCTGGTATTGACGCTGGACTTGCAGGTGCTGGGCCAGCGCCACAAGGACTTGCGCAACGGCCTGTCGGCGCCGCCGAAACTGACCATTCCGAACATCCTCAACATGGCCAGCAAGCCGCGCTGGGTGGCGGGCATGCTGGGCACGAAACGGCGCGGCTTCGGCAACATCGTCGGTCACGCGACCTCCGTCTCCGACATGTCGTCCCTGTCGGCCTGGACGCAGCAGCAGTTCGACCTGAGCCTGTCGTGGGCGGACGTGGAATGGATCAAGCAGCGCTGGGGCGGCAAGCTCATCATCAAAGGCATCATGGACCCGGAAGACGCGCGCCTGGCCGTGGAAAGCGGCGCCGACGCGCTGATCGTCTCGAACCACGGCGGGCGCCAGCTCGATGGCGCGCAATCGTCGATCGAAGCCTTGCCCGCCATCGTCGACGCCGTCGGCAGCCAGATCGAAGTGCACATGGACGGCGGCATCCGCTCCGGCCAGGACGTGATCAAGGCCGTGGCCCTGGGCGCGAAAGGCGTGTACATCGGCCGCCCGTTCCTGTACGGCCTGGGCGCCATGGGCGGGCCGGGCGTCACCAAATGCCTGGACATCATCCGCAATGAACTGGACTTGACGATGGCGTTTTGCGGCTTGCGCGACCTGCAGCAGGTGGACAAGAAAATCCTGCTGCCGGGAACGTTTTAAGCGGCAATTCGCACGATTTCAAAACCTTCCGATGCCTGGGGCGGCACGAAGTGGCGCGTGATGTCATCAAATTGCGCGTCGCTGGTGGAAAACGGGTGCAGCCCGCTGGCATTGCGCTGGCGCAAGCGCGCCTTGCATTCCTCATCCGTCACGTCGAGGTAATGCAGCACGTGCGGCGTGCCCGCCTGCTGGAACAGGTCGCGCATCCAGGCGCGGCTGGCCGGCGTATTCGCGGGAAAATCGAGGACGACGGACACGCCCGCCTGCAGCATCTGCAGGCACAAGGGGGCGATGGCCGCGCGCAGCCGCGCCGCGCAAGCCGCGTAGTCGGCCAGGCTGGCGATCTGGCCCGGATACAGTTGCGCCAGCAAGCTGTCTTCGCTGATGCGCACGGTGTGCGGCGCCGCCGCAAGGCGGGCGGTCAGGGTGGATTTGCCCGAGGCAATCTTGCCGCACACGAGGTGCAGGGTGGGCGTGGTGGGAACGGTGGTACCGGAAGTGGTTTGCATGGTCGCTCGCTGAAAGTGAAAAATAGTCTGCGAGACGTCTTGACCAGTTGCTGCAAATCAAAGCCGCCTCTCAGGCGGCTTGGTCAATGTCATTCCTGTCCAGCCACCATGTGTGAAATGGCGGCAATAATCGATGGCAGGGGCGGGAATGGCGATTGCATGGTGCAACGATGCCATGCAACGGTTGACGTTGTCAATTGTCCTGTTCGAATAACTGCCGGTACTGTGCATAGGGTTCCATGCCCATGCTGGCGCGGCGCTGCTCCAGGCGCTGCGGATCGTCGATGGGGCAGGGGAACGTCTTGCCGGTGCTATCCGTGCGGAACTGGCTGCCGTACAGCTGCGGCTGATTGTTACTGCACAGGTCGCGGTCGATCGCCAGTGCCAGCTTCGAAGGCGTGATCTCTCCCCGTGCCGCTGCTGCGCGCATCAGGACCAGGCTGCTTTTGAGGAAGGCACTTGATCCATGCTGGGCGATCAGCCAGGCGCTGCCCGCCGCCTTGTAGCCGACCATTGTTTGCGTGGGCCAGCCTTTGCTGGCGATGATTTGCCGCAAGCGTTGCTCACGTGCTTCATCCGTGGCCAGCATGCGCTGGCGTGTGGCCAGGTCCGGCCCCGTTGGCGGGAATCCCGCGCGCAGGGCCTGGTCTTCCTGTTCCATGGTCCGCAATTCGGCTGCCAGCGCCGCTTCGGGCAGCGCGGCCGGATACAGCAGGAAGTCCACCGCGCCCGCCGTGGCCGCGCTGAAGATGAGCTTGGGCTCCGCTTCCCAGCCCGGCGATTGCAGGAGCAGTGCCAGTGTGCTGTCTGCTGGCACATCAATGCGGTAGCGGCCATTTTCTACCGTGCCATGTATCTGCGGCTCGCCGTGCATGCGCTCGGCAACGATGCTGATGGCTTGCGGCAGCGGCGGGCCGTTGCTGCGGATGGTGCCGCTCAGTTCGAAGGCGCCCGCATGGACGCTGCAGCACAGCAGGATGGAGAAGGTCAGGCGTGGCATGGGAGTCCGTTCATAAATGGGGGAGGTCGAGCAAGGTCCACTTTTCGCGGAACGTGGCGTCATCGAGCGGCTGCACATGCGGGTCGTCTTGTCGGAACAGGCCGCCGATCAGCATATCCTGGATGGCGTCCGTGAAACCGCCGTATGGCGAGGCGCTACCCCACTGGCGTTGCGTGTGGGCGAAGACGACGGCGTCTTGCTGCGCCGCCAGTTGCGCCAGGGAATGCCGCAAGGCGGCCGCTTCCGGGCCCAGGTCCGTGGCGATGGCGCACACCAGGCGCTGGCCAAATTGCAAGGGTTTGTCTGCTCGTCCCAGCAGCGATTCGTTGGCCAGGGCGAGGAACACATCGGGCGCCTGGCCATCCTTTTCGCAAATGGTCCAGGTGGGCGCCCACGCTTCCAGGCTCATGAAGCGGGCGTCGCGTGTTTCCGGCGTATGCGTCCACTTCGCGTGCGATTTGTCGTCCCAGCCCAGGCGGCCAAAGGAAATCGGCTTGCCCTTGGGATTGTATTGATGGCTGCGCACGCCGGGCTTGCCCCTCGCGCTTGCCTGCGCCATGAGGCCATCGAGGCTGGCGGCGAACGGCATCCATTGCGCCGCATCCCACAGCGGCGCCGCAGCGGGCGCGGCCAGCAGCAGGAATACTTCGTAATCACGTGAAAAAAACGCCATGCAGCTTCCTCGGCAAGTGGATGGAAAATTGTGTCGCAATATTATAGTTGCGCTTGCGACAGGATGGCGCGCTGGCTGGGGCTTAGCAGGTAGACGCCGTACAGGCACAGGGGCAGCACGGCCAGCAGGGCGATATACGGCAGGATAGACGCGCCGTCTTCGGCCGGGTTGGGCAAGGTGGCCGTCACCAGCGCGTAGTCCCACAAGCCATGCACGAGCACCATGGGCCAGATGGAGCGGGTGCGCAGGCGGATGGCCGCGTAGCCGACGCCCTGCAGGGTGGCGGCCACGGCTTGCCACAGGGCGCCGCTGACGTCGCCCGTGGCCAGGCCGTTGGCCGTGTGGGCCAGGCCGAACAGCGCCGAGGACATCAGGACGGCGGGCCAGACGGCGTAGCGCTCCAGCATGCCTTGCAGCAAGATGGCGCGGAACATCAGCTCTTCCGAGACGGCCACCAGGGCCGCATTGCAAGCGACGATCAGCAGCACGCGCGGCTGCGGCCAGCCGCCGGCCCAGGCCAGCAACAGCATCAGCAGCGCATACAGCAGGGGCGGCGAGACGAGCCACAGCGTTTTCCATGGCTGCGGCGCGCACAGGCCCGCCGCGCGGCGCCGGCTTGAGGCCAGCAGCAGCGCCAGCGCGAACAGGGCGGCCAGCGCCCACGACAGGCCGATGCGGCCGGTGACGGCAGCGCCCGGCAAGGCGTAGCCGGCCGCTTCCAGCCAGCGGCCGCCCAGGCTCAAGCCCAGCCAGATGGCCAGTGCGATGAGGGTGACCGGCATGGTGAGGGCGATTCTTTTTCCTGGCATGGGCGGCGTCATGCTGCTGGCCCGCCGCCGCTGACGCGGTTGCGGCCCGTATTTTTCGACTGGTACAGCAGGGCATCGGCCTGGCGTATCAGCTCGCTGCTGTCGCTGCAGCAATCCCGTGCGGGCTGCAGCGTGGCTGCGCCCAGGCTGACGGTCACGACACCGTTCGCGCTGGCCGCATGGGCAATCTGCAAGGCTTCCACGCCCGAGCGGATGGCTTCCGCCACGTCCAGCGCGCCCGCAGCGTTGGTGTCGGGCATGATCACGGCGAACTCTTCGCCGCCATAGCGTGCCGCCAGGTCTTCGGTCCGGCCGACGCTGCGGGCCACGGCGCCGGCAACTGCCTGCAGGCACTCGTCGCCCGCCACGTGGCCATACTGGTCGTTGAATTTCTTGAAGAAATCCACATCGAGCATGATCAGCGACACTTCATGGCCGCTGCGCTGGGCGCGCTTCAATTCCTGTGCCAGCGTCTCGTCGAAACAGCGGCGGTTGGCCAGTCCCGTCAAGCCGTCTTGCGACGCCCGCGCCGCCAGGTCCGCATTCGCGTGCCGCAGCTCCGCCGTGGCCAGGCGCAGGCTGGCTTCGATGCGGTCGCGTACGGCAATCTGCCGCATCAGCTTGCGGAACAGGTAGATCAGCGCCGCTCCCGCCGTCAGCGACGCCAGCACGATTTGCATGCTCAGCTTTTGCCACTCGGCGAAGACGTCTTCCTTCGAGAGCCCCGCCGCCACGATGACGGGAAAGCGTTCCAGGTGGCGATAGCTGTACAGCCGTTCGATTTCGTCCACCTTCGCCGTCATCATGGCCGTGCCGACAGGTCCTTTTTCGCGGTAGGCGCGCAAGAGTGCGCCCGACGAAATATCCATGCCGATGACATTGGGCTGGAACGGCCGCCGGTAAATCAGCGTGCCGTCGTCGAGGGCAAAGAATGCCGTGCCCGTGTTGCCAAGGTTGAGGCTATCGTAGATGCGTTCGAAGGAGGCGAGCCCCAGGGTGACCAGCACCACGCCGGCAAAGGAACCGTCCGCCAATTCCACCCGGCGCGACACGGGCAAGACCCATTGCCCGCTGGATTTGCTGCGCACGGGTGCACTGATGCGGCTGCCCAGCTGCGCATGCGTCTTGTGATAGGTGAAATAATCGCGGTCGGCGTTGTTGCCGTCCTGCCTGGCGCCGGACGAGGTGGCCAGCCAGTCCCACTGGCTGTCAAAAATGAAGACGCCGGCAATTTCCACGATATTCCTCGACAGCTGCTGCAGGTGCGATTGCAAGCGCTCGCCCGTGGCGTCATTATTGCCTTCGTTGCGGATGTGTTCGACGATATCTTCCAGCATGACATCGGCGACTTCCAGTTCCATGTAGGCTTGCGTGGCAAGGGCGCGCGCCATGTTTTCCGTCGCCGCCCTGCTCTCGCGCAGGCGGACTTCGCGCGAAGACCAGACGATCCAGATGGTCATGCCCAGCAGCATGGCGCACATGCAGAAGAAGGCGATGCTGGCCCAGACGATCACTGGCCGCTTGTGCCTGCTCAAGACCTCGGGCTGCGCCGGCAGGGTGCCCGCCGCGTCCTTGTTTGTTGCATCCTTTACTGCATCCATAGGCGAATCATGAAGTTGCATCAATGATATGGTGGAAATATTGCCATACTACATTAAAAGCAGGCGCACAAAATTGCCACATCGTTATAGTTGCATGGAATAATAAGCCTTCGTCCGTTTGCAGCCAGACTGGAGAGCCATGACCTACAGCAAGACCATCACTACTGAACGATTGATCCTGCGCAAGCCGCAACCGTCCGATGAGGCGGCGCAGTTCGCCATGCATTCCGATCCCGAAGTGATGCGCTATTTCAGCGAACCACCCTGGGAAGACACGGGCCGCGCCGCGCGCCAGATTGCCGAGGACATCGCCGCTTTCGAGAAAGAGGAATTCTTCCGCTTCGCCGTCGAGCTGAAGGCGACGGGCGAATACCTGGGCAGCTGCAGCCTGTTTTCCGAGCACCGCCAGAACCGCCGCGCCGAGATCGGCTACGCGCTGGGCCGCCCGTACTGGGGCAAGGGCTATATGCACGAAGCGCTGTCGGCGCTGCTGGAATTCGCCTTCATCGAGCGCGACCTGAACCGTCTGGAAGCCGATATCGACCCGCACAACGCCGGTTCGGCCAGCGCCCTGGAACGCCAGGGTTTCAACAAGGAAGGTTTTCTGCCCGAACGCTGGATCGTCGGAGGCCAGGTCAGCGATTCGGCGCTGTATGGCTTGCTGCGCCGCGAGTGGGAAGCGCGGCGCAAGGGCGCCGCGTGAGCGGACAGGTTGGCGGCGCGTTCCAGCGATCGCCAGGCCGCAGCTGAGGAGGATGCCAGGCGATGATCGCTGTCGATCTACCCGCTTCAGGCCACCCGCTGGTGACCTTGCGCCCGCTGGAATACAGCGACGCGTCCGCCTGGTATGCCTACCTGGCCGACCCTGCCGTCGTGGAGCACACGAGCTGGAACTTGCAGTGCGCCGACGATCTGCAGGCCAATTTCGATGACTATGCATCGGCCCAGCCATCGTCGTCCATACGGCTGGCCGTGGTGCTGCGCGACGGGGGCCGGCTGGTGGGCACGGTCGGCTTCAATGCCATTTCCCCGCAGCACGGCACGGCTGAAATCGCCTACGATCTTGCTCCTGCCGTGTGGGGGCAGGGCGTGGCCACGTCCGTCGTGAACGCTGTCGTGGATTGGGGTTTCCAGCGCCTCGGCTTCCGGCGCATCCAGGCAACCGTGCTGGAAAGCAATGAACGGTCGATGCGTGTGCTCGAACGCTGCGCTTTCGAGCGGGAAGGCTATCTGCGCTGCTACCGGCAAATTCGTGGAAGGTCAGGCAATTTCTGGCTGTATGCGCGCATTGCCGGCGTGCGATGAATAAACTTCCCCTGAGTATCCTGCTGGTGGAAGACCACCTGGCCATCGCGCGCCAGGTGCTCGATTTCCTCGACGGCCTGCGCTGGCAGACGGATCATGCGGGCACGGGTGCGCTGGCCGTGCAATTGGCCACGCGCAACAGCTATGACGTGGTGCTGCTGGACCTGAACCTGCCCGACATGGATGGTTTGCAAGTGTGCCGCGCCATCAAGGCGGCCGCGCCCAGCAATGTGCCGATTTTGATGCTGACGGCGCGCGACGCGTACGAAGACAAGGCGCGCGGTTTTCGCGACGGCGCCGACGATTACCTGACCAAGCCGTTCGACTTGCGCGAAGTGGCCTTGCGCTGCGAAGCGCTGGCGCGCCGGCAGCAGTTGCACGTGCACCAGGAAATGCGCGTGGGTCCGTTTACCTTGCAGACGCGCGCAGGGCGCGCCCTGTATGGCGACGCACCGCTGCCATTGACGCAGACGGGTTTTAAAATTCTGTTGCTGCTGTGCCGCGAATACCCGCACGCCGTCTCGCGCTCGGCCTTGCTGCAGCAGCTGTGGGGTAGCCAGCCGCCCGACAGCGACGCCCTCAAATCGCACATCTACGCGCTGCGCAAGCAGCTGGAGTTGCTTGGCGGGGCTGGCGCGGCGGGCATACTGGTGACCATACCGCAGTTGGGCTACCGCCTGGCCTTCGGCGCGGCGGCATCGCCATGAGCAAGTCGATCCGGCAGCGCCTGTTTGCCGCCCTGGCCGGCTTCACCGTCTTGCTGTGCCTATGCTACACGGGCCTGGCGCTGGTGATTGCGTATGTGACGGAAGACATGCTGGTGCAGCGCCTGCTCGAGCGCGAAGCGGCGGCCGTCAGCATGCGCTGGCAGCAGCACGATAAGCTTACGCCTTCTGGCAGCGACCTCATCACGGTTTATGGCAGTTACCTTGACTTGCCTCAAGCGGTGCGTGCGCACGTGCCGCCGTCCGCCCCGCGCGGGGAAGTGTTTACGACGACGGGCCAGCATTATCACGTGCTGGCGCTGGATATTGTTGCCGGCGGCCAGCCGCAGCGCGCATACCTGCTGGCCGACGTGGCGCCCGTGCTGGTGGTCTCGCGCCTGGTGCGGGAAGTGGGCGGCGTCGTGGCTGGCGTGGCGCTGGCGCTGATCGGCCTGGCGCTGCTGCTGGCGTACTGGCTGGCGCGGCGCCTCGTGCTGCCCTTGCAGAGATTGGCCCAGGAAGCGCGCCGGCTGGCGCCCGGCGGCGCCGTCCATTTCAGCGAGCGCGACCGCCCCGACGAGATCGGTTTCCTGGCGCGCCGGCTGGAAACCACCTTTGCCGAATTGCAGGCGGTATTGCGGCGCGAACAGGCATTTGCCCGCGACGTCAGCCATGAATTGCGCACGCCGTTGACCCTCATGCACAACACCCTGGCGCTGGACTATGTGCAGCCGCTGGGCAAGCAGGAGCAGGCGCAGCTGCGGCAATCCACGGACGAGATGCGCGCCACCATCGACGTGCTGTTCGCGCTGGCGCGGGCCGAGCAATTGCCGGGCGACGTGGTCGAATTGCGCGGCTGTATCGAGCAATGCCTGCTGCGCCTGCTCGATGAATACCCTTGGGATGCCAGCCTGCTGGCCCTGGACTTGCCGGAGCGGCTGGAGGTGGTCGGCAATCCGCAACTGGTCATGTTGCTCCTCAATAATTGCTTGGCGAATGCGCTGTTCCATGGCGGCCCCGATTGCCGCATCGGTATTGCGTTTGCGCAAGGTTGCCTGAGCATCGACAATACCGTGCAGCCGGGGCAAGCGCCACGCATCCACGGTTTCGCGCATGGCCAGGACCTGCTGCTGCGCCTGGCAAAAGCCATGCACTGGGACATTGTTTTACATCCGGGCGCGACGCAGTTCCGTGTCGCCATCGTGCCGGCCCGGGCGCGATAAAGTCGGCGGATTTCACCGCGATTTCACCTGCCCTTGCATATGCTGGCTGCTCTTTTACTTGAAGGGAAGCCCATGAAAATCGCCGTCAGCCTGTTCATCCTGTCCTGCCTGTCCATGCCCGTGCTGGCCCAGGTGCAATCGCTGCAGCTCAAGGACGACAAGCGCCGCTACATCGTCTACACGCCGGCTGCGTATCAAAGCCAGCCTCAAAAGACCTTTCCCGTCGTCTTCAATTTCCATGGCGGCGGCATGAGCATGGCGGAACAAATGCTGTACACGCAGATGAACAAGACGGCCGAGCGGCACCAGTTCATCGTTGTGTATCCGCAAGGTATCAAGCAGGATTGGAACGTGGGCTTCGGCATGGATTACCTGGCGGGCACGGACGATGTCGGCTTTACGCAAGCGATGTTGAGCAAACTCAAGCAGGATTACCGCATCGATGAGCAGCGCGTGTATGCCACGGGCCTGTCGCGCGGCGGTTTCTTTGCCCTGCGCCTGGCGGCCGAGCTGCCGCAACAGTTCGCCGCCGTCGCCTCGGTGGGGGCGCCCATGCCGGAACCGGTACGGCAGCATCACAAGAAGGCGGACAAGGTCGGCATGCTGCTGATACAGGGCACGGCCGACAAGGTGGTCGCGTATGGGGGCAAGGATGGCGGCTATCTGTCCGCCGAGGATACGTTCGATTACTGGCGCCAGTACAACGGCATCGAAGGTGCCAGGCCGCAGCCGCGTCTGCTTCCTGGCCCCGCGGGCGACGCCACGCAAGTGAGCTGGCTGGAGCAGGGCGCCGCTGGCGCCAGCGTGGCCTTGCTCACCGTCAAGGAAGGCGGCCACACGTGGCCGGGCGCCGATGCCTTCAACGTCGGCCTGCCCATCGGCAAGACCACGCGCGCCATCGATGCGAATGAGGTCATGTGGGAGTTTTTCAGCCGCCATCGCCGTTGACGCCATGCTAGGATGGCGGCGCATGGCGTAACCATCAGGCAACAGGAAAGGCAGACACAGTGGCATTATCAACAGCAGGCATCGCGGCCATGGCCGCGGCAATCTTTGCCAAGCCCGGCGCGGCCGTGGCGCAGGCGTATTCGCAGATGGAAAGGGAAACGCTGTATTTCCACTCGCCTGCCGAGCTGTGCGCGTATGCGGCCAGGCTGGAAGCCGAAGGGGCCGGCGAGGTGCTCCTGGCCGTGCATTACCCGGACATGGCCGGGCACTTTGCCCCGCGCCGTATCGCCCTCGACCCGGCCAAGTGCGGCGGCCTCACCTACCGTTACGTGTGCGAAGGCTGGGGCGTCATCCGCGTCTACCTGCGCCTGTCCAGCGGCAAGGGACTGGCGTCGCATGTGAGCGCAAATTCGCAAAAGCGCGCGGAAAAATGGCAGCCCCTTTACCCGGACTTTGGTCAGACCGATGCCTGGGACTGGGCCGCCGTGGGCCGCCATGAACGCCGCCTGATCCGCGTGCTGAAGCAGGCCGTGGCGTACGATGCGGCGGCGGGAGGCTCGGCATGACAGGCGTGACGCCCATCCACCCGGCCGCCATCTTTTGCCGTTCCCTGGCGCAGCTGTCCGCCATGCTGGACAAGACCGGCACCGCGCCGCACATGCTGGCGGCGCGCCTGCACCCCGACATGCTGCCGTTCGCCCAGCAAGTGCGCGCGGCCGTGAGCTTTTCCCTGCGCGGCTGCTGTCCGCTGGCGGGGCTGGCCGTGGCCGATTTCAGCGCCGCCGCCAGCCTGCAGGAACAGATCGCACACACCATGCGCTACCTCAAGGACATTCCCGTGGAGCGCTTTGACGGGCCGCCAGACCGCATCTGCCGCGACCGCGCCGGCTTCGCCGACATCGTGCTGCCGGCCGATGAATTCTTGCAGCTGTACATACTGCCGAATTTCTATTTTCACTTCAGCATGGCGTATGCGATTGCGCGCAGCGCCGGCGCGGCCATCGGCAAGGGCGATTTCGATGGCTATCACGCGTATGCGCCGGGGTTTTCATTCGAGCGGCCTGCCGCGCCGTAGTTCCTACAAGCCCGCGTCTTTCCACGACGCCAGTCCCAGCCGCTTCAACAGCCGGCCCGACAGCCCGCAGCTCCAGCAACTGATCTGGATTTGCCGCTGCCGTGCCGGGTCCGCATGCCAGGCTTGCACGGCGTAGTCGAGCAGGGCCTCGCTGAGGGCAGAGTTGTCGGCGACGGGCGGCAGGCGCGACATCAATTCAAGCACGCCTTGGGCAGGCTCCTTGATCTGCAGCAAACCGGCCAGCAGGGCGCGCAGCACGGCGCCGTCGATGTTGCTGCTCGCTTGCGTGAAACGCTGCTGCCAGCACGGGCTGCGCGCCCGCCACAGGGCCAGCAGCTCGGGCACGTCGGCCGCTTGCAGTTGCCCGATCAGCTCGTCCGCCTCGAGAAACAGGTCGAGGCGGTCGTATTCATCGTCGTCGCTGCACAGCAGTGCATCCAGCTCGTTTAACAGACTCATGCCACCACGTTCGTCGGTGTACCCCGTTCGAACGCTTCCACGTTGCCGATCAAAATGTCGGCCAGCTTCTGCATGGCTTCGCCGCTGGCCCAGGCCGTGTGCGGCGTGAGGATGAAGTTGGGCAGGCGCAAATTGAGCAGCGGGTTGTCGGGCGGAGGCGGCTCCTTGGACAGCACGTCGAAACCGGCGCCGGCGATCACGCCGTTTTTCAAGGCCTCCGCCAGTGCCGCTTCATCGACGAGGCCGCCCCGCGCCGTGTTGATCAATAGCGAGGTCGGCTGCATGCGCGCCAGTTCCTTTGCTCCGATGATGTTGCGCGTGGTGTCCGTCAGCGGCAGGTGCAGGCTCAGCACGTCGGAACCGGACAGCAATTCGTCGAAGCCCACTTCCTTCACGCCATCTTCATTGATGGGCGAACGGTTGTGCACGATCACCTGCATGCCGAAGGCGCGGCCCAGCTGGGCCACGGACTTGCCCAGCGCGCCGTAGCCCAGCAAACCCAGGCGGCTGCCGGCCAGGTCGCGGATCGGGTGACCGAACAGGCAGAAGCGGTCGGACGCCTGCCACAGTCCCGCTTCCACGTCCGCGCGGTAGGCAACGAGCTGGCGGCGCAGGGCCAGCATCAGCGCCAGGGTATGTTCGGGCACGGTGGCGCGCGCATAGTCGCGGATATTTGCCACGACGATGCCCCGCTCGCGGCAGGCAGCCAGGTCGAGGATATCCGTGCCGGTGGCGGCCACGGCGATCATTTGCAGGTCCGGCAACTGCGCCAGCTCGGCCGCGCGCAGTGGCACTTTATTCGTAATGGCGATGGTGGCGCCTTGCAGGCGAGCCACCGTCTGTTCGCTGCCCCTGGTGTGCGCATGTTCTTGCCAGCTGTGGGCGAAGGCGGGCGGGCGCACGGTGGCGATCAGGCTGTCGCGGTCGAGAAAGACGATGCGGTGCGGGTGCGGCGATGTGCTTGCTGCGGTCATGGCTGGGCCTCGGTCTGGGTGGCGCGCGCGCTGGGAAGGCTGCTCTTGCCTTTCAGTTGCGTGGCCGGGTGGTTGGTAAACATGTCGGCGACCCATTCGACAAACACGCGCACCTTGGCCGACAGATGGCGGTTGGGCGGATAGATCACGTGGATGGGCAGCGGGTCGGATTCCCATTCGCTGAGCAATTCCACCATTTTGCCTTGTTCTATCAGGGGCGCAAGCATGAAATGCGTCATTTGCACGATGCCCAGGCCCGCCAGGCCGGCGGCCGTGTAGGCATTCGAGTCGTTCAGGGCGATATGGCTGGGCATGGCGATCTGGATGCGGTCGCCGGCGCGCGTGAAATCCCAATCGAAGGTTTTACCGGTCTTGGCGGAGAAAAAATTCACGCCCCGGTGCTGCGCCAGGTCGTCCGGATGCAGCGGCGTGCCGTGCTGTGCCAGGTAGCCGGGCGAGGCGCACGTCATGAAGTGCAGCACGCCGACCCGGCGCGCGATCAGGTTCAGGTCGCCCAATTCGCCGCCGCGCACGGCGCAATCGACGCCTTCCTCGATCAGGTCGACGGGGCGGTCGCTGCAGCCCAGTTCCAGCGAGATGTCCGGGTAGCGGGCAAAGAAGTCGGGCAGGGCGGGGATGATCAATTCGCTGGCCAGGGCCGTGGGCGCATCCACGCGCAGCCGCCCGCTGGGGCTCAAACGCGTGCGCGACAGCGATTCCTCCGCCTCGCGCACGTCCGACAGGATGCGCACGCAGCGCTCGTAATAGGCGGCGCCATCGGATGTGATGCTGACGTGGCGCGTGGTGCGGTTGAGCAACTTAACCGACAGGCTCGCTTCCAGCGACTGGATCAGGGTCGAGACGGTGGCTTTCGGCAGCTGCATGTTTTCCGCCGCGCGCGTAAAGCCGCCCGCATCGACGACTTGGATGAAAACTTCCATGGCTTGCAGCTTGTTCACTTGATTCCTTATCACTTTATGCTTGATTATTCATAATCCTGAACAATCAATTCGTCATTGCACTCTTTATCAGATTGTAGATCAAGTCTATAGTTGTTGTACTGCAGCATAAATGTGATTGCCGCAGGAAGTTCACAGGAGAAAAATCATGGCTCATCGGAATGGAATCTTTGCAGTGCTCGCTCTCGCTATGAGCTCGCTCGCTTTGGCCGCGATGGTATCGACGGATGCATACTCGATGGCGGCGCAAAGCGAAGCCAGCGGTTATAGCGCCCTGACCCATGAAGTGGGCGGCGTCGCCCTGTTGTGCCTGAACGACACGGTGCTCGATGCTGCCGTGCAGCCGGTGGTGGCGCAATGAGTTTTGCCGACACCGCTGCCGAACTGGCACCTGGCCAGGCGCTGAAGATACGCGATATCCAGGTGCAGGGCGCGCAGGATGCGCTCGGCGCGCGTGTCTACACGGCCGGCGTGCCGGGTGCCAAGCAGCCGAACCTGATGGTCTTCTTCCATGGCGGCGGCTTTGTCGACGGCGACCTGGACGACGCGGACGACTTCCTGCGCTGCCTCGTGCTGAGCAACCCCGACCACGTGGTGCTGGCCGCGAACTACACCTTGGCCCGTGTGCGGCCATTCCCCGCTGCCGTGGAAGACGCGCATGCCGTGCTGCTGTGGGCAAAAAAGAACAAGTCCAAGCTGGGCTGGACGGGCAAGCAGATGGTGGTGTCGGGCATCGAGGCGGGCGCCAACCTGGCCGCCGTATGCGCGATGATGTCGCGCGACCGGGGCGGACCGCCCCTCGCGGGCCAGGTGCTGATCATGCCCATGCTCGACCCCGGCCTGTCGACCTGCTCGATGCGCTCCTTGCCGACCTGTCCCGACCTGGCCGAAGTGGCGGACCAGTGTGCCGCCGCCTACCGCGGCTACCTGCCGAATGCCGCTGACCGTACCCACCCGTACGCGTCGCCATTGCAGTCGAGCCGCCTGAAGAACCTGCCGCCAGCCTTGATATTGTCCAGCGAAGACGACCCATTGCGCGACGAGGCTGAACAATACGGCAGCAAACTGATCGCCTGCGGCATCAAGACGACCGTGCGGCGCATGGCCGCCGCGCCGCTGCAAGACGCCACCGCCCGCAATGAGTGCGCGTGCAAGGTACAGGTATTGAGCGAAATTAGCAGTTTCGTCGCCGGACTGGGGCAGGAGCCCGAGTCATGACGCCGCCATCCGCGGCACCGCAAAAAAACTTACACTAATCAGTTTACTTTTTGAGTTTTGGTTGCTACACTACGCAGTGTAGTTCCCTTCCTGCCTGAGTTGTGCGTTCGCACAGCCAGCTTCGTCGTCCCCGTCCGCTTTTAAGCAGCTGGCGGCCTGTTTACCTTTGATCGAGCGCCGTCGGGCGCCATGGCACCACCATTCACTTTTTAAGCTGGGTTGCTTCCTGCCGCCCATACCATTAGAAATTTTCATAAAACAGGGAAATAAAATGAAAAACGTTCAACAATTTTCCACTCTGCTGAAGCCCCTGGCTGCCTCGCTCGCGCTGGCAGGTCTGGTGGCCGTGAGCCTGGCCGGCTGCGATTCGGCCAACAGCAAGGTGCCCGACGCGCCAGCGGCCGGCGGCCCGCCCATCTCGGCCGCCGCCGTGGTGGAAAAACAGATCACGGAAACGCAGGAATTCTCGGGCCGCCTGGAAGCGATCGAGCGCGTGGAAATCCGCTCGCGAGTCGGCGGCTTCATCACGGCCGTCAATTTCAAGCCGGGCAGCGAAGTCAAAAAAGGCGACGTGCTGTTCGTCATCGACCCGCGCCCATTCCAGGCCGAAGTGTCGCGCGCCGAAGGCACGGCCGCCTCGGCCCGCGCCAAGGCGGAACTGGCCAAGCTGGAACTGTCGCGCGCTGAAAAGCTGCTGGCGGAAAAAGCCATCGCCCAGCGCGAATTCGATGAAAAGGCATCGGGCTTGAAAGAGCTGGACGCGAATGCCCGCTCGGCGCAAGCCGCCTATGAAGCGGCCAAGCTGAACCTGTCGTACACGCAGGTGCAGGCGCCGATCAGCGGCCGCGTCAGCAAGGCGGAAATCACCGTCGGCAACCTGATCGACGCTTCCGCCATCCTCACTTCCGTGGTGTCGACGGACCGCATCTACGCCAGCTTCGACGGCGATGAAGATACGTATCTGCGCGTGGCCGGCACGGCGCAAAAGGGCACGCCCGTCACCGTCAAGGTGGGCCTGGCCAATGAAACGGGCTTCCCGCATGAAGGCAAGCTGGAATTCGTCGACAACCAGCTCGATCCGGCCACGGGCAGCGTGCGCATGCGCGCCACCTTCGCCAACGCCGAGCGCCAGCTGGTGCCGGGCCTGTTCGCGCGCATCCAGCTCGACGGCGGCAATGGCCCGCAGGCGCAAAGCACGGCGCTGTTGATCAGCGACCGCGCCGTCGGCACGGATCAAAGCCGCAAATACGTGTACGTGGTGGGCGCCGACAACAAGGCCGAATACCGCGCCGTCAAGCTGGGCCCGAATTCGGACGGCTTGCGCGTGGTGCGCGAAGGCTTGAAGGCTGGCGAAAAGATCGTCGTCAACGGCTTGCAGCGCGTGCGTCCCGGCGCGCCCGTGACGCCGCAGATGGTGGCCATGGACTTCGACCCGACCGCGCCTGTCGCTCCCGCAAAACCTGAAGTAAAAGACGCCAAGATCGCCGCGAAAGCAGCATCGACTTCCAAGGAATAAACATGAATTTTTCCCGCTTTTTCATCGACAAGCCGATTTTCGCGGCGGTGCTGTCGATTGTCATATTCGTGGCCGGGCTGCTGTCGATTTTCGGCCTGCCCATCTCCGAATATCCCGACGTCGTGCCGCCATCCGTGGTGGTGCGCGCGCAATACCCGGGCGCCAACCCGAAAGTGATCGCCGAAACCGTGGCCGCGCCGCTCGAAGAGCAGATCAACGGCGTCGAGAACATGCTCTACATGTCCTCGCAAAACACGTCTGATGGCGCGATGATGCTGACCGTGACCTTCAAGATCGGCACCAACGTCGAGCAGGCCGAGACGCAGGTGCAGAACCGCGTGCAGCGCGCCTTGCCGCGCCTGCCCGAGGAAGTGCGCCAGATCGGCGTGACGACCGTCAAATCGTCGCCCAACCTGACCATGGTGGTGCACCTGGTCTCGCCGAACAAGCGTTATGACGACATGTATCTGCGTAACTACGCGGTGCTGAACGTCAAGGACCAATTGGCACGCTTGCCCGGCATGGGCGACATCCAGATCTTCGGCGCCGGCGACTATGCCATGCGCATCTGGCTCGACCCGCAAAAGGTAGCGGCGCGCGGCATGACGGCCAATGACGTCGTCGACGCCATCCGCGAGCAGAACGTGCAGGTGGCTGCAGGTGTCATCGGCGCCTCGCCGGCGAAAAACTCGGACTTCCAGCTGACCGTCAATACCCAGGGCCGTCTGCAGACGCCCGAGGAATTCGGCGCCATCATCGTGCGCACGAATGCCGACGGCGCCGTCACGCACCTGAAAGACGTGGCGCGCGTGGAAATGGGCGCCAACAGCTACTCGCTGCGTTCGCTGCTGAACAATAATCCGGCCGTCGGCATGGGTATTTTCGAAGCGCCGAATGCCAACGCGCTGCAATTGTCGTCCGACGTGCGCGCCAAGATGGACGAACTGAAGAAAGACTTCCCGCAAGGCGTGGAATACCGCATCGAGTACGACCCCACGCAGTTCGTGCGCTCGTCCATCGAAGCCGTGATCCATACCTTACTTGAGGCGATTGCCCTGGTGGTGCTGGTGGTGATCATCTTCCTGCAAACCTGGCGCGCCTCGATCATTCCGCTGCTGGCCGTTCCCGTGTCGATTGTCGGTACCTTTGCCGTGATGCTGGGCTTTGGCTTCTCGATCAACACGCTGTCGCTGTTCGGCCTCGTGCTGGCCATCGGTATCGTCGTCGATGACGCCATCGTGGTGGTGGAAAACGTCGAGCGCAACATCGAGGAAGGCTTGTCGCCGCGCGACGCCACCATCCAGGCCATGAAAGAGGTGAGCGGTCCTATCGTCGCCATCGCCCTGGTGCTGTGCGCCGTGTTCGTGCCGATCGCCTTCGTGCCAGGCTTGTCCGGCGAGTTCTATCGCCAGTTCGCGCTGACGATCGCCATTTCGACCGTGATTTCCGCTTTCAGCTCGCTGACCCTGGCGCCAGCCCTGTCGGCCGCGCTGCTGAAACCGCACGATGCGCCGAAAGACGCGCTGACGCGCGGCATGGACATGGTCTTCGGCCGCTTCTTCGCCTGGTTCAACCGCTTCTTCGGCCGCGCTTCGCACCGCTATGAAGCGGGCGTGAAGGGCGTGCTGGGCCGCAAGAGCGCGTCGCTGGGCGTGTATGCGCTGCTGGTCGTTGCCGCCATCTTCACCTTCAAGTCCGTGCCGGCCGGCTTCGTACCAGCGCAGGACAAGCAATACCTGGTGGGCTTTGCGCAATTGCCTGACGCCGCTTCGCTGGACCGCACGGAAGATGTCGTGCGCCGCATGTCCGACGTCATCAAGTCGGTGCCTGGCGTCGAATCGACCATCGCCTTCCCCGGCCTGTCGATCAACGACTTCACCAACGCGCCGAACGCCGGCATCGTGTTCGCCACCCTGAAACCGTTCGACGAACGCAGCAGCAAGGAATTGTCGGGCGGCGCCATCGCGGCCGAGATCAACAAGCGCCTGGGCGGTATCCAGGACGCCTTCATCATGGTCTTCCCGCCACCGCCCGTCAACGGCCTGGGTACCATCGGCGGCTTCAAGATGATGATCGAAGACCGCGGCAACCTCGGTTACGACGCGCTGTACAACGCCACCCAGTCGCTGGCCGCGAAAGCGTACCAGACGCCGGAACTGGCGGGCGTGTTCTCGGGCTACCAGATCAACGTGCCGCAGCTGTTCGCCGACGTCGACCGCGTGAAAGCCAAGCAGATGGGCGTGCAGCTGCAAACGATTTACCAGACCTTGCAGATCAACCTCGGTTCGCTGTACGTGAACGACTTCAACCAGTTTGGCCGCACCTACCAGGTGCGCGTGCAAGCCGATGCCGCGTTCCGTTCGCATGCCCAGGATATCGCGCAGCTGAAAGTGCGTAATGACAAAGGCGAAATGATCCCGCTGTCGTCGTTGATGCGCGTCAAGGATAGCTATGGTCCGGACCGCGTACAGCGCTACAACGCGTATGCTGCAGCCGATTTCAACGGCGGCGCCGCGCCTGGCGTGTCGAGCGGCCAGGCGCAAGCCGCGCTGGAACGCATCGCCAAGGAAGTGCTGCCGCAGGGGATTTCGTATGAGTGGACGGAGCTGACCTACCAGGACATCTTGTCCGGCAATACGATGATCTATGTCTTCCCTCTGTGCGTGCTGCTGGTGTTCCTCGTGCTGGCCGCCCAGTATGAAAGCTGGACCCTGCCGCTGGCCGTGATTTTGATCGTGCCGATGTCCATCCTGTGCGCCTTGCTGGGCGTCAAATTGACCGGTGGCGACAACAACGTGTTTACCCAGATCGCGCTGTTCGTGCTGGTGGGGCTGGCGTCGAAGAATGCGATCCTGATCGTGGAATTTGCCCGCGAACTGGAAGAGCATGGCCGCACCGTCGTGCAAGCGGCGCTGGAAGCGTGCCGCTTGCGTCTGCGTCCGATCCTGATGACGTCGATCGCCTTCATCATGGGCGTGGTGCCCCTCGTGTTCTCGCACGGCGCCGGTTCGGAAATGCGCCATGCGATGGGTGTGGCGGTCTTCGCCGGCATGCTGGGCGTGACCTTCTTCGGCCTGTTCCTGACGCCCGTGTTCTATGTATTGCTGCGCACCCTGGCGCAGCGTTTTGAGAAAAAACCAGCCGATGCTGCCGCCAAGCCTGCCGCCGCGCCAGCATTGAACCTGGAAGGAGATATATATTGAAAACCAAGGAAATCATCTGGCGCGTCAAGCCTGTGCTGACCGCCATGGCCGCAGCCGTGCTGCTGGCCGCCTGCGCGGCGCCGGAGTTCAAGCAGCCGCAGATCGAGACGCCGACGGCGTTCAAGGAAGTGCAGACGGCGGCGGACGGCACGCGCTGGAAGCAGGGCGTGCCAGCCGAGCGCCAGGCGCGCGGCGAGTGGTGGCTGGCCTTCAATGATCCGGCCCTCACAAGCCTGATCAGCGAAGCCACGCAGGCCAATGCCAACCTGGCCGTCGCCGCCGCCCGCGTCAAGCAGGCGAGGGCGATTGCCGGCATCGCCGAAGCGGACCGCATCCCGCAAGTGGGCGTGAACGTGGGCGGCCAGCGCAACCGCGCTTCCGCCGTGTCGCTCGGCTTGCCGAACGGCGCGCCGGTGGCCGCGACGAATGTCTACCAGGCGAATCTCACGGCCAGCTACGAAGTCGATTTGTTCGGCCGGGTGGCATCGAATGTCAGCGCCTCGCGCAGCGATGCGCTGGCCGTGGAAGCGACTTACCGCTCGGTGCTGCTGTCCTTGCAGGCCGACGTGGCGCAAACCTACTTCCAGCTGCGCGCCACGGATGCGGAACTGGCGACACTGGCCCAGACGGTGAGCCTGCGCGAGGAAAGCGTGCATGTGAACCAGCGCCGCTATGACCTGGGCGACATCGGCGAATTCGATTTGTCCCGTGCCCGCACGGAGCTGTCGACCACGCGCGCCGAAGCCATCGGCCTGCAGCGCCAGCGCGCGACCAGCGAACATGCGCTGGCCGTCTTGCTGGGTAAACCGGCCGCCAGCTTCACGGCGACCGTCAACCCGCTGCAGGACAGCGGCTTCCTGCCCGTGATCCCGGCCGGCATGCCGTCGTCCCTGCTGGAACGCCGTCCCGACATCGCATCGGCGCAGCGCACCATGGAAGCGTCGAATGCGCGCATCGGCGTGGCGAAATCGGCCATGTTCCCTGCGTTGACCTTGAACGCTTCCGGTGGCGGTGCGTCCGATACGTTCTCGGACATCTTCAAGTGGAGCAGCCGCTCCTGGCTGCTGGGCGCCCTGATGTCGATGCCAATCATCGACGGCGGACGCAATAAAGCTGCCGTGAGCCGCAGCGAAGCGCAGCTGGAAGAGTCGGTGGCGACGTATCGCCAGAGCGTGCTGGTGGCGTTCGCCGAGGTGGAAGACAACCTGGCCGGCCTGCGCATCCTGTCGGGCCAGACGCAGCAGATCGACGAAGCCGTCGTTTCGGCGCGCCGCTCGGCCGACCTGGCGCAAAAGCTGTACGACGCGGGCCGTTCCAGCTACCTCGATCTGCTGGACGCGCAGCGCAACCTGGCGGCCATCGAGCGCAATGCCGTGCAATTGCGCGGCAACCGCGCCGTCACCACGGTGGCGTTGATCCGCGCCCTGGGCGGCGGCTGGGGTGAGACGGAGCCGCAGGTGGCGGCCAACTGATTTCCGGCACCGCGGGCTGGCATGTCCGGCCCGCGGCAAGGAAAACATCGTCAAAACGGCGTCGTGCGCTTGCACGGCGCCGTTTTTTTGTTTTCAGCGAGTTGAATCCGTTTGCGGCAAGGCCGCGTAAGTACTCCTGCAATCACGCAAATGCAGTCATCCAGGAGATACCATCATGCGCACCTTTATTCCCGCAGCACTGTTTGTCACCGCCTTTACTTCCCTGCTGGCCGCCAGCGCCCCGTTTGCCGCCGACATGACGACCATGGTGGGCGGCCAGAGCATGTATCCCAGCAAGGACATCGTCGACAACGCCGTCAATTCGGCCGACCACACGACCCTGGTGGCTGCCGTCAAGGCGGCCGGCCTGGTCGATACCTTGAAAGGCAAGGGCCCGTTCACCGTGTTCGCGCCGACGAATGCGGCCTTCGGCAAGCTGCCGGCAGGCACCGTCGACACCCTGGTGAAACTGGAAAACAAGGCGACCCTGACGAAAATCCTCACCTATCACGTGGTACCGGGCAAATACGACTTCAAGGCGCTGGCGAAGGAGATCAAGATGCATGATGGTAAGGCGACCCTTCCCACGGCCAGCGGGGGCAAGCTGATGTTCGCCATGAACGGCATGCACAACATCGTCGTGATGGACGAGGGCGGCAATAGCGCCAACATCAGCACCTATGATGTGTATCAATCGAATGGCGTGATCAATGTCATTGACACGGTCTTGATGCCGAAATAAGCGGACGAAAGAGAGTACGAAATAGCGGACGAAAAAAAAGACAGGGAAGCCCCTGTCTTTTTTGCCTGCATGGCGCCGATTACTTGGCTGGCGCTGCTGCTGGTGCGGAAGCTGCCGCTGCGGCCGGAGCTGCTGGCGTTGCCGGTGCTGCCTTCTTCGCCTTGTGATGCTTGGCTTTCTTGTGCGCGGCCGGTTTGACGGCGGCTGGCGCTTCAGCCTTGGCTGCTGGTGCGACGGCGGCGGCAGAAGCTGCTGGAGCGGCCGGTGCTGCAGGTGCGGCTGGCGTCTGGGCGAAAGCGGCGGTGGCGAACAGGCTGGCGATCAGGGTGGCGATAACTTTTTTCATGATGAAATCCTATAAGGTAATGGTGCGAATAAAAATCGGGTGCTGATGGACTGGATTACTTGCTTGCTGCAGGCGCTGCTTCAGCGGTGGCCGACGCCAGTTTGGCATCTGCCTTGGCCTTGGTTTTTTTCGCAGTGTGATGCGCCTTGGCCTTGGTGGTGGCAGCTTCCGTTTTTGCGCTGGCGACTTCCGTTTTCGCGGCGACGACAGCTTTCGCTTCCTTGGCGTCCGCTTTCACGACGGCTTGCGCTTCCTTGGCATCCGCTTTCACGACGGCCTTGGTGTGGGCTGCTTCCACTTTGGCGGGAACCGAGGCTGCGGGAGCTGCTGGCGTTTGGGCAAAGGCAGCAGTTGCGAACAGGCCGGCGATCAGGGTAGCAATTACTTTTTTCATGGTGCAGTCCTCAGTGGTGGTTTGTCTGGTATGTCTGTTGGTGCCGGGATGATTCCCGTGTCACTGAGCATAAAACGCACCCCCGGACGCTTGCGTTGACGGTCATTACAATCGCTTACATCTGCGTGGCATCCGCGGCCAAAATGGCTTTCAGGATGTCTTCCGAACGGCGCTGCCCGTAGCCCTTGCCGTAGGCGCTCGATGCGATGCTCACCACCATGCGGCGCGCCGGTATCACGTAGATCTTGTTGCCGCCATTGCCCGAGGCGAAATGCACGGCGATCTTTTTCCCGGCCACGTCCTGCGTCTTCGCGTACCAGAAATAGCCGTAGCTGTCGGCATAGCGGTCGACGGCGCCGATGGCCACGCGCGGCGCCAGCGCTGCCTTGAGCCAGGCGGCGTCGATCACTCTCTTGTCGTCAAATACGCCGTCGTCCAGCACCATCTGGCCGATTTTTGCCGTATCGCGCGCGCGCAGCGACAGGTTGCCCTGGCCTTTAGGGTGGCGTGCCACGTCGCGGCCCCAGCTCCAGCGCGTGATGCCCAGCGGCGCGAACAGCGCCTTGGCGGCGTAGTCTTCCAGGTCGGCGCCGCTGGCGTTTTCCACCACGCGCCCGGCAATGTACGAACCCAGCGAGTTGTAGCGGTAGATGCTGCCCGGCTTTGTTGCGGCCGGCACGCCGCGCACGAAGGCGGCGGGCTCGGGCGCTGCATCGAGCTTGTCTTCATTGCCGGGCGAGTGTTCGTCTTCATCGAAGGCGGCCAGGCCCGAACGCATGGTCAGCAAGTCGTCGAGGACGACCTTGCCCGCCGGGCTGGCAGCGACTTCGGGCCAGTAGCCGCCCACCGTTTTTGTTGTCGCCAGCTGGCCGCGCGCCACGGCCGCACCGACCAGCAGCGCGGTGATGCTCTTGCCGGCCGAGCGGATGTCGTGCAGGGTGTCGGCCGTCTCGCCGTTGTAATAGCGCTCGGCGACGATGGCCCCGTCGCGCAGCACGACGACGGCACGCAAGTCGCCATGGCTGTCGCCATCCTGGGCTTGCAGGACTTGATCGAGGGTGGCGGGGGCGTTGTCCTGCGCCAGGACAGGGCACGTCAGGAAGAGGGCGCTCAATAGTGAAAACGGCAGGCGGCGCATGGACAGCTTTCGTGGCGATGGTCGGATTGCCAGTGTCGCCCAATTGCGCCGTTTTGTCGTGTGCAAGCTGGCCTGTTCGATGAAGTTTGCGTGAAGGCGCGCCGCACGAGCGCCAAGCAAAAAGGACAGCCGAAGCTGTCCCTGGTACGCGAAGTGGCCACGCAAGCGCAGACCCGGCGGATGCGCTTGCGTGGCTACATTTGGCTTACTTTGCCGGTGTGGCAGCAACTGCGGCGTCCGCTTTTGCCGCATCCGCTTTTACCTTGGCTTTGCCGGCCTTGTGATGGGCCTTGGCCTTGGTGGCTTTGGCGTCGGCCTTGGCGCTGGCGACATCGGCTTTCGCATCGGCTGCGACGACCGCTTCCTTGGCGTCCGCTTTCACGACAGCCTTGGTTTCCTTGGCCTCTGCCTTGGCGACGGCTTTCGTGTGGGCCGCTTCCGCCTTGGCGGGAACCGACGCTGCCGGGGCGGCAGGGGTTTGGGCGAAGGCTGCGGTAGCGAACAGGCCGGCGATGAGGGTAGCGATAACTTTTTTCATTTTATTTTCCTGGCAAGTGGTAAGTGATGGTGTGTCGATGATTACTTGGCGGCTGCTGGCGCTGGTACAGATGCTGGCGCTGCAGCGGTGGCCGAAGCCAGTTTTGCGTCGGCCTTGGCCTTGGTTTTCTTGGCTTTGTGGTGCGCCTTGGCCTTGGTGGCAGTTGCTTCCGTTTTTGCGCTGGCCACTTCCGTTTTCGCGGCGACGACGGCTTTCGCTTCTTTTGCATCCGCTTTCACGACGGCTTGCGCTTCCTTGGCGTCGGCTTTGACGACAGCCTTGGTGTGCGCCGCTTCCACTTTGGCGGGGACCGACGCTGCCGGGGCGGCAGGGGTTTGGGCAAAGGCTGCGGTAGCGAACAGGCCGGCGATCAGGGTAACAATTGCTTTTTTCATGGTGCAGTCCTCTGTGGTGGTTTGTCTGGTATGTCTGTTGGTGCCGGGATGATTCCCGTGTCACTGAGCAGAAAACGCGCCCCGAAAGGTTATGGTTGACCTTGTTTACACTTTCTTACAATCAGGTGATTTAAGCGACGTTCATTGAGGAAGGCGGCATGAAAATGCAAAAAGACAGCCGAAGCTGTCTTTTTGTGTGGCGCTGAAAATGCGCGGAGGGACTTACTTGGCTGCTGCTGCGGTCGCTTCAGTCTTGGCTTCGTCAGCCTTGGCTTTGGCTTTTTTCGCTTTGTGATGGGCTTTTGCCTTGGTGGCGGCTGCGTCGGCCTTGGCGCTGGCGACATCGGCCTTGGCATCGGCGGCGACGACTGCTTCTTTCGCATCGGCTTTGACTACGGCTTTGGTTTCCTTGGCTTCTGCTTTTGCCACTTCCTTGGTGTGCTTGGCTTCGGCCTTGGCAGGCACGGCTGGCGTTTGAGCAAAGGCTGCGGTAGCGAACAAGCCGGCGATCAGAGTAGCGATTACTTTTTTCATGGTGCAGTTCCTCGAGAAGTGGGGTTGTAGTTCAGGAGATGCATTTCCCCTGTCACTGTGCCAAAAACGCGCCGCACGGCAATCGCGTTGACAACGATTTGATCTAATTACAAACACTTACATTTGCCGGGGCAGGTGCTCTGTTAGCTGGCGTACCGCGCCAGGTGCCGCGGCGGCCTAGACTCAAGGCCACGCGCCGTTCCGGGGACGGTGTCAAGCTCAAATGTGGGCTGCGCCAGGAATTCGTCACCGGCGGCGGCCCGATCGACAGGGAGAAGACGATGCAGAACACATCCACGCCGGACGGCGCCTTGCCGGCCAGTTTCAGGGTCAGCCATGCGGACCGGGTCATCGACAGGGACAGCGGCGCCAGGAAGATCGACCTGGTGCGCTACTACGCGCTGGTGGGCAGGCTGATGCTCGTGCACCTGCGCGGCCGGCCCGTGTCGCTCGTGCGCGCGCCGGCCGGCGTGGGCGGCGAGCTGTTCTTCCAGAAACATGCGGAGTCGTCGGCCATGCCCGGCGTCAAACAGCTCGATGCCCGGCTGGACCCCGGACACCCGCCCATGCTGGCAGTGGCCAGCCTGCAAGGCTTGCTGGCGGCGGCGCAGTGGAATGTGGTGGAATTCCACACGCAAAATGCGCTGGCCAGCGCCTACGACACGCCGAACCGCCTGGTGTTCGACCTGGACCCGGGCAAGGGCGTGGCCTGGCCCGCCATCCGGGAAGCGGCCGTGCTGCTGCGGGCCTTTTTGACGCAGCTGGGCTTGCCCGCGTTCCTGAAAACCAGCGGCGGCAAGGGCTTGCACGTGGTCGTGCCGATCCGCCCGCAACACGACTGGGAGACGGTGAAGGCGTTTTCGCAAGCCATCGTGGCGCACATGGCGCAGCACATCCCGGCGCGGTTTGTCGTCAAGAGCGGTCCCGCCAACCGGGTCGGCAAGATTTTCATCGATTACCTGCGCAATGGCCGGGGCGCCACCACCGTGTGCGCCTGGTCGGCCCGCACGCGTTCGGGACTGGGCATTTCCGTGCCGCTGGCCTGGGAGGAGCTCGACCAGCTGAAGGCGGGCGACCAATGGAACGTGGGCAATGTCCACAGCCGCCTCGACGTGGGCAACGCGCCGTGGAATGGCTATGCGCGCAGTGCGAAGGGACTCGATGCGGCGATGAAAAAGCTGGCCTTCAGTCCTCTTGCCTGAACGGCAGGACGGCGCGCGCCAGCTGCAGCGCTTCCTCGATGGCCGCGTTGAGCAGGGTGATTTCGACGGGCTTGGTCAGGTAGCGGAAAAACCCCGCGGCCAGGCCATGCCGGATATCGCCCTTCATGGCATTCGCCGTCAGGGCGATGACGGGGATGTGCGCCGTGCGCGTATCGTTGCGCAGGATGCGCTGCGCCTGGTTGCCATTCATGCCGGGCAGGTTGATATCCATCAAGATCACGTCGGGGCGGCGTTCCAGCGCCAGCGCGATGCCCTGGCGCGCGTCGGTGGCCGAAATCAAGCGCAGGTGGGGCAGGAAGCTGACGATGTCTTCCACCAGGCGCAGGCTGGCCGGATTGTCTTCCACGTACAGCAGCAGCGCCTGGCCGCCGGCATCGTCCCCGGCGTCGACGGCATCGCCGGCGGCTACGGGCAGGCATTCCGTTTCCGCCTGCCCGGCGGGCGGCGCAGCCATCGTATCGAGTTCGATCCAGAACACGCTGCCCACGCCGAGGCAGCTGTGCACGCCCATGTTGCCTCCCATCAGCTCGACCAGGCGCTTGGTGACGACCAGGCCGATGCCCGTGCCTTCCTCGCTGCCCGCCTCCTGTCCCAGGCGGTTAAACGGCTGGAACAGCTCGGCCATCTGCGCATCGTCCAGTCCCTTGCCCGTGTCGCGGATGGCGATGCGCACGCGCTGCGCCTCGGGCTGCGAGACTTCCAGCTCCACCTTGCCGGCCGGACGGTTGTACTTGATGGCGTTTGACAGCAGGTTCAGCAGCACTTGCTTGAGGCGCGTATGGTCGGCCCTGAGCGTCAGCGCCTCGCAGGCTGGAAACACCAGGTGAATCTGGCGCTGCTGCGCCTGCTCTTCCACCATCACGCGCACTTCCTCGATCAGCGCGGGCAGCGTCACCGCTTCCATCGACAGGCTCAGACTGCCCGATTCGATCTTCGCCAGGTCGAGGATTTCATTGATCAGGGTGAGCAGGTGGCGGCCCGAGGTGACGATGTTTTGCACGAAGGTGCGCTTTTGCAGCGCGGTCGCGGGCAGGGCTTCATTGGCCAACAGCTGGGCGAAACCGAGGATGGCGTTCAGCGGCGTGCGCAATTCATGCGACATGCTGGTGAGAAAGCGGTCCTTCGCCTGGCTGGCCCGTTCCAGCTCGATTTTCTGTTCGTTCAGCGTGCGCTCGATGCGCTTGCGTTCCGTGATGTCGCGGATGGCCGACGAAACCAGCATGCCTTCCTCCGTTTCCAGCGGCGACAGGCTGATTTCGACGGGAAACTCGGTGCCGTCGCGGCGCAAGCCGTACAGTTCCAGGCCCGCGCCCATGGAGCGGGCGCGCGGCGCCGTGGAAAAGGCCTGGCGGTGGCGCGGATGGTCGGTCGCGTAGCGGGCCGGGATCAGCACTTCCACATTGCGCCCGAGCAACTCCGCGCGCGAGTAGCCGAACAGGCGTTCCGTTTGCGAGTTGACGAGCACGATCTCGCCATCGCCGTTGACGATGACGATGGCGTCCGGCGCCGATTCGAGCAAGCCGCGGAACTTTTGCTCGGCCCGGCGGCGGTCGCTGACATCGCGGATGGCGCTGATGACGAAGGTGCCGATCTCCGTCTGGATGGGCGACAGGCTGATTTCCACGGGGAATTCGACGTTGTCTTTGCGCAAGCCCAGCAATTCCAGGTCGGCGCCCATGGTGCGCGTGCGCGGCTGGTCGAAATAGCGCGCGCGGTGCCCCACGTGGGCATGGCGCAGGCGCTGCGGCAGCAGGCTATCGATTTGCCTGCCGCTCAATTCGCCTTCTTCATAGCCGAACAGATGCTGCGCCTGCTGGTTGGCCAGCACGATGGCGCCCGTCGCATTGACCATGATGACGCTGTCCGGCGTCGATTCGAACAGCACGCGGTAGCGCACGTCGACGAACTGGGCGTCGCGCGCCGCCTTCAGCAAGGTCGTGTCCTTCATGGTGGAAATCAGGTAGCGGGGGCCGTCCGGCGCGGTTTGCACGGCTTGGCAAGCCACGTCGACGTAGATGAGTTCGCCATCCTTGCGCCGCCGCAGCGATTCGCGGTCGTAGCTGCCGTGCAGGGCCAGCTGTTCGGCGATCAGCGGGCCTGCCTCGGCCTGTCCCGGCAGCGAGATCAGTTCCCACAGCGTGCGGCCCAGCGCTTCGTCGCTGGCATAGCCGAAAATGCGCTGCGCCCCCGCCGTCCAGCGCACGACGACATGGTCTTCGCTTGTGATGACAACGCCGCCAGGGGCGCCGCTGAGGATAAGCTGATCTAACTCGGCATCCATTTTTTCCGCACGCATGACAGGGCTTGCCGGGTGGCAGGCTGTGTGCATAACGTAGCGAGAAGCTTGACCAAAGTCAATGCATTTATCTTCCTGGCGATGCTGCCGCAGCGGGTGCGTGGTTCAGGCCGTCTTGCGCAAGTTCCCGCGCGCCATCGCTCAATCCCCTGCGCTGCCGGTGACGGGCAGGACGATGCCGCTGATATAGCTGGAACAGGCGGGCGAGGCCAGGAAGACGTAGGCGGGCGACAGTTCCTCGGGCTGGGCCGGGCGGCGCATGTCCGTGTCCGCGCCGAATTGCCGGATGTCCTCGGGCGACTTGTCGGCCGGGTTGAGCGGCGTCCACACGGGGCCGGGCGCGATGGCGTTGACGCGGATGCCCTTGTCCAGCAAGTTGCCGGCCAGCGCCATGGTAAACGCATGGATGGCGCCCTTGGTGGTGGAATAATCGAGCAAGTGCTTCGAGCCATGCAAGCCCGTCACGGAGCCCGTGTTGATGATGGACGCGCCGCGCTGCAAGTGGGGCAGCACGGCCTTGGCCATGTGAAAGTAGCCGTAGACATTGGTTTTCATGGTGAGGTCGAAGCGTTCCTCGCTCAGCTCCAGCAGCGATTCGGCGTGTTCCTGAAAGGCGGCGTTGTTGACCAGCACGTCGATATGGCTGAACTTGTCCAATACCTGGCTGACGGCTTGCTGGCAAAAGCCCTGGTCGCGCACGTCGCCGGCAATCAACAGGCAGCTCTGGCCTTCCGCTTCCACGTAGCGCTTGGTTTCGTGGGCGTCCGCGTGTTCGTTCAGGTAAATGATGGCGACGTCGGCCCCTTCGCGCGCATACAACACGGCCACGGCGCGGCCGATGCCAGAATCGCCGCCCGTGACGATGGCCACCATGCCGGCCAGCTTGCCGCTGCCGCAGTAGTCGGGCGCCAGGAAACGGGGTTGCAGCTGCATCTGCCCTTCGACGCCCGGCTTGTCCAGGTGCTGGGCGGGCAGGGGAGGCGCCGGCTGGCTGCGGCTCCCCGTCTGCACGGGGGATTTGCTATCCCGTTTGTCTGCCTTGGCGGCATCGCGGCCGTCTTGTTCCTGCTGGATGCTGCGCTGCAAATTGCCGGCGGACTGGTCCTTGTTCTCGTTCATGCTGGCCTCCCTGGAAACGACTATCCAGTATCGGCGCGGCACCCGCATCGAACGGTGCGCTTGCTAACAGAGTGGCGCAAACGGGTGCAAAGTTATATGATGGTTGACATAAATGTGGGAGGGCAGCATGAAAGTGAGCAGGGAGCAGGCGGCGCTGAATCGCGAGCGCATCGTGGAGGTGGCGGCAAGGTTGTTCCGCGAAAAGGGCTATGACGGCATCGGCGTGGCCGACCTGATGAAGAACGCGGGCCTCACGCATGGCGGCTTCTATGGCCATTTCGCGTCCAAGGAAGACTTGATGATCGAGGCGTGCCAGCATGCCTTGAATAAGTCGCTGGAAGGCTGGCGGGCCAAGGTCGCCAGCGACCCGCAGCGGGCGCTGCCGGCGATTATCGACAACTACCTCACCCCGAAACACCGCGACCAGCCCGGCGGCGGCTGCCCGGCGGCAGCCATGGGCGTCGACGTGGCGCGCATGTCGCCCGGCGCGCGTCCCGCGTTTACCCAGGCCACGCAGCAGCAGTTCGCCTTGCTGCAGGGCTTGCTGCCCGACGGCGCGCCGGATTGCACGCAGGAGCGGCGACGCCAGCAGGCCATCGCCACGTTTGCCGCCATGGTGGGCGCTATGGTGCTGGCCCGTTCCGTCGATGACGCGTCCCTGTCGGGGGAAATCCTCGATGCCGTGAAGGCGCAATTGCTGCAAGACTGATCCCGTGCCCCCTGTCAGCCGGCCTCGTCGCATGATAGGCTTCGGTTTTCAGATTTCGGGATCATTCATGCTGCTCTGGCTCAGGCAATACCGGCGTCCTCTGTTGGCCGGAGACATCACCGCCGGTATCGTGGTCGCCATGATGATGGTGCCGCAAGGCATGGCTTACGCGCTGGTGGCCGGCTTGCCGCCCGTGGTGGGCATCTACGCCAGCATCCTGCCGCCCGTGCTGTACGCCCTGTTCGGCAGCAGCATGACGCAATCGGTGGGCCCCATGGCCATCGTTTCCCTGATGACGGCCGCCGCCCTGGCGCCGCTGGCCGACCCCGGCTCTTCCCTGTATATCGTGCTGGCCGCCCAGCTGGCCTTCATCAGCGGCCTCGTCCTGCTGCTGTGCGGCGTGCTGCGCCTGGGCTTCATGGCCAGTTTCTTGTCGCGCCCCGTGATCAGCGGTTTCAGCAATGGCGCCGCGATATTGATCATCTGGGGGCAGATCACGCCGCTCCTGGGCGCTACCTGGCCCCATTGGCACACGCCGAGCCTCGTGCTTGGGCTGTCCGGCCTGCTGTTCCTGTGGCTGGCCAAGCGATACGCGTCGCGCCTGCTGAGGCGCTGCGGCCTGAACCCGGTGGCGGCCGACGTGGGCGCGCGCCTGGCGCCGATGGCGCTGGTGCTGGCCGGCATCGCGCTCGTCGCCTATGGCGGCCTGGAAGCGATGGGCGTGCAGACGACGGGCCACGTGCCCAGCGGCTTGCCGGGCCTGAACCTGGCCACCTCCGGCGCCCATTGGCGCACTTTGCTGTCGCCAGCGCTGCTGATCGCCTTCATCATCTTCCTGATGAGCATGTCCGCCGCCCAGACCCTGGCGCAAAAACGGGGCGAAAAACTGCATACCAACCGTGAACTGCTGGGCCTGGGCGCGGCCAACGTGGCCAGCGCGCTGTCGGGCGGTTTCCCCGTTACGGGGTCGATTTCGCGCTCGGCCGTCAATTTCCAGGCGGGCGCGAACACGCCGCTGGCCAGCATCATCACGGCCGGCTTGCTGGCGCTGGCGCTGGTGGCGCCCACGGGCTGGCTGGCCCTGCTGCCGCTGCCCGTACTGGCGGCCACCATCATCTTTGCCGTGTCCAGCCTGCTGGACTGGGATACCTTGAAACTGTCGTGGCGCTACGACCGCAGCGATGCGCTGGCCCTGCTGGCGACCACGGCCGGCGTGCTGGTGCTGGGCGTGGAAGCGGGCGTGGTGATTGGCGTGCTGTTGTCGATGGGCACCCTGATCTGGCGCGCCAGCCGCCCGCACATCGCCGTGCTGGGGCGTATCCCGAACAGCGAGCACTTCCGCAACGTGGAGCGCTATGAAGCGCAAACCTTGCCGGACGTCTTGCTGCTGCGAATCGATGCGGGCTTGTTCTTCGGCAATGTCGAGGCCGTGACGGAGAGGGTGGAAGACGAATTGCGCGGCCACCCGACGGCGCGCCACCTGGTGCTGGTGTTGTCAGCCGTCAACCAGATCGACAGCACGGCCTTGCTGGGCTTGATCGAACTCAACAGCGCGCTGGCCAAGCGCGGCATCAGCCTGAACCTGGCCGAAGTGAAGGGCCCTGTGATGGATCGCTTGCGCCAGAGCAGCTTATTGAAAGACCTGAGCGGTAAGCTGTACCTGAGCACGGCGCTGGCGACAAACGATTTGAGCGGGAAAAAGAGTGGAGAACCGGCATGACGATGGAATTGAATCTGCATGGCGAACCGCGCGCCGTTGACACCATCGCTGCGCTGGAACAGGCGCTGCAGGAGGCGCGAACTCTGGCCCAGTGCGAACTGTGGCTGACCCTGGCCACGGATGCGGAACAGGGCCCGGCCCTGTGCATGCTGCGCAATGGCGGCAACGCCTGGCTGATGTATCTGTCGGGGCAAGACGATCTCAGTTACCACTCGCTGGGCGACGAGGAGGCGGACGGCGGCTGCAGCTACCTGTTGGCCAATGGCCAGGTGGACGAGTATCCGGAAGCGTGGTGCGTGGAGGTGGAGGAATGCCAACGGGCGTTTGTTGCTTTCTTCAAGAAAGGCGGGGCGCGGCCGGCCGCCATCGCGTGGGAGGCGGATTGAGATGCCGCAAACCATCATCGCCGACATCGACAAGGACTTGCTGGCCGCGCTGGACGCCAGGGCAGAGTTATTGACGCTGCACGCCATCCTGCTGCGCTACAAGGCAAGCGGCGTGATGGCCGCGCAAGTGGCCGCCTTGCTGCAGGAACTGCGCCCGTCTATGGAGGACGGCGCTCAGGAAGGGCCGCTGGAAGACGTGATACTGGACGCCCTCGACATGGTGACGGGCTGGTGCACGCCGCAGTTGCGGGTATGGGGCGAGCCAGGAGACGAGCATGCATCCTGACAAGTTCAAGCAGGTGGCGGGGCTGCCGTCCGCCGAACGCCATGCCTATTTTGTGCGCAAGGTGGCCGATACGCAAGAAGTGTGGGGCTTGCACCATGACGGCTGGGCCACGGCGCAGCTTGACGGCAAGATCGCCATCCCATTCTGGCCGGAAGCGGCATTCGCGCAAGCGTGCGCCAGCGGCGACTGGGTGGATTTTCAGCCGCGTGCCATCGGGCTCGATGATTTTCTGGCTAAATGGCTGCCCGGCATGGCGGAGAATAAGCAGCTGGCTTTCGTGTTTCCCGTGCCGCAAGGCCGCGCCAGCATCGCGGCGCCTGCCGATTTGCTGAGCGATGTGCAACATGAATCAGAGCAATATGAATGAGGGCAAGGAACGCCTGGACGCCTGGTACGACGGCTCGGCCATCTGCCTGATCGCCGTCGGCGCGCAAGGCGACCCGCTGGACCTGGGCGGCGACGAGGTGCGCGCCCTGATCGCGAAACTGCAGCAATGCCTGGCCGAGTCCGAAGCCGGCCAGGACTGAAGGCTCAGGCGGCCGCCAGCGCCTTTTCCATCGCCACGCTGGCCAGGCTGATGCCGCTGGGGTGCGCATACGCTTCCTCGCGCAAGGAAATAAACCCTGCGGCCCGGTAAAACGGCACGGCATTGAGCGATGCGGACAGGTGCAGACGCGCAATGCCGTGTCCGCGCGCCAATTGCTCCAGCGCCGCCAGCAGCCGCTTGCCGATGCCGAGTCCCGCGCGCGCCGGATCGACGAACACGGCCTCCACTTCCTGCTTGTCCGCATCGAGCATGGCGTAGCCGGCAATGGCTTCTCCCTGCATCGCCACGACGCCACCACCCGCGGCCAGCATGGCGGCATACGCCCGCGGCACAGGTGTAGCCGTCCACGCAGTAATTTGCTCCGGCGCATAATGCGTGGCGCAACTGACGCGCACGGCCACCGCGCGCAGGGCCCACAGGGCGCCGATGTCGGAATCAAGGGCGGGGCGCAGGGTGATGGTCATGGACGCTTTCCGGGCAAAAGGCCATGCTAGCGCAATGGCTGGCAGCACGCCAGCAAGAGTTCATGCCGCGCTCAGCCAGCAGATGACCGGCGGCGCCTGGGTCATATAGAAAGACATGGCAATCGCCAAAAGATTGCCCTAAGGAATAGACTTGCCCCTGCAGTTGACGTTATCATGTTTTTGTAAGTGTCGGTGGCTGAGCAGTCAGCGCATAGTTGAAACATGGTGACAGGCGGGGGTGAGCATGGGCATGGCGAAGGATGCGTGAGGTGCCTGGCGGCGGGCTGGGCAGGGCAGCGGTGCGCCGCTGTGGCTGCGCATTGCTGCTGGTATGCTGTGTTGCCGCGGCCCCTGCCGCCGTGCCGGCCGCGACGCCGGCCTCGGCGGCGCCGCACCAGGGGCAGCGCGTGCTGTTCCTCAACGCTTACGATTACGGCCGCGCCGGCGTGGAATCGTACACGCGCACCTATGTGGCCGCCATGGCCGCCGCGGGCCTGGCCAGTGAAGACATCATGGTCGAGCACCTGAACCTGAATACCCAGGGCGACCCGGCGCTGCGCAATGAGATGCGTGATTTGTTGCTTTTAAGATACACCAAGATGATGGGCCGCAAGGCCGACCTGATCATCGCCATGCAGCAGCCGGCGCTCGATTTGTTGCTGTCGGACCTGGCGCCGCTGGCGCGCGGCGTGCCCGTGCTGGCGATTAACACTTCGGGCAAGGCCTTGCCGGCCGGCAGCCCGTCTTCCATCTGGCAGCAAAAGGCGAACGTCGATTTTGCCGGCACGCTGGCGCAAGCCATGGCGCTGTTCCCGGAGACCAAAACCATCGTCATGGCCGTCGGCGCCAGCGAGGCCGACCAGGCCCTGAAGCGCAACATGCAGCAGGCGGCGCAGGCGTGGCAGGGCAAGGTGGCCATGCGCTACCTCGATGACCTGACCCTGGAACAGATGCGCGCGGCCGTGGCGCGCTTGCCCGCCGATACGCTGCTGGTGGCGGGCAATGTCAACCGCGACGTGGACGGCAACATCGCCACGCCGGTGCAGTTTGCGGCCCAGCTGGCGCGGCTGGCCAATGTGCCCGCCTTTGGCATGTATAACGCGACGGTCGGCAAGGGCATCCTGGGCGGCTCCATCCTGCACATCGAGCGGGCCGCGCAGCAGGTGGCGCAGATGTCGCTGGCCGTGTTGGCCGGCAAGGCGCCTGCCGCGCCGGGCGCCCTGCTGCCGCCGGCGCACCCGGTGCCCATGTATGACTGGGAACAGCTGCAGCGCTGGGATGCGGATATCAGCCGGCTGCCGCCGCACACCCTGTTCTTCAACCGCCCGCCGCAGCTGTGGCACGAGCACCGCGTCGCCGTGCTGTCGGCCGGCGCCGTATTTCTCGCCATGGCGTGCATGCTGAGCGCCTTGCTGCTGCAGCGCCGCCGCCTGCGCCGCGCCGAGAGCGATGCGCGCGAAAGCGAGCAGCGCTTCCGCATCCTCGTCGAGCATGCGCCCGAAGCCATCGTCGTGTATGACCTGGACCTGGACCGCTTCATCGACGCCAACAGCAGCGCGCAGCGCATGCTGGGGATGTCGCGCGAAGCGCTGCTGGCGCGCGGGCCGTTCGACCTGTACACGGGCGAGCAGCCCGATGGCCTGCCGCTGGGACTGATGATGGAAGAGCATCTGCGCCGCGCCATGCTGGGCGAACCCATCCTGGTCGAGCGCAATGTGCGGCGCGCCGACGGCAGCATCTTTCCCTGCGAAGTGCGGCTGGTGCGCTTGCCGATGGAAGGGCGGCGCCTGGTGCGCAGCGGCATCGTCGACATTTCCGAGCGCAAGCACAGCGAGCAGGAATTGCTCGGCTACCGCGACCACCTGGAAGAGCTGGTGCAGCAGCGCACGGCGGCACTGTCGGTGGCCGTCACCGAGGCCGAATCGGCGAACCGCGCGAAAAGCGTCTTCCTGGCCAACATGAGCCACGAATTGCGCACGCCCTTGAATTCCGTGATCGGCTTTTCGCAGATGATGGCCGATTCGAGCAGCATGTTCGAGGAAGAAAAGCATAACCTGGCCATCATCAACCGCGCCGGCCATCATTTGTTGACCTTGATCAACGATATCCTCGAATTGTCGAAGATCGAGGCGGGCCGCATGCAGCTGCAAGCGGGGCCCGTGGACTTGAACGGCTTGCTCGACGAGGTGCTTGAGATGGTGCGCATGCGCTCCGGCGACCAGGGCATCGCGCTGCGGCTGGAGCGTTCCGGCGTGCCGCCGCTGGTGCGCCTCGACGGCGCCAAGCTGCGCCAGGTGCTGCTCAATTTGCTGTCGAACGCGCTCAAGTTCATCGAGCAGGGCAGCGTGACCCTGTCGCTGGCCTGCCAGGCAGACAAGGATGGGCAGGTGGCGCTGGCGTTTGCCGTGCGCGATACGGGCAGCGGCATCGCGCAAGAGGACCTGGAACGCATCTTCGAACCGTTCGTGCAGGCCGACAGCGCCGTGGCGCAGGCCGGCACGGGACTGGGGTTGACCATTTCACGCGAATTCGTGCGCCTGATGGGCGGCGAGCTGCGCGTCGAATCGACCTTGGGGGCCGGCTCCGTGTTCCACTTCGACTTGCGCGCCCCCTGCGTGCAGTGCCCTGCCGCCGCGCCGGCGGCGCCGGGCCGCGTGGCGCGCCTGCCGGCGGGCCAGCGCGGGCGCACGGTGCTGCTGGTCGACGATGACGACAACTGCCGCAAGCTGCTGGCCGGCTTGCTGGCGCCGCTGGGCTTCCAGCTGCAGGAGGCGGCGGGCGGCGTGCAGGCGCAAGCCATGCTGGCGGCGCAGCGCTACGACATGGTGCTCAGCGACTGGCGCATGCCGGACATGGATGGCCTGGCGCTGACGCGCTGGCTGCGCGCGCAGCCGGCGCTGGTGCAGCCGCGCCTGGTGATCATGACCGCCTCCGCCTTCGAGGAAGAAAAGCAGGAGGCGCTGGCCGCCGGCGCCGACGGCTTCCTGCGCAAGCCGATCGAGCAGGAACACCTGTTCGCCATGCTGGAGCAGCAACTGGGCGTGCGCTTCCAGCGCACCGCCGCCGCGCCGCCGCGCGTGCCGGCGGCCGCCTTCGACCTGCAGCAGGCGCTGGGCCAATTGGGCGCGGCCGAACGGCAGGCGCTGCTCGAATCCGTGCGGGCCCTCGACTTGCGGCGCAGCGCCATCGTGCTGGCCGGCGTGGCGACCAGCCTGCCGCAGCTGGCCGCGCACATCGCCGCCATGCTGGAACAGCATCAGTACCAGCCGCTGTGCGCCTTGCTGGCGCAGCTGGCCAGCGAACCGCAGGGCGAAGACGCATGACGGTTCACGCATCCAAGGGCGCGCGCCTGGGCGGCGTCTCCATCGTGCTGGCCGTCAGCGTGGCGCTGACCTTTGTCGTCACTGCGCTGCTGCTGGTGTTTGCCGTGCTGTTTTACCAGTCCGAACGCGAGCAGCGCTGGCAGCAGCTGCACCGCAGCCTGGCCCTGAGCGCGGACCAGCTGGCCGTGGCCATCGAACTGCCCTTGTGGAATCTCGATGAAAAGCAGATGCAGGCCATCATGCGCAGCACGCTGGGCAAGCGCGACCTGGTGGCCAGCTCCCTGACGCCGGGCATCGGCAAGGAAGCGCTGGTCCTGCGCCGCACGGCGGCCGGCGCCATCGGCAGTTTTGCCTCGCTGTCCGCGGAACCCGGCTGGCTGGTGCAGCGGCGCCCCGTGACGATCGGCGGGCAAGTCATCGGCAACGTGGCCGTGTATGCGACGCCGGCCCTGCTGCACGCGCAGCTGCGGCAACGCGCGCTGGGCATCGGCGCCATGATCGTGGCGCTCGACGTGATCCTGGTGGCCAGCATCTGGCTGCTCATGTGGTGTCTGATGCTCAAGCCCCTGAAGGCGATCGGCCAGTATGCGGCCGGTGTTCAGGCAGGGCAGAGCGAAGCGGCCGGCACGCCGCCGAAAGCGTGGTTCCTGGGCGAGCTGCGCACGCTGTACCGTTCCATCCGCGACATGGTGGCGCTGCTCGACAGCCGCTACCGCGCCTTGCAGCGCAGCGAGGAGCGCGTGCAGATGGCCACCGGCGCGGCCAGCATCGGCATCTGGGACTGGAACGTCATCAACGATGCCTTGCAGTGGGATGAGCAGATGTATGCGCAGTTCAAGGCCGATGCGGACAGCGCGATGGCGCCGGCGGCGATCTGGCGCGCGGCGCTGATGCCGGACGACGTGCCGGCCGCCAAGGAGGCCCTGCGCGCCGCGCTGGGCGCCGGCCAGGCCTTCACGCACGAGTACCGTATCCTGTGGCCCGATGGCGCCATCCGCTACATCAAGGCCGATGCCGTGATCTTCCGCGACGGGCAGGGGCGGCCCATGCGCCTGGTGGGTTCGAACTACGACATCACGGCGCACCGCGAGGCCGAACTGGAATTGCTGCGCCACCGCCATCACCTGGAAGAACTGGTGGCCGAGCGCACGAGCGCCCTGTCGGTGGCCGTCAGCCAGGCGCAGGCGGCGAACCGCGCCAAGAGCACCTTCCTGGCGAACATGAGCCACGAACTGCGCACGCCCTTGAATTCCGTGATCGGCTTTTCGCGCCTGATGGCCGCCTCGCCGAACATGCAGGACGATGAAAAGCGCAACCTGGCCATCATCCACCGCTCCGGCAATCATTTATTGACGTTGATCAATGAAATCCTCGAACTGTCGAAGGGCGAGGCGGGGCGCCTGCACGCGCAGACGGCCGTGGTGGCGCTGGCGCCCCTGCTGCAGGAAGTGATGGACATGCTGGGCATGCGCGCCGAGCAGCAGGGGCTGGCCTTGCGCCTCGATTGCGCCGACGTGCCGGCGGCCGTGCTGCTCGACGCGACGCGTTTGCGCCAGGTGCTGCTGAACCTGATGTCGAACGCCGTCAAGTTTGCCGGCGGCGGCGAGGTCGCCTTGCGCGTGCGCGGCGAGCGGCGCGATGATGCCACGTGGCGCCTGTCGTTCGCCGTCAGCGACACGGGCATCGGCATCGCCCCGGAAGACCAGCAGCGCATCTTCGAGCCTTTCGTGCAGGCCGACAGCGCGGGACCGAAGGATGGCACGGGCCTGGGCCTGGCCATCTCGCGCGAATTCGTGCAATTGATGAAAGGCGAACTGACGGTGGAATCCATGCCGGGGCAGGGCGCCACCTTCCGTTTCAGCATACCCGCGCAGGCGGCCGAGGCACCCGTGGCGGCGGCCGTGCCGCTGCCCGAGGCGCCGGCGCCCGAGGCGCCGCCGGCATTGCGGGCGCAAGACTTGCTGCTGCTGGCCGGGGAAGAGCGCGCCGCCTTGCTGGTGGCGCTGCGCGAATTGAACCTGGCCAGGGTGGCCCTGCTGCTAGGCGCCTTGCCGCCGGCGGCCGCGCCCGTGCTGGCGCCGCTGCAGGCGATGCTTGACCAGCATCAATACCGGCAGCTGTGCGACTTGCTGGAGAATGAGGGCGCGCTGGCGCACGCTTGAAAAGTGTGGGCTGACAACATCGGATTCGCTGAAAAGACGGACTAAGTGCCGCCGATGGATGGTGCTAAATTGCAATAAAGATTATGATGATAGTACGTAGTTCATCGCAAAGAAATGTCTTGTCCAGCGCGGCAACGGACCGCCGCGCCTCATCCAAAGCTGAGAGAACTGCTACATGCACCGCGATTTTTCGGAAGTGAATTCGAAGGGCGAAGTACTGATCGTTGAAGATACGCCGGCTTCGCTGAAGCTGTTGAGCGATTTGCTGGGCGGCGCCGGCTATGCGGTGCGCCAGGCGCCGAACGGCGAACTGGCCCTGTGGACGGCCCAGGCGCGCCCGCCCGAGCTGATACTGCTCGACGTGCGCATGCCCGGCCTCGACGGCTTTGAAGTGTGCCGCCGCCTGAAGGAGATACCGTCGCTGCGCCAGGTGCCGGTGATCTTCCTGTCGGCCCAGTACGACACGGACGACAAGGTGCGCGGCTTCGCGCTGGGTGCCGTCGATTTCATCGCCAAACCCTTCCAGGCCGAGGAAATCCTGGCCCGCACGGACGCCCACGTGCGCCTGGCGCGGGCGCAGCTGCAGCTGGCGCAGGAGCGCGCCAACCTGGAACGGCGCGTGGCCGAACGCACGGCCGAACTGGAGCAGGTGGCCAGCACCTTGGCGCGCGAAGTGCAGATCCGCCGCGCCAATGAAGAATTGCTGCGCCTGTCCGGCCAGGTCTTCGAAGCGACGCAGGACGCCATCCTGATCACCGATCCGGCCGGCGTCATCGTCACGGCCAATCCCGCCTTTACGCGCATCACCGGCTACGCGGCGCAGGAAGTGGTGGGCACGGACATTTTGCGCCTGCACGCCGAATACACGGGCGAGGCGGTGCTGCTGGCCCTGCGCCAGGGCTTGCGCAGCAGCGGCTGCTGGTCGGGCGAGGTGCAGACGCGGCGCAGGAGCGGCGACACCTATCCCTGCCTGCTCAGCGTCTCCACCGTGCACGGCCCCGACGGCGCCGTCGTCAACTACATCGGCGTCTTCCTCGACATCAGCGAGCGCAAGGCGGAGCAGCATCTGATCGATTTCCTCTCCTACCACGACGCGTTGACGGGCTTGCCGAACCGCGTTCTGCTGCGCGAGCGCTTCGAACAGGCGCGCGCGAACGCCCTGCGCGACGGCCAGCAGGTGGTGCTGATGTGCCTGGACCTGGACCGCTTCAAGAACATCAACGATTCGCACGGCCAGGCCGTGGGCGACAAGGCGCTGCAAGTGGTGGCGCGTTTCCTGTCCGGCTGCGTGCGCGAAGGCGACACGGTGGTGCGCCAGGGCGGCGACGAATTCCAGATCCTGCTGCAGGACGATGCCCTGCTGGGGCGCACGCTTGCGCTGGCGCAAACCATCCTGGCCGGCTTGCGCGAGGAACTCAGCGTCGATGGCGAGCGCCTGGCGCTGACGACCAGTATCGGCATCGCCATGTGCCCGGCCGATGGCGACAGCCTCGACGACGTGCTGCGCCACGCCGACACGGCCCTCGTGCGCGCCAAGGAAATGGGGCGCGACCATTACGCCTTCTTCACGGAGCGCATGGGCAGCGACATCCGCGCCCGCCTGGCGATGCAGCAGCAGCTGCGCGGCGCCATCGGCCGCGATGAATTCGAAGTGCACTACCAGCCGCAGATGTGCTTGCGCACGGGCGCCTTGCTGGGCGCGGAAGCCTTGCTGCGCTGGGATAACCCGGTGCTGGGCAAGGTGCCGCCGGGCCTCTTCATCGCGCTGGCCGAGGAATATGGCTCGATCACGGCCATCGGCGAATGGGTGCTCGAAAGCGTCTGCGCGCAAATCCGCACCTGGCACGACGCGGGCCTGGGCAGCATCAAGGTGGCCGTCAACCTGTCCGGCAAGCAGTTCGCGCAAGACCGCACGGTGCCGTTCGTCGAGGCGGCCTTGCGCAAATACGCCATCGCGCCCGCCTGCCTGGGCATCGAAATCACGGAAAGCACGGTGATGGGCGATCCGGACAAGGCGGTGGCGGCCCTGACGCGCCTGAAGGATATCGGCGTGGGCATTTCGCTCGACGACTTCGGCACCGGCTATTCCAGCCTGGGCTACCTGAAACGCTTCCCCATCGACGTGCTGAAGATCGACAAATCGTTTGTCGACGACGTGACCACCAGCAGCAGCGATGCGGCCATCGCCCGTTCCGTCATCTCGCTGGCGCACAACCTGGACATGCGCGTCATCGCCGAAGGCGTGGAAACGCGCGCACAGGTGGATTTTTTGACGGAGCACGGCTGCGACGAAATGCAGGGCTATTATTTCAGCCGCCCCCTGGCCGCGGAAGCCTTCACGGCGCTGCTGCGCGAACGGCGTGTGCTGACGGTGGCGTCGGCAGCCGTGTCGGCATAAGCACACCCCGCGCCGCGCCTGCATTGTAATTGCACTGATATGGTGCGGGCGCCGCAATGCGGTGCATGATTCTCACGTTTCTTCCCTTTGACGCTGGCATGCATCCTGCTTTGTAGATCGTTATTTACACGATTGCAGTGCATGCCAGATAGCCCACATTTCGCAACGCCTACTGCCGCCAGCGCGCACAGCGCCTGGCAGGCGCATTTGCGCCTGGGCTTTGCGCTGCACGATGGCGTCAGCCGCCTCGTCGAGCGCACGCACAGCGGCCCCCTGCGCGTGCAAAAGCCCCTGTATCCGGAAGGCGATGCCGTCTGCCACGCCATCATCATCCATCCGCCCGGCGGCGTGGTGGGCGGCGACCAGCTGGCCGTCGACGCCACGGTGGGCGAGGGCGCGCACGCCTTGCTCACGTCGCCGGGCGCCGCCAAGTGGTACCGCGCGAACGGCCATGTCTCGGGCCAGCACCTCGTGCTGCGCGCCGGCAGCGGCGCCGCCATCGAGTGGCTGCCGCAGGAAAGCATCTTCTTTGACCAGGCTTGCGTGCGCCTGCGCCACGAGGTGGAACTGGCGCCGGACGCCCGCTACATCGGCTGCGACATCGTTTGCCTGGGCCGCAGCGCCTCGGGCGAAATGTTCAACACGGGCAGCATCAGCCAGCAGGTGCAGATACGCCGCGGCGGCAAGCTGCTGTGGTGGGAGCAGGGCGTGCTGGCCGCCGGCGGCGCCCTGATGGTCAGCCCGCTGGGACTGGGGGGCCACACGGTGTGCGCCACCCTGATCGCCGTCGGCATGCCCGTTTCTCCCGCCGTGCTGGCGGCCGTGCGCGAGATCGCCGTGCCGGCCGGCGCCGCGTTTGGCGCCACACACATGAAAGCGCTGGTGGTGGTGCGCCTGCTGTGCGGCGACAGCGAGGCGGCGCGCCGCATCATGCTGGCCGCCTGGCAGCTGCTGCGTCCCGCCATGCTGGGACGCGACGCCGTCGTGCCCCGCATCTGGAACACTTAATCAGGAAAGAAGCGCAAGGAAAACCATGGACCTGACTCCCCGCGAAAAAGACAAGCTGCTCATTTTTACGGCCGCGCTGCTGGCCGAACGGCGCCTGGCGCGCGGCTTGAAGCTCAATTATCCGGAAGCGGTGGCCCTGATCAGCGCCGCCATCATGGAAGGGGCGCGCGATGGCAAGTCGGTGGCGCAGCTGATGTCGGACGGCACAAAAATTCTGTCGCGCGCCGACGTCATGGACGGCATCGCCGAGATGATCCCCGATATCCAGGTGGAAGCGACCTTCCCCGACGGCAGCAAGCTGGTGACCGTGCACCACCCGATACCGTAGTTTTGATTGCATGGCAGGGCGCCATCCGCGCCGTGCCTGTGTGGTGCCGGCGATCCGCCGGCCAGCGTAGAGCGCTTTGACGAAGGAAAATATTATGACCCCAGGCGAATACAAATTGGAAGAAGGCGAAATCAGCCTCAATGCGGGCCGCGCCACGGCTACCGTGGTGGTGGCCAACCGGGGCGACCGGCCGATCCAGGTGGGCTCGCATTTCCACTTTTTCGAAGTCAACCCGGCGCTGGCCTTCGAGCGCTGGCGCGCCTATGGCATGCGCCTCAATATCACGGCCGGCACGGCCGTGCGCTTCGAACCGGGCCAGCAGCGCACGGTGGAGCTGGTGGCGCTGGCGGGCGAGCGCAAGGTCTACGGCTTCAATGGGGCAGTGATGGGTGAACTGCAAGACACTCCACCGGGAAAGGATTGAGATGGCCAGCATTCCCCGCAGCGCGTATGCCGAAATGTTCGGCCCCACCAAGGGCGACCGCATCCGCCTGGCCGACACGGAACTGTTCATCGAGATCGAGCATGACTATGCGATCTACGGCGAAGAAGTGAAATTCGGCGGCGGCAAGGTGATCCGCGACGGCATGGGCCAGTCGCAGCGCTGCGCGGCCGAGGTAATGGACACCGTCATCACGAATGCCGTCATCCTCGACCACTGGGGCATCGTTAAAGCCGATATCGGCTTGAAAAACGGCCTGATTTTCGGCATCGGCAAGGCGGGCAACCCGGACATCCAGCCCGGCGTCACCCTCCCCATCGGCGGCGCGACGGAAATCATCGCCGGCGAAGGCATGATCGTCACGGCCGGCGGCGTCGACACGCACATCCACTTCATCTGCCCGCAGCAGATCGAGGAAGCGCTGATGAGCGGCGTGACCACCATGCTGGGCGGCGGCACGGGACCGGCCGTGGGCACGGCCGCCACCACCTGCACGCCGGGGCCGTGGCATTTGCACGCCATGCTGGCCGCCAGCGACGCCTTCCCGATGAACCTGGGCTTCATGGGAAAAGGGAATGTCAGCTTGCCGCTGCCCCTGGAAGAGCAGGTGCGCGCGGGCGCCATCGGCTTGAAACTGCACGAAGACTGGGGCAGCACGCCGGCCGCCATCGATAATTGCCTGTCGGTGGCCGACCGCATGGATATCCAGGTGGCGCTGCACAGCGATACCCTCAACGAGGGCGGCTTCCTGGAACACACCTTGGCGGCCTTCAAGGACCGCACCATCCACACGTTTCACACGGAAGGGGCGGGCGGCGGCCATGCGCCCGACATCATCGCCGCCGTCGGGCAAGCCAACGTGCTGCCCTCGTCGACCAACCCCACGCGCCCGTTCACCGTCAACACGCTCGACGAGCACTTGGACATGCTGATGGTGTGCCATCACCTGGATCCGGCCATCGCCGAAGACGTGGCGTTCGCCGAGTCGCGCATCCGCCGCGAAACCATCGCCGCCGAAGACATCCTGCACGATATCGGCGCCATTTCCATGATGTCGTCCGACTCGCAAGCCATGGGGCGGGTCGGCGAAGTGATCATGCGCACCTGGCAGACGGCGCACAAGATGAAGGTGCAGCGGGGCGCGCTGGCGCCCGACACGGCGCGCAGCGACAATTTCCGCGCCAAGCGCTATATCGCCAAGTACACGATCAATCCGGCCATCACGCATGGCATTTCGCACGTGGTGGGCTCGCTCGAGGCGGGCAAGATCGCCGACATCGTGCTGTGGAAGCCGGCCTTCTTCGGCGTCAAGCCATCGATGATTTTAAAAGGCGGCATGATCGCGGCCGCGCAGATGGGCGACCCGAACGCCTCGATTCCCACGCCCCAGCCCGTGCACTACCGCATGATGTTCGGCGCCTTCGGCGGCGGCCTGAAAAAGTCGTTTACGTTTGTCTCGCAGGCGGCCTACGAGCTCGATATCGGCCATCAGCTCAAACTGAATAAATCCGTCATCGCCGTGAAGAACATGCGCGGCTTGCGCAAGGCCGACATGGTCCACAACAGCGCCACGCCGCACATGGAAGTGGACCCGGAAACCTACGCCGTGCGCGCCGACGGCCAGCTGCTCGTGTGCGAGGCGGCATCCGTGCTGCCGATGGCGCAGCGTTATTTTCTATTTTAGGCGGGAGACAAGCATGCTCACTTTGCATACCAAACTGACGGCAGACGACCATCGCGCCGCCGTCGCCCAACTGGTGCTGCCCTACGACCAGCGCGAAAAATGCCGGCTGCGCGCCGTGCTGTCGAATGGCGAGGATGTCGCCGTGTTCACCGTGCGCGGCACGGTGCTGCGCGACGGCGAACGCATGACGGGGCCGGAAGGAACGGTGGTGCAGATCGTCGCCGCGCGCGAACCGACCTATCTGGTGCAGTGTGCGGATGCGCATACCTTGCTGCGCTGCGCCTTCCACCTTGGGAACCGCCACACGCAGGCGCAGGTGGGCGACGGCTTTTTGCGCATCCGCAAGGACGTGGTGCTCAAGGAGATGCTGGAAGGCTTGCAAGCGACTGTGACGGAAGAAAGCGCGCCGTTCGAGCCGGAGGCGGGCGCGTATGGCGGCGGCCATGGCCACCACGACGGCCACGGCCAGCATTTGCTGGCACCCGTGCCGCTGCGGCAAAAGATCCACCGCCCCGGTGATACGCCGGGCGCGCCAGGCGCCGCATGATGCAGGCATCGGCCCTGCTGCATTTGCTGCAGTTCGCCAGCCCGGCCTTGCCGATCGGCGCCTACAGCTATTCGCAGGGGCTGGAAGCGGCGCTGGAGTCAAACCTGGTGACGGATGCGGTCACGGCGCGCGAATGGATCGCCCGGCATCTGGCGCAGGTGGTGGCGCGCTGGGAGGCGCCCCTGTGCTGGCGCTTGATGCAAGCCTTCGAAGCGCAGGATCTGCACGCCGTGCAGCGCTGGAGCGAGCGTTTCATCGCTTCGCGCGACACGGCGGAATTTCGCGCCGAAACCATCCAGATGGGATATTCGCTGACCAAATTGCTGGCCGAGCTGGGCGTGGCCGACGGCGTGCTGATCGACATGCTGCAGGGCCAGCCGGAGGCGGCCCTGCCCACGGCGTATGCGTGCGCCGTGGCGGCGCTGGCCATTCCGCGCGAGCAAGCGCTGCTGGCCATGCTGTTCGCGTGGGCGGAAAACCAGGTGCTTGTCTGCGTGAAATCCGTGCCGCTGGGGCAGGTGGCGGGCCAGCGGCTGCTGCTGTCGCTGCGGCCGGACCTGGAAGCGGCGGCCTTCACGGCGCAAACCTTGCAAGACGACGAGATGGGCAACTGGGCGCCTGGCCTGTCGCTGCTGTCGATGCGGCACGAAGTGCAGTACAGCCGACTGTACCGCTCCTGAACACTACCACGAGAGACTACAACATGACATCGATTACCTCAAACCCCCTGCGCGTAGGCATCGGCGGCCCCGTCGGCTCGGGCAAGACGGCCCTGTGCGAAATGCTGTGCAAGGGCATGCGCGAGCGCTACGACATGGCCGTCATCACGAACGACATCTATACCAAGGAAGACATGGAAATCCTGCTGCGCGCCGATGCCTTGCCTGCCGAGCGCCTGATGGGCGTGGAAACGGGCGGCTGCCCGCACACGGCCATCCGCGAAGATGCGTCGATCAACCTGGAAGCCATCGCGCGCATGCAAGCAGACTTTCCGAATCTCGACTTGATCCTGGTCGAATCGGGCGGCGATAACCTGGCCGCCACCTTCAGCCCGGAATTGTCGGACTTGACGATTTACGTGATCGACGTGGCTGGCGGCGAAAAGATCCCGCGCAAGGGCGGGCCTGGCATCACGCGTTCCGATTTGCTGATCATCAACAAGACGGATCTGGCGCCCTACGTGGGCGCCAACCTGGACATCATGGCGCAGGACGCCAGGCGCATGCGCGGCGAGCGTCCCTTCGTGTTCACCAACCTGCGCAGCGGCGACGGCGTGCAGGTCGTTATCGATTTTATCCGCGAGCAAGGTTTGCTCGATCAACCAGGCAAGGAGCTGCAATGAGCGCAAGATTGATGAAGAAAACGGCCGCCGTGGCGGCGCTGTGCCTGCTGGCCTTGCCCGCCATGGCCCATCCCGGTCATGGCGAGAACGCCGGCTTCCTGGCCGGTTTCGCCCATCCGTTCACGGGCATTGACCATTTGCTGGCCATGCTGGGCGTGGGCATCTGGGGCGGCCAGCAGCGCGGCGGCCTGGCCCAGCCCGCCACTTTTCTCGGCATGATGCTGCTGGGCGCGCTGGCCGGCATGGTGGGATTGACGGTGCCGGGGCTGGAAACGGGCATCGCCGCCACGGTGGCGCTGGTGGGGCTGGCCATCGCGCTGGCGCTGGCCTTGCCGAACTGGCTCGGCATGGGCCTGGTGGGCGTGTTTGCCTTGGCGCATGGCAATGCGCATGGCCAGGAATTGCCGGCCGCCTCGGCCGCGTGCGGCTTCATGCTGGCCTCGGCTGTCTTGCTGGGTACGGGACGTTTCCTGGGCCAGGTATTGGCCGAGCGCATGCTGCGCGTGGCCGGCGTGGCCTTGACGGCCGCCGGTGTGGTGTTGATGGGACTGAATTAAGAACCGGGACGGCGCTCCGACAGCACGATGGGCGCCGCCTTTTCCGGGTGCAAGCCCTGGTGGCCCGCATACACGGCGGCGATGGCGGCCATGTCGGCCTCCTTGTCGCCCGTCAAATATAAATGGTCGACGACGCCCAGCACCTTGTTCGGGTAGTCGATGTACACCAGCAGCAAGGGTACCTTGGCCGCCACGGCCAGGTGATAAAAGCCGCTTTTCCAGTTCGGACGGTAGCTGCGCGTCGCTTCCGGCGTGATGGCCAGCCAGTACCAGTCGGCGGCCAGCATGCGCTCGGCCTGGCGCTGAATGGTGCCGCTGGTGGTGCTGCGGTCGACGGGTTCACCTCCCAGGTAGCGCAGCACCTTGCCCATGGGGCCGCGGAACAGGGAATCCTTGGCCAGCCAGCGGAAGGGCAGCGACAGCGCCCATTTGCCGAACAGGCCCACCATGAAATCCCAGTTGGACGTGTGCGGGTAGACGACGGCGATGCCGCGCGGCCCCGGCAGGGGACGGAAGCGCATGCGCCAGCCAAACAGGTGCAGCACGCGCAGCGCGCAACGCTGGTGCCAGGTCGGCAAGTCGCCCGCTTGTACAAATAAATCGTCCATTGATACCCTTCAGTGACACTGTTCTTAATGGGATGGCGCTGGTGGCCATTTTCCTTGAAGCAAAATTCTGCGCAGGCATTCTATACGGGGCTGGCGATGGCGACAAGCAGCCGAGGCCGCTATTCATGCGGTGTCGGGGCCGTTGCTGCTGCTATTTTAACGATGCTTGACCTCCGTGTCGGGCACTAAATGCGCACAATGTGGTCAAAACTTCATGCAGTGTTGATCCACCCGACAGGGAGCCATGGCATGAAAAACAGCATCGACGAGGTGAATGGGGAGAATGTGCGAACGGATAAGGTGATGGCCGAGCTCGTCGAGCGGGGCGTTGCTTTTCACCACGCACTGGGGCGGACGGTGGCGACAGCGTATTTGCGCGAGCACGCGGTACCGGTCGAGGTGATACGCCGTGTCTTCAGCAGCGTGCAGGCGCGCCGTCCGGCCCGGCCGGCGCGGCGCCGATGGCGCTGAAGGTGAGGGAACGGCGCGGCGGCGTCAATAAAGAAGCGAAAAAAGCGGCGGACGCGGCGATCGTCACGCAGTCAGTGCGTTGGTATCGTCGCGTCCGCCGCCAGGGGGGAATAGGCGGCGCAGTGCCGCTCAGGGGGCTTTCAGGGTGCCGCTCAGCTTGCCGTTCAGGCTTGTGCCGCCAGCGCCGGGTAGTCCGTGTAGCCGGCAGCGTCCGGCGCGTACAGGGTGTCCGGGTTCAGCGGATTCAAGGGCGCGTCGCTGTGCAGGCGGGTGGGCAGGTCGGGGTTGGCGATGAACCACAGGCCAAAGGCGACGGCATCGGCTTCGCCCTTGGCCAGCAGGGCTTCGGCCGCCGCCTTGTCCATTTTTTCGTTGGCGATGTACACGCCGCCGAACTCCTGCTTCAGATACGGGCCCAGGCGGTCTTCGCCCAGCGCTTCGCGGGCGCAGATGAAAGCGATGCCGCGCTTGCCCAGCTCGCGTGCCACGTAGCCGAAGGTGGCGCGCGGGTCCGAGTCGCCCATGTCGTGCGCGTCGCGGCGCGGCGCCAGGTGCATGCCCACCTTGTCGGCGCCCCAGACTTCGATGCACGCGTCCGTGACTTCCAGCATCAAACGGGCGCGGTTTTCAATCGAACCGCCGTAGTTGTCGGTGCGCAAGTTGGTGCTGTCTTGCAGGAACTGGTCGAGCAAATAACCATTGGCGCCATGGATTTCCACGCCATCGAAACCCGCTTTTTTCGCATTTTCGGCGCCCAGGCGGTAGGCTGCCACGATGCCGGGAATTTCTTCCGTATCGAGCGCGCGCGGCGTGACGAATTCCTGTTTCGGACGTACCAGGCTGACGTGGCCGGCCGGCTTGACGGCGCTGGGCGCCACGGGCAAGTCGCCATCGAGGAAGACTGGGGCGGAAATGCGGCCCACATGCCACAGCTGCAGCACGATCAGGCCGCCAGCGTCATGCACGGCCCGGGTGATGTGTTTCCAGCCTTCCACCTGTTCCTCGGACCAGATGCCCGGCGTGTCGGCGTAGCCCACGCCTTGCGGCGTGACGGCCGTCGCTTCCGAGATGATCATGCCGGCCGAGGCGCGCTGCGTGTAGTACTCGGCCATCAGGGCGTTGGGCACGCGGCCCGGATTGCCGGCGCGCGAACGGGTCAGCGGCGCCATGATGATGCGGTTTTTCAGTTGCAGACTGCCAATGGTGATGGGGTCGAATAAAGTTGCCATGATTGTCATTTCCTTGTTGGGGCCGCTCGGGCGGCGTTGAGACGGAGTTATCGAGATGAAAGCTGTGCTTACAAACCTTGCTGCATGTGATCGAGAAAGGCCTGGATGGTGGCTTCGTTGCGACTGAAGAAACTCCATTGGCCCACCTTGGTTGCGGAAATCAGGCCCGCCTTTTGCAAGCTGGCCAGGTGCGCCGAGACCGTCGATTGCGACAGGTTCAGGCGGCGGTCGATCAGGCCGGCGCACACGCCCAGGTGCAGCGGGTGGTCCTGCTCCTGGAAATGCTGTTCCGGCTCCTTGAGCCATTGCAAAATCTGCCGGCGCACCGGATTGGCCAGCGCCTTGTGGATGGCGTCGATATCCATATTGTTTCTCCTGAACATACAATTCGCTTTTCAGCGATGTATATATCGTATTTTCCAAATTTTAATATCGCCATATTACGATATAAATGAAAAGCGTGCTGGCGGCGCGCGTTTTTGAACGGATTCAGGCGGGAAGAGGATTGCGCTGCAGCACGGCCGGGCCCGTCAACACGATGCGCACGAGGTCCACCTGGCGCTGGGCGCCGGCCTTGGCGGTGGCGCTCTTGATCTGCGTGCGCGCCGTGTGGATGGAAATGCGCTGGCGTTCGGCGTATTCCTGCAGGGAATAGCCGTTGACGAGCGCTTCCGTCAAGCGCGCCTCGGCCACCGTCATGCCATAGAAATTGCGCAGGGTGGCGGCCAGGGAGGTGATCAGGTCGCTGCTATCGCTGAGAAAGACGGCGATGGCGCTGGCCGAGCCGAACGGACTGTGCCAGGAGGGCAGGGGCGTGACGCGCAGGCGCAGCTGTTCGCCCGTCAAGCCGCTCAGGTTGAGCACGCCGCCGGGACCGCCAGCCGCCGCCGTGCCCGTTTGCGCCGCCTCGTGCAGCATGCGCCGCAGCGCGCCGTTGTCCGCTTCACGCGGGCAATACAGGGGCGCGCCTTCGCGCAACTGCAGCAGCCGCGTCGCAGCCGTCATGGCCAGCGCCCGCTCGTTGGCGTACAGCAATTGCGACGTGGCGTCGAGCAGCAGCACGCCAAACGGCAGCAATTCCAGCACCTGGGTGGAACTCCGGGACAGCACTTCCAGCCGGCGCAGCTTGCGTTGCAGGGCAAAGGCCGTCTGCAAATGCGGCATCAGGCTGCGGATCAGCGCCAGCTCGCCCGCCTCGTAGGCGCCCGCCCGTTCGCGGCGCACCACGGTGACGTTGGTGGAGCGCTCGGCGCGCAATTCGACGATGGCCGCCGCCGTATAAAAGATGTCTTGCGGGCGCAGCCAGTCCGTCCAGTATTCGGTTTTCTTCAGGCAATGGTCGGGAAACAGCATGGAGCCGGTGACGACGGCGCCTTCGTGGTGCAGGGTGGCGTCTTCCAGCCAGACATTGCGCGCGCCGTAATAGCTGGCAAAGCTGGCCATGGCATCCGTTTCGAAGCCATAGGTGGCGGACAGGCCGCTGCCGGGCAGCTGGACGTCGACCGAGCGGTTGTTGAAATCATTGGCCCAGATCAAGCCCGCGTGCGATTTCAACTGGCGTGCAAAGGCGGCAAGGAAATCTTGCCATTGGATATGTTGTGTGGCCGCTTCATAGATCAGGGTAATCAGTGCCTGGCTGGCGACGGCGAGCGATGGCGTCATTGGCGATCCTCATGGCGGCAAGCGGTGGACAAGGCATGGCGCGGGCGGCCTTGGCAGCGGCCGCCCGGCTTCCCTAGCGCGATTCCAGCCAGCTTTTGCCGCCGGAAGTGCACGTGCTGAGGCTGGCGTACTGGCTCACATAGTTATAACCGCTGCCGCAGCCCCCTTCGCCGGATTTGACGGGGCCGTAGCAAGCGCCTTCATAGCTGAGCTTACCATTGACGGTGGTGCTTTTGACACAGAAATTGTAGTTGCTGGCCACGGTGTTGTTGGGCAAGGTGGTGCCGTTGTTTTGCCCGCAGCCGAGTTCCTTGCTCACGGAGCGCGCGTAGTCGACCATTTTCTGGTACGTGCCGCTGTAGTAGGTATCCGCCATGGCCTTTTCGCCCTGCTTGCAGGCGGCGATCACGCTGTCATAGCCGGAATCGGCCTGGGCGTAGTTGCCCGATACCTGGATGCCGCAGGCGCTGGCCTGCTTGCGTTCCGTATCGCTGATCAGATTGTTGTATTGGCAGGTGGACGAGGTGCCGCCGCTGGCGCTGGTGGAGCCGCCGCCCGAGCCACTGTCGGCGCTGCCGCCGCCACCGCAGGCGGACAGCATGAGGCAGCCGAGCAAAGTGACGGCAAAGGTGGTTGGATTTGCTTGCATGATTTTCCCTGTGGACGGTGACTTGCCACCATGTGTCTGGTGGTATCTTTGCTACAAGGAATTGTATCGGGCATGTTTTTTGGAAACATCACCCATTTGGGGTATGCGCCGGCGGCACGGAGTGGGGTAGGGCGGCCGGCTGGCCGCCCCGGCGGGGATCAGGCGAAGTGGAACAGCAGCAAGGCGATGACGGCAGGCACCGTTTGCAGGTAGAGGATGCGCGTCATGACGGTGGCCGCGCCCCATGCGCCGGCCACGGCGATGCACGCCAGGCCGAACACGGTAAATGCATGGGCAATGGCCGCGTCCGGGTGAAAAAAGCCCAGCGCCAGCGCCGCGACGAGAAAACCGTTGTAGCAACCCTGGTTCGACATGGCGGGACGCACGATCTCCGCTTTTTCCTTCGACAGGCCAAACACCTTGCGTCCGCGCGCATCGAACAGCACGGTTTCCAGCAGCACGATATGCACGTGCAGCAGCAGGATGAGGGCGGTAAGAATCTGGGCCAGAAGTAGCATCATTGTTCCCGAGAGTGAATGGATGCGCCAATTATGCGGCCATCAGCATGTTTTTTGGCAACTTTCGATTGGAGCGGCCGCACTAGAAAAATGTGCTGGCGGCAAGCCTTTTCACCCGGTGGTATACTTTTCCTTTTGCTCCTGTGGGGACGACCCCGCTCGATGACGGGGCTGCATGGCGGGGACGACCCTGCCGCCTCAGGAGAAAAGTATGGCGTGGATCATTCTGGTATTGGCGGGCTTGCTGGAAATTGGCTGGGCCATCGGCCTCAAATATAGTGCCGGCTTCACCCGCCTCGTGCCATCCGTCTTGACGGCCATTTCCATGCTGGGCAGCGTGGTGATGCTGGGTCTGGCGCTGCGCACCTTGCCGCTGGGCACGGCGTACGCCATCTGGACGGGCATCGGCACCGTCGGCACGGCCATCTTCGGCATCATGGTGCTGGGCGAGCCGGCCAGCGCCGCGCGCATCGCCTGCATCGCCCTGATCGTGTCGGGCATCCTGGGCTTGAAACTGCTCAGCCCCCAATAAAGGATGCCAGCATGAGTCTCGCCATGACGTATTTCTACCTTGCCATCGCCATCATCGCCGAAGTGATCGCCACCAGCGCCTTGAAGGCGTCCGAGGGCTTCAGCCGCTTGTGGCCCAGCGTCATCACCGTGGTTGGCTACAGCATCGCTTTCTGGTGCCTGTCCCTGACCTTGAAGGTCATTCCTACCGGCATCGTGTACGCGATCTGGTCGGGCGTGGGCATCGTGCTCATTTCCGCCGTCGGCTGGTTCTGGTTCAAGCAAAGCCTGGACACGCCAGCCTTGATCGGCCTGGGGCTGATCATTGCCGGCGTGCTCGTCATTAACTTGTTCTCCAAGTCGGTCGGGCACTAATCAAAAGCTGCTGGCAACCCGCGCCAGGTAATACCACTCGGCATTGGCCGCCGCGTTGACGTCCGGAAACAGGATATAGGCGTCGAATTCGGCCGTCACGGGCGTGCCGTCCGCGCGCACGCCGATCTGCTCGCCCTGTTTGACCTTGTCAAAGCTGGACCAGGTCTTGATGAAGCGGTCGCTTGCATGCAGTTTGTCGTGCACGACGACCATGTTCAGCGCTTCCATGTCAGCGTCGGCGACGGCTTCCGGTTGCGGCGCGTCAATGAAACCGAGGAAAGCCAAGGTGTTCATGATGGCGCGGTAAGCGACATCCGGCGCGGCCGGGTCCGCATGCTGGCCGCATTCCAGGGTGAGCGCATAGCCGCCCGTCGAGCGCATGTATTCGGTCGTGCCCACGCCGTAGCGCAAGACCAGGCCCACCTGGTCGCTATTGCCCAGGCGGCGCTGCACGCCCTGGCCATACGCATGCAGCCAGCCATCGACGAAGCGGCGCACACCCAGGCGGCGCGCCAGCGCGCGTTCCTTTTCTTCATGTTTAAAAGGTTGCAGCGGTCCATCATTGTTGCGCGGCCCCACCATGACGAAGGGTTGGCTGTCGGCATTGAATGAGTGCAAGTCGAGCAGCACGTCGTGCTGGCCCAGCAGCGGGCACAGCCAATTGGCGATGCGGTCTTCGAAATCTTGCGGATCGTCGTTCGGGAACAGGTTGCGGTTCAGGTTGCGGTCGCCGCTGCGCACGCCCTTGGCGTAAGCGAGCGGGTTGGTGATGGGCACGAAAGTGACGCTGCCGGCCACGATGGACAGGGCGCCGCTGTCGAGTTCAGCCATCACGCGGTGGATGCCCTTGGTGCCGCAGGTTTCATTGCCGTGCACGGCGCCGGTGACGATCAGGCGCGGGCCGCTGCCCTGGCCCGTGTAGTTGATGGACTTGAAGTGGAGTGCGCTGCTCATGCTGGACATATCCTATTGGTATCAGGGAAGGGAAAGCGGGGTCGGCATATTTTAGCGGGATTCGCAGCGGCACCCGTAAAAATGTCGCCAGGAATGTACCCATCGCCCATCCCGGCATGGCATGATCGGCGCCAATGTTGTTTTCCCTTGCCGATTCCATGACCAGTACGTCCCATCCTTCCCGCCTGTACGGCCTCGACACCTTGCGCGCGCTGGCCATCGTGCTGGTCTTCATGAACCATTATTTGTTGTTCGTCAGCGAGGGCGGGGCCTTTGGTTTCTGGGGAGAAATCGGCTGGACGGGCGTGGACCTGTTCTTTGCCCTCAGCGGCTACCTGATCGGCAACCAGATCTTTGCGGCCTTGCGCAGCGAGCAAGGCTTTTCCTTGCCGCACTTCTATGCGCGCCGTTTCCTGCGCACCTTGCCCAGTTTCTATGCCGTGCTGGCCCTGTATTATTTGTGGCCTGCGTTTCGCGGCGATAGCGCGCTACTTCCCCTGTGGAAATTCCTGACGTTTACGCAAAACATCAATCTGACGCCGGGCACGGCGTTTTCCCATGCGTGGTCCTTGTGCGTGGAAGAGCAGTTCTACGTGCTGCTGCCGGCCGTGGCGCTGGCGATCGCGGCTTGCCGCAAGTCGCTGCTGTGGGCGTGGGTGGCCGTGGCCGCCAGCTTTATCGTCGGCATGCTGCTGCGTGCTTATCTGTGGGATGAATACGTGCACGTGCCGCGAGGCGGCCTCGGCTATTACAAATACATTTATTACGCGTCGTGGTGCCGTTTCGACGAGCTGGTGGCGGGCGTGGCGCTGGCGCTGCTGAAAAACTACCACCCTGGCGCCTGGCTGCGCCTGACATCCTATGGCAATCGCACCTTGCTGGCGGGAATCTTTGGCACGGCGCTGATGTTTTATGTGTTCCTCGCCGATCACTATGGTTATTGGGTGACGGTGTTCGGTTATCCGGCCCTGGCCGCCAGTTTTACCTTATTGCTGATCGCCGCGCTGAGTCCTGCCAGTGTTTTATATCAACTGCGCGTGCCGGGCGCGGCCAGCCTGGCCCTGTGGTCGTATGCGATTTATTTGCTGCACAAGCAGCTGTGCATTCTGCTGCGGCCCTTGTTGCAAGACTTTGGCTACGGGCCGGACGGTGCGCCGGCGATACTTGCCAGTATCGCTGTCAGCATCGTCACGGGCTGGCTCTTATATAGATTGGTGGAAACGCCGTTCATGCGATTGCGGGCGCGCTATGTGCCTGCCAATCACGCGTGACGATTACATGTCGATCACATCCAGTCCCCGCGGCGTACCCACCAGCAGTTCCAGGATGGCATGCACGCGCAGGTTCGTCTCTTCATGTTCCGTGTTGAAGATCAGGGCGCGCAGGCCAGGCACGGCTTCCATGATGTGCTCGCTGGCGTAGGCATTGATCAATAACAAGACCAGGTCCGTGGCGCCCGCGCCGGGCTGGCGCCGCAGCCGGTCGTGGATCACGTTCAGCAGCGCGCGCTGCATGCGCGGCGTGGGATTGGTGATGTAGGCGAAGACGCTCGGCGTGTTGGCAATGGCTGCGCAGAGGCGCTGTTCCATCTCGTCGGGTTTTACGTCGGAGGCGATATCGAAATACGCAGCATCCCAGCGCGTGCGCGCATACGGGTGGCCGGGCGGGAAAGAGTCGGCCGTTTCAAAACCGCAGATGCGGCTCAGGGTTTTCAGCCAGGCGAATAGGGTGGAGTTCATGCCGCGATTCTAGCGGCATTCCGCGTGTGCCGGGCCCTCTCTATATAAAGGGGGCTGACGCCCCGAGAAATGATTAAAGTTTCCTGTAAAAGAGCCCTTGTCATTCTGGGAAAGCCTCTCTATAATGCTGGTCTTCGGGGCGGTTAGTTCAGCTGGTTAGAATACTTGGTCGACATCCAAGGGGTCGGGGATTCGAATTCCTCACCGCCCACCAGAATTTAGCAGTAAGCAGTTTTCAAGAGTTTTAAGCTGGCGCAAGCCGCAAGCGGTCATTTGAAATACAATGATCAACAAAAGTTTTACGGGCGGTTAGTTCAGCTGGTTAGAATACTTGGTCGACATCCAAGGGGTCGGGGATTCGAATTCCTCACCGCCCACCAGAATGCAGTTAGAGAGAAAGGTAAAACCGGTTATGACACCGCGAACTACTACCAAGCTTTGGGAGTGACGCTAGTCGAACGGGTTTCCTTTGTCTTAAGAAAGTGAAAAACGCGGCTAGTCCGCGTTTTTTTGCGTCTGCGTTTTCCTTTCAGTTATTTACCCATCACATTGCAGTTTTACCTGGCGCCAGCGCCGATATGGAGATCAATATGCTTACAATCCGACTTCCCGATGGTTCCGCCCGTCAATTTGACGGTCCGGTCACCGTGGCCCAGGTTGCGGCCAATATTGGTACCGGCCTGGCCAAGGCTGCCCTGGCCGGCAAGGTCGACGGCAAGCTGGTCGATACTTCCTATCTGATCGAGCAAGACGCGGAACTGGCGATCGTGACGGACAAGGACGCCGATGGCCTGGAAGTGATCCGCCACTCGACGGCCCACTTGCTGGCGTATGCCGTCAAGGAATTGTTCCCGGAAGCGCAAGTGACTATCGGTCCCGTGATCGACAACGGTTTTTACTATGACTTCGCCTACAAGCGCCCGTTCACGCCGGAAGATCTGGTCGCAATCGAAAAGAAAATGGCGGAACTGGCCAAGAAGGATGAGCAAGTCACACGCAAGGTGGTCGCGCGCGACGAAGCCATCGAATACTTCAAGGGCATCGGCGAAGCTTACAAGGCGGAACTGATCGGTTCGATCCCGGCCGACCAGGAAGTGTCGTTGTATTCCGAAGGCAAGTTCACGGACTTGTGCCGCGGCCCTCACGTGCCATCGACGGGCAAGCTGAAAGTCTTCAAGCTGATGAAGCTGGCTGGCGCCTACTGGCGCGGCGACTCGAAAAACGAGATGCTGCAGCGTATCTATGGCACGGCCTGGGCCAAGAAGGAAGACCAGGAACTGTATCTGCACAACCTGGAAGAGGCGGAAAAGCGCGACCACCGCAAGCTGGGTAAGCAGCTCGATTTCTTCCATTTCCAGGAAGAAGCGCCAGGCCTGATCTTCTGGCACCCGAAAGGCTGGTCGATCTGGCAGCAAGTCGAGCAATACATGCGCAATGTGTACCAGGTCAACGGTTACCAGGAAGTCAAGGCGCCGCAAATCCTCGACCGTGGCCTGTGGGAAAAAACCGGTCACTGGGATAATTACCGTGAAAACATGTTCATCACGGAATCGGAAAACCGCGCCTATGCGCTGAAACCGATGAATTGCCCTGGCCATATCCAGATTTTCAACAATGGCATGCGCAGCTACCGCGACTTGCCATTGCGCTACGGCGAATTCGGCCAATGCCACCGCAACGAACCGTCGGGCGCCTTGCACGGCATGATGCGCGTGCGCGGCTTTACGCAGGATGATGGCCACATCTTCTGCCTGGAAGAGCAGATCGCCGGAGAAGTGACGGCGTTCCACCAGCAGGCGATGGATGTGTACACGGCTTTCGGCTTTACGAATATCGACGTGAAACTGGCGCTGCGCCCGGATAACCGCATCGGTACGGAAGAGTCGTGGGATTTCGCCGAGGAATCCCTGCGTTCGGCCCTGCGCGCCTGCGGCGTGGAGTGGACGGAATTGCCGGGCGAGGGTGCATTCTATGGTCCGAAGATCGAATACCACCTGAAAGACAGCCTGGGCCGCGCATGGCAAGTGGGCACCGTGCAGATCGATCCGTCGATGCCGGGTCGCCTGGGCGCCGAATATGTGGCCGTGGACAACACGCGCCAGGTGCCCATCATGCTGCACCGCGCGATCGTCGGTTCGCTGGAACGTTTCATCGGCATCCTGATCGAACACTATGCGGGCGCCATGCCGCTGTGGTTGTCGCCGGTGCAAGTGTCGGTGTTGAATATTTCCGACGCTCAAGCCGATTATGTACAGGAAGTTACAACAAAACTGCGCAAAGCGGGGCTGCGCGTACAGGCTGATTTGCGTAACGAGAAGATTACCTATAAAATACGTGAACATTCCGTACAAAAATTGCCTTACATCTTAGTAATTGGCGACAAAGAGCGGGATGCGAATACAGTGGCCGTGCGGGCGCGGGGCAATGTCGATCTGGGCGTCATGTCCGTCGATGCCCTGATTGAGCGACTCAAACATGAAGTCGACACCAAGGCCTGACGAGGAAACTCGCTGCACGACCGTCTTACAAGATTTTTAAAGGAAATTACAATAGCTACTGACAAGTCACATCGCATCAATGGCGAAATCACTGCCCCTGAAATGCGTTTAAGCGGGGTCGATAACGAGCCACTCGGTATCGTAAGTTTGGCTGAAGCCTTCCGCCTGGCGGAAGAGGCAAACGTCGACCTGGTGGAAATTGCGCCTACCGCGCAGCCACCGGTGTGCCGTTTGATGGACTACGGCAAATTTAAGTATTCGGAGCAAAAGAAAGCTCACGAAGCCAAATTGAAGCAAAAGATCATCCTCGTGAAGGAAGTCAAATTCCGTCCGGGGACTGATGATGGTGACTACAATATCAAGTTGCGTAATCTCATCAAGTTCCTCGAAGATGGCGATAAAACCAAGATCACCTTGCGTTTCCGCGGTCGTGAGATGGCGCATCAGGATATTGGCTTCCGCATGCTGGAACGTCTGAAAGCCGATCTGGAGCCGTACGGCCAGGTCGAGCAGTTCCCGAAGATGGAAGGCCGCCAAATGATCATGGTTCTTTCGCCTAAGAAGAAGAAGTAAGATACAATAGCGTTTTACTGTGGGTGGAAACTGCTCGCGCCGGCATTGGCGCGGTGTCAAGCCCCAGGCAGAATTTGCGCGGCCCGGTCAGCAATGTCCGGGCCGCGTGAACTGTAGTGGACTCGCATCCGCTGCACAACATGTGAAAGCAGGCATCTAAGCGCAGCGTCGTGTTGCCACCTGCAATCCTGTTATAAATGGAGCTGTCCGTAAGAGGACAGATTGCTATGCCTAAAATGAAGACCAAAAGCTCCGCGAAAAAACGTTTTCGCGTGCGTCCAGGTGGAACAGTCAAGTCGGGTCACGCGTTCAAACGCCACATCCTGACCAAGAAAACCACCAAAAACAAACGTCAGTTGCGCGGTACCCGTAACATCAACGCATCGGATGTCACATCCGTCATGCGCATGATGCCGACTGCTTAATCTCACACTCAATTTAAGGAGTTACTATGCCTAGAGTAAAACGTGGGGTTACAGCTCGTGCCCGTCATAAGAAGATTCTTGTTCAAGCTAAAGGCTACCGTGGTCGCCGCAGCCGTGTATACCGTGTTGCCAAGCAAGCAGTTATGCGCGCTGGCCAATACGCTTACCGCGATCGCCGCAACAAGAAACGCGTTTTCCGCCGCCTGTGGATCGCCCGTATCAACGCCGCTTCCCGTGAGCATGGCGTAACGTACAGCGTATTCATGAACGGCTTGAAAAAAGCAAATATCGAACTGGACCGTAAAGTCCTGGCCGATATGGCTGTGATGGACAAGCCAGCATTCGCTGCGATTGTCAACGCAGTTAAAGCAAAAATCGCTGCGTAAGCATCGGTCATTGCACAACGTCATCCGTAGGGTGACGTCATAAAGAGCGGGGCAGGGGTTTTAACACCTTATGCCCCGTTTCCGTTTTTGATTGTTGGATTTTAGATAACTGAGTCCAGAATTGATGTCCAAAACAGGAAATGCCGCATGAACTCCCTAGAAGAACTCGTCGTCTCGGCCCAGGCTGACTTTATCGCCGCCGCAGACGCTGCCGCACTTGAAAACGCCAAAGCCCGCTACCTGGGCAAGACTGGCCAGATTACTGAAATGATGAAGGGCCTGGGCAAGCTGGACCCGGACGCGCGCAAGGCGCAAGGCGCCTTGATCAACGCCGTCAAAGTGCAGATCGAGGACGCGCTGACGGCGCGCCGTGATGCGCTGGCCGATGCCCAGATGCAAGGCCGTCTGAACGCCGAAGCGATCGACGTGACCCTGCCAGGCCGTGGCCGCATGCCCGGCGGCATCCATCCCGTGATGCGCACGTGGGAGCGTGTCGAGGAAATCTTCCGCTCCATCGGTTTCGACGTGGCCGACGGCCCCGAAATCGAGAACGACTGGACCAACTTCACGGCGCTCAACAGCCCGGAAAACCATCCAGCCCGTTCCATGCAAGACACTTTCTACATCGACGGCAACGATACCGATGGCAAGCCCTTGCTGCTGCGCACGCACACGAGCCCGATGCAGGTGCGCTATGCGCGCACGCACACGCCGCCGATCAAGGTCATCGCGCCGGGCCGCACCTACCGCGTCGACAGCGACGCCACCCATTCGCCGATGTTCCACCAGGTCGAAGGCCTGTGGATCGCCGAAGACATCAGCTTTGCCGACCTGAAGGGCGTGTACCTGAACTTCGTCAAGGCATTCTTCGAGACGGACGATTTGCAAGTGCGCTTCCGCCCATCGTACTTCCCGTTTACGGAACCGTCGGCCGAGATCGACATCGCCTTCGGTTCGGGCCCGCTGAAAGGCCGCTGGCTGGAAGTGTCGGGCGCCGGCCAGGTGCATCCGACCGTGGTGAAGAACTTCGGCCTCGATCCCGAGAAATTCATCGGTTTTGCTTTCGGCTCCGGCCTGGAACGCTTGACGATGTTGCGTTACGGCATCAACGACCTGCGCCTGTTCTATGAGGGCGACTTGCGTTTCCTGAAGCAGTTCAACTAAGCATTGTTCCGTTTGATTCATGGCGCTTGAGCGCCTGTGCGCTCGCGCTGTGAGCTTTGACCCTTTGAAGGCTTGATTATGCAATTTTCCGAAAACTGGCTCCGTACCATGGTCGATCCGAAGATGACTTCGGACGAACTGGCCCATCTGCTGACCATGTCCGGTCTCGAAGTCGAGGACGTCGATCCTGTCGCGCCCCCGTTCTCGAACGTGGTGGTGGGCCTGGTCCTGGAGATGGAAAAACATCCGAACGCGGACCGCCTGAATGTGTGCCAGGTCGATGTCGGCACGGGCACCATGCTCAACATCGTTTGCGGCGCGCCGAACGTGCGCCCTGGCTTGAAAGTCGTATGCGCCATGGCCGGCGCCGTGCTGCCGCCTGGCGCCGATGGCAAGCCGTTTGAAATCAAGGTGGGCCAGCTGCGCGGCGTCGAGTCGCAAGGCATGCTGTGCTCCGCGCGCGAATTGAAATTGTCGGAAGAAAACGCCGGCTTGCTGGAATTGCCGGACGACGCGCCGATCGGCCAGAATTTCCGCGATTACTTTGCGCTCAACGACTTGAAATTCACCATCAAGTTGACGCCGAACAAGGCGGACTGCCTGTCCGTGCTGGGCGTGGCGCGTGAAGTGTCGGCCTTGACGGGCGTGCCCCTGAATGCGCCGCAGTTCCGCACCGTGCCTGTCACCAGCGATGAAGTGTTGCCAGTGAAAGTCAGCGCGCCGGACCTGTGCGGCCGTTTCACGGGCCGCGTCATCCGCGGCTTGAACGCCCGTGCCGCTACGCCGGACTGGATGAAGCAGCGCCTCGAGCGCAGCGGCCAGCGTCCGCTGTCGGCCCTGGTCGACATTTCCAACTATGTCATGCTGGAACTGGGCCGTCCCAGCCACGTGTTCGATCTGGCAAAGATCCACGGCAGCCTCGACGTGCGTTGGGGCAAGGCGGGCGAATCCGTCAAGCTGTTGAACGGCAATACCATCGCCGTCGACGAGTGGCTCGGCGTCATTGCCGATGAGCAGGAAATCGAATCCTTGGCCGGCATCATGGGCGGCGACGCTAGCTCCGTATCGGACGATACGGACAGCATCTACCTGGAAGCGGCCTTCTGGTGGCCGAACGCCATTCAAGGCCGCGCCCGCCGCTTGAATTTCTCCACCGATGCGGCGCACCGCTTCGAGCGCGGCGTCGATTTCGCCACCACCGTCGAGCACATCGAGCGCATCACGGCCCTGATCGTGGAAATCTGCGGCACGCCAGCCACGACCGTCGGCCCCGTCGACGACCACGTGGTGAACTTGCCGCAACGCCAGCCTGTGTCGATGCGCACGGCGCGCGCGCAAAAAGTCATCGGCGTGCCGCTCAACGATGAGTTGATCGCCGATATCTTCACGCGCCTGGCCCTGCCATTCACCCTGGCGGACGGCGTGTTTTCCGTGACGTCGCCCAGCTACCGTTTCGACATCGAGATCGAGGAAGACTTGATCGAGGAAGTGGCGCGCGTGTACGGCTTTGAAAACATCCCGACCTTGCCGCCCGTGGCCGCGAACGTGATGCAGATTGCACCAGAAAATACCCGCTCCTTGTTTGCGGTACGTCATGAGCTGGCCGACCTGGGCTTCCAGGAAGTGGTTAACATGAGCTTTGTCGATACGGCATGGGAGCGCGATTTCTCGGGCAACACGAATCCGATCAAATTGCAGAACCCGATCGCCAGCCAGATGAGCGTGATGCGCTCCTCGCTGATTGGCAGCCTGATCGCCAATGTGCGTTATAACCTGAACCGCAAGACGAACCGCGTGCGCATCTTCGAAGTGGGCGCCATCTACCAGCGCGACGACAGCGTGGAAAACGGTCCCCTGTCGGTGGCCGGTTACGCCCAGCCGAAGCGCGTGGCGGCCATGGCTTACGGCGCGGTGGCCGACGAGCAGTGGGGCCAGGCTGCGCGCACGGTCGACTTCTTCGACGTGAAGGCGGACCTGGAAGCGCTGTTCGCGCCGCTGGTCTTGCGTTTCAGCAAGGCGGAACATCCGGCCCTGCATCCGGGCCGTTCGGCCAACGTGGAGCTCGATGGCAAGGTCATCGGTTTCATCGGCGAACTGCACCCGCGCTGGATGCAAAAGTATGACTTGCCGCTGGCGCCCGTGCTGTTCGAAGTCGACGCCGCTGCCCTGACGCAACGAGTCGTGCCCGTGTACCAGGAAATCTCGAAATTCCCTGGCGCCAGCCGCGACCTGGCCGTGGTCGTCAAGCAATCGGTGGCCGTGCAGGATCTGCTCGACAGCTTCCACGCCGCCGCCAAGTCGAACCCGGCAGCGCGTATCGTGCAAGCCATTGTTTTATTTGATGAATATCGTGGAAAAGGTCTGGAAGCGGATGAAAAAAGCCTTGCTTTCCGGATTAGCTTGCAAGATACTCAAAACACCCTGCAAGACGATGTCGTCGATGGCCTGATGGCTGTCCTGGTCGATGCGGCCAAGCAGGGCCACGACGCGAAACTGCGTTCGTAATTACCGGACTGGCCGTCGCCTTGCGTGACGGCCTTTCCGTCGTCAACCGTAGACGAGCTTGCCATGTGGCGGGCTCGGGCGCACAGAAAAGGCAGGGCAGGAAAATTAATAACAGCGACGTTGATTCCGCCGTACTGCAGTCCGCACTGGCCGCAGATCTGCATCGGGCCATGCTGGTTGCCAAAGTGCGCCAGGAAGCGGAAAAAGATTTACCCACCTTGACCAAGGCGGAACTGGCCGAACTGTTGTTCGAGCAAGTGGGCCTGAACAAGCGCGAAGCGAAGGATATGGTCGAGACCTTTTTCGACGAGATCCGCAATGCGCTCGAGCGGGGCGAGGCCGTCAAGCTGTCCGGTTTCGGCAACTTCCAGTTGCGCGACAAGCCGCAGCGGCCGGGCCGCAATCCGAAGACGGGCGAAGAGATTCCCATCACGGCGCGCCGCGTCGTGACCTTCCATGCGAGCCAGAAGCTGAAAAGCATGGTCGAAGAGACCAGTCCGCTGGCACGTGCTGCCTGAGTGAGTGGCGATGAACGAGCGCATCAGTAAAACCGAGTTGATCGCCTTGCCGCCCATTCCGGCGAAACGCTATTTCACGATCGGCGAGGTGAGCGAGTTGTGCGGCGTCAAACCGCATGTATTGCGCTACTGGGAGCAGGAGTTTTCCCAGCTCAAGCCGGTCAAACGACGTGGCAACCGCCGTTATTATCAGCACCATGAGGTGCTGTTGATACGCCGCATCCGCGAATTGCTGTACGAGCAGGGCTTTACCATCAGCGGTGCCCGCAACAAGCTCGATAGTCGTGGTGCTTCGCATGCCATCGCCGACGAGCTGCCAGTGCTGCCGGCCGTGCCCGTCGCGCCGCAGGAAGCGCCGCTGGACCGCGTGTGGATACGCAATGAATTAATTGCGATTTTAAACTTGCTAAAATAAGATTTGTACCAATATAGGTGGGGTTGTCCGGTAGCAGTTGACTAAGTTGACTATACTGCATGGGCGCTCGGCCTTGGCGCTGACGCTACCGTACTGCGCGCCATATTTTGAATATAATGTTAATGTTGCGTTTTTGTTAGTGACGCTAAGCCGGAGCAGCGTTCAGGTTCCGGTAGTCTTTCCCAGGCCAGGAAAATTTAAGGGGAAACAATGATACGCGTTGCCATTTGTGATGATCACCAAATAGTACGAGCTGGATTCAAACAGATTTTTTCGTCGTCGAGCGATTTCAGTGTGGTGGCGGAAGCCGGTACGGGGCGCGAAGCGCTCGATATCGCCCGCCGCGAAATTTGCGATGTATTGCTGCTCGATATAGCCATGCCCGATCAGAGCGGCATCGATACCTTGCGCACGATACGCCAGGGCCAGCCGGAATTGCCCGTGCTGATACTCAGCGGCTATCCCGCGCAGCAATACGCGTTGAACCTGTTCAAGATGGGCGCGAATGGCTATCTGAACAAGGAATGCGAAGCCGACGAGCTGATGACGGCCGTGCGCACCGTGTTCCAGGGGCGCCGCTATGTCAGCTCCACCGTCGGCGAGTTGCTGGCGCAATCGTTCGACCGCGATACGAATGCCGCTTTGCACACGGAATTGTCGGACCGCGAATTCCAGGTCTTCCTGCGCCTGGCGCGCGGCGCCACCGTGTCCGATATCGGTGTCGCCTTGTCGCTGAGCATCAAGACGGTGAGTACTTACCGTACGCGCATCATGGAAAAAATGGGCTTGCAATCCAACAGCGACTTGACCTATTACGCAATGAAAAACAATTTGCTTGACTAGCGCTGCGGTGCGATCATGGAAACATGATCGCTCAGCCAGCCAGCCGGCACGACTTGTGCAGTGCAGCAGTTTGTGGCGAGGACTATAATTGGCCGGCGCCGGCGCTTTTTCCCGCGCCGAACCTTGCTAAGGATGCACATCAGGATGTATTTCACCGCTGAACCGGCCCCGAATCACCGCCTGCCCCTCTACAAGACGATCCTGTGCGTGACTTGCGCCTTGCTGCTTGTACTCAATGGTTTCAGTCTCTATCATAATCTGCAATCGCTGAAGGGCACGAACGCCTTGCTCAGCCAGAGCGCCCGCGTGGCTGACCGCCTGCAGTATTTGAATGTGCTCGTGCTCGATGCCGAAAGCAGCTTGCGCGGCTACTTCATTTCCGGCTCCGAAACCTATCTGGGGCCGTCGAAGACGGCGACCACGGAAATCGAAAACGAATTCAACGAGCTGCAAACCTTGCTCGCGGGCAGTCCTACCCAGTTGAAAAACCTGGGCCAGCTGAAAAGCTTGATCCGTCGCAAGATGTCGATGCTGCAACAGTCGATCGATGTCTACAAGCAGGGCGGGCTGGCCGAGATCGTCAACATTTCCCGCGTGACCGATGACCGCGCCACCATGGACGAGATCCGCCTGCAAGTGGTGATCATGACGCGCGAGCAGAATGAAGCGTTGTCTTCCGGCAGCGCCGCCTTTTACCATGAGTACCAGAAAGCCGTGCTGCTCGGCATCGGCATCAATGCCTTGGCCATCCTCGTGCTGATCATGTTTTACCAGCTGGTGCGGCGCAGTTTCCAGAATCGCGCGGCCGTCGAGTATGCACTGCAAAATGCCAACGACACCTTGGAGTCGACGGTCAGCAAGCGTACGGAGCAGTTATCCGTGCTGTCGCGTCATTTGATCAGCGTCAATGAAGTGGAAAAGGCGCGCTTGGCGCGCGAATTGCACGATGAACTGGGCGCCAACCTGACGTCGATCAGCATGGACCTGGGCGCCGTCACGCAGCAACTGGCGCACACGCAGCCGGAACTGGCCGCGCAATTGCGCCGCGCCAAGGCTACCTTGCTGGAAACGGTGGAACTGAAGCGCCGCATCGTCGAAGACCTGCGCCCCAGCCTGCTGGACAATCTGGGCCTGTGCGCCGCCATCGAAAGCTATTGCGAGGATTTTGCGCGCATGAGTTCCGTGCGCTGCGAAACGGACGTGGCCATCAATATCGACAACCGCGAAGCCACCCTGACGATTGCCCTGTTCCGTATCGTGCAGGAATCGCTGACCAACATCCTGAAATATGCGCGCGCCGGTATGGTCAGCGTGACCTTGAAGCGCAATGAGCACGGCCTGGTGCTGCGCGTGATCGACGACGGTATCGGCATCACGGAAGATGCGCTGCAAAAACCCATGTCGCACGGCTTGCTGGGCATGCGCGAGCGGGCCTTGTTGCTGGGCGGCACTCTCACCGTGCGCCAGGGGCCGGAAGGCAAGGGCACGTGCGTGGAAGCCGTGATTCCCCTGCCGCTGACGCCGGAGCCGGAAGACATCGATGCGGATGCCGAAGCGTAATTGAGGTTGCAGCTGAGGTTGCGGCAAAAAAATGGCCGGGCATGCAGCCCGGCCATTTTTTTTTATGTTGCCTGGCTTTCGCGCATCAGCAGCGGATCAGCAGCGTGATACGTCGCGCAGCAAGCGGTCGTATTCCGTCTTGGCCACCTTGTAGCACTCGCCCGCATAGCATTCCAGGCCGGCGCGGTCCAGCACCGTGATATTACCGCGGCGATAGTGGATCAAGCCTTCTTCCTGCAGCTTGCCGGCGGCGGCCGTGATGCTTTCGCGGCGCACGCCCAGCATGATCGAGATCAACTCTTGCGTCACTTTCAATTCGTTCGATGGCGAACGGTCCAGGCGGTCCAGCAGCCAGCGGCACAGCTTTTGCTCGATCGAGCTGTGACGGCCGCCGACGGCGTTCTGCGCCATTTGCGCAAACAGGGCGTTGGTGTAGCGCATCAGCAACTGGGGCAGGGCGCCGCCCTGGTTGAAGGCGTCGCGCAAGCTTTGCGTCTTCAGGCGGTAGCCGTAGCCGGCGCTTTGCACGACGGCCGTGCACATGGCGCGCTCGCCTGCCAGCAGCGAGGCACCGGCCACGCCTTCATGGCCGACGACGGCGATTTCCGTCGTGGCGCCGTCTTCCATGACATACAGCAAGGAAATGATGGCGGTGGTGGGGAAGTAGCTGTATTCCAGGTTGTTACCGTAGGCATACAATTCCTTGCCGAAAGGCAGTTCGACCAGTTCCAGGTCTTCGAACAGCGATTCGAGCGCGGCGCGCGGCAGGGCGGCCAGCAATTCATTCTGTTGGGCACTGCTGAGGCTAACCCGCGACGCAAGCTTGATTTCCCGACCGGCCGCAGGCATGGCGCGCGGCAGCAACTGGTTCTTCTGGACCGGGGCGATAAGTTGAGTATGGCTCATAGTATTCCTCACAGGCTTTTTACATCGGAGTGCGACTGCCGCGTTGCTGGTCAAAAAAGTTGCCGCATCCATCTGGAAACAGCGTTTTTTTTCGACCGCGCGGTGCAGATCGCGATGTAGCTACTTTAAAAGCTTATGTAAGTGGCGAACATAAGATTAGCAGTCGCCACTTTGTAGTCTCTTTTGAGGCGAAATTGTAGTCCTTGTCCTACGTGCACACTTTTGACTAGCTAGCCTTGCGCCGTTCTGCGCGATTTTGTGATATGACGCGCGGCTTGTTGGCGCTCCACAGGCCGGCCGGACGCACGCTGGGCAAGCCGTCGCGCATGGTTGCGGCGGGTGTCTGGCGCACGTTTGGCGCCTCGTGCTCCCCCAGGCGGAAGCGGCTGACGGCCTGCGTCAGCGCTTCGCCTTCCTGGTGCAGGCGCTGCGAACCGGCGCGCGCCTCGTCGACCAGGCTCGCATTCTGGCGCGTCATGTCGTCGATTTGCGCCAGCGCGCCATTGATGCGGGCGATTTCGCCATTCTGCTCGGCGCCGGCGCTGCTGATGCGCCCGATGACGACGGACACCTGCTGCACCGCGTCGACGACTTGCCGCATGGTGCTGCCGGCCGCGTTGACCAGGTCGCCGCCCGCGTCCACGGTGGCCACGGAGTCGCCGATCAGGCGCTTGATCTGCTGCGCCGCTTCGCTGGAGCGCTGCGCCAGGCTGCGCACTTCGGACGCGACGACGGCAAAGCCGCGTCCCTGTTCGCCCGCGCGCGCCGCTTCCACGGCCGCGTTCAGGGCGAGGATATTCGTCTGGAAGGCGATGCCGTTGATCACGCCGATGATGTCGACGATCTTGTGCGAGCTGGCCTTGATCGAGGCCATGGTCTCGACCACGGCGCTGACGGTCTCGCCGCCGCGCAGGGCCACTTCGGCGGCCGACGCCACCAGGGTGCGCCCCTGTCCTACGTGGGCTTCGTTGCGGCCCACGGTGGCCGTCAGCTCGCGCATCGAGTCCACGGTGGCGCCCAGCGCGTCCGCTTGCGTGGCCGTGTGGCCGGACAGGGCGGCGTTGCCTTGGGCGATATCGGCGCCGGCGGCGGCGATGACGGCCGCGCCGCCGCGGATTTCCTGCACCAGGGTGGCCAGGCCATGCGTCATGGCGCCGAAGTCGCGTACCAGGTCGCCGATTTCGTCGTGCGCCTGCGAAGTGATGCGCTGCGACAGGTCGCCCGCCGCCGCGGCGCCCACGGCCACGCGCAATTGCTGCACGTCGCGCGCGAACGCGGCATAAAAGCCCGCGCACAGGTAGGCGGCGGCCAGCAGCACCAGCAGCATGGCCGCCAGGATCAGGGCGCGGCGCGCCTCGTCGCGCGCGATGCGCTGCGCCAGCAAGCCGTCCAGCGCGGTGGCGGAGGCGCCGGACAGCGCGTGCAGGGCGTCGATGGCCTGCATGCCGGCCGCGTGGAATTGCGCGCCCGACGTCTGGTCGTAGGAATTCGTCACTTCATTCTTCGTGCGTTCGAGGAAGGCCAGCGCGGCCGGCACGGCTTTCAGGGCCGGCTGCAGGCTGGCGCGCAATTCCGGCTTGGCCGCGATGATTTCGTCGAAGCGGGCCGGCAGGCGTTCCAGTTCATGGCGCGCGATCAGGGCGTTGGCATTGACGAGTTGATCTTCATTCGCCTCGAACAGGCCCGTGTCGATGTAGGCGGCGCCGCGCCCGCCGATGTCGGACAGGCTCTCGGCCAGGTCGGGCAGGGTGGCGGTGAAGGCGGCGCTCAGGTGGTTGGCGCCCGCGTCCGGGTCCAGGCTCAGGTGCGAGCGGTCGGCCACCAGCTGGCCCAGCTTGGCCGCCTGGCGCAGCAGCGCCGTGTGCGCCGCGTAGCTGTCGCGCGCCGCGAGGCCCGCCTGGCGGCCCAGCAGGGCTTGCCACTGTTTCGTCAGTTCGGCCGCCTGGGGCAGGCCGGCGCCCGCCGGCAAGCGCGCCAGGGCGGCCAGCGCGGCCGTGATGCGCGCATTCAGGGCCGTGTTGTCCATGCCCGCCTTGCCGCTCAGGCGCAAGTGCTCGAGGCCGCGCCGCTGCTGCAGCAGCCGCGTGCCTTCCTGCAACTGGCGCACATAGGCCACGCCCCGCTGCGCATCCTGCGCCTGGGCCAGCGACTTGCCCAGTTCCGAGATCAGCAGGGTGGTCGCCAGCGCCAGCGGCAGCAGGAAGACCAGGCAGACAAGCATGAATTTGGGCAGCAGGCGCAAGCGCTGCATGAGGCGGATGGCGGGGGTGAGGAGCATTTTCATCGGGTTTCCAGGGTAGGGTGACAACATTTCTGCAGTGCAATGTTGCCTGCGGATTGTGACCCCTTGATGAAGTGCGCCGCGATGCGGTCAGTTTTGCCGTTCGCCAGAGTGAAGCAGTTCACACGGAAGGCCGATCCTTCTGTAAAATCGAGGGTTTTTTGCGAGGGCCATATTATGGTCACCAATATGGCCAACGAGAACGACATCAACACCCCCGATTCCAGCGACAGCGCGGACAACGCCGCAGCGCCGGTGAGCAGCAAGGCGCCGGCCGTGATCGCGCGCGAAGTGCAGCGCCGCCGCACCTTCGGCATCATTTCCCACCCGGATGCCGGTAAAACCACCCTGACGGAAAAACTGCTGCTGTTCTCGGGCGCGATCCAGATGGCCGGTACCGTCAAGGCGCGTAAATCGGGCCGCCACGCGACGTCGGACTGGATGGAGATCGAGAAGCAGCGCGGCATTTCCGTCGCTTCCTCGGTGATGCAGTTCGAATTCCGCGACCACGTCGTCAACCTGCTCGACACCCCGGGCCACCAGGACTTCTCGGAAGATACCTACCGCGTGCTGACGGCGGTCGACTCGGCGCTGATGGTGATCGATGCGGCCAAGGGCGTGGAAGCGCAGACGATCAAGCTGCTGGCCGTGTGCCGCATGCGCAATACGCCGATCGTCACCTTCATGAACAAGATGGACCGCGAGACGCGCGATCCGCTGGACCTGCTCGACGAACTGGAATCGGTGCTGAAGATCCAGTGCGCGCCCGTCACCTGGCCTATCGGCATGGGCAAGAACTTCCGCGGCGTGTACCACCTGCTGAACGACGAGATCATGCTGTTCAAGGCAGGTGAAGAGAAGGCCGACGGCGCCTTCGAAATCATCAAGGGCATCGACAATCCGCGCCTGCAGGAGATGTTCCCGCTTGAGATGGATCAATTGCGCATGGAAGTGGAACTGGTGCATGGCGCGTCGAACCCGTTCAACCTGGAAGAATTCCTCTCCGGCGTGCAGACGCCCGTGTTCTTCGGTTCGGCCATCAACAACTTCGGCGTGCGCGAGATCCTGTCCGCGCTGGTCGACTGGGCGCCGGCGCCGCGCGAGCGCGACGCCACCGTGCGTTCGGTGGCGCCGTCCGAGCAGCCATTTACCGGTTTCGTCTTCAAGATCCAGGCCAACATGGACCCGGCCCACCGCGACCGCATCGCCTTCCTGCGCGTGTGCTCGGGACGTTTCGAGCGCGGCATGAAGGTCAAGCACTTGCGCCTGGGGCGCGAGATCAAGGTGTCGAACGTGGTGACCTTCATGGCTTCCTCGCGCGAACAGGTGGAAGAGGCGTACGCGGGCGACATCATCGGCTTGCCGAACCATGGCAACATGCAGATCGGCGACAGTTTTTCCGAAGGCGAGATGCTGACCTTTACGGGCATCCCGTACTTCGCGCCGGACTTCTTCCGCTCGGTGCGCATCCGTAATCCCTTGAAAATCAAGCAGTTGCACAAGGGCTTGCAGCAGCTGGGCGAAGAGGGCGCGGTGCAGGTCTTCAAGCCGGTGCAGGGCGGCGAGCTGGTACTGGGCGCCGTCGGCGTGCTGCAGTTCGAAGTGGTGGCCAGCCGTTTGCTCAACGAGTATGGCGTGGACGCCGTGTTCGAAGGCACCAGCATCAGCAGCGCCCGCTGGGTCAGCTGCGACGACAAGCGCATCCTGCAGGATTTCGAAAATGCGCTGGGCCACAACGTGGCCTACGATGCGGCCGGCAACATGGCCTACCTGGCGACATCCGGCGTGAACCTGCGCCTGACGGAAGAGCGCTGGCCGAAGCTGACATTCCACGCCACGCGCGAGCATTCGGCCAAGCTGGCCTGATGACTCTGAGGTAGCGACGAGGGGCAGAACCACTGGTTCTGCCTTTTTTTACGCCGGCAGGATCGTGCGCGTACTCCAGTCGCGCCGTTCCAGCAGCAATGCCGTCAACTGCGCCGCCGTCATCGGACGCGCGAAGAAGAAGCCCTGCACATTGTCGCAGCCCGCTTTGCGCAAGAACTCCACCTGCTGCAGCGTTTCCACCCCTTCGGCCACCACTTTCAGGTGCAGGCTGTGCGCCATGGCGATGATGGCCGTGACGATCGCTTCGCCCTCGCCGGGCAGGTCGTGCACGAAGCTGCGGTCGATCTTCAGCTGGTCGATGGGCAGGCGTTTCAAGTACGACATCGAGGAATAGCCGGTGCCGAAATCGTCGATCGACAGGTGGATGCCCGTTTCCTGCAGGCGCCGCATCAGTTCCACGTTGGCGTGGACATTGTCCATCAGGACGCCTTCCGTGATTTCCAGCTCCAGCAAGCCATGCGGCAGCTGCGTTTCGTCCAGGATGGCGCGGATATCGTCCATCAGGCCCGGATCGCGCGCCTGGCAAGCCGACAGGTTGACGGCCACGTGTTCCAGTGAGTCGAGCAGACCCGCCTTGCACCAGGCAGCTGCCTGGCGGCAGGCGCTTTGCAGCACCCAGCGTCCCAGGTCGACGATGATGCCGCTTTCCTCGGCCACGGGGATGAATTCGGCGGGGCTCAGCTGGCCCATGTCGCGGCAATGCCAGCGTATCAGCGCTTCCACGCCGACGATGCGCCCGCTGCGCAAGTCGATCTGCGGCTGGTAGTGCAAATACAGTTCCTCGTTCTGCAGGGCGCGGCGCAGGTTCGCTTCCATGCGCAGGCGGCGCTGCGCGCGTAACTCCATTTCGGCCTTGAACACGGCGTAGCGGTTCTTGCCCTGGTGCTTGGCGTGGTACATGGCCGTATCGGCATTACGCGTCAGGGTGGCCACGTCCTGCGCGTCGAACGGATACAGGCTCACGCCGATGCTGGCGCTGACGTACAGCTGGTGGCCTTCGAGGGCGAACGGCGCGGCCAGCACGGCGAGGATCTTGCGCGCCACGCTGGCCATCTCCGAGGCGTCGTCGGCCGGTTCCACGATGACGACGAATTCGTCGCCGCCGATGCGGCAGATGATGTCGGTGCCGCGCAGGATGGCCACCAGGCGCTCGGACACGAGCTTGAGCAGCTGGTCGCCGCAGTGGTGGCCCAGCGTATCGTTGACGATCTTGAAGTTGTCCAGGTCCAGCAGCAGCAGGCCCACGCTGCTGTCCTGGCGGTCGGCGCGCGCCAGCGCATAGGCCAGCGCATCGTTGAATTCATGGCGGTTCGGCAGCTGCGTGACCGGGTCGACGTGGGCCAGGTAGTGCAGATGGCGCTCCGCATGCAGGGCGGCGGTGCGCGTGCGGCGCACCATCAGGAAGGTCAGGCCGAACGCGCACAGGCAGACCAGCAGGGTGAAGGCGGCAAATTGCGCCAGGCTGGCGTACAGCGGCGCCAGGCTGGCGCGCAGGTATAGCGCGCCGCCGCCGGGCAAGGCCGTCAGGATGGCAGCGCTGCCGTCCAGGTAATCGATCTGCAGGCCGTTGCGCGGCGCCGTGGGAGCGGTATCGCTGCCGCTGCGCGCGTAGCGGGCAAACGGCGTGCCATAGGGGCTGTAAAGCAGTGCTTGCCGGATATGCGGGGCGGCGGCGAGGGGAGCGAGGAGTTGTTGCGCTGCAAGACGATTATCCTGGCGCATGGCCTGCGTGGCGGCAGGCGCCAGCATGTCGGCCTGGATGCGCAGCGTGCGCTGGAAGGATGCCTGGAGGGAAAACAACTGGAAGAGGATCAACAGCAGGCTGGCCATGGCCAGCATGGCCGCGGCGGCCAGCAAGTTCAGCCTGGCTATGCGGTCGCCGCGCAATTGCGCCGACGGCAGCATCAATGGCGCCATCATGACGCTTTCTCCTGCCGGCCCCGCTTGCCGCCGCCCCGTGTGATCCCGCCTCGCCCTGCCATACTTTACGTTCCAGTCTGATGAAAACCGAAGTGAGCCGGAACTCTCGACGTGTTGTTAAGGCCGACATATTGTCATTTTGCAGCGTGAAAGTACAGGGCGCGCGGCAATTTTGTCTGCATGCCACAGGCCAGTGGCAGCAGGCTAAGTAGGTCGTAATAAATTATTGTGATTTCTGACTTCCATAACCGGCGCTCTGCGGCGTTACCCGCTGCTGGCAGTGCCTGCACTGCGTCGCAACGGGCGCCTTGCAGCGCATCCGGTTCTGTTCGTCATAACTTCACAATAATTTCCCACGACCTCCTTGGGCGACAAGTCAGGCGGAAAAGGTGGGGCGTGTCTTTCTAATAATAATCCAAGCTGAATTTTAATCCTTTTTTTGCCGGCTGTTTTTTTCCTTTAAAAACATGCTGACAATAAACAAAATGCCATCAAGAATAACTTCAATGGCCCCGGCATCGCGGCGCCGATTAACTTTTTGTCCGCATGGGCCATTGCAAGTCATTGATTTTAATAAATTTTAATGAAGAATGCGAGAACGCTATGGCCTTGCTCCGCGAGTTCGTCCATAATCCGCAGATGATGGACGTCCTGATGCTGTTTGTTTTGTCTGCCGCGGCCAGGCAAGCTGCCGCCAGCAAAACCGGACGTCGCCCTAATGATCAATAGTGAGGATATCTTGGAAAAAAAACCAAAAATTATTTTGTCGTCACAAGACCTGGAACGACTGGAAGCGTTGTTGTATGCCTTGGGTAATAATCTGTCGCCGGACAAGGCTGCCTTGCTCGACGAACTGGGCCGCGCCGAGGTGCTCGAACCGCAAGAGATTCCCCCGACCGTCGTGACGATGAATTCCACCGTGCGCTTCACGGTGGAAAACAAGGAGGAATTCTGCCTGACGCTCGTGTATCCGAAGGATGTGGAAGGCCAGGCCGACCGCATTTCCGTGCTGGCGCCCGTCGGCAGCGCGCTGCTGGGCCTATCCGTGGGCGACAGCATCGCCTGGCCCATGCCGGGCGGCGTGGTGAAGGTCAAGATCGAGGAAATCGTTTACCAGCCTGAACGGGCTGGCGAATACCACCGCTAAGCGTAGCCAGCAGTAATGGCGGACGGCGCCCGCCGTTCGCTTGCCAGGCCGTGCCGGGAGCGGATCTAGCTGTTCCTCTGCACGCGCACCACCAGCCATCCCGCCACCACCGTGAACGTGACGATGATGGCGACGATGATCCAGAAGCCCTGCGGATGCTGGGCCAGCGGAATTCCCCCTACATTCATGCCCAGCATGCCGGCGATGATATTGATCGGCAAGGCCAGCACGGTGACGATGGTCAGCACGAACAGGCTGCGGCTGTTTTCCTCGTTGACGCTGGCGGCGATCTCTTCCTGCAGCAGCTTGATGCGTTCTTGTAGCGAAGACATATCGCTGAGGACCACCGAAAACTCCTCCGTCGACTGGCGCAATTCCAGGCTGTCCAGCTCCGACACCCACGCGGGCGGGCGTTGCAGCAGGCGGAACAGGGCGGCCGGTTCCGGCGCCAGCAGGCGCTGCAGCCGCACCAGCACGCGCCGCATGGCGCCCAGATCTTCGCGTTTCGGCACCAGGCGCCCGGCCAGCAAGTGGTCTTCGATATCGTCGACCCGCGCCACGGCGTCGCGCACGATGTTGACCAGCACGTCCGCCTGATCGCGAAGCAGGTGGATCAGCAGCTCCACCGACGAGCGGATCGGCTCGTGGTTCTTGATGACGGCCTGGCGCAGGCGCTCGATCGACTGCAGCGGCGCGCGGCGCGCCGTGATGACGAGGTTTTGCGCCACGCTGGCCCACATGGTGGAAATGTCGGACGCCTCGAACGAAAAATTGTGCACCACATCGTTGACCACGGCGATCAGGGTGTTTTCCGCCTGTTCGATGCGCGTCGAGCGTGAGCCCTGGTGCAGGGTTTCATAGAATTCGTCGGCCAGCTGCGTGTGCGTCATCAGCCATTTTTCGCTGGCCGCATGCGACAGGTTGAAATGCAGCCAGACGAATTCCTGCGCCGGGCGCGCCGCGCCATCGGCCAGCCAGGCCAGGGCGGCCGTCGAGTCGAGCGCCAGCGGCTGCGCCTCGCGGCCAAACAGGAAGCCCCAGACCAGGCCCGAGGTGTCCGAGCCGTAGGTAAAACCGGCAGTTTCCATCGCCATCGTGAATCTTTCTCGCGCAGTGTAATTGATCGTCGCGCGATTTTAATACACGGATGTGTCGGGAAAATGACAAGGCCACCGCGAGGGGTGGCCTTGGTGCTACTTGGTGCTGACTACAGCCGAGTATTAGCTGCGGTTCGGGTTGTCCGGACGCCGGTCGTCGCGGTTCGGCACGCCGTCATGGTCGCGGTCGTGGCGGTTGCCATTGTCGCGGTCATAGCGGTTGGGGATGCCGTCGCGGTCGCGGTCGCCGTTCGGGCCGCGTGGCGACCAGCGGCCTTGCTCCATCTGCCAGCGGCCGTCGCGCTGGTTCCAGGCGGGCGGCGCATACGCATAGCCGGGACGTTCGGCGATCCATACGCCTGGCGTCCAGGCGTAGCGCTGGCTGCGCCATTCCCAGTGGCCGGGCGCCCAGATGTAGCCGTGGCGGGCGCGCGGGATGGCTTCGCGGCGCGGCGGCGGCGGGGCGATGCGGATCTCGTCGTAGCGCACGGGCTGCACTTGCGCGGCGACCCAGCCGCCACGGTCCAGGCGCCAGCGGTTGTTTTCCTGTATCCAGGCGGCGCGGCGGTACTGATTGCCGCCCCGTTCGCGCAGCCATTCGCCATTGTTCCAGACGTGGCGCTGGCCATCCCAGTTCCAGTAGCCGGGCGCCCACACATAGCCGGCGCGCGGTGCTGGCACGCTTTCAAACCGTGGCGGAGGCGGGGCGTTGCCGACGACAATGCTGACGCCGAGCTGATTCTGGGCCATGGCCTGCGCGGGCAGGAAAGCCGCGGCGCTGATGGCAAGCATGGCTGCTGCGTAGAGTGTGATGGGTTTCATGGGTTGCTCCATTTCGGTGATTGCGTGAAATGGACTATAGGCGCTTGCCGGCGATTTTTCGCCTTTGATTCAACTTATTACAATTGACACAATGCTGTGTGTCCGTGTATCCGCGGCGGATACAAATCAGATGCCTATGGCGGCCTGGCGCGGCGACTATCCGCAGTGCGCCAGGCGGCGTGGGGTCAGCATCGGCGGCTCACAGGGTGCTGGCGCTGGCGTTGCCCAGCAAGGCTTGCCGCTCCTCGATCAGCGAGATTTTCTTTTCCTGTTCCGTCAGGCGCTTGGCGCTGACCACCACGACGGGGATGGCGCCCGCTTGCGCCACATCGGCGGCCTTGGCGGCCGATGGCTGCATGAAGCTGGCATAGCTGGCACCGCAGGCGATGGCGACGGCGACGGTGAAGATGGCTTCCATGTTTTTCAAGGCTTTCATGATGTTTCCTTTCGGGTGGCGGGTGGGTATGCATGCACTGTAGCCAGGCGCGGGCCGCTGCGCCATGCGGATGCGACCAGCCGTGGTTTTGGCGGGATGGCCTGCAAAAAAACGGCGCTGAAATGCCTGCGCACGGGGCCGGCAAGCCGACCGCTTGAATTGAGGCCTAAATTGCCCTGTATCCGGGCATATGAATGTAATTGCCGCGTGGCATTATTTGACGCTGCACACTGCCGCGCGCGGCAAGTGCAGGGCCATCTGTCCTGCTAGAATCGGCATGGCGGCCCCGTCGCGTGGATAAAAATATCATCAGGAGTCACACATGTTCCAATTGTTTGGTTTTGGCGGCGCCCGCTGCCCGCGCTGCGAGCACAAGAACGGCGCTGCCGCCGGCTATTGCGCGCAATGCGGCTTGTCGCTGGGGGCACCCGACAGCGACGCGGTGCTGCATGCCAATCAATGGCATCTTGCTGATGGGCAACTGGCCCTGTTCTTCGGCGTGCGCGAACTGTCCTCGCTGTTCGGCAGCGCGGCGCGCCGCCTGCAGGTACCGGCCGAGTCGCGCGCCTGGATCGTGCAATCGGACGCTTTCATCTTGATACCGGCCGGCGACTACGACAGCGCCGCCTTCTTCGCGCGCCTGCCCGTGCTGCTGCCGGCGCGTCCGGCCGAAGTGCTGATCGCGCGCGCCGACGCCGTCAGCCTGGAATTCGACTTGCCCGGCCTGGCCAGCACGGAGTTGCTGAACGTCGCCGCGTCCCTGCGCGTGGATATCGCCCTGGGCCAGCCCGACGCGTTCGCGCGCCAGTTCATGCGCGCGCCGGGCGCCGTCACGCGCGCCCACCTGCACGCCTTGCTGCTGCCATCCGTGCGCCAGATCGCGCTGGAATTCATCGGCAGCCGCGCGCTGGGCGAGATGGACGCGAATGCGGACCTGCGCCCGGAACTGAACGAGCGCCTGCAATCGGCCCTGACGCAGCGCCTGGCGCCCAGCGGCCTGGCCGTGGCGCGCGTGGAAACCCTGGCGCTGCGCCACGACAAGCGCGAAGGCGACGCTGGCGCCAGCATCGGCACCCTGTGGCTGGGCGGCTTGCCGGCGCAGGAACTCGAGCAGCACAGCCTGGAACGCATGAAGCAGCTCGACCAGCTGTATGACGAGGAAGAGTGGCAGCGCATCCGCCGCGAGGAACTGGCGGCGCGCCATGCGCACCGCCGCGCCGAACTGACGCAGGATGCGACGGTGGAAAAGGCGGAGCTGAGCCACCAGGAAGCGGAGCGCCTGCAAGCGCTGCGCGGGCGCCAGATCGACCTGTATGGCCGCATCCTGGAAGCGAAATCGCGCCGCCAGGCGCTCGACCATGGCGCCGCGCTGGCGCTGGGCGAGCTGGAACAGGAACTGGCGCAGAAGGGCGCGCAGCGCGCCGACGAAACGGCCAACTGGGAACACGTGCGGGCGCTGGCCGCCATCAAGATGCGCAGCGAGCTGGAATTGTCGCAGCTGCATGGGCGCGAACAGATCCAGCTGGCGCAGCAGCGCTTTACGCATCAGGTGCATTTGCAGTCGATCGCGCAGCAAGTGGAAAGCGCGCTGCTGATCGATGACGAGACGGGCCGCCGCACCCAGCTGGCGCGCCTGCGCCAGGCGGAAGCGGATGCGGCCCAGCGCGAGGCGCAGCTGGAGGCGGAGCAGCACCAGGCCGCCTGGCAGGGCCTGATGCTGGCGAATGTGGCGCGCAAGCGCGAGGCGGAGCGGGTACAGGAGTGGGAAGAGCAGATGCAGCTGGCGCGCCAGCGCGAATTGCTGCGCGCCGAGGCGCACAAGGATGAAGCGGCCCAGGTGCAGGCGGCGGAAATCGCGGAAAAAGTGGCAGCGCTGCGGCGCGGCGGCGCGCGCGAAGACGCCATCGCGCAGCAGGAAAAGCTGCTGCGCACCATCGAGGCAGACGGCGTGCACGCGCGCCAGCTGCAGCAGCAAGCGCAGCTGGCACAGCTCGACGCGCTGGCCATCGAGGAACAGCGCCAGCAACTGCGCCAGCTGGAACAGGAAGCGCAATGGCAGCGCGACTTGCTGGCCATGGCGCAGCAGCGCGAAAGCGATTACGCGCGCTGGAAGGGCGAGTACGAGGCCCTGCTGGCGCAGCAGGCGCATGCGGCCGAACTGGCGCGCATCGACATCGACCGCATCGAAAAAATCGGCTCCCTGAGCGACACGGGCAAGGTGGCCATGGCCGCCGGGCAGAACGCGGCCGCGCTGGCGCAAGTGCTGAAAGTGCAGCTGCAGGCGGGCATGAGCGCCGAACAGATCCACGCGCTGGCGGCGCTGGCGGCGGCCGAGAACAGCGTTTCGCCCGCCGAGGCGCTGCGCATGGCGCAGGACAGCGCGGCGCAGGAGCGCAGCTACCAGGAAGGCCAGGCGGAACGCGAACGGCGCCAGCAGCTGGACTTGCTCAACCTGCAGAACGCGGCGCACGCGCATGGCCTGTCGGCGCAGGCGCAGCTGGGCGTGGCCGTGGCGCAGGCGCTGCAGCCAAGTGGCGGACCGGGCGCCGCTGCGCCGGCCCGCTGCAAGAACGGCCATGCGCAGCGCGCGGGCCATCCGGAAGATAAATTCTGCGCCGCCTGCGGCGTCGCCCTGCAGCCTTGATGGAAGCGTTTCACCCCAGATGATGCAAAAAGCACGAGACAAACTGCGGGAACTGCGCGCCCTCCACGACGACGGGCTGCTCAGCGAGCAGGAATTTGAACGCCGCAAGAACGCCATCCTCGACGCCGAGTACGCGCCGCCCGGCGCCGCACCCGTGGCCGCGCCGCTGCCCGTGCGCCAGGGGACGGAGCTGGGCTTCATGACGGGCCAGGAAATCGGCCCGCAAAACCGCCGCTACCGGCTCGAACGCCTGATCGGCACGGGCGGCATGGGGCAGGTGTGGCAAGCCACCGACCTGGCCACGCACGCGGAGCTGGGCAGCAGCGAAATGGTGGCGCTGAAGATCTTGCCGCCGCAGCTGACGCAAAGCGCCACGCACGCGAAACTGCTGATCGAGGAAGCGACCCAGGCGAGAAAACTCGCGCATGAAAACATCGTGCGCGTCTACGAGTGGGCGCAGGACCCGGCCACGGCCAGCTATTTCATCATCATGGAATGCCTCGATGGCGAAGACCTCGAACACTATCTGGGCCGCCAGGGCGCGCTGCCGCTGGCCGCCGTGCAGCAGCTGCTGCACCCGGTGGCCGAAGCCCTGGCGTATGCGTGGGAGAAGCACAAGCTGGTGCACCGCGATATCAAGCCGGGCAATGTCTTCCTGACGGCGAAGGGCGATGTCAAATTGCTCGACTACGGCATCGCGTCGCGCGTGCGCAATGCGGACAGCAGCCTGGCGCTGGAGATGCCGAATGCGGGCACGCACGGCTACCGGGCGCCCGAGGCCGGCGCCAACCAGCGCCAGCCCAGCCCGCGCCTGGACGTGTATGCCGTGGCCGTGATGATCTACCAGATGCTGGAAGGGCGCATGCCGTTCGACGACATGCGCAGCGCCAGCCACCTGCCGTCCGCGCCGCAGGCGCTCAACGCGCAGCAGTGGCAAGTGCTGCAGAACGGTTTTTCGCTGACGGCGGAATTGCGGCCGCTATCCGTGCAAGCCTTGCTCGAAGGGCTGGAGCGGGCTGCCGGGCCGTCGCCCGAAGAACTGGCGGAACAGGCGCGCCAGCAGCAGGCGCGCCTGGCAGAGCAACAGCAGCAGGCGGCGCTGGCGGCGGAACAGGCCCGCGAAGCGGCGCTCAAGGAGGCGCGTGCGCGCCAGGAAGAACTGGACCAGCGCCGCAAGGCGGAAATCCAGGCGGCCGCGCTGGAAAAGCAGCGGCAGGATAAACTGCGCCGCGAGCAGGAGGCGCAGCGCCATTTCGAAGCGGAAGAGGCGCGCAAGCTGCGCAAGGAAGCGCTGCGCGGCCAGCTGCGCGCGCGCCGCGAAGCCGATGCCGCCACGGCCTTGCAGGAACACCAGGAATTGCAGCGCAAGGCCATCGTCGCCAAGGCGGAGGCGGCGTATCGGGCCGAGCAGGAACGCGCGCGCCGCGAAGAGGCCAGCCGCGCCGCGACCGCCGCCGTCCCTGCGCCGGCATCCGCGCCGGCGCCGGAACTGGAGCCGGAACACGCGGAACCGGTGGCCAATGCCGAAGGCATCTTGCGCGATGATTGGCTCGATGGCTCGGGACAGGGGCCGGAACTGGTGCTCATTCCCAGCGGCCGCTTCCAGATGGGCGCGCACGAGACGGAGCACAAGGCGGCCATCCAGGCCGGTTCGCAGCAGTCATGGCTGGACCGCGAAACGCCGCAGCACTGGGTCGGCATCGAGCGCCCGTTCGCGCTGGCCCGGCACCCCGTCAGCGTGGGCGAATGGCGCGCCTTCGTCAAGGCGACGGGATGGGCGGGCGGGTCGGAAACGGACTGGGATAATCCCGGCTTCGTGCAGAACGACCAGCACCCGGTGGTCGGCGTGAGCTGGAATGACGCGCAGTTGTACCTGGCGTGGCTGTGCGAGCGCACGGGCCGGCAGTACCGCCTGCCCAGCGAAGCGGAATGGGAATACGCGTGCCGCGCCGGCACGCGCACGGCGTTCAACGTGGGCGACACCATCAGCACCGAGCAAGCCAATTACGACGGCTTGTACGTGTACAACGGCGGCCCGCGCGGGGTGTACCGGGGCGGCACCACGCCCCTGGGTACCTTCGCGCCGAATTCCTGGGGCCTGTTCGACATGCACGGCAATGTGTGGGAATGGGTGCAGGACGTGGTGCACGACAATTACGAGGGCGCGCCCGTCGACGGCAGCGCGTGGGAAGAGGGCAGCGACAGCAGCCGGCGCATCCTGCGCGGCGGCTCCTGGCTGTATCACCCGCGCTATCTGCGCTCGGCCCTGCGCAACGGCTTTTCCACCGTGCTGTCGAACGACATCGTGGGCTTCCGGGTGGCGCGCACGCTGGACCAGGCCGGGTAGGCCGGGATTGCCATATTGATTATCTTGACGGATACTTCATGCACCTTAACCGTGCCGGAGTGTCCGTGTTCAAACGCCGCCTGCTGTCCATCGTGTTCGCCTGCCTGCCCATCGCCGCCCTGGCCGGCGATTTTCCCTCCTATCCCTTCATCCATGCGACGGGCACGGCGTACAGCTTGGTCATGCCGGATCTGGGCGAGATCGACTTCGACGTCAGCGTCTTCGACCCGGCGCCGGACGTGGCCACCGCGCTGGTCCAGACGCGCATCGCGGAAATCAGGGCGCTGCTGGTGGAGCAGGGCTTGCCCGAGGCGGCCGCCGGCATCGAGGTGCGCGACGTGCGCAAGGAAATCCGCAAGGGCGCGGAACAGGACCCGGCCAATCCGCAATACCTGATCAAGGCGAGCGTGCATGTCAACGTGGCGGATTTGTCGAAATGGCCCGCCGTCATGCGTCCGCTGCTGGCCATGCCCAACCTCGATGCGTTTGCCGTCACCTTCGGCGCCACGGAGCGCATCCGCCTGGAAGAGGAACTGGTGGGCGAAGCCGTCAAGGACGCGCAGCGCAAGGCCGATGCCATGGCGCGCGGCTTCGGCAAGCGCGCGGGCGCCGTGGCCGGCATCTCGTCTGACCAGCTGAAAAACCTGGGCAATGCCGTGGGCCTGGTGCCGTCCGACCGCTACAACCGCGCGAATAGCCGCCAGCGGCAAAATCCCGACGACATGCTGATGGTCACCAGCCTCAAAATGGCGCAGACGGTCGACGCCCTGTTCCGTATCAAATGACCAGGTAGCAGGGGCGCAGGCTGCGCAAAGCGGGCAAACGGTGTAAATTGTGGCTTTCCAAACGCACCAAGGAACGCCATGACCATCAAAGCCATCCGCGACCAGTCGCAACCCATGCGCCACATCGTGCACGTGCGCGACCACATCATTTCCGCCGACGCTTCGGTGGCGGAAGGGGGCGGCGATGCCGGCCCGTCGCCGCACGACCTGTATGACGCGGCCCTGTCGGCCTGCAAGGCGCTCACCGTCGTCTGGTACGCCAAACACAAGGGCATCCCGCTGGAACACGTGGAAGTGAGCACGGAGCGCGATGCCAGCGAAGAGCGCAAGGGCGTGTACCGCCTGGCCGCCACCCTGCACCTGACGGGCGAGCTGACGGATGCGCAGCGCGAGGAATTGCTGGCCGCGGCCGGCAAATGCCCGTTGCATAAATTGATGACGGCGGTCACTACCGAAGTGACGACGGTGCTGGCATGAGCGCGGCCATCCTGAAAAGCCACGAAAAAGACCTGGGCGGCGGCTTTGTCGTGCGGCGCTTGCTGCCTTCGGCAGTAAAACAGGCCGTCGGCCCCTTCATTTTCTTTGACCATTTCGGCCCCATCGACGTGGCGCCAGACGCCAACCACGACGTGCGTCCCCACCCGCACATCGGCCTGGCCACCGTCACTTACCTGTTCGAGGGCGCGATCGACCACCGCGACAGCATCGGTTCGTACCAGCGCATCGAACCGGGCGCCATCAACTGGATGACGGCCGGGCGCGGCATCGTGCATTCGGAACGCACGCCGCACGACCTGGCGGGCCAGCCGCACCGCACGCACGGCTTGCAACTGTGGGCGGCGCTGCCGAAGGCGCACGAGGAAGACGAACCGAGTTTCACGCACACGCCGCAGGCCGACATTCCCGTCGTGCCGCTCGATGGCGCCGTCGTGAAAGTGTTGATCGGCACGGCGTTTGGCCGGACTTCGCCCGTGCGCACCTACATGCAGACGCTGTACCTGGACGTGGCGCTGGAGGCAGGCAAGGAGCTGCGGCTGGATGGCTTGCCGGCGGAAGCGGCGATTTACCCGATCAGCGGGGAAGTGCTGCTCGATGGCGTGGCGCTGGTGCCGCACACCATGGCCTTGCTGGAAGCGGGCGCCGTGCGAGCGGGCGCCGTGCCGGTCGTGACGGCGGGCAGCGGCCCGGTGCAGTTCGTCGTCATCGGCGGCGAGCCGCTGGACGGCCACCGCTTCCTGTTCTGGAATTTCGTCTCGTCGAGCAAGGAACGCCTGTCGCAGGCGGCCGACGACTGGAGCGCCCAGCGCATGGGGCAGGTGCCGGGCGAGACGGAATTCATCCCGTTGCCGAAGGCGCCCCTGCGCCCGGCGACCTGAGTCCCCCTTAGAAACGCGCGCGCAAGGTCAGTTGCGCCTTGCGCGGCTCGCCGTAGAAATTGCCCCACGCAGGTGCGCTCACCGTCTGGTAGTAGCGCTTGTCGAGCAAGTTCGTCACGGACAGCGACGCCGTCCAGTTGCGGTCGATCTGGTAGGCGGCGCGCGCGCTCCACAAGGCGTACGCGCCTTGCGCCACCTTCACGTCGCGCGTGGTGCGCGAGCTCTCCGTCTGGAAGTTCACGCCGCCGCCCACGCTCCACTTCTGCAGGGCGCCGGACAGGCGGTAGTCGCTCCACGCGCGCAGCATGTGGCGCGGCGAGTAGGTGCTGGCGAACATCACGCCCGCATTCGACGTCTGCTCCAGGTATTTGAAGTTGTTCAGCGTGTAGCCGGCGAACAGTTGCCAGTCTGGCGCCACCTCGCCGCTGATTTCCGCATCGACGCCTTCGCTGCGCACCTTGCCCGCCGAGAAATAGCACTCCGTGCCGGACGAGCAGGTATTCACCAGGTCGAGTTCCGCGCGGTTGCGCTGCTCGATGCGGAACAGCGCCAGCGAGGTATTCACCTTGCCGTCGAACAGTTCACCTTTCACGCCCACTTCCAGGTTGCGGCCTTTCAGCGGGTCGAGCAGGGCACCGTCGGCCGTGCGCTGGTTTTGCGGCTGGAAGATGTCGGAGATGCTGGCATAGCCTGACCAGCGCTTGTCGAACGCGTAAATGACGCCGCCATACGGCGTGACGACGCCGTTTTCGCGATACGGGTCGATATACACCTCGCCCGTGTCGCGGTACACGCTGCTCGATTTGTAGTTCGACACGCGGGCACCCGCCACCACGGTGAGCGGGTCGCTGACGCTGAAGCGGGCCACGCCATACGCGCCCGTCTGCGTCATGCTCGTCAGGCTGTGGGCGCCGCCATACTTTTCCTTGCGTATCCAGGCATCGCTCGGTTCCGACACGCCGTGATTGGGTTGCAGCGCGCTATTGGGCAGCTTCATCATGGCCAGGCTGTAATCGCTGTCGCTTTCCAGCCGGTTCGTGCTGATGCCGGCGCTGAAGCCGTGGCGGCGGCCGAAGGCGTTGAATTTGCCATCGAGCGACAGGTCGACACCCTTGTTGGTGGTGCCGTAGTCGAACACGCCGGTATACATCATCATGCCGGCCAGGGTGGCGGGATGGAGCGCACCCAGGTTGAACATGTATTTCACGTCATGCTGTTCGCGCGTGTAGTTGGCACTGGCCTTGAGCGACCAGTCGGCATCGAAGCGGTGTTCGAATTCGGCGAAGGCGGCCGTCTGGCGGCTGTCCCAGCGATTCCAGTCCGCGCCCAGGAAGGTCGAGCGGGGTAGCTTCGGGTCGCTGCCATCGAGGTAGCGGGGCATGCCGGAGAAAAACGGCGTCGACTTCAGTTTTTCGTAGCTGGCGCCCGTCGTCAGCTTGCTGCCCGGCGCCAGGTCGAATTCCAGCACGCCGTACAGCACGTCCGTGCGGCTGTCGGCCACGTCATAAAAATAATCGCGCTGGTCATGCGCGGCCACGGCGCGGCCGCGGATGCTGCCCGACTCGTTCAAGGGGCCGGTGACATCGACTTCGCCGCGCACGTCATTCCAGCGTCCCGCGCTGAGCGCCAGCTGCACCTGCTTTTCCGCCAGCGGGCGCTTGCGCACCATGTTGATGGCGGCGCCCGGCGAACCCGTGCCCTGCAGCAGTCCCGTGGCGCCGCGCACGATTTCCACCCGGTCCAGCATGGCCGTATTGCTGGTAAAGCTGTTCGCCTGGGGGTAAAACATGGCGCGGTTGACGCCGTCGAACTGGTACGTTTCGACCATGAAGCCGCGCGAATACACATAGCGCCCGCCCATGGGGCTGTCGTACATGGTGATGCCGGTGGTATTGGCCAGCACGGCGTCAATGGTGTTGAGGTTCTGGTCGTCCATCTTCTGGCGCGTGACGACGCTGACGGATTGCGGAATCTCGCGCAGGGTTTGCACGCCCTTGCCGACGGTGACGGCGCGCGCCGCGTACGAGTTGCTGTGTTCACTGACGGGGTCGCGCTCCATGCTGGCGCTGACCGTCACGGGCGCCATGGTCTTTTCCGCGCCGCTCGCCGAGGCGGAAGGCACGGCCGCCAGGCGCAGCACATAGGCGCCGTTCGGCAGCTGCACGGCTTCCATGCCGCTGCCGGCCAGCACCTGGGCAAACCCCTGCGTGACGTTGAAGCTGCCGCGCACGCCGGGCGAGCGCAGTCCCCGCGTCTGCGCGGGATCGGTCGACAGGCTGACGCCTGCGGCGACGGCGAAGTCGTTCAGGGCAGTGGCCAGCGGGCCGGCCGGCACGGCGTAGGCTTGCGGCGCCGTGGCGGCGGCCTGGCCTTGCGCCAGGGCGGGCGCGGCGATGAAGGCGGCGGGGGCGGCGCAAGCCATGGCGAGGACGGCCAGGCGGATGGCGCGCGCGGCGGGATGGAGGACGGGGGTGGTCAGCTGCATGCTCGGTCTTTCTGCTCAGAGGGATAAGAAAATGGCCAATGAATCGGCTTCTTACCTGTCAAGCCGAAGCAGCGCATCGAAACACCAACCCCAAACGCAAAAAAACTGAAAATAGTTATGCCGGCCGGGCCGATACCGTGGCCCAGTAGCGCGTGAAGTACGTCACTTGCAGCCCGTGCGAGGCGCACAGGCTTTCCAGTACGGCGTCGATATCGTCGAGGCGGTAGGTGCCCGTGACGGGCCGCCGCGCCACGGCGGCGTCGCAGGCGAGACGCCCGCGCCGGTAGCGCGCCAGCTCCGCCACCAGCTGTTGCAGCGGCCAGTCGGCGGCCACCAGCATGCTGCGCAGCCAGCTGTCCTGGTGCGCGGGCGTGCTCAATACCTCATCCGCGCCGGTGGCGCCGAAGCGCAGCTGCTGCCCCGCTTCCAGGCGGCGCACGGCGTCCGGGCGCGCCGCGCAGCGCACTTCCACGGCGTGTTCGAAGACGCTGACGGTGCTGTCATCGTCGTCGCAGCGTATACCGAAGCGCGTGCCCAGCGCGCGGATCACGCCGTGCGGCGTGTCGACGAGGAAGGGGCGCGGGTCGGGCGCCGTCGTGATCATGATTTCGCCACGGTGCAGGCGGATGCGGCGGTGCGTGGCGCTGTAAGCGACATCCAGGGCGCTGGCCGTATTCATCTCCAGGCGCCCGCCATCGGCCAGCGTCACGTGGCGGCGCTGGCCCGGCGCCGTGCGCAGGGACGCCGTCAGGGCTTGCCATGGGCCGGATTGCAAGCCCGCCTGGCCCAGCGCGATGCCGCCGCCGGCCGCCACCAGCAGGGCGAGTATCTTGGCGGCCGCGCGCCGGCGCTGCTGCGCCGCCTGCAGCGCCGGCATCGCCAGCGCTGCCGGTATCGCGCCCAGCTGGCCGTCCATGCGCCGCAGCAGATCCCAGGCCCGTTCATGCTCGGCGCTGGCGTCGCGCCATGCCTGCACGTCGGCCGGGTCGGCGCTGCCGCACTGGAGCTCCACATGCCAGTGGGCGGCGGCGGCCAGCACCTTGCGGGCGATGGGGGCGGAAGGTGAGGTCGCGGGGCCGAACATCAGGCGGCCGCCAGCATCAGGCATTCCGTGTAGGCGCGCACCAGGTGTTTTTTCACGGTTGGCAGCGAGATGCCGAGGCGCCGGCTGATGTCCACATAGCTGAGTTCTTCGATTTGCGCCAGCAGGAAGATGGTCCGCGTGCGTGCTCCCAGGCCGTCGAGCAGGCGGTCGACGGCGAGCAGGGTTTCGATGATGATGGCGTGCGTTTCGGCGCACATCGATGCTGGCTCGGCTTGCTGCGCCAGCGCTTCCAGGTAGGCCTGCTCCAGCGCCTGGCGGCGGTAGCGGTCGATCAGCAAGCCGCGCGCGATCGTCGCCAGGTAGCCGCGCGGCTCGCGCAGGGGCGCCAGCGGTGCCACCTCGCGCTTGCCCAGCAGGCGCAAAAAGGTGTCCTGCGCCAGGTCGGCCGCCTCGGCGCGGTTGCCCAGCTTACCGCGCAGCCAGCCATACAGCCAGCCGTGGTGCTCGCTGTACAGGGTGCTCAGGTGGCAGGTATGGACGGGACTGACGGTGCTCACTGCGTTCTCCAGGCAAGGGAAGGGCTGGGCTGACGGAACGCGGGGTGCCGGCTGGCTGGGCTGTTTGAGAATGATACTCATTATCACATTGCCACACCGCCCGCGTCAATTGGCGTGGGCTCCCAGGCGCCAGCGCTCCTGCCACTGTTGCAGATCCGCCCAGGCTTGCTGCAACGCGGTGGCGGACCAGTGCAGCAAGCCGTCCAACGCCAGCAGGGTGCGGCGCAGGTGGATGCCGTCAAAAAACACATGGTCGGCCACGACGGTGGCGGCCAGCCAGGCGGCGATGATGACGATGATGTCGTGGCGGCCGCTTTTCCACCAGCGCAGCGAGTGGCGGCGGAAGATCCACGGCACGCCCAGCGGATTGGGCCAGTCGGCCAGCAAATGCATGATGCCGCCAGCCGCAAAGCCGAACAGGGGCGGCGCCCACAGGTGGTGCGGCAATTGCATCCAGGTATAGACGAGCAGGGCGATCCACGCCAGTCCCCAGTGCGTCCACGTGCGGTGCGTGATCCACAGCCGGTGCGTGCGCGCCCACCAGGCCACTTCCAGCCAGTCCGGCGCCGTGCCGCCCAGCGCGCCCATGACAAAGGCGAGCATGCTCAGCACTTGATAGGGGCCGCCGGCGCCAGCGTGCGCGACCAGGGCCGCGGCGATCACGCCGGCAGCCCAACCGGTCGCGTGATGCGCTTTGTTGGAAGCCATAGGAAATGTAAAACGCCGTGCGGGCGCTGTGTGAAGTGCAGGGAAATATTAACTGGATGAATATACAGTATGTAAGGGCGGGAATGGGGGCTATTTGCAGAATATCTGCGATTGAATTGTTAAATTGTGTGTCGGAATAACCTGGCCAGCGAACTCGGCAACTCATGCCGGCCGGTCAAGTGTGTTGTGTAGATGGCAATGCAATCGGCGCAGGGCGCGCTATGCTGAAAGCAGTCCTGCGTTTTGAAGAGGTTTCGCCATGAAAATCCCACGCGAATTACAGATTCCCGCCATCGTGTTCACGCTGGAAGCGGTGTTTATACTCGGCCTGTCGATGATTTTTCTCGTGCTGGTGCCGCGCTAGCGTCCGAAAAAAGGCCATAGCTGCGTTGCACTGCCTTGCTGTACTTTGTACTGTCTTCGGCAGCGCGCCTTGCTCTGACCATTTTTCAGACGCTAGCGGTCAGGTGGCGGGAGGCGTTGTATCAGGCCGTTTGCATGGTGCTATCGCACAGGGCCGCGCCTTCGGTGCGGATGATCCAGCATTCCGGATACGGTTCGCTGGCGAAGCGGTTGTGCCGCGCGAAGCCGCTGAGCTTGTCGAGCGCGGTGGCGGGCGCCAGCGCGGTTTCCTTGCCGCTGGCCGTGTCCAGGTGCCAGAAACCGCCATTGCGGTGGAATAGCACGGGCAGGCAGCTGGCTTGCGGCGTGGCAAGGTGGCTGGCCGGCGCAGGCTGGGCTTCCGGCAGCAGCAGGTAAAAACACTCGGCACGGGCGCCGTGGTCGATGCGGTGCAGGATCACGCCGTGCGCGAGCAGGGCCGTGACGCTGAGTACGACGATGCCCTTGATGCTGGCAGATAATTCGATGCGCATGCCCAGGCGCAGGGCGACGGGCTTGTGCTTGCCGGGCCACACGCCATCGAGCAGCACGCCGTAACGCGACACATCCTCGATTTCAAAGCCTTGCTGGCCACGCCGGATGATGGCGTGGCGGCCCGACAGGCGGCGCGTCAAGCCATTGTTGTCCTGGCCGTCGGGGCTGAAATGGCTGAGCAGCACATCGGCTTCCGGGTCCACCAGCTCAAAACGCCCCAGCATGCATTCTTCCAGCGCGAACAGGCGGATCTGGCGCTGTTCGCCCGCTTCCGGCGCCGCATTGACGAGGCAGGCGGCCTGGCTCGGGTGCGGATGGCAGTGGCTGGCGGCGGGCAGGTCGACTTCGATCAATTCCTCGTCCCAGGCGATGGTGGTAAAACCCATGTCGATCTTGCCCTGCGGCGCAGACAGATCCACGTGGGCGATGCCGGCATTGCGCGCCGTCACGTCGAGGTTGCAGCCGTCGCCACCCGTCACGCGGGCGATCGAGGCGTCGTCGGCCATCACGCGCACATTCTTGTGCGTGCTGAGGAAGATTTGGTGGATTTCCGTCAGGGTGGCGTCGCGGCGCGGCACGAGGATGACGAAGGTGCACACCCATTTCTGCGCCACGGCGCCATCGACGTGGCTGTGCACTTCGACTTCGATCTGGTATTGCCCGTGTTCCTTGTTGCGTGAGGAAAACTCGACAAACACGGGACGCCAGTCGCCGCGCGTGGCGCGCACGAAATCATGCTGGACGGCACCGCGCGGGATCAGGTCCGAGCGCAGGCGCAAGGTCAGCTGCGGCGCGCAGGCGGCGCTCATGCCGCGCAATTCCATCTTCAGGGTTTGCCGTCCGCCTGCCGCGCGGGGATCGAAGCCGCTGATGTGCAGGTGGGCTTGTACGGGCTGGTAGGCGGGGTGGGCGGCAGCGGTGGCAGCAGGCGAGGCTGCTGGCGTGGAGGCCGGCATCGCCGGGGAAATGCGGGTGGGCTGCGCTGGCGCGGTTGTGCCCGTCAGCGGTGCGGTAACAGCGTCAGCAGCAGGGGCGTGCGGAAGCGCCGTTGCCGATGGCTCGGAACGGGCGCTGCGCAGTGCGGTCAACAGGTCGTAGCTGCTGGGGGCAGTCGTCGCTTGCGGGTGGTTGCCCGCGCAGACTGTTTCCCCAGGCAAGACCCAGAACGTACAGTGCGGGTGCTCCGGGTTGCTGCATTTTTTCATGACATTCTGACTCGAATCGAGCGGGGACATTTTGCCCTCTGTTATACATGAGAGCTTACGCGCTTTTGCGCTTGCTTGGCAACTTTCACGGCAGCGGAATGCGCTCTTTTTGTCCAAATTCATGTCCCTGGTCACACCTCGCAATACATGTCATGGAAACTATTGCTCAAAAACACATTTTATATCTTTCTGGATATGTTATTTTGATATTGTATGGACAGGTTTTCCAGCCATGCGCGTGGACGCCGGTCGCGCATGGTGATGCCTGCGGCAAGAGCTGGAAGGCGTTTTGTATTATGCTGGCACAGCCGTTCCCCCGATGCCGCCTGACTTCGAAAGACGACCATGCCTGCCCAACGCCCGCTCCAGCTTGCCATAGCCTATGGCGTCACCTTGTGCGTATTCCTGGCCATCGATGCCCTATGGCTGGCGGTGCTGATGAAGCCGGTGTACGCCGCAGCGCTGGGGCCGCTGCTGGCGGAGTCTCCCCGCTGGGCGCCGGCGACGCTGTTTTATCTGCTGTACGTTGCGGGATTGCTGGTTTTCGCCATTTTGCCGGGCTTGCGTGCGCGCCGCGGGCGCACGGCGGCAGTGCTGGGCGCGCTGCTGGGCCTGCTGGCCTACGGCACCTATGATTTGAGCAACTATGCGACCTTGCGCGACTGGCCTCTGGCCTTGACGGCGATCGACATGGCCTGGGGCGCCGTGCTGTCGTCCGTGTCGGCGACGGCCGGCTACCTGGCAGCTAGCCGGCTGGGGCGGTGAATTCCGCATCGAAGCGCAGCGCCAGCACGGTAATGTTGTCGCTATGCAAGCCTTTGGGAGGATGCGAGAGGAAGTCGTCGAACAGGGCGCTGACGGCTTGTGCCGCAGTCTTGCCGGCGCACAAGGCGGGCCAGCGGGCCGTAAGGGCCAACGGGTCCTCGCAGGCCCAGAAGCCGTCGCTGGCCAGCAGATAGTGGGCGCCGGGGCGCACGCGCAGCACGCGGCGGTCGCCCAGGTGCGCGAGGAAGGGCGGCAAGATGGCCGCATCGAGGCCGCGCAAGGGCTTGTCGAGCTGCAAGCTGTCGCCGATGGCGTTGCCTAAAATGAATGCCTGCGAGATTTGCGGGTGGTGTTCGCCGTGCACGGCGGCCCGCCAGCGCGCCTCGTCGAGCGCGCCGCGCATGGCGTACACGGTGGCCGGCACGTGGTCCACGGTGAGGATATTGGCAGCCCCGTCGGCAATTTCATACAGGCGCGAATCGCCTACGTGATACAGCAGCGGCGCTTCGCCGGGCGGCACTTCCAGCAGGGTCAGGGTAGTGCCGGGCGGACGCGCCTGGGCCGGCGCGGCCTGGGCGAAACTGTCCTGCAGCCGCGTGTGCAGCGCGTCGAGCCTGGCCGCCAGGCTGGCCGTGTCAAGGCAGGCGGGCATGGCCAGCAAGCCTTGCACGGCCGCTTCCGCCGCTTCGCGCCCGTGGCCGTGGCCGCCCATGCCGTCGAGCACGGCTGCGCGCACATGGCCGCGCGGCCAGCCCGGCACCTGGCAGTGGAACGGCGTCTGCCGCGACAGGCAGACGGCGTGGCCGCTGGCATCGATCAGCAGGAAGTTGTCCTGGTTTTCGCGGCGCGGCAGGGGGCCGGCGCCCACGCTGGTGCCGGCGGCGGCGTCGAGCCAGGGGCCGAAATCAAGTCCGTCTTTGATTAAATGCATCGGTTGGTGCGGTCCAGGCGGCCAGCAATGTTGATCATAGGACACAGCTTAGCCGATATTGTGCAGGGGCGATACCTTGCCTTTCACGCAAAAAAAACCTGCGGCAGCAGGCTGGCGCAGGTTTTTCATGGGGCAAGTGCAGGGCGCTGCTTAACGGCGATGGCCCCAGCCACGGCCATGGTCATGGTAGTCTCCGCGGTCATAGTAGTCGCGGCGGCCATGGTCGCGGTAGTAGCCGCGGCCCGGTTGCACGTAGACGACAGCCGGCGGGCCGTAGTAGCGCGGTGGCGGTGCGTAATACACGGGCTGCGGGGCAGGGGCGTAGTACACGGGCTGCGGCGCCGGCGCATAATAGGTTTCGCGGTAACCGCCGCGATAGCCGCCACGGTCGTAATAACGGTCATTCGTGCTGATGCTGTTGCCGACGGCCGCGCCCAGCACGCCACCGACGATCGCGCCATTGCGGCCGCCGGTGCTGTTGCCAATGGCCGCTCCGACAACGGCGCCTGCAACGGTATTGAAGTCGCGGTCACCGGCGACTGCGGCCGAAGACACAGCCACTGCCGCTACCATTACCGCACCCAGGAGTTTCTTGTTCAACATGGCATTTCCTTCCATTCCGGCGAGATCACAATGATCTGCATGGACTGGACTATATCTGCTGTCGCAACCGTGTTCCATGTCTAATACAACTTATTACAATCCTGCCCCGGCCGTAACAAGTCAGCGCAGGCGCGCCTGCCATTCGGGACGCAGCAGGCTGTACATTTTGACATCGCGCATCACGCCGTTGATAAAGAAGGCCTGGCGCAGCAAGCCTTCCTGGGTAAAGCCGTTCTTTTGCGCAATGCGCTCGGAACCGATGTTCAGCGGGTCCATCAGCAGCTCCAGCCGGTGATACGGATAGGCGTTGAACAGGTAGTCAACCAGCAGGCGCGTCGCTTCGCTGATGTAACCGCGTCCGTCCCGTTGCCGGTCGAACAGGCGGTAGCCGATCTCGCGCGAGGCTGGCGTGCGGCTCTTGAAGTGCGTGATCGTGCCGATGATATGCTGGGAATGGTCTTCGATGAGGAACAATTCGCTGTCCTCGGTCACGAAGCCCGATTGCAGGAAGTCGCGCCGCATGGCCTCGGGCGACTTGAATTGCATCGAGAAAAACTCGCCGCGCGAGGGCAGGTCGTTGACGAGGGAAATATAGGTATTCAGGTCGGCGGCCTGCAAATGCCGGACGGTACAGAGTGTTCCCTTGAGCATGGCGGTTTCCGGTAGCGATCACGATTCTGATGGTAATCGACTATGGGGGGCGAGGCAATCGATCCCGTAAAAGTTGCTGCAATGACAGAATAAATACGCTATCGTAGAAAAAGTCGCGCCTTGCCCATGGCCACGGCGTACCCGCTTCGACCTCGTTGACTGGATTTGAACACATGCATAGCATCTTGACTGGCGCGCCACTGCGCCGTTCCGCCGTATCCCTTGCCCTCGGCTGCATCGTCAGCGCTGGCGCCTTTGCCGCCGCGCCGGGCAATGCGCCGCAAGCGCTGGCGCAGGTGCGCGACACCGCGCTGCAGAGCGACTGGGCGTACGCCCGCCTGGCCGACATGACGGATCTGATCGGCCCGCGCCTGTCCGGGTCCGCCGGCGCGGCCGCCGCCGTGCAGCAGGTGGCCGACACCATGCGCCGGCTGGGCGCCACCGTCACCTTGCAGCCCGTGAAAGTGCCGCACTGGGTGCGCGGCGTGGAAACGGCGGAAATCGTCGATTACGCGGGGCGTCCGCAAGGCGTGTCGCAGCGCGTGGTGCTCACGGCCCTGGGCGGCTCCGGCGCCACGCCGGCCGCCGGCCTGACGGCGCCCGTGATCATCGTCAGGAGCCTGGATGAACTCAAGGCGCGCGCGTCGGAAGTGAAGGGCGCCATCGTCCTGATCGACACGCCGTTCGACCAGGAGATGGCCGAGCGCGGCCTGGCCGGCGTCACCTATGGCCAGGGTTCGCGCGCGCGCTTCCTCGGGCCGAAGGCGGCGGCCGACCTGGGCGCGGCTGCCGCGCTGGTGCGCTCGGTGGGCGGCGCCGATTTCCGCATCCCGCACGCGGGCGCCACGGGACTCGATGACAACAAGCGCATTCCCGCCGCCGCCGTCACCGTGGAAGACGCCTTGCTGATGGGCCGCCTGGCCGCGCGCGGCCCCCTGAAAATGCACCTGACCCTGACGCCGCAAAACCTGCCGGAAGCGGACAGCTACAACGTCATCGCCGATTGGCCGGGCACGGACAAGGCCGACGAAGTGGTGGTGGTTTCGGGCCACCTCGATTCCTGGGACCTGGCGACGGGCGCGCACGACGACGGCGCCGGCGTGGTGGCAGCCATGGGCGTGGTGGAAACCCTGAAAAAGCTCGACTACCGTCCGCGCCGCACCATCCGCGTAATCGCCTGGATGAACGAGGAAAATGGCGGGCGCGGCGGCCAGGCCTACTTCGAGGCCCACAAGCAGGCGCTCGGCAAGCAGTACGCGGCCATCGAGATGGATAGCGGCGCCGGCCGCCCGTTCGGCATCCTCGCCAGCGTGGGGCCGAAGTCGGAAAAACTGTTCGCGCCCCTGCGCGCGGCCCTGTTGCCGATGGGCGCGCACGCCTTCACGCGCCGCGACGCGCTGGGCACGGGCGACTTGCACCGCCTGGAAACGGGCGGCGTACCGAGTTTCGAGCCGCTGGTGGACAGCCACAGTTACTTCCACTACCACCACACGGCGGCCGACACGCTGGACAAGGTCGACCCGGAAAACCTGAAGCGCAACGTGGCGCTGATGTCGTCGCTGGCCTGGTTCCTGGCCAATATCGACGGCGAGATCGGCCGCGCGCCGGAGCAGGCCGAGTAAGCGCCAGTGCTGGCGCCGGCAACTTGGCGCCACCAATGCATGCCAAGGTATAAACACCATGTCGCTACCCGATCTGAACCTGTTGATCACCCTCGATGTCCTGCTGGCCGAAGGCAGCGTCACGCGCGCGGCGCGGCGCTTGCGTTTGAGTCCATCGGCCATGAGCCGCGCCCTGGCGCGCCTGCGCGAGACGACGGGCGATCCGCTGCTGGTGCGCGCCGGGCGTGAACTGGTGCCCACGCCGCGCGCGCTGGAGCTGCGCGCAAAAGTGGGCCCCCTGCTGGGCGAAGTGCTGGCCGTGCTGGGACCGGCGCAGCAGCTGGATCCGCGCCAGCTGGCGCAAACGTTTACGCTGCGTTCGAGCGACGGTTTCGTGGAAAATTTCGGCCCGGCGCTGCTCGCGCATATCGGCGCGCAAGCGCCAGGCGTGCGTCTGCGTTTCGTGCAAAAGCTCGACCGCGAAAGCGTGCAGTTGCGCGAGGGCAGCATCGACCTGGAAACGGGCGTGATCGGCAGCCTCACCAGCCCGGAAGTGCGCACGCGCAGGCTGTTCGGCGACCGTTTCGTGGGCGTGGTGCGCAGCGGCCATCCGCTGGCGCAGGGCGACATCAGCGCCGAGCGCTATGCGGCCGGCCGGCATGTGCTGGTGGCGCGGCGCGACCAGGAGACGGGACCGATGGACGACGCGCTGGCCGCGCTGGGATTGCAGCGCACGATCGCCAGCATCGTCGGCGGCTTCACGGCGGCGCTGGCGCTGGCCGCCGGCTCCGACCTGATCGCCACCGTGCCGGAACGGCATACGGGCAATCTGCGCGCCGGCATGTTCAGCTTTGCGCTGCCGCTGCGCATGCCCGACCTGACCGTGTCGCTGATGTGGCATCCGCGCATGGATGCCGACCCTGCCCACCGCTGGCTGCGCGGCTGCGTGGTCGACGCTTGCGCGGCCCGGATCAACGCCGGCTGACGCCGCCGGCGCGCCAGCTCAGGGCCAGCAGCAGCCGGACAGGGTGGCGCTGCAGGCCAGGGCCAGCAGCAACAGAGGGACAGGCAGGGATGGGATTGCACGGGTGCGTATCATGCGGGGTCTCCAGTTTTGCTCAGGGTGTGGCCAAGCACGAAAATGACCAGCGCGGCGAGTATCAGCGCGCTGGCCACGCCAAAGGTGGCGTGCATGCCGCCGATCATGGCGGCTGGCCGGGCGCTGGCGATATCGCCGGCGCCGGCCGCGAAGACGGCGCCCATCACGGAGGCGCCCGTGACGAGTCCCAGATTGCGCGACAGATTGAGCATGCCGGAAATGACGCCGCGCTGCTCGGCAACGATATCGCCCATGACGGCCGTATTGTTGGCTGCCTGGAACAGCGCATAGCTGGCCGTGAGCAGCATGATGGGCGCGACGTAGCCGGGAATGCCCAGGCTGGCGGGCAGCAGGGCCAGCGCCAGGCAGGCGGCCGCCGCGCCGCACAGGCCCGCGCCGCCCATGCGCTGCGCGCCGTAGCGGTCCACCAGCCAGCCGGACGGCACGCCGCAGAACGCCGCCACCAGCGGCCCCGCCGCCAGCACCATGCCGGTAACGGCCGTGCCTAAACCCAGGCCGCGTGCCAGGTAGAAGGGGCCGACTACCAGGGTGGACATCATCACCGTCGCGACCAGCATGCTGGTCGCCAGGCCGGCGCTGAGCATGGGCGCGCGCAGCATGGCCAGGCGTATCAGCGGCGCCGGCGCCTTCAGCTCGACCCGGACGAACAGGATGGCGCCGACGCAGGCGGCCAGCAGCAGCGCCGCGTTGCGTACGCCGAACTGGCCGCGGCCCAGGGTCATGGCCAGCGCATAGGCGGCCAGGGTCAGCGCCAGCAGCACGGTGCCGCGGTGGTCGAAGACGGGCCGTTTGGCGTGCGCGTCGCGCTGGTCCGCCGGCAGGCAGCGCCAGGCCAGCAGCAGCGCCAGGCCGGCCAATGGCACGTTGACGAGGAAAATGGCTTGCCAGCCGAAGCGCGCGATCAGCAGGCCGCCCAGCGCGGGGCCTAGCGTGGTACCGACGGCGGACATGGTGCCGAGCAGGCCCATGGCGCTGCCCGTCCTGGCCTTGGGGACGGTGCTGCCGACCATGGCCATGGTCAGCGCCATCATGACGGACGCGCCCAGGCCTTGCAGGGCGCGCGCGGCAACCAGCAGCCACAAGGTGGGCGCCAGCGCGCACAGGATGGAAGCTAGGGCAAACAGCGCGATGCCGGCCAGCAGCAGGCGGCGCCGGCCGACCATGTCGCCGAGGCGCCCCACGCTGACGATCAGGGCGGTGATGGCCAGCAGATAGGCGAGCACGATCCATTGCACATCCTGGAACGGTGCCTGCAGGGCCCTGGCCATGTCGGGCAGGCCGACGTTGGCGATGCTGGTGCCCAGCGCGGGCAGCAGCATCGCCAGGGACAGGCTGGCCAGCGCGCCGCGCACGGGCATCGTGGCGTTGCCGGCCTGGGCCGCCTGCTGGCTGGGTGGAGCGGGTTTTGACGGTGCATGCATGGCGTGGCTGATCCTCGAATGGGGTCATTACATGGTATCGAGGGATATGGCATGGCGGAAGGCGCATCATTTGCATTATGTTGTTGCGTTTGACGCCATGTATGCGGCGCGGCCGGGCCGCCGGGAAGGTCGCTGCGCGCCGGCGGCCAGTACTTGGACTTTATTTCGAGTAACCCTGCAAACTGTCCGCCGTGTCATGCCGGATGCCCCACCACGGCAAATACGCATTGTTTTCGCCGCGCGCGCGGAACCACGGCTTGTCGTGGGCGATGGGCCGCACTGTCGCTGGCGGCCAGACCAGCACGCCCGTGACGCCGTCAGGATCGCTGGTGCCCGCCACCAGCACGGGCTTGCCGACGTGGTTCGCATGGGCGATACCCAGGGCGACATTGGTCAGTGCCGTACCGGCGCCCATTTCGCCCAGCAGGGCCGGCGTATTGAAGGTCTGCGGCAGGAAGTCGAATCCCGGTACTTCCAGGGTCAGCGCTTGCGCCAGCTGGCCCAGACGGTCGGATGACGAGGGCAGGTTCTTGCTGGCGTCGTGGATGACGTAGCCGATGTCTTCTTCCGTCTTGCCGCCATGGCGCGCCGCCTCGGCAAACACGGCCTGCCACGCTTGCACGGCGCGCGGCGGCTTGTCCTTGCCCGCTTCAAAATCGGCCACCTTGCGCGTGGCCGGATAGCCTATCCACGCCAGCGCCGCGCGCTCCGTCTTGTAATCGGGGCCGGCCAGCACCAGCAGCACCAGGTTTTCATTGATCTGCATGGTCTTCGGCCGGCTCGGCGCATCCCAGTTCATCACCCACACGGTTTCCTTCGGATGCGCTTCCAGGTAGGCCAGCGCGGCTTTCAGTGAGGTAAAACCCGCGTTGTTGCCGCCCAGGGTGATGCGCACGTCGGGTGGGGTGGCGCGGGTCCAGAGGGTGGGAAAATTGACAGTGCCGATGCTGAAGGTGTCGATAATACGTTCGCGTGTAGTGTTTCTTGCCTCTTCTGGGTCCAACTTGCCCGCAGGCAGGGCATATTCGACGCGGATGCCTGCCAGTTCGCGCCAGTTCTGTTTTTGATCTTTGGGATAGACTCGATAAAAGTAGGTGGGGCTGGAGTAGTAAATATCATGAAATAGGCTGGTTAATTTCCGCACATATTTATAGTGATAGCCCTTGAACGTTTCCGTGCTATCGAGATCGTGGGCAATGGGGGCGACGGCCTGCAAGGTGCTGAAGCCCCTGGGATCCGTCCTGACCATATCGTCATTCTTGTTGGGTTTGGCCAGGCCAAGCGTCCAGAGCAGTTGCCACTCGGTGGGATAGTCGCGTCGTTGCAGAGGGTTGAGCCACTGCAGGCCCACGACCTGTGCCCGGAAGGGAGCTTGGACAGTGGTTTTTGGGAGGCCGTCTTCTTTCTGCGCCGGCTTCATGGCGCAGGCCGTCAATAGCGCAAACATGGAGAAGGCGGCGAGCGTGGGCAGCGCGAGGAACTGTTTCATGAAGTCTCCAGGTGAATGGACATGCTGGTGATCGGCATAGCCCGACCAGATGGACCAACATGTCAGGAAAATGACGCAGAGAAACGTGGCGAAGGCCCGGGCCAGTCGCTGGCGCGGCGTGGCAATGAACTTATGCACCGTCAGTCCTCAGCGCAAAGTTGCTGGAAGTGCTGGCGGGCTTGGCGTTCTGGCGCTCGTCTATGATGCCTCTCGGCTTTCTGGCAGGGCTGTCTTTGTCATTTGCCCACGTAAATAGAGGGACAGTTTTAAATGTGCCATTGTCGTAGTATTCAAAGAATTCTCCAGACTCGAAAGAGGCGCCTTTCAATAGGCTCCAATCCGCCGCAACCCTTAATTCGCGCAAATCCTCCTGCCTGATCGTGCACACCCCCACCGCCACGTCATACGCCAGCGCTTTTTCCGCATGCTCGGGATTGGTCATGATGGTCGAGTGATCGGTGGCGTGGGTGTCGATATTGGCGGCCAGGTAGTTCTGGATTTCCTGCTTGCGCCAGGCATTGAATTCCGTGGAAGCCTCTTCCGGCTGGTCCACCGCCGTCACAGGCTTGCCATTTTCGGCCCAGCCGTCGCGCCTGGCCTGCATGCGCAGCATGCCGTTCTGTTCGTAGCGCAGCGCTGCCTCGGTGTGCACATCGCCCTTGCCCTGGGAACGGTAAGGCGCATACGCGTCATCGGCGTCGGCGGCGCGTTCCTTGTGCAGGGAGTCAGCCGGGGCATCGCAGTCTTCGTCAAATGCTTCGCCGATGTCGGCAAAACGCTTTGAATGCGGCAGGAAGGGCACGGGCAGCTTGGGCGCCTTCATCGGCAGCCGCCAGACCTTGGGCGGCAGGGCGTTGATGCGCGTGCCGGCCGTCTTGGCGAGAATGATGACGATGGGCGCGAACAAGAAGGTCAGTATCTTGCGGCCGATGCCTTTGCTGGCCCGCATGCCCTTTTCGATCGAGTACTCGGCGACCAGTGAGCGCGGGTGCCAGAAATCGAGGCTGTCCGGCGTCAAGGGCTGGCCATTGCGTTGCCAGATATCGTAATCCTGTTCATTTTCCTGGCCGACGAGGTGGTTTTGCGCAAACACGCGCTGGGTGAAGACGCCGTCGCCGCTCGTATCGGCAATTTCCTGCGCCGACATGCCGCGCCAGCCTATGCCTTGCACCGGTGTGGCGGAAATCACCTGGTCGTGCGGATTGAAATACAAGGTGACCCTGCCATAGGTGGAGCCATGCAAGCCGTGGTCTGCGCGGTCGAACGCGGCCGTATAGCTGTCCTTGCGTTCAGGCTTGCGATTGGCGCTGCACTCGTCGACCAAGGCGGCATCCTGCTGCATTGCCGAGCGAGTGCGCAGGATGTTGAAAAACGCTTTCAAGGTTTGCGTGCGCGCCGCGTATTTTTGCCGGCCCGTGTTGCCATGTTCGTCCGTCAAATGGCCGCTGACCCAGTTTTCCGTGAAGTTGCTGTCGAGCAAACTGTAGGGCGGATTGCACAGCACATAGCTGTCGGCTACGGCGGACGGCCCCAGGGTTTCGCCGAGAAAGGCGGCCGCCATGGCCACCATATTGCCCTGGCTATGGCAAACGATGGTGACGGGCGCGTCGTGCTGGCATGCCCTGATCGATTGCACGAGACGCGCCAGGCGCCAGGCGGCAAACACGAAATACGGGCGTGGCGGGCAGGCATACACTTGCCGGTCATTCGTCGGGTTCATGTGCTGGATATGCATCCACAGGAACAGTTCCTCGGACAAGCCCTGGCCCCACAGATCGGGTAGGGCACTGCAGCCGTTGGCGAACGGTCCGCCGCCCCAGTAATTCTTTTCGTTGAGATAGATGCCATCGCCAAACGCCTGCAACTCCTTGCCATTGGCCTTGTAGCCCCAGCGGAAGCGGATCACGGGCGAATTGGCATCGTCCGCCTGCAGGAAGGTGGTGGCGTTGCGCTTGGGATTGAGGAAGCCGTCATCCGTCAATTCGCGCGCGTAGGTGGCGGCTTGCATCTGTCCGGCCGCCGGGCCCGGGATCGCCAGATCCTCGTCGCGGCGCTTCAGACGCGCATTCAGGCCGGCGCACAGCCCTTGTTCGGCTTGCTCATACCATTCGCCATCGGAATTGACGCCATGCACGAAGATGACGATGCCGGGACGGGGCAGGCGCGTGACGGCCTGGAGCAGCGCATGGCTGAACAAGGTCGTGCCTTCGGCTTCGGCGAGCAGGATGCAATTGCCAGCTAGCGTAGGGTCGGGCGACATGCGGGCGCTCCGTCAACGTGAAAGATGAAAAGCGGCGCCCAAGCGAACTCAGGCAATCTGCACTGTATGCGGATTGCCTGAGGTGGGACTTGCGTGGTGTCAAGAAAGGAAGCGCGGCGGGCGGGGAATGTCGGGGGAATCAGATCGCGTTCAGCGGTATTTTGAGGTAGCGCACGCCATTGTCTTCCGGCTCGGGCAGCTTGCCCGCGTTGATGTTGACCTGGATGGCGGGCAAGATCAATGTCGGCATGTCCAGGGTGGCGTCGCGGCTCGTGCGCATGGCCACGAATTGTTCTTCCGTGATGCCGTCGCGCAAGTGGATGTTGCCGGCGCGCTGTTCGGCCACCGTCACTTCCCAGCGCGGCGCGCGGCCGTTGGGCGGGTAGTCGTGGCACATGAACAGCCGGGTCTGCGGCGGCAGCGACAGCAGGCGCTGCGCGGAGCGGTACAGCAGCGCAGCGGAGCCGCCGGGAAAGTCGCAGCGGGCCGAGCCCACATCCGGCATGAACAGGGTGTCGCCGACAAACACGGCGTCGCCGATCTGGTACGCCAGGTCGGCCGGCGTGTGGCCGGGCACGTGCAGCGCGCGCACTTCCAATGCGCCGATATGGAATACCTGGTCGGGCGCGAACAGCTGGTCGAACTGCGAGCCGTCGGCCTTGGCCGCATCCTGGTGGTAGACGGCGGCGAAGGCTTGCTGCACCGTCTGGATGGCGGCGCCGATGGCCACGTCGCCGCCCAGCTGCTGCTGCAGGTAGGGCGCGGCGGACAGGTGATCCGCATGCGCATGGGTTTCCAGCAGCCAGCGGCACTGCAAGCCGTGTTCGCGCACGAAGGCGATCACCTTGTCGGCCGAAGCGGTGGAGGTGCGGCCCGCCTTGGGATCGTAGTCGAGCACGGAATCGATGATGGCGCAGTCCCGCCCGTCGGCCTCATACACGATATAGGTGACGGTGGCGGTGGCGGGGTCGAAGAAAGCTTGGATTTGTGGAGTCATCACGGCGGCAAGGGACGGACAGGGAATGGCATTATATCGCCAGAGTTCGCTAAAAAAATGCTGTAAATTCACATTTAACATGCGGAAAACAGATAAGGGGGCAGGCATGCGGCCGTCACAGCCGTGCGCACCCCGGCGCTTGCAGCATGGTAACCTCATTCTTCCAAGGAGGAATTCATGAACGATATCACTGCACGCAGCGAACAGTACCGCGGTTTTACGATTTCCGTGACCCCGCAAAAGGATAACGACGATTTATGGGATTTTACCTACCGCCTGCAGCGCGAAGGCGAGCCGGAAGCGCAGGCGATCACGCGCAGCCGCACCCTGGGCGGCTACGCGGCCCCCGAAACGGCTTGCACGGCGGGCTTGCAAGTGGCCAGGACGGAAGTCGATAATCTGCTGCGCCCTTGAGCCAGCGTAAATCGTTTAGCCCGAAAGTGAGCCTGACTACGGCTGGCGCGTGAAACACGTCGCTGCCAGCCGCGCTTCATGCTACGATTTCCACTATTGAGTCAGTCACGAAGGAGGCACCCATGGATAGCAGTTCTAAAATTCACTATAAAGGCTGGGAAATCGTTCCCTTGGCCGTGCCCACCACCGACGGCAAATGGTCGGCCAGTTGCGACATCGAGCGCGCCACGGCCGAAGGCCTGGAAGTATTCGAAGGCTCGACCATGCAATTCGTGCGCGACGACGAGGAGGGCGCCATTGCCGCCGCCTGCGAAGAAGCCGTGCGCCAGATCGACAACATCATCGCCAACCCGCTGGTGCGGCTGGCCTAGTTCTCTACTCTTTCAGTCATCGTGTTCCCGCAGCCGGCATCCGCCGGCTGTTTTTTTTGCGCGCTACCGGCGGCGCGTGTGCCTGCCCCCATCTTTTCAGCCAGCGCTGTTGCATGTTTCAATGTTATGTTTCAAAATGAAATTTTGAAACAATAATGAAACATCGTACGGGGCAAACGTGACATCGTTGTTCCCTGGCGTGACAGCCCCGGAGCAGCGCTGGCTGGCCCCTTGTCGCCTGTTTTCACTCTGCCGTCACGTGTTTTTCGCCAGGCCGCGCCGGCCTGGCACGGCATTTGCAATACTGATGTTCATAGCCACTCCGTGAAACATTCGGGACCATCCGAAACCCATAAGGTGAACACATGACTCAATACTCCGCAGGTGCCGCATTCCGCAAGGCCGTCCAGGAAGAATCCCCGTTGCAAGTCGTCGGCGCCATCAACGCCAACCACGCCTTGCTGGCCAAGCGCGCCGGCTATAAAGCCATCTACCTGTCCGGCGGCGGCGTCGCGGCAGGCTCGCTGGGCTTGCCCGACCTGGGTATTTCCAGCCTGGACGACGTGCTGACCGACATCCGCCGCATCACCGACGTGTGCGACCTGCCGCTGCTGGTCGACGCCGACACGGGCTTCGGTTCTTCCGCCTTCAACGTGGCGCGCACGGTGAAATCGATGATCAAGTTCGGCGCGGCCGGCCTGCACATCGAAGACCAGGTGGGCGCCAAGCGCTGCGGTCACCGTCCGGGCAAGGAAATCGTGAGCAAGGAAGAAATGGTCGACCGCATCAAGGCGGCCGTCGATGCGCGCACGGACCCGAACTTCGTCATCATGGCGCGCACCGATGCGCTGGCGGTCGATGGCCTGGAAGCGGCGCTGGAACGCGCCGTCGCCTGCGTCGAAGCGGGTGCCGACATGATCTTCCCGGAAGCCATCACGGACCTGGACATGTACGCTACGTTCGCCAAGGCCGTCAACGTGCCGATCCTGGCCAACATCACGGAATTCGGTTCCACGCCGCTGTTCACCCTGGACGAACTGCGCAGCGCCCACGTGGGCCTGGCGCTATATCCGCTGTCGGCCTTCCGCGCCATGAACAAGGCGGCGGAAAACGTCTATCAGGCGCTGCGCCGCGACGGCACGCAAAAGAACGTCGTCGACACCATGCAGACGCGCATGGAGCTGTATGAATCGATCAATTACCACGATTTCGAGCAAAAGCTCGATGCACTGTTCGCCGCGCAAAAGAAATAAGTAAAGAAAAGTAAAGAAGCAGGGGCCGCATGCAGGCCCCGCAGTGATGCAACCGAGACTAGTCAATTTTTGGAGAAATCAATGAACGCACCGCAAGCCGCCACTTTCAAGCCTAAAAAATCCGTCGCCTTGTCCGGCGTCACCGCCGGCAACACGGCGCTGTGCTCGGTCGGCAAGACCGGCAACGATTTGCACTACCGCGGCTATGACATCCTGGACGTGGCCGACAGCTGCGAGTTCGAGGAAATCGCCTACCTGCTGGTGCACGGCAAGCTGCCGACAGCCGCCGAACTGAAAGGCTACAAGGCCAAGTTGAAATCCCTGCGCGGCTTGCCGTCGGCAGTGAAACTGGCGCTGGAAGCGCTGCCGGCCGCCGCCCACCCGATGGACGTGATGCGCACGGGCGTGTCCGTGCTGGGCTGCACCCTGCCGGAAAAGGACGACCATAACGCGCCGGGCGCGCGCGACATCGCCGACCGCCTGATGGCGTCGTTCGGCTCCATGCTGCTGTACTGGTACCACTACAGCCATAACGGCAAGCGCATCGAAGTGGAAACGGACGACGACTCGATCGGCGGCCACTTCCTGCACCTGTTGCATGGCGAAAAACCGTCGGCGTCGTGGGAAAAAGCCATGCACACGTCGCTGATCCTGTACGCGGAACACGAATTCAATGCATCGACCTTCACCAGCCGGGTGATCGCCGGCACGGGTTCGGACATCCATTCCGCCATCACTGGCGCCATCGGCGCGCTGCGCGGCCCGAAACATGGCGGTGCGAACGAAGTGGCGCTGGATATCCAGAAACGCTACGACAACGCCGATGAAGCGGAAGCGGACATCCGCGAACGCGTGGCCAACAAGGAAGTGGTGATCGGCTTCGGCCACCCCGTCTACACGATTTCGGACCCGCGCAATAAAGTCATCAAGGAAGTGGCCCGTTCGCTGTCGCAGGAAGCCGGTTCCACGAAAATGTTCGACATCGCCGAGCGCCTGGAATCGGTCATGTGGGAAATCAAGAACATGTTCCCGAACCTGGACTGGTTCTCGGCCGTGTCGTACCACATGATGGGCGTGCCGACGGCGATGTTTACGCCGCTGTTCGTCATCTCGCGTACCTCGGGTTGGGCTGCCCACATCATCGAGCAGCGTATCGACAACAAGATCATCCGCCCGAGCGCCAACTACGTGGGTCCGGAAGACCTGGAATTCGTCCCGATCAAGGACCGCAAATAATGAGCACCAACATGAACACCTTGCACCGCAAATCCTTGCCGGGCACCCAGCTAGACTACTTCGACACGCGTGCCGCCGTCGATGCGATCCAGCCAGGCGCCTACGCCACCTTGCCCTACACCTCGCGCGTGCTGGCCGAAAACCTGGTGCGCCGCTGCGACCCGGCCACCTTGAACGCTTCGCTGAGCCAATTCATCGAACGCCGCCGCGACCTCGACTTCCCGTGGTTCCCCGCGCGCGTGGTCTGCCATGACATCCTGGGCCAGACGGCCCTGGTCGACCTGGCCGGCTTGCGCGACGCCATCGCGGCCCAGGGCGGCGACCCGGCCCTCGTCAACCCGGTGGTGCCCACGCAGCTGGTGGTCGACCACTCGCTGGCCGTCGAATGCGGCGGCTTCGATCCCGACGCCTTCGCCAAGAACCGCGCCATCGAAGACCGCCGCAACGAAGACCGTTTCGACTTCATCGACTGGACCAAGAAAGCGTTCAAGAACGTTGACGTGATTCCTCCAGGCAATGGCATCTTGCACCAGATCAATCTTGAGCGCATGTCGCCCGTGATCCAGGTGCAGGATGGCGTAGCCTATCCGGACACCCTGGTGGGCACGGATTCGCACACACCGATGGTCGATGCGCTGGGCGTGATCGCCATCGGCGTGGGCGGCCTGGAAGCGGAAAGCGTGATGCTGGGCCGCGCCTCGTGGATGCGTTTGCCCGACATCATCGGCGTCAAGCTGACGGGCAAGCCGCAGCCGGGCATCACGGCCACGGATACCGTGCTGGCGCTGACGGAGTTCCTGCGCAAGCAGAAGGTCGTTTCGTCCTACCTGGAATTCTATGGCGAGGGCGCGTCGCACCTGACCCTGGGCGACCGCGCCACGATTTCCAACATGGCGCCGGAATTCGGCGCCACGGCCGCCATGTTCTATATCGACGAGCAAACCATCAAGTATCTGAAATTGACGGGCCGCGACGACGAACTGGTGAAGCTGGTGGAGCTGTACGCGAAAGAGACGGGCCTGTGGGCCGACAGCCTGAAGGATGCGCAGTACGAGCGCGTCCTGAGCTTCGACCTGTCGTCCGTCGTGCGCAATATCGCCGGGCCGTCGAACCCGCACAACCGCGTGCCGACGTCGGAACTGGCCGCGCGCGGGATTTCCGGCGTGGTGGAAAACGAGCCGGGCAAGATGCCGGACGGCGCCGTCATCATCGCCGCCATCACCAGTTGCACCAACACGAACAACCCGCGCAACATGATCGCCGCCGGTTTGATCGCGCGCAATGCCAACCGCCTGGGGCTGACCCGCAAGCCGTGGGTGAAATCGTCGCTGGCGCCCGGCTCGAAGACGGTGGAACTGTACCTGCAGGAAGCGGGCTTGATGCCGGAACTCGAACAGCTGGGCTTTGGCGTGGTGGCTTTCGCCTGCACCTCGTGCAACGGCATGTCGGGCGCGCTCGATCCCGTGATCCAGGACGAAGTGGTGTCGCGCGACCTGTACGCGACCGCCGTTTTGTCGGGCAACCGCAATTTCGACGGCCGCATCCACCCGTACGCGAAGCAGGCTTTCCTCGCCTCGCCGCCGCTGGTGGTGGCCTATGCCATCGCCGGCACCATCCGTTTCGACATTGAAAAGGATGTGCTGGGCCATGACGCGGATGGCAAGCCGATTTTGCTGAAGGATATCTGGCCATCGGACGAGGAAATCGACGCCATCGTCGCCGCCAGCGTCAAGCCGGAGCAGTTCCGCAAGGTGTACATTCCAATGTTTGCCGCGCAGGCCGACGATGGCCAGAAAGTCAGCCCCCTGTACGACTGGCGTCCGCAGACGACGTATATCCGCCGTCCGCCGTACTGGGAAGGCGCGCTGGCCGGCGCACGCCCCTTGAAAGGCATGCGTCCGCTGGCCGTCCTGGGCGACAACATCACCACCGACCACCTGTCGCCATCGAACGCCATCATGCTCGACAGCGCGGCCGGCGAGTACCTGGCGAAAATGGGCTTGCCCGAGGAAGACTTCAATTCCTACGCCACGCACCGGGGCGACCATCTGACGGCGCAGCGCGCCACGTTCGCCAATCCGACCCTGAAGAACGAAATGGTCATCGAGGACGGCAAGGTGAAGGCCGGTTCGCTCACGCGCATCGAGCCGGAAGGAAAAATCTCGCGCATGTGGGAAGCCATCGAGGTGTATATGGAGCGCAAGCAGCCATTGATCATCATCGCCGGTGCCGACTATGGCCAGGGCTCCTCGCGCGACTGGGCCGCCAAGGGCGTGCGCCTGGCCGGCGTGGAAGCCATCGTGGCCGAAGGTTTCGAGCGCATCCACCGCACCAACCTGGTGGGCATGGGCGTCCTGCCGCTGGAGTTCCTGCCTGGCGTGAACCGCAAGACCCTGGGCATCGATGGCAGCGAAACCTACGACGTCGTGGGCGAGCGCACGCCGCGCTCCACCCTGACTTTGTTGATCCACCGCAAGAACGGCGAGACGCTGCAAGTGCCCGTCACCTGCCGCCTCGACACGGCGGAAGAGGTGTCGATCTACGAGGCGGGCGGCGTTCTTCAGCGCTTCGCGCAGGATTTCCTCGAGTCGACCAAGGCAGCGTAAGCAGTTCGTCATTCACCGGGTGGCGCGCAGGCGCGCGCTGCCCGGCTTTTCAGGAAACCCTATGACCCACGTACCCCAAATCAAAATCCCCGCCACCTACATGCGCGGCGGCACCAGCAAGGGCGTGTTCTTCCGCCTGCAGGATTTGCCCGCCAGCGCGCAAGTGCCGGGCGCCGCGCGCGATGCGCTGCTGCTGCGCGTGATCGGCAGCCCCGACCCCTACGGCAAGCAGATCGACGGCATGGGCGGCGCCACGTCCAGCACCAGCAAGACGGTGATCCTGGCAAAAAGCGCCAAGCTTGACCATGACGTCGACTACCTGTTCGGCCAGGTCTCCATCGACAAGCCATTCGTCGACTGGAGCGGCAATTGCGGCAACCTGTCGGCCGCCGTCGGCTCGTTTGCCATCGCCAGCGGCCTGGTGGACCCCGCCCGCGTGCCTGCAAACGGCATCGCCACGGTGCGCATCTGGCAAGCCAATATCGGCAAGACCATCATCGCCCACGTGCCCATGACGCATGGCGAAGTGCAGGAAACGGGCGACTTCGAACTCGATGGCGTGACTTTCCCGGCCGCCGAAGTGAAACTGGAATTCCTCGATCCGGCGGCAGACGAGGAGGGCGGCGATGGGGCCAGCTCGGCTATGTTTCCTACCGGCAACCTTGTCGATGACCTGGACGTACCCGGCATCGGTGTTTTAAAGGTCACGATGATCAACGCCGGCATCCCGACGATTTTTATCGATGCGGACGCCATCGGCTACACGGGCACGGAACTGCAGGACGCCATCAATGGCGATCCGGTGGCCCTGGCCCGCTTCGAAACCATCCGCGCGCATGGCGCCTTGCGCATGGGACTCATCGCGCATCTCGATGAAGCGGCGAAACGCCAGCACACGCCGAAAGTGGCATTTGTCGCCAGGCCTGCCGGCTATGTCTCGTCCAGCGGCAAGCAGGTGGCAGCGGGCGAGATCGACTTGCTGGTGCGCGCCATGTCGATGGGTAAATTACATCATGCCATGATGGGCACGGCCGCTGTCGCCATCGGCACGGCGGCAGCCATTCCCGGCACCCTGGTCAACCTGGCGGCCGGTGGCGGTCTCCGTAACTCGGTGCGCTTCGGCCACCCGTCCGGCACCCTGATGGTGGGCGCGGAAGCGGCGCTCGTCGATGGCGTGTGGAGCGTCACCAAGGCCATCATGAGCCGCAGCGCGCGCGTGCTGATGGAAGGGGCTGTGCGCATTCCCGGCGACGCCTTTAGCGCATAACCCGCCCAGGCCGGACCGCAACTGGTCCGGCCGATACCTGCCCTGCAAGTGGCGGCACGGAGCGGAGGGCGCTTGCGCGAACAGATCACCAGAACAGGAACGAGCAGCAACTACAACAGATTGCAAGCCTACCGGAGGAGACATGAATTTCGCAGCATTTTATCAACGCTCGATCGACACGCCTGACGCTTTCTGGCGCGAGGAAGCGGACAAGATAGCCTGGCATACCCCGTTTTCGCAAGTGCTCGATTATTCCCGCCCGCCGTTCGCCAAGTGGTTTGTCGGCGGCACCACCAATTTGTGTCATAACGCCGTCGACCGCTGGGTGGAAAGCCAGGGCGATGCCGCTGCGCTGATCGCTATTTCCACGGAAACGAATACCGAGCGCAGCTACAGCTTTCGCGAACTGCAGCGCGAAGTGGAACGCTGCGCCGCGATCCTGCTGTCGCTGGGCGTGGTCAAGGGCGACCGCGTCCTGATCTACATGCCGATGATCGCCGAGGCGGCGTTCGCCATGCTCGCTTGCGCGCGCATCGGCGCCGTGCATTCCGTGGTGTTCGGCGGCTTTGCCGCCAACAGCCTGGCCAGCCGCATCGACGATGCGCAGCCAAAATTGGTGTTTTCCGCCGATGCCGGTTCGCGCAATGGCAAGGCGATTGCCTACAAGCCGCTGCTCGACGAAGCCATCCGCATCGCCGCGCACAAGCCGCAGCGGGTGCTGCTGGTCGACCGCCAACTGGTGCCGATGGAACTGACGCCGGGCCGGGACGTCGATTACGCTGCCCTGCGCGAGCAGCACCTGGATGCGCAGGTGCCGGTCACCTGGCTCGAGTCGAACGAACCGTCGTATGTGCTGTACACCTCGGGCACGACGGGCAAGCCGAAGGGCGTGCAGCGCGACGTGGGCGGCTATGCGGTGGCGCTGGCGTCGTCGATGCGGTACACATTTTGCGGCAAGCCCGGCGAAACCTTCTTTGCCACTTCGGATATCGGCTGGGTGGTGGGCCATTCCTACATCGTGTATGGCCCGCTGATCGCCGGCATGGCCACCATCCTGTACGAAGGCTTGCCCATCTGTCCCGATGCGGGCATCTGGTGGAGCATCGTTGAAAAATACAAGGTCACGCGCATGTTTTCGGCGCCGACGGCCATCCGCGTGCTGCGCAAGCACCCGGTGGAACTGATGCGTAAATACGACCTGTCGTCATTGAAGGCGCTGTACCTGGCGGGCGAGCCGCTCGATGAAACCACGTCGCAATGGATCGCCGATGAACTGAAGGTGGACATCATCGACAACTACTGGCAGACGGAGACGGGCTGGCCTATCCTCTCGGTGGCCAAGGGTGTTGCCAACACGCCGACGCGCCTGGGCAGCCCCGGTCTGGCCATGTACGGTTACCAGGTCAAACTGCTCAACGAGGCGACGGGCGAAGAGTGCGGCGCCAACGAGAAGGGCGTGCTGGTGCTGGAAGGCCCGATGCCGCCCGGCTGCATGCAGACGGTCTACGGCGACGACGCGCGCTTCGTCGACACCTACTGGTCCACCTTCAGCGAACGGCAAGTGTATTCCACCTTCGACTGGGGCGTGCGCGACGCGGATGGCTATTACTTTATTCTGGGCCGCACCGACGACGTGATCAACGTGGCCGGCCACCGCCTGGGTACGCGCGAAATCGAGGAAAGCATCACCAGCCATCCGAACGTGTCGGAAGTGGCGGTGGTCGGCGTGGAAGACAAGCTCAAAGGCCAGGTGGCGATGGCTTTCGTGATCCTGAAGGACCCGCGGGGCTTCGACAGCGTCGAGGCGAAAGCGGTGCTGGAGCGCGAAGTGATGGCCGTCGTTGACCGCCAGCTGGGCGCCGTGGCGCGGCCGGCACGCGTGTTGTTCGTGCCGCAACTGCCGAAGACGCGCTCGGGCAAATTGCTGCGCCGCTCGATCCAGGCCATCTGCGAAGGCCGCAGCCCGGGCGACCTGACGTCGATGGACGATCCGGCATCGCTGCAGCAGATCCAGGCGGCGCTGGCGTAAGCGCCCTGCCGCGAGCAAAGTTTATCGTTTGATAAACTTTGCTTTCAAATCCGGTCGCTTTCCTTGCGCACGACCCTGCCGACGATCAGGCATTCATTGCCGCGGCAGAGTTTACGGTGGTATTTGCGCTGGTCCGGGTTGTCCGACGTCAGCCACCATTCGCCGATATCGCGCGCCATGCGCTTGACCACCGGTTCGCCTTCGTAATTGATGGCAAACACGATGCCATCGGCCGGCCGGTTATCGGCCGTATTGATGATCACCACGTCGTCCTCGTACAGGGCCGGTTCCATGCTCTCGCCCTTGACCTTGATCGCCACCAGTTTTTCCGGGTGGTAGCCATTGCGCTCGACCCAGCTGCGCGGCACGCTGATGGTGCTGCCGTCGTGCGTTTCCGGTTCGATGGCAAAGCCCGTGATGCCGGCCGACAGGCGCAGTTTCACCTTGCGGATCGGGTAAAAGCGTTCATCTTCGCCATCTTCCACGACCACCGGCTGCACGCCGGCCAGCGCGCGTGCCGTCAGCGCCGCCTGATCGGGCGCCGCGCCCTGGTCGAAATACATGCTGTCCAGTTGCAGGTCCGCTTCCAGTTTGCGCGCGATCTTTTCGCTGAAGGCGCGTCCCTCGCGGTAGGTGGGCGAGAGGATTTGCGAGATGCGCGCCTCGCTCCAGCCGCTGACGTCGGAAATCTTCTTGCGCGTGTTGTCGTAGTGCTCGCGGATCAGGGCCAGCAGGCGGTCGCGTCTGTATTGATACATATTCATCTCCACATTAAACCTGAAATTTACCGTTTGATAAATTACCAAATGCTTGACTTTAACATTAGCGATTGATAAAGTCCACTCGTTGCCTGTCGCAAACGCACTACAGCGTTTGCCGGCGGGCAGCACCACGGGAGGTCAGGCAGATGTTGAACAGCAGTCAGTTGGTTGAAAGCAGGGCGGCGCCACGGCAGGGGCGCCAGTTACAGGGGCGCAGCAAGAAGTCGCAGCTGCATATCGCCCGCATCGCGCAGTACATCCGCGAGCAGGGCCAGGCCAGCGCGGCGCAATTGTCCGCCTTGCTGGGACTTGATGCGGGCACCATGAGCCGCTATTTGCGCCACATGTGCGGCCTGGGACAGATCCACCTGGCGCAGCGCCATTGCACGGAGCCGGGGCGCCAGCGGCCCGCCCTGTACGCGCTGGGGGAACAGGACGACGACGTCGATGGCTGGGCCGAATTGCCGCCGCAAGTGCGCCGCACGGCCAACTGGGCGCGCGGCGCGGCGCGCCGCGATCCGCTGGTGGCGGCCCTGTTTGGCCCGGCGGGTAACTGAAACAAGAATCAACGAGGAGAAATCATGGGGTTTGCAGAAAAATTCATCGCATCGCTGTCATCGCAGAACCTGCGCGACGATGCCGTCCACCACGACCTGGACGTGATCGCGGCGGCCGCGCTGGCCGGCGACATGGGCGCCTTGCTGTGCCGCGTCAAATACGCGGACGGCACCGTCAGCCGCCTGTTCGAAGGCAATGCGGGCAACCTGGCCCAATTGCTGCGCGCCTGGACGGCGGTCGTGACGCAGAAGGGCCGCGCGCGGCGCTGGGTCAAGGCGCAGACGGCCTGGGATGCGCAGGCGGCCAACACCTTGTATCGTCGCGTGGCCGAAGCGTCGCTCGCGCATTGGCTCGACAGCAAATGCAAGGTCTGCCACGGTACGGGTGTCGTCGCTGCCATGCAGGCCGGCGCGCCGCTCGTCTGCCAGGCTTGCCGCGGCGCCGGCGAAGCGGCCATCAGCTGCTCCGGCGGCTTTGAGCTCGAACGCATCAAGGACATGGTCAGCGAACTGGAAGCCATCTTCCAGTCGCACGGCGCCCGCGCTATGCGCCGCCTCGGCCACTGAAATTTTTTTGCAATATGCCTGGCGCTGAAAAAAACGCCCCTACAATAGAGTCTCGATCACGCAGCAACGGCAACACAGCTAGCACCCGCAGTACATCACATGCTTCTCCACTCGTAATAGACGCGCTTTCGGCGCGACACCGATAGGGGAAATCAGCGCAGCGAACGGCCTTCATGGCCCCTTCGCCCACCTTCCGTCCGGCATGGCCCCGCGCCATCCGGACGCCAGCCCGCCGCCTCACCGCGTGCGGGCTTTTTCGTTTCACCTTCCATTTTTCAGTTTCTTCCACAAGGCCGCCCCGGCGGTTTTCATCCCACGAAAGGTTTTATAACTATGGCATCGACAGCAAACGGTATCGACAGCTTGATCGTTATCAGCAAACAAAGCGCCGAAGGCAGCAAGGCTGCCGCTGGCGGCGGCCAGATTTATCCCCGCGTCACGGCCACTTTCGACACGGAAGCGGACAAATACGCAAGCGCCGAAATCGACGCCAGCCAGCAGCAGGGCGATACCCGCCTCGGTAACTTCCGCACCACGGGCGCCATCAAGGCCGAAGCGGCGTGCGGCACGTATGCGCCGCTGATGGCTGCGCTGCTGCGCCGCGACTTTACGGCAGGCGGCGTGGCTGCCGCGCAAACCACGATCGCCGCTGCCGCCACGGGCCTGACGCGCAGCGCCGGTTCCTGGCTGGCGGAAGGTTTCCGCGCCGGCAGCGTCGTGCGCATCACCGGCATGACGGCGCCGGCGGCCGCCAACAACGCGAAGAATTTCTTCGTCACGTCGGTGACGGCCACCAACCTGAATGGCCAGTTCATGGATGGCTCGGCGATGATCGTCAAGGCGGCCGGGGACTCGGTCGGCGTGGCGGCGGTCGGCAAGCGCAGTTTCACCCCGTTGACGGGCCACACCACCGACTGGTTCACGGCTGAAGTGCAGGACCCGAAGATCGGCGTGCACCGCAGCTTTGTCGACCAGCTGGTCAGCAAGATGGACATCGCCGTGCAGCCGAACGGGATCACCAGCCTGGACTTCACCCTGATGGGCAAGGCGGAAGGCCCGACCACGGCCGTGCCGTACTTCCCCACGCCGCTGGCCGCGCCGGGCACCGGTAAATTCTCGGGCGCCACGGCGATGCTGTCGGTGAACGGCATCCCGTCGCAGATCTGCACCGGCATGTCCGTCTCGCTGGACGGCCAGGTCAAGGTCGACCCGGTGATTGGCTCGAAGTACGCCACGGCTGCCTCGCGCGGCAAGGTAATGGGTTCGGGCCAGTTCACGGTGCTGCTGCAGGATGCCACCTACCTCGACTACTTCAAGTCCGAGACGGAAATCCCGCTGGCCTACGCCATGGCGTCGGGCACGGCGCCGACGGCCGACGTGCTGGCGCTGGCCATGGGCCGCATCAAGATCACCTCGGCCAAGATCGACGACGGCGAGAAGAACAAGATCGTCACCTGCGCCTTCGACGTCCTGCGCTACAAGGGCGCCGACGCGCAGCACGAGGCGACCACCTTGAGCATCCAGGACAGCGCGCTGTAAGCGGCTGACGCTTGCACCGGGGCCGTCGTGATGGCGGCCTTTTTACTTTTCACCTTGATCAAGAAAGCAGCACACATGAACAACGCACAAAAAATCCAGGCAGGTTTCGACATCGGCAATATCCACGCGGCTGCCACTCCCGTCACCTTCGACGTGCCCGTCATCTTCGACGCGGATGGCGAAGCGGTGGCCGGCCTGACCATCGTCGGCAAGAACAGCGAGCAATATCGCCTGGCCAACAACGCCGTGCGCGCCGAAGGCTATAAAAAATCGGCGCGTCGCAAGACGGCCATCGACGCCTCCACCGACGAAGGCGCGGAATTGCTGGTGCAAGCCATCGACGGCAACCAGAAGCGCCTGGCGCTGGCCGTGGTCACGGGCTGGTACGGTTTCACAAGCAACGGTGCGCCCGTGCCGCTCGATGCTGCACTGCTGGAAGCGGCCTTTGAAAAATACCCGACCTGGCAGGAAAAGGTCACCACGGCGCTGGAAAACGAGTCGAATTTTTTGAAACTCTGACGGCCAGCCTGCTGCGCTACGCCGGGCACCAGTTCGAGCGCGGCGCGAGGGCGGCCGATGGGCATGCCAAGGGCGAGCATATCGACGCGGCCCGGCGCCATCCGCTGTACCGCGCGCCGCCCGAGGAGGCGGTGCCACCCATGCCGTTCGAACTGACCCACGTGTGGGAGTGGTTCGCGCAATTGAACCGCAAGCGCCAGAACGGCATGGCCGTCAACCCCATCGCCAGCACGGAAATCCTCGCCTGGCAGGCGCGCCACGGCATCGCCATCGAACCGTTCGAGCACCAGTTGCTGGACCAGCTCGACGCGCTGTTCCTATCGCACCAGCATGCGGCGGGCTGACCCGAATTTTTCAACCCGGCCGCCATGCGCGGCTTTTTTTATGGGCCAATCATGCCAGAGATAACAGAATTAAAACTTGTCATTGACTTGACGAAGGCGACCGACACCGCGCAGGTACTGAAAGCAATCAGCGAGGCCAGCCTGGCTGCGGCCGAGGGCATGAAGGCGAGCAATACGGAGGCGGAATCGTCGGCGCTGTTGCTGCGCGCCCTGGCGGAGCAGGCACGCGATGCCACCGCCGCCTCGAAGGCCCTGGGGACATGGAATGCCGGCGAGGCGAAGTCGCTGGCCGATGCCTTCAAGGTGGTCAATGGCCTGGGCAATGCCTATACGCGGCTGGCGGCTTTCCGTGCCGCGGGGAGCGCCGCCACCGCAGGCGCAGGCGCCAAATATGGCGCTTTTGCGATTGAAGAGCAGCGCCAGGACAAGCTGGATACGGCAGGCAAAGAGGCCGCCGATGCCAAGGCAAAGGCAGCACCGGCAACTCCGGCAGCCCCTGCACGCAAGTATAGCGAGGCGGAATGGAAGGAGGCGGGTGAATTTGCCAAGACGTTCGGTGAAAAGCTGGAGCGCGCGTTTGGCAAGGTCGGCGGCACCATCGGAAAAATGACCACTGCCTTGCTGGGCTTCAGGAAGGCGCAGGACGATATCGATTTTAACTTCGCCAAGGAAGTGAAGGAAGATCCGTCCGAAAAAGGGCAGGAAAAGGCGCAGGAAAACAAGAAAAGGGCCACGGTCAAGCAGTATCACGACATGGCGACTGCCGCGAAAGGCTTTTTCAAAGAGAAGTCGGCCGGCTATGAACTCATGGAAAAGGTGGAAAAAGGCTTCCGTGCCTATGAATTTGCCATGAATGCCAAGTCGCTGTTTGAAAAGCTGACGAATATCACCCTGGTGACGACGGCGAAAACAGCAGCGACGACTGCGGAAGTTACAAGTACTGCTGCATCTGTCGCTCCGGTGGCTGCCGCGGAAGCTGCCAAGTCCAGCGCCTACGGAACGTCGGCCCTTGCCGCTTCGCTGGCTGCGCCATTTCCAGCCAATATCGGCGCATTCGCCATGGTGGCCGGCATGCTGATGGCCATCGGCGTCGCCGTTTCCGGCGGCGGTGGTGGCGATACCACTGCCAAGGACAGGCAGGCGGCAACCGGCACGGGCACGGTATTGGGAGACAGCAGCGCAAAGAGTAATTCGATCGCGAATTCGCTGGAAATCATGGAGAAAAACTCCGGACTCGGGCTCGCGTACTCCGCCTCGATGGCTTACTCGCTGCGCCAGGTGGTGGCGGGCATAGGTGGCTTGGGGGGACTGTTGGTGCGCAATTCCGGCGTGACGGGCGCCATGGCGCCGGATACCAAGGGCAGTGCGGCGACGTTTGGCTCTTCCGCACTTGGCGTTGCCATCACGGGCGGCGTCATTGGCCTGACACTCGATAAGCTGACAGGTGGGCTGGTAGGAAAAATCACGGGCGGCATCCTTGGCTCTATCTTCGGAGGTAAAACGACGACGATCGACACGGGCCTGATGTTGAACAAGGCTACGCTGGACGGCATTCAGGCGGGAGGCGTATCGGCCAGTCAGTACACGGATACGAAGACGTCGGGTGGCTGGTTTTCCCGTGACAAGAAACGTACGGCATTGAATGGTCTCGACCGCGAAGCGAACGATCAATTCAGCAAAGTCATTCTCGGCCTGTCCGACACCGTCAAGGCGGCGGCCGGCATGCTGGGAATGGGCGGTGATGCATTCAACGTACGGTTGAAGTCCTTCGTGGTCGATCTGGGCAAGATCTCGCTGAAAGACCTGAAGGGTGACGAGATTCAGAAAGCGCTGGAAGCCGCATTCTCCAAGCTGGGCGACGATATGGCCAAGTTTGGTGTGGGTGGCCTGGAACAGTACCAGAAGGTTGGCGAGGGTTATCTGGAAACCTTGGCGCGCGTTGCGAATGACTACATGCAAGTGACGGATGTGCTGGCCGTACTGGGCAAGTCGTTCAATACGACAGGCCTGGGCGCCGTGAAGTTGAGCGAACATCTGATCGACGCGGCTGGTGGAATCGACAAACTGACAAGTGGTACGGGTTTTTTCGTGGAAAACTTCCTGACCGAGGCGGAACGTCTGGCGCCGATTACCAGGTCGGTCAATGAAGCCATGGGCAAACTGGGCCTGGCTGGAGTGACGACGATGGATGGCTTCAAGGCTGCCGTCCTGTCGGCTGCCGATGGCGTGGCAACGGGCCAGGATGGAGCTGCGGAGCTGTACGCATCCCTGTTGGCCCTTGCCGAGCCGTTCAAGACCGCTGCCGACTATGCCGCCGACCTTAGTGCCGCCACGGGCGAGCTGGCCGCAGTGAGCAAGACGGCCAGCGACATCGCCAGCGAACGGCGCGACTTGCAACAGCAGTTGAACCAGCTGACGCAAAGCGAAGCGCAGTTGCTGGCTGCCCAGCGCACCAGCGTCGCTGAAACGAATCGGGGGCTGTTCGACCAGATCCAGGCCGTGAAGGCGGTGACCAGCGCGAAGGATGCGCTGGCCAAGGCCTATGAGACGGAATCGGCGGCGGCCAAGTCGGCACTGGAGAAGTCGAAATCGTGGGTGACGACCTTGAACGGGCTCAATGCCAGCATGGCGTTGGGCGCCCAGTCGACGCTGACCCCGGAGCAGAAGTATGCGGAAGCACGGGCCCAGTTCGAGAAAACCCTGGCGGCTGCGAATGCGGGCGATTCGACGGCGCAATCGGGTTTGTCCGCCGCCGAACAGGCGTTTTTGACGGCATCGCAGGTGGTCAACGCCTCCGACGCCCGCTATGCGGCGGATTATGCCCGCGTGGTGGAAGCGAACAAGGAAGCGTTGAAATGGGCTGCCGAACAGGTCGATGTGCAGCAGGCCAGCCTCGATGCGCTCAATGCTCAGGTATCGGGATTGATCAAGATCAATGACAGCGTGCTGACGGTGGCGCAAGCCATTGCCGGCTTGCGGGCAGCGATGGGCGGTGCGGCAGATCTTGGCGTCCAGTTCAGCAATCCACCCGTGATCGCTGCACTGGCGGCGATGACAACCCCGGTCGCGGCGGCAGTCTTCGACCCCGTGCGCTACTCGTCGGCCGCGAACGTCGGTTCCGACGTACTGGTGGCCGAAATCCGCGGCCTGCGCGAGGACAACCAGGCCATGCGAGCCGAATTGGAAGGCTTGCGCGCCGACCAGCGGGCGCAGACGGGCGCCACCATCCAGGCCACCTTTGAATCGAACGCCAACGCCGCCAGGACGGTGGTCGATGGCGTGGACAAATCGTCCCGGGCATCCGCCTGGGCCAATGCAGTGAAAGGAGAATACGCATGACCGATGCGCAATTTCAGGAATGGCTGCAAAGCTCGTCGGCCATCCGCATGGTGCTGATCGAGGCGCAGGTGAATGTGGACGGCCGCGAGGTGACGCGGTATATCTCCTCCCGGCCCTACGTCACCGGGCCGGTTGAGGTGCCGGCGAATACCGCGTACCAGCCGCTGGCCAAGGGCGGCCTGGCCTTCACGGAACAGGTCAGCCTGTCCGGCGAGGCGGGGCTGTCGGGCGGCGATATCGAACTCGATAACGCCGATGGCGCGCTCGATGGCTGGCTGGACGACGTCTGGATGAACCGGCCGATCAAGGCCTGGGCCGGCGATGCATCGTGGCCGCGCGCCGACTTCCAGCTGGTCTTCGACGGCATCATCGCCGACGTGGCCAGTGCGGGGCGCGAGTCGGTCAACCTGGTACTGCGCGACAAGCTGCAGCGCCTGAATACGCCGATCACCGAGGCGAAGCTGGGCGGCACGACGCCCAACAAGGACGCCATCCTGCCGATGCCGTTTGGCGAGTGCCATAACGTGGCGCCCTTGCTGACCAATCCGGCCACCCTGGAGTACGGTTTTCTTGGCGCGGTCGAATCGACGTTCGAGGTGCGCACCAATGGCAAGCCGATCGCCGTGGCCTTGAATGACCAGGCGGGACGCTTCAACCTGACCACGGATCCGTTTTCCACCACGATCACGGCCAGCGTGCAGGGCGACAAGGGCGGTGGCTATGCGCCGCGCATCGCGCCGCTGGTGCAGCGCATCGCCACCGCCTACGGCAAGGCGGCCGACCGTTTTACCCCGGACGACCTGGATTTGGTCAACCTGGCCGCTTTCGATGCGGCCCACCCGCAGCTGGTGGGCCTGTATGTTGCGGACCGCACGAACCAGGCGCAAGCCATCCAGCAACTGGCGGCCAGCGTGGGCGCCCAGGCGATCATGTCGCGCACCGGCCAGCTGCGCCTGGTGCAGATCGCGCTGCCGGCCGCCGGCGTGCCGGTGGAAATCGGGCCGGAACAGATGCGCGAGCGTTCCTTGCGTCCCGCGCAACGTGTGCCCGTGACGGCCGCCGTGAAGATCGGCTTCGATCGCAACTACACGCTGCAGGCGGGTCTGACGACCAGCATTCCGCCCGCGCATGCGGATTTGTACGCCACGGAATGGCTGACGGAGACGGCCGTCGACGCGGCGGTGCGCACCCGTTACCGACTGAGCGACGATCCGGTGCAGATCGATACGTGCCTGAAGACGCGGGCCGACGCCCGTGCGGAAGCGCAGCGGCGCCTGGCCTTGAACAAGGTGCCGCGCACCATTTACGAATTCGATGGAGAACCCGAGATGATGATGCTGGAACTGGGACAGCCCGTACAACTGCGCGCTGAACGCTTTGGCTTGCAGGATGGCGTACCGGGCGTGGTGGTGCTGCTGTCGCGCTTCTGGCTGACGGGCAGAGTGACGGTGGGGGTGCTGGCATGAGCGCGATTGTGGGGGAACGCGACAGACTGATTATGAATACCGTGCCGCGCTTCGCGCCGGCCAACGACCGCGTGCTGCTGCTGGCTGCTACGGCACAGGCGTTCAAGGTGGCGGCCACGACAATTGCCGCGCCTGCCAGCATCGATTTCACGGCGGGCCTGGTGAACATGCAGGGTCAGGTGACATTCACCGCCAGCAACGCCAGCGTGCTGACGCGCGTCGGTAATGTTGCCAGCATGGCGTATGCCGGTATGGTGGGCGACAGCGTGACGGTCACGGGCAGCATCGTGGTCGACGGCCTGACCTACACGGCCAGCCAGACGGTGAGCAAGATCTTCGACGGCGTGACGGGCAATTCGGCGCGCGTCTGCTACAGCAAAACCAGTCTGCTGTCCCTGGGAAGCACGCCGGCGACGCTCAGCACGGAGGGGGCAACATCCTATCCGCCAATTGATACCTGGGGCGCCGGCACCGTGTGGGAGGGTTCGCCGCCGCTGTTTGGCGCCGGCGAATCGCTGTACCGTTCGGATGGCATTTTTAATCCGGCCAGCGGCACCACCAAGTGGGCAGCACCGTACCTGAACGCACTTAAAGTAGGTCAGTTGAGTGCAATCAGTGCCGACCTTGGCAAGGTCACGGCGGGCGATATCTACAGCGCGACGCTGCATGGAGGCGCCGGGTATCCGAGCAATAACTACGGATGGCCCAGCAACGGCCGCAGCGGCTTTCATTTGAGCGACAAAGGATTGCTTATTGGCAATATTAATGTGCCAGGTGGTTTTTTTCAGCTGTCGAGTACGGGCTATTTTGAGATGCCAGGACTTACCGTGACGCCTGGATCTGCGGTAGCTCCCCCGGTTGCAAAGTTCTCCGGCGTACTGTCGGGCGTTGTCGGCTCCTTTCAGTTGATCCAGAGTCCCAATCGCGTTGCCGGTAACAATGAAGGGTACGACCAGACAGGAACTGGGCTGTATTTTTACAACTCCGATGGCAGCATCGCCATGGCTTGTGGGAAGTGGCCGCGATGATCGGCCTTTGGACCTTTAAAACCGACGGCACGCCGGTCATCACACCCACTGTTGCTGGCGGTGTCTTCCTGGGCATGCACGAGCAAAAGGTCGGCGATCCGCTGGTACGGACCTTCTACGGCGCTGCAGGCCTGGCGCTGCGTATCTACCAAGTACACGGCGGCAGCTTTACCTGGGTTGTTGGTCAGGACGGCGCTGGTAACCCCCAGCTTATTTTTACCGTTCAACCCGCAACTTTTAACGGCGGTCCCATTCTTTTATTGGTATTTGCCGTATGAGCCTCTTTTTCAACACGGATGCTGGCCATCGCTTGATCGACAACGTCAATCTGGTGCCCGAGTTTATTGGCAAGGTGACACTTAATCCGACGCCCATTATTTCGAATGACGGTGGCGAATCCGGCTTTCTTTCGCATGGGTATAGCGGTGTCTTACCGGCAACGAACGGTCGGGGATTCATGGTCTTCTGGACGCTGCCAGTCTCCGACGAAAATATCTGGTGGTGGCCGCAGAATCAGTATGGCTTTGCGGGAGTTACCTATGTCCACACGGGAGTTCATGCATTCTTTCCCCCCTCCGTTGCGTTGCCGCCCGTTCTTCCCGAGGCGTATGTATTCTCATTGAGCCCAGTCGAGATATCAACTGCCCGGATGGCTACTCGCCTGTGGGATACCTCCGGGCGCTTGCTATTCGACAGCGGAAAGGTGCATTTGGCGATACAGCAAATTGCGGCAGGAATCAACGTCAGCAGCACAGAATCAAGCCTGGCACTGCCATCGTTGCCGAGGAAGCCCGCTTTTCTAGTGCCGTCAATTATGCGTAACAGGGAGTCCTACAGTACTAGAGGCTCGTCTGCGCGCTTCACCGAGTGGCTTGCCTGTTATCGGCGAACTGACGGGAACGTCAAAGCGAGAATGGTCGAGACGAGTAATTCCAATGTTCCACCTAGAAACACCCATGGTTATTTTGAAGACCAGACCTACGGCAATACCAGCGGCCTGGTGTTGCCGGTCATAGATGCTTCACTTTACGAATAGGATTGACATGACCAACCTCCGCATCATCTACGACAACGCCGGCGACCGGGCTGTGCTGACCGCATCGAGCCAGGCCGACGCGCTGGGGCCGGCCAATCTGCAGCGCGAAGGCAAGTTTTCCGTGCTGCGCTCGCTCGGCCTGGCCCTAACCATCACCGCTACCTGGCCCACGCCCGAGATTATTGGGTGCGTGGCCCTGCCATTTTGCAACCTGACGCCGACGGCGACGATCCGTGTACGCGGCTACGTCGAGCCAGGTGACGCCGTGCCTGATTTCGATACGGGCATCGTATCGGCATGCGAATACGCTGTGCTGGGTATGTGGGATTGGGGCGCGCTGCCGCTCGGTGTGAACGCCTTCAGCTACGGCGGCGGCACGTATGCGCGCTGCTGGCTGCCGATGGTCAGCGTCAAGAAACTGGTGATCGAGCTTGCTGATCCGGACAATCCGGCAGGCTATATCGAGGCGGCGCGCTTGGTGGCCGGCCCCTACTGGAGCCCGGAGCAGAACGCGTCATATGGTGCCGGTGTCATGTCGGTCGACACCAGCACCCAGAACCGGGACGGCGCTGGCGGCCAGACTGTGGCGCGCGGCGCACTGTACCGCAAGTTGTCTTTGGCGCTCGACCATATGACGCCATTGGACCGGGCCGAGGTGTGGCGCATCGTGCGCGGTAACGGCTTGTCGCGCCCGCTGCTGGTCAGTCTCTATCCAGAGAGCGACGACGGCGAGCTCGAGCAGGCGCATCAGGTGTATGGTCGCATTGCCAGCAATTCCGCCATCACCACACCGTATTACCTGGCATATGCCACTAACATCGAAATCGAGGAAATGTAATGGGTGACTTTTTCTACTATGGCCAGAAGGATACGATCCAGCGCCTGAATGAGCTGGCCGGGCGCGGCGCCGTGGTGGCGTCGTATGCTGCAGCAGTGGGGCGGTCGCCACTGGGCGGGCCGAATGGCTATATGAGTCCGGCGTGGCTTGATCCGGGCATCCCAATTGCAACGGCCTTTCCTGTGGCGGTGGGCATAACCAATAAGTACGGTTATAGCTACGTTGGCCAAAATCCCCCGACGGGTATCTGGTATCGGATCGCTACATTTGCAGCTGACGGCGGCAGCAATGCACAGCACCTGCGAATTGATGGTGTAGTCAACAGCGATTGGGCTGCAAGCGCCAGTACCCCGTTCGTCCTCATGCTGGGTGTGCGGAACGGCTTTTATTACGATGCGACGTTTAATGGCGCCGTTTCGATAAACGCGCGAATACAGGTTTTTCAGCAAGTGAACGGAACTTTTGAGGTGTACTTGCATTTCCGAGCCGGGACGTTTGGTTCGGCATCATTTAGTCTGCTGGGCTATACCACTACGACATACGCACAGCCAGTATCAGTGACAGCAACTCCTGCTGGAGCAGTTGTCTATGACTCAGGAAATGCTGCTGTATATCCACCGCGCATGCGCGGTATATCCAATTCAGGCACGTACGCAGGCCTGCACAGTGCAGTACAGGTCAACAACGGGTTATTCTTCGGGGATTGGACTACGGGGGGCGGGTATATTAGACCCTGCTCTGCAGGGGCGGCAGCGGGCGTAGTAAATGACGTACTTTCACTGGGTGTAGGCGGGCTTGCCGGCAGCTACTCGACTGGACAGTTTGTCTGGTATGTTTCAGGCGGTGCAAACTCCCTGGCTGGGAAGGAGGGGTTCCGTCTTATTCTCCGGGCATACGACAAAAATTCCAATACAACTTCCGCAGATTTGGCGAGATTTCAGGGCAATGGCCAAGTGTATGTGCCCTTGCTGAAAGCAGGCAGCACCAATACTGGCCTTCAGCATAGCATCAGTCGCGGCGCTGCCGAGGGCGATCCGATTTTGTACGTTGGCACCGATGCCGCCGCCTATCCCTCTGTATGGGTGGTTGCGTCGAATGGCCAGGCGGGATGGTCGTTTTCGCCCGCAGTATTGACTGTTGGAAAGAACAGTACGACAAGCCGTAGTATTAATGTCACCGGCACGGTGAACACAAATGGCAATGATTATGCCGAGTATATTTTCAAAAGCTCGATGTGCGGCATCGTAGCTCCTGGCCAGATTGTCGGTATCACCGCGGAGAATAAGGTCACCGACATGTGGGCCGACGCCGTGATGTTTTCGATCAAATCAACGGCCCCGTCGTTCGTGGGCGGTGATACCTGGAGCCATGGGGTTGGGCCGCGCCCGTCGGCCCAGGCCGGGGTAGCGCCGACCCGGCCCGTGCGCCGTGCAGATGTAGTCACGTCGCAGGCAGTTCCAGGTATTGAGCCACCGGAATTCGAGGACGTCATAGCCGAACCCGGCGACACTGATGACGAGTGGGCAGCAAAGCAGGCCATCTACGCCGCCGCACTGGCCGCCCACAACACCGCCGTGCTGCAGGATGCCGAAGCCATGGCCGCCTTCGACGCGGCGCTGGAAGTCGAGCGCCAGAAGGTCGACCGCATCGCCATCGCCGGCCGCGTGCCGGTCAACGTGCTGGGTACCCAGCCTGGTGATTACATCGTGCCGGTGCAGGACGGCGCCGGCATCAAGGGCATCGCCGTGCATGAGGACGATCTCAGCATGAAGCAGTACCTCCATGCAGTCGGCCGCGTGATCTCGGCCGAGCCCGATGGCCGGGCTTATGTGATGGTCAAGGCCGTGTAGCAAATCAGTTGTCCACCTTAAACCCGCTTCGGCGGGTTTTTTCATTTCCACCACCTGAAAGGCAATCATGGCCCTCGAAACCACCGCCGCTGGCGGCGCATTGATCAAACTGTTTGGCGTGCCCGTGCTGGCCGGCGCCGCCGCCACGTCGCTGGGCTTCATGTTCATGTGGCCCCAGTCCACCAAGGAGGCATTCATTCGTTTTTGTTCCAGCATCATCATTTCCACCTTTCTCGGCCCCGTGCTCGTGGCCGCCGTGCTGTCGTGGTGGCCCAGCCTGTTTGACAGCGCGAAGACCGTGGCGGGGCTGTATGGCGGCGATCCGGCAACGGGTTTTTTGTTCATCGCCGCGCCGTTGATGGTGGCGGCCGGCTTGCCAGCCTGGTGGGTGCTGGGCGCCTGCGTGCGCTGGTTCGACAAGCGGCGTGGCAAGGATATCGGCGAACTGGCGGCCGATGCGGCCGCTGCCGTCAAGGATGTGCGGGGCATGTTGTGACAGGCGCCCAATTGATGCAGATCATGCCGTTGGCCGGCCGCCGCGCTATGCTGTTCCTGGCGCCCTTGAATGCGGCGATGGCCGAATTCGGTATTGATACGCCGCTGCGCCAGGCAGCGTTCCTGGCGCAGGTAGGCCACGAATCGGGACAGCTGCGCTATGTGCGTGAGCTGGCTAGTGGCGCGGCTTATGAGGGGAGGGCGGATCTGGGCAATGTGATTGCCGGCGACGGCGTGCGCTTCAAGGGGCGCGGCTTGCTGCAGGTGACGGGGCGCGCCAATTATGCGGCATGCGGCGTGTCGCTGGGCCTGGACTTGCTGGCGGCGCCGCAGTTGCTGGAGCAAACGATGTTCGCGTGTCGCTCGGCGGGCTGGTTCTGGCAATCGCGCGGCTTGAACCGCCTAGCCGACGCGGGCGACCAGGAAAGGGTGACGCGCCGCATCAACGGCGGCGTGAACGGCCTGGCCGAACGCCTGGCCTTGTATGCAGCAGCGCGCAAGGTGCTGGAATGAAGCCGTCGTTGAGCATTATGGCCATGCTGCTGTTGTTGGGGGCAGCCGTGTTTTGCGCCCAGCGCTGGGGCCGCGAAGCTGGCCGTGCCGCGTGCGCGGCGCAAGTGCAGGAGGTGCAGGGCCTGTTGGGGCACCAGACCCAGGCGCTGAATGCGATGCGGGAAGAGGGCGCACGCCGGTCGGCACGGGTGCGGCAGGCGCTAGCCACGGCGCAGGCCGGGCAGGCAGACGCCCAAGCTGCAGCGGCGCGCATCCTGGCGCTGCAGCCCGAAGGTGACGCCTGCCGTGCCGCCGAGGCGCTGATCGCCAGCGAAATGCCATGAGGCCGTCGCGTGCGAGTGCGGGGTGGCGGGCCAGGAGGACGGCAGGGGGGCGGTGTGCCAGGTGCGCCGCCGCGCTGTTGCTGATGAGTATATTAACCGGCTGTGCGGCATGGGTGCCGGCATCAAAGCTGGAAACTTGGCCGGTCAGCGCGCCATGCATTGCCACGCGTCCCGCCGCTCCCGCCTTGCCGACGGTGCCATCCCACGGCATCTTCGAGCAAGTGCAAGCCTTGCTGGCGCGCGAGCAATTGCGTGCCGCCCATGTGCGCCAGCTGGAAACGCTGCTTGATGCCTGCTCCGGTGGCTAAGCGCCTATCCCGGCAGGGAGCGTCTTCTGCTGGCAGCGCATCAGGAGCGCGGACAAGGCTGAGGGGGACGCGTGGCGAGCCACGCCACGACGATCAATGTAGTCTTCACTTCCGAGAGGCACCAGCAGGGGATGTATGCCTCTACTGGGATAGGCTCTCAGCACCAATCGCCAGGTTCCAGTTTCAGACTCCAGTTCCCAACGCCAACGCCAACTCCAACTCCAACTCCAACTCCAACTCCAACTCCAACTCCAGCCATCCGCCATCCGCCATCCCCAATCCGCGGCCTGCCAGCCCCGCCGCCTTGTGCCGCCTTGTGGTGCAGGCGGGTGGCGGCATGCGAGAAAACGGTGCATCCATCGTCAAATTGCCTGATCTCTGGCGATTTTCGGCACGATTCTTGTATACAATCCACCTGGCACGATGCGTGCATGGCATACCTTGGTCGTCCCATCCAAGGAGCTTCGTATGCCTCGTCCGCCGCCAGTGTCTTCCTGTCGTCCCGTTTCTCTCTTGCTTTTCCCTTTCACCTGCGTCCATCCGGGCCGCGGTAACCCAGGAAATGGAGCGTAAATGGCCACTCCCCGTCTGAAATCCATCCACCGCAGCGTGCCCGGCACCGTGCCTGCCGCGCCATCGCCCGTCGATGAAATCCTGCCTGCCGGCAAACTGTTTACGCTGGGCTTGCAGCACGTGCTCGTCATGTATGCCGGCGCCATCGCCGTGCCGCTGATCGTCGGCCGCGCCCTCAAGCTGCCGCCCGAGCAGGTGGCGGCATTGATCAGTGCCGACCTGTTCTGCTGCGGCCTCGTCACCCTGATCCAGTCCCTGGGCATCGGCAAGTACTTCGGCATCCGCCTGCCCGTCATGATGGGCGTGACCTTTGCCGCCGTCAGTCCCATGCTGGCCATGGCGAACAATCCCGCCCTGGGCATCACGGGCATCTTTGGCGCCGTGATCGGCGCCGGCGTCGTTTCCATGCTGATCGCTCCCTTCATCAGCCGCCTGCTAGCCCTGTTTCCACCCGTGGTCACCGGCAGCATCATCGCCGTGATCGGCGTGTCGCTGATGCGCGTGGGCGTCAACTGGACCATGGGCGGGCCGCCCGCCATGGCGCAAATCGCCGATCCCGCCTTCCTCAAGATGGCCGCTGCCGCCACGGCGGCCGGCTTGCCCGCGCCAGCCGGTCCCGTGCCCCTGATCGCCAATCCCGGCTATGGGGCGCTGGATAACATGGGCATCGCCTTCTTCGTGCTGGCCGTCATCTTGCTGGTGGCCAAGTATGGCCGCGGTTTCCTGTCGAATATCGCGGTATTGATCGGCATCATTGCCGGCACGGCCCTGTCGTTTGCGCTGGGCAAGGCCGATTTCGCCAAAGTGGCCGGCGCCAAGGCCTTTGCCATCGTCACGCCGTTCCAGTTCGGCATGCCGACCTTCGACGTGGTCGCCATCGTCACCATGAGCCTGGTGATGATCGTCGTCATGATTGAGTCCTTGGGCATGTTTCTGGCGCTGGGAGAGATGACGGACAAGCGCATCACGCAGGACGATATCAGCCGCGGCTTGCGCGTCGATGGCCTGGGCACCCTGATCGGCGGTATCTTCAATACCTTTCCCTACACCTCGTTTTCGCAAAACGTGGGCCTGGTGGGGGTGACGGGCGTGCGCAGCCGCTGGGTCTGCGTGGCGGCCGGCCTTATCCTGCTCGTCATGGGGGTGATTCCGAAGATCGCGCAGACGGCCGAAGCCGTGCCGGCGTTCGTGCTGGGCGGGGCAGGGCTGGTGATGTTCGGCATGGTCGCCGCCACCGGCATCCGCATCCTAGCCGGCGTCGATTACAAGAGCAACCGCAACAACCTGTTCATCGTGGCCCTGGCTATCGGCTTCGGCATGCTGCCGCTGGTGGCGGAACAGTACGCGCAGCACATGCCGAAGGCCCTGTCACCGCTGCTGCACAGCGGCATCCTGCTGGCCGCCATCGTCGCCGTGCTGCTCAATCTGTTCTTCAACGGCTTGGCATCGCAGGAAAAGGCACGGGAGCAGGCGCGCGAGCACACCCATGGCAGCGAGTGAGGCGCCGCCCCGCGTCGTGAAAAAGGGCGTGGGGCGCATGCGTCAGCCAGGCGGCAGAATCCTCAGCACCACGCAATTGCGCCCCGCATCCTTGGCCTGGTACAGCGCGGCATCGGCCAGCCGCAACAGGGCGTCAGGATCGGCGGCGCCCGGCGCCGACTGGACCGCGATGCCGACGCTGATCGTCACCTGCTGCGCTTCTGTGCTCGCGTGGACGATGCCCAGGTCTTCGATGGCGCGCCGCAGCGCTTCGCCGATCTGGCGCGCTTCGTCCGCGCCCGTGTTCGGCAACACGATCGAAAACTCTTCGCCGCCGTAGCGCGCCGTCAGGTCGCCTGCGCGCCGCATGCCGGCCGCCAGCGCCTGCGCGACCCGGATCAGGCATGCGTCACCGGCCTGGTGGCCGTGACGGTCGTTAAAGAGCTTGAAGTAGTCGACATCGAGCATGACGACGGCAAGCGGCTGGCCGACGCGCGTGGCTCGCGCGCATTCGGTGCGCAGCACGTCGTCGAAATGGCGCCGGTTCGACAGGCCCGTCAGGCCGTCGGTGATGGACAGGGTCGCCAGCTTGCGGTTGGCCTCTTCCAGTTGCCCGGTGCGCTCGGCAACGCGCCGTTCCAGGCTGTCATGCAGCCTGGCGCTGGAGATCGAGATCATCGCCTGCGCGCCGAGCATGCGCAGGAATGCGACGCGTTCTTCCGTAAACGAGGCGTCGGCCAGCCGGTTCTCGAAGTACAGGATGCCGTCGATCCGGCCGCCGTGCCGGATCGGCAGGCACATGACGGCGCGCGGCAGGTTCAGCTGCACGTACGGGTCGGCGGCAAAGCGAGAACCGCCCGTGATGCAGTCTTCGATCACCTCCGCGCCAGTGCGGATGACGTAGCGCAGCAGCGATAGCGGGAATTGCGGGTCGCTGGCGGCGTTCAGGTTGAGCTGGCGCGCTTGCAGGACGGTGACGCCATCGCCATCGATATTGGCCTCCAGCTGGTAGCTGCCTTCGGACAGCAGCAGCAGGCGCGCTACCTGCCCGCCGGCGTTTTCGCACACGATGGCAATGAGGCGTGTCAGCACGTTGCGCAGGCCGACTTCGTTCGACAGGATTTGTGCCGCCTTCAGCAGCGACACCAGGTCGAGCGCGGAACTACCGTGCGTGTGGGAGACAGAATGCCGCTGCGTGCCGCGGCCATCCATCCTTGACAGCAGCGCGGCATGGCGCTCCCGCAGCTGCGCCACCTTGCCCTCCGCGCCCCACTGGCCGTAATGCGCGATGGCGTCCCCGATGAAGACGGCTGCCACGCGCGGCTGCCCCTGGTCGCACCAGCATTCGCCGCACAGTTCATTGCCCAGCGCTTGCATGTTGACGTAGCCTGCCAGGCCAGCCGCGTCGATCGCCTGCTGGTAAAGGCGCGTGGCCAGCTGCAGATCGTCCCGGTAGCGTGCCATCTCGGCCATCACCAGCAGGTGCTTGGCCGCGCTATTGTCCGAGCCTTGCCTGGCCCACTCGGCGAGACTCGCTTGCAGCGTGCCGATCACGGCCCGCAGATCGCCCGCATCGGCGCGCGCGGGAGCGCGCCGCAAGGCGCGGATCAGGATCAGCGCGGCGTAGAAGCTGCACTCGGCCACCTTGGCCTGGCCGCGCATGATCTGCGTGACGATGCCGAGCTGGCCGGCCAGCGGTTCGGCGTCGGCGTTGTCGAACAGGTAGGCGTTGCGGATCTTCCCTTGCAAGAAGTAGGCGCGGTACAGGTGCGAGTCGCCATACCGTGCGAGGAAGCCTGCCTCGCTGAAGGCCGCATCGTCGTAGCTGTCTTGGCGCGGCAAGAGGCCCGTCAGGCACTTGATCGGCTGGACCGCGGCGGCGACGCAGCAATCAGCCATCGCCAGCTGGCCGTTGGCGCGCATCAGCGCCAGGTCGTGCTCGATGTCGTGCATCAGGTGCGGCAGGTAGTCGCCGAGGATGATCCGGTCGGTGGCGCGCACGGCGGCCACCACGCCGACCTGCACGAAATCGGCGATTTCCAGCGCCCAGCCAAACGCTTCCTCGTACAGGGCGTCGGAGCTGCGCAGCGGCTGCGTCCAGTGGTTGCTGAGCGCGCCGAACATCAGGCCCGTAAGCGTGCGCGTCTGCAGGTTGGCGCGGCGCCTGGCCAGCGCCATCGCCATCGCGCCGAAGTGGTAGCCGCGCGCGATGTCGCCGCTGTACAGCGCCAGCATCATCGCGTAGCCGACATACGCGACAGCGCTGAAATCGCTGGTCCCCCGCTGCATGGACAGGCGCGTCATCGACACCACCATCAGCGCGCTGAGATCCTGCTGGCCGGCGTAGTAGCTGGCCATCCACAGGCCCTGCATCATCTGCATCGCGGCCACCGCGTCCGGCTCGCACATGTCGGCCGCCGCCAGCAAGGTCTCGGGCGCATGCGCGCCGGGCTGCCGTCCAATGTCGGCGAGAATGTCGGCGAAGCGCGTCTTCATGCGCGCCACATCGTGCGGAATGTCGATGTCCAGCTGCGCCAGGCCGTCGCGCTGCACGGCGATGGCGTCGAGCAGGCGGCCCTGCAACTGATACTGGTGCGCCTGGATGGCGATGCAGCGTACCTGCTGCAAGGGGCTCAAGGTACGGGCGCGCACCAGTGGGTAGATCGCCTCGGCGGCATCGAACTGGCCGCACAGGTAGGTCGCTTCGGCGGCGCCCAGCTGCAGCTCGAGCCAGAGGCCGGCGTGGACGTTCCATGCGTCCGCCGGCAACAGCTCGAGACCGATGCGCATGTGCTCCAGGGTGGACTGGAACGCGGCGGAGCGCCGTGCCTTGACGCCGGCCTGGAGATTGAGCGTCGCCAGATGCACGCGCTCGCCTGCCTCGTCGATCAGCGCGCGGCCGGCGTTGAGCTGCTCGACGATGTCGAACAGTGTCTCGTCCTGGCGCTCCGGCGGCGTATGCCGCAGGAGCAGGCGGCCGATGAGAAGATGGTTGGCCGCGCGCGCGCCGGCATCGGCGACCAGGTAGGCTGCCTGCTGCACCCGGTCGTGCAGGAAGCGGTAACTGACGCCGCTGTTGCCCGCGGCGGTGTCGCCATTGACGTATTTATAGCGTTCGTCGAGCGGCTGGATCAAGCCTGCCCTGAGCACCGGCCACAGGTCTTGCTGCGTTTGCCGGGGAGCGCGGTCCACTGCCAGGGTGAGCGTGTCGAGCGTGAAGCGGTTGCCGCTGGAGGCGGCCAGTTGCAGCAGGTGCTGCGTCACGCCGGGCAGGCGGCGGATTTTCTCCAGCAGCACCTCGACCACGTTGTCGGCGTATCCGGCCTGTTCTATCGCGGGCAGGTCCCAGTCCCAGCAATCGTCGGCGGGCCGGTAGCGCAGGTGGCCCGCCTCGTTGAGCGCGGCGAGGAACTGGTTGAGGAAGAAGGGATTGCCGGCCGTCTTGCGGTAGCAAATGCTGGTCAGGGGCGCGCAGTAAGGCGCCGCCACGCGCACGGTGGCCGACACCATTTGCGCCACCTGCGGCTCGGTCAGTGCGCTCAGTAACAGCGTCGACAGGCGCACGTCACGGGCGAGCAGCTTGTCGCGCAGCGCGCTGAGCGGATGCGCGGGGCCCACTTCATTATCGCGGTACGCGCCGATGAACAGCATGCAGCTCTTGTCGCAGGAGACCATCAGCAGCTCGATCATCCGCAGCGTGGCCGCATCGGCCCATTGCAGGTCGTCGAGGAACAGCACCAGCGGATGCCCGGCGCAGGCGAAGACTTCGACGAAGCGGGGGAAGAGGCGGTCCAGGCGCAGCTGGGCCTGTGCCGGCGGCGCCGCGGGCAGCGGGTCGGTGGGGCCGACGATCAAGGCCAGTTGGGGAATCAGCTCGACGATCACGCCCACGCCGCTGCCCAGGGCTTCGTGCAGTTTTTCGGACCATTGCCGCAGGGTTTCTTCTGGCTGGTCCAGCAACTGGCGCACCAGCCCCTGGAAGGCCTGGATCAGCGAGGCATACGGCACGTCGCGCTGGAGCTGGTCAAATTTGCCGGACAGGAAGCGGCCGCGCCGGGCGATGATGGGCTTTTGCACTTCGTTGACGACCGCCGACTTGCCGATACCCGAATGGCCGGCCACCAGCAGCATCTCGCAGGTGCCGGCGGCACTGCGCTCAAACGCCGCCAGCAGCGTGGCGATGGCATCTTCGCGCCCGTGCAGCGTTTGCGGCACGAGGAAGCGGCCGTCGTGGTCGGACAGCTTGAGCGCCTGCGCTGGCTTGTTCGCGCGGCAGGCTGCGAGGTCGCTGCGCAAGCCTTGCAGGCTCTGGTAGCGCTGATCGGCATTTTTTTCCAGCAGCCGCTGGATGATCGGCAGCAGCTGGCCAGGCAAGCTGGCCAGCGCCGGGTGCGACCAGTCCGGGCTGCGCGCAATGTGGCAATGCACGAGTTCCATCTCGTCGCCCGTCTCGAACGGCGCCTGGCAGGTCAGCATTTCGTACAAGGTGGCGCCGAGCGCATAGAAATCGGCGCGCCAATCGACCCGCCGGTTCATGCGCCCCGTCTGCTCCGGCGCCATGTAGCGCAGCGTGCCTTCCAGGGTCTGGAGATTGACGATGCCATGGCTTTCGTAGGGCAGTTCACAGGCGATGCCGAAATCGATCAGCTGCAGCAGGCGCCGTTCGGCATTCCACACCAGATTGGAGGGATTGATGTCCTTGTGGATTATGCCCTGACGATGGACCTCGTCCAGCGCCGCGCACAATTGCAGGGCGATGTCGAAAAAATCGTCCAGCGTCAATGCGGGCTGCGACGGAGTACTGCGCCCCGCCACCTGCGCGCGCAACACTTGGTCGAGCGCCAGGCCGCCGGTATCTTCCAGGATCATCGTCCAGCGCCCGCCGTGCAGCTGCAGCGCCAGCGGATGCGCCACGCCCGGATGGCGGCAGCGGCGCGCAATCGCAAATTCCCGCTTGAATTGTCCCAGCTGCTGAAAGGAGGGGAACGGCTGATTCGGCATCTTGACGATCAGCGCAGTGCCATCGGCGGCCCGGGCGCGGTAAACCCGCGAGCGGGCGCCGCTGTGGAGCTGTTTGATGATCTCGTGGTCGAAAAGGGAGCGCATGGGCTGGGCTTAGCGGTACACAGACGGTTGCGGGAGCCTTGAGGCGCACATTTCGGAGTACTAGTTGATTGTTAGTATTATATCAGTAGGGAGTCGAGGGGGAGAGCGCGGGGCGATGGGGGCTGTTGTAAAAACGTCAGCGGCGGCAGGCACTGAGGGGGAGCGATGAGGGGATGCGGCACCAGCGCAACGTGGAAACTGGATAACGAGCATGATGGCGCACTTTGTACGCCATCGGAAAAAGAATGTGCAGGCTAATTCGTACAAGCAAATGGTTCGGTTTCCTTTTTTCATGCGTGTTCTGACTCAGCGTGCTCGCGCCCCGCTTACCGGTAAATAGTCAGGTATTTCGCGGGAATGTCGAGCGGGTGGAGCATGCCTGCCAACGCCAGGTTGATCAGCAGGGCGACCACCAGGCCGACTCCTGTCGGAACGCCGATGGCGAGCCTGCGCACCATCGGCGAGCGCGCTTCGACTTGCCAATATGCGGCACAGCCCAGGTGCGTGAATAGGGCATACACTGCGAAGAAATAATACGGTGCAAAGAACAATTCATATGGCATCAGCACAAAACCGGCTGCGGCATAGTAAAAATTGGTGTCGAGCTTGAGCGCGGCGCGGCCAAACAGGACCGCAGCGACATGAAAAAGCAGGAACAGGGCCAGATAAATTCCTGAGCCGGCCTGCAGCCACGCTACGAACCCGCAGCGTTTTTTCCATCCCCGCAGCACCATCCATATTCCGCTGCCACATTGAAACAGCACGCACGCCAACAGCACCGGCTCGACGACGGCATTTCGATAGAGTGGCCGTGTCGCCTCCATGAAGGCGATGTGCGCATGGGCGCCGGCAATGGCCATCAGGTGATTGACAATATGCAGCAATATATAGGCCGCCAGGGCACATGCCGACAGGCGGTGAAATTTACGAATTGACATATGAATCCATGAGTGAGTGTGATTTTCTCTGTATTGCGCTGGAGCTCCATACCTCATCGAGGGCTACAGATACTGCACCGAAAATTTCATTTATTAATAAATCGTCAATTTCGCGCAAGGCGGACATGGCAGCGGTATTCATGAGACTCCCTCGGTTGGCATCAGATGGAGGTAGTATCGTTTGGTTGCTTAAGCAGGTCTTGAACGTTTGCGACACGCAACAATATTTTTATGACGCTATCGGATGTCGTCCGCCTCGTTGCCTGCGCGTGGCGCTAGCCTCTTGTGTCCGAGCCTCGTTGGTGCGCAGCACCGTTTACTTTCCGCCGTTGCCGCCAGCCACCGGTGAAAAGGCGGGGCCTTTGACGCGCACTATTTGACAAAAGGACTTGCCGTTCAAGACGGTATCTGACGGATATCCGGCTTGGGCATGGCGGACAGCGAGAGGGTGCGCAGCACTTCCAGGCCTGCCACGAAGGAGTGCCCGCAGTCGGGGTTCTGGCACACGCAGGTGATTTCCTTGAACATGGCGGACATCGTGCGGCTCTTGACGGCGCGGACGGTGTTTTCGCAATGCGGGCAGGGCAGGCCGATGACTCTCATTTCAGCTTTCTTTCCACTTGGTACAGGGCGCGACCGCGACCTGTCATGTTTTTCGACTGTATGCGTAAGCGCGACTTGACGAGCCATTCAGCCGCCTGATCGATACTTGCCAGCCCCTGGCGCTGGCGCACGAGTTCCAGCACCGCGCGCTCTTCGTCATTGAGGTGAATTTGATGGTCTGGCATTTTCTGTAACTTTAGAGTTGCTCAAAAGTGACTCGGTTTAAACGCTGCGACGCTGTACGCTGTCGATAGTGGCGTCATCCAAGGCGATCACGGCCAAGGCTTCACGCATCACGATCTGGCGCACCAGCACCGCAAGCTCTTCGCCCTGGTAGTTGGCGATCGAGGAAACGAGCTGGTGCTCGTAGTCGTCGAGGCGCAGTATGACGCGGTGGCTGCGGATACGTTTTGCATCGGGGTACATGACGTGGTCCTTAGTGGGTGGGTTTGGATGCTAGTTCGCGCTTGTAGTCGGCGAGGCCGCGCAGGATCAGGAAGCGGAGGAACCAGGCGCGGGACCGGTCAAGTTTCTCTGCGTAGCCCTCGACTTCGGCTACTTCATCAGACGTCAGGCGGACGCCAAGGGGCTTAGTAGTGACGCCCTTGGCCGTACGCCTGGCATTGGATACGTTTTTCATAATGTTATGATGTGTAATCGCTACAGGATGGCGTAACTACAGTGTCCAAAAGCGCACTAGCAAACAAAAAGATGTGAGTATGAGTATGTTTGGTGAAAGATTAAAGCAAGAGCGTCAACGTCTGGGCATGAACCAAGACGACTTCGCAGCGGTTGGCGGGGTCAAAAAACGCGCTCAAATTTCGTATGAAAAAGATGAGCGATCCCCGGATGCTGTCTACCTATGTGCGCTATTAGAGATTGGCGTAGACGTTTGGTATGTAATGACTGGCAGCGTTTCAGCTGCGGCGCTCAGTCCGGATGAAAGTGAATTAGTTTCGGGTTTCCGGAACCTAGATGCACGCGGACGAGCTGGTGTTCTTGGAATGATTGGCGGCATGCGCCTGCCAATGCCCCAGGCATCTCTTGCAGGGAATGCCCCACACGTTGAAACCCACGGCAAGATTGGGCAAAATTTCGTGGGGAATATCATTGGGCCGCAGACTTTTAATGTGGCCGGCAGCGGACGAAAAAAGGAAAAATAGTCTGCAAATGATTGATCTTCTTATGCTTATTGTAGTTGCTGCTTGTTTTGTCTGCATAATTTTCAGCAGCTGGAATCCTCGGAAGCGAGCGATTGACGCTGGCGAGTCGGGCCCCTCCCTTTGGCGACATATTCAACTATGCATATCAACCGCAAAGGTCAGACAGCCTGCATGCCTAATCGAGCGGATTGCGGCTCCGCAAAAAGTTCCTTCGGCTAGTGAGAATATTCCACAACTCAAGCAAGTCGCAGTTGAGGTGCAACCTGCTCAAGTTTCATCACGCGCAAAGAAAAAGTCGAAGAGAGGGGCACGAGGCGAAGCAGGAGATGTCGACGAAATTCAGTTTTCGTATCCGAGGCGAGACGGTTTGGGCTATTTAACTCGGAAAGTCTCAGTGTGGGCAGTTGATGCGGATTATTTGGAAGGTTATTGCCATACGAGGCAGGGAAAACGAACTTTTTCTTTGAGGCGTATTTGTGGCAAGGTGACTTCGCTAAGGACAGGAGAAATTCAACATATCGGAAGGTGGGCGAGTGCAATGCGCCTCCTTCCCAATAACAGAATCGTTACTGATGGTGCTTCCCATTGCCCACTTGGCATCAAAGACTATTCAATGGGTAAGTCCGATCGAAAGCAACGGCAGACAGCAGCATATTTTGTAGGATTTCGAGATGCCAAACGCTGCGAATTGGAGTCAATGGCTAGGGCGGCAGGTTGGCAGGTACGCACTAGGTTTAGCACTTCGCTGGATATTTTGATCGTTGGCCCGCTGGTTGGGCGTCTACAAATGAGCAAGGCGGATTCGATGGGGATTGGTTCTATTTCGGAATTCGACTTTAAAGCAGAATTGCAGAAGACTGAAAGTGGTATGAACAGGTAGCCACATGCGTTGGTGCTTGTCACAGGTTGGATATCATGCTTTTTTTTATCGCAATGATCTTGATTCACAGTAGAATTAGAATTTCTAAATTATAGGAAAAGTAAAAAATGACAATTTCTTTCGCTGTCAAGACTCCTAGTGATAATAAAAGCATAACGGTAGAATTTGGCACAACTGCATATTTCATTGGTGCCAATGGTGGTGGGAAGACTCGACTTGCCGCACAAATCGAAGATCAGCTGGGTGCAATGTGCCATCGTATATCTGCTCACCGCGCGCTGAATATGAATCCGGCAGTCGCAAAGATAAGCGAGGGGGCCGCATTAAATGGATTGAGATTTGGAGCTCCTAGTCTTGACTCTGGTTTACCTTATCGCCTCGGAGCCCGGTGGGCACAAAGATCAGCCACAAATTTATTAAATGATTACGACTACCTAATCCAGGTGCTTTTTGCCGAACAATCAAATACCGCACTCAAAAGCCATAAGAATTTAAGCGCTAAGAATGGTGTGCCGGCGCAAAAAACAAATTTCGAGAAACTGGTTGAGATTTGGGATAAATTGCTTCCTCATCGGAAACTTGAGATTAGCGGAGATAATATTGAGGTGAGATTGGCAGATTCGACTGATAGTTATTCTGCGGCGGATATGAGCGACGGGGAACGTGCCATTTTTTATCTTATTGGGCAGACTTTAGTGGCTGCGAAGAATACGTTAATTATTTTTGATGAACCCGAATTGCACATCCATCGCGCCATTGTTGCAAGTCTTTGGGATGAAATCGAGGCCGCTCGACCAGATTGTAGTATGGTAATTATTTCACATGACCTTGACTTCGTAGCATCCAGGAAAGGTCAAAAGTTTGTGTTGCGTGCCTTCAAACCATCGACCGGATGGATAATCGAAGAAGTTCCGGAAGAGAGTGGATTTTCGGAAGAAATCACTACGCTCATTCTTGGTAGCCGTCGACCTGTACTATTTGTCGAAGGCGGCAGCCGAAGCATTGATAAAGCTGTGTTTCGAGCTTGTTATCCTGAATGGACGATTATTCCAAGAGGGTCATGCGAAGAGGTACTACATGCGGTCGTCACTATGCGCGCCAACGCTGCACTTACCCGAGTGAGCTGTGCCGGCATTGTTGACGCTGATGCATACACTGAAGACGAGGCCGCAGCATTGCATTCCAAAGGAGTAGAAATACTGTCAGTCTCGGAAATTGAGAATCTTTTTCTATTTCCAGAAGTAGTGAAAGCCATCGCCAAGTGGGATGGTCATGACAAAAATTATGCTGATATGAGAGCGGCGCAAGTCTTTGACGAATTGCTTACGCACGCTTCTTTGGAAAAGAATCAGCTCGATGTGGTATTGCGATATTGCCGTCGCAGAATTGATAGAATGTTGAAAAAAATTGACCTCAGCGCAGCCTCAGATGTGGAAGCGCTAGCAGAAACTTACAAAGTGAAAACTGAAGCACTGGATGTGACTGCTCTCGCAACACTCGCTCGTGAGGCGATACAGAATGCCGTTGGCAATCAAGATATCGCCGCACTGCTTCGATGGTATGACAACAAAGGAGTTCTTTCTTTTGTAGCAAAGGTAAAAGGGGTAAACAAAGACAAGTTCGAGCAATGGGTTCTTCGTGTAATGCGTAACGGTACTGTTCCGGAAATGACTGCTGCGCTAAAGGCCAAACTGCCAATCCCTGTCGCAACTTGAGCCGGACGCTGGGCAAGACATGATGGGAGACACTACTCTTTTTGCATGAACTCCACTTGAACTTCAGCGCATCTGATTAGTTGATAAATAGTCATTTCCAATTTTGCTGCAAATGAAGTCGCTGAGTGGAAGTGGTCTGCGCAGATTTATGCGGTTTCTGCGCTAGTTACTGCTTGCCTAGGCCCCAGCGGCTCCTCCCTGTTTTCGCGAATGATTTCTCGCATTTCCTTGATATGCCGCCACGCATGCAGCGCCGCCCTTTTTGCGGCCTGCTTGCTCTTGTAAACATGTTCCAGCGTCTTGAGCGTGCCCATGGCGCCGGCCTGCTCCTGCCCCGATTTTTTCTTCTTCGCCGCCACGTCCTTCCATTTGGCCACCACGCCCGTGATGCCTTCGTCCGGGTCTTTCTCGTCCTCGCGTTCTGCCTCCACCGCTTCCGTTTTCGTTTCAAATTCCACCCGAGTGGTAAAGCCGTTGCCGCCCAGGCTGTGCGTGACCTTGACCGATAGCCATTCGGTGGCGTCGATCTCGGGCTTGAAGCCTGTCACGGTCACGGGCGATTGCGGGAATACGGCAGGATTGCCCAGGGCTAGGCTCATTTCAAAGGTGGCCAGGCCTCGCAGGATGCGCTGCCATTCGGCCACGGCCGCCGCGCGCGCGTCGGTTTCGTTGGCAAAGGTGGTGCGCAGGCGCTTGCTGTTGCCGGGCACGCCGGCCACGACGCTGCGGCGGCGCGCGTAGCGCTCGTCATGCCAGAAGGCGCGCACGCCCGTGTACGCGTCGCTTTCGGCGCTGTGGTAGCGGTGCCCGTCGCCCAGGGCGCGCGTGATGGGGATGACGGGCAACGCCTTGCCGCTGGCGGTGCGGCTCTGGTTGATGGGGAGGAACAGCAAAGTATCGTTCTTGACGGTGGCCACGGCATCGTATTTCCTGCCCAGCCGGCGCGGGAAGGCCGCATCGCTTTCGTGGGTCTGGTCGATGTGCTCGATAGCGGTATCGCGCAGGCGCGCCGACACGCCCGACGCCAGCTCGTTGCGAAAGGCAATCGCCTCGATGATGGCGCCCAGGGTTGTCTTGTGAAAGCTGTGTTCTTGCTGCTGTTTAAACGTGTCGGCTGGTCGGACTGATCGCAAGCCATTTCCATTCCCCGCGCGCAGTCGTAAAAACGTGGGAAAGCAAGTTCAGCTCGCGATTCACGGTGGCGCCACTGACCTTGCTTTCCCCGGTCATGCGCTGATCGCGCCAGGCGCCGAGCAGTTCAGGTGTCACGTTGGCCAGCTTGATATCTTGATTTTCACGCCGCCAATGAGCACTTCGCCGATGGCATTGAGGCGCAGCGTTTCCCGGCGCTCGTCGCGCTTGTGGATGGAGACTTCTTCCAGGTATCGGTCGAATGCGTCGCCGCAGCTTTTCCCGACGACAATGCCACTGTCGGCGCCGCGCCGGATTTCGGTTTTGCGTTCCGACGCCCAGGCCGCAGCTTCGGCCTAGGTGCTGAATGTCTTAGATTCCCGTGTGCCGAGGATGGCGATCTCCGCCCGCCAGCCGCCAACCCGTTTCCTGAGTGAAGCCATGCATCCCTCTCGTTGAGGCGCGATCAAGGCGTAAATCTGGCGTAATCGCTACCGGTTTTTGTCGGGTTTAATCTGTATCAAGGGAAATGTCGGGACGTAAAAAAAGCCACTAACCCGTTGATTGTATTGGGTTTGATGGCTTTTTTGATGTTTCTGAATTCTGTGCGCTGGTGCCGGAGCCGGAATCGAATTAACCCCGGAAGCCAGCCTATCATCAAGGGTCTTTGCCGACCTTGAGCTTAGATACCGTCAAAAGTACCGTCAAAAGAAATGGGGGGCCGTTTGAGTGCTACCGGGATTCCCGTAGTTGCACTCACCGCGCTTGGCCGCGCCGGTGATTTATGCGGTGTGCTTTTCGGCCCAGGCGATGACTTCCCGCGCCTTGTACAGCGCCTGGGAGCGTCCCTCCACCGGCAATCGAACCGGCCGGGGAAAACTCGGAAGGCAGACAATATCACTGCGCACGCGGTTTGTTGATCGCTTGAAATACGCGGCGAGGCAGCTGGTGTCCCAGAGGTCGACTGATAGCGGTATCGGTGGCCGCTGCATCTTTTCTATCGCTTCGGCCAGTCTGGTCAGAACATCGATTTCGGTGGGTGTCATACTTGTGGTCCTTTCTCGTCGTGTGGTAACGCCAGGCTCCACCATAGCAGGCAGGTCATCTTGACGTCATTCTCAAGCAGCGTGCGCCTGGCCAATCGCGGTGGCCTGATGGCTCGATCAGGATTGCCAACCAAAATTAAGGCAGCAGTATTCAAGCAACATGTTCAAAAACGACCGTTTATGAACAGGCGATAAAACCCCTTCATAGAACTGTTCATAAAATACCCCTTTGATTTATGAACATGTTCATATATATTGAACACGTTATTGAACATGCTTGCTAACCCTTGGAGATAGAAATGGCAACTTTCGCATACGGCCGAGTCAGCACGGCAGACCAGACCGCCGAGAACCAGCGCCAGGAGATTGAACGCGCCGGGATCGTGATCGATTACTGGTTCGCAGACGAAGGCGTATCGGGAAAGGTACCAGCGGCGCAGCGGCCACAGTTTGCGCAGCTACAGCAGCAGATACGAGCGGGCGAAACGCTGGTTGTCTCCAAGCTTGACCGCCTGGGCCGTGATGCGCAGGACGTGGGTGCCACCATCAAGGTGCTAGCAGCCCGTCGGATCGAGGTGATCGTGCTGCAGCTCGGCAAGCTGGACCTGACCTCGCCGGCAGGAAAGCTCATGCTGACCATGCTGGGCGCTGTCGCGGAAATGGAGCGGGATCTTTTGGTCGAGCGTACCCAGGCAGGACTGGCGCGCGCCAAGCAGCAAGGAACGGAGTTAGGCCGCCCGACCAAAACAAATGACAGCCAGCGGCTGGCCATCGTTGCGCAGCATGCAAAGGGCTCGTCGATCAGCGAATTGGCCCGCACCTACGAAATATCACGCGCCAGCATTGGCCGTATCCTCAAGGCCCAGCCCGATGCGGCATAGCTAGGTGGGGAGTGCACGCACCAGTTGCTTCGCTGGTGCGATGTGGCTGCTGTGATACCTGCACCATAGGAGCATGGCGCCGGTACTGTGCAAGGCCATCATCAACACGATGGGTGGAGCGTCTATAATTGCCAGATCGACAGGCTTGCCGGGAAAAACCATGCACTACGATCCGATCATGCTGGGCGCTTTTATCGCCATGCTCATTAACGCCTGGCTTGAATCCAGGAAGTAGCCCATCACTTTTCCTCCTGCTGCTGCATGAGCACGGCCGGCGACATTGCCAATCCCACCGGGCGGCCTGCTGCGCGTTGCAAAGGGTTACCCGCCAGCGCCTTCGGTACATTCATCGCCGCACTTGATTTGAGTCCGACTGAGATGTTCTGGATCGGCTCCTGTAACGATTTTCCAAATGGCACCTTACTTAGCAGCGAGCTGCCTGCAATACGGTCAAAAATATTGCCGATTGCTGCTGCGGAGTTGGAGTTGTTGACCGCGCTTCCTCTTGGTTGCACTTGTTCATAGCTGGCCACCCGCCCGATCGCCCGCAGTTGGTCGACTTCCGGCCTAGTGAAGAACAACGCTAGCTTCTCGTCGCCGATGGCGTTCAGGGATTTGTTGTAGGCCGATTGGCTTAGGTTGCCCACTTCGTCAGCGGCGCCGTTAAGCGCCTTGGCCTTCAGGTGTGCTGCAATCTGCTCCCGGACGGCCTGAAGCGCATCAGGGCTTGATCGCACTGCTTGGCGCAGCGCTGCCACGTCGGCTACATTCGACTTCGAACCGCCCCCAACGACGAACTGCTGCACGAATTTATCGGGTTCGATACCGTCACGCACGGCCTGTAAAGCGGGCGTCTTTTCGACAATGCCCATGTATTGTCGATGCGTGCTGCGCGCACGATCAAACGCGGCCTGTGAACCTGCTGCAAGCGGCTGCCCTGGCAGCAATGGCGTTTCCTCTAATGCTGTACGTACTTGGCTGATCGCATCGCGTACGCCTCCGTCAGACGATGTCCGCTGAACCTTTGCCATAATCGTCTTGAATTGCTCCGCAGTTTCGATGGTCAGTGGCACGGCTCCTGATGCGAAGTCGTTGAGCTTCTTGCGGATATCTGCGGGCAGTTCAGCATTGCGCAGGTTGTATGTCAAAAGCTCGTCCGCACGCGTTGCAAATGCTTGCGGGTCAAGCGCGGCACTGCGCCCACTTGAATCTCGAGCACGGTCGTACAGTCGACCAATGATGCCAGTGGCGCGGTCGTTGTAACCTTCCACGCCAGCCATTACCCGGCGGCCACCGGCAATCGCCGTATCGGGCGTGCTTGCACCTGCCTCGTTCAAACCGCTAATAAGTTGCCTATTATTGGCATTCTCATTCTGCCCAAGAGTCTGAGCCGAAATGTCCTTACTGTTAATGCCCAGTTTGGCCAGGTTACGTTGTTGCGTAATAACAGCCGGATTGTCCGTCAAGCCTGCGGCTGTTGGTGTTGTACCGGTCATTCGATAGTCGGCCAGGCGTCTGACAGCCATCGGGGTGACAGAATCGCTAATTTTGAAAGCATCGGCCACATCCTTTCGAATGCCCGCTTGTACGCCAGCCGGCAAGTCGGCCAGCGTCATGCCGCTCGGTCCCAATGCACTGTTGATATGTGTATCGATCTGCGCTGGTGATGGCACCTGAGGGCGCGCCATACGGCCAATTGCACCAGCAGCCTGAGCGAGTTTGTTCATCGTCAGCGGTGCGGCAACGCCAGCTGCCACGCTTGCCAACATCTGCGATGTATTGGTGCCGCCAGTTTCGCGCGCGTAACCGCCGGCGGCGCCAGCTGCACCGGCAGAGACCAGCTGTTGCAGAGGGTTGGTCGCAAGTGTCTGTGCAACGCTTTTCGTCACGCCTGATGCGCCCTGGGCGACCCGCCCTGCTGCTGCGACCGGTACCATGCCCCCGGCCACAGTACGCGTCATATCGCCAACCACCCGCTCGATTGCATTGCGAGGCTCTGGAAGTCCGACAGCATCCGCTAAGCCTCTGAAGTTGACGGGCTGGAAAACATCGCGGGGTGTTGCACCGGCTACCAGTCCGGGTAGCGTCTGCTTCTTTGGGGCCAGCATATTGAGGCCCGCCCGAAACGGCGTCGCCAGAAGATTAAACGCTTCGCCGGTACCCTCTATGCCGTAACGCGCAGCGAGGCCGAACTGGCGCGGAATGTCGGCGATACTATCGTTCAGCTGCTGACCGAATGGTTTTGAGGGTGCGGAGGTCTGCGCCCCTGCGCCAAGCTGTGACTGCAGTATTTGGAATGCCTCCTGCTCGGTGGCGCCATCTGGCCCCTCAACGGAATATTTTTTGCCTTCTGGACTGGTGAATTTAAAAGTGCGCTTGTTGGCAGGTGCCGCCTTCGTATTCGCTAAGTGGCCAATAATGTCTTCTGGCTTGTAGCCGGCAGTCGTCGCGGTCTTGATCTTATCGGCGTAGTCGGGAGATGAGGCGAGGTGATCGGTAATCTGTGCATCGCTGTAGCCGGCGGCTTTCGCCTCGGCGATCTTTTCTTGAATTGGGCGCATGATTTACTTTCAGGAGATATCGGACAAGGGCAACTTGGTATCGACAACAGGCTCTAGCTGAGCTGGGCGCGAATCGCACGGTGGTTCTGTCACGTCAGCGGCAAAAGCGGACGTAACCATTGCTACAACGCTGTCGATAGCCGCGGCGTTAGGGTCAAGCAGGCCACCAACCCGCCTTGCCAGCTCCAATTCTATTTCGTAAAGAATCACAACTGCCTCCGCACGCTCGACCTCAGTTTCGGTGGCCTGGCGAATTTCCACATCCGCGCCAGTCGCAAGCACCTCATCGATGTCTTGCAGGGTGAGCCATTGCCCGTTGGGATCCATACAGAAAACACCGAGAAGGTCAGGCGCTCGGGTGCTCAACTCCGGGTTGAAGTAGACGATTTTCATTCAGTTTCCTTTCATGTCGATGGCGCATTAAATCCCGCTTGCGTCCGATTCTCAGGGGGGAAACCGGACAGTTACAGCGCTTCGGCAATGACCAGATAGGCTTGTGAGCGACCGATTCCATACTTCGCCTGCAGGCGCAGGCAGATCGTCGCGCGGCTTTCCCTCTGGTCGAGCAGGTGGCGCGCGAACTTCACGCGCTCCTGCCGGTCGATTGAAGAAATGCCGTCCAGGGCTGCGCTCTTGCGTATCAGCTCTTCAAACTGACGCTTTGCGGGCTCAGGCACCGAGAGAGCCGCCAGCCCATCGAGCATTTTTTGATATGCCCCTTTACGCACCAGTCCACCTGCAGCGTTGCACTATCCGATAAAGTCGTCGCGCCCCCTCACTAAAACCATCACCAATGGGGAGCTTTGGTGCGCACTTAAAGGCACGTCGCGCTTCGCTCAAATAAATTGGTCGGCTGCCAAGGGTTGCTGAACGCCACTCATCAGGACAAGGCGCCGAAAGGCCAGGTAAGTAGCGCCGAACATTCGGTAAAACGTTGCGATAGAAAGCCCTGCGGCGCGTTTGTCCATATCGATATTCCCCTATGAAGGAGCGCTGATTTCTCTCCCCATGTGATTGAGATTTGCTCGGCTTTATTTTGCACCGAATTGCCATGCCGGGAACCGATTTCGCCTCCAATTTCCACTGCGTCGGATCGAAGTATTTCAGCGTAGCAGCACGAAAACCCGTTTTCAATTTGCGCGTTTTCAGTGCGAACTTTGCCGCGAACCAACCCAGTGCGAACCATCTAAACGGCCTTGCCTTTCTTGCATGAAAATGCCTATGGGAATTGCTGCCGCATGGCCGAAAACCACGAAAATGGCCCGAAAATCCCCGATGATTCCCGATAAACATGGTGGTTACTTTTTCGCAGGAGGGAGCAGAGCGGCCGTTTCACTTCCTCGCCGCCCAAAACCCATCTTCTCCGCCATCCTTTCCTGCGCAGCTTTCACGCAATCCATATCCTTTTCGAGGTAGGCCATCGTCGTGATGGGGCTCTTGTGGCGCATGACGGCCTGTATCGTCTGGATGTTCGCGCCGGCCTCCGACAGCAGCGTCGCATAGCTGCCGCGCAGGCGGTGCGGCGTGAGCCCCTTGATCTGGCTCTTCGCATTGGCGGTTTTCATCGCCGTACGGGCATAGCCGGATTGCAGCTGCGTGCCGTCGGCGCGCGGCGCGATCAGGCCTTCGCCTTTGCGCAAGGGTGCCAGATAGTCGACAAGCCATGGCTGGATAGGGCAAGGCTCGGCCTCGCGGCCCTTGGTGATGCCCGGCGTGTAGGTCTTGCGTTCCCAGTCGATCCACTCCCAGCGCGCAGTGGCTGCCTCTCCCTCGCGCAGGCCCAGGCCGAACAGCAACCGTATGGCCACGGCAACTTCGGGCGTGTCTACCGTCGCGGCATCGACCTGGGCGAGCCAATCGCCAGCCGAAGCGAGCGACAAGATGGCACGCGGGACTTTCTGGACCTTCAACATGGTTACTCGCCATGGCAACCGAAGCAGGATCTCGCGCTTGACGGCCCAATTGACCATCAGCTTGATTACCCGCAACCAGGCATTGGCGGACGCTGGCTTGTGGTCGACCAGGTGCAGGTTGCGCGCTTTCTCGATGTGCAGGGTGGTGATGTCGCTCACCGGCAGATCGCCCAGGTCGTAAAGATGCAGGCGCCGGATCACATCCACCGAACGGCGATGCGCAACACTGGCGACGGGTGCGCGTACCAGCTGCCACTCGGCGAACAGTTCGGCCAGCGTTGGTACCGGCTTGCCGCCGTTCGCTCGGGTAACAGCGTCGGCGTAGGCCCGTGCGGCCACAATCTCGGCTTCATGCTTCACCGTCAGGCGCGTGGTGCGCTGGACGCGCTGGCCGGCCACCTGGTACCGGTAATGCCAAATCTTGCTTTCTCCAACTCGAAATAAAGTTGCGCTCATGTTTTTTCCTATCGTAGCTATTTTTTGTGGCAATGTTGAGTAATATGCAGCGGCTGGCGCGGCACCATGGCCGCGCATCCGCACGCGCCGCTGGCTTGGCAGTAGCGAAGTAACGCAGTCACCGTTACAGCGGCGTTACCGGAGCGTTTCCGGGCTTGCGGGCCGCGCCGTCATGGTGATGCTTCGCTATCCCGGAGCACCCGGATCGCAAAGCCGTGGCAGCGCTGCAGTACGTCCACCAGGTCGGCGGGCATGGCCGGGCCCTTCATCCGGTTTTGTCGCCATTGCCCGCAGCGCCTGGCGTTGGCGGTGCCGGCCATGTGCGCGCATTCCAGGCATACCCGCCGTTCATCGTGCTGCTGGTCGCGCACCGTCAGCCGCTGCGCCAGCGCCATTGCGGCCGCCTGACTCAAACCCCGGCCACGAAACAGTGCCGCCCGTGCGCGGGTGGTATCGTCGGGAGGCGTCGTGCTCGATGCCTGGCAAGGCGGCTCCACTTGGAAAAGTGGTTCGGCGATGGGTTGATCGAGGTAACGCACCAGATCTTCCTTGAAAGGGCGCAGCATGCCTGCAGCGAAATGCACCGCATCGGGCTGGCCTTTCAGTTTGAGAGCGCCACTTGCCAGCTCGACAATTACGCCTGCCTTTTGGCATTCCGCCAGCAGGCTTGCGGGGGTCATATCGTCACCTCAACCGAGGAAATTGGTATGACATTGGATGCAACCTTTTGGGAAGGGAGCGCCGAAGGGAGCGAAGGGGGCGCTGTTTTTTCTGTGCTCCCTTCACTCCCTTCGTGCTCCCTTCGTGGAATTGCGCCCGGCAAACACCACATCCATGGACCGCCCATGCTGGCCTTCACCGCCTCAATTCCCAGCGATTTTTTGATGCGTTTGGCCGCATCCCATGAATGTCCAGCATCCCGGATTTCGGCTTGCAAAGCTTTGGTGGCCATGCGACCGCCAGCATCGGTGAGGGTGTCAATCAGCATGCGCTCCAGGTCGTCACGCTGCCCACCATCTCCACCTTCGCTCTCATCGTGCTCAACCTCGCCCAGGATTTCCCGTGCAGTTCCGTCAATGGTGCCTTCCCATACCGCGTGCGTGGCTTCGATGCCGCCATTGATCGTCTTCATGCCTAGGCTGTAAGACACGCCGCCGTCATCCGGTGCGATGTTGGACTTGGCGCGCGCCAGCACACGGCGGGCGCCGTCTTCTTCCTTCGCCGTCACCAGCACCATGCGCGCCAGGGCGCCGAACGCCTGGGAGCCGATAACCCGGTCCTGTGGCGCTTTGCCTGCGCCGCCCTTGGCAAAGTGGGTGATGCCGATCACCGCGCACTGGTGGGCCTCGGCGAAGTCCACCACGGCTTGCAAGCTGCGGCGCACATCATTGGCCCGGTGCATGTCGCCGGCCACGGCGGACACGATAGGATCGATCAGCAGCAGGCTCACGCCACCGATGGCGGCCACCGCGCGGTGCAGCTCCGGAATGTCCTGGGCCGGATCGAATGGCACGCTCTCGCCGTTTTCCGTGATGCCCTCAATAAAGTGGCAGCGGCTCAGGTCGGCGCCGGAGGCGATCAGGCGCGGCACCAGGGTATCGTCGGCCACGTCCTCGCTCGACCACACCAGCACGTTACCCTTGCGCTTGCAGGCGCTGCCATCAGGCCATGGACCGCCTGCCGTCAGCACAGAGGCCAGGCCGAGCGCCAGCGTGGTCTTGCCTGTGCCGGCGGCACCGGCCAGGATGGTCAACTTACCGGCCGGCACCCAACCAGGCCACAGCCAGGTAATCGGTAGCGGCTTGATATCGGTGGCGCAGCGGATTTTCACGGTGCGCGTGTCAGTCGCCGGGATCATCGAACGATCGTTGGTCAGGCTCGTTGCTGGCTCGGCCGGCGGCGCCGCCAGCGCAACAGGCGCAGCATGGCTACGGTCCTGCGACGCGGCCGCGCTGATTGCCGCCATGACAGCCTGGCTTCCCTCGCGGGCATGCAGGTCGTTAAAGTCGGTAGGCTGTCCATCGTCAGACTGAAACACAGGCACCGCCAGCAAGCCGCCAACAGCAGCGGCCGCAGCCTTCGCCTTTATCAGGCCGGTATTGCTACTCTCCTTAAACCTGTCGTCATCGGCGCACACGATGATCCGGATGCCCGGCAGTTTCCCGCGCAATACCCTGGCCACCGCCTCCAAGTTGCCGGCATTGAAGGCCACGGCCACCGGGTAGCCAGTGGCTGCATACAGGCTGGCGCCAGTAGCGAAGCCTTCGCAGACCAGCAGCGTATCGGCAGGCTTGCCGCCAAAGCTGTAGTAGCAGCCCTTGACCTTGCCGTTCGACTTGAGGAGCTTGCTGCCATCCTCGTAGATGAATTGCACGCTGGTGATGGCGCCGGTGGCGTCGCGTATTGGCACGATCAGGGTGCGCTTGTCCTTGAACTCTTTCAGGCCATACGGCTTGATGCCCTTGCGGACGCAGTACGGATTGTCGTCGGTGGCATCGCGCGCGCCGGCCAGTATGCGCACGCACACGGTCGCTGCTTCGCCTTCCAGCTGCAGGCGCGTGAACTCGGCTTCCTGTCTGGCCTTGTCGATGCGCGCGCGGTACTCGGCGCGTTCGGCCGGCGTCAGCACCTGGTCTGACTTGCCGCACCACTTTTCGGACAGGTCGGTTTTCCAGTTGCCGAAGGCGCCGGCCGGCACGCCGTCGCTGTGGAGGATGTACCAGGCCGACTTCTTGCCTTTCTTGTCATCCGGGGCGTCGAAGCGGTGGCGCAGGCCATCGGCGACGATATCGGGCGGGGCCAGGTCGTAGCCGGCCATGGCGATGGCAAACTGTGCCTCAATGTTTGAAAGCGATGCGTTCAATGGATAGCCTCCTTCGGCACAGGAATGCGGATAATGACGGCCTTGAAGGTGCCACCGCGGCGATCTGCCACATCCTGGTGATTGATGCGGATGAAGCGCTTGGCTTCTGCGCGCGTAGAGAAGGAAATGGTTGCGCCAGCAAAGGTGACTCCCCAGGGCTTGTGTGGTGCGGTGGCCATTATTTCGCCTCCTTTACGCGGTATTCGTTCAGCCATGTGATGCGGTCATTAGCGTGCTCGGCCAGCAATCTCGCTGCCGAAATGGCAAAGCGCGTAAGGATGTAGGTATCTACCGGGTCAAGCACAGGCAAGTCTTCGTCGGCCGGATCGGCATCGGTGTTCGTTTCCCTGGCCAGATCGCTATTGCTGGCCATTTCAAGGCACACGCCAATGCCACGGGCGATATCCATCGTGGCGGCGGCGAATTGCGCATCTTGGTCATGCTTCAGGTGGAGGTGCAAGTGCGAGAAGGGCACATGAAACGCGGTGGCTTTTGGCAGCTTGGCCGGTGCAGGTGTGTGACGGGTGTTCATGGTGCACCTCCGTCGATGCCAGCCAACGTGCCCGCGACTTCATCTGCCATTTGCTGTGCCAGCCAAAGCAGATCACCAGGGCCGTCTTCTGGCTGCATTGCCAGCAGAAGCGCGGCCAACTGGCGCGCGCGCATGCGGGCATGCTCGGGAGCGACAGCGTAGGCGAGGTGAATATCAGCAAAGGGCGCATCCAGCACGATGGCCGCATCAATTTGGCTACGAGTGCTCGTTTTCATGCAGCACCGCCGATCTTGGCAACGGCCGTACGCCAGATCGTTTTGCCTTCTTCAATACCGGCAAAGAAAGCGTCAGCGGCGGCCGTGCCGGCTTGGTACGGCAGGTCGAAGTCCTTGCGCTCGATGCGGTGCTCAAGCGCCATGCGGGCGCCGGCCTTGTATTCCTGGCTGCGTGGTGCGCGGCCGTTGTAGAACGCGGTTTGAAAAAGCTGGTCGACGGAGAGGGTGCCGACGAATGAGGGGGAATGTAGGGATGTGGTGGAGCCTGGCATGATTGCCTCCGTGTGTAGTTTTGAAACCGCACAACCCGTCGCCAAACGGGGTGAGCAGCAAATGGTGGGGTTGGCGAACCGGTACACACGGAAACCGGCATACCCGAAGGTATCCCCACCACTGCCGCTCATAGGAGACGCAATGGCTCGGACGAAAAAAAGCCGCCTGGAAGCGGTTGTCCGCCATGTGTAAGTCAGGTCGCCAAACCCGGTCGCTTCTTTTTTTGCGACGTTTTCAGGATAGGTGGAGAATGGCCGCGCGTCAACAGGATTTTTTCTGACATGGTGAGAGAGCATCATGTAGCTCCCTTAGCGCGCTTCGTAATGAAGGCTTCGACCTGGTCCAGATCCCATACAGTGACGGACTCGCCAAGCTTGAAAGGCTTGGGAAACTTTCCTTCTCGAACCCAGCGCCAGACGGTGGCCGGGCTGACTGGCAGCTTGCCGGGCCGCCCCTTGGTAGTCGCCAATTCGGCAATTCTGATAACTTTCTGTGACACGATACACCCCTTGTTTGTACGCCGTAGCGCAATGGGTGCAATGTCCTATTTATTTCCCTTGGCGTGAAGCCGCTGTGCCGGCACGCCGGTTTTTTCGGCCCTCCGAAATCCATTCTCGAACGGTTTTAAGGGTAACTGGAACTAGCTTCCCTGCGGCTGCTTCCGCTGCGGAATTTATGGATTTATACTCATTCTGTTTTTCATCCCAGTCCCAAACTTCGAGCTTCATCTCCCGATTTTCCTTGTGTCTAGCAGCCGCGCCCTTTTTTGCCTGCATCGACAGGCCGTTATTTTTTGGGCCGCGCTCTATCGATAATCCCCTCACTGCACCAAGCCACATGTTGGCCTCACAAGAAAATGCCCATGCCATTTTGCTATTTTTATTTGCTTTCATGGCTTGAACTGCATAGGAGCAACATACCTCTAGCATGGCCATATGCACCAATCCTGCTTTGAAGGCAGGCTTTATGGTTTTTCCCTCCCACTCGGATAATTGTTCAGTTTTTAGAAAATTTTCCAGTTGCGCATCACCATTTGTATTCGGGCTTAGCCAAAAATCCTCGAAAAAAAATGTGAAAAAAGGAAATTCTCTTTCAAGTCCCCATAGATCCCATGTGGCCGCGAGACCGTCGACCACATAAACGGCTTCGGTAAATGATGTGCGCTCTGATCGAGGTAGGCGCAGTTCGTTGTCGCTCATTCCATTCCTTAAAAAAACTGAATAAGTTGTGATTCCAATCATCAGCAAAGTGGGTTTGCAGACATAATCTGTGAATTTATGCGGCACTACCCTGTAGCCGAATAACTTCGGCGCCTGCTCGCAGGTTGTCCAGGTAGTCAGCCCATCGCTGCATCATTTCCCGGCGCGCCGGCAGATGACTGGTGCGGTTGTAGGCCCTGCCGTTCACGTCCCTGACCGCGTGCGCCAGTTGGTGCTCGATCAGGTCGACACGCTCACCCAGCACCTCGTCCATGATGGTCCTGGCCATGGCGCGGAAGCCGTGGCCGGTCATTGCCTCCTTCGGGTAGCCCATGGCGCGCAGTGCCGCATTGACGGTGTTGTCGCTCATGCAGCGCTCTTGCGTGCGAATGCTTGGAAAGACGTACCGGCCGGTGCCGCTCATCGCGTGCACGCCGCGTAGCAGTGCTATGGCTTGGCTCGACAGCGGCACCAGGTGATCGAGGCTCATCTTCATCTTGATGGCGGGGATGCGCCAGAGTGCATCGTCGAAATCGATTTCCGCCCACTCAGCTGCGCGCAGCTCCCCAGGTCGCACAAACAGCAGGGGCGCCAGCTTGAGCGCCGCCACGGCGTAGGGATGGCCGTTGTAGTCGAAGATGGCGCGCAGGAGGCCGCCTGCCTGCTTGGGTTCGGTGATGGCGGCATAGTGCGTGCTAGGCACGGCGGATAGCGCGTCGCGCAGATCGGCGGTAACGTCACGCTCAGCCAGATCTGATGCAACCGCAAACCGGAACACCTGGCCGCACAGCTGTTTGATCTTGTGGGCCGACTCGATGGCGCCGCGCGCTTCAATCTTGCGCAGGGCAGCCAACACGTCGCGGGGTTTGATGGACGAGATCTGCATCGCCCCAATCTCAGGGAAGATATTCCTTTCCAGCCAGGACGTGTTCTTTTGCTGGGTGCTCTCGGCGCGTTCGGCTTGCGTTTTTCGCAGCCACTGCCGCGCGACGGCCTCAAAGGTATGCGATGCGGCCGCCGTCTTGGCATGCTGGTCATCGCGCTTGGCCTGGCTGGGGTCGATGCCGCCGGCCAGCAACTCGCGTGCTTCGTCGCGCCGCTTTCGGGCGGTGGCCAGCGATACGGCGGGGTAGACGCCTAAGGCCAGTGTCTTGCGCTTGTCCAGGAAGCGGTAATCCAGGCGCCAATACTTGCCGGCTTCCTTCACTAACAGGTACATTCCGCCGCCGTCCGTGTGCTTGTCGCCGGCGGGCCTGGTGGGCCTCACCTGTCTTACAAATGTGTCTGTCAGCGCCATGTCTTCCTCCGTGACGGTACTTTTTTTGCGGTATCCGGAAGTACCGCCATAAGTACCGACAAAACTGTACGCTGTCATGCTACGACGTAAGACGATACAAGACAACAAAAAACCCGCGCCTCCTATGAGAAGGGCGGGTTTCGATGCTTCTTAATACGATATGACATGATCATTTGGTGCCCGGAGCCGGAATCGAACCGGCACGCCCTTACAGGCGGGAGATTTTAAGTCTCCAGTGTCTACCAGTTTCACCATCCGGGCAGCGCGGCGAGATTCTAGCACAGGTGATGCCCATAATGCCATCTTGTGCCTGAGCCAGGCTGTCCGGTTTGCGCCGGACAGCCTGGTTTTATCTGCCTGCCGTCAGAACGTCGCCTTGAACTGCACCCCGTACGTGCGCGGTTCGTTGATGATGCCCGTCAGGTTGTCAAAATCGATGGCGCCCAGCGACTGGATCTGGTTGGTGATGTTGCGGCCATAGGCGGAGATTTCGTATTTGTCCCATTTGTAGCCGACACGCAAGCCGCCTTCCAGCAGTTCCTTGGCCTTGTATTCCTTCGCTTCATACAGGAAGAAGTTGTAGCTGGTGCGATAGGCCCAGTCCGTGTAGGCGTAGAACTCGCCATTGGCGACAGGGATGCTGTATTTCAGGGTGAAGTTGGTCTGCCACTCTGGCGCGCGGGGCAGTGGGTTGCCGTCGATGTAGGCCGTGCCCTTGAACGGACCGACGGGGTCGGTGACGGTACAGCCGCTGGCCGGGTTGTTTTGCGCATTGCCGCAACTGAGGACGAACAGTTTCTTGTCCTGGATTTCCGTGTGGTTGTAGCTGCCGCCCAGGGTCATGCTGAGCGAATCGCTGAGATTCGCCTGGAAATCGAGTTCCACGCCGCGGCCGGTGGCCTTGTCGGCATTGATCAGCTGGTTCATGTTGACGGCGCCGCTGCCGGCCGTCAGCTGCTTGTCCTTGACGCGGTACTGGAACACGGCCACGCTCAGGCGCGCGCGCTTGTCGAACAGGTCTTGCTTGATGCCCGCCTCGACGGACAGCGCTTTCTCGGCGCCGGCAAACGAGGGGCGGTCGGCCAGGCCGTTCAGGCGGCCCTGCATCGACGGCGCGCGGTAGCCGGTGGCGATGCGCGCGTAGGCATTGGTTTCCGGCGTGAGCACATAGGTGCCGCTCAAGTCCCAGCTGACGTTGTGCGAGGTGTCGTGCAAGTTGAAGGGGCCGGCCGTGGTCGCTTCCACGCGCTTGGCCGAGAAATCCTTCTTGTCGCTCGTGTAGCGCAGGCCGGCGCGCAGTTTCAGGGCGTCCGAGACCGTGTAGTTGAGCGAGCCGAAGGCCGCATACGACTTCGAGCTCTGGTTTTGCGTGGCGTAGGCGCTGTTTTGCGGATTGCCGGGCGCCAGGCTGTCAAAGCTGATGCTGTCGATCTGGATATCTTCCTTGAAGTAGAACAGGCCGCCTATCCATTGCAGCGGGCCGCGGGCAGACGATTCGGCGCGGAATTCCTGCGAAATCTGCTTGTGGTTGGGAATCACGTCGGCCGTTTCCACGACGAAGGGGATGAAGCCGGGGCCCATCGGCGGGGCGTACACGGCGCCATAGCCGCCGTCGACGTCGGCGCGGCTGAAGAAATCGAGTTTTTCGTAGCCCGTGATCGAATGCAGGGTGATGCCGGGCAAGTCCCATTTCAGGCGCATGCTGCCGCCCTTGGTTTTCAGGTGCTGGCGGTTGATGCCGTCGGTCGGGTAGGAGCCGTAATCGAAATTGTCGACCAGGTCATTCGTGCCCTGTTTCAGGATGTTGGCGCGGAACAAAGTGGCCGTGCCGTCGAGGTTACGCGCATGCACGTTGAACAGGGCCGTGAAATCGCGCGTGGGCTTGACCAGTACCTGCAGGCGTGCGGCGCTGTCTTCATAGCCTTCGAAGTCGCGCGTGCCGGTGGGGCGCGGGTTGTGCACGCGGTCGTCGCGGCGCTGCGTCTGGCCGGAAAAGCGCAGGGCCACCGTGTCGCTGACGGGCACGTTGAAGGCGCCTTCCAAGTTCTTCATGCCATCCTTGCCGAAACCGCCGCTCAGGTAGCCTTCCGTCTTGAAGACGGGTTTGGCGGAGTCGAACTTGATCACGCCGGCTGGCGAGTTGCGGCCGAACAAGGTGCCTTGCGGGCCGCGCAGCACCTCGACCTGATCCACGTCAAACACGGGAAAACCCTTCAGCATGGCGTTTTCCTGCACCACGTCGTCCATCACCAGGCCCACCGGTTGCGAGGCGTTCAGGTCAAAGTCGGTATTGCCCAGGCCGCGAATGTAGAAACGGGGAAAGGTGCGACCGTAATCCGATTCGACGGAGACGCTGGGCGAACGGCTGTTGAGGAAGCGGATGTCGGCGCCGCCGGCCGTCAGGGTGTCGAGCTTGTCGCCCTTCAGGGTGGCGATGGACATGGGCACGTCCTTGATGTTTTCCGCGCGCCGCTGCGCCGTCACGATCACCGTTTCCAGCTGGCCAGGACCGGCCTGCGTCACCGGGGCGGCAGGCGCGTCGGTGGCTGGCGGCGGGACGCTGTCTTGCGCCATCGCCTGCAGGGGGAAGGCGGCAGTGATTGCCAGGGCAATCAGGGTGTGGCGTATTGTGCTGGCGCGTGTGCTGGCATGCGGTGTCATCATGAAACGGCTCCTGTCGGTGAAGGTTGTTGGGGCGCTGCAAGCTGGCGCTGGCCAGTTGGACGAAAAATCATGCTAGCACGGAAAGTTTTGGTATTCATGCCATTTTTCAGGCCTGCTCATTCATATGTTTTTCGACTGAATACGCGAATAAAATCGTATTTGTCGTCAATATTGGGCGGGTGCATAGTGGAGTGCCGGTAGGCTTGCGCGAGCGCAAAGTGGCCTGGCGTGGCGATGGTGGTTTCCTGCGGAAACGCAAACAGAGGGAGGGCTATTGCCGCGCGGCCCGCGCCCGGACACTGGAAATACAACAGCTGCCGCGGATTTTTTTCGGCAGGGGCGTGTTGTTGCTGCGCGACAGGGGATAGTGGCGGTGGGGGCCATCCCCGTGTGCGGATCAGCCGGGAATGGGCGTGCCCTGGTGAAAAATCATTTGCCAGCGGCCATCGCGCCACTTCCACAGCGAACTGCGCAAGCTGGCGCTGGCAGGCAGGGCGCCGCTGGCGTGGCGTTGCGAGCGGTAGGTCACCGAGGCCACATCGTCGGCCAGCAGGCGGGCTTGAAAATCGCTGATGCTGCGCGGACAAAAATCTTCTGCCGGCAAGTCCGCCAGGGTCGCGGCGCGTGTCCAGAGCTTGCCCGAGCTGCCGAATTCGACGAACTCGTCGGCTAGCAGCGCTGCCAGCCTGGCGCTGTCGGCGCGCACGGCCCGGCTTTGCAGCGCCGCTTCCAGCGCCTGCAACTGCGCCGCCAGGCGTGCGCCGTCCTGCGTCTGCTCCTGCGCGTGGTCCATTGCCAAGGTCTTCAGATGGGAAACGCGCCCGCGCCCGACACATTCAGGCAGGCGACCTTATCGCTGGAAAAATACTTGATTTGCCCCAGGCCGATGGCGTAGCAGCCGTCGCTGAGCGGGGAAATGGGGCCGGTGAGTTTTTCACCGCTGATCAGGGTCACCACCCAGGGCGTTGTGGCCGGTTTGCCCGCGTGGGCCAGTGCGTGTTGTACCAGGTCTGACATGGAGCCTCCGATGGAAATCAAAGCTTGATGATAGCAGTGCCGCGCGGGCTTGGGCGATGCCGTGCCGGCCTGGCGCGCGGGCTGCGCCATGGCCGCCGCGGCAGGCATGACCGGGCGTCATTATTTATTTGCATAATGGCAATTAAGTGATATAGTTGACAAGCACTCCTGGCGAAAAAGCTTGGCAAGGCAATGTTGATTGATCCTTTTCTGCCGTGCAGCGTTTGTTCCGCCGGCGCCGCGCGCACTACTTTTGAAAGCCGCACCATGTCCAGCCAGTACCCTGACGCCCCGCCCCGCTTTTCCATGCCCCCGCCGCCGGTCACCAATACGCCGCTGGAATTCATGCCCACGCACGATCTGTCCTTTTGGGACAGCGATGTGACGTCGGGCTGCATGGTGTCGCTCGATGCCGCCGTGTCGTTCAAGGATGGCTACCCCTCCTTGCGCATCGACCTGCCAGCCGGCTTGCCTGCCGGTACCGTCGTGAAAGTGGGCACGACAGGCGCTGCCGGCAAGGGCCAGCCGCGCATCCCGTTCAACTGGGATTTGCAACGCTTTTCCTTCGCGCTGCGCTCGACGAATGCCGCCATCATGCAGACGGGGGGCATGATTTACCTGGGCAACAGCGATTACAGCAGTTTCTGGTCCGGCTTCCTGAATGCCTTGCATTACGGCGGTTCCGCCGCCGCCGACACCTTGATGTTCGTCAACAATGAGTGGTGGGTGCCCAAGCTGGCCACGCCGCTTGATAGCGAGGGCACGCCCACGGCACAAAACCTGTCGCGCGGGAAATTTACCGTGCAGCTGACCGCCGCCACGACGCAGCCGGAAACCATCTGGCTGGGCATGGTTGCGGCGTTGCCGAAGCGTAAATTGCCCACCGTCATCTTGTCCTTTGACGATGGTTATGCCTCCTGGGATACGTATCTGATGGAGCGGCTGAAATACTATGATTTGCCGGCCTCGTTTGCCATCGTCACGTCCCTGCTGGGGCAGCCCGATTACATGTCGGCTGAGCGCATGAAGGCGCGCTTCGACGATCCGTCGCGCCTGTTCGACTTTACCCTGCACCAGAGCGTGCACGACAATGTGGCGGTCCAGGGTTCGGCCCAGTACGTCACTGCGCTGCAGGTGGGGCGGGACAAGATGCGCGCCGCCGGTATCGGCGGCGACGGGCCATCGCACCATGCGTGGGTCGAATCGCTGTGGACGAATACGGCCATCAACGCCATGCGCGCCGCCGGTTTCCTGTCGGCGCGCGGCGCCGGCTATACGGCCGAGCGCGGCTTTGACCAGATGTTTTTCACTGGCAACGACAAGGATGCCTACATCCTCAACACTTCCACGGTCAACCTGACAAACGACGCCAGCTTTGCGCAAGTCCAGGCGGCGATCCAGACGGCGGTGGGCGACGACAGCTTTGTGTTTGTCAACGGCCACGATATCGTCAGGACGCCAACGTCCGACTACCAGACCTCGTATGCGGTCATCGATGAATTGCTGGCATGGCTGGCGGGGCAAGTGGCTGCCGGCGCGCTGCAAGTGGTGTCGCATAGCCGCTGGTTTGCCGATACGACGGGCAGGGTGACGGACCGGCGCTGATCGCCTCGGGAGCAGAATTGCGCCGGCGCCTCAGGCGTCGGCCAGCAAGTTCTTCGGCAGGGCCACCGACACCAGCTTCCAGTGCCACAGGCCGTCGCGCGCCAGGGTCAGTTCGCCGATATGGCTTTTGCTGTGGGCGCGCTGCACCACGACGCTGTCCCAGGAGGTGTAGCGCAGTTTGTAGTCGGGCTTGGTATTGCGCTTGCGGCCGCTGATGTCGCTGACCTTGGCGAGCGGTTTTTCGTAGCGGTCATTGAGCTTCATCAAGGCGACGATGCCTTCGGGCATCAGCATGGTATCGAGCAAGGGGTCGATGACGTCGGGACTGATGTCGTCGGCCACTTCGGGCGCCGAAAACAGGGTGTGCAGTTGTTGCCCGAGGCTGCCGCGCAGCTGGGGCAGGTCGATATGCGCAGCGAGGGCCTGGGTATCCTCGTCCATCGTTGCCGTGCGAATCTTATTCATGGTGAAATACGGGCTGCCATAGAAGACGCCGGCCAGCGCGACCAGTGCCACTACAGCGAGAAGCATCATTCTTTTCATCGTGCGATCTCTCGGATGCCTGGCGACCCGGTGCGCCTGAAGTGTTGGCATTCTACATAATATTTCCCAAAATCAATATAGAGGTTTAAGTAAGTGTTGTTTTAGATCAAGTTTCTTTAAAGTAATTCCGGCGGCAAGGTGATGTCCGTCAGTTTCCAGTCCCAGATGCCATGGCGGCGCAGCAAAAACTGGCTGGCGGCGGGCCCGGCGCCGCTGCGCCGCAGCACCACTTCGTTCCACGAACGGTACGCCATGCCGAAGTCGTGGCGCTTGCCGTCCGCTCCGTGCTTGCCATGCAGGATCAATACCGTGATGCCGGGCGGCGAGACGATGGCGTCGAGCATTTCCTTGAAATCGTCCTCATTGGCTGTTTCGCCGGCTGCCCGCAGCTGGCGCGCCACGCTGGCGCGCACGGCGGGCAGGTCGGCCTGCTGCGCCAGGTTTTCCAGGCGCACGGATTTCGCCGCCATGCTGATGCGGTACATGGCGATATAGGGGCTGACCCAGGTGAAGCCGATGGCAGCGACGGCAAAAATGAGTGCGGTGGCGTACTTTCTTTTCATGCTATGGCTCGTTGGGTCGCAGCTTGCACGCGGGGGTCAATAGCCGCCAAGGATCTGGTATTCCAAACCTTGATTTCCTGCGCTGCGTATCTGGATCCGGATTTTCCGGAAGGTGACTTCCGCGGGAAAACTGGTGATCTCAAACGACAAGTCTTGCGAAAACGACGGCCGTGCCAGGTCGCCTGCATATTCTCTGTAGGCAATGCGCAAGGTGTGATTGCTGTAGCCCTGGTATAGCAACTGCGAATTGATGGACCTGTCGATAGGCGCGGTTTCCACTCCCGGGCCGAATTTGATGCCGGGGTTGACATCTTCGTGCCACCACATCAGATCGCTGGCGACCATCACCTGGTCCAGCAGGCCATCATTGTTGCGGTCGGCAAAACAGGCATTCTTGGTCATTCCGAGCAGCAGCATGTTGAAGACCTGGCGTTCGGTGCAGTAAGCAGGTTTCCCCTCGATGTCGGCGCGGTACAAGAAGTCGCCCTCGATGACGGCAACACGTCCTCCGCCGATTGACACGGCGCGCCCGTCGTAAATCTGATACCCCGTTTTGCTTGTGTACTGGAAGGTGGACAAGAGTGCTTCACCAGCAGTGACCTTTGAAACGATGTTCAGTTGCGGATCATGGCCGATGCGCTCCATCGTGCGGGTCGTCTCGCGGACTTCCATGGTGGCACATCCGCTGAGTAGCAGCGCAGCGATGGCGACGCGGTATAACTTTTTCATTGATTTCCTTGTTTGTCTTGGGCGCGCTCATGCACAAGCCGGCGCGATTAAGGGGAAGGGTCGCTAAATATTGCCAAATGATAAGTTCAGTTGCCTATGAAAGAAAGGGAAAATGCGCTTTTTTCCATTGTGACGGACGATGGCGGACCTCGATCAGCTGGATGGGCGGCGGATGGTGTAGCATTCGTGCCGGCGCGGACCATCGCGCCGCAATATTGAGGACAACCATGAATATCACTATCAATCAGGTGCTGCAGTCGTATATCGACCCGCTCACCGCCAGCGAGTACGCGGCGCTCGAGCGCAGCCTGCTGGCCGAAGGCTGCCGCGATGCGCTGGTGCTGTGGAACGACGTGCTGATCGACGGGCATAACCGCTACGCCATCTGCCGCCAGCACGGCATCGAATTCAAGACCATCCAGAACACCAGCTTTACCTCGCTCGACGATGTCATGCTGTGGATGATCGACAATCACCTGGCGCGCCGCAGTGTATCGGACTTCCAGCGCGGCGTGCTGGCCCTGCGCAAGAAGGAAATCGTCGCCGCGCGCAGCCCGGCACCCGTCAGCGCCCAGGATGCGCCGGAAGGCGAAAACGCGCCGAAGGCACCCATGAGCACGCGCGAAGAGGTGGCCAAGGCGGCGAGATTGAGCAGCAACCAGATCAGCCAGATCGAGAAGATCCAGAAGGCGGCGTCGCCGGAACTGGTGGAAGCCGTCCGTTCGGGCACGATCTCGATCAATGCGGCGGCCACCGTGGCATCCCTGCCGCCGGAAGAGCAGGTGGCGGCCGTCGCCGGCGGCAAAAAACTGCTGCGCCAGGCGGCCAAGGAAATCCGCGAACAGCGCGCCGCCACGCGTACGCCGCGCGAGCCGAAGGTGCATGTATCGCAGGATACGCCGGAAACGGGCAACGAGCCGTGGGCCGAGAACGCGGCGCAGGCGCCGTCCGAAACGGAACGCTTGCGCGGCGAGATCGCCAGCCTGAAACAGAAGGTGGCGCAGTTGCAGGCGGAAAATGTGGAGTTGAACCAGCGCATCGCGGCCCTGATTGACGCATCCTGATCTGGAGTTTTGGCATGTTACATAGCAGTGCCCTGTTTGCCTCAGTTGCTGTCGCCAGTATTCCCGTGTTGGCCGCACCCGCTGTTTCTGTCAAGGACATGGCCCGCTGGCAGGCGCAGGCGGCCAATGTCAGCATCGCGCGCGACACGTGGGGCATTCCCCACGTGACGGGCAAGACGGATGCGGATGCCGTGTTTGGCCTGATGTATGCGCAGGCCGAAGACGATTTCCCCCGCGTGGAACTCAATTACATCAACGCCATGGGGCGCCTGGCGGAAGTGGAGGGCGAACGGGAGCTGTACCGCGACCTGCGCATGAAGCTCTTCATTGACCCGCTTGAGCTGCAGGCGCAGTACCGCGCCAGCCCGGCCTGGCTGCGCAAGTTGATGGACGCCTTTGCCGATGGCCTGAACTTTTACCTGGCCACGCATCCGCGCGTCAAACCGCGGCTGATCGCGCATTTCGAGCCGTGGATGGCCTTGAGTTTCAGCGAGGGCAGCATCGGCGGCGATATCGAATCGATCAACCTGGCGCAGCTCGAAGCGTTTTACGGCCAGCAGGCCAGTCCTGCCGCCGTGGCGCTGGCCAGCATCGAGACCGGGTTGGATCCCGAGCCCAGCGGCTCGAACGGTTTCGCCATCGCGCCCGCCATCACCAAAAATGGCCATGCGCTGCTGATGATCAACCCGCACACCTCGTTCTACTTCCGTCCCGAAGTGCAGGTCACCAGCGGCGAAGGCTTGAACGCGTATGGCGCCGTCACCTGGGGCCAGTTCTTCGTCTACCAGGGTTTTAACGAGCGCCTGGGCTGGATGCATACCTCGGGCGGCGGCGACGTCATCGACGAATACCTGGAAAGCATCGTCGACAAGGACGGCGCCTGGTTCTACCGCTATGACGGCGGCCTGCGCCCCTTGAAAACCGTGCCCATCACCTTGCCCTACAAACTGGCCGATGGCGGCATGGCATCGAAGACCATCACCGTCCACTACAGCCACCACGGCCCCATCGTGCGCGCGCAGGACGGTAAATGGGTGGCCGTGCGCCTGATGCAGGAACCGTTGAAGGCTTTGATGCAGTCGTACACGCGCACCAAGGCGCGCGATTATGCTGCGTTTTATCAAACGATGGAATTGCGCACGAATTCGTCGAACAACACGGTGTATGCGGATGCGGATGGCAATATCGCCTACTTTCACGGCAATTTCATCCCCGTGCGCGACCCGCGCTTCAACTGGAAGCAGCCTGTCGACGGCAGCGACCCGGCCACGGAATGGCAAGGGCTGCACACGGTGGCGCAAACCATCACCCTGTTCAATCCGAAGAATGGCTGGATACAGAACACGAACAACTGGCCGTATTCGGCGGCCGGCGCCCACAGCCCGCGCCAGAGCGACTATCCCGCCTACATGTCCGTGTACGGCGAAAACGCGCGCGGCCTGCATGCCGTCAAGGTTTTCCAGAACCAGAAGGATTTCACGCTCGACAAGCTGATCGCCGCCTCGTACGACAGCGAACTGACGGCGTTCGAAGCGCTGCTGCCGCCCCTGTTCGCGGCATACGATGCGCTGCCGGCGGGCGACGCGCACAAGCTGGCGCTGGCCGACAAGGTGGCCTTGCTGCGGGCCTGGGACTGGCGCTATGCGCTGGACTCCACCGCCACTTCGCTGGCCGTGTTCTGGGGCCAGGAGCTGGCCGAACTGGCGGGGAAACAGGCGCGCGAGCAGGGCGTGCCCGTTGTCGATTTTCTGGCGACGGACAAGGTCACGGCGGCGCAGCGGCTGGCTGCGCTGGCGACGGCGGCCGATAAACTGCAGCGCGATTTCGGCAACTGGCAAACGCCGTGGGGCGAGATCAACCGCTTCCAGCGCCTGACGGGCGACATCGTGCAGCCGTTTGACGATGCGCAAGCCAGCCTGCCCGTGCCTTACGCGTCGGGCAACTGGGGTGCGCTGGCCGCGTATGGACAGAGCAGCAAGAGCACCACGCGCAGGATTTACGGCGAGCGTGGCAACAGCTTTGTGGCGGCCGTGGAATTCGGCCCCCGCATCAAGGCGAAAAGCATCCTCGCCGGGGGCCAGAGCGGCGACCCGGCATCGCCGCACTTCCGGGACCAGGCGGCCATGTATGCGCGCGGCGAATTCAAGGATGTGCTGTTTTATCCCGAGGACGTGGCGAAGCACCTGGAGCGCAGGTACCACCCCGGAAAATAGCCGCCGGGCGTATCAAATCGCGTCGAGCGCCGTGCGCAGGTCATGGCGCAAATCCTCGATATCCTCGATCCCCACCGACAGGCGGATCAAGCCATCGCCGATGCCCAGCCTGGCCCGCTGCCCGGCCGGGATGCTGGCATGCGTCATCAGGGCAGGGTGCTCGATCAGGCTTTCCACACCGCCCAGGCTTTCGGCCAGGGCGAATACCTCGCAGCGTTCGAGGAAGCGCCGCGCGCCCGCCAGATCCGTATCGAGGTCGATCGAGATGATGCCGCCGAAGCCATCCATCTGGCGCTGCGCCAGCGCATGCTGCGGGTGCGAGGCCAGGCCCGGATAAAACACCTTGCGCACTTCCTTTTGCTGTTCCAGCCACTGCGCCAGGGCCAGGGCGCTTTCGCAATGGCGCTGCATGCGGATGGCCAGGGTTTTCACGCCGCGCAGGGCCAAAAAGCTGTCGAACGGCCCGGCAATCGCGCCCACCGAGTTTTGCAAAAAGCCCAGTTGCTCGCGCCATTCCGCCTGACGTTCTTCCGCGCCGACGATGGCGATGCCGCCGATGATGTCCGAGTGGCCGTTCAAATACTTGGTGGTCGAATGCACGACGATGTCGAAGCCGTGTTCCAGCGGGCGTTGCACCAGCGGGCTGGCAAACGTGTTGTCGGCCACGGCGATGATGCCCCTTTCGCGGCAGATGTCGGCAATGGCCCGCAAATCCGCCAGTTTCAGCATGGGGTTGGTGGGCGTTTCCACCCATACCATCTTCGTTTCCGGGCGCAGCGCGGCCAGCAGGTTTTCCGGATTCGTCAGGTCGACATACGTGAATTCATGACCGGCCGAGCGGCGGCGCACGCGCTCGAATAAACGGTAGGTGCCGCCGTACATGTCGTCGCCGGCGACGATATGACTGCCCGCATCCAGCAATTCCAGCACGGACGAGATGGCGGCCAGGCCCGAGGCGAAGGCGAAGGCCGCGCTGCCGCCTTCCAGGTCGGCCACGCAGCGCTCCAGCGCCCAGCGCGTGGGGTTGTGCGAGCGGCCGTAGTCCAGGCCTTTATGTACGCCGGGGCTGTCCTGCACGAAGGTGGAGGTGGCGTAAATGGGTGGCATGATGGCGCCCGTCGACGGGTCGGGCGACTGGCCGGCGTGGATGACGCGGGTGGCGAGGCGGCTCTTGCGGGGCGTTTGTTGGCTCAAGATAGTGTCCTGCGTAAGTGGTTGAGAAGGTCGAAGCGGGTGATCAGGCCATAGAAGGCGCTGTCGTCGGCGACGACGGCCGTCAAGCCCCGGTCCAGGGTGGCGCGCAGGGCGGGCAAGCCGCTGGACGGCGCCAGGGTTTCGATCTGCGTCGTCATGGTGGCGCCCACCAGACCCGCGAAATGCGCGGCGTCGCCGGAGACGTGCAGCAGCAGGTCCGATTCGTCGAGGATGCCGACCAATTGGCCGCCGTCGATGACGGGCAGCTGCGCCAGGTCGCTGGCGCGCATGCGGTTGAAGGCCGTGAGCAGGGTGTCGCCGGGCGCCACGCTGACGACGTCGCCCTCGTCGTAGCGGCGTCCGATCAGGTCGCGCAAGTCGCCGGACACGGCCCGCTGCAACAGGCCCTGGTCGCGCATCCAGCCGTCGTTGTAGACCTTCGACAGATAGCGCGTCCCCGTGTCGCACACGAAGGTGACGACGCGTTTGGGCGTGGTCTGTTCGCGGCAGTACTTGAGCGCGGCGGCCAGCAGGGTGCCCGTTGACGAGCCCCCTAAAATGCCTTCGGCCAGCAGCAGGGCGCGCGCGGAATCAAAGCTTTCCTGGTCGCTGATGGTGTAGGCCTTGGTGACGCTGTCCATGTCGGCAATCGAGGGAATGAAGTCTTCGCCGATGCCTTCGACGGCCCACGAGCCGCTCGTGTCCGACACCTTGCCCGTGTCGATGTATTCGGTGAGGATGGAGCCTTGCGGGTCGGCCAGCACGAATTCCAGCTTCGGCTGCGCCTTGCGGAAGTAGCGCGTCAGGCCCGTCAGGGTGCCGGAGGAGCCGACGCCGACGACGATGGCGTCCACGTCATGGCCGCTTTGCTCCCAGATTTCGGGCGCCGTCGTCGTTTCGTGGGCCAGCGGATTGGCGGGATTGTTGAACTGGTCGGCAAAGAAGGCGCCCGGCAGTTCGCGCGCCAGGCGCGCCGCGTAATCCTGGTAATACTCGGGATGGCCCTTGCCCACGTCCGAGCGCGTGGTGTGCACTTCGGCGCCCAGGGCTTTCAGGTGCAGCACTTTTTCCGTCGACATCTTGTCGGGCACGACAAGGATCACGCGGTAGCCCTTGATGCGGCCCACCAGCGCCAGGCCGATGCCGGTATTGCCGGCCGTCGCCTCGACGATGGTGCCGCCCGGCTGCAGGAGGCCGTCGGCTTCGGCCGCTTCGATGATGGACAGGCCGATGCGGTCCTTGATGGAACCGCCGGGATTTTGCGATTCCAGTTTCAGGAACAGCTGGCACAGGCCCGTGTCGAGCCTGGTCACTTCGACCAGTGGGGTGTTGCCGATCAGCTTGTATAGCGCTGGCGGCTGGGATGGGGATGGCATTCGATCATTCATGGTGGCTCCTGTCAGAGAAACAGCCGCTCCGGATTGTGTCCCGAGCCGCCTTCCGTGCCGCGCAGTGTAGGCGGGTGCACGGGTGCGGCGAACGAATGTTTGCATGCTTGCATATGCGGCTTTCGCATATCGCTTGTGGCGTGCGCGCTTCGAGTATGCGCCGTTTTTAGCCCGCTTGCCGCGCCAACGGCACGACTATTAAGCTGCCGCAAGCCCGCCATTGCGATTTATAATCACGCCTCGAAAAGGAACTAAACAGTATCCTGAAAACCAGACGAACAGGGCAGGCGGCAGTGGCAAAACTTTATTTCCGGTATTCCGCGATGAACGCGGGCAAGTCGACGGCCTTGTTGCAGGTCGCGCACAACTATGAAGAGCAGGGCCAGCAGGTGCGCCTGTACACGGCCGCCATCGACAGCCGCTACGGCGTGGGAAGGGTCACTTCGCGCCTGGGCCCGCAGCGCCAGGTCGATATCTTCCATGCCGACACGAATTTCCTCGACGCAATTCCCCAGGTCGCTTGCCTGCTGGTTGACGAAGCGCAATTTCTCAGCACGGCACAAGTGCAACAATTGCACCAGCTGGCGCAAGTGAAGGGCGTGCCCGTCATCTGCTACGGCTTGCGCACGGATTTCAAGGGCGAACCGTTCCCCGGCTCGGCCTATCTGCTGGCGCTGGCCGACGATATCGAGGAATTGAAGAATATCTGTACTTGCGGCAAGAAGGCCACGATGAACATCCGCGTGGATGAGCAGGGCCGCCGCATCAAGGAAGGCGAGCAGATCAGTATTGGCGGCAACGAAAGTTACCGCCAGGCTTGCGGGCGCTGTTTTTACTCCTGATGAGTTGGTGTTTGACCGCAGCGCTCCTGTATCAGGAGCGCTGCCTCTGGCGCATCTGACGACAGTAGTCTCAGCGCATCAGATACCTGTGTGTGGGGATGTCCTGGAAGTCGCTTGGGCGAGCCGCGCGCTGTCCTAGCGCAGGAGTACGTGTTCGTGTACTGCTGCCGATATCCTTAGTCCCATAGCCCCATACCCCCCCTTGGCCCCTCGCGACGCTGGTGTTTCACGCTGTTTAGCGGGGTTTAGCTTGTCAGTGCAAGACCCATTCACGTCAATGTGCAGCGCGGCGCCATGTCAATTTTAAATACATGGAAATGCGGAATTTTCGATGTATATCAACAGTTCCTTCTAATCGCTAAAACAGCGTCAGTTACTGCGCTAAGCTTTACGGACACATTGTTATTTTCTATCCGCTCACTTCGATTCCTATTGCGATAAATTCTGACAAGAGGTAGAGCCATGCCTACACGCCTTTACTGGAAATGGTGCCACGTAGTCCTGTCGTTATGCTCCCTTTTAGGATGTCAAATGACGGGAACGGCCCCTACGGAACAGGCGGTGATGACAGGCAGGGGCAGCGAGTACGTCACTATCCGGGGCAATGATGCTGCGACGGCCTCTCGATCCGAAGATGGCTTGACACTCGTATGTGCGAGTACACCTGGTAATTGTTATACACAACATCCAGTTCACAATGGTGCACCATGCGAATGTGCTACTGCCGATGGCGTGCGTCCAGGGCGAGGCGTGGATGCGCCCGTCGGGGCTGTCATAAACCTGTCCAGTGTGGTTCAGGTTTATTTTGTCACCGACAGAGACAGGCTTCCCGCCAGCGGCATCATCCAGACCTTTGGCAAGCTGCGCAGCGACAGTTTCAGCTATGGAAGCGTACAAGTATCGATCCCTGCTACCCATCAGACAGGGTTTATCGAAGCACCGAGTTCTTTAGTGCACATCCGATTCCTGGAAGATCCGCTCAAGCATATCCTCTTGCTGAAGTCGACGGTTTTGACAAAAGAAAGCTTTCTGCAGCAAATACAAAATAGGGTCGGTGAATCGGAGAAGAAAGAAGCATTTCTTTTCGTGCATGGTTTTAACACGACATTTGAACAGGCCGCGCTACGTAGTGCTCAAATGTCCTTCGATCTTGGTTTTCGGGGCGCTCCGATCTTCTATAGCTGGCCATCAAAGGGCAGTCCTACTCCGCTTGGATATGTCGCAGATTCCCAGACCGTTGATTGGGCAAAGGGAAATTTAAAGATTTTTTTGGAAGAATTTCTTCTGAAAACAAATGCTGACCGCGTGTATCTGATCGCGCATAGCATGGGAACCCAGGCCTTGACGGACACGGTGACAACGCTTTTAAGCGCCAGACCTGAGCTGCGTTCAAAAGTGAAGGAGGTGATTCTTGCGGCACCCGATATCGATGCAGGCATATTCAGGCGCGATATCGCACCGGCAATGGTAAGGATTGGCAGTCCTGTGACGATATACGCTTCGTCTAAAGATGTGGCGCTACAGCTATCCCATCTGGCAAGCGACTATCCTAGGGTTGGGGACTCGGGCAGCGGGTTGGTATTAATTGATGGTATAGAGACCATTGATGCGTCCAACGTCAGTTTGGGCTTTCTTGGGCACTCGGTTTTTGCCGAGTCGCGGGATGTGCTGTCAGATTGGCGCTATATTATTGAACAAGGCTTGCGAGCGCGTGAGAGAGCGGGCTTGATGCAGGTGAATATGCCGCGACCCTATTGGACATTCAGAAAATAAAGTGATGGTTTATACAAATGCACATCTATAGACATTTCGTTGCAGGTATCGTTATGTTTTTTGGTGTCGCCATGTTATTGCATGCTGCCGATGAAAAAAATAGGGAAGCTGAAAAATATATCAGCGCGGTGCAGGCCGCAAACAAGGCACTCCTCTTAAAAGATGTTGATCAAGAAAGAATACAGTTTCAGATTGCAGTAGCGGCTTTTGATCAATTATTGCAGCTTCCCGCGGATGCGACGCTGCCGAAAATATTCCCATTAACTCAAGACATGCCCGGCCTGGGGCCGGGAGCATCGCGCGAATCACAGTTGTTTGCCTTGAATATCAACCGGCGGTTACTTCCGATGGCTGGCTCAGCATATGGAAAAACGAGTGAGCAGTACGGGAAGGTTTGCAGCAGAGTTGCTTATCTGACTGCGCAACTTGGTGATCCGAAGGCCGCATTGCCTTATATGCAATGCTACCTTTCTGGGGCCGAAACGAGGCTCAAGGCTCCAAGTATTGAGCTTGGACTGGCGCGCGCTGCGTACGCCGAGGCTCAGGCTGCCGCAGGAGATTTATCTGGCGCACTGACGACGTATGATCGGGCATTGAAGACGATGGCCGATGCCGGCGGCATGGCAAACCGCGCATATGGCAACGCCATGTCCATGTATGCGGAGTTACTTCGTCGTGCAGCGCGACATGATGAATATGAGGCAGTGATGCGCCAGGCGCTTGATATTTTGTATCGCGTTGCGGGCCCTGTCGATGTTGACTACTTGGGTAGGCTTGGCGCTTTGATTAATTTTTACCAAGAATGGGGCCGGACGGAGGAAGCGGAAGCGTTGGTCTGGAAGGCTTACAACGAGTTGGAAGTCAGGGCGCCATTCAGTTTCGAAATGGCCGTGGCCGTGTGGCGCGCAGGTGGCGTAGCGTTGGCGAATGGTTTGCCAGATGAAGCCATTACGCTTTTTGAGCGCTCGCTGAAACTGCATCTTGCCATCATGGGGGACTCCTATTATCACGTAGGTTCTGTGCTGGCTGATATGGGCGAAGCCTATTACTCGGCAAAAAGGCCGGAAGAAGGTCGTCGGCGTATGGAAATGGCCATTGCACATTTCAAGAAAATTGGTCAACTGGACACAACGAATGGCGCTGCAATTTACTTGAGGATGGGTATTTATGCGCAAGAAGCAGGTGAAAATGACGCAGCGCTGGATTTTTTGATCGCGGCCCATAAAATCAGCGAGAAAATTCCTGTATCTGGGCGCAACTGGGAGCAAGAGGCGGCGATAGATTATCAGTTGGCACGATGCCTGATACGAATAGGTGATGGTAAAAATGCCAATATCCTGCTTTTAGATGCGATGAAGAATGTTAGAGATGCGCTGGCGATCTCAGGCACATTGCAAGTTGAGTCAACAAAGACCCGTGCCGTATTTCGCCCCATTGTCTCTGCTTATCTGGCATTCAGTCTGAAAAAGCCAGAAACAACAGATGTCGAACGATCATTTGAAGCTTTGCAACTGGCAAATTTGAGTACAAGTGCTGCGGCTATAGCAGGAATGGCAGCACGAGAAATCAGTGCATCCCCAGATCTGACTAACTTGGTGTACGAACACCAGAAGAAAATTGAACGCGTGCGGGATCTGGATCAAAGGATCAGTGGCCTTGTAGCTTCGGCACGCGTGGAACAGGAGGCTTCACTACATGCGGAAAGAGAAACACTGAACAAGGATGTCGTGCGAATAGCCACAGAATTGAAAACGAAGTTTCCGGAGTATCGCGCACTCGTTGGTTCCGCTCCGGTGTCGACAGGGGCCGTCAGGACGGCACTAAGGGCGAATGAGGCAATGCTGGCCTATTACATCGATAAGAACTTGGTTTGCGTCTGGTTGGTACGACAAAGTGGCGTGACCGTACATGTGCTGCCGGTGGATGCTGGCTGGGTCGACGGCGCAGTCGCAAAATTGAGGCAAGGTCTCAGGCTAAGCGACAGCGAAGTTCCAAACTTTGATCTTGTTCTTGCGCACGAAATCTATGTAAAGTTGTTGAGTACTGTCACGGCGGAATTAGCGGGCATTGATCATGTATTCGTTGTTCCAGACGGCGCCCTGCAGACACTTCCGGTTGGCTTGCTACTGGCAAGTCCTCCGAAGTCTGACGAGAGCTTCGCCAAACAGGATTGGCTAGTCCGCAGATATGCACTCAGCGTTCTCCCATCGGTATCTGCGCTTGTCTCCTTGCGTAAAAGAAACTTTTTCAATGCGCGCGGCTGGCCCAGATCATTTGCTGGTGTTGGAGATCCGCGGTTAGGAGTAAAGCGCGACATTTGGAGGCTCAGTGACCTGCCTGATACTCGGTTCGAATTGCAGAGCATGTCCCGGCTCTTGCACGGCGATCCGCACGATTTGCTGCTGGCCGAGATGGCGACGAAGGCCGGCGTTTTGGCCAAGGATTTTTCAGGGTTCAGATTCGTGACATTTGCAACGCATACGCTCATTTTAAAGGGGGCGAAAGGCGATGAGCAGCCGGCGTTGGTGTTGACACCCACGGACCCGGAGGGAGGGGCGGGAGTGGACGACGGTCTTTTGTCGGCAGTCGACATTTCGCAAATGAAGATGAACGCGGACCTCGTTATCCTGTCTGCATGTAATACGGGGCAAGAAGGCGTTGAAAAGGGGCGAGATAAATTGTCGGGATTGGCGACGGCTTTTTTTCACGCGGGAGCCCGTACATTGATGGTGTCGCACTGGTATGTTTCAAGCAAGGGGGCTGCAGAACTGGCGACAAGCATGATGCAGCGACTTGCTGCAGATCCCCGGGCTGGTAAGGCGGAAGCGTTACGCCAAGCCATGCTGGAGATGATAGTCAGCCGTAGTTCGATTAGCTCGCACCCGGCCATATGGGCGCCGTTTTCGATCATCGGTGACGGAGCTGCGGTTGATCACTGAGGCGAGTTTGACGCGCCAAACCGCCCCCAGCGGTTGTGCATACTAATGTTTGCGCACAATAGATATGCCATAGCAAGGAACGCTGGTTGTGCTTTGTGCCAAGTTTGTTGGGGTTGAAGGTTGTTACTCCACCGCGGGCGCGCCCACATCGGCATCGTCCGCCAGCGCCAAGTCGCCCCGCTCGAAGGCGGCGAGGATGTCATTCGCGCGCGCCACGTCGTGTTCGCGCACCAGCACGCGGGCGCCGCCGATGGCGGCCGCCAGCAGCATGTCGGCCTGCATGTGCTGGTCATCCGTCAGCAGCACGTCGATGCCGGCGGCGGCCAGGCAGCCGCGGATGACGTGCGCATCCGTGGGGATCATCAGCCGGGCAATTAAAACGTAGTCGTCATGCATGGTGCCTCCTGGCAAGGTGGATTCATCCCCATCTTAGCACCGGGCTAGTCCTTACAGCTTGAACACGCCCACCACCTGGTTCAGTTCCTGCGCCTGCTCCTGCAGGGCGTCGGCCGCCGCGGCCGCTTCTTCCACCAGGGCCGCGTTCTGCTGGGTCACCTGGTCCATCTGGGCGATGGCCTGGTTGACTTGCTCGATGCCGCTGCGCTGCTCTTCGCTCGCCTGGGCGATTTCGGCCATGATGGTGCTCACTTGCTGCACGCTGGCCACCACCGTGTCCATGGTGGCGCTGGCCTGGCTCACTTGCGCATGGCCCAGGTCCACCGTGCTGGCGGACGCCTGGATCAAATCCTTGATGTCTTTCGCCGCTGCCGTCGAGCGCTGCGCCAGGGTGCGCACTTCCGTGGCGACGACGGCAAAGCCCCGTCCCTGTTCACCGGCGCGCGCCGCTTCCACGGCCGCGTTCAAGGCCAGGATATTCGTCTGGAAGGCGATGCCGTCGATGACGCCGATGATGTCGGCGATCTTGCCCGAGGAGCTGCGGATGGCGTCCATGGTGCTGGCCACCTGCGCCACGGCCGCGCCGCCTTCCGCTGCCAGGCTGGACGAGTCGTGCGCCAGCCGGCTTGCCTGTTGTGCGTGATCAACGTTCTGGCGCACGGTGGAGCTCAGTTCTTCCATCGAGGCGGCCGTCTCTTCCAGCGAGCTGGCTTGCTGTTCCGTGCGGCTCGACAAATCCAGGTTGCCGCTGGCGATTTCACCGGACGCCGTAGCGATTTGCCCGGCGCTGCCGCGCACATTGCTGACCACTTGCGACAGGTTGTCGCTGATGCGGTTCATGGCCAGCAGCAGGCGGCCGATTTCGTCCAGGCTGCTGGTATCGAGGTGCACAGTCAGGTCGCCGGCGGCGATTTGCGCGGCGGCCGTTTCGGCGGCGGCCAGCGGGCGCGACACGAGGGTGCGCACGAGCCAGTACAGCAGCAGGGCGAAGACGAGCAGGGCGATGAAGCCGGAAATGGCCAGCTGGTTGCGCATCTGGCGCGCTTCCAAGGTGATCTCATCCGTGAACGTGCCGCCCGCGATGATCCATTGCCAATCCTTGAATTGACGGTAAAACAGCTGCTTTTCGCGCGCGCTGGCACTCGTTTCGCCCGGCGCCGTCCACGTGTAGCGCATGGCGCCATCCTTTTGCGCCAGCATTTCCTGGATGAACAATCGGCCGTCGCTGGCCTTGAACTCGAGCGCGCTCTTGCCTTCGCTGTTCGGGTGCAGCACCAGGTGGCCGTAATTGGCGCCGGGCGCCGTGTCGACAATATAGATGTAGCCCGTCTGGCCGATCTTGACCTGGCGAATCTTCTCTTTCAGCATGGCCAGATTCTTGCTGATATCGAGGCCGATGAATAGCACGCCCACCACCTTGCCGCTCGCATCGCGCACGGGGTCGTATTGCGTGATGTATTGCTTGCCAAACAGTGTTGCCATGCCAACGAAGCGCTGGCCGGCGCGCAGCGGCGCATAGCTGGGGTGGTTGTGGTCGAGCTGGGTGCCGACGGCCCGTTCGCCATCCTGTTTTTTCAGCGAAGTGCTGATGCGCACGAATTCATCGCCGTTGGCAGCAAAAATGGTGGCGATCACGCCCGTCTGGGCCGTGTAGCGGTCGACCAGGGACGTATCGAGGTTGAGCACCCTGTTGCCGTTGGCCAGGGCCGGCGTGGCCTTGCCGGCCACGGCCACCATGGCGCCCGTGTCGACCGAGAACGGGCCGGGAAATTCGGCCGCGAACAGGCGGGCAAAGCTGGCCGCCTCGTTGACCATGGCGGTATGAAATACTTCCGTGGTCGTCATGACGCTATTGAGTTCGCTGGTGACGGCCGCTTCGGCGCGCTGTTCCAGGGCATTGGAGGTGCGGATACTGATCAGGGTCGTCAGGCTGGCGAGGATCAGGCTGACCAGCGCAAACGTGAAGACGGTGATCTTGCCGCCGACACTCCAGTGGCGGGGGGAGAAGGAAATTGTAGGCATAGTGTGAGTCTGGCAAGGGTAATCAGCTCGGCCATTCCTGGTCATGACATGACACGCGGGGAGGGGATCTGGTGGGGAATGCGCTTGAAACGGAGGCGCGCCGGCTGTCGGGCCGCGCACAGGCAAGCTGAATTTCAGGGCGCGATGATAGCATGTTGCTTGTCTTTTGTTACTAAGTGTTTCCCGCAGGAATCATTTCTTTTGCGTAAAAACATCATCTGCATCAAGGATTGCAAAGACTGGCTATTGACTTTTTTGATTTCAGTAATGAATGTTGTTGTTCGTCACTGGCGGATGATGCGATTTTTGTCACGAATGTTTCACTTTGTAATGAATGACACGCTGCCTTTAATCCGCGTTTAAGCTTCCAGGAAGAAACTGATATTCCATGGGAGACTGCCAGGCCGTATCCTGTAGAATAATATGCAGACCAGTCGTGTATTCCCCTTACTGTCTTGCTGGCTGGCGCATGCCTATCTGCGCCGCCTGGAATTGATTCAACTAATTTTCGGAGAAGCCGATGAAGAAGCAAATGATGCTGGTCACCCTGGTGCTTGCCCTGTCAGCCCACGCTGGCGCAGCCCAGACGGACAAGAGCGCCGCTCCTCCGCTACCCATGAAGCCGCTGGCCCAGCAAACGCAGGCCGCCTTGTGGGCATCGCGCGTATTGACACGCGTCCATTACAAGGCCATGCCGCTCGACGACGCCATGTCGGAGAAAATCTTCGATCGCTACTTCAAGTCCCTGGACGCGGAAAAACTGTTTTTCGTGCAAGCCGACGTCGACCGTTTCGCGCCGCTGCGCACCAAGCTCGATGACGCCATCATCAATGAAGACTTGACGGCGCCGTTTGCCATCTACAACCTGTACCAGCAGCGTTTCGACGAGCGCATGGCGTATGCGCGTGAATTGCTGAAAACCAAGTTCGACTTCACGGCCGACGAGAGCTACCAGCTCGACCGCGAAAAGGCTGCCTGGCCGAAGAATGACGAGGAAGTGCGCGACCTGTGGCGCAAGCGCGTCAAGAACGACTGGCTGCGCCTGAAACTGGCGGGCAAGGAAGACAAGGCCATCCGCGAGACCCTGGACAAGCGCTATGAAAGCTACACGACCCGTTCGCGCAAGCTCAACAGCGAAGACGTGTTCCAGATTTTCATGAATTCGTATGCCATGTCGATCGAGCCGCATACCAATTACCTGGGCCCGCGCGCCTCGGACAACTTCGACATCGCCATGCGGCTGTCGCTCGAAGGCATCGGCGCCGTGCTGCAGACGCGCGACGAATACACGGTGGTGCGCGAAGTCGTGCCGGGCAGCCCGGCCGGCCTGTCGGGCAAGCTGAAAGTGGGCGACCGCATCGTCGGTGTGGGGCAGGGCGAAAGCGGCCCCATCACCGAAGTGCTGGGCATGCGCATCGACGACGTGGTGCAGCTGATCCGCGGCGCCAAGGATTCCGTGGTGCGCCTCGACATCCTGCCGGCCGACGCCGGCCCGGACGCCAAGCACGTGGTCTTGCCGCTGGTGCGCAAGAAAATCAGCATGGAAGAGCAGGCGGCGAAGAAATCGATCATCGAAGTGCGCGACAACGGCGTCAAGCGCCGCATCGGCGTTATTTCCCTGCCGACGTTCTACCAGGACTTCGAAGCGCGCCGCCGCGGCGACAAGGACTTCAAAAGCGCCACGCGCGACGTCAGCCGCTTGCTGGCCGAGTTGAAGAAAGACAAGGTCGACAACGTCCTGATCGACTTGCGCAACAACGGCGGCGGTTCGTTGAACGAAGCCGTCGAACTGACAGGCCTGTTCATCGACAAGGGCCCTGTCGTGATGCAGCGCAATGCCGAAGGCAAGGTCGAAGTGGAAAGCGATACGAATGCCGGCCTGGCCTGGGATGGCCCGATGGGCGTGCTGATCAACCGCGGCTCGGCTTCCGCTTCCGAGATTTTCGCCGCCGCCGTGCAGGACTATGGCCGTGGCGTCATCATCGGCGAAGGCAGCTTCGGCAAGGGCACGGTGCAGACCTTGTTCAACCTCGACCGTTTCGGCGGCAGCGAAAAAGCCCGTTTCGGCGAGCTGAAAATGACCATCGCGCAATTCTTCCGCATCAATGGCGGCACCACGCAGTTGCGCGGCGTCACGCCAGACATCAAGCTGCCAGCCATGTCGGACGCGGAAAACTTCGGCGAGTCGAGCTATGACAATGCCCTGCCATGGGTCGCGATCAAGCCGGCGCCTTACATACCGACGGGCGACCTGAAGGAGATCGTGCCGCTGCTGGACAAGAAACATGATGCGCGCGTGGCCAAGGACAAGGATTTCCAGTACTTGCTCGATGACATAGCTCTCGTCGTCAAGCAGCGCAAGGAAAACCAGATTTCGCTCAATGAAACCGTGCGCCGCAAGGAGCGCGATGCCCAGGAAGCGCGCGCCAAGGCCCGTGAAAAACGCCTGATCGCGCAGATTTCGAACCCTGCCGACGACCTGGTGGTGATTCCGGATCCGAAAGACGTGCTGAAGGGCGCGAAAGCGGCCAACAAGACGGCCAAGCAGATCGCCGCCGTGAAGGGCGCCTTGCGCACGGACGACGGCTTGCAGGGTGACGAACGGGCGCTGAGCGCCGAACTGGACGCTGAAACGGCCGCGAAGAGCGCCAAGGACGTGCTGCTGAACGAAGCAGCGCGCATCCTGGCCGACGAAGTGGCGCTGATCAAGGCCGATAGCCGCATGGCGTCGAAGGTCTTACCATATGGCGCGGACAGCAAGGCGACGCCGGTGACGGCAGCGAAATAAGGCTTGTGGTCCCATAAGAAGCCGGTTCCTTGCGGAGCCGGCTTTTTTTTGTGCCATCAGTTATCTGTCTGGTGTATTTCTATCATTCCAACAATCAATTGGATTGATATGCCGCGACGCAGCATAATGCACTTGTCTCCTCTATTCTCCTCCAAGAAAATAGATTCAGCCCGCTCCCGCAGCGGGCTTTTTTTTGCCTTGCTTTTTGCGTGGCGCCCGCCGCGTTTCCTCAAGTCTGCCCTCCGCATGCCGCTGCAAGCGTTCAATCCCGACTGAAATTGTCGGGAATCGCTCAGATTTGCTCCGTTATAAATTTTCCATTCTTGTTATATTCCCACAAAGAAATTTTCTTTGGCTTTCTGTAATGGCAGCGCGGTCTAGCGCGGCAGCAAAGCGCGTTATCCGCCACGCAGTGCGCCGTCCCATGGCTGCCTGTGCCTGATGCATAGCGCCCGACGCCGGCACCGCATGCTTTTCCTTTATTCATTCCGTCATGCCGCCAGCGGCGACCGAGAGGCTTATCTTGCGTTGTAAACTTCTTCCCCTGACCCTGCTGCCCTTGCTGGCGCTGATACAGACCGCCTGGGCCGTCGATCCTCCTGGTGCCGGCAGCCAGCTGCAGCAGATTCCCGTAGCGCCATCGCTGCCGAAAGCGCCGCCCGCCATCCGCGTGCAGCAGGGCAATGTGCCCGCCACCACGGTGGGCGACACGACGCGCATCGCC
>NZ_JAPWIC010000006.1:0-433119 GCF_030587315.1 Janthinobacterium sp. SUN211 | reverse complement strand
CGCCTGCCGCCAGACGGTGCGCGGCAAAGCCCACGTGCGTCCAGCCGGCCGACTCTGGCGTCACTTCGACGATGGCCGAACCGGCCCTAGCCTTGACCAGCAGCGGGCTCATGCCGCCTCCCGACCCAGGCGGGGAATCGCGTCGACCAGCCGCGCCAGGTAATCGTGGCCCATCTTCGCGTATTCGTAACTAGGCGCCACGGCCGGATCTTGCTCCGCCTCCACCACCAGCCAGCCTTCATAACCGTGCAGATACAGGCGCGTGAGGATGGCCGGAAAGTCGATGCTGCCGTCGCCCGGCACGCTGAAGGCGCCATTGATGACGGCCTGCAGGAAACTCCAGTGGCCATTTCTCGCCAGTTTCACCACGTTGGGGCGCACATCCTTGCAATGCACGTGGCAGATGCGTTCAATATGTTTATTCAGCACCGCCAGCGCGTCGCCGCCGGCAAAGGTGATGTGGCCCGTGTCGAACAGCAAGCCGACTTCCGACCCCGTCAAGGCCATCAACTGGTCCACGTCCGCCGGGGTTTCCACGTAGGCGCCCATGTGGTGGTGATAGGCCAGGCGCACGCCGTGGCCGAGCAAGTGTTTCGCGAACGCCGTCAATTTGTCCGCGTACGCCTGCCATTGCTGCGGCGACTGGAAACGCGGACGTTTATACAACGGGCGGGCTTCACCCTGGATCGCGTCCGCCACTTCGCCATACACCATGACGGTGGCGCCGCTGCCGGCCAGCAAGCGCAGATGCGGCCCGACGGCGGCAATTTCCTCTTCCACGGACCGGTGCGCCAGGCGGCCCGAATACCAGCCGGACACGCAGGCGAGATTGTATTTCCCCAGCACGGCGTTCAGGGCGGGGGCATCCTTGGGAAACTTGTTGCCCAATTCAAAACCCACGTAGCCGATCTCGGCGCCCTCTTTCAAGGCCGTTTCCAGGGGCGTCTCGCCGCCCAGCGACGGTAAATCGTCGTTCATCCACGAGATCGGGTTGATGCCGATCTTCACATTCCATGTAGTCATTTTTGTTGTCCTTGGCGGTCAAGTTCATAACGGGCGCGCGCCGCTTGCACGCCGGCTTGCGTCGAGACTTCGGGTACGGCCACTTCCCACCAGCACCCCCCCTCCTCGGTCGTGCGCGTGGCGTCCGTATTGATGCAGATCAAGTAGGTGCGCGATGCGGCGCGGGCGCGCAGCATGGCCTGCTCCAGCTCGGCGATGTTGGCCACGTGCTCGGACAGCGCACCCAGCGACCGTGCATGCAGGGCGAAGTCGATGGCGGGTGCGCTGTCGGGCAACATATTGTTGAATGACGCGTTGCCGCACGCCTGCTGCAGGCGGTTGATGCAACCGTAACCCCGGTTGTCGAGCACGACGATGATGAGTTTTTTATCCAGCATGACGGACGTGGCGATTTCCGAATTCATCATCAAATAACTGCCGTCGCCCACCATGACGACAACCTCGGCATCCGGTTTCGCCATCTTGACGCCGAGGCCGCCGGCGATTTCATAGCCCATGCACGAATAGCCGTATTCCATGTGGTAGCCGCCGGGCGTGCTGGTGCGCCACAGTTTGTGCAGTTCGGCCGGCAAGGTGCCCGCCGCGCAAACGACGATGTCGCGGCTGGTGGAATCGGGAGCGGAACGCTGCACGGCGCCGATGACTTCGCCGTCATACGGCAAGCCGGCCACCTCGCGCTGGCCTGTAATGGCCAGCACGGTATCGCGCCATGCGTTCCCAGCCTGCTGCGCGCGCTCCAGCCAGTGGCCCGCGCTGTTCCAGTTAGGCAAGTACCGCGACAAGCCCTGCAAACCAAGTGTCGCGTCCGCCTGCACGCCCAGGCCACGGCGTTTCAGCGCATCGAAAGCGTTGACGTTCAGGCTGACCAGTTGCGCTTGCGCAAACAGGGAATTCGAGCCCGTCGTAAAATCCTGCAAGCGCGTGCCCACGGCCAGCACCACGTCCGCCTGCGCCGCCAGCGCGTTCGCGGCAGGCGAACCCGTCACGCCGATGGCGCCCAGCTGCAGCGGATGGTCCCACGGCAAGGCGCTCTTGCCGGCCTGGGTTTCCGCCACGGGGATGCCGTGGCGCTCGGCAAACGCCTGCAAGGCGGCGCCAGCCTTGCCGTACAGCACGCCGCCGCCGGCCACGATCAGCGGCTGTTTCGCATGTTTCAGCAAGGCGGCCGCCTCTTCCAGTTCCTGCTCCACGGGCGGCACGGCGCGGAAACGCACGGTGCGCGGAGTAAAGAAATCGGCCGGATAGTCATACGCCATCGTCTGCACATCTTGCGGCAGAGATAACGTGACGGGACCGCAGGCGGCCGGGTCCGTCAAGGCGGCGATGGCGCGCGGCAAGGCCGTCAGCAATTGCTCCGGATACACGATGCGGTCGAAATAGCGCGATAAAGGTTTAAAGGCGTCATTCACAGACACGCTGCCGTCGCCGGCATCTTCCAGCTGCTGCAACACGGGGTCCGGCGCGCGCGAGACGAACACGTCGCCGGGCAACAGCAAGACCGGCAAGCGATTCACGTGCGCCAGCGCGGCGGCCGTCAGCAAATTGGTGGCGCCGGGGCCGATGGAACTGGTGACCGCCAGCATGCGCCGGCGCATGTGGGCTTTCGCATAGGCAATGGCCGAGTGCGCCATCGCCTGTTCATTGTGGGCGCGGTACGTGGGGAAGCTGTCGCGGTACTGGTACAGCGCCTCGCCCAGGCCCGCCACATTGCCGTGGCCAAAGATGGCGAAGGCGCCGCCGAACAGGGGGATCAAGGAACCATCGCCCTCTTCCGTGCGCAAGGCGGCCAGGTAGCGGACTAAAGCCTGCGCCATGGTCAATCTGATCGTGGCGCTCATGCTGCACGCTCCAGGCGGTTGCGCGTGCGCTGCCACAGGGCAATGAGCTGCTCGAAGTTGGCGCGCACGGCGGCGATCAGGCCCGCATCGTCCAGCTCTCCGGCCAGCCAGCGGCGGCTCGGCTCCTGGAAGATGGTGCGGCCCACCATGAAGCCGCGGCACGTCGTGCTGGCACTGGCTTGTTCAAAACTGGCGGCCAGGGCGGCGATCGGCGCGTTCAAGCCCAGCAATACCACGCCACGGCAATACGGATCGCGCTCGTGCACGAGGGCATCGATGGCTTGCCATTGCTGGGCTGACATGCTTTCCAGCTTCCACCATTCCGGGTAAATGCCCAGGTTGTACAAGCGCTTGACGGCGCGCAAGACTGTGTCGTCGTGCTGCGGCAAGGAGTCCGACGGTATGACTTCCAACAACAGTTCGTGACCGCTCACTTGCGCCGCGTCATACAGGGCCTTGATCTGCGCTTCCTGTTCCAATCGGTTTTCCACGGTATCGTCCGGATGCAACTGCACCAAGCACTTGATCACGTGTTCCTTCGGCCAGCTGAGCAGGTGCGAACCGATGGAGCGACCCCAGTCGAATTGCAGCGGGTTCGATCCCGGCATCTCGACAGGACGGCCGATCCACCAGCCGCGCCCGGTCGCATCGTTGAGCGCATCGACGCCATAGCGGTCATCGATCAGCACGCCCGTGCCTCCCTGCAAGCCACGCGCCGCTTCCGTCTGGCCCACGGCTTGCACGAACAATTGCTTGAGCCGTGAAATTTTTGCCTCGTCGCTACCGCCCTGCTGGGCCAGTTCGAAAAATTGCGTGCGATGATCAAAAGCAAACACGCACAGTTCATTCCACTGCTTGCGCTCCACCGTCGTGCGGTGCAAGCGGGACAGTGTCGCGTCCTGGTCAGGACGGCTCAGTTTGGCCGCGTTGGCAAGGAAATAGTCGAGTTCCACGGGCGACGGCATGGCCGGTGCGCAACCGTGGCGCGACACGACGAGGGCGCCGCAGCCATTTGCATAACGGCAGCACGCTTCGTAATCCTCACCGCGCAGCCAGCCTTTCAAAAAGCCCGAGAGAAACGCGTCCCCGGCACCCAGCACGTTCAGCACTTCGACGTACACGCCCTGATAGTTGAAAGCCTCATCGAGACCGGCTGGAATAGCCGCGTCGATGACGGCGCAGCCCAGCGGCCCCCGCTTGACGACGAGGGTGGCACCGCTCACGGCCCGCACGGCGCGCAAGGAGGCCATGATGTCGACGCCGCCGCCGGCGATCATGAATTCCTCTTCCGTGCCGACGATCAGGTCGAATTGCGGCAGGATCGCCTGTAGGTGGCGCGTTACGCCGTCGTTCGAGACGAAACGCGTTTCGCCGTCCGCCTTGCCTGAGAGTCCCCACAGCACGGGCCGGTAATCGATGTCGAGCACGGTGCGCACGTTATTGGCGCGCGCCAATTTCAGGGCCTGCGTGCTGACGGCGTGCATGGCAGCCGTCGAAAAATGCGTGCCGGTGATCAACAGCGCCTTGCTGGAAGCCATAAAGGCGGCGTCGACGGCGGATGGCTCGATAGCCATGTCGGCGCAATTTTCACGGTAGAAAATCAGCGGGAAGGTATTTTTATCCTTGATGCCCAGCATCACCAGCGCCGTCAAACGGTCGTGGTCGATGCCGACATGGCTGACGTCGCAGCCCTCTTTCGCCAAGGTGTCCGTCAAGAAACGGCCCATGTGGTCGTCGCCCACTTTCGACAGCATGGCGGACTTCAAGCCCAGGCGGGCCGTGCCGAAGGCGATATTCGCCGACGAGCCGCCCAGGTACTTGGCGAAACTGGTCGCGTCTTCCAGGGTGCTGCCGATCTGCTGCGCGTACAGGTCCACCGCAAGGCGGCCCAGGCAGATCACGTCCAGCGCGCGTCCCTGGGCAAATTCAGTCGTATTCTTCATGACATGCATTCCTTATGACAATTGCACGATGCGCTGTTCGCGCCATGACACGGTGGCCGCCTCGGCCAGTTCCAGTGCCTTCAATCCATCATGGACGGTGGTGCGCAAGGGCGCGCCATGGGCAAAGGCCTCGAAAAAGTGCGCCATTTCGCTGGCGTAGGCGGCGCGGTAGCGTTCCAGGAAAAAGTCTTCCGGCTTGTCGACGCTGACGTTCACCGAACCATAGGCCGTCACTTCCGTCGGCTTGTGGTTGCCTGCCTGCAGCATGCCGGCGCTGCCCAGCACTTCGAAGCGCTGGTCGTAGCCGTAGGCGGCGCGGCGCGAGGCATTGATCTGGCACAAACGTCCCTTGGCCGTGCGGATGGTGACGACGGCCGTGTCCAGGTCCCCTGCCTCGCCGATGGCGGGGTCGACGAGGCAACTGCCCGTGGCGTGCACGCTGACGGCTTCATCGTCGAGTATCCAGCGGAAAATGTCGAAATCGTGGATCAGCATATCCTTGAAGATGCCGCCCGAGACCTTGATGTAGCTCACGGGTGGCGGGCCGGGATCGCGGCTGGTGACGACCAGCAATTCGGGCGCGCCGATCTCGCCCGCTTCGATGCGTGTCTTGACGGCATTGAAAGTCGGGTCGTAGCGGCGCTGGAAACCGATCATGCACAGCACGCCAGCATCCTTGACGGCAACGGCGGCGGCGCGCGCACGCTCCAGCGTCAGGTCGACGGGTTTTTCGCAAAAGATGGCCTTGCCGGCGGCCGCCGCGCGCACGATCAGGTCCGCATGCGTATCCGTGCTCGACGCGATCAGCACGGCCTTGACTTCAGGGTCGGCCAGCACCGCTTCCACGCTGGCGACGCTGGCGCCATGCAGGGCCGCCACTTCCGCCGCCGCGCCCGCATGCACGTCGACCACGTATTTCAGGCGCACGCCAGGCTGGCGCACCAGATTGCCGGCGTGAATGCGGCCGATGCGCCCGGCGCCGAACAATGCCACTTGAATCATTTCCATCTCCTTGATAGTCGAAATAATGCCGCCCGGAAATGCACACGTGTGCAAATCCGGGCAAAAAAGGTTAAAACAGGTGGATGACGCCCAGCATCACACCGCTGAGCTTGGCCCCCTTCTTGGTGGCGGCGAAGGCATTGCCGCCAAACGTGTAGTTGGCGTTCCTGTCGTTATTCGTTTGCGTATAGTAGGCGTAGACGGTGCTGCGCTTGGACAGGTAATACTCGTAGCCCAGGGTGGCCTGCTTGGCACCGCTGTCGTCGCCGCGCACCAGGGTGGTCGCCTTGATGGTCACGCTGCTGCCGTTGGGCGCGCTGCCTGACACGTCGCCCGCCACGCCGAACCTGCCGATGAAGGAACCGCTGCCCGCCTTGTAGGCGCCCGTGATGGTGAAGTAGTCGCGCTGCAAGTCGCCGCCGGCCACGTCATACACCATGCGGTTCCAGGCCACGCCCACGTCGCCGCCGCCGAAGTTGTAATTGCCCACGGCGCGGAACATCTTTTCGCTGAAGCCGGGGCGCAAGTCCTTGTGCTTTTCATAGCCGACGGCGCCCTTGATGGGGCCGTTCACGTATTGCACGATGCCCGAATAGATACGGTCGCCGTTCGATGCCTCGTTTTCGCTGGCGCGGTAAATCGTGGCGCTGAAGCCTTGCAGCACGGGCGTGCGGTAGCTGACGGCGTTCGAACTCCGGCGGTTGAAGCCTTCGCCGCCCAGCTGGGAGATGTTGGCGTCATCCTGGATGCCTTCGCCCACGAAACGGTTGGTGTAGCCGTTGATCTGGCGAATCGGCGTGGCGAAGCGGCCCAGCGCGATGCGGCCATAGGCGGGGTTTTCCAGCCCGACAAAGGTATCCTTGCTATTGATGACGCCCGTTCCATCGTCCAGCTTGGCATTGCCCTCGATCTGGAAGAAGGCCGTGTTGCCATTGCCCAAGTCTTCCCTTCCCCGGAAACCAATCTTCGAGGAATTGTCCGATACGCGAGAAATGGATTCGCCATTCGGCGCCGTGGCCGAGCTTGACGTTTCGATACGGTCGAAGCCTGCATGGATGCGGCCGTACACGACGACGCTCGATTCGGCCAGCACGCAGCCTGGCACGGCCAGCAAGAATACGGCGGCGATCTTGTTCAACTGCATGGTGTTCATCTCGTTTTTCATCCCGTTTTTCATTTTGTCTCCTGCTTGTTTTTATGGTGGTGGATTACTCATGATGCTCAACAGTGTGTTGCCACTCCGCGCGTCCCTCGCCGGACGCCTGTCCTCCCTTTCAATAAAATGTGCTCAGGCACAGCGCGGCAAGGCCAGCGCCGCCAGTTGCGGATACAGGCGGGGGCCGCCCACCAGGATGGGATTGCCCTTTTCCAGGCCGTTATCGGCCAGGAAATCATTGCAGCGCCCGCCCGCCTCGTTGACGAGCACGATACCGGCCAGGCAATCCCAGGAATTGATGTGCGGCTCGAAATAACCGATCAGGCGTCCGGCCGCCACATAGGCGATCATCAGCGCGCCGGAACCGTTGCGGATGAACATGCCACCCTCTTCCAGCACATCGAGCAGGAACGGTAAAAAGGTATCGGTGCCCACGCGGTGCGAAAAGCCCACGCCCAGCACGCCGCCCTGCAGGCTGGCCACGTCGTTGACGCGCAGCCGCGTTTCGCCGGCCTTCGCCGCCACGTAGGCGCCCTGCCCCTGGCAGGCGTGGAACAGCTCGTCCGCATTCGGGTCGTACACGGCGCCGATGGCCGGCTTGCCGTCGACCAGCACGCCAATCGACACGCACCAGGCCAGCATACCGTTGACGAAGCAGGCCGTGCCGTCGATGGGATCGATGACCCACACGCAGCGCGCGTCCGACGCCCCGCCGCCGCGCTCCTCGCCCACCACGGCGTCGTCAGGAAAACGCGCGGCGATTTGCGCACGCACATAGTCTTCCACCATGCGATCGGCGATACTGACCATGTCCTGCAAGCCTTTTTCCTCGATCACCAGTTCCGTGCGGCGGTGAAACATGCCCAGCGCAATCTCGCCGGCCTGGCGGATGATGTGCCGGGCGTAAGCATAGCGCTCCAGGGTAGCCGCGTCGGCCAGTACCGCTGCCTGTGTCATATCTGTCATGCTTGTCCTCCAATGATGGCTGCGCCATGTTCGTGTACGGTCATGGCGACCGATGTGCCTTGCGTGAAAACCTGGCTCAAGTCGTGCGAGACGGCAAACAGTTCGCCGACCGGCGTGTCGAGCGTGTATTGCATTTCGCGTCCCAGGTAGGTGGCGCGTGCCACGCGCACCACCATGGCGCTGTCGGGCTGCGCGGGCGACAGCAGGATTGCTTCCGGACGCACGGCGAAACTCGCTTCGCCGCTGCGCTGGCTGCGGCATGGCAGACGCAGCCGCAACTTGCCCATGACGCAGGTGGCCTTGCCGTCGGCCACCGCTTCGATCACGCCATCGACGATGTTGGCGTTACAGATGAAGTCGGCGACGAATTTGTCGGCCGGCGATTCGAACAGCTCGTGCGGCGTGCCCTTTTGCGCGATCACTTGCCGGTTCATCACGATGATCTGGTCGGAAATGGCCAGCGCCTCTTCCTGGTCATGCGTGACATACACGGCCGTCAAGCCCAGCTTGACCTGGATGTCGCGGATCTCGTCGCGCACGCGGCGGCGCAGTTTCGTGTCGAGGTTCGACAGCGGCTCGTCCAGCAGCAGCACCTTGGGCTGCAGCACCAGCGAACGGGCCACGGCCACGCGCTGCTGCTGGCCGCCCGACAACTCGTTCGGGAAGCGCGCGGCAAAGTCGGCCAGGCCCACTAGGCGCAAGCTTTCCTGCGCCCGTTCCACGGCGCGCGGCTTGGTTTCACCGGACACGATGAGGCCGTAGCACACGTTGTCGAGCACCGTCATGTGCGGAAACAGGGCGTAGGACTGGAACACCATGCTGACGTCGCGCTCCGCGGCCGAGGTCAAGGTGACGTCCTCGCCGGCCAGCAGGATGCGCCCGGCGCTGACGCGTTCCAGGCCGGCGATCAGGCGCAGGGTCGAGGTCTTGCCGCAGCCGCTGGGACCCAGCAGGGTGACCATGGTGCGCGGCGCGATCGTGAACGAGACGTCGTTCACGGCCAGCGCCTTGCCGTAGCGCTTGGTGACGCCATCGAATTCCAGCGCGGCAATCTCTGTTTCGTGGGTAGTAAAGTGGTTCATGCGTAGCTCTTTTCCAGGTTGGGAACGGCGGCCGGCAGCGTTTTTTCGGCGCTGACGCGGCGAAGGCGGCGCTTGCCGACCAGCAAATGAATCAATTGGATGCACAGCAGGATGACGACGATCAAGACCGTGGCGTAGGCAATCGCCGTGCCGTAGTTGCCGTTCGACACCAGGCCGATGATGTAGGACGTGGCCATGTCGTAATCGGCGCTGACGAGGAAGACGACAGCCGAGATCGACGTGATCGAGCGCACGAAGCCATACACGAGGGCCGAGGCAATGGCTGGGCGCAACAGCGGCAGGATGACCTTGCGCATGGTGGTCCAGCTGCTGGCGCCCAGAGTGATCGAGGCCTCGTCCAGGCTGCCGTCGAGCTGGCGCATGGCGGCGATGCCCGTACGCAATCCCATCGGCATGTTGCGGAAGACAAAGCACAGAATCAAAATCGTCGCCGTGCCCGTCAACTCGATGGGCGCCGAGTTGAACGCCAGGATGTAGCTGATGCCGATGACGGTGCCGGGAATGGCAAAGCTGAGCATGGTGCCGAACTCGAACGCGCTTTTCAGGGCGAATTGCTGGCGTACCAGCAGCCAGGCCGACAGGATGCCGACAAAGGCCGTCAAGGGCGCGGCGATGGCCGAAATCGTCAAGGTGGTGAACAGCGACGGCCAGGCCTGGCCCGTCCAGTGCCAGCCGGAAGTGCCCGCCGTGATGCCGAAAGCGTCGATGTAATGGCGCAAGGTGAAGGCGTTGTCCTGGCCCCAGTTATTCACGAAGCCGCCCGCCACCACCGTGCCGTAGATCAGGGCCGTGAAGGCGAACCATGGCAGGGCGATGGTCCACAGCATGGTTTTCAGGCGCGGGTTGAGCGAGGCGTGGCCGCCGTGGTCGGCCTTGCCCGTCACCGTCACATACGATTTCTTGCCCAGCCACAAGTTCTGGATGAAGAAGGCGCCCACGGCAAAGGTCAGCAGCACGATGGCCAAAGTCGCCGCGCGGCCCTGGTCGTTCGAGGCGCCCACCACGGAAAAGAAGATTTCCGTCGACAGCACGTGGAAATTGCCGCCCAGCACCATCGGGTTGCCAAAGTCGGCCATGCTTTCGATAAAGCACAGCAAAAAGGCATTGGCGATGCCTGGACGCATCAAGGGCAGCGACACCTTGACGAAGGTTTGCCAGCTGCTGGCGCCCAGGGTGCCCGATGCTTCTTCCAGCGAAGGGCTGACGCCTTCCACCACACCAATTAATGTCATGAAGGCAATCGGCGCAAAGGCCAGCATCTGCGACAGCCACACGCCCGTCATGCCGTACAGCCAGCGGCTCTGCTCGATACCGAACAGGTCGCCGACGAGGCCCGTGATGGCGCCGTTGCGACCGAACAGCAGGATCAGGGCCAGGCCCAGCACGAAGGGCGGCGTGACGATGGGGAGTATCGTAATGGCGCGCATCGGGCGTACCCAGCGGCCATTGGTGCGCGTCACCAAGAGGGCGAACACGAGACCGAGGAAGGTGGCCGACACGCCCGTCAGCAGCGCCAGCGCCAGGGTGTTCCAGGCCACGCCGCAGCGGCCGGGACCGGACACGCAATTGAGGCTCCAGATGCCGGGGTCCGCCAGGCGGCGCGCCAGGGCAGCGGCACCCGTGCCTCCATCATCCATGGGCTGGCCGGCGCTGACGAGGATCAGCGCCACGGGGAACAGCACGAACAGGGAGATCAGGCAAATAATGAGGCCAATGGCGCCGGCGACGAAGGCGTCGCCGCGGCACACGCCGCAGGCGGCCGCGCCCGAGGTGAGGAGGAACAGCAGGCACAGCGCCAGCAGCAGCGCGCCGAAGCCCAGGCCCGTGCCGGCGGCCAACGGCCCCCAGCCCAGCCATGCCAGCCACAGCATGCCGGCGCCGCCGATGGCGATCTGGCCCAGGCCCAGGGTCTTGCGGTGGGGATTGCCGGCCACCAGCGCGGCGCTGGCGGCGATCAGGGCGAAGAACACGCCCAGCGGCCAGGCGCCGAACGACAGCAGGTGCAGCACGGCCGGTGCGCCACGGTCACTGAAGAACTGGCCGTCGCGCAACCATTCGCCGGCAAACAATCCCGCTTCCTGTTGCTGCCAGGGCAACAGGCACAACGCTGCCAGGGCGGCCAGCAGCCAGCCGTAAAATATCTTTTTCATGAGGTCTCTATCCAGCTAAGTAGACCCGCCGGCATGGCCATTGCGGCATGCGGCAGGTTCGGTACGATGACAGTCCTTACGCCTTAATTGCCGGCAGAATAAATCTGTGTCGTCCAGCGTTGCAGCAAACGCTTGCGCGTGTCCGAGGCGCCATACTTGGCGAAGTCGTAGTTGATGGTCTTGATATTTTCCAGGCGGGGCGAGGCGGCGGGAATGGTGGCGGCCACGTTGGACGGGATCTGGAACGCCAGCGCCTTCACGGCTTCGCTCTGCACGTCGGGACGCAGGGCGAATTCATAGAATTTCTTTGCCTGCTCCATGTTTTTCGCGCCCTTGACGATGCTCATCGAGCCGATCTCGTAACCCGTGCCTTCGCAGGGCGGCAAGACTTTCACGGGAAAGCCGGCCACGGTGAGCTTCATCAGGTCATGCATGAAACCGATGGCCACGCCCGCTTCGCCACGGCCCACGTCCTCGCCGGGCGCCACGCCCGCGTTCGGATACTTGCTGACGTTCTGGCCCATTTTCGCCAGGAAATCGAATGCCTCCTCTTCGCCGAACAGCTGCACCACGGTGGCCAGCGCGTTGTAGGCGGCGCCCGAGGAGTTCGGGTTGGCCATCTCGATCTCGCCCTTGTAGGCGGGCTTGACGAGGTCTTTCCAGCATTGGGGCGGCGGCAGGTTTTTCTTCTTCAGCACGTTTTCGTTGTAGGCCAGGCCCAGGATGCCGATGTAGATGCCGACGGTGCGGTATTTGGCCGTCTCGGCCTGCTTGAGCGCCCACGGCTGCAGTTTGGGCAGGGTGGGCGACTTGTATTCTTCCGTATAGCCTTCGGCGGCCGCTTGCAGATGCGGGTCGCCCGTGCCGCCCCACCAGATGTCCGATTTCGGGTTGGACGCTTCGGCGCGGATCTTCGCGTAGGCCTCGCCGGCGCTCTTCCTGATCATCGATACCTTGATCTTGCTTTCCGCCTCGAAGCGGTTCTTCATCAGCTGGCACCACTCCATGTCGGCCGAACACAGCACGGACAGGCGTTCCTCGGCGGCCATGGCCGTCATCGGCAGGGCCAGGCTTATAGCAATCGCAACATTGCGCATCTTCATCGTCTCACTCCAAGTTTGTTGTCGTTGTGGTACTTCAGACCGCACCGCTATCTTGCGGTGTCACTGTCCCGGGATGTGCTTTTTCAAGACTTGCACTGCATTGCACACGTGTGCACACCTTACCACCAGCCGATTTTGACTGTCAACAAGAATCTCGGCAGGCGGGCGGCGTGGTGTTTTACCGACAAAAAAAGCCGCCAGCGTTGCAGCTGGCGGCTTTCGGGACCGGTGGGGTCAGAGGGGTGTTACTGCCAGGCTTCCTTGCCCGCGCGTGGCTTGCCTACCATCAGCAGCGCGCCCAGGGTCAGCACGGCTGCCAGCGACAGGTAATAGCCCACATATTGCAAGCCATAGTTCGTGGCCAGCCAGGTAGCGATGTACGGCGCCAGCGAAGCGCCCAGGATGCCGGCCAGGTTGAACGTCAGCGACGCGCCCGTGTAGCGCACTTCGGGCGGGAACAGTTCGGACAACATCGTGCCCAGCGGTCCGTAGGTCATGCCCATCAGACCCAGGCCGACAGCCATGAAGACCGTCACTTCCCACGTCACGCCCGAACCGAACATGGGCGCGAGCACCAGGCCGAAGATGGCAATGGCGACGGAGACCCAGATCAGGGTGGCGCGGCGGCCGCGGCGGTCGGCCAGCACGGCCGAGAATGGAATCGTCAGGGCGAAGAACAGCACGGCAAACAGCTGCACGACGAGGAATTCCTTGCGCGTGAAGCCCAGCTTGGTCGTACCCCAGCTCAGCGCGAACACCGTCATCAGGTAGAACAGCACGAAAGTGGCCAGGGCGATGATGGTGCCCAGGAACAACATGCGGCCATGCTGGCGGAACACGGTGGCCACCGGCAGTTTGACGACCTCGTTCTTGTCGATGACTTTCTGGAAGTCCGGCGTTTCCGTGATCTTCAAACGCACGTACAGGCCGACGATGACCAGCAGCGCGCTGGCGAGGAACGGGATGCGCCAGCCGTAGCTGAAGAATTGCTCATCGGTCATGGTTTCGCTCAGCAGTAGGAAGATGCCGCCCGACAGGAAGAAGCCGATCGGCGCGCCCAGCTGCGGGAACATGCCGTACCAGGCGCGTTTGCCCAGTGGCGCGTTTTCCGTGGCCAGCAGCACCGCGCCGCCCCACTCGCCGCCCAGACCCAGGCCCTGGCCGAAACGGCACAGCGCCAGCAGCAGCGGTGCCAGGGTGCCGATGGCGGCGTACGTCGGCAGCAAGCCGATGATGACGGTGGAAATACCCATGGTCAGCAAGGCGGCCACGAGGGTTGCCTTGCGGCCGATGCGGTCGCCGAAGTGACCGAACACGGCCGAACCGATGGGACGGGCGAAGAAGGCGATGGCGAACGTGGCCAGCGACTGCAGCACGGCGGCCGACGGGTCGCCGGCGGGGAAGAACAGTTTCGGAAACACCAGCACGGCGGCGGTGGCGTAGATATAAAAGTCAAAGAACTCGATGGTGGTGCCGATCAGGCTGGCGAACAGCACCGTGCCGGGGGAATTTTTCTTGGGGGGGGTGCTCATTTACTGCGCTCCTTGGGGAGGGTGTCTAAAGGCCATTCTCTGGATGTTTTTTCAGGCAGCAGCACAGCACGTTGTCTCCGTGTCGTTCGCATATCATAGCCTTGCGTGCATGCATTTGCTGCGCATTTGCTATTAAATTTGCAAACAAAAAACAACGGTTTTAGTTGCCGTAGCGAACTGCCGGCAACGCGCGCTAACGCGCCGTGATCAGTGCTGATTTAGAGAAACAACGGTCGTGCGCCATCCGGTTACCCGGGGCACGGCAGGAAAGGCGTCAGGGGATGGGCGACGTGTATCAGGCCCGGCGTATCGCCAGGCATTCCGTACCAGACCCGCGCGTCGGCATCGCGGCATCGGTCATTTGTGGTGAATCCTTGCCTGCGGCCCCTCCGGGTGGAGCGGGCCGGCGATGATCGCGCCTGCATCACGAAGGATGCGGTTGATCTTGCTGTAAGCGGCTTATGATACGCGCAGTGGTGCGGTGCGGCAAGAAATGATGGAAACCGCCTACGCGTCGATCAAGGCGAACGCCTTGGCGATCTCCGCGCTGTCGAGCGGGCGCACGAGGCGCGCCACTTCCTGGCCATCCTTGAGGAAAATCAAGGTCGGCCACAGTTTCACCCGGAAGTAACGTCCCAGGGCGCGGCCGGGGCCGTCTTCCACGCGCAGGTGCGGCACCTCGGGGTGCTGCGCAAAGGCGGCGGCCAGCGGCGCCTGGGTGGCGCGGCAGTGGCCGCACCAGCCCGTGCCAAATTCCAGCAGGGCCGGCCCCGCCAGGGCGTCGATCCCGGCCCGCGTGGGTTGCGCCACAGCATACGTGTCATTCATCATGCCAGTCTCCTTGACAACTTAGACCACTTTCACGCGCAAGGTCTCCAGGCCATCGATGGCCCCCACCAGCTCGTCGCCGCGCTGCACGGCCGCCACGCCGGCCGGCGTTCCCGTGTAGATCAGGTCGCCGGGTTGCAAGGTAAAGTAGGTCGACAGGTCGGCGATGGTTTCCGCCACATTCCAGATCAGCATGTCGATGCTGCTGCTTTGCCGCAGCTCGCCATTCACGTGCAAGGTGATGGCGGCATGGCTGACGTCGCCCGCCTGCGCGGCCGGCGTGATGGAACCGATGGGCGCCGAGTGCTCGAACGCCTTGCCCGTTTCCCACGGACGGCCCTGCTTTTTCGCCGCACCCTGCACGTCGCGGCGCGTCATGTCCAGGCCGATCGCATAGCCCCACACATGGCTCAGCGCATCGGCCACGCCGATATCGCTGCCGCCCTTGCCGATGGCTACCACCAGTTCCATCTCGTGCTGGAAATCCTGCGTCTGCGCCGGGTATGGCAACTCGCCCGTCGTGCCGGCAGGCACGGGCAGCACGGCGTCGGCAGGCTTCATGAAGAAAAACGGCGCCTCGCGGCCCGTGTGGCCCATTTCCTGGGCATGGTCGACATAGTTGCGGCCCACGCAATAGATGCGGTGGACGGGGAAAGTATCAACGCTGCCGCTGACGGGAACGCTGGGCTGGATGGCTGCGGCAATGACATACGACATGGAAACTCCTGATCGGCACGATAAAAAGGCGGTGATGAAAAAGGGGACACCGCAGTGTCCCCTTATTTTACGGCAAGCTTACTTCAGCAGTCCCGAGCGGCTCGGGTCCGGCATGCGGATGGCGACGATGAAGGAAATCAGGCACATGATGGTCACATACCAATAGAAATACTCTTCCACGTGCCAGGCCTTGAACTGCAGCGCCACGTATTCGGCCGAACCGCCGAACATGGCGTTGGCGACCGCATACGACAGGCCCACGCCCAGCGCGCGCACTTCGACGGGGAACATTTCCGCCTTGATCAAGCCGCTGATCGACGTATAGAAGCTGATGATGGCCAGCGCGATGATGATCAGGCCGAACGCCGCGTACGGGCTGGTGATGTCTTTCAAGGCATGCATGATCGGCAACACGCACAGGGTGGCCAGGCCGCCGAAGAACAGCATCGAGGTGCGGCGGCCGATGCGGTCCGACAAGGCGCCGAACACCGGTTGCAAAATCATGTAGACGAGCAAGGCGCACGTCATGACGGCGCTGGCCGTCTTGGTATCCATGCCGGCCGTGTTGACCAGGTATTTCTGCATGTAGGTGGTGAACGTGTAGAACACGAGCGAGCCGCCGGCCGTAAAGCCGAGCACGGTGATGAAGGCGCGCTTGTGCTTGAGCAAGCCGCGCAAGCTGCCCGCGTCCTTGTCCTTGCGCTCGCTGGCGGTGGTCGTTTCCGTCAGGGATTTACGCAGGTTCAGCGACACCAATGCGGCCAAGGCGCCGAAGACGAACGGGATGCGCCAGCCCCAGGCACGCAATTCTTCCAGGGTCAGCAATTGCTGCAAGACCACCAGCACCAGCAGCGCCAGCAACTGACCGCCGATCAGGGTCACGTACTGGAACGAGGCGAAGAAACCGCGCTTACCCGATTCCGACACTTCGCTCATGTAAGTGGCGCTGGTACCGTATTCGCCGCCCACGGACAAGCCCTGGAACAGGCGCGCCACCAGCAGCAGGAACGGGGCGAAGGCGCCGATGGTTTCATACGTGGGCAGCACGGCGATCATCAGCGAGCCGCCGCACATCATCAGCACGGAAATCATCATCGACTGGCGGCGGCCGTACTTGTCGGCGATGCGGCCGAACAGCCAGCCGCCCACGGGACGCATGAGGAAGCCGGCGGCAAAGATGCCGGCCGTCTGCAGCAGCTGCGTCGTCGGGTTACCGGAAGGGAAGAAGGCGTGCGAGAAGTACAGCGCGCAGAACGAGTAAATATAGAAGTCGAACCATTCGACCAGGTTACCGGAGGAAGCGCCAATGATGGCCTTGATGCGCTGCTGGGATGTCAGCTGCGCAACGTCATGCGGAGTATCGTGGGATGTCATATCAGTCTTCTTGTTCGTGTGAAAAAGCCAACGCCAGCCAGGTTGCCCGGGCTGGTTTTGCATCATACGCCCTTGATCAGGGTCAAAAAGCCGCCCGGCATACGCGTTAATACGTATCGCCGGCAACTTTTTTCACCTGCGGGCGGGTGGAATCAGACCCGTTCCAGCACCAGCGCGATGCCCTGGCCGATGCCGATGCCGCATCTTGTGTCAGTGCACAGTGCATGGTGCCTGCCCGGACGCGCTGGAGGTCAGACCCGTTCCAGCACCAGCGCGATGCCCTGCCCCACGCCGATGCACATTGTGCAGAGTGCATAGCGCCCGCCCGTGCGGTGCAGCTGGTTGACGGCCGCCATGGCCAGGCGCGCGCCCGACGCGCCCAGCGGGTGGCCCAGGGCGATGGCGCCGCCGTTCGGGTTCACGCGCGGGTCGTCGTCGGGTAAACCCAGCTGGCGCAGCACGGCCAGGCCCTGGGCGGCGAATGCTTCGTTCAATTCGATGACGTCGAAGTCGGCCAGGGTCAAGCCCGTCATGGCCAGCACTTTCAGGGTGGCGGGCGCGGGCCCGATGCCCATGATGCGGGGCGCCACGCCAGCCGTCGCCATGGCCACGACCCGCGCGCGGGGTGTCAGGCCAAAGCGGGCCGCGTTGGCCTCGTCGGCCAGCAGCAGGGCCGCCGCGCCATCGTTGACGCCGGACGCGTTGCCGGCCGTGATCGTGCCGTCCGCGCGCACGACGGGCTTGAGTTTCGTCAAGGTTTCCAAGGTGGTGGCGCGTGGATGCTCGTCGCGGGCAACGATGACAGGGTCGCCCTTCTTCTGGGCGATGCTGACGGGGCAGATTTCACTGTCGAACACGCCCGCCTGCTGCGCCGCCAGCGCTTTCACCTGGCTGGCCAGGGCGAATGCATCCTGATCAAGACGGCTGATGCCAAAATCCGACGCCACGTTTTCCGCCGTTTCCGGCATCGAATCGACGCCGTACTGCGCCTTCATCAAGGGATTGATGAAGCGCCAGCCGATGGTCGTGTCTTCCATTTTCATGCCGCGCGAAAAGGCGCTGTCCGCCTTGCCCATGACAAACGGCGCACGGCTCATGCTTTCCACGCCGCCGGCGATCAGCAAGCCCGCTTCGCCGCTCTTGATGAAGCGGGCGGCGCTGCCGATGGCGTCCAGGCCCGAGCCGCACAACCGATTCAGGGTGGCGCCCGGCACGCTGTCGGGCAGTCCCGCCAACAGGGCCGCCATGCGCGCCACGTTGCGGTTGTCCTCGCCCGCCTGGTTGGCGCAGCCGTACAGCACGTCGGTGACGGCGTTCCAGTCCACGTTGGGGTTGCGCGCCATCAAGGCGCGGATGGGCACGGCGCCCAGGTCGTCGGCGCGCACGCCGGCGAGTCCGCCGCCATAGCGGCCAAACGGCGTGCGCTGCGCGTCGCAAATGTAAGCATGAGTCATGTTCTTTCCTCCAAGAAAGTGTATTGAATGGGCGGTGAATCAGCGTCCGTCCGTCAGCGGCACGGCCGTCAACGCTTGCAACTGCTCGAAACTCAAGCCATCCACCAGTTCGACGACCGTGGCGCCGGCGGGCGACAGGTCGAGCACGGCCAGGTCGCTGTAGATGCGGCTGACGCAGGCGATGCCCGTCAGCGGATACGTGCATGCCTGCACCAGCTTGCTTTCACCCGTCTTGGTCAGCAATTCCATCATGACCCAGGTTTTTTTCGCGCCGATGGCCAGGTCCATGGCCCCGCCCACGGCGGGAATGGCGTCGGGCGCGCCCGTGTGCCAGTTGGCCAGGTCGCCCGTGGCGGAGACTTGAAACGCGCCCAGCACGCAGATGTCCAGGTGGCCGCCGCGCATCATGGCGAAGCTGTCGGCATGGTGGAAGTAACTGCCGCCCGCCAGCAGGGTGACGGGCTGCTTGCCCGCGTTGATCAGGTCGTAGTCTTCCTCGCCCGGCGCGGGCGCGGGGCCCATGCCGATCACGCCGTTTTCGCTGTGCAGGATGATGTCCGCGCCGACCGGCAAGTGGTTCGCCACCAGGGTCGGCAAGCCGATGCCCAGGTTGACGACATTGCCTTCATGGATGTCGGCCGCCACGCGGGCCGCCATTTGATCTCGATTCCATTTATTCACTTGATATTCCTCAGGCAGCTTTGAAGCCGGCGGGGCCGGTGGCCGTGCGCGGCACTTGCACCAGGCGCTGCACGAACAGGCCCGGCGTGATGACGTGCTCGGGATCGATGCTGCCCAGCTCGGCAACTTCATGCACGGAAGCAATGCTGACTTTCGCGGCCATGGCCATGATGGGGCCGAAGTTGCGCGCCGTCTTGCGGTAAGTCAGGTTGCCCCAGCGGTCGCCCTGCTCCGCCTTGATCAGGGCGAAGTCGGCGTGGATCGGCGACTCGAACACATACATGCGGCCGTCGATCTCGCGCGTTTCCTTGCCCTTGGCCAAGTCCGTACCGTAACCCGTGGGCGTGAAAAAGCCGCCGATGCCGGCGCCGGCGGCGCGGATGCGCTCGGCCAGGTTGCCCTGCGGTACCAATTCCAGCTCCAGCTTGCCCGCGCGGTACAGCGCGTCGAACACATGGGAATCGGCCTGACGGGGGAACGAGCAAATGATCTTGCGCACTTGCCCGTTTTTCAGCAGGGCGGCCAGGCCCGTGTCGCCATTGCCCGCATTGTTGTTGACGATGACGAGGTCGCGCGCGCCCTGGGCGATCAAGCCGTCGATCAGCTCGGCCGGCTGGCCCGCGCCGCCGAAGCCGCCAATCATGACGGTGGCGCCATCGTGGATATCGGCCAGCGCATCAAGCACGCTGGAACGCAGTTTGTCGATCATTGCCTGTCTCCTCCCAATCAAACTCATCAGACATTTGTTCGTATAACGAACAAATATTCGTATTTAGAACTTATTCGTGAGAATATGCCTGATCGGGGCGCTTGTCAATTTGCCGTTTTCGCCGGCCCCATGGCTATAATTGCCACCTTGACCAATTGGAATCGCCATGACCGCACGCAGCAGCACGCCCCTTTCCGCCGAAGAAACCCTCGATGCCGACGGCGCGCCGCGTCCTGGCGACAGCTATGTGCAATCGTTCGCGCGGGGCCTGGCCGTGCTGCGCAGCTTTGGCGCGGACGCGCCGCAACAGACCCTGAGCGAAGTGGCGGAGCGGGCGCAGCTGACGCGCGCGGGCGCGCGGCGCATCCTGCACACCTTGTTGCATCTTGGCTACGTGGAAGCGGATGGGCGGCTGTTCCGCCTGACGCCGAAGGTGCTCGACCTCGGCTATGCCTATTTGTCGTCTCTGCCCGTGTGGACGCAGGCGCAGCCGCTGCTGGAAGAATTGATGCAGACCTTGCGCCAGTCGTGCTCGGCCACCGTGCTCGACGGCGACGACATCGTGTATGTGGTGCGCCTGTCCGCGCACCGCACCATGTCGATCAACCTGGGCATCGGCAGCCGCCTGCCTGCCTACTGCACCTCGATGGGACGGGTTTTACTGTCGGGCCTGGCGCCCGAGGTGCTACGCGAACGGCTGTCGAAGATGGCGCTGCTGAAAATCACGCCGGCGACCAAGGTCGATATCGATCTCTTGATGGAAGAGATTGCGCAAGTACGGCGCCAGGGCTGGTGCCTGGTGCAGGAAGAGCTGGAACAGGGCTTGATCGCCCTGGCCGCGCCCGTGTTCGACCGGGCCGGCAAGGTGGTGGCGGCCATCAACGTCAGCGGCCAGACGGCGGGGCCGTCCGTCGCGCACCTGCTGGAACACAGCTTGCCGAAACTGCTCGATACGGCAAGCCGGGTCAGCGCCCTGGTGCGGGTGCAGCAGTAGCGCTTATTGCTTGAACCTTATTTCTTGAATTTGGCGCACGGGTCCGGGCGCGGTTGCGCGGGCATCGTTTGCGTCAGGTCAAACGTGCCCTTGTAGCCGCTGCCGCCCTGCTCCAGGTAACCGATGCTGCGCACGTTCAGCTGCGGGTCGGCCAGCTTCAGCCAGCGGGGCACGCCGATATCCTTGCGCACGTGGTCGTTGCCGGCGATCAACACCACGTCGCGCGGCGCCTGGTCGCGGATCAGCTTGGCCATCCAGATATCGCGCGCCACCTGGGCGTTGACGACACCTTTGATCATCATGTCGGGCAGCATATTGCAGCGGGCCGCCTGGACTTCCTTCTCTTGCCCGTCCAGGATATCGGCCGGCACAGGCGCGGCCAGGTACGTGGCCACCATGGCGGGCGGCATGGCCCACTGGATGCCGTCGCGCACGATGCGCGAGGCATCGGCGGGCGACAGGTTGCCGGCGACCAGGCTCAGCTGGTAGCTGACGACGAGGTCCAGCACGGGCCGGTACAAGCTCCAGTCCCAGCGCGGCTGTTCCATCACGCGGATGATGCAATCGGGGTCGGCGCAATCGCGCGCGGCGCGCGTCAGCAAGGCCTGGTTTTCGCGGTCGAACTGTTCCATGACAATCACGGGACGCCAGCCGGTCGCCAGGCGGCGGCGCAATTCCTCGACGCGCAGGCGCTGGCCTTGCGCATTGTCATGGACTTCGCCCAGCAGCAACACTTGCGGATTGGGCAAGGTGTCGGCCACGGGCACGGGAGCGGGCGGAGCATCTTTCTTCAGCAAGCTGCCGCAGGCGGCCAGCGCCAGCACGCTGCACAACAGGGCGGCGCGCGCGCCGGCGCGGAAAATCACGGTTTTCATGTCAGGCGGGTATCTTCAAGTGGCGATGCGCCAGATTGTACCGTCTCAGGCCGGCGCCGGCAGCTTGCGGCGCTCCAGCACTTCAAAGACAAGCATGCCGGCCAGCATGGCGCCGGTAAACAGCCACGCCTTCGGCTGGCCCGCCAGCAGGGAGACGAGGGCGGGGCCGGGACAGAAACCGGCGATGCCCCAGCCCGCGCCAAAGGCCAAGCTGCCCAGCAGCAGGCGCCGGTCGATGCGCCGCGATACTGGCAATTGCATGGGCTCGCCCAGCAGCGCCGTGCCGCGCCGTCGCGCCAGCCAGAAGGCGGGCATGGCCACGCCGATGGCGCCGCCCATCACCAGCGCCAGCGACGGATCCCAGGCGCCGGCCAGGTCGAGGAAACCGAGTACCTTGGCCGGGTTGCTCATGCCGGAAACGATCAGGCCCAGGCCAAAGACGAGGCCGCTCAACAGGGAAAGGATCAGCTTGCTCATAAGTTTGCTCACAGATGGCGCAACAGATAGACGGTGAGGAAACCGGCCGCCATGAAGGCCATGGTGGCCGCCAGCGAACGGGGAGACAGGCGCGACAGGCCGCACACGCCGTGGCCGCTGGTGCAGCCGGCGCCATAGCGCACGCCCACGCCCACCAGCAAGCCCGCCACGATCAGGGCGGGCGTGCCCGCATCGATCCGCACGGGCGGCAAGGCTTGCCACAGCGAATACAGCAAGGGCGTGCCGACCAGGCCGGCAAGAAAGGCGATGCGCCAGCCCAGGTCGCCACGGCGCGGCCGCAGCAAGCCGCCGAGGATGCCGCTGATGCCGGCGATGCGGCCATTGAACAGAATCAGCAGGGCCGCGGCCAAGCCGATCAGCATGCCGCCGGCCAGCGAGGCCCACGGCGTGAAATGCTGCCAGTCGATGTGCATGGAAATACTCAGTCCGCTTCGTCGTTGAACGTGGGGCGTGGCGAGCAAAATTGCGCGTACAACACTTGCAGCACGGCCAGCACGGGCGCGCTGGCGACGCGGTAATAGATCTGCTTGCCGTCGCGCCGCGTGGCCACCAGCATCTCTTCGCGCAGCACGCCCAACTGCTGCGACAGGGTCGGCTGGCCGATGCCCACTTTTTGTTCGAGGTCGCTGACGCAATGCTCGCCTTGCGATAGCTGGCACAGCAGCATCAATCGGTCGGCATTGCCCATGGCCTTGAGCAGCGAGCTGGCCTTGTAGGCCGAGCCACGCATGGCGTCGAGGTTGTATTCGGCGTGTTGTGTTGCGACTGTCTCCATCGTGCCCTCCCACAGGCGGTCATATTGATCATCATGCGATAAACAATATACTAATCAATATACTGTTTTCCTGCTGGCGATTCGCACAAAAAAACAACAGTGTTTTTCGGCGATAGCGTGCTCATGCAAAGTGTGCGGCAGCGATAGCCATCACGCTATCAAAATGATAAATATTCGTAATTTAAAGCAAATAAGCGTAGCAAAATTGCCACGACTTGTGCTGTAATAAGAGCTCTTCAGAAAAATCGTGATACGCCCCCGTACAGGCGCATTGTCCGTCCAGGCGCAGGCCGGTTTTCGACCGCACCGCACGGTGAACCAGGGAGTCAAAGATGAAGTTACTTCAGCCGCTAGGCATGGCCATGCTGGCGCTGTCGGCGTGCGCCGGCAGTGCGGCGGCCAGCACCCCGCCCACGACACAAGCCCAGGTCGTGAGCGACGACAGTCTCGGTTTCACCAGCACTGCCGACAATCCCGGCTGGGACACACCGGACTTGCCGTATGCGCGCCTGCTGGCGCAGGGCACCATGCTCAACGCGGCCCCGCGCTGGAGCAGCACCGGTGCGCGCCACGGCGCACTGCCTCCGTCCGCAGCCGCCACGGCCCCGGCCGTGCAGCAAACGAACGTGCCGCCGCCCGTGCCCGAAGCGAGCATGGTCTCGATGCTGCTGGTGGGACTGGGCTTGCTGGCCTTTAGCATGCACGGTGAAAAACAGGAAAAATTCGATAGCTGACCCTATTCCGGCAGCCGATGCCGCTGCCTTAAAAAAAATTCCGCCTTGCGCGGAATTTTTTTTTGCCTGCCGTGCCTGGGTTGATGCTCACTTGATGCTCACTTGTCCAGCAAGCGGCAAACCCGTTCGATATTGCCCACAGGAATGCCCGACTTCAGGGCGCGCGCGATGCAGGCCGCCTTGTCCGTGCCCGAGGCGGAAATCAGCACGAAGGCCGTGCCCAGGACGCTGACGGCGACCAGCAATATCAGCACGCCCTTGACGATCTCCCAGTTCATGGCGTGTCAGCAATCTCATACGTGAAAGCATAGTAATGCTTGCCCTCTTCGATGCGGATGGCCAGGCTGCCCGACAGCCCTTGCAATTGCTCCGTCCCCGTATCGGGCACCACCGTCACCGACAAGGCCGGCGCGCCGCGCGTCATCATGCCGCTGTGCTGCAAATAAAAACTGCCGTGACGCCCGTCCAGCGTGCCTTCCACCCGCTCCAGCGCCACATAGCCTGCCGAGCCGGCCACGCTGGCGCGCGCGCTGAGCATCTCGCCCCGCGCACTGGCGTCGAGGGCGCCGTGGTAGCGCTTGTCGAGCGACAGGCGCCCCAGCCCCGATTGCGCGGCCGTGTCCGACAAGGTTTCCGGGGTGATGGTGACGTCGAAGGTACCGTGAATGGTAGGCATCAGTACTCCTTGGAAAATGAAGAGGTGGCGGCCGCCTCCGGCCCGTTCAGCAGCACATGCAATTTTTGCATGGTGGCCCAGTTGCGCGAGGTGACGCCATCGCCGAGCAGCACGCCCAGCGCCGCCACCACCTTGCTGGCCAACACGCCATCGGGACACCAGGCATACGCGGCCCAGCGCCCCAGGACCAGCGCTTCCGGCTGCCACGGCCGCTGCGCCAGGGGCGCCAGGCGCAGCATGTCGGCCGGATTGTTCAGCACCAAGGTCAGCAGACGGGCCGCATCGGCCGCCGGCGCCAGGGTGTTTTGTTCGATCAGTTCGGCAAACTGGCTGGCCGACAGCGCCGTCACCCGGGCCGCCACGCCCAGTTTCAGCACCAGCGCTTCCTCGATGCGGGCAGCGGCGTCGGCCGGCGCGACCTTGCCCCCGTCATACACGACGTTGCCACTGTTGAGCACGGTACGCACCTGCGCAAAACCCAGGTCGCCCAGCAGCTTGCGCAGGTCGGCCATGGCCACGCGCTTGGCGCGGCCGACATTGATCCCGCGCAAAAGCGCCACTTGCTGACTATTTTCCATCTGTGCCATGTGTTGTCTCCTTGCCTATGCCTGGCCGGCCGGAACGCTGGCGGCGCCTTCCGGCAATGGCGTCACCTTGGGCAGGCGCAGCAGGAACGTCGCGCCCTGCCCCAAGGTGCTGCTGACCGTGATGGTGCCGCCAAACTGCTTGGCAATCAAGTTGAATACGATATTCAAGCCCAGGCCCGTGCCGCCCTGTCCGCGCCGCGTGGTGACAAACGGGTCGAACACGCGGTCGAGCATGTCGGGCGCGATGCCGCGGCCATTGTCGCGCACCTGCATGGCGATCCAGTCGTCGTCGCCGTGCACGCCGATATGGATGTGGCCATCCGTGTCCGCATCGAAGGCGTGCTCGACGCAGTTCAGGACCAGGTTGGTCAGCACCTGCGCCAGCGCGCCCGGATAGCTGTCGAGCATGATCCCGGGCGGGCAATCGATATCGATGCGGATGCGCGTCTTTTTCAGGGTCGGCTGCAGGCTCGAGATGACTTCGCCGATATAGTCGCGCAATTCGAACAAACGGCGCGCTTCGCTGACCTGGTCGACGGCGATCTGCTTGAAGCTGTGGATCAGGTGCGCGGCGCGGTAGGCATTGTTCATGATCAGGCGCGTGCTTTCGCCGGCCGTTTCCAGGTAGCGCACGATATCGGTCTTCTTCACGCTGCCGCCCGCCACCGCCGCGCTGATGCCATCGGTGGCTTCCTTCAGCACCGAGGCGCTGGTCAGCGCGATGCCGACCGGGGTGTTGATTTCATGCGCCACGCCCGCCACCAGGCTGCCCAGCGAGGCCAGGCGTTCCGACTGCAGCAACGATTCCTGCGCCCGGCGCAACTCGTCCATGGCCTGCGCCGTCTCCTGCTGCGAGCGGCGCGCCATGTCTTCCGCCTCGCGGCTGCCCTCGATGATGGACTTGAGCTTGCGCTGCACGGCATTGAAGCCGCGGATCACGTCGCCCAGCTCGTCGCGCCGGTTTTCCGGCAGCTCTTCGACGTCATCGCTGCCGCGCGTGGCCAGGTCGAACAAGCCGTCGCGCAACTGTTTCAAGGGGCCAAAGACGATGCGCAGGCTCAGCGCCAGGGCGCCCACCAAAATGATGTCAAGTAGCAACACTTCCAGCACCTTGCGCCGCACTTCGCCGCGCAGGGCCGCATCGATCTGGGCACGGCTGAAATTGACGATGACCTTGCCGACGATCACCGGCTTGCCGCCCGTGGCCGCGGCCACGGCGTCGCGGAACACCAGCGGCGCCTCGACGGGCGTGCCGCCCATGGCCACGTCGGAGGTCAAAGGCACCAGGGTGCCGGCCGCGTCGCGCACTTCGCCCGCGAACAGGCCGACGGAGGCGTCGTAGACGCGGATGCCGACCAGTTCCGGCGGCAGCATTTCGGCCGCGACGATGCTGTCGACCTTGGATTTGTCGAGGTCCCACAGGGCGGACGGCAAGCTGGTCTGCAAGCGGGTCAGCACGCCGCTGCGCAGACGCGCGCTGCCCGATTCGAGTTCCTTGCTCAAGGTATATTGGGTATAGCTACCCGAAATGCCCAGCACCAGGGTGACGATCACGACAAAAAGCAGGGTCAGCCGGACTTGGATACTCACCATCAATCAACACTCCCCGGGCCAGGCCGCCAGCCCGCGGCGCGGGCGCAGTGACGTCAGCGGACAACAGCCTGAATCAAATGTACGGTATGACATGCTTATTGGCAAGATTTACAGCAATGCCGTTTTCCACCAGGCCTTGATACAGGTTGAGACATTGCGTCATGGCAATGGTAATATCCCGCAATCATCTAAGGAGTCGTCATGGCGGTCATGCATCAACATCTACCCCTGGAACAAGTTCGTCCTGGCATGGTCTTGTCGGATGTCTTGCTCGATGCGCATGGACAAGTGCTGTTGCCGCAAGGCGCGGTACTGACGGAAAACATGCTGGCCCTGATGCCGCGCCACAACATCGACATGCTGCCGATCCAGGCGCCGCCCCCCTCGCCGGAAGAAATCGCCGCGCAACAGGCGGCCGACAGCGAACGGCTGGCCTATCTGTTCCGCAAGCATGACCCCGAGGATCCCCTGGACGCGGCCACCACCTTGCTGCGCAGCTATGTCACGGCTTACCGCCTGGGCACGGGAGAGGCCGCATGAGTACCCAGCTGACGCTCGACGACATCGTCGCCCACCTCGATGACTTGCCTTCGCTGCCCGCCGTCGTCATGGAACTATTGAACAGCATCGACCAGGAAGACGTCGATATTTCCGTGCTGGCCAAAAAAGTATCGTACGACCAGGCGCTGACGGCGAAAACCCTGCGCCTGGCCAACTCCTCGCAATATGGCTTGCAAGTGAAAGCCACCACCATCCAGCAGGCGATCACTTACCTGGGCTTCCAGACCACGCGCAGCCTGATCACGTCGGCGGCCATCACAGGTTGCTTCCCGGAAGGACGCTGCCCCGGTTTCGACGACAAGGCCTTCTGGCGCCATTCGGTGGCGACGGCCGCCTGCGCCAAGGTGCTGGCGCGGCAAATCCGCTTCAACCAGGATTACGCGTTCACGGCCGGCTTGCTGCACAACATCGGCCGCCTGGTGCTGGTCAGCAGTTTCCCCGCGCACTATGCGCAAGTCATCGCGCACCAGGCGGCGCACGATTGCAGCCTGCTCGAAGCGGAGCAAGCCGTACTGGGCGTGGATCACGTGCAAGCCGGCGTGGCGCTGGCCGAACACTGGAATTTTTCCGACACGATGCGCCTGGCGCTGGGCAACTATCTGCAGCCGGAAGCGCCGGGAGCAGGCTTCCTCGCGTCGCTGATCCACGTGGCCAATGCCGTCGTCTGCGCGCTCGACCTGGCGCAGGCGGGCGACGACATGGTGCCGCGCGTCTCGCCGGTGGCCTGGGATGCGCTGGGCCTGGGCGAAGACACGTATCTGCAGCTGTTCCGCGAGACGGAACTGCGCTATGACGAAATCACCTCGGCACTGCTGAGCTAAACATGGCCGCAAACGCAAACGGCTCTCGCTGCAAAGCGAAAGCCGTCAAGGGTACTGCGGTGTGTCCATGCTGCCCGGTCCACGCCGGCCTGTTGCCGCCAGCAGCTACGCAAGCGGCACAGTCAGCGCGCCACCGCCGCATCAGTGCGCGTAATTCGATTCTTGCGCATCGCCGCGGTCTTCCGCCTTTGGACGGCCCTGGGCGTCGGACAGACGATACTTGGTGCGGCGGTCGCCCATCAAGTCGCGCAGGTCACGGATGCTCATGCCTGTCACTTCGTGCATGCGGATCAGCAGCGAGGCGCCGACCGGCAAGCGGTGATGGCGGATCTTGCTGATGACGGGTGGCGCCACTTCGAGCAGACGCGACAGGGCTGCATCGTTTTTCAGCTGCATCTTGCTCAGCAGAATATCCAGCAGGTGGTTCGGGTTGTAACTCTCTTGCGATGCTAATGCATGATGTGCCATGATTTTTCCTCGTCTGGTGAATGTAGAAAATAATGCCGATACGAACTTAAGGCTGGCTTAGAGTGTTCAAATAAACGTCTGTCATCGGATTCAGCCCTCCCCCGCCTTTCCTCCGTATCGCACTGCCTGCACAGGACTCGCACAGCCACGCCCAGCCAACGTACGCAATTTGCCGCGTGAGTAAAAGCACGTGCAATCCACTGAAATGAATTGCATATAAGGCAATATACTAGCCCAAACACGCGGCATCTGCGCCTCGCGCAAACTTCCTGATTGTTAAATATCAATCAAGCTGCTGGTTGGCTTGGCAACGATGCTATTTCAACACATTAGGATGCCAGCGGGCGCACACAAGGCTTTGCAGCAACTTGTTACAAATCAATGGTGTCGCACGGCAATAAATGCTTTTGAGCATCACGATGCAGGGCCACATATACAGGCGACAACCTTGTCGGCAAGGTAAGCACAACATGGCCCGCCCCGGCGATTTACGCTAAACTATGGCCTGAACTTGCAGCGAGCCTGCCGCCGGGCAGCCAGAGGCGCCCGGCCGGTCATCCACCGCCTCCCGCCCCGAGCGGCGCACAGCGCAAGCCCCCTGCCCAGCTTATTTGCAGCCACACTGATTTGCTCCATTATTTGTCCCACTTATTTGCCGCCACATTTACCGATAAGCACCCGACGCCATGCAGAAAAAAGTATTCATTAAAACCTTCGGCTGCCAGATGAACGAGTACGACTCGGACAAGATGGCCGACGTGCTGGGCGCCTCCGATGGCCTGGTGCGCACTGACACGCCGGAAGATGCCGATGTGATCCTGCTCAATACCTGCTCCGTGCGCGAAAAGGCGCAGGAAAAAGTGTTTTCCGACCTGGGCCGTCTGCGCGAGCTGAAACTGGCCAAGCCGCACCTGCTGATCGGCGTGGGCGGCTGCGTGGCGTCGCAGGAAGGCGACGCCATCGTCAAGCGCGCGCCGTATGTCGACATGGTCTTCGGCCCGCAAACCCTGCACCGCCTGCCGCAGATGATCGAGCTGCGCCGCGCCAGCGGCGACGCGCAAGTGGACATCAGCTTCCCGGAAATCGAAAAGTTCGACCACATGCCGCCGGCCAAGGTGGAAGGCGCCTCGGCGTTCGTGTCCATCATGGAAGGCTGCAGCAAATATTGCAGCTACTGCGTCGTGCCCTACACGCGCGGCGAGGAAGTGTCGCGCCGCTTCGAGGACGTGCTGACGGAAGTGGCGGGCCTGGCCGCCCAGGGCGTCAAGGAAATCACCCTACTGGGGCAAAACGTCAACGCCTACCGTGGCGCGATGGAAGGCGGCGAGATCGCCGACTTCGCCCTGCTGCTCGAATACGTGGCCGACATCCCCGGCATCGCTCGCATGCGCTTCGTCACCAGCCACCCGAAGGAATTCACGCAGCGCCTGATCGATGCCTATGCGAAGATCCCGCAGCTGGTCGACCACCTGTATTTGCCCGCGCAGCACGGTTCCGACAAGGTGCTCGGCGCCATGAAGCGCGGCTACACGGGCCTCGAATACAAGTCCATCATCCGCCGCATCCGCGCCGTGCGCCCGAACATGGCCATTTCGTCCGACTTCATCGTCGGCTTCCCCGGCGAGACCCAGGCCGACTTCGACGCCATGATGAAGCTGATCGCCGACGTGGGCTTCGACAACAGCTACAGCTTCATCTTCAGCAAGCGCCCCGGCACGCCGGCCGCCAGCCTGGAAGACGACACGCCGCATGACGTCAAACTGGCTCGCTTGCAACAGTTGCAGGCGGCCATCGACGCCAACACGCGCAAATACAGCCTGGCCATGGTCGGCACCGTGCAAACCATCCTCGTCGAAGGCCGCTCGAAGAAGGACACCAATGACAGCGAACTGCAAGGCCGCACGGAAAACAACCGCGTGGTCAACTTCGACGCCGGCCCTGACGGTTTGCAACTGATCGGCCAGCTGGTCGACGTGCGCATCACCGAAAGCCATTCCTACACCCTGCGCGGCGAACTCGTCGCCAGCGCACCCGCATTGAAAAGAGCCAGTTGAAAACCAAAGCCCCGATACAGCCGCATTACTTCATCCCCGAGCCGCTCGACAACACGCGCCTGGCGCACCTGTGCGGCCCCCTCGATGAAAACCTGCGCCAGATTTCCGCCGCCCTCGACGTGACGATCTTCCGCCGCGGCGAGAAATTCATCGTCGGCGGCAGCAATGCCGAACGCGCCGTGGAAATCCTCGAGCAGTTCTACGCCATCGCCAACAAGGTCGTGCCGCTGGAAGAAGTGCAGCTGGCCCTGGTGGAACAGCGTGCGGGCCTGTCCGCCGCCTCGGAACACCACGCCAACGCACCCGTCAGCACCTTCGTCGAGCCGGATATCGCCAGCCCCGTGCTGAAAACCCGGCGCGCCGACCTGCGCGGGCGCACGCCGCACCAGATCGCCTACCTGCGCGACATCCTCGAACACGACATCAGCTTCGGCGTCGGCCCGGCGGGTACGGGTAAAACCTACCTGGCCGTCGCCTGCGCCGTCGACGCGCTCGAACGCGACGCCGTCAAGCGCATCATCTTGACGCGCCCCGCCGTCGAAGCGGGCGAACGCCTGGGCTTCCTGCCGGGCGACCTGGCGCAAAAGGTCGACCCGTATCTGCGTCCCCTCTACGATGCGCTGTATGATTTGCTGGGCTTTGACCGCACGCAAAAACTGTTTGAAAAACAGGTGATCGAGATCGCCCCGCTGGCCTACATGCGCGGGCGCACCCTGAACCACGCCTTCGTCATCCTTGACGAGGCGCAAAACACCACCGTCGAACAGATGAAGATGTTTTTGACGCGCATCGGCTTCGGCAGCAAGGCCGTGGTCACGGGCGACGTCACGCAAGTCGACCTGCACAAGAGCCAGACGAGCGGCCTGATCGACGCCGTGCACGTATTGAAAGACGTGCGCGGCATCGGCTTCACGCAATTTAACAGCACCGACGTGGTGCGCCATCCGCTCGTCGCGCGCATCGTCGACGCCTATGAAACGGCGCAGGCGGCCAACGCCGACGCCGCCCAGTTACTCCCCTTGTTGAAACCAGCTGCCGCCAAAAATGTCCGAAAAAAATAAACTGTCCCTGTCCGTGCAATATCCGGACGCCCGCCTGGAAACCCTGATCACGCGCCCGAAAGTGCGCCGCTGGGTCAAGGCGGCCCTGTTCGCCCCCGCCGAATTCACCATCCGCTTCGTCGACGCGGAAGAAGGCCGTACCTTGAACCGCGATTACCGCGAAAAGGACTACGCCACCAACGTGCTGACGTTCGCCTACAACGAAGGCGAAGAATTAAGCGACGACGAGCCGACACGCGCCGACATCATCCTGTGCACCGACGTGCTGGAAAAGGAAGCGGCGGAGCAGAAGAAAAGCGTGGAAGAGCACACGGCCCATCTGATCGTGCACGGCGTGCTGCATGCGCAGGGCTACGACCACATGGATGACGAAGAAGCGGCCGAAATGGAGGGCCTGGAAACGGACATCCTGGCCAAGCTCGGCATCACCGACCCGTACAAGGAGTAAGACCATGGGAACCTGGGCCACTGACGCCTTCGGCAACGACTACGCCATGGATTGGGCGCAGGACTTGCACGAATATAAAACCCTGGAACTGGTCGAGGCGACGCTCGACAACGTCATCGACAGCCAGGAAACGGAGCTGGAAGCGCCGTTCGCCGCCGAAGCGCTGGCCGCGCTGGAAGTGATCGCGCGCCTCTTGGGCAAGCCGGGCGAGGACGATCCGGCCACGGCGGAAGTGGACGAGTGGGTCGCCGCCTGCAAGAGGAAGGTGACGCCGCCGCTGCTGGACAAGGCGCGCCTGGCCTTCGAGCGCATCACGGCCGAGTCGTCGGAACTGCGCCAGCTGTGGCAGGACAGCGAGCATTTCGCCGACTGGCAAGCCGACGTGGCGGCCTTGCGCGCACGCGTGCTGGGCCCGGACGCCGCGTAAAACATCGGGCAACGGCGCACTTCAACGTATTAAATTTGCATCAAAAGCGGGGAAATCCGGTATTCCCCCACTTTTGGTGTATCCTATATCCCTTCGCAACAACGGCTCACGCCTCCTATGCCCGAGCACCCTAGTGGCGTCAGAACTGACGTCAAGCCCCACCGGTCACTGTTTGAACGCCTGACCGCACTCATTTCCCCCGAGCCAGAGAACCGTGCAGAATTGCTCGATGTTCTACACGATGCGCATGAACGCAAGCTGATCGACGCCGACGCCCTGTCGATGATCGAAGGCGTGTTTCAGGTATCGGATCTCTGTGCGCGCGACATCATGATTCCCCGCTCGCAAATGGATGTCATCGACATCAGCAAGCCGATCGAGGAATGGATGCCGGAAGTCCTGTCCACCGCCCACTCGCGCTTCCCCGCGATAGAAGGCGAGCGCGACAAGGTCATCGGCATCCTGCTGGCGAAAGACTTGCTGCGTTATTACGCAGAAGAAACTTTCGACGTCCGCGACATGCTGCGCCCCGCCATCTTCATCCCCGAATCGAAACGCCTGAATGTGCTGCTGCGCGATTTCCGCGCCAACCACAATCACATGGCCATCGTCGTCGATGAATACAGCGGCGTCGCCGGCCTGATCACCATCGAAGACGTGCTGGAACAGATCGTCGGCGATATCGAGGACGAATACGACTTCGACGAAGCCGAGGACAATATCCTCTCGCTGAAGGAAGGCCAGTTCGGCCCCCGCTGGCGCGTCAAGGCGCTGACCGAGATCGAACAATTCAACGAAGAAGTGGGCAGCCACCTGGTGGACGACGACGTCGACACCATCGGCGGCCTCGTGTCGAAGTACCTGGGCCGCATGGCGCACAAGGGCGATATTTTCGACCTGGGCAACCTGCGCTTCGAGGTGCTGCGCGCCGATGCGCGCCAGGTGCACGTGCTGCTCGTCGAGCGCCTGCCCAACGTGCCGGAACTGGAACTCTGACATGCGCGTCCTGTAAATGCGTTTCAGACGCGCCGACCCCAACGCCCCCGCCAAACCGCCCCGCAGCACCTGGGCGCGCATGCTGACTGCCGCCATCGCCGGCGCCGTCGCCGTGCTGGCGTTCGCCCCTTTCGGCTACTGGCCGCTGCAAATCCTCAGCCTGGGCGTGCTGTTCTACCAGGTGCTGCGTTCGTCCAGCGTCAAGGGCGGCGCGCTGATCGGCTGGGCCTACGGCTTCGGCTGGTGCGCGGCCGGCACGCACTGGCTGTACATCTCCATGCACCGCTATGGCGACATGGCCGCGCCGATCGCCGCCGTCGCCGTGGCCCTGCTGGCCCTGTTGATGGCCATTTACGTGGCCCTGGCCATGGGCGCGGCCGCCTGGCTGCGCCAGCGCTGGGTGCTGTCCCTGCCCGCCATGACCCTGCTGGTGCTGCCCGCGACCTGGACCCTGTTCGAATGGACGCGCGGCTGGCTGTTTACGGGTTTCCCGTGGCTGGCTACCGGTTACGCCCACAACGCCAGCCCGCTGGCCGGCTTCGCCCCCATCGTCGGCGCCTATGGCCTGGGCTGGCTGGCGGCGCTGTCGGCCGGCGCCCTGCTCTTGCTCACGCACCGCACGCGCTGGTTCGCGCTGGGCGGCCTGATCGCGCTGTACGCGGCCGGCATCGGCTTGCAATATGTGGCGTGGACGCACCCGGTCGGACGCCCGATCACGGTGCGCCTGCTGCAGGGCAATGTGCCGCAGCAGCAGAAATTCGACCCCGGCTTTGTGCTGGGCGCCCTGCAGATGTACCAAAGCGCCATCACCAGCGCGCCGGCCGACCTGATCGCCACGCCGGAAACGGCCGTCACCGTGCTGCCGCACCAGCTGCCGCCCGGCTATCTGGATAGCCTGGCGACGTATGCGCGGCAGACGGGCAGCTCGATTTTGGTCGGCATGCCCGTGCTCGACGAGCAGCAGCGCTTTTACAATGCGGCCGTGGGGATCACGCCCAACGGCACGCCGGGACCGTATTACCAGTACCGCAAGCACCACCTGGTGCCGTTCGGCGAATTCGTGCCGCCCGGTCTGCACTGGTTTGTCGCCATGATGGCCATCCCGCTGGGCGACATGGGCCGCGGCGCCGAGGTGCAAGCGCCTTTGGCCGTGCGCGACCAGCTGGTGCTGCCGAATATCTGCTACGAAGACTTGTTTGGCGAGGAAATCGCCGGCCAGCTGGTCAGCGCCCACCGCAATGGCAAGCAGTCGGCATCGGTGCTGCTGAATATCTCGAACCTGGCCTGGTTTGGCGACTCGATCGCCATCCCGCAGCATCTGCAGATCTCGCAGATGCGCAGCCTGGAAACGGGCCGCCCGATGCTGCGCTCGACGAATACGGGCGCCACCGCCGTCATCGACGGCAAGGGCGTGGTGCAAAGCCTGCTGCCGCCGGAACAGCAAGCCACCCTGGCGGCCAAGGTGCAAGGCATGGGCGGCATGACGCCATACATTCTTTACGGCAACAAACTGGTGCTGGCCCTGGCCGCGCTGGCCCTGCTGACGGCCTTCCTGCTGTCGCGCGCCGCCCGCCGTGGCCGCGCCGCGCAGCAATAAGCGGCAGATATTGCCCGAAGAGTCACAGTGGGCCCGTAAAAACCGCTAAAATTAGCAAAACCCCGGCCCGGACGCGCTTCCAAGCATGTGTCCGGGCTTCAAGCAAACCTTAACAAAGCGCAGCCTCCCGCGCGGCGAACTCATACGATGCTCACATTTCAACAAATTATCCTGACCTTGCAAACCTATTGGGACAAGCAAGGTTGCGCCCTGCTCCAGCCTTACGACATGGAAGTCGGCGCCGGCACCTTCCACACCGGCACCTTCCTGCGCGCGATCGGCCCGGAGCCTTGGCGCGCCGCGTATGTGCAGCCGTCGCGCCGCCCGAAAGATGGCCGCTATGGCGAAAATCCGAACCGTATGCAGCACTATTACCAGTATCAGGTGGTGCTCAAGCCCGCGCCGGAAAACATCCTCGACCTGTATCTGGGCTCGCTGGCCGCGCTGGGCCTGGATTTGAAGCAGAATGACGTGCGCTTCGTCGAAGACGACTGGGAAAGCCCGACCCTGGGCGCCTGGGGCCTGGGCTGGGAAGTCTGGCTGAACGGTATGGAAGTGACGCAATTTACCTACTTCCAGCAAGTGGGCGGCCTCGATTGCAAGCCCGTGCTGGGCGAAATCACCTACGGCATCGAACGCCTGGCCATGTACCTGCAAGGCGTGGAAAACGTGTATGACCTGGTGTGGACCGAGTGGGAAGAGAACGGGGTCACGAAAAAACTGACCTACGGCGACGTCTTCCACCAGAACGAAGTGGAGCAATCGACCTACAACTTCGAGCACGCGAATACGGACCTGCTGTTCGAACAGTTCGGCAACTACGAAGCGGAAGCGAAGCGCCTGATCGAACTGCAACTGACCCTGCCCGCCTACGAAAAGATCATGAAGGCTTCGCACAGCTTCAATATGTTAGATGCGCGTGGCGCCATCTCGGTGACGGAACGCGCCGCCTACATCGGCCGCGTGCGCACCCTGTCGCGCCTGGTGGCGCAAGCGTATTACGACTCGCGCGAGCGCCTCGGTTTCCCGATGCTGCCCGCCGCAGACCAACCCGCCGCCGCTTGATTGCCTAGCTCATACACCGCCGTACCAGACAAGAACACCATGAACCAAACACTGCTCATCGAACTGCTGACCGAAGAACTGCCGCCGAAAGCGCTGGCCAAACTGGGCGTCGCCTTCACGGCCGGCATCGTCAACGGACTGAAAGCGCGCGACTTCCTGGAAGCCGACAGCGTCGCCACCAGCTACGCCTCGCCGCGCCGCCTGGCCGTTTCCATCACCAACGTGCGCGAAGTCTCGCCCGATAAATCGATCCGCGAAAAAGTCTTGCCCGTCTCCGTGGCGCTGGACGCGAACGGCAACGGCACGCCGCCGCTGGCCAAGAAACTGGCCGCGCTGGGTTTCCCCGAGCTGACGGTGGCCGAGCTGGAACGCGCCGCCGACGGCAAGGCTGAAAGCTTCTTCTACACCTACACGGCACCCGGCAGCCAGCTCGCCACGGGCGCGCAAGCTGCCCTGGCCGAGTCGGCCGCCAAGCTGCCGATTCCAAAGCTGATGAGCTATCAGCGCCCGGACGGCAGCACCGTGCAATTCGTGCGCCCGGCCCACAGCCTGATCGCCCTGCACGGCATCAATATCCTGCCATTGACCTTGCTGGGTTTGACGGCCGGCCGCACCACCCTGGGCCACCGCTTCCTCACCGACGGCGCGCCGATCACCATTGCGCACGCCGAGAACTATGCACCGTCGCTGATCCTCAACGCCAGCGTCATCGCCAGCAACGAAGAACGCAAGGAGCGCATCCGCGCCCAGCTGCTGGACAAGGCCGGCGCCGACCAGGTGCTGATGCCCGAAGCGCTGCTCGATGAAGTCACGGCCCTGGTCGAATGGCCGGTCGTGTATGAGTGCCACTTCGAGGAAGAATTCCTGGCCGTGCCGCAGGAATGCCTGATTCTCACCATGCAGACGAACCAGAAATACTTCGCCCTGACGGACAGCGAAGGCAAGCTGCGCTCGCGCTTCCTGATCGTGTCGAACATCGAAACGGACACCCCTGAACACATCATCGGCGGCAATGAGCGCGTCGTGCGCCCGCGCCTGTCCGACGCCAAGTTCTTCTTCGAGCAAGACAAGAAGAAAACCCTGGCATCGCGCCTGCCGCTGCTGGCCAATGTCGTCTACCACAACAAGCTCGGCACGCAAGCGGCCCGCACAGAACGCGTCAAGTCGCTGGCCGGCGCGATCGCCGCCAAGCTGCAATATGACGTCGCCCTGGCCGAACGCGGCGCCCTGCTGGCCAAGGCCGATTTGCTGACCGACATGGTAGGCGAATTCCCCGAGCTGCAAGGCATCATGGGCACGTACTACGCGCGCCATGACGGCGAAGCCGAGGAAGTGGCGCTGGCCGCCTCCGAACATTACCAGCCGCGCTTTGCCGGCGACAGCCTGCCATCGACCGCCACCGGTACCGCCGTGGCGCTGGCCGACAAGCTCGAAACCCTGGTCGGCATCTGGGCCATCGGCCTGGCGCCGACGGGCGACAAGGATCCATTCGCGCTGCGCCGCCATGCCCTGGGCGTGCTGCGCATGCTGCTGGAAAAACGCTTGCCTTTGTCGATCCAGGGCTTGCTGGCCGATGCCGCCGCGCAGTTCGCAGCCGTTCCCGGCTTCAAGGACCCGGTCGCGGACGTCACCACCTTCATGCTGGATCGCCTGCGCGGCATCCTGCGCGAGCGCGGTTTTTCGCCGAATGAAATCGAAGCCGTCGTGGCGCAAAACCCGGACCGCCTGGACGACATCGTGCAGCGCCTGGAAGCCGTGCAGGCGTTTGCCGCCCTGCCGGAAAGCGCCTCGCTGGCCGCCGCCAACAAGCGCATCACGAACATCCTGAAAAAGAACGAAGAAGCCGTGAGCCAGGTCGCCGCCGGCGGCGTCAACGTGGCGCTGCTGCAGGACGAGGCGGAGAAAAAACTGGCCGCCGCCGTCTCGCGCGTGCAGCCGGAAGTCGACGCGGCCTTCGCCAAGGGCGACTTCACCAGCACCCTGCAAACGCTGGCGCAGCTGCGCGACGATGTCGATGGCTTCTTCAACGACGTGATGGTGATGGCCGAGGATGTCGCCCTGCGCAACAACCGCCTGGCCTTGCTGTCGTCGCTGCACGGCATGATGAACCGCGTGGCAGACATTTCGAAGCTGGCGGCATAATGGGCACGCCGGCGCTGAAGCTGATTATTCTCGACCGCGACGGTGTCATTAACCATGACTCGCCGGACTTCATCAAGTCGCCCGCCGAATGGCTGCCGATCCCCGGTTCGCTCGAAGCGATCGCCCGCCTGAACCAGGCAGGCTATCGCGTCGTCATCGCCTCGAACCAGTCGGGCATCGCGCGCGAATATTTCGACATGACGGTCTTGAACGCGATCCACCAGAAGATGCACACATTGGCGCAGCAAGTGGGCGCCGATATCGATGCCATCTTCTTTTGCCCGCATGCGGGCGCGGACAATTGCGATTGCCGCAAGCCGAAACCGGGCATGTTCCATGAAATATCGCAGCGCTACAACACCAGCTTGAAAGGCGTGCCCACGGTCGGCGATTCGCTGCGCGACCTGCAGGCAGGCTTCATTAGCGGCTGCGTGCCCTACCTGGTCTTGACGGGCAAAGGCGAAAAGACCAATGAAACGGGCGGCCTGCCGCCTGGCACCCAGGTCTTCCCCGACCTGGCCGCCGTCGTCAGCCACCTGCTCAAGGCGCCGGCGGCAGCGGTGCCCACCGTGGCATTCAGTATCTAATCTTCGGAGAACCGCATTGCGTAATATTTCCCTGTTCCTGCGATCCCTGCTGTTCATGATCATCATGATCGTGGCCACCATCGTCTGGGCCTGCGTGTGCTTTTTTGCCGCGCCATTGAGCTATAACAAGCGCTATTGGGTCACCTCGCGCTGGAACGTGTTTATCCTGTGGTGTGCCAAGGTCATTTGCGGCATCCGCTATGAAGTCAAGGGCGCCGAGAACTTCCCCGATGCGCCGGCCATCGTGCTCTCGAAGCACCAGTCGGCCTGGGAAACCATCTTTTTGCTTCCCAGCCTGCCACGTCCGCTCGTATATGTGTTCAAGAAGGAGATTTTGTACATCCCCTTCTTCGGCTGGGCCATGGCGCTGCTGCGCATGATCCCCATCGACCGCAAACAGGGCAAGCATGCGTTCAAGAGCGTCGTCGCGCATGGCAAGCGCCGCCTGGCAGATGGCCAATGGATTATCATGTTCCCTGAAGGTACCCGCATTCCCGTGGGCCAGGCGGGCAAGTACAAGAGCGGCGGCACGCGTTTGGCTATCGCCACGGGCGCCGTGGTGGTGCCGATTGCGCATAATTCAGGCGAATGCTGGCCCAAGCAGTCATTCCTCAAACGCCCGGGACTGATCACCGTCTCGATAGGCAAACCGATTTCGCCGGAAGGGCAAACCCCGGACAGCATGATGCAACAGGTGGAAAATTGGATAGAATCAGAAATGCGCGTCATTTCGCCTCACGCCTACAACGCTGGCTAGACGGCATCAGCGCGGTCATCCAGGAGCCGACACTGCGCCAGCAGATGAAGACCATCAGGGTCGGCGACCAGCAACTGGATTTGTTCGCGCATGACGTCTCGACCAGCACGCCCCCGGCGGTGCGCCCCACGGCACCGCCAGCGCCGCCCGTGGCGCCACCGCTAGTGGCACTCGCGCCCCCCATCGCTCGTCCTGCCCCGCCTCCCCTGCCTTCCCCGCCACGCACCGCCGATGGCCCGCCACTGCGCCAGCTGCAACTGGACAGCCACCTCGTCGAATTTGCCCTGCGCCGTTCCACGCGCCGTTCCATCGGCTTCATGATCGACGATAACGGCTTGCGCGTCACGGCGCCCAAGCGCGTCACCCTGGCCGAAATCGACAACGCCATCCGCGCCAAGCAAGGCTGGATCGTCTCGAAACTGCTGGAACGGGGCGAGCGCAAGGTGCAGCGCCAGCAGCGCCCGCCCGTGGCCTGGGTCGATGGCGCCGTGCTGCCCTACCTCGGCGGCGACATTACCTTGCGGTTGCACCAGGCGCCGCGCCACCGCGCCAGCTTCCAGCGCGAGACGAATGAGCTGCACGTATGGGTTACGCCCACGGGCAGCGAACAGCAGTTGAAGGAAAAAGTGAAGGGCTGGTTCCAGCACGAAGCGCGCCAGCTGTTCGAGGCGCGCCTGGACGTGTATGCGGACAAGCTGGGCGTGCGCTACGATTCATTGTCGCTGTCGTCGGCCGGCACGCGCTGGGGCAGCTGCACCATCGAGCGCAAGATCCGCCTGAACTGGCGCCTGATCCATTTCGCCCTGCCGCTGATCGACTACGTGGTGGCGCACGAACTGTCGCACCTGCTGGAAATGAACCACAGCCCCCGCTTCTGGGCCACCGTGGAATCGATCTATCCCGATTACGATGGGGCCAAGCAGGCGCTCAGAAAACGCTCGCAGGAATTACCAGTCCTGTTCAATTAAGCTGGCAGCAAAGGCTGGATCGCAGCGATCGTGCGCGGCGTGGCGCCCCGGTGCTGGCTGGCAAACGCCAGCGCTTTTTCTCCCATGGCCGCCAGGCGCGCGGGATCCTGCAGCAGGGCCGCCGCCTGCGCCATCAGCGCGTCGGCGTCCGCCACCAGCGCGGCACCGCCGGCGGCAATCGCCTGTTCGGTCACCAGCGCAAAATTGAAGGTGTGGGGGCCGATCAGCACGGGCTTGCCCAGGGCCGCCGGCTCGATCAGGTTTTGCCCGCCCAGCGGCAGCAGGCTGCCGCCCACGAAAGCGCAATCGCAGGCCGCGTAATACGCAAACATCTCGCCCATCGAGTCGCCCAGCAGCACCTGCGTGCCCGCAGCCACGATGCCATCCTGGCCCAGACCGGACCTGCGCTGCACGGCCAAGCCCTGCGCCGCGATGAGTTTTTCCACCTCGTCAAAGCGCTGCGGATGACGCGGCACGATCAACAGCAGTGCATTCGCGGGCAGGCTGGCGCGGGTATAAGCATCGAGGATCAGCTGCTCTTCCCCTTCGCGCGTGCTGGCGCACAGCAGCACGGGACGTGTGCCGATGGCGCCGCGCAGCCAGGCGCCTGTCGCCAGCGCCGTTTCGGGCACGACGACGTCGAACTTGATGCTGCCCGTGACCACCACGTCCTGCACACCCAGCTGACGTACGCGATCGGCGTCGTCCTGCGTCTGCGCCGCGACCAGGGTGATGCCGCGCGCCGCATCGGCGATGAGTTTCCCCAGGCGCTGCGCCTTGCCCAGCGATCGCTGCGACAGGCGCGCATTGGCCAGCACCACGGGTACTTTGTAGCGATTGCACTGGTGGATCAAATTCGGCCACACTTCCGTCTCCATCAGGATGCAGATGCGCGGCGCGAAATGGCGGATGAAACGGGCCGGCATGGCGCCCGTGTCATACGGCAGGTAGCTTTGCACGAGGCGCGCCCCGTGTTTCGCGAACAGGGCCTTGCCCGTGGCGCGCCCCGTCGGCGTCATGTGCGTGAGAACGATGCGGCACGCGGGCCATGCGGCCAGCAGCGCATCGATCAACGGCTCGGCCGCGCGCGTCTCGCCGACGGAGACGGCGTGCAGCCAGATGGTGTCGGGGGCAGGTGTGGCCTGGCGCCCGTAAAAGCCCAGACGCTCGCCCCAATGCTGGCGGTAGCCGGGTTCCTGGCGTCCGCGCAGCCACAGCCGCGCCAGCACCAGGGGCAAGGCCAGCCACCAGGCAAGGGTATAAAGAAGTCGCATGTTTGTTTGATGTTGAAGTCAGGCGGTTGAAGTCAGGCGGGAGGATAGTCGGCCAGCAGGCGCTGCGCCGCGGCCAGCACTTCCGGCACGCCGGGCGGCGCACCTTTATCGCCCAGGTTGATGATTTTCGGCGACCAGTTGCCTTCCGTTTTCCACAGCGGCGAATCGGCATAGATTTCCACCGTCGGACGTACAAAGGCGGCGGCGATATGCGTCAGGCCCGTGTCGACGCCGATCACCAGCGCCGCATGGCGCGCCAGCAGGGTGGCGTCTTCCATCGACAGCTTCGGCAGCAGGCGCGCGTTGGGCAAGCTGGCCGCCAGTTGTTCGGCTTCCGCCTTTTCCTTGGGCGAACCCCAGGGCAGCAAAATCGGCATGGGAGCGAGCGCGTGGCCCAGGGCGATCCAGTTTTCCGGCGCCCATTTCTTGGCGTCGCGCGCCGTGCCGTGGAAATACACGCAGTAAGGGGCCTCGCCCATCCAGTCCGGGCGCGGCTCGCTGCCTGACACTTCCGGCAGACCGAAATCGGCCGGCGTATCGACCGTATAGCCGAGCGCCGCGCCGGCCACCAGGCGGCCGCGCGCTACCGCATGCGTGTGCGGGTCGAGCGGAATGCTTTTCGTATGAAAAATGCGCGAGATGCCTTCGTAGCCGGAGCCTTCGCTGCCATTGGCCAGGCCGACTTTCTGCCCGCCCGGCGCCAGGCGCGCGGCACCCATGATGATGCCCGTCTTGAGCAAGCCCTGGGTATCGAACACATAATCGTAATGCGTCTGCCGCAGGCTGCGGAAGAAGGCGGCGATTTCCGCGCGCGTTTCTTTCTTGCCCAGGCTCTTGCGCCAGCGCCGCAGCGCGAACGGGAAAATGGTGCCCACGCGCGGATTCAGGCGCACCAGGCTGACATAACCCTCTTCGACCACCCAGTCGATGGTCGCATCCGGATAATGGCGGGCGATATCCGCCACCATCGGCAGGTTATGCAGTACATCGCCCAGCGAGGACACCCGCACCAGCAGGATTTTCAAGGGCGCCTGTGCGCCAGCTTGGCCGGCCATGCTGTCAGAACGGCAGCACAGCGTCTGGCTTGGCGGCCAGGATCACGCTCTTGAACTGTCCCTGGATGCGCGCCAGCGCTGCCGGCGTTTCTGCTTCGAAGCGCATGACGATCACCGGCGTGGTGTTCGACGAGCGGGCCAGGCCGAAACCATCCGCATACTCCACGCGCAAGCCGTCGATGGTGATGATCTGCTCATTGCCGGGGAAGACGGCGTCGCGGCGCAGCATGTCCATCAGCGCGACGTTCTCGCCTTCCTTCAGTTCCAGGTGCAGTTCGGGCGTGCTGTCGGACTGCGGCAGGGAGTTCAGCAGGCTTGACGGGTCGGCTTCGCGCGTGAGGATTTCCAGCAGGCGCGCAGCCGAATACAGGCCGTCGTCGAAACCGTACCAGCGGTCCTTGAAGAAGATATGGCCGCTCATTTCGCCACCCAGCGGCGCACCCGTCTCGCGCAGCTTGGCTTTTACCAGCGAGTGGCCCGTCTTGTACATCAGCGGCACGCCGCCATGCTTGGTGATGTAAGGCGCCAGGTGGCGCGTGCATTTGACGTCGTACAAAATCTGCGCGCCTGGGTGGCGGGTCAGCACGTCGGCCGCGAACAGCATCATCTGGCGGTCGGGGTAGATGATCTGGCCATCCTTGGTGACCACGCCCAGGCGGTCGCCGTCGCCGTCGAAAGCGATGCCGATTTCCGCGTCCGCCTCAGCCAGGCAGCGGATCAGGTCTTGCAGGTTTTCCGGATGCGCCGGATCCGGATGATGGTTCGGGAAATTGCCATCGACTTCGCAGAACAGTTCGATGACCTCGCAGCCCATGCCGCGGAACAGGTCGCCCGCAAATGCGCCGGCCACGCCATTGCCGCAGTCGACGGCGATCTTGATCGGACGCGCCAGCTTGACGTCGCCCAGGATGCGCTCCAAATAGGCGGCGCGGATATCGTGCGTGGCATAGCTGCCTGGCGTGCTGCTGGCGCTGCCGTCGTGCGCGACGATGCTGTGGTACAGGGCCTGGATCGCTTCGCCGTGGATCGCTTCGCCGGCCAGCACCATCTTGAAGCCGTTGTAGTCGGGCGGATTGTGGCTGCCCGTGACCATGATGCCGGAGCGCGTGTCGAGCACATTCGTGCCGAAGTAGACCATCGGCGTGGCCACCACGCCCAGGTCGATCACGTCGACGCCTGCCGCTTGCAAGCCCTGCGCCAGCGCCGCCGTCAATTCCGGCCCCGACAGGCGGCCATCGCGGCCGATCACGACCCGCTGCTCGCCCTTGGCCAGAGCGGCCTGGCCAAATGCCTGACCGATCTTGTGGGCCACGCTGGCATCGAGGGTTTTAGCGATGATGCCGCGAATATCGTAGGCCTTGAAGATCGTTCTGGACAATGGAAGCATGGTGTGGGCGGTATAAAGAGGGTCAAATAGGGTGCCTGGCAAAGTGCAGCGCGGGGCTGACAGCTTGCTACTGCGCCAAGAGTATACCGAATTATACGCGCAGCAGATCGATCGACTTGCCCGATTCCACCCATTGCCTGACCCACAGCGGCTGGCGGCCACGGCCTGTCCATTGTTCGGTCGCATTGTCAGGATGGCGGTAACGCACCGCGACTTTGCCCGTGCGCGGGTGCAAGCCGTCGAGTATCAGTTGTTTCAGCGGAATGCCCGCCTGCTGCGCGATGGCCATGATCTGTTCGCGCGCCTTGTTCAAATCTTCACGTTCGCGGCTGTTCAATTCCTGCTTGATATTATCTTCCAGCTTGCGCAATTCCAGCATCGTCATCGTAGACAGATCCATCCCGTACATCCTTTATATTAATTTAAATAATAAAATAAGCGTGAAATATACTACATTGCATAAACATCTGCGTAGCATTGCATAATCCATCGCCTATTGAATCACGGCTATCGGCTTATTTATCTGCTCCACATTAAGATTCAATGAAAAATATGCCGAAAGTGCGCGTATAAAATAAATAAACATGGATGAGTGGTATTCCGGCCTCCTGCGCAGGCCGCTTGCAAGACCAGCGTGGCGCGGCTATCCATTCCGATAAACACGCTGGCGGATGATTATCGATATACGCCAGCGGGAAATGCCGCCCCATTAAATCTCCGGCAGCATAATCTGCATCCGCTTTTCTTCCCGCCGGCCGTGCGCGAAATCGGGTACCGACCAGGAATGCACCCAACACCAAAGGGCAGGCATGCTTATAATGCAGGCGCGTAGTTCACTTCACCCCGGCACATATGAAAACTTACTTTATCGGCGATCTGCAAGGCTGCCATGCACAAACCATCGAACTGATCGAACGGATCCAGGCGGCAGCGAATGGCCCGTACCGCCTGCTGTTCGCGGGCGACCTGATCAACCGCGGCCCGGCCTCGCTGGCCACGCTGCGCCACGTGTACGCGCTGGCGCAGCAGGGACTGGCCGACAGCGTCCTGGGCAACCATGACTTGCACCTGCTGGCCGTGGCCAACGGCATCCGCCCCGAGCATGCGTCCGATACGCTGGCCGAGATCCTCGACGCACCCGACCGCGACGAGTTGATCAACTGGCTGCGCCAGCGGCCGTTGGCACTGGAGCACGACGGCCACGTGCTCGTGCATGCGGGCTTGCTGCCGCAATGGAGCGCGGCCCAGGCCCTGTCCCTGAGCGGGGAAGTGTCCGCGATGCTGCGCAGCGACAGCTGGGTGGCCTTCCTGCGCACCATGTACGGCAACGAGCCGGCCGCCTGGCGCGACGACCTGCAGGGCGCCGACCGGCTGCGCTGCATCGTCAACGCCATGACGCGGCTGCGCTTTTGCACGCCGGAAGGCGTGATGGACTTCAAGATGAAGGAGAGCGGCAGCCCGCCGCCAGGCTCCGGCCTGCTGCCGTGGTTCGACGTGCCGGGACGGCGCAGCGCCGGCGACACCATCGTCTTCGGCCACTGGTCGGCGCTGGGACTGCAGCTGCGGGAGCACCTGATCGGACTCGATAGCGGCTGCGTCTGGGGTGGAAAACTGTCGGCCGTGTGCCTGGAAGACCGCTCGCTGCTGCAAGTCGCCTGCCCCGCCTTCCAGCAGCACAGCGGCAAGCGCTAGATGGCAAGCATGGCGCGCATATGCTTAGTCGAAATCGGTCGTTGGCCTTGCCGCGCGCAGCCCGTATGATGCAGCTTTTGCCTTTGCGATCCCATGCATCCTGATACCGACAGACTGGCGCGCTGGCTGCTCGGCAGCCTGGAACTCGACACCGCCGTCCTGCATGTAGGCCAGTACTGCGGCCGCTGGCGCGCCTCCACGGCGGGCCGGGAACTGGGCAGCTTTCACCTGGTGCTCGATGGCCACTGCTATTTGCACCTCGACGGGGCGCCGCCGATTGCGCTCGGCCCGCGCGACGGCGTCTTCCTGCTGCGCGACTTGCCGCACTTCCTCAGCCCACACAGCGACCCGCTGCAGGCGGTCAGCGCGCAAGCCATGCTGCCGCTGCAGTCGTCCACGGACCAGCCGGCGACGGCGCTGGCCTGCGGCTTCTTTCAATTTCGCGGCGCCCTCTCCGCGCTGATCGTCGACTCGTTCCCGCCGTACCTGCTGATACGCGGCGACGCGCCCGCCTTCAGCGCCGCTGCGGCGCTGTTCGACCTGATCCTGGCGGAAGCCGGCGGCGACCCGGAACAACCGTCGCCGCTCATCGCACGCCTGGTCGAACTGCTGCTCTTTTACCTGATACGCCATGTGGCGCAGGGCGAGCAGGTGGCGGCCGGCATGCTGTCGCTGCTGCACCAGCCCGCATTTTCGCCGCTGCTCGAACGCATGCTCGATGCCCCCGCCGCCGACTGGTCGATCGAGAACATGGCCAAGGCCGCGTGCATGTCGCGCGCCAGCTTCTGCAAGCATTTCGCCAGCGCCAGCGGCCACTCGCCGGCCCAGTTCCTGCTCCTGCTGCGCATGAAGATCGCCGCGCGGCGCCTGCACGATGGCGTCTCCGTCGAACGCGCGGCCGAACTGGTGGGCTACCGCTCGCACGCCGCCTTTACGCGCGCGTTCAAGCGGGTCACGGGCGAACAGCCAGGCGCCTACCGGCGCGACCAGCGCCAGCGCCAACTGGCCAGCTGAAATCAAGGATCGCACAATCGCAGACGAACGAGCACAAAAGGACGACGCTGACGTCTGTTACCTGCACGGCATGGCCGATATAATGCATGAGTGACTTACCAACTTAGCAAGGTACCCCATGTCCCGTCTGACGCTGCACACTCTCGATACCGCCCCGGCCGATAGCCGCCCCTTCGTGGAAAAGGCCATCGCCAACAATGGCTTCCTGCCCAACCTGATCGGCGTGCTGGCCAATGCCCCGCTGGCCCTGGAAACCTATCTGACCGTCTCCGGCATCAATGCGCGCGCCAGCCTGACGTTAATGGAACGCGAAGTGGTGCAAATCACGGCCGCGCGCATCCACGGCTGCGATTTCTGCATCGCCGGCCATAGCGCCATCTCGCTGAAAAAAGCGGGCCAGACACCGGACACCGTGCGCGCGCTGCAGCATGGCCAGCCGACGGGCGATACAAAGCTCGACGCCGTCGCCGCCTTCGCCACGGCCGTCATCGCCACGCGCGGCGCCGTCAGCGACGCCGAATATCAAACCTTCCTGGCGGCCGGCTACAACGAACAGCAGGCGCTGGAAGTGGTGCTGGGCATCAGCCTGGCCACCCTGTGCAATTTCTCCAACAGCCTGGCCGGCACGCCCGTCAATCCGCAATTGACGCCCTACCTGCCTGGCGCCGTCTGACATGGGCCACCTCAATCACTGGCTGCACACGCATGCCGACCAATTGGACCAATCGTCGGACCTGGCTGAAACCATTTTGCCGGCTCTCGCTGGCGACCAGTTGCTGGCCATCGGCGTGCCGCAGGAACACGGCGGCGCGGGCGGCGACGTACGCGACGCCATCGACGCCATCGCCAACGTGGCCGAACAATCGGTGACGGCCGCCTTTATTTTCTGGGGCCAGCGCTGCTTCATCGAATTCCTGCTGCAAAGCGAAAACCGCGCGCTGGCCGAACGCCGCTTGCCTGACCTGCTGGCAGGCACGCAGGCCGGCGCCAGCGGCCTGTCGAACGCCATGAAATTCTTGTCCGGCATCGAGCAACTGCAAATCACGGGCGCGCGCCACGACGACGGCTTGCTGGTCGACGGCGGCCTGGCCTGGGTGACGAACTTGCGCAAGGCAGGCTTTGTCGCGGCAGCCGCCGTGGCGCCGAACGATGGCGCGCCACCCGTCATCGTCGCCTTCGACAGCGGCACGGCAGGCGTGCAGCGCAGCGACGACCTGGACCTGATCGCCCTGCGCGGCAGCAATACCGCTTCCGTCAAGCTGGCGCAGGTGCACATTCCCGCCGCGGACATCATCAGCGACAACGCGCCAGCCTGGCTGCCGCAGGTGCGCCCATCGTTCCTCGGCATGCAGTGCGGCCTGTCGATCGGCCTGGCGCGCGCCAGCCTGGCCAAAGCGGCGCAAATTTCCGCCGGCTCGCGCAACCAGCTCACGCCGCGCATCGAAGCACTGCAAGCGACCCTGGAGGCCGCCGTCGCGACCTTGCTGGCCGGCGTGCACGATGGCCGCTTCAAGACGCAGGCGCCGGCCATGTTCCGCCTGCGCATACAGCTGGCCGACGTGCTGCAGCAGGCGCTGATGCTGGAACTGCAAGCCATGGGCGGGCGCGCCTACCTGAACGCCGAGCAGCAGGGCTTTGCCCGCCGCTGGCGCGAGTCGTCGTTCATCCCCATCGTTACTCCCAGCCTGACGCAATTGCAGGCAGCCTTGCAGCTGTTCGACAGCCAGCAGGCGGCCAAAGCGGCAGGAGCGCCGGCATGACGGCAGCGACGCAAGACTGGGCGCTGCAGGCGCAGGAGCTGAGCTACGCCTATCCGGGCACGGCACCCGTGTTCCAGCACGTCTCGCTGGGCGTGCGCAAGCGCGAAATCGTCTGCCTGCTGGGCGGCAGCGGCTGCGGCAAATCGAGCCTGCTGCGCGTGCTGGCCGGCTTGCAACCGCCGTCCACGGGTGAGATTCAATTCCTCGACGCCCCCATGCGCGAACCGGACCCGCGTAGCGCCCTCGTCTTCCAGCAAGCCAGCCTGCTGCCCTGGCTGAACGTCACGGGCAATGCCGGTTTTGGCCTGGACTTCAAGCACCAGCCCAAGCTGACGCGCGAAGCGCACCAGGCGCGCGTGGCACAAGCCATCGAGGCGGTGGGCTTGAAGGGACGCGAAAAGCTGTATCCATCCGCCCTCTCCGGCGGCATGGCGCAGCGCGTGGCGCTGGCCCGTGCGCTGGCGCGCGAACCGGAACTGCTGTTCGCCGATGAACCGTTTTCCGCGCTCGACGCCATCACGCGCGCCGAGATGCAGTCGCTGCTGGTCGACGTGGTGCACCGCTGGCACACGGCCGTGCTGCTGGTCACGCACGATATCGATGAAGCGATCCTCGTGGCCGACCGCATCCTGCTGATGGGCGGCAAGCCGGGCAACATCGTGCGCGAATGGTCCGTCGCCATCGATCAGCCCCGCATCAGCCACAGCGCCGACGTGATCGCCCTCAAGATGGACATCCTCGACGCCCTGCAGGCGCTGCAAAAGCAGGATCAAACGCCCGCCTTCGCTCCCAATTAATCGACCGGAACTTTCCCATGACATTCGAAGATCAAAACAAACCCCTGCATATCTGCGCCTCGTCCGATTGCGACTGCGGCCTGACGCGGCGCGACTTCCTGCGCATGTCGGCGCTGGCCACGGCCAGCGTGGCTTCTCCCCTGCTGTTCGCCGGTGACGCCATGGCCCAGCAAGGCCCAAAAGGCGACGACCAGCCCGTGAAAATCGGCTACCTGCCAATTACCGACGCCACCCCGCTGCTCGTCGCCCACGCCCGCAAGCTGTTTGAAGCGGAAGGCCTGCAGGCGGAGACGCCGCGTTTGTTCCGCAGCTGGGCGCAAATCATCGAAGCCTTCGTCGCCGGCCAGGTCAACGTCATCCACCTGCTGTCACCGGCCACCCTGTGGGTGCGCTACGGCGCCAAGTTCCCTGCGAAAGTCGTGGCATGGAACCACGTCAACGGCTCCGCGCTGACGGTGGCCAACGAGATCAACAAGGTCTCCGACCTGGGCGGCCGCACGGTCGCCATCCCGTTCTGGTACTCGATCCATAACATCCTGCTGCAGCAGATCCTGTCCTCGAACGGCCTGATCCCGGTCACGCGGGCGCGCAATGCGGCCATCAAGCCGAATGAAGTCAACCTGATCGTGCTGGCGCCGGCCGAAATGGTCTCGGCCCTGGCCAGCAAGTCCATCGCCGGTTACATCGTGGCCGAACCGTTCAATGCGGCGGCGGAAAACGCCGGCATCGGCAAGATCCTGCGCTTCTCGGGCGACGTGTGGAAAAACCATGCGTGCTGCGTCACCTTCCTGTCCGAGCGCGACATCAACACGCGTCCGGAATGGGCGCAGAAGGTCACCAACGCCATCGTCAAGGCGCAGCTGTGGACGCGTTCGAACCAGGTCGACACGGCCAAGCTGCTGTCGAACGTGGGCGAACACCGCTACACGCCGCATCCGCTGCAAGTGCTGACCAAGGTGCTGGCCACCACCGATTACTCCGGCTATGAAAAGCAGGGCCTGATCGTGCACAAGAACTGGCAGCAGCGCCGCATCGACTTCCAGCCATATCCGTTTGCCTCGTACACGGAAGAACTGGTGCGCGCCATCGGCCGTACCAAGGTGGAAGGCGATACGCGCTTCCTGGCCAACCTCGATCCGAAGTTCGCCGCGCGCGACCTGGTCGATGACCGCTTCGTGCGCAAGGCCATCACGGCAGTCGGCGGCCCGGCCGCCTTCGGCTTGCCGGCCAACCTGCTGCGCAGCGAAACCGTGGCGGTCTGACGATGGCAAGCAAGTTGTTCACGAAGTTCGGCCTGCCCCTGGTGGGGCTGGCCTGTGCCTTGCTGCTGTGGTCCATGGGCGTGACGGCGCTGGAGAAATCCACGCCCATCGCCACCGCCTTTGCGCCGCTGCCCACGGCGCTGGCGTTCAAGGAGATGCTGGGCGGCTCGGATATCTGGCTGCATGTGGTATTGAGCCTGCAAAGGGTGGCCGTGGGCCTGGGACTGGCGATCGTCATCGGCGTGCCGCTGGGCGTGCTGGTGGCCATGTCGAAGAGTTTTTCCGGCGCGGCCATGCCGCTGTTCCAGCTGCTGCGCATGATTTCGCCACTGTCGTGGATGCCGATCGCCGTGATGGTGCTGGGCGTCGGCGACGCGCCCGTGTACTTCCTGCTGGCGTTTGCGGCAGTCTGGCCGATTTTGCTCAATACGGCGGCCGGCGTGGCGCGGCTCGATCCGAACTGGCTGCTGCTGGCGCGCAGTCTGTCGGCCACGCGCAGCGAAATCGTCTTCAAGGTGATTTTGCCGGGCATTACGGCCGACATCCTGACGGGCGTGCGCCTGGCCATCGGCATCATCTGGATCGTGCTGGTGCCGGCGGAAATGCTGGGCGTGTCGGCCGGTCTCGGCTACTTCATCCTCGATACGCGCGACCGGCTCGCGTATTCGGAGCTGATGGCCGCCATTGTGCTGATCGGCATACTTGGATTTATCCTCGACTACCTGGCCCGCGCAGCGCATGCGCGCTGGCTGCACGTCAAAAACTAGGCGGTTTTTTCCAGCGGCAGCGCGGCGGCCACCGCCGCCTGCGTTGCCGTCGCCAGTTCGCGCCGGTGCGCATCGAACGTCGCCACTGGCGCCAGACAGGTCAGGCGCGCCGTGATGGGCGGGCCGCTCAGGATTGCCACCATGCTTTGCGCAAAACTCATTTCGCCGATGAAGTCGACGGCGTGATGCAGTGCTCCCTTGTCATCCACATACACGAGCGCGAACGGCTGCACCGGCACTTGCGCGTCGATGGCCGCCTCGAACAGGTTGGCGTGAAACGGCAGTATCTGTCCCTGCGCGGCGGTGGTGCCTTCGGGGAAGAACGCGATGCGCTCGCCCGCCGTCAATTTATCCACCAGGCCCTGGAAGATCAGGCGCAAATCGCGCTTGCTGCCGCGCGAAATGAAGATGGTGCCGGCGCGCCCCGCCAGCCAGCCCAGGATGGGCCAGGCGCGGATTTCCGCCTTGGCGACGAAACGGCAGGGGTGCACGGCATTGATGACGAAGATATCGAGCCACGACACGTGGTTCGCCACCACCATCGCATGGTCGAGCGCCGGCACGCTGTCTGCCGGCTGCGCCACGTGCACGCCGCAGATGTCGAGCAGCTGCGTCGACCAGCGGCGGATGCGCCGGTTGCGGCCCTCCAGGTCCAGCCAGGGAAAGAGCACGGCGCTCTTGGCCATGCCGCAGCTCAGGTGAATGGCGATGCGCGCGAGGCGGTAGGTAAGCAGAAGTTTCAAATCACACCAACAAATAAACCAGAACCGAAATCCGGGAGCAGACAAGGGATGCCGGGGCAGCGTGCCCCGGTCCACGGATCTGATTTTTTAACGCTGAAACGCCACCTGTCCGGCGACGATGGTCGCCTTGACGATGCCGCTCAGCTCATAGCCGAGGAAAGGCGTGTGCTTGCCCTGGCTGGCCAGCGACGCCGACGACACGGTCCAGCGCGCGGCGGGGTCGAAGACGCAGATGTCGGCAGCTTCGCCCACGGCCAGGCTGCCGGCAGGGATGCCGGCGACACGGGCCGCATCGGACGTGACCTTGGCTACGGCGCGCGCCAGCGGACGGGCGCCCGCCTGCGGTTGCGCCAGCGCATAGTCGTCGGCCCATTTCAGGGCCAGCGACAGCAGCAGTTCGAGGCCAGTGGCGCCGGGCGACGCTTCGCCGAACGGCAGCAGTTTCTCATCGTCGTCGACGGGCGTATGGTCCGAGCACATGGCGTCGACCGTACCGTCGAGCAAGCCGGCGCGGATCGCATCGCGGTCGCGCTGACTACGGAACGGCGGCGTGACCCTCGCGTTCGGGTCGAAGAAACCGATATCGGCGTCCGTCAGGTGCACATGGTGCACGCCCACGTCGCAGGTGACGGGCAAGCCTTCGGCCTTGGCGGCGCGGATCAGTTCCAGGCCCGCCGCCGACGAAATGCGGCACAGGTGCACGCGCGCGCGGCTGGCGCGCATCAGCTCAAAGATCGTGTGCAGCGCGATGGTTTCGGACATCACGGGCACGCCGGACAGGCCCAGGCGCGATGCCAGCGGACCGCTATGGGCGATGCCGCCGCGGCCGATGTGCGGGTCTTGCGGGCGCAGCCAGACCGTGTAGCCGAAGGTGTTCGCGTACTGCATGGCGCGCAGCAGCACAGTGGTGTCTTCGATCGGCTCTTCCGCCTGCGCGAAGCCGATGCAGCCCGCTTCCGTCAATTCGGCCATTTCCGTCAGCGACTTGCCCTTCAATCCCATGGTCAGTGCGCCCAACGGATGCACGTGCGCCTTGTTCTGCGTCTTGGCGCGGTATTTCAGCATTTCCACCAGGCCCGGCTCGTCGAGCACGGGATCGGTGTCGGGCGGGCAGACCAGGCTCGTGACGCCGCCCTGGAGAGCTGCCTGCAATTCCGATTCCAGCGTTGCCTTGTATTCGTAGCCCGGCTCGCGCAGGCGCGCGGACAGGTCGACCAGGCCGGGGGAGACCACCAGGCCGGCCGCGTCAAAGGTAGTATCAGCCTTGAAACCGGCCGGGGCGCTGCCCACGGCCAGCACCTTGCCGTCGGCGATAAACAGGTCTTGCAAGCCATCGATGCCGTTGGCAGGGTCGATCAGGTGGCCATTCTTGATATGTAGTGTCGTCATGCTCGCTTACTCGTCCTTGGGCTATCAGCCCTGATTACCAGCCAAAATACTCATCACCGCCATGCGCACGGCGATACCGAACGTCACCTGCGGCAGAATCACCGCCTGCGGACCGTCGGCCACGGCCGAATCGATCTCCACGCCGCGGTTCATCGGGCCCGGATGCATGACGATGGCGTCCGGTTTTGCCAGCGCCAGGCGCTCGGGCGTCAAGCCATAGCTCTTGAAATATTCCTGCGCCGACGGCAGCAGCGCGCCGCTCATGCGTTCATTCTGCAGGCGCAGCATGATGATCACGTCGACGCCTTTGAGGCCTTCATCCATGTTAGTGAAGGTGCGCACGCCCATCTGTTCCAGGCCGCCCGGCAGTAGGGTATGCGGGCCGATGGCGCGCACTTCCGGCACGCCCAGGGTGGTCAGCGCGTGGATGTCGGAACGGGCCACGCGGCTGTGCAGAATGTCGCCCACGATGGCCACCGTCAGGTTGGTGAAATCCTTCTTGTAGTGGCGGATCGTGTACATGTCGAGCAAACCCTGGGTCGGGTGCGCGTGGCGTCCATCGCCCGCGTTGACCACGTGGACGTGCGGCTGCTTCGTGTCGATCAGGTGCTTGGCGATCAGGTAGGGTGCGCCCGACTGCGCATGGCGCACGACGAACATGTCAGCATGCATGGCCGACAGGTTGTCGATGGTGTCGAGCAGGGACTCGCCCTTGCTGGCCGACGACGCCTGGATGTTCAGGTTGATGACGTCGGCCGACAGCCTTTTTGACGCGATCTCGAAGGTGGTGCGGGTGCGTGTGGAGTTTTCAAAGAACAGGTTGAAAACGCTCTTGCCGCGCATCAGCGGCACCTTTTTCACATCGCGGTCGGAGATGCCGACGAACGAGGAAGCGGTATCGAGGATGTGGTTGACGATAGACTTCGGCAAGCCTTCAATCGTCAGCAAATGTTGCAGTTCGCCGTGTTTATTCAGTTGCGGATTAAGCATGGTGGGTATCTATGGTGAGCGTGAATTTTCCATCGTTGGCTTGCTTCAGGACCAGGGCCTGGCCCGGCGGCACGGCAGTGAAGGCGGCCACGAAATCGGCGGCCACCGGCAGCTGGCGTTCACCGCGGTCGACCAGGGCGGCCAGCATGATCTTCGCCGGGCGGCCATAGTCGAACAATTCGTTGATGGCCGCGCGCGTGGTGCGGCCCGTGTACAGCACGTCGTCGACCAGCAGGATGGTGGCGCCGGCCACGTCAAAGCTGATTTGCGTCGGCTTGACGTCGGCATGCAGACCCTTCTGGGCGAAGTCGTCGCGGTAGAACGAGACATCGAGCACGCCCAGGCGGTCGAGCAGGTTCAGGTCGCGCGCCAGGCGTTCAGCCAGCCAGGCGCCGCCCGAATGGATGCCGACGATGGCCACGTTGGGGATGCCCGCCAGGCCGCTCTGCACCTGTTGCAGCAAGACCGCGTACAGGGCCTCGGCGTCGAGTTGGGAAGGATTCGTAGGATGCGGCATAGGGTTCTTGATCATTCAGGAATGGGTCAAAGGTCAGATTAATAATTCGCGTCGAAATACTGTTGCAGGATGATGGCGGCGGCGCGGTCATCGATGACTTCACCGCGCTTGGCGGCGATGACGGCCGATGAATAACGCTCGTCGACCAGTTCCACCGGCAGGTTGAAGCGGCCATGCACCTGGTTGGCGAAACGGCGGCAGCGCGCGCTCATTTCGTGTTCCGTGCCATCTGGATGGCTGGGCAAGCCCACTACGATGCGGCTCGCGCCCCACTCCTTGATCAGGCTATCGATGGCGGCAAACTTCGGCTCATTCGCCGTGGCCGTGATCACGCTGAGCGGCTTGGCCTGGCAAATCATGGTATTGCCGATGGCCACGCCGATGCGTTTCAAGCCGAAATCGAAGGCGAGGATGGTGTCGATGGCGTCACCGCTCATGCGTGGCCAGCCTCGCTGGCGAGCATGAGCGGATCGATACCGAGCAACTTGATGGCCGCCACGTAGCGCTGCTCGATGGGGAAATCGAACAGGATGTCGGCCGAGGCGCCCACCGTCAGCCAGCCGTTGCGGCCGATCTCGTCTTCCAGCTGGCCCGGGCTCCAGCCCGAGTAGCCGATCGAGACCAGCATGCGCTCGGGGCCATCGCCCTTGGCGACGGCTTCGAGCACGTCGATCGAGGTGGTAAACGCCACTTCATCGGTCACCGTCAGCGACGAGGAATAGCGCGCGCCCGGCGTATGCAGCACGAAGCCGCGGTCGTCCTGCACCGGGCCGCCAAACATGATCGGTTCGTTGATGATGGGCGTGTCGCTGCCGGCCGCCAGTTTCAGGTCGATGCGGTCGAACAGCACTTCCATGGTCATGTCGGTGGGCTTGTTGATGACGACGCCCAGCACGCCGTTTTCATTATGTTCACACACGTACACGACCGTGCCGCCGAAGATCGGATCTTGCATGGCCGGCATCGCAATGAGGAAATGGTTGGCCAGATTCAGGGTGGAGGAACCGGTCGCGGCCGGCTCTCCCACACCCTGCATCAAACGATGTCCTGGTAGAGTCTGGTCGATTTTACTCTTTTTCATACGCGATGCTCTCTCTGTGGGCTTGCTGGCAAGTCTCGCTTACCCCGCTATCGTACGCCTGGCACCTCCTGCCGCGAATGTTGGGCGGCGAGAGCCGTGTTGCCAGGCGCTATTCTTGTTATGTTATAAATTAATGGTCAATTCGCTTTGCCTGCAGGCGCATTTCAATGCCAATTGTAAAATTGATTGCAAAATCGCTGTCGCACATAAAGCACCACGAACATACCCGGTAGTTTACACTGAATTGCCGCCGCAGCGACGCCAAAGGCGCGACGCGAGCGGCGATAAAGCCCCGTTGGCGGCAAAAAATGGCCTATCTTTGACCCTGAACACGCGAAATAATGACAATCAAGACTTCCCTGGTGTGGTTCCGGCGCGATCTGCGCGCGTTTGATCATGCTGCACTGCATCACGCCCTGTGCCAGAGCCTGGCCGTGCATTGCGTCTTCGTGTACGACACCGCCATCCTGGCGGCCCTGCCGCGCCGCGACCGGCGGGTCGACTTCATCCATGCCAGCGTGGCCGAGCTCGCTGGCGAGCTGCGCCAGCTGGGCGGCGACCTGATCGTGCTGCACGCGGACGCGGCCGAGGCCATCCCGCGCCTGGCCGCCGAATTGAACGCCGACGCCGTCTTTGCCAACCACGACTACGAACCGCAAGCCATCGCGCGCGACGCCACGGTGGCCGCCGCGCTCACGCGCGATGCGCGTCTGTGGTTCAGTTTCAAGGACCAGGTGATCTTTGAAAAGGATGAAGTGCTGACGCTCTCGGCCAAGCCGTATACCGTCTACACGCCCTACAAGAATGCCTGGCTGAAGAAAATGCGCGCGGAACCAGGCTGCCTGGCGCCATTCGCTATCGAGCCGCATGCGGCCAGCCTGGCGCCGCCGCGCGCCGGCGCGCCGGTGCCCCTGCCCACCTTGGGCGAGCTGGGTTTCGAACCGAGCAACCTGGCCGAGCTGGCCATTCCCACCGGTATGTCGGGCGCCAGCACGCTGTTCGAGGATTTCCTGCCGCGTGTGGCCCGCTACGACGTGGCGCGCGATTTTCCCGCCTTGAAGGGGCCGTCCTACCTGTCCATGCATCTGCGCTTCGGCACCGTGTCGCTGCGCTACCTGGTGCGCACCATCGTCGACCTGATGGACAGGGGCGGCGGCGGCGATGGCGCGCCCGTGTGGCTGGCCGAACTGATCTGGCGCGATTTCTACGCCATGATTTTGTACCAGAACCCGCACGTGGAAGGCGGCGCCTTCAAGCCGGCCTACGACGCCATCGCCTGGGAAACGGGTCCCGAAGCCGATGCCGCCTTTGCCGCCTGGTGCGAGGGGCGCACCGGCTATCCACTGGTGGACGCGGCGATGGCGCAGCTGAACCAGACGGGCTATATGCACAACCGCCTGCGCATGGTCACGGCCTGCTTCCTGATCAAGGACCTGGGTATCGACTGGCGCCGCGGCGAAGCGTATTTCGCGCTGCACCTCAATGACTTCGACCTGGCGTCGAACAACGGCGGCTGGCAATGGGCTTCGTCGTCCGGCTGCGACGCCCAGCCCTACTTCCGCATCTTCAATCCGATCACGCAATCGGAAAAATTCGATGCCAGCGGGCGCTTCATCCGCCGCTATCTGCCGCAGCTGAAGGCGCTGGGCGACAAGGAAATCCACGCACCCTGGCTGGTGCCGCGCATGCTGCTCGAGCAAAAAAACATCGTGCTGGGGCGCGACTATCCGGAACCGCTGGTGCAGCACGACGAGGCGCGCAAGGAGACCCTGGAGCGTTATGCCGTGGTGAAGGTGGTGGCGTAGGTCAAGATTCGGTCAACAAGCGCCCCACTTCCGCCAGCAATTCCTCTTCCTGGAACGGCTTGCCGAAATACGCATTCACGCCCAGCTCGAACGCATGTGCGCGGTGCTTGTCGGCGCTGCGCGAAGTGATCATGATGATGGGGATGGCGCGCGTCTTGTCGTCGCTGCGCACATTACGCGTCAAATCAAAACCATCCATGCGCGGCATCTCCACGTCGACCAGCAGCAGGGCCGGCATGGCAGCCGGCTCCAGCGCATGCAACTGCTCCAGCGCATCGACGCCATCCTTGGCCAGCAGCACCTGGTAGCCTTCGCGCTCGAACAGGCGCTGCATCACGCGGCGCACCGTCAGCGAATCGTCGACCACCATCACGCGCACAACAGGCGCGGCCAGCGCGCTGGAAACGGCATGCTGCTCGCGGCTGGCCAGCGCATATTGCGACAGCAGTTCCGGATGGTGCTCGAGGTGCTGCGCCAGCGCCACGGGGTTCAGGATCAGCACGATGTCGCCCGTGCCCAGCACCGTGGCACCGGCAATGCCCGGCATGCGCGCCAGTTGCGGACCCACGTGCTTGACCACGACTTCGCGGTTACCCAGCACGTCATCGACCTGCAAGGCCAGCCTGTCATTGCCATTCCTCAGCAACAGCACGGGCGCATAGCGCTGCGTGGCCTGCGCCGCCGGCGTCTCGCCCAGCATGGCCGACAGGTGGTGCAGCGCCAGCGACTGCCCATGCGATTCGATGCACCCGGCCGCCCGCACCTGCTCCAGCTGCTCGCCTTTCAGGTGCAGCACCTGCTCCACCAGCACCGATGGCAAGGCATACGTCTTGCCGTTCGCCGCCAGCAGCACCACCTGGGTGACGGCCAGGGTCAGCGGCAGGTGGATGGCGAAGCGCATGCCCAGGCCCGCCTGCGTCAGCGTTTCCACGCGCCCGCCCAGCGCCAGCGCTTCGGAGCGCACGATGTCCATGCCAAAACCGCGTCCGGCCAATTCCGTCAGGCTGTCGGCGGTGGAAAAACCCGGTGTGAAAATCAGCTCGGCCGCCTGCGCGTCGGTCAATGGCGCGTCCGTCGTCAGCAGGCCGGCGCCGTGCGCCTTGGCGCGGATGCGTTCCATATCCAGCCCCGCGCCATCGTCGGAAAAGGCGATCGCCACTTCGTTGCCCTGCTGACTGACCTGCACCAGCAGCTCGCCCGTTTCGCTCTTGCCCGCAACCAGGCGCGCGTCGCGCGGCTCGACGCCGTGCACGATGGCGTTACGCAGCAGGTGTTCGAACGGAGCAGCCATGCGTTCGAGCACGCTGCGGTCGATTTCCACGCCGCCGCCGCGGATGTCGAGATTGACGCGCTTGTCGACTTCCTTGGCGCTTTGCCGCGCCACGCGGAACAGGCGTTCGGCGATGCTGGCAAACGGTACCATACGGATCTGCATCAGGTCGCGCTGCAGCTCGCGCGTCAGCCGCGCCTGCAGCACCAGGTCGTCCGTCACCGCGTCGACGCTGTGGCTGAGGTTTTCATGGAAGGAGGCCACGTCGTTGACGCTTTCGGCCATCATGCGCGTGAGTTCCTGCAAGCGCGTAAAGCGGTCGAATTCGAGCGGATCGAAATCGCGCTCGCTGCCGACGGCCATGCGCGAGGCAATCTGCGATTCGGCCTGCATTTCCACTTCGCGCAGCTGGCGCCGCAAGCGCGCCAGGTTGTCGGAAAACTCGGACAGCGAGGCGCCCAGCACGCCCACTTCATTCTCCATCTTCGAGCGCGTGATCGACACTTCGCCCGCCTGGTTCACCAGCCGGTCGAGAATATCGGCACGCACGCGCACCAGGGCCGCCTTCGGTTCGGCGATCGGCGTATCTTCCATGCCCGGCAAGGGCAGCAAGGGCTGCTGCAACTGCTCGAACAGGTGCAACGCATGGTCGTAATGGGCCAGCAATTCCTCGAAAGCCTGCGGCGTGGCGGTGCCCGCATGCAGCATGTTTTCGATATGCGTCTCGATTTCATGCGCATGCTGGCCCAGGCGCATGGCGCCGGCCATGCGCGCGCTGCCCTTGACCGTATGCAGGGTGCGCAACAGCATCTGTGCCTGGCCGCTATCGTGCGCCTGCTGCTGCCAGCTGCGCAGCGCCTCGCCGATCTGCGGCAGCAGGTCGGCGCCCTCTTCCAAGAAGACGGACAATAAATCGAGGTCAAGTTCATCGCTGATGCCAGCGCTGGCCTCCAGCAGCGCGGCCGCATCGGCTGGCATGATGGCAGGCGCCGGCGCTTCCGGCGCCGCGTGCTCCAATGGCGGCGCATGTTCGAAACCGGCGTCGAACAGGTCATCGCTGGCGCCGCTGTCCTGCACCGGCGCTGGCAGAGGTACTTCGGCAGCAGCCGGCTGCAGCGCGTCGGCGACGATGCTCGCATACGTCGCCTCGAACAGGGTCTCGAGCTGCGGCACAGGAACCTCGGCCAGCGCGTCGGGCAGCGCTTCCGCAGGGTGCGCCGGTGCGCCGACGATGCTGGCGTAAGCGGCCGCAAACAGGGCGTCGAGCCGCTCTGCCTTGCTCTCGCCGGGCGCCGCCGTCAGGGCGCGCCACAGGGTGTTGAGCGCTTCGATCATGTCCGGCTGCGTTGGCGCCAGATCGCCCAGCGCAAACGCCTGCAGCATTTGCCCGATGCGCTGCGTGGCCTGCTCCAGCACGTCGTGCTGTTCGGCGCGCAGTCCGGCCAGCGGCGGCACCACCGTTTCGATCACCGTCTCGAGCGCATGCGCCAGGTCGCGCAGGGGCTGGAAGCCGACCGTGCCCGACGTCCCCGCCAGGGTATGCACGGCTTGCAGCGCTTCCGCGCTGACGGCGCGCTGCTCATGACGCCATTCGCCGAAGTCGCGCGTGAGCACGCGCAGCAATTCATCCGTCTCGGCCAGGTAGATGTTGTACAAGGGAAGGCTGATGCGCAGTTCGCCCACGTGCTTGAGGTGATCGTCCGGCGCCTCGTGGAGCGCGGGCGCAGTGGCCAAGGGAAGGCCGATCACATTGCCGTTGCCGGCCACGGGCGCGGCCGGGCGCGGCTTGCGCAATTCGAACGGACCGCCTTCGCGCACGCGCTCGGCTGCCGCCAGCAGCATGCCGGCCTCGCGCTCTCGCCCTGCCCCGCCTTCCAGTTCCGCCACCCATTCGCTGAGCTGGTACCAGCCGTAATTCAGCAGGGTAAACAGATCGTCGCTGACGGGTCGCGCTTCGGCCAGCCAGGTATTCATGACGCGCTCGATGGCGCCGGCCGCTTCGGCAAACTGCGCCAGGCCGATCATGCGGCTGCTGCCCTTCAGGGTGTGGAACGAGCGGCGCAGCATGGCCAGGTGGTCGCCGCTGGCGGCTTGCTCGCGCGACAGGGCCAGGGTGGTGTCGATATAGGCCAGCACTTCGCGCGCTTCGGCGATGAAGATGTCGAGCATCTCCGCGTCGACATCGGTCACTGCGGGCGCGGCATCCATGCCGGCAGGCGCGGCGGGCGCCAGGGCCTGGTCGAGCACGGGCACGGCGCCGGCGGCGGCGACTTTTTCAAATGGCAGGGCGCGGAAGGCGCCGGCGGCCGCATCGAAATGGAAACGCCCGCTGGCCGCCTGCGCGTTACGGCCCAGCATATCGACAAAAAATCCCAGCGCGCTGACATTTTGCGCGATCTCGTCGAGCGCCTCCGCCTTGGCGTCCGCATTGGCGTCGCCATCGGCCAGCTGCCGCACGGCCGCATCGACCTGCAGCACGGCGGCGCGCGCCTCTTCCTGTTCCAGCCCGGCCAACTGCTGCTGCAACTGCTCCAGCACGGGCGCGACGCCATCGAGTGTCCCCGCCTTCGCCCCCGCTGCATCCGCGTAGTACGCATTGAGCACCTTTTCCACCTGGCGCAGGCCCGTCTTCATTTCCTCAGCCAGCGCGGCCACCGTCTGCCCCTGTTCGATCTGGCGCGACAACTCGCCCGCCGTGACGGGCGGCGGCGCTTCGCCAGCCAGCAGCGCCTGCAGGCGCGCAGCGATGGTTTCCGCATTGCCGGCGAAATCGTCGGGCAGGCGGCGCACCTGCTCCAGGCCCGTGTCGGCAAACAGCAGCGCCATGCCGATTTCATTTTCCAGGGCCGCACTGCGTCCGCTGGTCACGGCTTGCCGCGCCACGGCCGCGCATTCGCGCAACAGGCTGGCCAGGGCCGGCTGCTTCAGGGACTCCGCATGCGCGGCCACCTGTTGCAGCGAGGCGTCAAAATCCGTGCCCAGGGCAGGATCGAGGTCGGCTTGCGCCAAGCGGCTCCAGCTGGCACGCGCCTGCGCCAGTGCCGTGCGGGCGCCTTGCAGGGCCTCCTGGTCGACCTGGCCGTAGCGCCGCGTTTCCAGATCGGCGGGCACTTGCCCGTCCAAGGCGAAGGCGGCACGCAGCTGGCGCGCCTCCGGCGTCGGTTCGGTGGCGGCGGCAATGAAGAACAGGGCGTCGCGCAGCATCGCTTCGGGCAGGCTGGCCGTGCCCTGCGCCAGGCGGCGCAACTGCAGATTGATCAGGCCGAACAACTGTTTGACGTTGAGCGTACCCATGCCCTCGCCGCTGGCCGCCAGCCCGGCAAACGCCTGCATGGCGAACCAGAAGGTGCGCGCCGGCACTTCCTGCTGCGCATCGGCCACCAGCGTCAGGGTGGCGTGCAAGTCGCTCGCATGCTGACGCCGCGCCGCGTCAGCATGCGCCTTCAGGAACGGCAGCAGGGACTTTTCAAAGCGTCCGCGCCAGGCCGGATAATCGGCTACCGGGGGCGCGTCCGCCAGCGCGATCGCATGCCCTTCCAGCACCGACGCCGGCGGAAAGAACAGGTCGGCCGGGTGACTGCGCTCGGTGCCCAGCATGGTTTGCAGGTCACGGTAGTAGGGGAACAAGCGCGTCGGCTGCGGCGGCGTGCCGGCCACCAGGTCTTCCAGGTATTCCGTCAAGGCCTGATACAGTTCGGCGACGACTTGCGCATGGTCCAGGGTGTATTCGAGGCTGCCGTCGCGAAAGCGCGAAAGCGCCTGCTCCGCGCCGTCCGTCAGCAGGCTGGCGCCGGCCACGTCGACCATCACTAGTGCGCCATGCGCCTGGTGCAGATGCGAGCGCGCATGCTGCAGGGCCGTGGCGCGTTCCTCGCGCTCGCGGCCACCCGCCTCGAACAAAGCTGTTTTCGAGCGGCCCAGCGCTTCGCGGATTTCCACCATTACCCACGACAAAGGTTCGCTGTCGAACGGCTTGGACTGCAGTGGACTATCAGGTGTGCTCATGCATGCCTCGGTAAGGAAATCGCCTGGACTGGCGCGGCGTTCAGGCGGCGACGCGGAAGCGCGACACCGAATTTTTCAGTTCCTGCGCCAGCATCGACAGTTTATGGATCGATTGCGCCGTTTGCTGCGTGCCATCCTGGGTCTGCTCCGTCACGCTCAGGATATGCTGGATATTCAAGGCCACGCCGCTGGCCGAACCGGCCTGCGTGCCGGTGGCGAACGAGATGCCCTGGATCAGTTCAGCCAGGTGTTTCGACACCTGGCTGATATCGTTCAAGGCTGCGCCGGCAGCGTCGGACAGGCGCGCGCCCTCGACCACGCCCTGCGTGGACGTTTCCATCGCCCGCGTCGCATCCTGGGTATCGGCCTGGATGGTGCGCACCAGCGCGCCGATCTGCTTGGCGGCGGCGGCCGAGCGTTCGGCCAGGCGCTGCACTTCCTCGGCGACGACGGAAAAGCCGCGCCCCGCCTCGCCGGCCGAGGCAGCCTGGATGGCAGCGTTCAGCGCCAGCACGTTGGTCTGCTCGGTGATGTCAGAAATGAGCTCGGTGATTTCGCCGATTTCCTGCGACGATTCGCCCAGGCGCTTGATGCGCTTGGACGTATCCTGGATCTGCTCGCGGATTTCATGCATGCCCTTGATGGCGTTTTCCACCGCCGTCGAACCCTGCTGCGCGGCCGCCACCGACTGGCGCGCCACGTCGGCCGAGACACTGGCCGATTTCGACACGTCGGTAATCGCATTGGCCATCTTGACCACGGTGGCGCTGACGCCCTGGATTTCGCGCGACTGCTGCTGCGACGCGATCAACAGCTTGCTGGAGATGCTTTGCGCCTGCGTCGAGGCACGATTGACCTGTTCCGCCGTTGCCGTCACCCGCCCCACCAGACCGCGCAATTCCTCGACCGTGTAATTGACGGAATCGGCGATGGCGCCCGTGATGTCTTCCGAGACGGTCGCCTGCACCGTCAGGTCGCCATCGGCGACCTTCTGCAATTCGTTCATCAGGCGCAGGATGGCCGCCTGGTTCTGCTCATTCTTGGCCTTGGCCTGCTCTTCCTTTTCCTGCGACAGCAGGCGCTGGATTTCCGCTTCCTGGCGCCGTCGCTCGGCGTCGCGCGTGCGGTTGACGGAGTCCTGCAGCAGCACGCGGCCGATGCCGGCCGCCGCGATCAGGGTCAGCAACACGCCGCCGACCATCATCCAGAAGGCGACGCCCAGGGTTTCCTGGTTCACGTGGTACATCTGCTGCAGCAGGGTCAAACGCTGGCGCAGGTCTTCGTTCTCGTTGAAGATCAGCTGTTCGGCGCTTTTCGCCGAGCTGAATTTATCGAGCCGGTCGAGTATCGACGAAACCAGCTTCTGGTAAGTGTCGAAGCTGGCTTTCAGCGCCACCAGCCGGTCGCGCAGTTCGGCGTCGCGCGTGGGCGCCAATTGCAGCGACACGCTGCCATTGAGCAAGCCTTCGACGGCGGTGCGGAAATACGTCGTGTCGCGTCCCAGCGAGAACGCCGTTTCCGAGCTGATGCTGCCCGACGACAGGAACTCGCTGGCGCTGCGGCTCATGCGCTGGCTCAACATCATCAGGCGACCGATGACGGCCAGGTCGCGCGCATTGCCGCCACGCTGCACCTTGAGCGCGGCAATTTCCTCGGTCTGCGCCAGCAGCGCCGGCGACAGCGCATTCAATTGCTGCAAGGTCTTGTCGAATTCGCCCAGTTCCAGTTTCAGGCGCAAGATGGTGCTGGCCGCGCGGTCGCTGCTGGCCCACTTCTTGCGCGCGTCGGCCACCGCAGCCAACAGGGCGGAACGCGACTCGCCGATATCGCGCCCGCGATACGTCCCGCCGCGCAGCATCAGGCGGAAATCCTGATTCAGTTCATTGCGGCTTTCCTCGAGCTGGCGGAAGGCTTCCGGATTGCCTTGCACGGCGTTCGGCGCAGCCTTGCCGATGCGCTGCGAATGCATCAGCGCATCGCTGGCCAGCTGCGTCTGCGCAGAGGCGATATTGCCGCTGCGCGTATTCAGCCCGACGAACAGCAGGCTGGCGGCCAGGCTCAGTGCCATCACCGTCGACAGGATGCTCAATTGTTTTTGCAGCGGAAAATGGCCGATCAGCGGCAGCTTCCAGTCCCCGGCAGGCGCGCTGGCCAGCGACTTGCGCCGTCCCAGCGCGTCGCGCAGGCGCAGCGGCAGGTCGGCCGTCGATGCCGGCGCTTCCGGAGCGTGCTGCGCTTCGGGCAAGCCGGCCGCCAGGATCGGGGAATGGGCACCCATCAGCAAATATCCTTGTGGTCAGGGAGGCCGTCAAAGCCGGCATCGAGGAAGCGTGCCGACTGCGCCAGCTGCGCCAGGTCCAGGCGCAGCCACTGCTGCCCTTCGCTGTCGCGCAGCGCCTGTGCCGCCCACGATGGGAGCACGCCCTGCGCCGTATCCTGCACGGGCTGCATCGCGCGCAACTGGCGCAAGCCCAGTACGCGTTCGACCAGCAATGCGCAATTGAGGCCCAGGCGGGGAGAAAAGGTGATGATGCGGCAGTGATTGCCCGACACGCAAGCCGGCTCGCCCATGTAGCGGGCCAGGTCGACGACCCCCGTCAGACGCCCGCGCATGGCCGCCAGGCCCAGGTACCAGTCCTGCGCCAGCGGCACGCCCTGGATCTGCACACCGGCGGCAATGACGATTTCGCCAAGCTGCGTCAGGTCGAGCAGGCACGGCCGGCCACCGAGCATCACGCCCAGTTCCTTGCGCGCGGCCAGCGCGCCGCTGCGCGCGGCCTGTATCCGCTCGATCAATTGCAGCTGATACTGGCGCAAGCGCCCCTGCCGCGCACCCGTCTCGAAAGATGGCATGGCGGCGGACGAGTAAGCCGCGGTGGATACGCCGTGACCTGGCATCGTCTGCATGCTCAGGAAATCGCGGCGATCTTGGCCAGCAACTCGGCTTCGACCACCGGCTTGACCAGGTAATCGCGCGCGCCCTGGCGCAAGCCCCAGATGCGGTCCGTTTCCTGGCTCTTGCTGGAGCAGATAATCACCGGCACGTCCTGCAGTTCGGGATCGCGCGCGATGGCGCGCGTGATCTGGAAGCCATTCGCACCGGGCATCACCACGTCCATCAGGATCAGGTCGGGCCTGGCCTGCTTGAGTTGCGCCAGCGCGTCGGCGCCGTCCTGCGCCGTGAGGACGGCGTAGCCGGCACGCACCAGGATCTCGCTCAGGTAATAGCGTTCTGTCGGCGAGTCGTCGACGATCAGAATTGTGTGTATGGCCATCTGCTTCCTTGCTGCGTTGTCAATCAATAAAACCACTTACTCAAAATGCCCGGCCAGGTGCAGCCGCACGGCCTCCAGCAGCGCCTCGCGCGCCAGCGGCTTGGCCAGGCAGGCGCTGGCGCCTGCCATGGCGCCGCGCGCGCGGTCGAACAGGCCCTCCTTCGACGACAGCATCAGCACCGGCGTGGCATGATGCGCCGCGCTGGCCTTGATCAGCGCGCAGGTGCGGTAGCCGTCCAGGCGCGGCATCACAATGTCGCACACGATCAGCGCCGGCCGGCAGTCGGCAATTTTTGCCAGGGCCTCGAAGCCGTTTTCCGCCACCACCACGCGATAACCGGCCTCGCCCAGGATCTTCGCGGCCGCGCTGCGTATCGTCGCGCTGTCGTCGATGACGAGTATCGTGATGCCGGTGCATGCGGCATCAGCCGGCGCCTCGGGCAAAAAGGAACGCGTCATGTGATTATTCGACAATCTTTCATACCATAGCACAGGCTGCCGCGATACCTGCTTGCGGCAGCGGCATCCCATGGACTGCGATCAATTACAGCGCCACCATCTCGAAATCATCCTTGCGCGCACCGCATTCAGGGCAGGTCCAGTTCATCGGAACATCGGCCCAACGCGTGCCCGGAGCGATGTCTTCGTCCGGCAGGCCGGCCGCTTCATCATAAACCCAGCCGCAAATAAGACACATCCACGTTTGGAATTGCTGCGTTGTTTCGTTGCTACTCACGTTCTGCCACCCTTCAATCAAGTAAAATGCTGAATTAGGTATCTTAATCTACCCGCCGTGCAAAACCAAACTTCTCCCCTCATATTAAGCTTCGGCGTGTCCGATCCGGTCGGCGCGATCGGTATCCAGGCCGACCTGGCCACGTTTTCAGCCTTCGGCTGCCATGGACTGTCCGTCACCACGGGCCTGCTGATCAGCGATACGGCGCGCGTGGAAGACGTGCAGGCGGTCGATCCGGACTGGGTTTCCGACCAGGCGCGCGTGCTGCTGGAAGACATGTCCGTGGCCGCCATCAAGATCGGCGCGCTGGGCAGCGTGGAAAACGTCACGGCCATCGCCGAAATCGTCTCCGACTATCCGAACGTGCCGCTGATCCTCGATCCCTTCATTTCGGCGCTGCCGGAACAGGGCATGGACGACGAAGACATCCTCACGGCCGTGCGCCAGCTGCTGATCCCGCAAACGACCCTGCTGGTGCTCTCGCCGGTGGAACTGGAACGCCTGGCCGAGACCTGGCGCGACGCCGATCCGGACGACACCCTGCAAAACGACGTCGACTATCTGGTGGCCCTGGGCTGCGAATACGTGCTCGTCACCGGCATGCCGGCCGACGCCAGCAAATCCGGCACGGCCGAAGGCAAATTGCGCGCCAATACCCTGTTCGGCGAGGACGGCGTGGTGCGCCACGACGAATGGCAGCACCTGCCCGGCATCTTCAACGGCGCCGGCAGCACCCTGTCGGCCGCGGCCACCGCCCTGCTGGCCCTGGCGGAAAACGAAGACGACGTGCCGCAGGTGGTCGTGGCGGCGCAGGAATTCACTACCGGCGCACTGGCCCACGCGCAGCGCCACGGCATGGGCAAGCTGGTGCCGAACCGGCTGTTCCGGCAGCAGCGCCCGCGCGGCGGCCAATAGACACTGACCAGACGACACAGACAACGATCCACTTTCAAGGCACGATTATCATGACGACGACTTCACAGAACGACATCCTGTTTGCCCGCGCACAAAAAACCACGCCTGGCGGCGTCAATTCGCCCGTGCGCGCCTTCCGCTCCGTGGGCGGCACGCCGCGCTTCATCACGCGCGCCGAAGGCCCGTACTTCTGGGACGCGGACGGCAAGCGCTATATCGACTACATCGGCTCGTGGGGCCCGGCCATCGTCGGCCACGCCCACCCCGAGGTAGTCAAGGCGGTGCAGGATGCGGCAGCACTGGGCTTGTCATTCGGTGCGCCGACCGAAGGCGAAGTGCTGATGGCCGAGGAAATCACGCGCCTGGTGCCGTCGATCGAGCAGGTACGCCTGGTGTCGTCGGGCACGGAAGCGACCATGAGCGCCCTGCGCCTGGCGCGCGGCGCCACGGGACGCGACAAGATCGTCAAGTTCGAAGGCTGCTACCACGGCCACGCCGATTCGCTGCTGGTGAAAGCGGGCAGCGGACTGCTCACCTTCGGCAACCCGACGTCGGCCGGCGTGCCGGAAGATTTCGTGAAACACACGCTGGTCCTCGACTATAACAACGTGGAACAGTTGAAAGACGCCTTCGACAGCTTCGGCGCGGAAATCGCCTGCGTCATCGTCGAACCCGTGGCCGGCAACATGAACCTGGTGAAAGCCACCCCGGCATTCCTGCAGGCGATGCGCGAACTGTGCACGCAGCACGGCGCCCTGCTCATTTTCGATGAAGTCATGTGCGGCTTGCGCGTGGCCCTGGGCGGCGCGCAGGCGCTGTACGGCATCCAGCCCGACCTCACGGCGCTGGGCAAGGTAATCGGCGGCGGCATGCCGGTGGCGGCCTTCGGCGGCAGCGCGGCGCTGATGCACCATATGGCGCCGCTGGGCGCCGTCTACCAGGCCGGCACCTTGTCCGGCAACCCCGTCGCCGTGGCGGCCGGCATGGCCACCTTGAAACTGATCCAGCAGCCTGGCTTCTACGAGCAGCTGGGCGCCACGGCCAAGCGCCTGGCCGAAGGCCTGACGGCCGCCGCCAAAGAAGCGGGCGTGGTCTTCTGCGCCGACTATATCGGCGGCATGTTCGGCATTTATTTCAGCGCCACCCCACCGACCAGCTACGCGGAAATGATGGCGGGCGACCGCAGCAAGTTCAACGCCTTCTTCCACGCCATGCTGGACGAAGGCGTGTACTTCGCGCCAGCCGCCTTCGAGGCAGGCTTCGTCTCGGCGCAGCACGACGATGCCGTCATCGACGCCACCATCGCTGCCGCACGCAAGGTGTTTGCCAAGCTCGCGTAAAGTTACACCACCGCGGTGTCCATCACCGCGGCCACCAGCGCCGGCAGGCTGGCCATGTCGCTGAACACGACATGCGCGCCAGCCGCCTTCAGGCGCGCTTCCTGGCCGGCGGCGATGTGCCCGCCGCCGATGAATCCCAATACCGTCATGCCCGCCGCCACGGCGGCCGTCACGCCAGTGACGCTGTCTTCCAGCACCAGGCACTGGCCCGGCGGCACGCCGAAAGCAGCCGCCGCTGCCAGGTACAGGCCCGGATGCGGCTTGGCGTGCCCCACCAGGTCCGGCGTGAAGACGCGCTTGTCGAACAGCGGCGCCATGCTAGTCCGCTCGAGCGACGACAGCACGCGCGCGCTGACGCTGTTCGAGGCCACAGCCTTGGGCAGGGGAATGGCGGCCAGCGCCTGCGCCACGCCGGGCACGGCGCGCAACTGCGCATCGCAGGCCACATCGACGGCGTTGCCGATGGCCATGATCTCGTCGGCTGGCAATTGCGGCAAGCCCAGCTCCTTGTAGATGTCCTGCATCAGCGGCACCAGGCGCTGGCCCAGGCGCGGCTCGATCAAGCCCTGCAGGGTGACGCCCTCGGGCAGGTTGGGCAGACGCGGCCCCAGCAATTCCAGCAGCGCTTGCAGGGCCACGGCCTCGCTGTCGACCAGCACGCCGTCGCAGTCGCTGATCAGGTGGGTAAAGCGCGTTGGGATGGTGGCGGTATCAGGCATGGACTCTCCAGAAGGCAACAGTGACGGGAAATGCGGCGGCCAGCCGGCCAAGGCTGGCATCGCAACGATCATAGGTGGAACAGGCGGACGCTACCACGCAGAAAACGTCTGAATGACGATACTTTTCTGCCAAAGGCAGCCAACGGGGAAAGAATCAGGCGTCAGGCAAGCGGCTACGCGCAAATACCAATTCAATACCACGCAATACCAGTGATTATCGCTGATTTTTGAAATTGCTGCGCTCGCATTGAAATCCGGACAAGATCCGGTGGTAGCGCCGGGGCGCGGACGCGTCCCGGCGCCAAGGGCTTATTTCAGCCAGCCGCGGTGGCGGAAGTACAGGAAAGGGGCGATGGCGCTGGTAACCATCAGGCCCCAGGCCCACGGATAGCCGAACGACCATTCCAGTTCCGGCATCAGCTTGAAGTTCATGCCGTACACGCTGGCGATCAGGGTAGGCGGCAGGAAGGCCACGCTGGCCACCGAGAAGATCTTGATGATCTTGTTCTGGTTGATGTTGATGAAACCGACGGTGGCATCCATCAGGAAGTTGATCTTATCAAACAGGAAAGACGTGTGGCCGTCCAGCGATTCGATGTCGCGCAAAATCTGCCGCGCTTCCTCGAACTGCTCGGAATTGAGCAAGCGGCCGCGCATCAAAAAGCTCACGGCGCGGCGCGTATCCATCATGTTGCGGCGGATGCGGCCATTCAAATCTTCCTCGTGGGCAATAGCATTCAGCGCTTCGGCCGCGTGCGCATCCGTAAATTCCTTTTGCAGCACGCGCGTGCTGACTTCTTCCAGGTTCTGGTAGATGCCTTCGAGCACGTCGGCCGAGTATTCGGCATCGGTGGCGTACAGGTCGAGCAGCACGTCCATGTAGTCGGCAATCGAGCCTGGCCGCGAACGGGCGCGCATGCGCACCAGGCGGAACACGGGCAAGTCGTCCGTATGCATGGAAAACAGGATCTTGCGGGCAAGAATGAAGGCTACCGTGATGACGCGCGACGGGCCGTCGTCTTCTTCGCGCAAGAAGTCCGTGCGCAGATGCAAGTCGCCGTTTTCCGCTTCGTAATAGCGGGCCGACGCTTCAATATCCTTGACTTCGTCTTCGCCCGGCAAGGTGACGTTGTAGATGGCCTTGACCCAGGCCCGTTCATCATCGGTGGGGTCGGTCAGGTCGACCCACACCGGTTCGGCATTTTCGAGGTCTGCGCGGCTGTCGATCGGCACCTGGTTGAGCCGGCCATTCTGTAATACAAAGACATTGATCATGCGCGCTCTCAGCCGGATGTTGGGTTATCGTGATGTGCTGGCGCTGGCGCCAAAAATGAAAACAGCGCAAGTGTACCCGCAAAGGCCTTTTCACGACCACCCCCGGCACCGCTTTTTCACGGAAAAAGTGCGGCGTTGCACCAACCGGGCCGATTAAGATGCTGCGCCGCAATAATGCCAATCAGGCAGCCTTGATTTTATGCAAAGAAATTCCACTATCCTCAAGGCAATTCCGCCGCCCCCATGCGGCGCAGGATGACACTGGTACGCCGGTTCAGGTAGCCCGTATCGCGGTGACGGTCATAATAGCGGGGATTCGGCAGCATCACGGCCAGTTTTGCCGCCTGTCCGGCGCTCAGGCTCGCCGCGCTGACCCGGTAATAGTGGCGTCCGGCCGCTTCGGCGCCAAAGATGCCAGTGCCAAACTCCACCACATTCAAATAGATCTCGAAAATGCGCTGCTTCTCCATCAGGCTTTCCAGCATGTACGTGATGATCAGTTCCTGGCCCTTGCGCACATAGCTGCGCGAACCGGACAGGAACAGATTCTTCGCCAGTTGCTGCGTGATGGTGGAGCCGCCTGCCACGACCTTCTGCTTCTTGCTGTTTTTTTCATATGCCTTTTGCAAGGCTTCCCAGTCTACGCCTTCGTGCTCGGAAAAATTCGCGTCTTCCGAGGCGATGATGGCCCGTTTCAAATTGTTCGAGATGCGGTTGTACGGCACCCACGTCTGCTGGATGGTGGCGTTGGGATTCTTGTCCTGCAAGACAGACAACTGTTCGCGCATGAAAGCCGTGCTGGACGGGTTATGGTCGACCCACCACCAGATTTGCAGGAAGAAATACAGTTGCACGACGATAAAGGCCAGCACGGGCAGGATGAACAGCCACTTGATCCAGCCGTAGCGGCTGCCGCTGCCGCCCTTGCGCGCGCCCTTCTTGCCGGCGCTCACAGGGCACTGCGCAATTGCGCCAGCAAATCCTGCGTCTGCGGCCGCACGCCGCGCCACACGTAAAACGCTTCGGCCGCCTGCTCCACCAGCATGCCCAGGCCGTCGCGCACCTGCGCGCCATGCTGGGCGGCAAAGTCCATGAAGACGGTGGGCTGGGCGCCGTACATCATGTCCAGCGCCAGGGTATGGCGGCCGAAAATACCCGGCGGTACGGGCGGCAAGTCGCCCGCCAGACTGGCCGAGGTGGCATTGATGACGATATCGAACTGGCCATCGGGCTGCGCGAAACCGCCGGCGCGCAGCTGCCCGGGGGGTGCCAGCGCATCGGCAAACTGCGCCACCAGCGCCTCGGCCGTAGCCACAGTGCGGTTGGCAATGAACATTTCCTGCGGCCCCTGCTCCAGCAAGGGCAGCACGACGCCGCGCGCCGCGCCGCCGGCGCCCAGCAGCAGGATGCGCTTGCCCGCGACGCTCACGCCCGCGTTGCGCACAATGTCCGCCACCAGGCCCGCGCCATCGGTATTGTCGCCAAGAATGGTTTCATTATCGAAACGCAGGGTATTGACGGCGCCGGCCGCTTGCGCACGCGGCGTCAGCTCGGTGGCCAGCGCGCACGCGTCCAGTTTAAAGGGCACCGTCACGTTCGCGCCCTTGCCGCCCTCGGCGGCAAACGTACGGGCCGCCAGCGCAAAACCGTCGAGCGGCGCCAGCCGGCGATCGTAGACCATGGCTTGCCCTGTCTGCAAGGCAAACGCGGCGTGGATCAAAGGGGACTTGCTGTGGGCGATAGGATTGCCGAAGACGCAATATTGATCTGGATGAATGTTTTGCTTGCTCAATTGCTGCCGCCAGTCAGGTTAGCTTCCATTTTTTCTTCGCGCGTAAATTTGAAGCGGGTGATGACGACCCACAGGTCATCCTTGTCACTCGACAACATATTCGGTGGAAAACGGCCATACGGCGCCGCACGGCGCACGATGGCCAGGGCCGCCGCATCGAGCGCCGGGTTGCCCGAGCTTTTTTCCACGCGGGCGCCGCCTTCCTTCTGGTAAATCGTGCCGTCCTGGAAGATGGGGATATAGACGACCAGTTCGCCATACATCTTGCGGCCATTCTTTTGCGGGAAATTCAGGGTGCCGATTTCCTCGATGCGCTTTTGCAGGGTCTTGTAATACATGGCATAGCCGACTTCCTGCGTGCTGGGCGTAATAAAAGTCTTGCGCGGACGTTTATTCTGGTCTTCCACGGTCTGGCTGATTTCGGCCGCCATGCGCGCGATGGCCTTGCTGCTTTCCATCAAGTCCGAGCCGCTGGCCAGGGGATTGGGCTTGTCCTTTTCCGTGACGGGCGCGGCGCTGTAAGGCGTCGGCTTGGCCGCCTGCGTCAGCAATTCCTGCTGTTTTTGTTCCAGTTCGGCAATGCGCCGGGCGCTGGCCTTGACGCTGTCGCCCTCTTCCACCTTGCGCATGTCGGGCAAGGGCGACTTGGCGCGCCCCTTGTCGGCCTGTCCACCACCGTCGAGGTTGGCTTGCGCCAGCGCCTCGGCCTTCAGCGGCTTGTTCGCATGCTTGGCATTGACCAGGATCACTTCCAGGCCGGGATCGGTAGCCACGGCCCGCTGCGGCGGCGGGGCGACAAAATGCATCGCCAGCAAGGCGCCGTGCGCCAGCAGCGACACCGCCACGGCTATCATCAGGAAACGATTCTCTCGGAAAGACTTCACGCGCAACCCAGTTCGCAACAAGCACAAGATACAAGATGGCTGAATTCTACGTCAAAGGGCGGTGCCGGCAACAGTTTTCAGCACCGCCTGATGGCCTGACGGACGCCTTACTTGACCCCGGGTTCGCTGACCACGTCTTCGCTGGCCAGTTCCGCCACTTCCGCCTCGGCATCGCTGACCTGGTTGGCCGCTTCCGGCGATGCTTCCGGCGCCACATCGCCTTCGTCGGCGCCTTCGTCGCCCGCATCTTCCTCGTAGTCGAGCTCGGCGTCGTCGGCCGCCGCGTCCGGCACGGCGGCGATTTCCAGCAGGCGCGCTTCGATGCTCAGGTCGACTTCATCCCAGCGCAGCAAGTCCAGTTTCACCTGGGCCCCGCGCGCCACCGATGGCATGCCCGGCAGCTTGATGACCAGCGGAATGTCGACTAGGCGCAAGATTTCATCCTTCAAGACGACGGCATCGACCTGGCGCGCGTTTTCCTGGTGCAGCCAGCGCAAGCACCAGTAGCGTTCCATGTTCGACTGGAAATCGCCATACGCGGCATACGCGGCGTCGAAGGCCGAGACGATGGCGAACAAATTCGCATCGCGCGGCTTGAACGGCGCCACCAGCGGCGCCGTCACGCCATGCTCGGCGCAGGCGATGATTTGCCACTGATTCACCAGGTCCGTGTAGCGGCGCAAGGGCGAGGTGCTCCACGCGTACTGATCCACGCCCAGGCCCTGGTGCGGCGCAGCATGGGTGACCATGCGCACCTGCATCTTTGCCGCCCAGCTATTGCCACTGCCGCCGCCCTGGCTGCGGTAGATGCCCGGCACGCCATGGTCGTGCAGCATCTTGCCCCAGGTACTGTTGGCAAAAATCATCAATTCGGCGACGATCTTGTCCAGCGGCGCGCCACGCTTGCGGCGCGCCACGGTGACAATGTCATTTTCCACATAGAAATTGAAATCGACGCGGTTGTTCTGTTCCGGCTTCAAGCCAAACGCTTCGCGCTTTTTCATGCGGCCCTGTTCCAGCTGCTGCGCCCATTGCCACAACACGGCAAAATCGGCCTTGTGCGGATACTCGCCTTCACCGCTGGCCAGGGTTTCCTCGTTGACCAGGTCGTCCAACTGGTTATGGCGCAAATTGCTGGCGATCGGCACCAGTTCCGCGCGCGTGTGCGTGCTGACAACTGCCCAGTCCGCTTTCGGGTCCAGCGTGGCGTACAGCGACAGGGCCGGGCACGTCGTGCCCTCCGCGAGCGTGAAAGCATTCACGATTTCATCCGGCAGCATGGTGATCTTGTCGCCCGGCATGTAGACGGTCGACATGCGCTGGCGCGCCATCTTGTCGATCACGTCTTCCGGACGGATGCCCAGGCCCGGCGCGGCGATGTGAATACCTACTTTCACGGTGCCATCCGGCAACGGTTGCACGGAGAAAGCATCGTCGATCTCGGTGGTGGTCACGTCGTCGATCGAGAAGGCGGCCACGTCGGCCAGCGGCAGCTTGGCCGTCACGGATGGCACGGGCACGCTCGGGAAGCCGGCGCCTTTCGGGAAATTCTCGAAGAGGAATTTCGACAGGTGCAAGTCTTTCGGCGAAGCAATACCACCGACGGCCAGCATCAGGCGCGGCGGCGTCGTGTGCAATTCCGTGCACGCCGCTTCCAGCGCCTTGTATTCGATGGTGTTCTTGTCCGGCTTGAACAGCAGTTGCAGCACCATCGGCTGCATCGAGGCAGGCAAGCGGTTCTGTTTCAGCTCTTCCACATACGCGGCTTGCACCAGCGCCTGCTGTTTTTTCTTTTCGATGCCGGCCAGGGCCGCCTTCAGGGACGCTTCCGGCGCCGCCTTGTAGCGGCCACGGCCCTTCTTGTAGAAATACACGGGCGCCGAATGCAGGGCCAGGATCAGGCCGGCAGCTTCCGGCGGCAATGGTGCGTGACCGAAATACTCGGCGCCCAGCTCGGCAAAGCCGAACTCGTCTTCGCCCGCCACTTCCCACAGGAAATCGAGGTCAATCTCGGCAGCAACAGTCTTGGCTTGCTCCAGCAGCTCGGCAGGGGACGGCTTTTCATACTGCAGCAGCACATCCTTGACCTTGACCTTGGTGCGCTTGCCGCTGGCCATTTCGACCTGGTACGCTTCACCCGCTTGCGACAGGACCGTGCCGACCTTGAAATCGCCGGATTCTTCAAAAAATAGATTCATTGTTATGCTTTGTTTATTAATGTGTCGGTTGCAACGGTGCGAGTGACGGACGTCAACTCCAGCACCGCCGGCAAAAATACTTCGGTTACCAGCAGCAACCCCTGGTGACGCTGGTACAGGCAGCGGCGGGCAAAAAACAGCGACTTGTCATCGACGCGCTGCCCTTCCCCTGCCAGCGCCGCCTGCGCCCGCTGCACCAGCGGGTGCCCGGCGCGCAAGCGGGCAAATTCCAGTTCACCGCGCCGTACCATGCGGTCGCCAAACAGGGTCGTACCCAGCGAACGCTCGCCCAGCGCGGAAAACAAGGGCCAGTCCGTGGCCGTCGCCTGCATGGGCACGACGGTATGGCCAAACACGGCCGGTTTATTATCACAACGCAACAGCACTTCGCGTTCCCACACCCGGCCCGCACGGTGCAAACCGATGATGGCGGCCTCGTCGGTCAAACAGCGCGATGTTTCCTGATGCAAACATTGCACGCGGAACGCGCTGCTATGCGCTTTCAGCTTGGCCGTCAGCGAACCGCCGCCCGTCAGCCAGTGGCGCAAGGCCAGTGGCGCATTGACGGCATTCACGTGCGCATGCCATTGCGCCTGGCGCAGCGAACCCGGCCTCACCGAGCTGAGTCCGCGTCGATGCCGCAAAAGGCCAGCACGGGCGCCAGGTAATCGGCAAATTCGCTGATGCCATGGTCGCTGCCATCGATGACGCACTGCTGCGCCCCCTGATAATGCGCCACCATGTCGCGGTAGTCGAGTACTTCATCGCCGGTGGCGGCAATCAGGAAATAGCGTTGCGGCTGCGTAATTTTCTCTACAGCAAACGTGCGCAGCTCATCGATGTATTCGCGCTTGAACTCGAATGGCTTGTCCGAATGGAATTCGGTCGTCACGCCCACATGTTGTTCCAGGTCAATCAGGGGAACAATTGCCGGATTGAGCAGCACGGCGCGGCAACCGAGCCGTTCGGCCAGCCAGGTGGCGTAATAGCCGCCCAGCGAGGAGCCGATAATCGTCAGGTCGGCCGGCGCCACATCCTTGACCAGCGACAAGGCCAGTTCGATGGCCAGCTTGGGCGAGGCCGGCAACTGCGGGCACAGCCATTCTGCTTCGCGGCCCAGCGCCTGCATCTGCGCGGCCAGCAGGCGCGACTTCATCGACAGGGGCGACGAGCGAAATCCATGCAGGTACAGAATCATCGGCCCAGCGCCTCCAGCAACTTCTGGTGCACGCCGCCAAAGCCGCCGTTGCTCATGACGACGATCTGGTCGCCGGGACGGGCGCTGGCGGCCACGGCCGCCACCAAGGTATCGATGTCTTCATAGGCGCTGGCAATCTGGCCCAGCGGCGCCAGCGCGTCGCCCAGGCTCCAGCCCAGCGCGGCATGGCTGCCGAAACCGAAGACCAGGTCGGCATCCTTCAGGCTACCGGGCAGCGCATCTTTCATGGCGCCCAGCTTCATGGTGTTCGAACGCGGTTCCAGCACGGCCAGGATGCGGCCGCTGCTGCCGATGGTTTGGCTCATTTTTTGGCGCAGCCCGCCCACGGTGGTGGCAATGGCCGTCGGGTGATGCGCGAAATCGTCGTACACGGTAATGTTGTTGACCACGCCGCGCACTTCCATGCGGCGCTTGACGCTCTCGAACGTGGCCAGCGAGGCGCACGCCTGGGCAATCGGCACACCCACATGGCGCGCGGCGGCGATGGCCGCCAGCGCATTGCTGCGGTTGTGCTTGCCCGTGAGCGCCCACGCCACATGGCCTTCCTGCTGGCCATTGAAGTACACGTCGAAGCTGCCATCGGCCTGCTCTTGCAGTTGCCAGTTGGCATCTTGACCAAAACTTTCTTTTTCGCTCCAGCAACCGCGCGCCAGCACGCGCTGCAGCGACGCTTCGTCGCCGTTGAACACGAGGCGGCCGATGCCGGGCACGGTGCGTACCAGATGGTGGAATTGTGTCTCGATCGCGTACAGATCGGGGAAGATGTCGGCGTGATCATACTCCAGGTTATTCATGATGGCCGTCTTCGCGTGGTAATGCACGAACTTGCTGCGCTTGTCGAAGAAAGCCGTGTCGTATTCATCGGCTTCGATGACGAAAAAGTCCGAATCGGCGCTTTTGCCGTCGATCTTGCCGCTGAGGCGGGCGGAAATGCCAAAGTTCATCGGCACGCCGCCGATCAGGAAGCCCGGCGCGTAGCCCGCGTCTTCGAGTATCCAGGCCAGCATGGCCGACGTTGTCGTCTTGCCATGCGTGCCGGCCACGGCCAGCACCCACTTGTTGCGCAAGATGTGTTCGCCGATCCACTGGGGGCCGGACACATACGGCAGGCTGCGGTTGAGGATTTCTTCCACCAGCGGGTTGCCGCGCGAGACCACATTGCCAATCACATACAAATCCGGGTTCAGCTTGGTTTGTTCCGGATCAAAGCCCTGGATCAGTTCGATTCCCTGCGATTCCAGCTGGGTGCTCATCGGCGGATACACGTTGGCATCGCAACCAGTGACTTTATGGCCGGCTTCCTTGGCCAGGACAGCCAGGCCGCCCATGAAGGTACCGCAAATGCCGAGAATATGAATATGCATGTGATCAGTGCGAAAGGTGCACGCTTAAGTAAGTAAGACGGTGAGATAAAAAACAGCAAGTGCAGGATTTTACCTGACGCCATGACTTTTTCCGCTTCGGAGTATCATCTCGTTCATGACGAACGATGCATTTGACGATAGCGCGCAGTTGCGCCTGGAAATCGCCGCCGCTGCCGCGCGCCTCGTGGCGCAGGATGGCGCCGACTATGGCAGCGCCAAGCGCAAGGCGGCGCGGCAAGTCCTGGGCGACGCGCCGAACCGCCCCAATATCTTGCCGGACAACGACATGATCGAAGAACAGGTGCGGCAATACAATGCCCTGTTCCTGGCCGACAGCCAGCCGGCGCGATTGTTCCAGCTGCGCACGATTGCGCTGCAGGTGATGGAAGCGTTGCAACAATTTCATCCCCTGCTCAGCGGCCCCGTGCTCAATGGCACGGCCGGCCCCCACGACGAGATCTATTTGCAGCTGTTTGCCGAGAGCGCCAAGGACATCCACATCTTCTTGCTGAATAAAAATGTCGTGCTCGACATGTCGGAAAGCCCGCATTTCAAGGGAGCGCGTTATGATGCGGTCGAGACAGCCAGTTTCTTGTGGAAAAACGAAGGCGTGCACGCGGCCATGTATGAGCTCGACGATATGCGCGGCGCGCTGAAAGCCAAGGCGGATGGAAAAGTGCTGCGCACCGACATCGCCGGGTTGCGCAGCCTGCTGGCCGCCAGCCTCGCCGACGGCGTACCGACTGCCGACTAACATTGATATAGATAAAGTTATGACAAAAAAGAATTGGATCGCCTGCGCCATCGTGGCGCTGATGTTCGGCGGCATGGGTGCTTACGTCGGTTTGAGCAAGGAAAAAGCGAAAGAAGCGGGGAAAGAAGCGGGACCGCAGACGACCGCCATCGCGCCGGGCGCGAAGGGTCCCGTCAACGAACTGTATGCGCTGTCCCTGCCGGACGCGGCGGGCGTCACGCAGGCGTTATCGCAATGGAAAGGAAAAAACCTGCTGGTGAATTTCTGGGCGCCGTGGTGCCCGCCTTGCGTGGAAGAAATGCCAGAGTTATCCGAAGTGCAAGGCCATTACGGGGCGAAAAACCTGCAGGTGATCGGCATCGGTATCGATTCGGCCAGTAATATTGCCACTTTTGCCAGCAAGGTCAAGATCGCCTATCCCGTGTATGTATCCGGCATGAGCGGCACCGACCTGTCGCGTCATTTTGGCAATGCCACGGGCGGTTTGCCCTTTACGGTACTGATCGGCGCCGATGGCGAAGTCAAAAAGACCTATCTGGGCCGCTTGAAATTTGATCAGTTGCGCGCCGATCTGGATAAATTGTAAATTCGGAGCGTGCTTTTTTCTCTTGCCAATGCGTATCTTTGGCGGCAAAATGCGGAACTTTCGCTAAAACGGTCTTCCATACATGGCAAAAAACCTCCTTCTGCTCAACGGTCCCAACCTGAATTTGCTGGGAACGCGCGAGCCTGAGGTCTACGGCGCCAGCACCTTGGCCGATATCGAGCAGGCAGCAATGGCGCAAGCCATGGCGGCCGGTGCCGACCTGGTTTGCTTTCAAAGCAACCATGAAGGCGCGCTGATCGACCGCATCCATGCCGCGCGAGCGGAAGGGATCGATGCCATCGTCATCAATCCGGGCGGCCTGACCCATACCAGCGTTGCCTTGCGCGATGCGCTGGCCGGGGTCGCCATCCCGTTCGTGGAAGTCCATATCTCGAATATTTATCAACGCGAAACGTTTCGACATCACTCATTTCTCAGCGCGATCGCGCAGGGGACGATCTGCGGCCTGGGTATCGATGGATATCGGTTTGCCATCGACTTTGCGCTTAAAAAACGTTAATCTACGCGATCTGCACGCATTTAGCGCGGCGATAGGTTCTTGGACATCACCGCATCACTCATAAAACAAACTACATTCCTAGGGGTTTTACATGGATCTACGAAAACTCAAGACCTTGATCGACCTGGTCGCCGAATCGGATATCGCAGAGCTGGAAGTTACCGAAGGCGAAAGCAAGGTTCGCATCGTCAAATCGTCGGCCATGCCGCAAAACCAGATGGTCATGATGCAGCCGCAAGGCATGCCAGCCCAATACCAGCCAGCCGCGCCAGCCGCCGCTCCCGCTGCGGCAGCCGCCGTCGTGGTCGCCGCCGAGCCAACGGGCTATGTGGTCAAGTCGCCGATGGTCGGTACCTTCTACCGCTCTTCCGCTCCTGGCAGCGCCGCCTATGTTGAAGTGGGCTCGACCGTCAAGGAAGGTGATACCCTGTGCATCATCGAAGCGATGAAGCTCCTGAATGAAATCGACTCCGATAAAGCCGGTGTCGTGACCCAGATCCTGGTCGAAAACGGCCAACCGGTCGAATTCGGTCAACCCTTGTTTGTGATCGGCTAAAACCCAGTCCACACGGCCGGCAACGGCCGTTTGCAGTTTTAGCCCCTCACACTTGTTGTTTCGCCGGCTCGCCGGCTCTCACAGACATACGCGAACCTACCATGTTTGAAAAAATCCTGATTGCCAACCGTGGTGAAATTGCCCTCCGTATTCAGCGCGCCTGCCGCGAAATGGGCATTAAAACGGTTGTAGTCCACTCCGAAGCCGACAAGGACGCGAAATACGTCAAGCTGGCCGACGAATCCGTTTGTATCGGCCCGGCCCAGTCGTCGCTGAGCTACCTGAACATGCCCGCCATCATCAGCGCCGCTGAAGTGACGGATGCGCAAGCGATTCACCCAGGCTATGGCTTCCTGTCGGAAAACGCCGACTTTGCCGAACGCGTCGAGAAATCGGGCTTCGTCTTCATCGGCCCTCGCTCGGAATCGATCCGTTTGATGGGCGACAAAGTGTCGGCCAAGCAAACCATGATCAAGGCTGGCGTACCGTGCGTCCCCGGCTCGGAAGGCGCGTTGCCGGACGATCCGAAAGCGATCGTGCAAATTGCCCGCAAGATCGGCTACCCGGTCATCATCAAGGCCGCCGGTGGCGGTGGCGGACGCGGCATGCGCGTGGTGCACACGGAAGCGGCCCTGATCAACGCCGTGGCGATGACCAAGACGGAAGCCGGCACGGCCTTCGGCAACCCTGAAGTGTATATGGAGAAGTACCTGGAAAATCCGCGCCACGTGGAAATCCAGATCCTCGCCGACGAACACAAGAACGCCGTCTGGCTGGGCGAGCGCGACTGCTCCATGCAGCGCCGCCACCAGAAAGTGATCGAAGAGGCACCAGCGCCGGGCATCCCGCGCAAGCTGATCGAGAAAATTGGCGACCGTTGCGCCGAAGCTTGCCGCAAGATCGGCTACCGCGGCGCCGGCACGTTTGAATTCCTGTACGAAAACGGCGAGTTCTACTTCATTGAAATGAATACCCGTGTGCAAGTGGAGCATCCGGTCACCGAGATGATCACCGGCATCGACATCGTGCAAGAGCAGATCCGCATCGCCGCCGGCGAAAAACTGCGTTTCCGCCAGCGCGACGTCCTGCTGTCGGGCCACGCCATCGAGTGCCGTATCAACGCGGAAGATCCCTTCAAGTTCACGCCATCGCCAGGCAAAATCGTCTCGTGGCATGCACCGGGCGGCCCCGGCATCCGCGTCGACTCGCACGCCTACGCCGGCTATTACGTGCCGCCGCACTACGACTCGATGATCGGCAAAGTGATCGCTTACGGCGCCACGCGCGAGCAAGCGATCCGCCGCATGCAAATCGCCCTGTCCGAAATGGTGGTCGAAGGCATCAACACGAATATCGCCCTGCACCGCGAACTGATGATCGACGCGCGCTTCATCGAAGGCGGCACCAACATTCACTATCTGGAACAGAAACTGGCCGATATGCCGGACCTGGGCAAGAACCTGAATAGCGGCAGCCCCAGCATCGCCAAGAAATCCGAAATCAAGGCGGGCGCATGAGCTGGACGGAAATCGTCATTGAAATTGCCCGCGACAACGCCGAGGCCATGTCCGACGCGCTGATGGAAGCGGGCGCCCTGTCGGTCTCGGTGGAAGACGCCGATGAAGGCACGGATGCCGAGCAGCCCTTGTTTGGCGAGCCCGGCATGGAACCGAAGGAAGCGGCGTGGGAACGCAGCCGCGTGGTGGCGCTGACGGACGTCGACGCCGACCAAGCCGCCATCGTGGCCGCCGCCGCCCAGGCGGTCGGCATGACGGACGTACCTGCCTTTACCATGCGTCCCGTGGAAGAGCAGGACTGGGTACGCCTGACGCAGTCGCAATTCGCACCGATTCACATCGGCAAGAATATCTGGGTCGTGCCCAGCTGGCACGAGGCACCGGATCCTGACGGCCTGATCCTGGAACTGGACCCGGGCCTGGCTTTCGGCACGGGCAGCCACCCGACCACGCGCCTGTGCATGGAATGGCTGGAAGCAAACCCTGCTCCTGGCAAGACCGTGCTCGACTACGGTTGCGGTTCCGGCATCCTGGCCATGGTGGCCAAGAAACTCGGTGCGGAAACTGTCGCCGGCGTCGATATCGACCCGCAAGCGATCGAATCGGCGCGCGACAATGCCGAGCGCAACCAGTGCGAGATCGAATATTTCTTGCCAGACACGTTTGCCACCTCGGCACACGCCACGGCCAAGTTTGACATCGTCGTCGCCAACATCCTGTCGAGTCCATTGAAGCTGATGGCGCCGATGCTGTCGGGCCGCGTTGCCGACGGTGGCGCCCTGATCCTGTCCGGCGTGCTGGCACGCCAGGCGGAAGAAGTGGCCGCTGCCTACGCACCGTTCATCCAGTTGGGTGTATGGGCCGAGCAAGACGGCTGGGTGGCCCTGCATGGCCGCCTGGGCAGCACGCAAGCACCTGCGCCCCGCGCGGAAGGTGCATAAGCACAGCAATGGCCCTCGCCACCAAATGCCCCCATTGCAACACGATATTTCGGGTCGCTGCTGACCAGTTGAAGTTACGTGGGGGCATCGTGCGCTGTGGCACGTGCAGGGAAGTCTTTGACGGCAATGCCGCGCTGGTCGATCCAGCGGCGGCATCGCCGTTTTTAACATCCGGCCCCGGCACTGCCGCCCCCCTGTCGACCAGTTACCCGGTCGACAACAGCCTGCCGTCCGCCACGGACGACGAACCCATTTATTCCCTCGACTTCGATACCTCGTTCGACCCGTTCGGCATCTTGCCGGAAACGGCGCAGCTCAAGGACGATGCAGACGATGGCGAGCACATCGAGCTGGACCTCGACGTGGTTCTGCCCGACGAGGCGCTGGACCACGTGCCGGCCGCCGCACCGCTCGATATACCTGAAGCAACACCAGTGGAAACACCGGCAGAACTGCCCGAACCACCGTTGCCCCAGCCAATGGCGCCCTTCAAGCGCCGCCAGCTCGATGACGCGCCCGCCTTCGCCACGTATTTGCGCGATAGCCGCCGCGAACCGAATCTGGAAACTGGCGCCGCACCGGCATTGCCTGCCGCCGAAAAAGTCAGCCTGGATAAGCCCCTGCCGGCTGCGCCTGCCGCAGCCAGCCCCGCGCGCCGGGAACCCACGCTGGCCGACCCGCTGCCCGCCGCCCCGATTGCGCCGGATGCCGCCGAAGAGCAGGAGGAACCCGTCCAGCCGCCGGCCGACGACGAGCCGGCCTTTGTGACCTTGGGCCGGCGCCGCGAACAGAGCGGCAAGGCCTTGCGCGTGGCCATGGCCCTCGGCTCGGTGGTACTGCTACTATTATTATTCCTGCAAGTAATGACCACCTTCCGCAATCCGCTGGCGGCGCAATTTCCGCAGTGGAAACCGACCCTGGTAGCACTGTGCAAGCTCAGTGGCTGCCAGATCGACTTGCCGGCGCAGATCGAGGCGCTGGCCATCGAGCAAGGCGAGTTGCAAACCTTGAAGGACCAGACCTTTTCCTACGTATCGCTGCTGCGCAACCAGGGCCGCAGCGTGCAAGCCTGGCCCAGCATCGAACTGATCCTCAACGACGCCAACGACAAACCGGTCTTGCGCCGCGTAATCGCGCCGCGCGACTACCTGCCGGCCACGATCGACGTGAGCACGGGGTTTGCGCCGCGTTCGGAACAAGCCATCAAACTGTACTTTGCATTAGACCAGCTCACGGCGTCTGGCTACCATATCGCCATCTTTTACCCTTAACAGACACTATCATGACCAAAACATCGCTGATCTGCGGCTCGCTTGCCACCGACACCATCATGCAATTCCCCGGCCGCTTCGGCGAATCCCTGCTGGCCGACCAGTTGCACAAGGTAAACGTCTCCTTCCTCGTGCCCACCATGCGCACGGAGTTCGGCGGCTGCTCGGGCAACATCGCCTACAGCCTGAAAATGCTGGGCGGCGACCCGCGCATCGTCGGCGTCATGGGGCAAGATAGCGCCGCCTACCTGGAGCGTCTGCAAAAGCTGGGCATTTCCACCGCCAACATCCTGATCAAGGCCGACAGCTACAACGCGCAGTGCTTCGTCACGGCCGACGCGGACAATAACCAGATCAACGCCTTCCACCCGGGCGCCATGTCGTTTGCACATGAAAACCCGATCGCCAATGCGGGGCCGGCCAAGGTCGCCATCATTTCGCCGGATGGCGACCAGGGCATGCTCAAGCACGCCGCCGACCTGGCCGAGCTGGGCATTCCCTTCATGTTCGACCCGGGCCAGCAGTTGCCACGCTTCAACGGCGAACAGTTGATCGACTTCATCAACAAAGCCACGTATGTGTCGGCCAACGACTATGAAATGGAGATGTTGATGGAACGCACGGGCCTGACCCTGCCGGACATCGCCAGCCGCCTGGAAGCGCTGATCGTCACGCGTGGCGAAAAAGGATCGGAAATCTATACAGATGGCAAGCGCATCGACATTCCTGTCGTGGCCGCCAAGGAAGTACTGGATCCGACCGGTTGCGGCGACGCCTACCGTGCTGGCTTGCTGTTCGGCATCACCAACGACCTGGGCTGGGAAACCAGCGGCCGCCTGGCCAGCCTGCTGGGCGCCATCAAGATCGCCACCCAGGGCGCGCAAAACCACGTGTTTACGCCGGAAAGCATCGCCGACCAGTTCGAAGCGGCGTTCGGTTACCGCTATTAATATGTAGTCCGGTCGGCTTGTGCGCTAGCGCCAGGCCGACCTCCTCGTTTTACCTCAATACAATAATCATCCCCACCAGCACTTGCGCAATCTGCAGCAAGATCAACGCCACCAGCAAAGACAGGTCCAGGCTGCCGACCAGCGGCACGACCTTGCGGATCGGACGCAGCAGCGGCTCGTTCAGGGCCCGTACGAACGGCGCCAGCGGCGCATGCGGGTTGACCCAGCTGAAGATGGCTTCGATGATCAGCAAGGCCATGAAACCGTAGAGTATCCATTGCAGGAAGCGTTGCAGCGACTTGAGCAGTACCACCTCGACGGGATAGCCGGAAATAAACAGCACCGAGCTGGCCAGCAGCACGATCAGGAAGGCGCCGATCAGGCTGGCCCAGTCATACCCGCCCACGCCCGGCACCACGCGGCGCAGGGGACGCACCAGCCAGTCGGACAATTGAAACGTGAATTGCGCCACCGACGAGGGCGGCCGCACGCGCACCGCCTGCATCCAGAAGCGCAGCAGCAACACGCCGCCCAGCAAGGTGGCGATGGTATCAACGATCAATGTAAGGATAACGATCAGCACGACTAATTCTCCAAAAAAAAACCGCTGTGTGATTGAGTCACACAGCGGCGTGTTGCCTCATCCAGGCACCCGTATCGCAGGAATTACGATGGGCGGGTGCTGGTTGGGAATGGCCAGGCTGCAGCCGGTGCCAACACGGTTTTTGCTACAGGTGCGATAGGCGCCGATGGCTTGGCGACAGGAGCTGCCTTCTTCGGTGCGGCCTTTTTAGGCGCGGCCTTCTTGGCTGCTGGCTTGGCTGCCACGGCGGCTGGTGCCGCTGGAGCTGCTGCCGGCGCTGCGGCTGGTGCGGCTGCCACGACTGGCGCTGCAGCTGGCTTGGCGGCAGGTTTCGCTGCGGCTTTCGCTGCCGGCTTGGCGACTGGCTTGGCTGCAGCTTTTGCTGCTGGCTTCGCTGCTACCTTGGCTGCTGGCTTGGCTGCAGGTTTTGCTGCGACCTTGGCGGCAGGTTTCGCTGCTGCTTTGGCTGCCGGCTTGGCTGCGACTTTCGCTGCTGGCTTGGCTGCTACCTTGGCTGCTGGCTTCGCTGCCACCTTGGCCGCTGGCTTGGCTGCCGCTTTCGCTGCTGGCTTCGCTGCTACCTTGGCCGCTGGCTTGGCTGCAGCTTTTGCTGCTGGCTTCGCTACTGCCTTGGCTGCTGGCTTGGCTGCTGCTTTGGCCGCTGGCTTGGCTGCGGCTTTGGCGGCCGGCTTGGCTGCTGCCTTGGCGACGACTTTTTTCGCTGCTGGCTTGGCTGCCGCCTTGGCGGCCGGTTTCGCTGCTGCCTTGGCTGCAGGTTTCGCTGCCGCTTTTTTCACTGCTGGCTTGGCTGCTGCTTTTGCTGCTGGCTTCGCTGCTGCTTTTGCCGCTGGCTTGGCTGCTGCTTTTGCTGCAGGTTTCGCTGCGGCTTTGGCGGCCGGCTTGGCTGCTGCCTTGGCGACGACTTTTTTCGCTGCTGGCTTGGCTGCTGCCTTGGCTACAGGTTTCGCTGCAGCTTTTTTCACCGCTGGCTTGGCTGCTGCCTTGGCCGCTGGTTTTGCTGCGGCTTTTGCTGCTGGCTTGGCGGCCGGTTTGGCTGCGGCTTTTTTCGCGACTGGCTTGGCTGCTGCCTTGGCTGCAGGTTTCGCTGCCGGCTTGGCGGCCGGTTTTGCTGCTGCCTTGGCCGCTGGTTTCGCTGCGGCTTTCGCTACTGGCTTGGCAGCCACTTTTGCTGCAGGCTTGGCTGCGGCTTTGGCGACTGGTTTGGCGGCTGGTTTTGCTGCGGCTTTGGCAGCTGGTTTAGCGGCAACCGTCTTCGCTGCGGCTGCCGGCTTCTTCGCGGCAGGAGCAGCCTTGGCGGCTGGTTTCTTTACTTCTGATTTCTTAGCGGCTGTTGCCATTTGTCTCTCCTTCATCTGAGATGAGAAATTTAAGCTACAAGATTTAAACCCGTCCGACCCACCACAGGGATAGGCCAGGCGAATTATTCATCGGCACAAACGGTCGTTTGCGCTAATGAATTCGGCACCAGCTGAACTGCTGCAACTCCTCACGTTTGCAGCACTTCAGCCATCGTCGGTGCCACCCTGCTTTATCTCGCAGCTGGTGGCAAAGTCTGAATTCGGTCATTCGTTTTCGATGCCGTGCGTTTTTTCGCTCCTCGCATCGCGCTCGCCACAACACCCATCCGTCAAATAAAAAACCGCCATGCCTGAAAAAATTCGGGCACGGCGGCAGACGAAAACGGTGTGGTTTTGTGCATATCCGTGTAAATCTGTATCCCTGTTTTGCGAGGTTTTTTCGCTACCGCGCTGGTTAAAAAACCCCGCATTCTAACGCTCGCATTTGCAATCTCATAAAGTACACGAAAACCTTGTCAATGCGCAACCGGCACGACACGTTTTCGCCCGCTTTTTTGCACGTTACGCGTGCTATCGCACAATCGCGCGGCAAATGCCGCCGCCAGCGTCTCCGGAAATGATTTTTGGGGCCCGCGATGCGGCCATTCGCGGCAGCCGAAAATCCTAGTGCAAACCTCATCGCATGACGCGATGAGGCACGCATTTTTCCGCCGCCATGCAGGCGAAAAAAAAGCGCCGTCTCGATGACGGCGCTTTTGGGCGTTGACTGAAAAAGGGTTACTCCCAGTTCAGCGCACCACCGGTTTGGTACTCGGTCACGCGCGTTTCGAAGAAGTTACGTTCCTTCTTCATGTCGATCATTTCGCTCATCCACGGGAACGGATTTTCTTCCTGGGCGAACAGTGGCTCGATGCCGATCTGCTGCGCGCGGCGGTTGGCGATGAAGCGCAGGTAGCCCTTGAACATCGGCGCGTTCAGACCCAGCACGCCGCGCGGCATGGTGTCTTCCGCGTACGCGTATTCCAGTTCGACGGCTTTCATGAACAGGTCCTTGATCTCTTCGCGGAAGGCGGCCGTCCACAACTGCGGGTTTTCCATCTTGATCGTGTTGATCAAGTCGATGCCGAAATTGCAGTGCATCGATTCGTCGCGCAGGATGTACTGGTACTGCTCGGCCGCGCCCATCATCTTGTTCTGGCGGCCCAGCGCCAGGATCTGCGTGAAGCCGACGTAGAAGAACAGGCCTTCCATCAGGCAGGCAAAGACGATCAGGGATTTGAGCAGCTTCTGGTCATTTTCCACCGTGCCGGTGACAAACGCCGGGTCGGTCAGGGTGTTGATGAACGGAATCAGGAATTCATCCTTGTCGCGGATCGACTTGACTTCGTTGTAGGCGTTGAAGATCTCGCCTTCGTCCAGGCCCAGGGATTCGACGATGTACTGGTAGGCGTGCGTGTGGATCGCTTCCTCGAACGCCTGGCGCAGCAGGTACTGGCGGCATTCCGGCGCCGTGATGTGGCGGTAGGTACCCAGCACGATGTTGTTGGCGGCCAGCGAGTCGGCCGTCACGAAGAAGCCCAGGTTGCGCTTGACCAGGCGGCGCTCGTCGTCCGTCAGGCCGTTCGGGTTTTTCCACAGCTCGATATCGCGCTGCATGTTCACTTCCTGCGGCATCCAGTGGTTGGCGCAGCCGGCCAGGTATTTGTCCCACGCCCACTTGTACTTGAACGGCACCAGCTGGTTGACGTCCGTCTTGCCGTTGATGATGCGCTTGTCGTCGGCATTCACGCGGCGCGCGACTTGCTCGGCGTTCGCTTCGGACGGCTCGGCACCGGCCGGCAGGTTCAATTCGGTATTACCCAGTGGCGCTTGCTGCGCCGGACGCGGCGCAGCTGCCGACGTGGTTTCATCATCCCATGACAACGACATATTCTTCTTCCTTTCCATGCCGGCGAGCCGGCGATCCGCAACAGGCCCGTTGTATCGGACAATGCGGACATTGACAACATTGAATCAGCCCGACCGTGCCGGGCTGACAACTAAAATTTTACTGGCAGGCTTCGCATTCCTCAAAGCCATCGTCACCCGGACGCAGGTAGCAGGCTTCGCCATCGGCGTCGTCCGCTGCCGCTGCCACTACCGGCGCCACGGCCACTGCTGCTGCCGCCACGACCGCCGCCTGGGCGCTCTGCGCGCTGGCCGACATGCCGCCATCGACTGCCACGGCGTTCAGGGCGCCCGTCTTGGAGGTCGATTTCTCCATGTGGGTAGCGGCGATGGTACGCAGGTAGTAGGTGGTTTTCAGGCCACGCAGCCATGCCAGCTTGTAGGTCTCGTCCAGTTTCTTGCCCGATGCGCCAGCCATGTAGATGTTCAGCGACTGGGCCTGGTCGATCCACTTCTGGCGACGCGAAGCCGCTTCCACCAGCCAGCTTGGCGACACTTCAAAGGCGGTAGCGTAGATATCGCGCAGGTCTTGCGGGATGCGGTCGATCTTCACCAGCGAGCCGTCGAAGTACTTCAGGTCGGAGATCATGACTTCATCCCACAGGTCGCGCGCCTTCAGGTCGCGCACCAGGTAGCCGTTGATCTCGGTGAATTCGCCCGACAGGTTCGATTTCACGTACAGGTTCTGGAACGTCGGCTCGATACAGGCCGAGACGCCGATGATGTTCGAAATCGTCGCCGTCGGGGCGATCGCCACGCAGTTCGAGTTGCGCATGCCGAACTTGGCGATGCGTTCGCGCACCGGTGTCCAGTCCATGGCCGACGAGGAATCGACTTCCAGATAGCCGCCGCGCTCTTCAGCCAGCAGCTTGACCGAGTCCTGTGGCAGGATGCCGCGGTCCCACAGCGAACCGGCATACGATTCATAGCGGCCGCGCTCTTCGGCCAGTTCCGTCGACGCCAGGTAGGCGTAGTAGCAGACGGCTTCCATCGAGGTGTCGGCAAACGACACGGCGGCGTCCGAGGCGAACGGGATGCGCATCATGTGCAGGCAGTCCTGGAAGCCCATCACGCCCATGCCGACCGGACGGTGGCGCATGTTCGAATTGCGCGCCTTGTCGACGGCGTAGTAATTGATGTCGATGACGTTGTCGAGCATGCGCATGGCGGTGCGCACGGTCTTGGCCAGCTTGACGTGATCGAGCTTGCCTTCCTTCATGTGCGCCGGCATGTTCACGGAACCAAGGTTGCAGACGGCGATTTCATCGCTGCTGGTGTTCAGGGTGATTTCCGTGCACAGGTTCGAGCTGTGGACGACGCCAACGTGCGACTGCGGGCTGCGGATGTTGCAAGGGTCCTTGAACGTGATCCATGGGTGGCCCGTTTCAAACAGCATCGACAGCATCTTGCGCCACAGGTCCAGCGCGGCGATCTTCTTGAAGACGCGGATTTCGCCAGCGGCGGCCTTGGCTTCATAGCCCACGTAAGCCTGTTCAAAAGCCTTGCCGACCTTGTCGTGCAGATCTGGCGTGTCCGACGGCGAGAACAGGGTCCATTCGCCTTTTTCCATGACGCGCTTCATGAACATGTCGGGAATCCAGTTCGCCGTGTTCATGTCGTGCGTGCGGCGGCGGTCGTCGCCCGTGTTCTTGCGCAGGTCGAGGAATTCCTCGATATCCATGTGCCAGGTTTCCAGGTAGGCGCAGACGGCGCCCTTGCGCTTGCCGCCCTGGTTGACTGCCACGGCCGTGTCATTCACCACTTTCAGGAACGGCACCACGCCTTGCGACTTGCCGTTGGTGCCCTTGATGTGGGCGCCCAGGGCGCGCACTGGCGTCCAGTCGTTACCCAGGCCGCCGGCGAACTTGGCCAGCAGCGCGTTGTCCTTGATGGCGTCGTAGATGCCTTCCAGGTCATCCGAGACGGTGCTCAGGTAGCACGACGACAGCTGCGAGCGCAGGGTGCCCGAGTTGAACAGGGTCGGGGTCGAGCTCATGAAGTCGAACGAGGACAGCAGGCTGTAGAACTCGATGGCGCGCGCTTCGCGGTCCGCCTCGTTCAGCGCCAGGCCCATGGCCACGCGCATGTAGAACGCCTGCGGCATTTCGATGCGCACGTCCTGGATGTGCAGGAAGTAGCGGTCATACAGGGTTTGCAGGCCGATGTAGCCGAATTGCAAGTCGCGATCGGCCACGATAGCTTTGGCCAGGCGTTCCAGGTCGAAGCTGGCGAGTACCGGGTTCAGCAGCTCGGCGGCGATGCCCTTGGCGATGTATTGCGGGAAATACGTCAGGTATTCGGCGGCAGCGGCCGCTTGTGGCACTTCCTTGCCGAACACTTCCTTGCGCACCGTGTGCAGCAGGATGCGGGCCGTGACCTGGCTGTAGGCCGGGTCTTTTTCCATCAGCGCGCGCGCTGCCAGGATGGCCGACTTGTGCAGTTCTTCCACCGGCACGCCGTCATACAGGTTTTTCACCGTTTCAGCCAGGATGGCGTCGGCATCGACGTGCTTTTCCAGGCCGGCGCAGGCGGCATTGATCAGGTCGCGTACTTCCTGCATGTCCAGCAGGCGGCGCACGCCGTTGTCGGTCACGTTCAGTTGTGGTGCGGAAACTTGCGCGGACGCGCCTTGCGCTTCCTTCTGCAGGCGGCGCTCTTCCATGTGTTTGGCGCGGTACAGCACGTAGGCACGCGCCACGTCGTGCTCGCCCGAACGCATCAGCGACAGTTCCACCTGGTCTTGCACGTCTTCGATATGGAAGGTGCCGCCGCCCGGGTGGCGGCGCACCAGCGCAGCGACCACGCCGTCGGTCAATTGTTCCACCAGTTCGCGGATGCGTGCCGAGGCTGCGCCCTGGCCGCCGTTAACGGCCAAAAACGCCTTGGTCATGGCGATGGCGATCTTCGAAGGCTCAAATGCCACCACCGCGCCGTTGCGGCGGATGATGCGATAGTCGCCCAATGCCGCGCCCGTGCTCGCCACGCTGTTGGCCGCGCCTGGCGCTGGCGATACTGGCGTTGGATGGATGGAAATATCTTGTGGTGATTGCATTGAAGCTCCCGTTGTCAGCTAAAGTCAGCCTGCAGTTTTGCTGCCGCGTGTGTTGTTGAATAGAACGCCCGATGGTCAGGGTTTCTTCAGGTATTTGTTGCTAAATAGTAAATTAATAGTGCATAAAACAGCTCAGTATCCATCTCGCCACACCGCACTGCCCGGCTGGCGCAAAACACGATCAAGGGTGATAAACCGCCAGTTCCAGTGCTTTATCAGCAATCCGGGTAGCTTTGACAATAATTCTGAAAACGTCTGTGATGGCACTACATATAGTCTTTACATCCAACTTCTGCACTAATTGTAGTACCCATCGAAGGGCGATGCAATAGTTTTCCGGCATCCGTCGGCGTAATTTTTTGTATTTTCATATACGATTTCGGTTGACTTTTCAGGGCATGGCTGGGAAGCCCAATCCCCGCGAAGTAAGCGCTAACGCAGCTTGTCCGTTAAGGGTTTCCAGCCAGCATTCTTGATAAAAATGCCAGTCAAAAAACGGCCCCGGATCCGTCTTCCTGCCCGGCGCGATATGCTCGTGGCCGCGCACCTGGGACAGCCCGTAGCGCGCCACCAGCGCCGCCGTCAGCGCCGCCAGCACATGATATTGCCGCCGCTGGAACGGCACATCGTCCGCGCCTTCCATTTCGATACCGATGGAATAGCCATTGCACTGCGGGCGCCCTTCGAAGGCGGACGCGCCCGCATGCCAGGCACGTTGATCAGCAGAAACATATTGCAACAACGCACCATCGCGCCGCACAAAAAAGTGCGCCGACACCTGCAAGCCACGCAGGTCGGCGAAAGAAGGATCGGCATTATAATCTACCCGGCCCGTAAACAAGTCCGACACATGCGGCCCGCCAAAGCGGCCACCCGGCAAACTGATGTTATGGATCACCAGCAAATCGACTTGCGCACCGTCCGGGCGCGCATCCCAGTACGGCGAGTCATAGCGCAGCGCGCCGTCGCACCAGCCATCTTCATCTATCGTCCATGCGCTCATCAAGTAGGGCTTCCTGTATCGTCAATTTCTGCATGCGGTAACGCAACTGGCGCACGCTCAGGCCCAGCTGGCGCGCCGCCCGTGCGCGGTGGTAGCGCGCCTGCACCAGCGCCAGCATGATCATGTCGCGCTCGGCCTGGCGCAAATACACGTCCAGCGGCAAGACCTTGGCCACGCCATACGCCGCCATGCCGGGCAGACACTGTTGCCGCTCCGACACAGCCGGCATGGCCGACGCCACCCGCAAGGGCACGTTGCCCGCCGCGGAGGGCAAGGCCAGACCGTCAAGCGCGATCACGCCGCCATCGGCAAAGGCCAGCGCCCGTTCCAGTACGTTTTCCAGTTCGCGCACATTGCCGGGAAACGCATATGCGGCCAGGGCCGCCAGCACCGGCGGCGCCAGGCTCACGGACCGGTGCGGCGACAGGCGTGCGAGGATCACCTCACATAATACCTGCAGATCGCCGCGCCGTTCGCGCAGCGGCGGCAGCGCCAGCTCGATCACATTCAGGCGGTAAAACAGGTCCTGGCGAAACGTCCCGGCCGCCACGCCGCGCGTCAGGCCATGCTGGCTGGCGCACAGGATGCGCACGTCGACGGCTTCGTCAGTACTGCCGCCCAGCTTGCGCACGCGGTGCTCTTGCAGCACGCGCAACAGTTTCACCTGCATGGCCAGCGGCAGATCGTCGACTTCGTCGAGCAGCAAGCTGCCGCCGTGGGCCGCCTGGAACAAGCCCTGGCGCTCGTGCAGCGCGCCCGTATAGGCGCCCGGGCGGCAGCCGAAGAATTCCGCTTCCATCAGCGCTTCGGGAATGGCGCCGCAGTTGACGGCGATAAACGGAAAACTGGCGCGCGCGCCCTGCGCATGGATGGCGCGCGCCGCCAGTTCCTTGCCCGTGCCCGATTCGCCGCGGATGGCCACCGGCGCGCCGCAGCGGGCGATGCGGCCGATCTGCGCGCGCAGCGCCTGCATGGGCAGCGAGTTGCCGCTCAGTTGCGGCGCCGGCGGCCTGCCGTCGGCGGTCGGCGGGATGGAACGGGGGCTGGGACGGGACATGGTGAGCGCGCCTTTCTGCAATGGCGGCGACGAACCGCCTGCTGCAGATGCTACGCCGGACGGATGCCGGAGGACGTTACGATACGGATGAGCAACGCACGCGCGCCTGCGGACCGCCCCTTACAACGTGGCGTGCGCGTGGCTGCAGTAGTCGTGGCCCTTGGCCTGCACGTTTTCCGAGGCCGGGTAGTACACGCCGCAATGGGCGCAGCACAGCATCAGTTCGGCATCCGGCAACTCCTGCGGCCGCACCGGCGGCGTAAACGGATTCGGCCGCTGCTGCTGTTGCGCGCGGGCCCGCTGCTGCATGCCACGGATCTTGCTGCGGATAGCGAACAGCACCAGGAACACCAGCGCCAGCCAGAATAAAACACGTGTCATGCGAATCCTCGGTGTAAAACCACTTCCAGTACAAAACGGCTGCCGACATAGGCCAGCAGCAAGGTGGCGAAACCGGCCAGGGTAAAACTCAGGGCCGTCTTGCCGCGCCAGCCGCGGAAGCGGCGGCCTGCCAGCAGCGAGGCAAACAGCAGCCACGACAGCATGGTAAACACGGATTTGTGATCCCAGTTGAGCGCCTTGCCAAACAATTGCTCGGAAAACACAATGCCCGACAGCACGGTTAGGCTGAGCAAAATAAACCCCAGGCCGATCATGCGGAACAGCAACTTTTCCATCGTCAGCAGGGCTGGCAGCTGGTCCAGCGCGCTGCCGATGAAGCCGCGGCTTTCGCTGCGCGTGTGCAAACGCGACTCCTGCAGCGCCATCAGCACGGCGTGAAAGGCGGCAATCGTCAAGGTGCTGTAGGCGAGCACGGCCACGGCAATATGCCAGCCGAAGACGGCCGACTTGCCTTCCATGCTGACCTGGCTGCCGGGGAAGGCCCAGGCCAGGCCAATGGCGAGGACGGCGCTGGGCATGACCATGCGGCGCAGTCCGTCCAGGCTGAAATTGCGGTTTTCTATCCAGTAGGCGCCTACCGAGACCCACAGCGCGGCCGACAGCATGGCGGAAAAACCGAAGCGCAAGGTGCCCGGCGCCATCAGGTCGAACCACAGGGTGGCGGCGTGCGCCAGCCAGGCGACGCCGGTCAGGCCGGCAATGAGCCGGGCACGGGACGAGGGAAGCACCGCACACACCGCATACAACAGGGCGGCGATGAAAAAGAAATAGATCTGCATAGTTTAAGTTTACACCATAGCCGACAAGCGCGATTCAGGCGACAGCCCGGGTGACAGGCACGACGCCGCCATCCAATGCCGCAAGCCTGTCATGATATCGCGCCTGAGGCATGACGGGGTGACGCACCCTCAAGATTTCGGCAATCTTTCCTGCGGCACACTGTCGCCGCGCTGCGGGTATGTTGCCATCCTGATTAGCCAGTCCTATAATTATGTCCACAAAGCAATATTTATCCACCCTGACGCCACCGCCCCTCGCCATGTCTTTTCTAAAATTGTCCTGGACCTGTCTCTTGCTGGCCGCCTGTACTATATTAGGCGGCTGCATGAAAGATGCACCTTCCCAATCCACGTACGAGGAATACTTCCGCACGTCCATCCAAAGCTATGACCTGTACAAACAGTACTTCGACATCGCGACGCTGGAAAAGCTGAATGGCTGGAAAGAGAACGAACAGTACGAAATCAAGGGCTCAGCCGTGCTGCGCGCCAAGGTGGGCTACCTGGAATTGCTGGCCGACGTGGCCGACAGGCTCGAAACAGAGGCGAAGACGGATGGCTCCGTGGGCATGACCATGGGCCTGGGCCTGATGGCGCGCGGCATGGGCGGTGAAAACAAGGTTTTCCGCGAATTCTGGGCGCAGCAGCAGGAAAAGAAGGCGATCCCCGCGCCGCTGCTGGCGCGTCAGGCGGCGATGACGGCCGAACGTTTCGAGAACCTGATGCAATGGTCGGACCAGATCGTGCAAGACAATTACGGCGCCATCATCAGCCGCCAGCTCAAGAAAGGCGACGAGCTGACCCGCATCTACACGCTGAGCTTCCGCCAGACGGAGAAAGGCTGGATGGGTTTTAACGCCCGCTAAGGCCACCCCGCCACAAGCTCCGCACCAGCACTGGCGCGGAGGTTTTTTTCATGGTTTCCTGATTTACTTCACATTCAGGCTCTTTTTCGCCTGCTCCAGCAAGTCCGTCTTGACCCAGTCCTTGGCCACGGGCGGCTTCGTCATGCGGCCCACGCCCGTTTTTACCATCACGTCCGTCGTGATCTGGATGTGTTCGGGCGAGATGTCATACGAATACGGCGAATTGCTGATCGCATCGTCGAAGTCATCCTTCGTGATCTGGCCACGGAACACCACTTCGCGCACATACTTTTCCGCCGTCGCCTTGTTGTCGATAAAGGTCTTGGTGGCTTCGACGAAGCGGCGCATGAATTTTTCCGCCACGGGACGGCGTTCCTTGTAAAACTTTTCCGTCATCACCATGGTGCGCACGGGTTCGCCGATCGGCGTGTCGTACGGTTTGATGACTTCGGTGCCGAAACCCTTGTTGATCGCCTGCGACGATTGCGGCTCCGACTGCATCATGGCGTCGATATTCTTGCCCATCAGCGCCTGGTTCAAGTCGGCGTAAGCCAGGAACACCAGTTGCACATCCTTGCCCTTGGTTTCGGAATACGTCAGGCCCGCCTGCGCCAGCTCGGCCAACAGCAGCACTTCCTGGATGCCGCCGCGCGTCACGCCCACGCGCTTGCCCTTGAGTTCCTTGACGCTGGCGATCTTTTGCCCGGCGCCCGCCACCAGGCGCGCGCCGCCCTTGGCAAAGCCTGCCACCACATAGATGGGTGCGCCGCCGGCACGGCCGGAAATGGCCGCTTCGGAGGCCGTCGCCCCCACGTCCAACTCGCCCGCGATAATCGCCTGCATCACGTCGAGGCCCTTGGCGAAGACATGCTCTTCGACCTTGATGCCGCACTTGGGCGCGATTTCCTTGATGTACGACACGGCGCCGTAATGGGCGAACTTCAAATTGCCCAGGCGCACGACTTCCTGCGCCTGAGCCTGGCCAGCGCCCATGCCGAAGGCCAGCATGAGGGCGGCGGCAATACCAGTCTTCAAAGTTGATTTTTTCTGCATCGGGTTCTCCTGTGGTGGTTGGTGTGTGCCCGCAAGGGCATAAAACACGGCGCTTTTATTATGAGGAGATAGTACCGTGTGTTGGAGCCAGGGCAACATTTTTTTTGCCGGCAGCCACGCTGCCGGCATTGTCACTACTGCCCCGCCAGCGCCACCACCGGATCGAGCCCCGACGCCTTGCGCGCCGGCATGAAGCCAAACACCAGCCCCGTCACCACGGCGCAGGCAAAGGCGCCGCCGACGGCGCTCAGCGAAAAGATCACCGGCACGTCCCATACCAGCAGCAAGCCGGCCACCGTCACGCCGACCACGATGCCGGCCACGCCGCCCACCACCGACACCAGCACGGCTTCGGTGAGGAACTGGCGCAGGATGTCGCGCCGGCGCGCGCCCGTCGCCATGCGGATACCGATTTCGCGCGTGCGCTCGCGCACCGTCATCAGCATCACGTTCATGACGCCGATGCCGCCCACCACCAGGGAGACTGCGGCGATCAGGCTGAGCATCACGGTCATGTTGTCCTGCGTCTTCGCTTCGGCGGCAATCGACGCGGCCGCGTTGCTGATGCCGTAGTCGCGGATGCGGTGGCGCTCGAACATGGTGGCGTCGACCGCCGCCTCCACCTCCGTCACGCGCTTGACGTCGGCCACCGCCATCACCGTGTACGTCGGCTCGCGCTGGCCGAAGACGCGGATGCCGGCCGTGGAAAACGGCAGCAGCAGCACGTCGTCTTCATCCTTTTCGCCCGTCAGCGCGCCCTTCGCACTCATCACGCCGATCACCTGGAACGGCACATTGCCGATCAGGATGCTCTGCCCCACGGGATTGGCCACGTCGGGCATCAGCTTTTCCGCCAGGTGCGCGCCCAGCACAGCCACGGTGGCCATCTCGCGCTCGTCCTCCTCGGTAAAGAAGCCGCCCTTGGCCACCGGCCAGGTCTGGATCTGCGGCAGGGCCGGCCCCGTGCCCCGCACATAGGTCTGCACATCGAGGTTACCATGGCGTATCACCTTGTTGCCCGTGACATTCGGCAGCACGTGGGTGATGCCCGGCACGTCCTTGAGCGCATCGAGGTCGGCCAGGGTGATGCTGCGCCCGGGGATGCGCGAGCTTTCGCCGCGCGATGCCATGTACAGCAGATTCGAGCCGAACGCGCCCAGCTGCGCCATCACCTGCTGGCGCGTGCCCAGGCCGATGGCCAGCATGACGATCACGGAAGCGACGCCGATGACGATGCCGAGCAGGGTCAGGCCCGTGCGGAAGCGGTTGATCCACAGCACGCGCCAGGCGGCGCGCGCCGCGTCGAGCAATTCCGTGCCCAGCGACGCGCCCGTATCGTGGGCGGCGCGCGACATGTCCAGCGGCGGCAGGGCCGTCGACGTGGACGGAATGGCAACGGCGCCCGAATCTTCGACGATTTCGCCATCGCTGATCTCGATCACGCGGCGCGCCTGGGCCGCCACCTTGCGGTCATGCGTAATCAGGATGATGGTGTGGCCCGCGTCGGCCAATTCGCCCAGCAGGGCCATGACTTCGGCGCCGCTGCTGCTGTCGAGCGCCCCCGTCGGTTCATCGGCGAGGATGATGCGCCCCCCGTTCATCAGGGCGCGGGCGATCGACACGCGCTGCTGCTGCCCGCCGGACAACTGGTTTGGCCGGTGATCGAGCCGCTCGCCGAGGCCCAGGCGCTTGAGCAGCGCTTCCGAGCGGGCGTGGCGGGCGGCTGCCGGCATGCCCGCGTACAGGGCCGGCACTTCCACGTTTTCGCGCGCCGATTCGGTGGCGATCAAGTGATAGCCCTGGAAGACGAAGCCGAACGCTTCGCGCCGCAGCCACGCCAGTTCATCGGGATTCAGGCTGGCCACGTCCTGGCCGGCGAAGCGGTAGGTGCCGTCGCTGGGCCGGTCCAGGCATCCCAGCAAATGCATCAGGGTCGATTTGCCGGAACCGGACGCGCCGACGATGGCGACGAATTCGCCGGCACCGATCGACAAGGTCAGGCCGCGCAGCACTTCCACGGCCGGCGCGCCGTCATGGCCACCGTAGCGCTTGCGGATGCCCTGCAGTTCAATCAGGGGAACCGGCTGGCCAGGTTCCCCTGGCTGCCCCAGCGACCTGGCCTCGCTCATGGCGCTCACAGCTGGAACCTGCTGCTGCCGCTGCCGGCCGGCTGCTCGCCCGTGACCAGCAATTCGCCTTCGCGCAAGCCTTGCAGCACTTCCGCACTGAGGCGGTTGCGCACGCCCACGGTGACGGTGCGCGTATCGACCTTGCCGTCCGCATCCATCACGCGGGCCGTAAACTGCCCCGGCTTGGCTCCCTCTTCCTTCGATGGTTTCAGGGCCGGCAAGGGCACGGCCAGCACATTGTTCGCCGCGGCCGTGACAAACACCACTTGCGCCGTCATCTGCGGCATCAGCTCGCCGTCCGCGTTATCCACGTCGAACAGCACTGTATACAAGATCACCTTGCTGGTCGACGGCGCCAGGGCCGTGCCGGCGGCGGAACCACCGGGTACGGGCGGGGCCGGCAGCACTTGCCGCACCTTGCCGCTCCAGCGCCGCTGGTCGCCGCCCAGGGTGGTGAAATACACGGGCATGTCCGGACGCACGCGGCGCACGTCCGCTTCCGACACTTCCGTCCACACGGTCATGGCCGACAGGTCGGCGATGCGCAGGATGTTCGGCGTCTGGTAGGTGGCGTTCAGGGTTTGTCCTTCCTTCGCGTCCAGGCCCACCACCTTGCCCGCCATGGGCGCATAGATGCGCGTATAGCCGAGGCGCGCCTCGTCCGCCTTCAGGCTGGCCTGGGTCTGGTCGATCTGCGCCTTCAGGTGGTCGATCTTGGCGCCGGCCGAGGCCAGCGTGGCTTCGGCCGTTTCCAGGTCGGCCAGCGGCGTGGAATCGAACTTGGCCATCTGTTTCTGCCGCACGTGCTGCTGGCCCGCCAGGCGGTGCTGCGCCTGCTGGTCGGCCAGCTGCGCGCGCAAGCCCGCCAGGGCAGCGCGGCCCGCATCGACCGTGGCTTGCTGCACGCTGGGGTCGATTTCGGCCAGCAACTGGCCTTTTTCCACGGCGCTGCCCGGCTGCACGTGCAGGCGCGTGATCTGGCCCGACACCTGCGCGCCCACGTCGACATAGGTTTGCGGCTGCAGGGTGCCGATGGCCGTGACGCTGGCTTCGATATTGCCGCGCTTGACGGGGGCCGTGTCGAACACGGTTGCCGGGCCGCGCGTGACCCACAATGCGCCGGCGCCGAACAGCGCCAGCAAGACCACGCCGCCCAGGATACGGGCACGGCGGGAAGGCAGGCGGGCCGCCATCAGGCTGCCGCCTTGGATGCAGTCAAAACGAAATTACAAACGTCAAACGGTGTCGCCAGGCGTGAAAAGTACATCGGTCTATCCTTGAAAATGGCGGTGAACATCACCGCAGGAACGTCACAAGACCTGCCAGCGCGGCGACGGCTGCCAGCAGGGAACTACGAAACAGCAAGCGGGGGGCATACGGCAGCAGCAGGGCCACCAGCAGCGCGCCCACCCCGATGAATCCGAGCCAGGCGACCACGCCGACGGTGGCGCTCCAGCCGGCCACGCAAGGCCAGATGGCCAGCGCCAGCAACAGAGCGCCGGCCAGTTGCAGCGCGCGCCGCACGTTCGGCGCCGCGTCCCGGCCCCAGACCTGGCCATGGTGGCGGTCCATCGCCAGGGACAGGCTGGCCATGCCCGCATACGACAGGCCCAGCGCGCACAGGATGGTATTGATCATGACTGTCCCTCCGTATTGACTTGCAGGCTGGCCGAGGGTGCAGCGCTTTCCCTGACGGCAGCCCTTTTCACTGGCTTTTCCTTGCGCTTGTGGACTTTCCACGCACCCCAGGCGGCCAGCAGGCCGAAGGCCATGCTGCCCAGTTCCACGCCGGCGCTTTCCCAGTCGCCGCGCGCAATCTGCGCGGCCAGGTTGTCGCCCGTGCTCAGGACATTCAATACGGGCAGCAGCAGGCACAGGGCCGCCAGCAAGCCCAATTGCTCGATCCACGCGCGTTTTTCCGCGCGCAGGCAGGCGTGCACCAGCATCAGGAACCAGACGCCAAAGAAGGCGCGCACTTCCCAGCCGGCACGCTGCTCGAGGCCGACGGGAATCAAGCGGTTGGCCCACAGGAAGCCCACGCAGGCGATCGCCAGGCCGGCGATGGCCGCCACGTTCAGGCATGCAATGACGCGGTACACGCGCTGCGTGTAGGCGCCGAACTCGCCGCCGGACTTCTGGCGGCGCTTGACCATAAATAAAATGGCGCCCGTGCCCATCATGGCCGTGCCGGCCAGGCCGCAGAAGAAGTACAGCCAGCGCATGGGCGTGCCGCCGAAGCCGACCATGTGCAGGTTCGACATGACGGAACGCGTCAGGCCGGCGCCGCCCGTGTCCGACTTGCCCGGCAGGCGCACGGCGACCTGTTCGCCCGTGGCCAGCGCATAACAGGCCCTGCCCGAATTGGCGCTGAGGCGCGTGAGCAGTTCCGTGTCCTCATTCCAGCCGTACATGCACACGCGCATGGAGGCATCGTTCGGATTGTCCAGCACCACGGCGCGGATTTCCTGGCCGATGGCCTGTTCGGCGCGCAGCGCGAACGATTCCAGCGCGGGAATGGCCAGCGGCTGGCCCGACCGCGCAGGCTTGCCCGCATCGTTCCAGTCGGCCAGGAAGGCTTTCTTGGGATTGTCCATGCCGTATTGCGCCGCCACGGGGGCCGGTACATAGTCGTCGCTGAAGAATGCCAGGCCCGTGTAGGCGATCATGAACTGGAACGGCAACGTCAGCACGGCCACCGCGTTGTGCGCGTCGAGCCACGAGCGCTGGCCCTTGGCCGGGCGGAAGGTGAAGAAATCCTTGAAGATGCGCTTGTGCGTGATGACGCCGCTCACCAGCGCCACCAGCATGATCATGGTGGTGATGGCAACGATCCACACGCCGATGCGGCCCGCGTGCAGCTCGTAGTGGAAATCGACGAAATGGTGGCCGCCGATGGTTTCCCGTTCCGTTGCCTCGCGCGCAGGCTCGATGACGGCGCCCGTCAGCGGATCGAGGTCCGCCGAGCCATAGCCGCCGCTGGGCTGGAACCAGTATGCGGACAGGCCGTGGCCGGGGCGCTGCACGGGCCAGATTTCCCACATGTCCGCCTTCGGGTGTTCCTTCCCCATGAAGTCGAGCGCCAGCTCCAGGCGGTGCGCGCGGTCCGTGACTTTCGGCAGCGGCGGATCGTTCGCGTGCGCCGCCTCGGCCAAAGCGTGCTCGGGCGTCATCCAGTGGCCGATCGGGTCGTCGAAGACGGCCAGGGAACCGGTCAGGAATATGGCGAACAGCAGCCAGGAAATCCACAGGCCGCTCCACGTGTGCAGCCATGCCATGGCCTGGCGCAAGCCGCCCTGCTGCGGCGTCTTCACCACTTTGCCTGCCTTGACGGCGTTCATGCGGCACCTCGCGACAGCAGCATGCCGATGCCGCCGCAGACGATAGCCGGCAGCAGCATGCCGAGCCAGGCGCGGCGCAGGTCTTGCACGGCAAAGACCCAGATCACGGCGCAAGTGTAGACGACGAAGGCGCTCAGGGTCGCCGTCAGCACGGCTTCGGCGCGCGACAGCGGCAGCACGGCCGACAGCAGCACAGCCACGCCGGACGTGAGCGCATAGCCGCCAAAGATGGCGGCGAGCACGCGCGAGAACAACATCATGTGGGCCGATTTCATCATCGCGGCGCCCCCCGTGCCATACGCGGGTTCACGCCATTGCTGGCGTGGGCCAGATTCAACTGCACATCCATAAGCCATGCATCCTTCATCAAGATAGGTCGTTCAAAAGTGATTATTTACAGCTTGTAGTTCAAGGTCAGCATCAGGTTGCGCGGCGCCCCCACCAGGTTGCCGAAGACATCGGAATAAATGCTCTGGTAATAGTGCTTGTCGAGCGCATTGTTGACGTTCAGGCGCAGCTCGGCGCGGCTGTCGATCTGCCAGGCCGCGTTCAAGCCGAGGATCGCGTAGCGGCCCTGGCGCAGGCGGGCCTCGCCGTCCGCCGATTCCGTCGCGCCCTGCCCGTACACCGAGGCGCCGACGCGCCAGCCCTGCGCCGCGCCGGAGAGGCGGTAGCTGGTGGCCAGCTTGAGCTGCTGGCGCGGATAGCGGCTGTTGAAATCCTTGCCGATATTGGCCGGATCGCTGTCGCGCGTAAATTGCGCCTTGACATAGGTAAAACCGGCCGACAGCTGCCAGTCGGGTGTCAGCGCACCCGCCACGTCCAGCTCCACGCCTTCGCTGCGCACTTCGCCCGACGCGCGCTGGCAATAGCCCCAGGTGCTGCCGGGGCAAGGATTCGGGCCTGCCAGGTCGTCCACGCCGCGGTTTTGCTGGCGGATCTGGAACACGGCCGCGCTGGCATTGAGGGCGCCGCCGAAGTACTCGCCCTTCACGCCCGCTTCATAGTTGGTGCCGCTGACCGGCTTCAAGGGCTGCGCATTGGCGTCCGTGGACGCCTGCGGCTGAAATATCTCGGTCCAGCTGGCGTACACGGAATGCTGCTTGTCGAGGTCATACACGACGCCGGCGTAGGGCGTGAATTCGCGCGCCACCGAGTAGCCGGCGTCGTCCTTGTACCAGCTCACGCGCCCGCCCAGCACCAGCGACAGCGGATCGGCCAGGCGCATGCGCGTGCCCGCATACACGCCGCTTTGCTCGGTGATGCTGGCCGTGCCCCACTGCGCGTAATCGATGACGGGGCGCGCCACGCTGCCCGCATCCCAGTTGAAAGGATCGATCACCGGCGCGCGCTCTTGCCTGCTGTACGACGCCCAGCCGCCATAGCTGTTTTTCGACGAGCGGCGGTGGCTGGCGCCGACCGTCAGCTCATGTTCGCGGCCGAACAGGCTGTAGCTGCCGCTGGCATACGCGTCATAGCTGGTGTTGGCCAGTTCGGCGCGGTAGCTTTGCGAATTGAAGCGCAGGGTGTCGTCGCGGCGGTTGATGCCGGAAAACGTCGTGTCGATCTCGGGCGTCTTGCGCGTGGCCGCCAGCTTGGCCTTCCAGCCGTTGCCGAAGCGGTGTTCCAGTTCGGCGAAAATAGTCTTGTCCGTCTGGCGCCAGTCGTCGAAGTCGGCGCCCAGGTAAGTCGAGCGGGGCAAATTCAAAAAGCGGCCGTCGGCTGCCGTCACCACGCCTGTCGTGACGCCGTCGTTATCGGTCTTGCGGTAATGCGCGCCCAGGGTCACCGTGGTGTCGGGGCGCAGGTCGGCTTCAATGATGCCGTACAGCTGGTGGTTGCGGCCATGCAGCACGTCGACAAAATCCTTCTTGTCCTGCACCGTCGCGACGATGCGCCCGCGCAGGGTCTTCGCTTCGTTGAGCGCGTTGGCCGCATCCGCTTCCAGGCGGTAGTTGCTCCAGCTGCCGATGCTGGCCGAGAACGACGCTTGCGGCGTGGCCGTCGGGCGCTTGCGCACCATGTTGATGGCCGCGCTGGGCGTGCCGCTGCCCGTCATCAAGCCCGTGGCGCCGCGTACCACTTCGATGCGGTCATAGATGGCCAGGTCGTCATTGTCGCCATTGAAAGTGCCGTTCGCGCCCAGGCTGGTGGGCAAGCCATCGAACAGGATGTTGTCGATTGGAAAACCACGTGCGCTGAAACTGCCCGAATCGCCCGTAAAGTTGCCCTTCTGCATGACCAACCCCGTGATCGACTGCACGGCGTCGTCCAGTGTCGTGATGCCCAGGTCATCGATCTGCTGGCGCGTCAGCACGCTGACCGATTGCGGCGTCTCGCGCAGCGACAGGTTCAGCTTGGTTGCCGTATTGCTCACACCCGTCGTATAGGAACCGCTGCCTTCCGTCGTCGCATCGCGCCCTGCCGTGACGGATACGCCGAGCATGGTTTGCTCGGTGGCGGGCGAGGTAGGAATAGCAGGCGCGGCCTGCTGCGCCAGCGCCGGCAGGCTGGCGGCCAGGCACAGGGCCGCGGCCGCTTGCGCCAGCGGGCGCAGCGCGGAGTGAGACGATGGCAAACTGACAAAAGGCAAAGCGTGCGACATGAAAGTTCCTGATGGTGGCGTCATGGGACGGTAAAAAACAGGCGCCCTACTCTGTAGGTGCCGCGAAAACGAAAAACGGGCAGTCCGGCTGCAAATATATTTTGCGGGGACTACGGCGCCGGTTCGACGCTGACCCAATACCGCGTGCGGCTGCGCACCTGCACGGGCAGCGAGTTGGGCAGCATGTTCAGGATGCGCTGGGTGTCGGCCAGCGGGAACACGCCCGACAGGCGCAGCTGGGCGACTTCCGGCGCGCAATGAATCACGCCGGAGCGGTAGCGGGCCAGGTCGGCTAGGAAATCGCCCAGGGTCACGTCGTCGACGATCAGCTGCCCGTGCGACCAGGCGTGCGCATGCGCATCGATGGCGTGCGGCGCATCCGGCGCATGGCGGGAAAATGCCGTGCCGCGCCCGGCCACCAGCAACAAGGGCGCGCCGATATCGTCGCGGGGACGGATTTCAACGGCGCTTTCAAACACGTCCACGGTGCTGTAGCCATCTTGCTGGCGCACGGCAAAGCGCGTGCCCAGCGCGCGCACCCGGCCTTCGCGCGTGACTACCACCAAAGGCGCGTCGCTGCCGGCGCCGTGACCGCTGGTGACGAGGATCTCGCCGGCCAGCAACTCGATCAGGCGGTGGCTGGCGTCGAAACGCACGTTCACGGCCGATCCCGTATTCAGGCTGAGCACGCTGCCATCGTCCAGCACTACCTCGCGCCGCTCGCCCGTCGCCGTGCGGTAGTCGGCACGCAGGGCACGCACGCCGTCCCACGCGCCCGTCTGCGCGGCCAGCAGGCCGCCGCCGGCCGCCACGCCCAGCCACACCAGCAACTGGCGCCGCTTGCCATTGACGGCTTGTCGCTGCGTACCGGCCAGCGCCTGCGCGGCCGCGCCGCGGTGCAAGCCGTTGAAGCGCTGCGACACCGCTTCGATATGCTGCCAGGCCCGTTCGTGTTCCGGGTCGGCCCCGCGCCAGCGCTGCCAGGCGGCGTGTTCCGCTTTGCTGGCCTGCTCCGACATCAGCACCGTCAGCCACTCGGCCGCCTGCAGCTGCACCTCTGCGCGGATGGTTGCAGCGGCTGCGGGTTCTGCCACCGTGCTCATGCTGGCAGGGAGAAAAACACCTGGCGGTTGGCCCGCGTCAGATATTGCTTGACCGAGCTGGCCGACACGTTCAGGCGCGCGGCGATCTCGGCATAGCTGAGGCCTTCCAGCTGCGCCAGCAAAAACGCCGTGCGCACGGGCGCAGGCAAGCCGTCGAGGGCCTGGTCGATTTCCTGCAAGGCTACCAGCGCCAGCAGCCGCTCCTCGGGCGCGGGCGCCACGTCGGGCGGCAGGCAGGCCAGGGCCTCCAGATAGGCGTCTTCCAGCACTTGCCGGCGGTAGCGGTGCGCCACCAGGCGGCGCGCGATGGTGGCCAGAAAAGGCCGCGCTTCGCGGATCTGCGGCGCGGAATCGGCCGTCAGCACGCTGATGAAAGTGTCTTGCGCCAGATCCGCCGCGTCGCCCGCATTGCCCAGCTTATGCCGCAGCCAGCCCTGCAGCCAGCCGTGATGGCTGCTGTAGAGCGCGTGCAGGTCTTGTTGCTGTGCAAAATCGGCAGCCGACATGGCATCCCTTTCCGCTCAGGCGTGCGGCGCCCGAGAATGTAAATAAGAATTATTCTCATTTTAACCGCGCAATGCCTTTCATGCAATCGCGGCATTGCCAGAAATACCAACTAATTCAAAAGCAGGCCAACCGCCAGGCGATGCAGCGCAGAACCGCCAGCCACCCGCGATAAGGTAAAATGACGGCCATCGTCCGGCTTGCGCCGCCCACTCCCAAGCTTTTCATTGCAGGTTCATCATGCTAGATAATCTCACCCAACGGCTTGCCAAAGTCGTCAAGACCATGCGCGGCGAGGCGCGCCTGACCGAAGCGAACACCGCCGACATGCTGCGCGAAGTGCGCCTGGCGCTGCTCGAAGCCGACGTCGCCCTGCCCGCCGTGCGCGAATTCATCGCCAAAGTCAAAGAAAAAGCCATGGGCGAGGATGTCATTTCCTCGCTCACGCCAGGCCAGGCCCTGGTTGGCGTGGTGCAGCGCGAGCTGGCCGCCCTGATGGGCGCCGACCTGGGACCGGAAGCGTCGCAGATCAGCTTTGCCCAGCAGCCGCCCGCCATCATCCTGATGGCCGGTTTGCAGGGTGTGGGTAAAACCACCACCGTCGGCAAGCTGGCGAAGTACCTGAAGGAAGAAAAGAAGAAGAAAGTGCTGACCGTCTCGGCCGACGTGTACCGCCCTGCCGCGATCGCCCAGCTGCAATCGGTCACCGCCCAGGTGGGTGCCGACTTCTTCCCGTCCACCAGCACGGACAAGCCGGTCGATATCGCCCTGGCCGCGCTGGACTGGGCGAAAAAGCATTACCACGACGTGCTGATCATCGATACGGCGGGTCGCCTCGGTATCGACGAAGAGATGATGCGCGAAATCGCCGCCGTCCACGGCGCCGTGAAACCGATCGAAACCCTGTTTGTCGTCGACGCCATGCTGGGCCAGGACGCCATCAACACGGCAAAAGCCTTCAACGATGCGCTGCCGCTGACCGGTATCGTGCTGACCAAGCTCGACGGTGACGCGCGCGGCGGTGCGGCCCTGTCGGTGCGCCATATCACGGGCAAACCGATCAAGTTTGCCGGCGTCTCGGAAAAACTCGACGGCCTGGAAGCGTTCGATCCGACCCGCATGGCCAACCGCATCCTCGGCATGGGCGACATCCTCGCCCTGGTGGAAGAGGCGCGCAAGGGCGTCGACAGCAAGGCGGCGGCCGACCTGGCGCAAAAAATCAAGGTCGGCGGCAAGTTCGACATGAACGACTTCAAGGCACAACTGGGTCAAATGAAGAAAATGGGCGGCATGGCCAACCTGATGGACAAGCTGCCGGCCCAGTTCCAGCAGGCGGCAGGCGGCAAGAACATGGATCAAGCCGACAAACAGGTACGCCGCATGTGCGGCATCATCGACTCCATGACGCCTCAGGAACGCGCCAAGCCTGAACTGATCAAGGCCACGCGCAAGCGCCGCATCGCCGCCGGCGCCGGTGTGCAGGTGCAGGAAGTGAACCGCATGCTGACGCAATTCGAGCAAATGCAGACGATGATGAAGAAATTGTCGGGTGGCGGCATGATGAAGATGATGCGCTCCATGAAGGGCATGATGCCCGGCATGAGGTAGTGGAAGGCTTCAAAATCCGCTGCGCGGGGCGCTTTGCGGCCGGCGATGCTCACCGTACTTCAGTACGGTTGCGCTTCTCGGCCACAAATCATCCCCGCTCGCTGTGATTTTGAAGGCCTTTTTTACGCCGCGTGAAACGTAGTTCAAGTCAAGAAACACCGTTATAAAATCATGCCGGATTGCATTTTCATGTGTCCGGCATCATTACTTCCCTCCCCCGCAGTCCCCCTCCCCGCACAGCCAGCAACCATGCCATTTACGGGCAAAAACGCCGTTCTGCGCTCCCAAGCGGTGCGCCCGGGCGACAGCATTGCCATTTCCCTGCTTTTTCCTCGTGAAAACGTGAAAAACACTTGCATACAAGGTAAATCCACACCAATATTAGCCGTGCGATTAATTGCGCAATTTCCCATGTGTTTGTTAAGGAGGCTCGAAGATGGCAACAGCCAAAAAAACCCCAGTAGCAGCGCCAGCCAAAGCAGCAGCAGCCAAGCCTGCAGCCGCCAAGAAAGCAGCACCCGCAGCCAAGGCAGCAGCTAAACCAGCAGCGGCGAAGAAAGCGGCAGCACCGGCAACACCACGCAAGCCAAACGCAGCATTCATGAAAGCAATGACGCCATCGAAAGATCTGGCTGCCGTTGTTGGCGCAGCACCACTGCCGCGCACGGAAGTGACCAAAAAGGTATGGGATTACATCAAAAAACTCGATCTGCAAGATCCGGCCAACCGCCGCATGATCAATGCGGACGACAAGCTGAAAGCAGTTTTCGGCGGCAAAGCCCAAGTCTCCATGTTTGAAATGACGAAACTGATCTCCGATCATTTGAAATAAATCAGATACGCGCCGGCTTCAACAGCCGAGCGAGTGCCCCGCCGCATCACTGCGAGCGGGGCATTTTTTTGCCGGCGGTTCAACTGGCCGGCTTGAATTCCCACTGCCGCCACGCCGCCCGCACGGCATTCGGGTACTCGGCCCGTCCCCGGCTGCCGTTGTAGCGCCCCAGCGCCAAGTATAGATCGCCCTTTTCCATGTCCAGGTACATGCGCAGGATCGCGCAGCCATAGCGCAGATTCGTCTGCATGTGGAACAGCTTGCTGCGGTCGCTGTCGCCGATGACGCCCGTCCAGAACGGCATCACCTGCATGTAGCCGCGCGCGCCGGCCAGCGAGACGGCATATTTGCGGTAGGCCGACTCCACCTGGATCAGGCCCAGCACCAGGGCCGGTTCCAGGCCCGCGCGGCGCGCTTCATACCAGACCGTTTCCAGGAATTCCGTGCGCAGCTGCGCATCCGGCAGCTTGCGCTGCAGGCGCGACGACATCTGCGCCAGCCATTGCTGGTAGCGCTGCAAGTCGGCGGGAGTGGCAAATTTGGGTTGCGGCGGGCGTTCGTCGCGGATCGCGTGCGACAGCGCCAAGCGGACGGAGTCGGCCAGCGCCTCCTCCTTCTGGTTGCCGGCCTGCGCCGGAAAAGCGCAGGCCAGGCAGGCGGCCAGCGCGAGCGCGCCAGCCGTCTTGCTTACGGATAAGCGCTTCACTGCGCCATTTTGCCCTGGATGAAGGCGACGATCTCGTCCGGCGCCACGCCGGTCGCTTCCGCATCGCGGCGGCCCTGGTACTCCAGCTTGCCTTCTTTCAGGCCGCGCTCGCCGATGACGATGCGGTGCGGCACGCCAATCAGTTCCCAGTCAGCAAACATAGCGCCAGGGCGCAAGCCGCGGTCGTCGACGATGACATCGACGCCAGCGCCTTGCAGGGCCGCGTACAGCTTCTCCGTCTCTTCCTTGACCAGCTCGCTGCGGTCCATGCCCATCGGGCACAGCACGACCTCGAATGGCGCGATGGAGGCAGGCCAGATGATGCCCTTGTCGTCGAAGTTCTGCTCGATGGCGGCGCCCAGGATGCGCGTCACGCCAATGCCGTAGCAACCCATCTGCAGCGGCGCAGGCTTGCCGTTTTCGTCGAGGAAGGTGGCTTTCATGCTTTCCGAGTACGCCGTCCCCAACTGGAACACGTGGCCCACTTCGATGCCGCGCTCGATGGCGAGCGTGCCCTGGCCGTCCGGCGAAGCGTCGCCGGCGACGACATTGCGCAAATCGGCCACGATGGCAGGCTCGGCCACGTCGCGGCCCCAGTTGGCGCCCGTGTAGTGGAAACCGGCGTCATTCGCGCCGCAAACGAAGTCGCTCATGTGGGCAACCGTGCGGTCCGCCACCACGGTGACGGGCGCTTGCGTGCCGATCGGGCCCAGGTAGCCAGGAATCGTGCCGTAGACTTCCAGGATTTCCGCTTCCGTCGAGAAACGGTGACCGGCCAGGCCGGCAACCTTGCCCACCTTGATGTCGTTCAATTCATGGTCACCGCGCAGCAGCAGCATGAAATGCTGTTTCGTGACTTTTTCATCCTTGCCAACGGTTTCCACCGTCAGGGCGATAGTTTTCACGGTCTGCGACAGAGCTATGCCCAGCAGGGCAGCCACGGTTTCGCACTTGACGGTGTCCGGCGTGGCCGTTTTCGTCAGCGCCTGGCTTGCTGCCGGGCGCTCGCCCGCTGGCGGCAGCGCTTCGGCCGCTTCCATGTTGGCCGCATAATCGGAGGTCGGGCAGTACACGAGCGCGTCTTCCCCCGTGTGGGCGATGACGTGGAATTCATGCGAACCGGAACCGCCAATGGCACCGTTATCGGCTGCCACGGCGCGGAATTGCAGGCCGAAACGCGTGAAGATGCGCGTGTAGGCGTCAAACATGACCTTGTACGACGCTTGCATGCCGGCCAGGTCGCGGTCGAACGAGTAGGCGTCCTTCATGGTGAATTCGCGGCCGCGCATCAGGCCGAAGCGTGGGCGGCGCTCGTCGCGGAACTTCGTCTGGATGTGATAAAAGTTCAACGGCAGCTGGCGGTAGGACTTGATTTCCGTGCGCACGACGTCCGTGATGACTTCTTCCGATGTCGGCTGGATCGCGTATTCGCGGCCGTGGCGGTCTTTCACGCGCATCAGTTCGTCGCCCATCTTGGTCCAGCGGCCCGTCTCTTGCCACAGTTCGGCCGGCTGCACGAGCGGCATCAGCAGTTCGATACCGGCGGCTTTGTTCATCTCGTCACGGATGATGGCTTCCACCTTGCGGATCACGCGCAAGCCCATCGGCATGTAGGTATAGATGCCGGAACCGAGGCGTTTGATCATGCCTGCACGCATCATCAATTGGTGGCTGACGATTTCCGCGTCAGAAGGTGCATCTTTAAGTGTGGAAATAAAAAAACGGGAGGCGCGCATAACGGTGAATTCTTTTTAAAAAGAGAGGGTTATAATCAACCTAATTTTAAAGGATTAGCTGGCTGATGCGTCCATACTTTACACAAATGCGCTCAATTGGTGCGATTCCGGCGCTTTTCGCACCCCGAAAAGGTCACCGGCTTGCGAAGTTGTGGGTAATTATGTAAAAAAGGATGCACTGTCGCAGAAAGTTTGAGGTGCATTATGCTCGACCGTGAAGGGTTTCGGCCCAACGTCGGCATCATCCTGCTAAACGCCCAGAACGAGGTGTGGTGGGGCAAGCGGGTGCGCGAGCACTCATGGCAGTTTCCGCAAGGCGGTATCAAATATGGCGAAACACCGGAACAAGCCATGTTTCGCGAACTTGAAGAGGAAATCGGACTCAGACAGGAACACGTCAAAATTGTCGGCCGCACCCGCGACTGGCTGCGCTATGAAGTGCCAGACCACTTCATCAAGCGCGAGATTCGCGGCCATTACCGTGGCCAGAAGCAGATTTGGTTTCTGCTGAGAATGTGCGCGCGCGATAACGACGTCAATCTGCGCCTGACCGACCATCCGGAGTTCGACGCCTGGCGCTGGCATGAATACTGGGTCCCGCTCGATGTCGTCATTGAATTTAAACGCGATGTCTACCAGCGCGCCTTGCAGGAGCTGTCCCGCTTCCTGACCTGGCCCGTGCATGGCAACGCACAGCAAGCGCACCGCCACACGTCGCGCTACCTGCGCCAGCCCCATGCGCCACGGGCACAGGATGGGGCTTCACTGGCCAAGCCTTGCGACGGCATTGCCGCCGAAGGGTGTACGCCGGAGCTGATCTTGCCGGGCAAGGGGTAGTCCACCGCAATGAACGCACTCTCCCACGCAAAAGGGGCAGCCTGAACAGGCTGCCCCTTTTTTCATTCCGGCAGGAAACTCCCCTGCCGGCAAGGCTGACTTAGTTTGCTGCCGGCGCTGGCGCAGCGGCTGGCACGTCGAGCGTGATCGCCTTCAAGCCCAGGATATTGCTGCTGTAGTGGCGGATCTTGTTGGCCAGGGCTGGGTCATTGTTCAGCTTTTGACCGTACGACGGCACCATTTCCACCATCTTGGCTTGCCATTCCGGCGTTGCCAGGCGGCTCTTGAATGCCGTTTGCAGCACCTTGATCATGATCGGCGGCGCGGTCGAGGCGCCTGGCGACGCACCCAGCAGGGCGACGATGCTGCCATCGGCGGCGCCGACGACTTCCGTGCCGAACTGCAGCAAGCCACCTTTTACGGGGTCATCCTTGACGATTTGCACGCGCTGGCCCGCGTTTTGCAAGGTCCAGTCTTCCATCTTGGCGTTCGGCAGATACTCGCGCAAAGTCTTCAGGCGGTCTTCAGGCGTGTTCATGACCTGTTCGACCAGGTATTTCGTCAGCGGAATATTGTCGTAACCGGCTTGCAGCATGGGTTTCACATTGCCAGTGCCGATCGAGGCAGGCAAGTCGATCCACGAACCGTTTTTCAGGAACTTGGTCGAGAAGGTGGCAAACGGGCCAAACAGCAGGGCTTTCTTGCCGTCGATGATGCGCGTGTCCAGGTGCGGCACGGACATCGGCGGCGAACCGACGGACGCCTTGCCGTAGACCTTGGCCGCATGCGCCGCCACCAGTTCCGGATTGGTGGTGACCAGCCATTGGCCGCCCACCGGCACGCCGCCGTAGCCCTTGGCTTCCGGAATGCCCGATTTTTCCAGCAGCGGCAGCGAACCGCCGCCGGCGCCGATGAAGACGAACTTGGCGCGCATGGTCTTTTCCTTGCCGGCGTTCAAGTCTTTCACCGTCACGTTCCATACGCCGTCGGCGCCGCGCTGGATGTTTTCCACCTGGTGGCGCAGGTGCAGGACCATGCCATGGCTGTCCGTCAGGTACTTGACCAGGCCGCGCGTGAGGTTGCCGAAATTGACGTCGGTACCGATTTCCATGCGCGTCGCGGCCACTTTCTGGCCCTTGTCGCGGCCTTGCATCACCAGCGGCGCCCATTGCTCGATCTGCGCCTGGTCTTCCGAGAACAGCATGCCCTTGAACAGGTTTTCCTTTTGCAGCGCGGCGTAGCGCTTCTTCAAAAAGGCAATATTGTCGTCACCCCACACAAACGCCATGTGCGGCACGTTATTGATGAAGGTTTGCGGCGCGCCCAGGTGCCTGTTGGCAACCTGATAAGCCCAGAATTGCTTGGAAATTTCGAATTGCTCGTTGATGGCAACGGCTTTCTTGGTCTCGATGCTGCCATCGGCCGCTTCCGGCGTGTAGTTCAGTTCGGCAAACGCCGAGTGGCCCGTGCCTGCGTTGTTCATCGCATCCGAGCTTTCGGCGGCCACGGAATCGAGGCGCTCAACCATTTCCATCGTCAGCGAGGGATCGAGTTCCTTGAGCATGCTGCCCAGGGTGGCGCTCATGGTGCCGGCGCCGATCAGCAGCACGTCGACCGGTTTTTCGGACGAGGCCGGAGGGGTCTTGTCACATGCCGCCAGGATCAGGCACGACATCAAAAGTAATAGCGATTTACGCATACGTAACTCCGTTTATGAATACTGAAGGATGATTCTTGCGCGCCACCGTGGCGGCACCATCGCCGTATTGAATGAAAAACAGCCGGCCAGCCGGAACGCCAGGGCGGCCGGACAGGTCAATGTCGATGGTGATAGGCATGCTGCCGCGCTCAGGGATATCCCAAGAGCATGATCTGGTGGCAAAGGTGCGGGCAATGGACAGCGCGGACCTCGTTGTCGGCTGAAAAACCGGCAATGAAATCGCCGTCATGTCCAGTGCAAATATCAAGAACGGCGATTTTATCACCGTTATTTGGCGCCGCCGGGCCGTGGCGGTAGTGGATAATACTTACTGCAGGGTATTAAATGACGGTGACTATCGGGTCATGCAAGCGGCCGCCAGACGGCAAAAAGGGCATCCTCGATGCCCTTTATTTATGTACGCGGTACAATGCCGGCTGCCCTTTAGCCATAGTCCTTCAGCCATGTTCAACCCCTCTTCCGACGATGTGCGCCGTTTCTTTTGCGAAACATTGCGCAAGCACCGCGCCCATGAAATCCTCACGCCGATGGAAGCCATTGCGCTCGACTGGATCCTCGAACACCCCGAGTATGAAAACGAGCTCTCCGACGTCGAAGCGGCGCTGGCGCGCGACTATTCCGTCGAAGGGGGACAAGCCAATCCTTTCCTGCACCTGTCCATGCATCTGTCGATCACGGAACAGGTGCAGGTGGATCAGCCGCGCGGCATCCGCCCGGCCGTCCAGCAGCTCACCCAGCGCCTCGATTCGGCCCATGCCGCCCAGCACGAAGTGATGGAATGCCTGGGCCAGATGATCTGGGCATCGCAGCGCTCGGGTTTGCCGCCGGACACGGACGCCTATATCGACTGCGTCCGCCGCCGGTAGGAACACCTGTCAAAACCTGCTGCGCGTCGCGCTTTGCGGCCTGCGATGCTCACCGTACTAGAGTACGGTTGCGCTTCTTAGCCACAAATCGCTGCCGCTCGCTACGGTTTTGCCAGGTGTTGTACCAGTACTACCTCACATCGGTTTTACTGCCTCCTTCATGCGCTGAGGCAAGACCTGTGCCGGCCCTTTGTCCCGCAATCCCAGCACCACCTGCAACGCCATGGCGATGGCGCCGACGATGAAGACCACGTCGCCAAAGGTGCGTATCCAGCGCAGGTTCTGCAACAGCGGCTGCTGCATGAACGCTTCGCTGCGCGCATACCACAGGCCTTCCGTCACGCTGGCGTGGAACTGGATGATGCCAATCGGCAGCAGGCTGGTAAAGATCATCAGCACCAGGCCCGCGTTCAAGCCCCAGAACGCCGTCTTCATCAACGCAGGGCTGAAACGGTAGTCGGGCCGCAGATAGCGCAGCACCAGCAAGGTAAAGCCCAGTGCCAGGAAGCCGTACACGCCGAACAGCGCCGCATGCGCATGCACGGGGGTCGTGTTCAAGCCCTGGATGTAGTACAGCGCGACGGGCGGATTGATCATGAAGCCCAGCACGCCCGCACCCAGCATGTTCCAGAAGGCGACGGCGACAAAGCACATCATGGGCCAACGCAGGTTTTCCATCCATGGCGCGCGTTCCTTCAGGCGCCAGTTTTCCCACGCTTCATGTCCCAGCACGATCAGCGGCACCACTTCCAGCGCGCTGAAACTCGCGCCGATGGCCATCACGGGTGTGGTGGTGCCGGCAAAGTACAGGTGGTGGAAAGTGCCGGGAATCCCGCCCAGCATGAACAGCGAGGCCGACGCCAGGCTGGCCGTCGTGGCCATGCGCACCGACACCAGGCCTAGGGTCGAGAAGATGAAGGCCAGCGCCGTGGTGGCGAACACTTCAAAGAAGCCTTCCACCCACAGGTGCACCACCCACCAGCGCCAGTATTCCATCACCGATAAATGCGTGCGTTCGCCGTAGAACAGGCCGGCGCCATAGAACAGGCCGATGGCGCCCACGGATGCGGTCAAGAGCGCCAGCAAGTTCTTGTCGCCGCCCTTCTGGCACAGGGCCGGTATGACGCCGCGCAACATCAGCACCAGCCACAGCAGGATTCCGACGAATTTGCCGATCTGCCACAAGCGCCCCAGGTCCACATATTCATACCCCTGGTGGCCGAGCCAGAAATTCCACTCGGGCGGCATCACTTGCGCGATGGCCATGTAATTGCCGATAAACGAACCGACGACCACCAGCACCAGGGCCCAGAACAGCACGTCGACGCCCAGGCGCTGCCACCTGGGGTCCTTGCCGCCATTAATCAGGGGCGCCAGGAACAGGCCGGCGGCCAGGAAGCCCGTGGCGATCCAGAACAGCGCGGCCTGGATATGCCAGGTGCGCGTGAGCGCATACGGGAACCAGCGCGACACGTCGATGCCGTAGAACTGCTGCCCTTCCACCGTGTAATGCGCCGTAAAGCCGCCGATGAAGACCTGGAAGATGAACAGGGCCACCACCAGGAACAGGTATTTTCCCAGTCCCCGCTGCGAAGGCGTCAGCGCGAACGTGGTGAGCGGATCGCGCGGACCGGCCGCCGGCAGCGCTTCGTCGTGGTCGCGCAGGAAGGCCCAGCCCCAGACGAGGAAGCCCACGCCGGCCAGCAGCACCACCACGCTGGCGACCGACCAGACGAGGTTTTCGCCGCTGGGCTGGTTGCCGATCAGCGGTTCATGCGGCCAGTTGTTCGTATAGGTCACTTTCTGGCCAGGACGCTCGGTGGCGGCGGCCCATGCCGTCCAGAAGAAGAACTGCGTCATCTGTGCGCGCCGCTCGGCGCTGGGCAAGGTGTTTTCCTTCATGGCGAAATGCTCGCGGCTGGCGTGCAGCGCAGGCGCGTCGGAGAACAGCTGGTCGTAATAGTGCGCCGTGCTGGTGATGGCTTGCACGCGGCGCGGCGACAGGCGCAGCACCTGCGCCTCATCGACCCGGTTGCCGCGGTATTCCAGCCTGAGCGCTTCGCGCAGCGCCGCCTGCGCAGGGCCATCGAGCGCCCCGTACGCCTTGCCATGCTGCTCTTGCGCGGCCAGTTCCAGCCAGGCCGTCAATTCGCGGTGCAGCCAGTCGGCCGTCCAGTCGGGCGCCTGGTAGGCGCCGTGGCCCCAGATCGAACCGAGCTGCATGCCGCCGATGGATTGCCAGGCCGTCTGGCCGTCGAGGATGCCCTCGCGGTCGAACAGTTGCCGGCCATCCTGCGCCAGCACTTGCGCGGGGATAGGCGGCGCCTGCCGGTAGACTTCCGTGCCGTAGTAGCCGAGCAGCGAAAACGTCACGATCAGCACACCGATCAGGGTGAACCAGAGTTTTTTGTACGGACCCATGGGTCATTCCTTTGTCAGTGCACCGCGGCCGGCGCAAAGCGCTCGAACAGGATATTGTTTTCAGTATGGATGTGCGCCATCAGGTCTACACGGAAGGTGCGCAAGCCCGTGTACAGCGCGCGCCAGGTGGTACAGGCGCCGCCAGGGGCGGTGATATCGTTCGTCATTGCCTCCATGGCGCGCAAGGCCACGCCATGGTCGTCATGTTCCATGCGCATGACGTTGATGGGCGCGCCGGCACGCGGGCCCTGGCCGCGCACGATCATCGGGAACAGCACGTCTTCTTCCTTGCGCATATGGCTTTCCAGCTCCTGCGCCATGGCCGACAGGTGTTCCGCCAGCCCGTGCGGACAGTCGGCGCGGTCGCCATGCACCTGCTCGACCTTGCGTGCCAGGCGTATCAGCTCGGGCAGCTGCTCGCGGTGCACGGCGTGGTAGCGCGCCAGCAGGTGCTCCACCAGCTCGGTGGCCGAGGCTTCCTGCCAGTCACGCTCGCCGCTGGCGTCAATCCGTCCTGCCAGCAGTTTCAGTTCCTCGACGATGGGTGCCGCATCCACGCCGGCCGCTTCGGCTGCTGCGCGCAGGGTCTTGTTGCCGCCGCAGCAAAAATCCAGGCGGTGCGCATCGAACAGGCGCGTGGCGCCAGGGATGCGGCGGGCCAGCTGGCCCAGGGATAGCTCGATCATTTCCATAACAGTTCCTTGAGGATGAATAGGTAGATTTATTGCACCGCGCCTGCGTGGTAGACGCCGGGTACGGGTTCGCCCGTCACTTCCAGCACGCCCACGGCGCCCTTGCCGGCGCGCGACAGCGCATGGTCGACCAGCAGGTAGCTGCCGGGGTGCTGTACCTTGAGTTCGACGATGGTCGCGCCGCCCGGTGCCACCAGGGTGGTTTGCACGTCGTGTTTCGGGCTGCTGATCGAGCCTTCGCTGTACACCTTGTCGAAGATCTCGCCGATGATGTGGAACGATGAGATCTTGTTCGGGCCGCCGACGCCGAAATAGATGCGCACCGTCTCGCCCACTTTCGCCTGCAATTTGTGCGTCTTGCTCAAGGCGCCCACTTCGCCATTGAAGACGTAGTAGTCGGGCAGCTCATTGGCCATTTTTTCCAGGTTCGGTTCCTGGTGCACGGGCGCGCCGTGCGGACGGCCCGTGTACATCTCGCCCTGCATCACGTAATACTCGCGGTCCACCTTCGACAAGCCGCCTTCCGGTTCGACCAGGATCATGCCGTACATGCCGGCCGCGATATGCTGCGGCACCAGGGGCGTGGCGCAGTGGTAGACGAACAGGCCCGGATTGAGCGCCTTGAAGGTCACCGTTTTTTCCTGTCCCGGCGCCACCTGCGTGTGCTGTCCGCCGCCATGGCCGCCCGTCACGGCGTGCAGGTCGATCGAGTGGATCATCTTGCTGTCCCTGGCGTTGAACAGGGTCAGTTCGACCGTGTCGCCCACCTTCGCGCGCAGCATCGGACCGGGCACTTGCCGGTTGAAGGTCCAGTAGGTAAAGCTGGTGCCGTCATCGAGCTTGCCCGGCAATTCCACCGTCTCCATGCGGTACTTGAGCAACTGCGGCGCGCGCGCGCCGATGGCGGCGGGCACGGTGGCTGGATTGGCGGCCACGCTGACGGCCGATGGATCGGGACCGCGCATCGGCGACGGTGCGGGCGTGTACAGGGCCAGCGCGGCGGCCTGGCTCGATTCGCTGGCCGCGCTGCCGGCGCCGGCAGCCTTCGGCGCTCCCGCTTCGGCCAGCGAAGTGCCGCTCACGACCAGCTTGCCTTCCATGCCGATCTGGCGGTGGCCGGGAATCGAGCAGTAATAGGTGAACGTACCGGCGCGCGTGACCTTGAAGCGCACGGTGGTGCTGCCGCTATTGGCGCTGAATTTGCTTGAAGCCACGTTCAGTTCGGGGATCAGCAGGTCGTGCTCGGCGCCTTCGCCGCTTTTCAGCACGAGTTCGACCGTTTCCCCCACCTTGGCCGCCAGCACGGGGTTGACCTGGCCCTTGGCGTCGATGAATACCATCTTGCCGTCGACGATATTGGTTTGCAGTTCATAGCGCTTGACCGCAGCGGTGGCAGGTTTGGCGGCAGTGGCGGCAGCGCTGGCAGGCAGGCTCGCCTGGGCCTGCACGGACAGGGGCATGGCCAGGACACAGACGGCGGCGGCAATGGCGCGGAGGGAGGGAGTCGTTTTCATCAAGCTTTCCTTGGTCTTGTATGCCGGTTTGGCACTCATACCTAGGCAAACCGTGTGCCAGGAAAAACTTGTTTTAAATCAACGATTTGAAAAACACAGGGTCGTAATGACCCTTGTTTGCCGTGGTTCGTTGTACCCTGCATGGTACTTATGACCACCACTGCCATCCACCTGCTGCTGCTCACCGACCTGGTCGCCGACCTGCCCGTGGCAGTGCGACTGCAGCGCCTGGTCGGCAGCCTGCGCGCGCACTTCGGCTGCGAAGCCGTGGCCTTGCTCAAGCTCGATGGCGAGCACTTGCGCCCCGTGGCGATGGCCGGCCTGGCTAGCGACGCGCTGGGGCGTCGCTTCGCCGTCGCCGACCATCCGCGTCTGGCCGCCATCCTGCAACGGCGCGGCGTGCTGTGCTTCCATCACGACAGCTCCCTGCCCGATCCCTACGATGGCTTGATCGCCGAGCGGGCCGGCGAGCCGCTGCCCGTGCACGACTGCATGGGCATGGCGCTGGACCTGGAAGGCGAACGCTGGGGTGTGATCACGCTCGACGCCCTGCAGGTAGGCACCTTCGATACGCAAGCGCAGCGCGACCTCGGTGAACTGGCTTGCGCCATCGAGGCGGCCGTGCGCGTGACCCGCCTGGAAACGGAAATCCGCGCCCTGCGCCTGTCGGGCGGCGCCATGCTGGCCGATGCGCAAGCGCCGCGCGAGGAACACGATTTCGTCGGCCAGAGCAGCGCCATCACGCACTTGCTGCACGAATTGCAAGTGGTCGCCGATTCCGAACTGCCCGTGCTGCTGCTGGGAGAGACGGGCGTCGGCAAGGAACTGTGCGCGCACCGCCTGCACCGGCTGTCGCGCCGCGCAGGCAAGCCCTTGATCCATGTCAATTGCGCGGCCTTGCCCGAGTCCCTGGCCGAGAGCGAATTGTTCGGCCATGTACGCGGCGCGTTTTCCGGCGCCGTCAGCGACCGGCCCGGGCGTTTCGAGGCGGCCGAAGGGGGCACCCTGTTTCTCGATGAAGTGGGGGAATTGCCGCTGTCGATACAGGCCAAGCTGCTGCGCACCTTGCAAAATGGCGAAATCCAGCGCCTGGGCGCGGACCGGCCGCGCCGGGTCAACGTGCGCGTGATCGCCGCCACCAACCGCAGCCTGCGCGAACATGTGCGCGACGGCTCGTTCCGCGCCGACCTGTATCACCGCTTGTCCGTGTATCCCGTGCCGATTCCGCCGCTGCGCGAACGGGGCAATGACGTGCTGCTGCTGGCCGGTGGTTTTCTTGAGCTCAACCGCGCGCGCCTGGGCTTGCGCAGCCTGCGCCTGTCCGCCGCGGCCGAAAACGCCCTGTGCCACTACCGCTGGCCGGGTAATGTGCGCGAACTGGAACATGTGATCAGCCGGGCCGCGCTGAAAGCCGTGATCCGCGGTGCGGACCGCAAGGACATCGTGACCCTGGAAACGGATATGCTCGACCTCGATGCGCTGGAGGCGCCGGCCGGCACTGACGCGCAACTGCCTGCGCCGGCTGCGTGCGGAGCACCAGCGGCACCGCTGCTGTCCATGCATCAGATCGTGGAAGCGAGCCAGCGCCAGGCCATCCGGCAAGCGCTGGTGCTACATCAGGATAACTGGGCCGCTGCCGCGCGCCAGTTGGGGCTGGACGCCAGCAATCTACACAAGCTGGCGCGCCGGGTCGGTCTGAAAACCTGAGCCCGGCTAAAACTCAGCGGTGAATGACTAGGGTGGTCGGCAGGCTGTGCAGGTAGGCGGCCAGGTCCTTGATGTCCTGGTTGCTCAGCGGTTTCACCTGGCCCGTCATGATGGCGTTATTGCGGCCATTGGCCTTGTCGCCCCGTTTATACGCCGTCAAGGCGTGTTCCAGGTAATCCTTGTGCTGACCCGCCAATTTCGGATAGGACGGGTCGATGGGCGAACCGTAATCCTTGCCATGGCAGGTGGCGCAGCTGTATTTTTCGGCCAGGGCCTTGCCCGTATTGATATTGCCGGCGGCGCTGGCGGACAACGAGACGGTGGCGCAAACGAGGGCGGCGAGTAGTGTTTTCATCATCTGGCTGCTCCTCAGTTCGGCTTGGCTTGTTGCGCATAATACGCGGCGACATCGGCGATATCCTGGTCCGACAGGCTGCTGGCGATGCCCTTCATGCTGGGGTGCTTGCGATCGCCCTTCTTGTAGGCTTGCAGCGCATTCTCGATATATTTTGCCGGCTGGCCGCCGATCATCGGCACCTGGAACACTTCGGGGAAGGTTGCCTTGTAACCGGGGATGCCATGGCAGCCGATACACATTTCCACCTTGGCAGTCGCTGCCTTGGCGTTTCCTACAATGTCAGCCGCTGTGACGGCATTTGCTATGCCGGCAAGCACGAGAAGTGCAAATATTTTTTTCATAGTGGCAATGTGAACAAAGGTAATCGGAGAAACGCCAGAGCTGGTTTTTATTGATTTTATGTGTTGACAATTAAGGTTGACAATTAATCTGCTGCTTGCCGATTCTAGCCAAGATATTCTTGCAAGTCCACCTATAAAACCCGCATTGTAGGCAGGCAGGCACAGGCCGTCCGCGTGGCAGTGCGCCACAGTTCTGTTTATACTCACCATTTCCCTACTTTGGCAGACCGCTCATGCAAGCACAGCACACCCAGCAAGGCCAACGCTTCGAAGGTTCCGACAGCTATGTCGCCACCGCCGACCTGAAACTGGCCGTGAATGCGGCGCTGACCCTGCAACGCCCGCTGCTGATCAAGGGCGAACCGGGCACGGGCAAGACCATGCTGGCCGAGGAAGTGGCCGCCGCGCTGAACATGCCGCTGATGCAATGGCATATCAAATCGACCACCAAGGCGCAGCAGGGCCTGTACGAATACGACGCCGTCTCGCGCCTGCGCGACTCGCAGCTGGGCGACGAGCGCGTGCGCGACATCCAGAACTACATCGTCAAGGGCGTGCTGTGGCAGGCGTTCACGGCGCCCGAACCGGTGGTGCTCTTGATCGATGAAATCGACAAAGCCGACATCGAATTCCCGAACGACTTGCTGCGCGAACTGGACCGCATGGAATTCTACGTGTATGAGACGCGCGAAATGGTCACGGCGCGCCATCGCCCGCTCGTCATCATCACCTCGAACAACGAAAAGGAACTGCCGGACGCCTTCCTGCGCCGCTGCTTCTTCCATTACATCAAATTCCCGGACAAGGACACGATGGAGCAGATCGTCGCCGTCCACTACCCGCATCTGAAACAGGAATTGCTGGCGCAGGCGCTGCAAACCTTCTATGAAGTGCGCGACGTGCCGGGCCTGAAGAAAAAGCCGTCGACGTCGGAATTCCTCGACTGGCTCAAGCTCCTGCTGGCCGAGGACATCCCCTTTGACGCGCTGCGCAGCAAGGACAACAAGGCCGTCGTGCCGCCGCTGCACGGCGCGCTGCTGAAAAACGAGCAGGACGTGCACCTGTTCGAGCGCCTGATGTTCATGTCGCGCACCAACCGCTAAGGAGCGCCGGTGAACGACATCAGCCCGGACAAGGTCTTCGTCCCCCTGGAACTGCACGGCATCCGCCTCGAAGCGCTGGCGCCGCACCACGCGCCCGGCTTGCGCGCGGCGGCCATGGATGGCGAACTGTGGAACCTGCGCGTCACCTCCGTGCCCGAGCCGGACCAGGTGGACCAGTACATTTTCAAGGGTATCGAGATGCGCCCTTCGCGCTTCGCCTTTGCCGTCATCGACGTGGCCAGCGGCGAGGTGCTCGGCACCACCAGCTACCACGACGTGGTGCCAGCCATCGGACGCCTGGAAATCGGCTACACCTGGTATGCGAAGCGCTGCCAGCGCAGCCACGTCAACACCACCTGCAAATTGCTGCTGCTGGCGCACGCCTTCGACACGCTGGGCTGCGCGCTGGTGGGCCTGCGCACCGACAATTTCAACCATGCTTCGCAGGCGGCCATCGAACGCCTGGGCGCGAAAAAGGATGGCGTGCTGCGCCACCATGCGCTGCGCCGCGACGGCACCGTGCGCGACACGGTCATGTACAGCATCACGCGCGGCGAGTGGCCGGAAATCGCCGCCCATCTGCGCTACAAGCTGGCGCAGCGCCCCATCGCCGCACTGCCTCGCGCAGGCGACGCCGGGGCAGAGGAAGCGCCATGCTGATCGATTTCTTCTTCACGCTCAAGGATGCGAAGATTCCCGTCTCGATCAAGGAATTTTTGACCCTGCTCGAAGCGCTGCAAAAGAACGTCATCGACGCCTCGATGGACGATTTTTACTATCTGGCGCGCCTGACCCTGGTCAAGGACGAAGCCCATTTCGACAAGTTCGACCGCGCGTTTGCCCAGTACTTCAAGGGCGTCAACGCTGCCTTCGACACGAATGCGGCGATTCCCCTCGACTGGCTGCTCAAGCGCATGCAGCACGAGCTGTCCGAGGAGCAGAAGGCGCAGCTGGAGAAATTCGGCTACGACAAGCTGATGGACCGCCTGAACGAGCTGCTGAAGGAGCAGAAGGAGCGCCACGAGGGCGGCAGCAAGTGGATCGGCACGGGCGGCACGTCGCCGTTCGGCAATGGCGGCACGAACCCGGAAGGCATCCGCATCGGCGGCAAGGGTGGCAACCGCACGGCAGTGAAAGTGTGGGAAGCGCGCAGCTACAAGGATTACGACGGCGAGCGCGAACTGGGCACGCGCAACATCAAGGTGGCCTTGCGCCGCCTGCGCAAGTTCGCGCGCGAAGGCGCGGAAGATGAATTGGCGCTCGACGCCACCATCGCCGCCACAGCCAATAACGCCGGCTATCTGGATATCAAAATGCGGCCAGAGCGCAAGAACCGCATCAAGGTGCTGATGTTGCTCGACGTGGGTGGCAGCATGGACGACCATATCGAGCGCACCGAGGAACTGTTTTCGGCGGCGAAAACGGAATTCAAGAACATGGAGTTCTTTTACTTCCATAACTGCGTCTACGACTACCTGTGGAAGAACAACCGGCGCCGTAACGCCGAGCGTTTTCCCACATGGGATGTGCTGCGCAAGTACCCGCCCGACACCAAGCTGATTTTCGTCGGCGACGCCACCATGAGCCCTTATGAAATCCTGCAACCGGGCGGCAGCGTCGAATACAACAACGAGGAAGCGGGATCGACGTGGCTGGCGCGCTTTACCCAGGCATTCCCGAAATTCATCTGGCTCAATCCCGAATCGGAGGGATTGTGGCAATACCGCCAGTCGATCGGCGTGATGCGGCAGTTGATGAACAACCGCATGTTCCCGCTGTCGATCGACGGGCTGGAACGGGGCATGCGTCTGCTCAGTAAATAAAAGCACGCAACAAAAAGTCCATGGCGGCAGGGGGCCGCCATGCCGTACACTGCGACACGGCACTACCGTGCGGAGCATCTCCGCTGCGGGCGGGTACCATACGCTGATACCAGCCCTGCCCAACCTGCTGCATCCTGTGCGCGGCCGCCATGGTCGCGACACTGTTCGATTGCGCACATCGTGCGCGCCTTCTGCTCCGGTAGAATCGGCGCATCGCTCTGCGCAAACCATGCACCATCGCTGCACCACGACATTGCCGCGCCAGCCCCCGTGCTGCCGGCCGGTGCCAGCGCCATTTTCAAAGGAATGAGCATGCAAAGTCTGATCTCGATCGCCGCCGACCTGTCCTGGCCGTTCGCCATTACCCTGGCCTGGGTGGTGGGCGAATTCGGCCACCGCTGGACTGGCCTGCCGCGCATCAGTTTTTACGGCGTGATCGGTTTCGTCCTCGCGCAAACGCAGGTGGGCATCCTGCCGCAGACGGACGCGGGCCCGATGCTGGTGCTGGCCGACGTGGCCTTCGGCCTGATCCTGTTCGAGGTGGGCTACCGCATCAACCTGCGCTGGCTGAAGAACAACCCGTGGATCGCCGTCACGGGCCTGGTCGAATCCTTGCTGACCTTTGCCGTCGTCTACTTCATCGGCATCGAATTCGGTTCCACCTCGATGACGGCGCTGCTGCTGGCGTCCCTGGCCATGTCCACCTCGCCGGCCACCATCATGCGCGTCATCAACGAGGAACGCAGCTCGGGCCAGGTCACGGAACGCATCGTCCACCTCACCGCCCTCAATTGCGTACTGGCCGTCTTCACGTTCAACATCATCGTCGGCTTCTGGATGTTCCAGAGCTCCACCGACCTGATCGAGGCGAGCAGCAGCAGCGCCGCCGTGCTGGCCGCTTCCGTGGCCGCCGGCACCGTCTTCGGCATCGTCGTGCCGGCCATGCTGCGCCGCCTGGGCAATATGGCGCAGGATGCCACCGTGGCCTTCGCGCTGTCGGTGATGCTGCTCGTCGCCCTCACCTACACTACCAGCCTGTCGCCGTTGCTGGCCACCCTCACCTTCGGCCTGGTGGCGCGCCACCGCCGTGTCGCCTTCAGCCAGGCGCAGCGCAATTTCGGCGCGCTCGGCGAGCTGCTGACGGTGCTGCTGTTCGTGTATGCCGCCTCGACCCTGGAATGGGCCAGCGTGGCTGCCGGCGCGGGCCTGGCCCTGGCCGTCGTCGGCGGGCGATTGCTGACGAAAGTCGTCGGCGTGGCCGCGTTCTCGCATGTCAGCGGTATTTCCTGGCGCAAGGGCGTGCTGACGGGCGTGGCGCTGACGCCCGTCTCCGTCTTCATCATCCTCCTGCTGGAACACGCGCGCCAGCATGGCGTGAACTTCGGCGACGAATTGAACGCCCTGGCCGCCATCACCCTGGGCCTGGAACTGGTCGGCCCCGTGCTGGTGCAGCGCGTGCTGATGCTGGCCAAAGAAACCCACGAAATCAAGGAGCGCTAAATGCCGCTGGAACCCTTTGGCCAATCGGCCGCGCTGACCTTCGGCGTCGAACTCGAACTGCAACTGGTGAACCTGTCGGACTATGACTTGACGGCCGCCAGCCCCGACCTGCTGCATCTGCTGAACAAAAAACCGTTCCCCGGCAACGTCACGCCGGAAATCACCGAGAGCATGATCGAGATCAACTCGAGCGTGCACACGCATCACGGCCCCCTGCTGGAGCAGCTGCAGGAAATCCGCGACACCTTGATCACGGCCGGCGACAAGCTCAATATCGGCATCGCGGGCGGCGGCACGCACCCGTTCCAGCAATGGTCGTCGCAAAAGATCTTTTCCAAGCCCCGCTTCCAGGAGATTTCGGAACTGTACGGCTACCTGGCCAAGCAATTCACCATCTTCGGCCAGCACGTGCACATCGGCTGCGCCTCGGGCGACGACGCCATGTTCCTGCTGCATTCGCTGAACCGCTACATCCCCCACTTCATCGCCCTGTCGGCATCCTCGCCCTACGTGCAGGGACGCGACACCCTGTTCGATTCGGCCCGCCTCAATTCCGTGTTCGCATTTCCCATGAGCGGGCGCGCGCCGTTCACCCTGAGCTGGGACCAGTTCTCCAACGAGTATTTCGCCAAGATGGAGAACACGGGCATCATCAAGAGCATGAAGGATTTTTACTGGGATATCCGTCCCAAGCCGGAATTCGGCACCATCGAACTGCGCGTGTGCGACACGCCGCTGACGGTGGAACGGGCCGCCGCGCTGGCCGCCTACCTGCAAGCGCTGTGCCGCTACCTGCTCGAACGCCGCGAAACCCCGCCAGTGGAAGACGATTATCTCGTATATAACTACAACCGCTTCCAGGCTTGCCGCTTCGGCCTCGATGGCGCCATCACGCATCCGAAAACCTACGAAACGATGTCGCTGCGCGAAGACATCATGACCACCCTGCGCAAGATGGAACCGCACGCCGAGGCGCTGGGCAGCACGCCAGCCCTGAAACACCTGTCGGACGTGGCCAAGCAATGGAGCGACGCGCAATACCTGCGCAAGCAGCACAGCTTGCAGGGCAGTGCCGAGGGCATGGTCGATTCGGCGATCCGATGTTTTCGCGGTGAACCGATGAACTATTGACGCTGTCCGGTCCAGCCAACGTCGCGTCCATGGGGTCTGACCCGCCGGGTCAGACCCCAGCATTCAACAACGTCAAACCCAAAAAACCACACCCCATCTCCCCATCGTTTACAGCCGCCGCCACCGCTTGTTACAATAAGTGAGAATGATTCTTATTATTGTTTAAAAACACCAGCCCACCCGGGCCGGCCATGCAAGGGGAATGCGATGCCGCTGGCAGAGCCGCTACAACGCCAGGACATCGCGACACTGTACGCCGACCATCACGGCTGGCTGCAGGGCTGGCTGCGCAAGAAGCTGGGCAGCACGGCATGCGCGGCCGACGTGGCGCACGACACCTTCATGCGCCTGCTCGACCGCGAAGACGCCGTCGCCGCGCGCGAGCCGCGCGCCTTTCTCGCCACCGTCGCGCAGCGCGTGCTGTTCAACCACTACCGCCGTCAGAAACTCGAAGAGGCTTACCTCGACGTGCAGGCGCAACTGCCGCCCCGGCATGCGCCATCGCCAGAGGAGCGGGCACTGCTGCTGGCGACCGTGTTTGAACTCGACCGCATGCTTGACGGCTTGCCGCCTCCCGTGAAACGGGCTTTTTTACTACGCCAGCTCGACGAGCTGCCGCAGGAAGACATCGCGCACCAGCTCGGCATCTCGCTGGCCACGGTAAAACGCCACCTGCAGCGGGCCGGCCGCGCCACACAGGCGTGGCAGCAGTTGCAAACGCAGCATGAACACCTGCCGCCCGCCATGCACGCCACCCTGCTGCGCGCCTGCGTGCAAGCGAATGCGCCGCGCCGCCATGCCGTCAAGACCCTGGCCCTGCTGCTGGCCTGCGGCGCCTCGCTGTATGCGTTTGAGCGCCGCAGCCCATGGCGCGGCTGGATGGCCGATTACCGCACGGCAGTCAACCAGCGCCGCATGGTGACCCTCGATGACGGCACCCAACTCACGCTCAACACCGGCAGCGCCGTGAACATCGCTTACGACGGCGAGCGGCGCAGCATCGAACTGCTGGCCGGCGAAATCTTCATCGCCACCGGCATAGATGCAGCGCGGCGCCCCTTCTTCGTCGCCACGCCGCATGGCAGCCTGCAGGCACTGGGCACGCGCTTCACCGTGCGCCTGCACGATGATTATGCCAGCGCCGGCGTGCTCGAAGGGGCCGTCGCCGTGCTGGCCAGCGACGGCGCCCAGCGTCTGGTGCTGCATCCCGGCGAAGGTGCCCATTTCGACAGCAACAGCCATCATCGCCAGGCGCTGGCGCCATATGGCGGCGCCTGGCTCGACGGCATGCTGGTGGCGCGCGACATGCGCCTGGCCGATTTCCTCGCCGAGCTGGCGCGCTACAGCGAGCATCCGCTGGCCTGCGCGCCCGGCATCGCCGACCTGCGCGTCTCCGGTTCCTACCCGCTGGCCAATGTCGGCGCCATCCTCGACGCCGTCAGCGCCAGCCTGCAATTGCGGCGCAATACCGTCACGCGCTTCTGGGGTCAGCAAGTCGTCAGGATCGAACTGGTGGCCCGCTGAATTAAATTTTCTGCAAAGTGAGCTGTTTCGGCGTGCTCGCGTGACTTGGAAGATAGGTAGTCTCCATCTTGCGCATCCACGAAAGGTTTTATTCCATGTACCACGCTTCGCGTTCCCTCCTTACCCGCACCGTCCTGGCCTGCGCCCTGTCGCAGATCGGCATGGCTCTCACCCTGCCGGCGCTGGCCCAGGCACAAAGCCAGCAAGTGCGCGTCTACAGTATCCCCGCCGGCGCGCTGGGCGATGCGCTGACGCGCTTCGGCAGCGACAGCGCCATTTTATTGTCGTTCTCCAGCGACGCCACGCAAGGCTTGCGCAGCGCCGGCCTGCAAGGCAGCTATGGCGTGCACGATGGTTTCCGCGTGCTGCTGGCTGGCAGCGGCCTGCAAGCCGTGCCGCAATCGAACGGCGGCTACCTGCTGCAAAAGATCGCCACCAGCGCGAACGCTTCCACTGCGGATAGCCGCGGCGTGGCCGTCATGGGCGGCGTCACCGTTGTGGCGGCCGCCGAGCGCAGCGCCGCCACCAGCGGCACGGACAGCTATACGGGCGGCCCCGCCAGCGGCGCCACGGGACTGGCGTTGACGCAACGCGAAACGCCGCAGTCGCTGACCATCGTCACGCGCCAGCAGATGGATGACCAGAACAGCAACGCCGTCTCCGACGTCATGAAGAACGTCAATGGCGTGAGTGTGCAAAACTACGACAGCGACCGCTGGAGCTTCCAGGCGCGCGGCTTTGCCGTCACCAATTTCCAGTACGACGGCGTGTCGGCCATCTATGACGGCGTTTACGACTGGGGCACGACGAACAGCGACATGGCCATCTATGACCGCATCGAAGTGCTGAAAGGCGCGACGGGCCTGATGAGCGGTTCGGGCGACCCGTCGGCCACCGTCAACATGGTGCGCAAGCGCCCCACCGCCAGCTTTGAGGGTTCGGCGACCCTGGGCGCGGGATCGTGGGACAACTACCGCGGTGAAGCCGATGTCTCCGGCCCGCTCAATGCCAGCCGCACGGTGCGCGGCCGCCTGGTGGGCGCCTACCAGGACAAGCACTCCTACCTGGATCGCTACACGCAGCAGAAATCCGTCGCCTACGGCATCATCGAGGCGGACCTGACACCCGTCACCCTGCTCACGACCGGCTTCACGCACCAGGATTACAAGCCGCGCGGGTCGACCTGGACCGGTTTCCCCGTCCTGCTGTCCGACGGCACCCGCACGGATTTCCCCACCTCGTGGAACCCGGCCACGGACTGGAGCCGCCGCGACATGCAGAACACCACCCTATTTACGTCGCTGGAACACAGCTTCGCCAACGCGTGGAAAGTGAAATTGAGCGCCAATCAGTTGCGCAGCAAGCATGACAGCGTGCTCGGTTCGGCCAGCGGCGGCAATCCCGACCCCGCCACGGGCGCAGGCGCGTTTTTCTTCATGGGCAAATACAAGGGCGACCGCCGCCAGACCACCGTCAACGTCGACGCCAGCGGCCCGTTTACCGCGTTTGGCCGCCAGCATGAAGCGATGATCGGTTATTCCAGTTCGACGGCGAAGCAGGATGGTCCCGTCTATGATTCGGTCTACCCGCCCGTCGAAGGCAGTTATTTCGACTGGCGCGGCCAGTACGCGGAACTGGCGTTCAAGCGCCTGGGCAACGACAACGATAGCACGCGCCAGAGCGGCCTGTATGGCGCCGTGCGCCTGCATCCGCTTGACGCGCTGTCGGTGATTCTCGGCGCACGCGTCAGCGATTACAAGCAGGAGCAGGACCGCACTTTCTTCGACGCCGGCACCGCGCGCATCACCTCGCGCATCGAGGAAAACAAGGTCATCACGCCGTATGCGGGCGTCGTGTATGACCTCGACAAGACGTATTCCGTGTTCGGCAGCTACACGAGCATCTTCGCGCCGCAAAGCAGCCGCGACATCAACCGCAACTTCCTGTCGCCCGTGCGCGGCAAGGGTGTGGAAGCGGGTTTGAAGGCAGAGTACCTCGATGGCAAGGTCAATGCCAGCGCGTCCCTGTTCCAGATCCGTCAAAGCAACGTGGCCAGCCCTGTGGGCGAAGTCAACGGTGAGATAATGTATAAAGCCATCGACGGCGTCACCAGTCGTGGCGTGGAAATGGAAGTGACGGGCGAAGTGGCCAAGGATGTGAGGCTGAGCGCCGGCTACACCTACACCCACGTGCGCGATGCGGATGGCAAGGATGTCTTTTCTACCATGTTGAAAACGACGCAGCCTGCCCACCTGGTGCGCGTGCAAGGCACGTGGCGCCTGCCGGCCAGCCTGGACAAGCTGACCGTCGGTGGCGGCATCAACTGGCAAAGCAGCTACGACGGCAATATCTGGAACCCCGCCATCGACGACTATTCGCGCATCAAGCAGGGCGGCTACGCGCTGCTAAACCTGATGGCGCGCTACGAAATCAGCAGGAACGTCACGGCCAGCGTCAATGTGAACAACCTGCTGGACAAGAAATACTTCACGGGCCTCGGCCTGTTCCAGACGGGCTTTTACGGCGAACCGCGCAACGTGATGTTCACCGTGCGCACGAAGTTTTAATCAGCTCCCATACAGCGCCAGCGCCCAGGCTGGCGGGTGCAATTCCAGCGCCAGCGGCAGGTAAGCGGGATCGAAGCGCGCCGCCAGCAGATACACATTGGCGGCGCCTTTGGGCTCCCAATTCCCCGTAAAGCCTTTTTCACCGGCCGCCACGCGCTTGCGGTCGAACGGCACGGCGCTCTTGGCGAACTCCTCGTGCGTCTTTCTCCCCTGCGCGTACGGCGCCAGCCAGGCCAGCGCCTCGGCCAGGCGCCGCGCTTCCGGCGCGCCATACCAGTCGTCGCCATGCGCCTGCGCCATCAGGGCGGTCGTCAGCAACGGCTCCAGGCTGTAGGTGGTGTAATGCAGGGCGTCGCGCTGTTCGAAGTCGAAGGGCACGCCGCCGGCGCCGATATTGCGCGGCGCGTGTGCCAGGAAACGCTCTTTCGCCCGCGCGATCAGCAAGGCGTCGCCCGTGACATACGCGGCGGCTGTGCCGATCTTGATGCGGTGGCTGTGCCAGTTGTTGCGCGCCGTGGACGGGCCGCCAACCTTGATCGGATCACTCAAATAGCCCTGCGCCAGGGTGCGGCAAAACGCCTGCACCTGGTCGCGCTCGACGCCGTTCAAGCGTTCCTGTACCAGGTCAAAGCCCATCAGTAGGCTGGCCAGCTCCGTCTCGTCGACGGGGCTGAACGAGGGCCGGTAGCTGCCGCTCCAGGCCAGCAGCAGCTGGCGCGCCGCCTCGAAATGCGCCATCTCGCCCGACAACCGCCACGCCAGCGCCTGCAGGCGCGCCTGGCGCCAGTCTTCCTGCGCCTGCTGGCTGGTCTCGCGCCCGCCTTCCCCCTTCAGCAAGCCGCCCGTGCGCACTTCCGCCATCAGATGCTCGGGCCGCGCCGCATCCTTGCGCGCCGCCCTGACCACCTGTTCCGCAATGGCCGGCGCCACCCGCGCCTTGAGCGTGCGGGCGCGCGCGGCCGAGGTCAGCGCAAACGCCAGCGCGCCTTCATGCGGGCGCGGCGCCGCGCGCAAGCCCGTCAGGGGCAGCGCCAGCAGGCCGGCCAGCAGCGTGCGCCTGCGCATCAGGTGCGTACTCAAAACCGCGTCTCCCGCGCCGCGCGCAAAAAGTTATCGAGGATGGGCGTGCAATCGAGCAACTCGACGCCGCCCGCCGAATGGAATTCCGGGTGCCACTGCAAGCCCATGACGAAACGGGCCCGCTGGTAGCGGATGGCTTCGACGATGTTGTCACCCTGCGAATACGCTTCCACCGTGATGTCGCGCCCCAGATCCTTCACCGACTGATGGTGGATGGAATTGACGAGTGCCTCGCCCGTCTTCGGGAACAGGCCCGCCAAGGACGAGCCTTTCGGGAAGACGATCGTGTGGCGATGGCGGTCATACAGGTCGTTGACGTGCGAGGTGGCGCCTTCCACGTCCGAGGCGATGTCCTGGTACAGGGTGCCGCCAAAGCCCACGTTGATCAGTTGGCAGCCGCGGCATATGCCCAGTACGGGCTTGCCCGCGTCGACGAATTCGTGCAGCAGCTCCAGCTCGTACAGGTCGCGCGCGCGGTCGCCATTCCATTCGGGTCGCGTGGCCGCCTCGGAATACGTCTGCGGCGAGACGTCGGCGCCGCCTTGCAGCACCAGACCGTCCAGGTGGCGCGCATAGTGGCGCAGGGTGATGTTGCTCGGGTGGAGCTGGCCGCTGGTATTGACCGTCGGGATCATGAACACCAGCACGTCGCGCGACATCACCCACTGCGCAATCGACTCTTCCAGGTATTGCAGGTTCTTGCTACGCAGGCCAATGGCGCCCGGTTCGGGGTGAAAAATGCGCGCCGAGATACCGATGCGCAGGGTGCGCCGCATGAAATCGCGGCTGGCCTTGTCGCGCATGGAGCGGTAGCGCGACGAGATCACCCGCCATGCCAGCGCCAGCGGCGTGTCGTTGTCCTTCAGGTAGCGGGGTGCTGCATCGCGCGCGCGGTGCTCATCATCGGGCGCCCTGCCTACCCGGTCGGGCCGCGCCGAAGCTGGCGCCGCGGGATCGGTGGAAGGGGGAAGCTGGGGATCTTTTTCGTCTGACATGGCGGGGCTGACTGAAAGCGGAGACGTTTTCAATATAAACCCCTGCCCCGGAAAGCACGATTCAATTTTGTAACAAAAGCCCACGCGCGGGGCATCCACGCAACACGTCCACGTCCGATGCATACAGTCCGTTTACGCTGGCGGCCCCGCTTTTTAGAGAATCTTTACGTCCCCGCTGCTAATCTTGAACGTACCTCAACCACCGCTGCAAAGCCACCATGGAACCCCATTCACGCCTGCAAGCGCATCAAGCGCATCAAGCCCTGCCCCACCGCCATCCCCGCCTGCCCACCTTTCTCATGCATATCACGGTCGACAAAGCCTGCCTGGCCGAGCTGCGCCAGCTGGTCGTGCGGACCTGCGGCGGCATGCTGTCATTCATGCGCGTCGAGGCGGTCGACCACGCCGAACGCATGAAAGTCTGGCTGTGCGTGACGGAACCGGCCCTGCGCCTGACCATGGATGCCGTCATGCGCCTGCTGCCGGCGGCGGAGTTTGGCCGCATCAGCCAGGGGAAATCGCTATGAACCAGTATGCCTGCGACCAGGCGATGTCTTCCTCGCGCATCACCGCGCACTTCCAGGGTATCTGGGTGCCGATGGTCACGCCATTCCGTGATGGCGATGGCGAAATCGACTTCGACGCCGCCCAGCAACTGGCGTGCGAGCTGGCCGCCAGCGGCATCGATGGCCTGGTGGTGTGCGGCACCACGGGCGAAGCGGCCATGCTGAGCGCCGCGGAACAGACCATGCTGCTCGACAGCGTGCTCGAAGCCGTCGGCCCCCGCTTTCCCGTCGTGATGGGCATTGGCGGCAGCGATACGCGCGGCGGCGTCGCCACGGTGCAACGCTACAACGACCATCCGCTGGCCGGCCTGCTGGTCTCCGCGCCCGCGTACGTGCGCCCGTCGCAGGACGGCATCGTGCGCCACTTCCAGGCCATCGCCGCCGCCACCGACCAGTCCATCGTGCTGTACAACGTGCCGGCGCGCACTGGCGTCAATATCGAACCGCAGACCGCCGCGCTGCTGGCGCGCGACTCGCACTTCGTCGCCATCAAGGAAGCGGGCGGCAAGCTTCAGCAACTGGGCGAACTGCTGCTCGACACGCGCCTGGACGTCCTGTGTGGCGACGATGCGCTGCTGCTGGCCAGCCTGTCCATGGGCGGCCACGGCGCCATGTCGGCCGCCGCCCAGGTCCGGCCCGATCTGTATGCGCAGTTATATCACCTGGTCAAGCAGGGCCGCCACGGCGCCGCCGGCGCCCTGTTCAAGACCATGCTGCCCGTCATCCGCCTGCTATTTGCCGAACCGAATCCCGCTCCCGTCAAAGCCGCGCTGGCCATGCAAGGCAAGGTGCGCGACGCGTTGCGCCTGCCGATGACGCCCATGTCCGCCGCCGGCCAGGCCGCCCTGGCCGCGGCGCTCGAACCCCTGATGGAACTGCCCGCATGGACCGCCAGCGACAGGGATGCGCCGCGCGAAGGTTGTCTGCTGCAGCTGGTTTCCCACGCCAACATCATGCCAGCCGTGCGCCAAGATGATCATCGCCATCACGGATGAACGCGGGGGGATGGAGAAATCCATCCTGGCCGGACGGCTGGCCGCCTCGCGCGCGCTGGCCGGACGCAAGGTATTGCTGCTCGATGCCGATCCGCGCCAGGGCGCCATGGCGCAAGCCAGGAACCTGCACGACGGCGCCATGCACGGCAGCCTGACGCGGCCGCGCCTGATGGCGCGCGCCATCAGCGCCAAGGGCTTGCAGCCGGAGCTCGAGCACCTGGTGCACTGCTACCACGACATCGTCATCGACAGCGAAGGCCGCGACTCCATGGGCAGCCGTTCGGCCCTGATCGCCGCGCGCGTGCTGGTGGTGCCGCTCGACGGTGTCGTCGATGGCGCCGCGCAGGCGGGCCTGGCGCGCCGCATCGCGCACGCGCGCAGCGTCAATCCGGGCTTGCGCGTCTTGCTGGCAACGGACACGCAAGCGGCGCCCGCCCATGCCCTGGCCGCGCAGATCCCGGCCGCCCGCGTGGTGGGACTAGGGCAGCTGTACTGCGCCGTTTTCAACCTGCCAGCGTAAGTATGCAAAAAAGGCGGCGCATGCGCCGCCTCTCCTTTCAGTCAACTCAGTCCATTAAAACGTCTTGCTGACCGTCAGCTGCAGCGCCGTCTTGCCCATGAATTTGCCATTCACGGGCGAGGCATAGGCCGACTTGCCCGCGTTCGTGCCGATCACGGCCAGCGCGCCCGTCACCACGCCGAAATCGCGCGTGACGCCCACTTTCCAATCCGTGTAGCTCGACGCGTCATTGTTCCTGACCTTCTGGTGGCCCGCGTGCAGGTTGCCGGTCCAGCCGTTCGTCAGGTCGATAGTCGCGCCAATATCCAGATAGCCGCTGTTCTTGCTGTTGACGATGCCGAACAGGTTGGAGACGGCGTGCGAATACTTGACGTAAACGGGACCATACGACAGCTGACCGTAGACTTCCTGCGTGTCCGCATCGGCCAGGCCGGCGACGTGCTTCAAGCCGTTGTCCGCGTACACGTAAGCGAGCATGCCCACGTCATAGCCAATATCACCGCTCAGCTGGCCGCGCTTGCCCGCATACAGGTCCACTTCCACGTCGCCGCTGCCGCCCGCGTCCTTGGTCCACTTGATGGTGGAGGCCCAGGCGCCCGCGTACAGGCCCGTCGGGTTGTTGACATAGTCGACGCCGCCCTGCAGCGCCGGTTTCAAACGCGTCTGCGAAATGCCGCGGTAGCGATAGTCGGACACGCCGGCCACATTGAAACTGACTTCATTGTCGGGCTTGGCCTCTTCCGCGTGGGCCAGGCTGCCTGTAAAGGCGGTGGCGACGGCAAGTGCAAGTAGCATTTTATTCATGGTTTTTTCTTCTTCATGGGTGGTATGGGCCTTTGCCAACATGGCGCAGCTGGCCCGCCGCTGCAAAAAAATGGGTAAAGCGTCCCCCTGGCGCGCGCGGCGCCTGTTTTCCAACAGGGGGTTGACAGGTGTTAGAGCGGCAGCAGCAGCCGGTAGCCGACGGCCGTTTCCGTCAGCAGGTACTGCGGCTGGGCCGGGTCGGCCTCCAGCTTCTGGCGCAGATGGCCCATGTAGATGCGCAGATAGTGGCCGTTTTCGCTGTTCGACGGCCCCCACACTTCGCGCAGCAGCTGCGGATTGGTGACCACCCTGCCGGCATTCTTCACCAGCACCGACAGCAGGCGGAATTCCGTCGGCGTCATGTGCACCAGCTGCTTGTTGCGTGTCACCAGACGGTCCTTCAAATCGACGCGCACGTCGCCAAACTGCACCACGCCATCGTCGCTGGCGGCAAGCTGGCGCTGGCGGCGCAGGGTGGCGCGCACGCGGGCCAGCAGTTCGCCCACGCCGAAGGGCTTGGTGAGATAGTCGTCGGCGCCCGCATCGAGCGCGCGAATCTTGTCCTGCTCGTCGACCCGCGCCGACAGCACGATGATGGGCACGGCCGACCATTTGCGGATGTCGGCGATGAAATCGATGCCGTCGCCATCGGGCAAACCGAGGTCCAGCACGATCAGGTCGGGCCGGCGCGTGCCCGCATCGATCAGGCCCCGCTGCATGGTGGCCGATTCGAAAATCTGCCAGCCCTCGTCTTCCAGCGCGGCGCGCACGAAGCGGCGGATTTGCGGTTCATCCTCGACCAGCAGGGCGGTGGCGGAAGGTTCGTTCATGTTGGTTTTCCTGTTTCATGGTCGTTGGCGTCGTCGAATTCGATCTCCGGCGGCGCCGGAGGCGTGCCCAGCGGCAGGCTGAACACAATGGCGGCGCCCTGTCCCGGAGCGTGCGGCTGCGCGTGGATGGTGCCGCCGTGGGCTTCGACGATGGCGCGGCAAATGGCCAGCCCCAGCCCGACGCCAGGCTTGTTCGATTCGCGTTCGCCGCGCGTAAATTTTTCAAAGATCGCTTCTTCGCGGCCGGGCGGCAAGCCCAGGCCATCATCGGCCACTGTCACCTGCAGGAACTGGCCGTGCACCCCGGCCGCGACCGTGATGGTGCTGCCGGGCGGCGTGTACTTGGCCGCGTTTTCCAGCAGGTTGCACAGCACGCGCTCGATCAGCACAGCGTCGTAGCGCACCAGCGGCAAGTCCGGCGCCAGCTGCGTCTGCACGGCATGTTGCTGCAATTGCGGACCGCTGGCGCGCAGCGCGCTGCCCACCACTTCTTCCAGCGCCTGCCATTGCAGGTTCAGGCGCACTTGCCCGCTTTCGATGCGCGCCATGTCCAGCAAGTTCGCCACCAGGGCGCTCATGCGCACGGTTTCGGATTGCAGCGAGCGCGCCATGTCCAGCTGCGCAGGCGACAAGGCTGGCCGGGACAAGGCCAGCGATTCGGCCAGGCCCACCAGCGACGTCAACGGCGTGCGCAAGTCGTGCGACAGGGCCGCCAGCAGCGAATTGCGCAGCCGCTCGGACTCCATCTGCAGCAGCGCGCCCTGGGCCACGTCGATGTAATGCACGCGTTCGAGGGCGATGGCCGCCAGCGCGGCAAAGGTGTCAAGGTGCTGGCGCTGTTCCGGCACCAGCAGCCAGCGCCCGCGGTGTGCGCCCTCGAGCGGCAGCAGTGCCAGCACGCCCCGTGTGCGCATCGGTGCGATCAGCGGCAGGTAGAAAATGGGCGAAGCGGGCAAGGTATCCGTGCCTGTCCCCGCCGCCTGCGCATGGTCGAAAGCCCACTGCGCGATGCCGATATCGAGCGGCTCGCCGCCGTTCGGGGCTTGTAAGCTGCCCTCGTCATCAGGTAAAAGCAAGGTGGCGCGCGCGCGGAAAGCCCGTTCGATGGCGCTTTTCGTGATGTCGAAAATCTGCTCCGTCTGCAGCACGCCGGACAACTCGCGCGAGAATTCGTACAGGGCGCGGGCGCGCGCTTCGCGGTGCGAGGCCACGCGCGCCTGGAAACGCAAGCCTGCCGTCAGGTGGCCCGTGATCAGGCCCACGGCCAGCATCACGCCAAAGGTAATCACATACTGGAAATCGCCCACGGCAAACGAAAAACGCGGCGGCACGAAGATGAAATCGAAGCAAGCCACGCCCACCAGGCTGGCCAGCGCCGCCGGCCCGCGCCCCAGGCGCACGGCCACCAGCACCACCGTCAGCAAGGACAGCATGGCGATATTGGCCAGGTCCAGGTAAGGTTGCAGGGGGACCGAGGCGAGGGCCGTGGCCAGGCTGGCGCCGGCCGCCAGGATGTAACGCCAATGGCGCGAGGACCGGCGCGGCGCCTCCGCGTCTTCGCCAGCTGCGCGTCGGGGCGCCGCATCGGCTGGCGGCAAGCCCACCTCGACCAGGTCGATATCGGGCGCCAGGCTGGCCATGCGCGCGGCCGGCGACGCATGCCACAGGCGCGCCAGCGCACCGGCGCGGCCACGCCCGACGATGACTTTCGAGATATTCGCACTGCGCGCATATTCGACTACGGCGCCGGCGATGTCGGCGGACGGATTGACGGCCGTGCGCGCGCCCAGGTCCTGCGCCAATTTCAGGGTTTTCAGGATGCGCTCGCGCTGGCCCGCCGGCAGGCGCTGCAAACGGGGCGTTTCCACGTACAGCGCATGCCATTCCGCATTCAGCTGGCTGGCCAGGCGCGCCGTGCTGCGAATCACGTGTTCTCCCCCCGCGTGCGGCCCCACGCAGGCCAGCAGCGCGGCCCCCGTCTTCCACACGGGATTGATGGATTTTTCGACGCGGTAGGCCTGCACGTCGTCCTGCACCCGGTCCGCCGTGCGGCGCAAGGCCAGTTCGCGCAGGGCGATCAGATTACCCTTGCGGAAAAAATGCTGGGACGCCCGCTCGGCCTGCTGCGGCTGATACACCTTGCCCTGTTTCAGGCGGTGCAGCAGTTCATCGGCGGGGATATCGACCAGCACCACTTCGTCGGCGCGGTCGAACACCGTGTCGGGCAAGGTTTCGGCCACGCGCACGCCCGTGATCCCGCCCACCACGTCGTTCAGGCTTTCCAGGTGCTGCACGTTGACGGTCGACAGCACGTCGATGCCGGCCGCCAGCAATTCCTCGACATCCTGCCAACGCTTCGGATGGCGCGAACCGGCCACGTTCGAATGGGCCAGTTCATCCATCAGCATCAGCGCCGGCGCACGGCGCAGCGCTTCGTCCAGGTCGAACTCGTACAGGGTCTTGCCCCGGTATTCGATGGCCTTCAGGGGCAGGACGGGCAAGCCGTCAAGCTGGGCCGCCGTATCCTGGCGCCCATGCGTCTCCACCACGCCCACCAGCAAATCCTGGCCATCGGCCAGCAATTTGCGGGCGGCGGCCAGCATCGCATAGGTCTTGCCGACGCCGGCCGAGGCGCCAAAATAAATGCGCAGCCGGCCGCGCGCGGCTTTCTTTTCCTGCGCCTGCACTTGCGCCAGCAGGGCATCAGGGTCGGGGCGTTGGCTGTCGTTGGGGAGCATGGGCATCTTTTAATGTCAAAACCAGGGGCAAAACCGGCGGCTCTGCCCCTGCATCATCTTACTTCGCGGCCGCATCAAGCGCCAGATTCAGTTCCAGCACATTGACCCGCGGTTCACCGAAAAAGCCGATATACGCGGTTTTCTGCACCTTGGCGATGGCGTTTTCCACCTGCGCCAGCGGCAGCGCGCGCACGCGGGCCACGCGCGGCGCCTGGTACAAGGCACCCGCCAGGCTGATTTCCGGGTCCAGGCCGCTGCTCGACGCCGTCACCAGGTCGACGGGGATCGGGTTGCGGTTGCCCGGATCGGCTGCCTGCAGGGCAGCGATGCGCGCCTTGACGGCGTCCACCAGGGCCGGGTTGCTCGGCCCCTGGTTGGAGCCGCCCGAGCCGGCGCCGTTGTTCGCCATCGGCGCGGTGGCCGATGGACGGCCCCAGAAATACTTGGGCGAGGTGAAGGACTGGCCGATCAGCATCGAGCCGACAGGCTTGCCACCTCGCTCGACGATGCTGCCGTTGACTTCATCGTTGAAAGCGAGCTGCCCGATACCGGCCGTGGCAAACGGATAGACGACGCCGCAGATCACGGTCAGCGCGGCAAACAGGACCAGGGCGGGACGTACGATAGTGCTCATGATGGTTCCTTTAGACTAAATTGAGGGCGGACAGCAGCATGTCGATCAGCTTGATGCCGATGAAGGGCAGGACGATGCCGCCCAGGCCGTAGATCAGCAGGTTGCGGCGCAACAGGCTGGCCGCACCGATGGCGCGGTACTGCACGCCTTTCAGCGCCAATGGAATCAGCACGACGATGATCAAGGCATTGAAGATCACGGCCGACATGATGGCCGACGCAGGGCTGGCCAGGTGCATGATGTCCAGCGCCTTCAATTGCGGATAGGTGCCCACGAAAGCGGCCGGGATGATGGCGAAGTACTTGGCGATGTCGTTCGAGATCGAGAACGTCGTCAGCGATCCGCGCGTCATCAGCATCTGCTTGCCGATTTCAACGATTTCCAGCAGCTTGGTCGGGTTCGAATCCAGGTCGACCATATTGCCCGCCTCCTTTGCCGCCTGGGTGCCCGAATTCATGGCCACGGCCACGTCGGCCTGCGCCAGCGCCGGTGCGTCGTTGGTGCCGTCGCCCGTCATCGCAACGAGGCGGCCTTCGGACTGGTAGCTGCGGATGAGTTTCAGCTTGTCTTCCGGCGTCGCCTCGGCGAGGAAATCGTCCACGCCCGCTTCGGCGGCAATCGCCGCGGCCGTCAGCTTGTTGTCACCCGTGATCATGACCGTCTTGATGCCCATGCGGCGCAGTTCCGCGAAACGCTCCTTGATGCCGCCCTTGACGATATCCTTCAGCTCCACGGCGCCCATGACGCGTCCATCGTCGACCACCACCAGCGGCGTGCTGCCGCGGCGCGCGATGTCGTCGACGGCGCGTCCCACCTCCGCCGGATACGGCTGGCCCAGCGCTTCCACATATTTTTTCATGGAATCGGCCGCGCCCTTGCGCAGCTGGCGCACCTGCTGTTCGCCGGGAATGTCCACGCCGCTCATGCGCGTTTGGGCCGTGAACGGCACGAAGGTGGCGTGCAGGCTGGCCATCTCGCGTTCGCGGATATTGAACTTCTGCTTGGCCAGCACGACGATGCTACGCCCTTCCGGCGTTTCATCGGCCAGGGAGGCCAGTTGCGCCGCATCGGCCAGCTGCTGCTCCGTTACGCCGGGTGCCGGCACAAAACTCGATGCCTGGCGATTGCCCAGGGTGATGGTGCCCGTTTTATCGAGCAGCAGCACGTCCACGTCGCCGGCTGCTTCCACGGCGCGACCCGAGGTGGCGATCACATTGGCCTGCATCATGCGGCTCATGCCGGCCACGCCGATGGCGGACAACAGACCGCCGATGGTGGTCGGGATCAGGCACACCAGCAACGCGATCAGCACGGTGATGGACACCGGCGTGCCACTGCCGGCCGCCTCCACGGAAAACAGCGAATACGGCAGCAAGGTCACGGTGACGATCAGGAAGACGATCGACAGGGCGACGAGCAAAATCGTCAGGGCGATCTCATTCGGCGTTTTCTGGCGTTTGGCGCCTTCGACCATGGCGATCATGCGGTCGATGAAGGCTTCGCCCGGATTGACGGAAACGCGTACCAGCAGCCAGTCCGACAGCACGCGGGTGCCCCCCGTCACGGCGGAAAAGTCGCCGCCCGACTCGCGGATGACGGGCGCCGATTCGCCCGTGATGGCGCTTTCGTCGACGGAGGCCACGCCAGCCGTCACTTCGCCGTCGGCGGGAATCACGTCGCCCGCCTCGACCAGCACCGTCATGCCCTTGCGCAGGTCGGTGGCCGGAGTGGGCAGCCAGGAAGTGCCGTACTTCGGCGTTTGCATTTTCTTTGCCATCACCGTTTGCTTGAGGGCGCGCAGGGACGCCGCCTGCGCCTTGCTGCGGCCTTCGGCCAGCGCTTCGGCGAAGTTCGCGAACAGCACGGTAAACCATAGCCACACGGCGACGGCGACGATGAAGCCGAATGGCGCTTCACCCGGGCCGTTCAGGGCCTGGATGGCCAGCAGGGTCGTGATGATGCTGCCCACGTAGACGACGAACATCACGGGACTGCGCCACTGCGTGCGGGGGTCGAGTTTTTTGAACGCATCGACGACGGCGGGGCCGATCAGTGCGGAATCGAACAAAGTCAGGCTTGTGCGTGACATGGTAGCCTCTTATTTGATGAAAAGTTGCAGGTGTTCGACGATCGGGCCCAGGGCCAGCGCGGGAACGTAATTGAGCACGCCGACCAGCACCACCACGCCGATCAGCAAGCCGATGAACATGGGGCCGTGCGTGGGCATGGTGCCGGCATTGGCCGACAGGCGCTGCTTGGCCGCCAGCGAACCGGCCACCGCCAGCACGGGCACGATCACGCCGAAGCGGCCGAACCACATGGCGATCGCCAGCATCACGTTGTAGAACGGCGTATTGGCGGACAGGCCGGCAAACGCGCTGCCGTTGTTGTTGGCCGCCGACGTGAAGGCATAGAGGATTTCGGAAAAACCATGCGCACCCGGATTGGCCACGCCAACCGTGCCCGGTTCGACCATCACGGCGATCGCCGTGCCCGTCAAGACCAGGGCTGGCGTAATCAGGATGGCCAGCGACACCATCTTCATTTCATACGCCTGGATTTTCTTGCCCAGGTATTCGGGCGTGCGGCCTATCATCAGGCCGGCGATGAAAACGGCCAGGATGGCGAACATCAGCATGCCGTACAGGCCCGTGCCCACGCCGCCGAAAATCACTTCGCCGAACTGCATCAGCAGCAGCGGCACCATGCCGCCCAGGGGCATGTAGGAATCGTGCATGGAGTTGACGGCGCCGCACGATGCGGCCGTCGTCACCGCCGCGAACAGGGTCGAGGAGCTGATGCCGAAGCGCGTTTCCTTGCCTTCCATATTGCCGCCCGATTGCAGGCTGCTGGCCTGCTGGTCCACGCCCAGGCCTTGCAAGGCGGGATTGGCTTGCTGCTCGGCGCTCATCACGCCGGCCGTCATGACGACAAAGATCAGGGTCATGGCGGCCAGCACGGCCCAGCCCTGGCGCATGTCGCCCACCATGCGGCCAAAGGTGAAGCACAGGCCGGCGGGGATGATGAAGATGGCCAGCATCTGCAGGAAGTTCGACAGCACGGTGGGATTTTCATACGGGTGCGAGGAATTGGCGTTGAAGAAGCCGCCGCCGTTCGTGCCCAGCAGCTTGATCGACTCCTGCGACGCCACAGGGCCCATGGCGATCGTCTGCGTGGTCGCCACTTGCGCTTCCATCACGGGCTTGCCGGCCGCATCCAGCACGGGCTGGCCATCGGCGGTCACTTTCGGCGTTTCATACGCCACGTGGTCGAGCAGGGTTACTTCCTTGTACGCGGAAAAATTCTGGATCATGCCTTCGCCCATGAAGACGACGGACAGGGCCAGGGACAGCGGCAGCAGGATGTACAGGGTCGAGCGCACCAGGTCGACCCAGAAATTACCGATCGATTTGCCCGAGCGCGAGGCGAAGCCGCGCACCAGCGCGAAGATCACGGCGATGCCGGTGGCCGCCGAAAAGAAGTTCTGGCATGCCATGCCCAGCATCTGCGTCAGGTAGCTCATGGTCTGTTCGCCGCCGTAGCCCTGCCAATTGGTATTGGCGACGAAACTGACGGTGGTATTGAACGAGGAATCGGGGCTGACGGCGCCGAGACCCTGGGGATTCAAGGGCAAGAAGCCCTGCAGGCGCTGCAGGCCGTAGACGAAGACGGCGCCCACGGTATTGAAGACGATCAGGGCGATGGCATAGCTTTTCCAGCCCATGGCCTTGTCGGCGGGCAGGCCGGACCAGCGGTACAGCAGATTTTCCAGCTTTTGCAGCCAGCCCAGGCCGCGCACGGGGCCATCGCCGGCCACCCTGGCCATGTACAGGCCCAGCGGATAGCCGGCGGCCAGCAGCACGGCCAGGAAAGCCACCAATAACAGTATCGATTGCGTCGTCATCACAGTTCCTCCGCCTTCAGCAGCGCCACCAGCAGGTACACGAGCAGGCCAGCAGAGACGACGGCGCCCAGCACATAAAACGCGTTCATTTGACGCTCCCTAATTTGTCGCAGGCGACGGCAAAGCCGGCCGCCAGGACGAAAAACACGGCAATCAAGCCGAGATACACGAGATCCATTCCCACCCTCATTCAGGTTTGTTTTGATAGTGAGCAGATTAGCCAAAAGGGTCTAAAAAATTCGTAAAGACTGGGGAGGCAGCTGTAAACAAGATGTAAAAACGGGCGCTTTACCGCATAAAATCCTTCACAATGGGCGCCAAACCACGCGCGCGGCGCACTGTTGTTGCCCGGGAGTAGCGCTATTGCTCGCGGGACAAGATAGAATGCGCGAGCGTCCGCACAAGGACGCCAAGCCTGCCGCACTGCCCTCCCCCAGTGACGCTGGACGGGATATACTGTATATTCATACAGTTATCGCCGCCGCTGTCACTGCGCCCCGCAGTGCCCTGGCCTGGCGTTCCAACCACTGTCTTTACTTAGCTTGAACACGTATGGCCACTAAAAAACCAGCATCCGACTACAGCGAATCATCCATCCGTGTCCTGAAAGGACTGGAACCCGTCAAGCAGCGCCCGGGGATGTACACCCGCACTGAAAATCCGCTGCACATCATTCAGGAAGTGATCGACAATGCCTCCGACGAGGCGCTGGGCGGTCATTGCACGCATATCGCCGTGACGCAAAACACGGATGGCAGCATCACCGTCGAAGACAATGGCCGCGGCATTCCCGTCGGCCTGCACCCGGAAGAAGGCGTGCCGACGGTGGAAATCGTGTTTACGCGGCTGCACGCGGGCGGCAAGTTCGACAAGGGTTCGGGCGGCGCCTATGCGTTCTCGGGCGGCTTGCATGGCGTCGGCGTGTCCGTCACCAATGCGCTGTCGACGCGCCTGGAAATCACCGTCTGGCGCAAGGAAAGCGACGGCAACGGCTTGCACCATATGGTGTTTGCCAACGGCGACGTGATCGAGCCCCTGAGCTCCCGCCCCGCCCCGCGCGACGGCAAGAAGTCAGGCACGCGCGTCACCGCCTGGCCCGATGCCAAATACTTTGATTCGCCGAACATTTCGCAAACCGAGCTGCAACGCCTGCTGCGCTCGAAAGCCGTGCTGCTGCCGGGCGTGACCGTCACCCTCACCAACGCGAAAACGGGCGATACGCAAACCTGGCAGTACGCGGAAGGCTTGCGCGGCTACCTGACCGAAACGCTGGCGCAGGTATCGAATGGCGAAACCCTGATTCCCCTGTTCGAAGGCGCGCAGTATGCGGGCCCGGACTCGGAAGGCTTTGCCGAGGGCGAAGGCGCGGCCTGGGTGGTGGCGTGGACGGAAGAAGGCGCCATCGTGCGCGAATCGTATGTCAACCTGATTCCCACTTCGAATGGCGGCACGCACGAATCGGGCTTGCGCGACGGCCTGTTCGGCGCCGTCAAAAACTTCGTCGAAATGCACTCGCTGCTGCCGAAAGGCGTGAAGCTGCTACCGGAAGACGTGTTCGCGCGCGCTTCCTTTGTGCTGTCGGCCAAGGTGCTGGACCCGCAATTCCAGGGCCAGATCAAGGAACGCCTGAACTCGCGCGACGCCGTGCGCCTCGTGTCGACCTTCACCAAGCCACCGCTGGAACTGTGGCTGAACCAGCACGTCGACTACGGCAAGAAGCTGGCCGAATTGGTGATCAAGCAGGCGCAGTCGCGCCAGCGCTCGCTGCAGAAAGTGGAAAAGAAAAAATCCTCGGGCGTGGCCGTCTTGCCGGGCAAGCTGACCGACTGCGAATCGTCGGACATCACGCGCAATGAACTGTTCCTCGTCGAGGGCGACTCGGCGGGAGGTTCGGCCAAGATGGGCCGCGACAAGGAATTCCAGGCGATCCTGCCCCTGCGCGGCAAGGTGTTGAATTCGTGGGAAACGGACCGCGACCGCCTGTTCGCGAATAACGAGATCCACGACATCGCGGTCGCCATCGGCGTCGATCCGCACAGCGTGGGCGACTCGCCAGACCTGTCGGGCCTGCGCTACGGCAAGATCTGTATCCTGTCCGATGCAGACGTGGACGGCTCGCACATCCAGGTACTGCTGCTGACGCTCTTCTTCAAGCACTTCCCGGCGCTGATCAACAAGGGCCACATCTGCATCGCCCGCCCGCCGTTGTATCGCGTCGATGCGCCCGCGCGCGGCAAGAAACCGATGCAGAAGATCTATGCGCTCGACGACGGCGAACTGCTCGCCATCGAGGACAAGCTGCGTAAGGAAGGCGTGAAACAGGGCGCCTGGTCGATCTCGCGCTTCAAGGGCCTGGGCGAGATGAACGCCGAGCAGCTGTGGGAAACGACGATGAACCCGGACACGCGCCGTCTGCTGCCCGTCACGCTCGGTGAAGTCGACCACATGGCCTCAGCCTCCCGCTTCAATATGTTGATGGGTAAAGGCGAAGCGGCAGGACGCCGCGCCTGGATCGAAGAACACGGCAATGAAGCGGAGGCGGATATCTGATGATCATCGGCATCGACCTGGGCACCACCAACAGCCTGGTCGCCATCTGGCGCGACGGCAAGGCTTCCATCATCCCGAATGCGCTCGGTGAACACCTGACGCCGTCGTGCGTGAGCATCGATGACGACGGCACCGTGCTGGTGGGCCGCGCCGCGCGCGAGCGCCTGCAGACGCACCCGCAGCTGACGGCGGCCGTCTTCAAGCGCTACATGGGCAGCGAAAAGAAGATCACCCTCGGCACGCAGCAATTCCGTCCGGAAGAGCTGTCGTCGATGGTGCTGCGCGCGCTGAAGGAAGATGCCGAAGCCTTTTTAGGGCACAAGGTCGAGGAAGCCATCATTACGGTGCCCGCGTATTTCAGCGATGCGCAGCGCAAGGCCACGCGCATCGCGGGACAACTGGCGGGCTTGCGCGTGGAGCGCCTGCTGAACGAGCCGACGGCCGCCGCGCTGGCCTACGGCATCCGCGACAAGGAACAGGAAAGCAAATTCCTCGTCTTCGACCTGGGCGGCGGCACGTTTGACGTGTCGATCCTGGAGCTGTTCGAAGGCGTGATGGAAGTGCGCGCCTCGGCCGGCGATAATTTTTTAGGGGGCGAAGACTTCGTCACCGTGCTGGTCGACGCCTTCCTGGAAGGCAGCGGCTTGCGCGACGCGGCCGGCAGCCGCCTGTTCGACCCGCGCCAGCAACAGCTGCTGCGCGATGAAGCCGAGCGCGTCAAGCGTCTGCTGTCGGACCAGCCGTCCGTGCGCATGGCCACGCGCTACCATGACAAGGAATACAGCTGGGAGATCAGCGAAGAGAAACTGGCGCAGCTGTGCGAACCGCTGCTGGCGCGCTTACGCCTGCCCGTCGAACGGGCGCTGCGCGACGCCACCATCCGCGCCGCGGAATTGAATGAAGTGGTGCTGGCCGGCGGCGCCACGCGCATGCCGCTGGTGCGTAAACTCGTCTCGCGCATGTTCGGCCGCTTCCCCGCCATCCACCTGGACCCGGACGAAGCCGTGGCACTGGGAGCCGCCGTGCAGGCAGGCCTCAAGATGCGCGACTCTGCCCTCGATGAAGTGGTCATGACGGACGTGGCTCCGTACTCGCTGGGCATTTCGATTTCGCGCCAGGTCGGCGCGAACCAGTATGAAGGCGGGCATTACCTGCCCATCATCGAGCGCAATTCCGTGGTGCCTGTCTCGCGCACGGAAAACATCACCACCATCTACGACAACCAGAAGGAAATCAACGTGGCGATCTTCCAGGGCGAGTCGCGCCTGGTGGCCGACAACGTCTTCCTCGGCAAGATCAGCTTCCCGATTCCCGCGAAAAAGGCGGGCGAGATCGGCATCGACGTGCGCTTCACCTACGACGTCAGCGGCGTGCTGGAAGCGGAAGTGACGGTGCTGGCCACGCAGGAAAAGCACAAGATGGTCATCAGCGACAATGCGGGCGTGATGACGCCGGAACAGATCGAGCAGCGCTTTGCGGAACTGGCCGACCTGAAGATCCACCCGCGCGAGCAGCTGGAAAACCGCACCCTGGTCACGCGCGCCGACCGATTGTACGAACAGTCGCTGGGCGACGTGCGCCAGTACCTGGCGGCGCATACGGCCAATTTCCAGGCGGCGCTGGAAACGCAGGACCCGAGCACCATCCGCAAGGCGCGCCAGGCGCTCGACGAGGTGTTGCGCCAGGTCGAGAGCGAGAGCTTCCTGTAAATGGACGGCGGCATGCACAACGGGCAGCGCAGCCTGTGGGAGATCCTGGACACGGAGCCGACGGGCGACGAGCGCGCCCTCAAGCGCGCGTATGCGAAGCGCCTGAAGGTGACGCGTCCCGAAGACGATCCGGCCGCCTTCCAGGAGCTGCGCGAGGCGTATGAATACGCGCTGCGCCATGCGCACCTGTTTGCCGAGGAATTTCCGGAACCGCAAGCGGCAGCAGCGGAAGCGCCAGAAGCGCCGCCCATGGAACCGGCAGACCTGTGGGGCGTCATCGACGAGGCGGTGCAGGAAGCGCCTGCGGAACTGTGGGGCATCATCGCCCAGGAACAGCCCCCTCCCCCGGAACAATGGGGCATGGTCGCCATCGACCCGGCGCAGGAAGCGGCTAATCTGTGGCAAGGTTGCCTGGAGCTGACGCGGCATGCGGATGCCGGCGACGTGCTGGCCCGCATGCTGCAGGACGACGCCATGCTGAACCTCGACGTGCGCGAGGAATTCGACCTGTGCGCGCTGCGCTATTGCGCCAGCGCCGGCTATGACCTGACGCTGCGCCAGGCCCTGTTCGAGCAGCTGGGCTGGGACCGCGACTTTTCCTACCTGGCGCGCAGCCATGCGGATCTGGTGCGCGGCGCCGTACAGCGTTACCGGGCAGACCGCTCGTTCGCCCATTTCAGCGACAACCGCGACAGCTACCCCGGCCTGGACTGCATCATGTCGCAGCAGCCGCCAAGCGCCTACGCGCGCCAGCTGTTCGACCAAAAATTCACGCTGCAGCTGCGCGAACTGCTGCACGCAATACGCTGGCAGCACAACGAGATGCTGGCCTGCAAGCTCGATACGGACCTGTTCGAGCAGTGGGAACACGCCGTCCATGCCAAACGCTACTTCAAACAGACGGCGCTGGCCTCGGGCGGCCTGGGTTTCGTGCTGCACTTCATGCTCGCGGGTGTGCTCGATGCGGCCGGCTTCGAGCTCGGCGACACGGCTGCCTATGCCAGCCTGCTGGGCTTCCAGGCGCTCGCCTTTTCCCTGCTGGCCATGCATGCCTTGCGCTGGCCGACGCCCCTGTTCGCGCGCCTGGAAGCGCTGCAGGAAACGCTGCAGGAACGCCTGCCCGTGCTGTGGCAGCGGCCCGGCTTGCGGCAACTGGGCTGGATCGTGCCCTATCTGCTGCTGGCGCTAATGCTGTTCCTGCCCGAACGCAGCGAGACCATGCGCCTCGTTACTGCGGCCGGCCTGTGCGCATCGGCCCTGCTCGCGTATGCGATGAACCGCCAATTGCTGCACGGCATGCTGCTGCTCCTTGTCCTCGGCCTGTCGCTGTTTGGCGCCATGTTCATGAGCGGCAGGGGCCAGCCGGCGCTGGCCGTCGGCGAAGCCATGCCCCTGATCTTTTGCCTGGCGGCGCTGGCCCTGCGCAGCGCCACCGGCCTGTATGGCGATTGCCGCTTCCCCGAGGCGCTCTTGCCGCGCCTGCGCGCGGCATGGCTGATCGGCTGCGCGGGCTTGCTGCTGCAACTGTATCTGCAGCTGCTGCCGGCCGCCTTCGTTGGCGCCGCGCTGCTGGTCTGGTCCTGCGCCGGCATGCTGTTTTCCCCCAGCGATTTCAAATGGAAGACGATCTGGCCGGTGGTGCTGGTGCCGTCCATCGCCACTTTCGTGCTGGCCAGCCAAGCCCCGGCCATCCGCGCCATGCCGATGATGCATAACGGCGTCGAACTGGCCCTGGCCGTGCTCTATTTGACCTTGCGCTACATGTATCTGACGTACGGCAAGTCCTTTTCCAAATCCGGGCTGTCATAATCAGCTCCACGAATTCAACCGCAACCACTTAACACCGAAACAAGCGCCATGTCCACACAAACCAATTTATTTGACGATGCCCAGCCTGAGCCGATCGAGCCGGATGAACCGGTATTCGACGGCGAAGCGCTGACCCTGTCCACCTTCGCCGAGCGCGCCTATCTCGATTACGCCATCTCCGTCGTCAAGGGCCGCGCCCTGCCCGACGTCTGCGACGGCCAGAAACCCGTGCAGCGCCGCATCCTGTATGCGATGAATGAGCTGGGACTCAATTCCACGGCGAAGCCGCGCAAATCGGCGGCCGTGGTCGGCGACGTGCTGGGTAAATTGCATCCGCACGGCGATCAGTCCGTGTACGACGCGCTGGTGCGCATGGCGCAGGATTTCTCGCTGCGCTACCCGCTGATCGATGGCCAGGGCAACTTCGGCTCGCGCGACGGCGATGGCGCGGCGGCCATGCGCTACACGGAAGCGCGCCTGACGCCGATCGCCAAGCTGCTGATGGATGAAATCGGCATGGGCACGGTGGATTTCCAGCCCAACTACGACGGTTCGACGGAAGAACCGAAGCTGCTGCCAGCGCGCCTGCCGATGGTGCTGCTCAATGGCGCCTCCGGCATCGCCGTGGGCCTGGCGACGGAAATCCCGTCGCACAACCTGGCGGAAGTGGCGAAAGCGGCTGTCGCCATGATCCGCGATCCGAAGCTGACGCACGCCGAACTGATGGCCATCATCCCCGGCCCGGACTTCCCCGGCGGCGGCCAGATCATCACGCCGCCCTCGCAGATCCAGGACATGTATGCGAGCGGCCGTGGCAGCATGAAGGTGCGCGCACGCTGGAAGATCGAAGAGCTGGCGCGCGGCCAGTGGCAAGCCGTCGTGACGGAACTGCCGCCCGGTACCTCGTCGCAAAAGGTGCTGGAAGAAATCGAGGAATTGACGAATCCGAAGATCAAGCTGGGCAAGAAGGCGCTGTCGCCGGACCAGGTGGCCCTGAAGGCGCTGATTCTCAATTCGCTCGACACCATCCGCGACGAATCGGGCCGCGCCGCGCCCGTGCGCCTCGTGTTCGAACCGAAGTCGAAGAACCAGGACCAGACGGAATTCATGCTGATGCTGCTGGCACACACCTCGCTGGAATCGTCGACCTCGATCAATCTGGTGATGATCGGCGGCGATGGCCGTCCGCGCCAGAAAGGGCTGGGCGACATCCTGCGCGAGTGGATCGACTTCCGCTTCGAGACCGTTACGCGCCGCACCGGCTACAAACTGGGCAAGGTCAAGGACCGCATCCATATCCTGGAAGGACGCGAAGCGATCCTGCTCAATATCGACAAGGTGATCCAGATCATCCGCAATTCGGATGAACCGAAGGCGGCCCTGATCGAGGCGTTCAAGCTGTCCGAACGCCAGGCAGACGACATCCTGGAAATCCGCTTGCGCCAGCTGGCGCGCCTGGAAACGATCAAGATCCAGCAGGAACTGGCCGAGCTGCGCAAGGAAGAAAAGTCCTTGCAAGACCTGCTCGACAACCCGGGCTCGATGAAGCGCGCCGTCATCCGCGAAATCGAAGCGGACGCCAAACAGTTCGGCGATGCGCGCCGCACCCTGATCGAGGAAGCGCAGAAAGCCGTGGCCGAACAGAAGGTCGTCGATGAACCGGTCACCGTCATCATTTCGGAAAAAGGCTGGGTGCGCGCGCGTACCGGCATCGGCCACGATGCGGCGCAATTCACGTTCAAGGCGGGCGACAGCCTGCATGGCGCCTTCGAGTGCCGCACGGTCGACACCCTGCTGGGCTTTGGCAACAACGGCAAGATTTACTCGGTTCCCGTCTCGGCGCTACCCAACGCACGCGGCGACGGCGTGCCGATCACGACCCTGTGCGACCTGAGCGGCGGCACGCCCGGCAACGCCGTGCGCATCCTCCATTACTTTGCGGGCAATGGCGCCACGAATTTGCTGCTGGCGTCGAGCGCTGGCTACGGCTTCATCGCCAAGGCCGGCGACATGACGAGCCGCCTGAAAGGCGGCAAGGCCTTCATCACCCTGGACGACGGCGACGTGCCTCTGACGCCCAAAGTCATTCCCGAGGCGGCCAGTGCCCTGGCCTGCCTGACGGAAGGCGCGCGCCTGCTGGTGTTCGGCCTCGATGAAATGAAAACCCTGTCCAAAGGCGGCACGGGCGTCAAGCTGATCGACCTCGATGCCAAGGACAAGCTGCTGGCCGTGCAGCCGATCACCCAGCGCGGCGTGGTGGTCTCGGGCATCGGCCGGGCATCGAAACCGCAGGATGCGTCGCTGGGCGCCACGGCCCTGGCCGAACACTTCGGCAAGCGCGCGAAGAAGGGCAAGGCGCTGGCGGCCAAGCTGAAACCGGTATCCATGGCGGCCATCGGCTGATCGCCATCAAGCCATACGAAAAGACAGGTTCGCCTGTCTTTTTTTTCGCCTATCGCCCCGTAGCGGCCGCAGGGAAAATAGTTATACAGATAATTTGACAGATACGTCCCGCGTTCCCGTTATCCCTGCAGGCATGCCACCGGCATGCCGCACACGGACAGGAGAACAGCGATGACAAACAACGTTTCAGGCAGGGTTCCATGCAGCGCCTGACCCCGGCCGAACGGCTGGTGGCGGCGATGGCGGCCGAAGGCTTGCCGTATAAAAGCATCGCCAGGGAACTGGGCAAGTCGCCGGCCACCGTACGCAACCAGCTGCATGCGATTTACCAGAAGCTGGGCGTGGGCAACCGCACGGCGCTCGCATACAAGCTGCGCGGCACGCCTTAACGCCGCGACAGGCGCAGCACCTCGGGCGTCGCTTCGACGATGTCGATCACCTCCTGCGTCCCGCTGGCGTCACTGAGCGCATAGCGTCCCATGCCCAGGGGGTGCAGCCGGGTCACGGGGCCGGCGCGGGGCCGGTCATCGGGGCCGGGCGCCATGGACGTCACCGTCATCTCGCCTTGCGCCATGGCGCCGGCGGGCGCCCCAAACTCGAGCACCTTGCGCCCCTGGCGGCTGGGCGGAAAGGCGAACGTGGCCGTAGGCCGGTACACCTCGATACCGTCTGCATCCTCCTCGAAGGAATGCGTCCAGCTACCGCTGGGCAAAGCCATCGTCATGCCGTGCATGCCGCCTCCCGTTTAACACATGAACGTCAGAAACACGATACCACGCCGCCCAGACTTTCATAGCCGCTCACGGAGGGCGACCAGGCCGTGCCGTTCCACGCCTTGTGGAACAGGGCGCCATTCGTGCCCGTGACGAATACGTCGAGGCGGTTCGCCGCCCAGGCCGTGGCGCGCGGACGCGAGGTGCAGATGCCGCCCAGGTTTTCAAATCCCGTCAGCGACGGACTCCAGGCGCTGCCGTTCCATGCCTTGTGGTACAGGGCGCTGTCCGTGCCGATGACGAAGACATCGAGCCGGTTCGGCGCCCACGACACGGCTTCCACTTCGCCCACGCAAATGCCGCCCAGGCGCTCGAAGCCATCGTTGGAAGGCCCCCATTTCGCGCCATCCCACCACTTGTGGTACAGCGCGCCATCGGTGCCCGTGACGAACACGTCGAGGCGGTTTGGCCCCCACGCCACCGCCTTCGGCGACGAGGTGCAGATGCCGCCCAGGCGTTCATAGCCCGTCAGCGACGGTCCCCAGGCCGTGCCGTTCCACCACTTGTGGTACAGGGCCCGGTCCGTGCCGATGACGAAGACATCGAGGCGGTTCGGCCCCCACGCCACAGCTTCCGGCTGCCCCAGACAGATGCCGCCCATGGCTTCGTAACCCGTCAGCGACGGCCCCCAGGCGGCGCCATTCCACCACTTGTGATACAGGCCCCGGTCCGTGCCGACGACAAACACGTCGAGGCGGTTCGGCCCCCAGGCCACGGCGCGCGGGTCGCCCACGCACAAGCCGCCCATGGCTTCATAGCCGGTCAGGGACGGTCCCCAGGCCGTACCGTTCCACCATTTGTGGAACAAACCGCTGTCGGTGCCCGTGACGAACACGTCGAGCCGGTTCGGCGCCCACGACACCACCTGCGGCGCACTGGTACAGATGCCTCCCTGCCCTTCATAGCCGGTGACGGACGGCGCCCAGGTCGAGCCATTCCAGGCCTTGTGGTACAGCGCGCGATCCGTGCCCAGCACGAAGACGTCGAGGCGGTTCGCGCCCCAGGCCACGACGGGAGAGGAACTCTGGCGCGGCGTGGCGCCTGCACCCGTGCCTCCTGTGCCGATACTGGCGCGCGGACCATCGAGACAGGCCTGCATGCGCGCCACCTGGCCCGCCGTGAACATGAACATGGCCGGGTCGTCGACGTAATCCATGTAGTTCATGAACATGTCGCCATTCGGACCATTGCTGCAGGAAACGTGGGGGAACGAAGGCTGGCCCGTATTCGGCCCGCCCTGGTTGGGCGTGTCGGCCACGTTGTCCGTGCCCGAGCACCCGGTGCCGTCGTCGCCCCAGATATGGTTCAGGTTCAGCCAGTGGCCGATTTCATGCGTGGCCGTGCGCCCCAGGTGGAACGGCGGCGCGGCCGTGCCGGTCGTGCCGAAGGCCGATTGCAGGATCACCACGCCGTCGGTGGCGGCCGGGCCGCCGGGGAACTGGGCGTAGCCCAGCAAGCCGCCACCGAGCTGGCACACCCAGATATTCAGGTAGCTGTCGGCCGGCCAGGCATCCATGCCGCCCGTCGCCAGCGACTTGACGGCATCGTCCGCGCCAAACGAGGCGACTGTTGTCTGGCGCCGCTCGATGCCGCTGGTGGCCGCGCCATGCGGATCGGTGGTGGCCAGCGCAAACTCGACGCGCGCATCGGCCGTCAGCGGCAAAAATGGCGCCGGCGTGCCGTTCACATCCGGGTTGACGCGCCGAAAGTCGCGATTGAGGACATCGATCTGGCTGGCGATCTGCGCATCCGAAATATTCTGCGCAGCCGTATTCCACACCACGTGCACCACCACAGGTATCTGCGTCACACCGGAACGTCCGGCAATGCTGCTGTCGCCCTCGTATAGTCCGGCCAGGTTTTCGATATCGGCGCGCACGTTCGCATAGGATGGATCTTCGGTCAGCAGGCGGCGATGCACATCCATCGTGGCGCAGGTGCGCGTCTGCGGCGTACCGCCACCCTGCCCCCCGTCACCGCCGTTGCCACCGCCACCATCGCCGCCCATGCCGCCGCCACCGATCTGCATGCAGCTGGTGCCCGCCATGCCTTGCGGTGCCTGCTGCATGCCGCCGCCCGGCATGGCGCCGGCATCCGCGGCGGCCGCGCCCTGGGCGAGCGCCGCCTGGTCCGCGTACGACACGCCCAGGCGCGGCCCCGGCATGGCGTCGCCGCCCGTCGCATCAGCATCGGCCTGCATGTCGCCCTCGACCGGCATCGCCTGCATGGAAGACATGGCGGACATGCCTTCAGCCGAACCGGTGGCCGGTGTTTTTTTCGTTTTAGCGGTGCTCATGATGTCTCCCTTCGTCTGTTTGCCAGATCACTATGGCACGGCGAAAAGAGGAGCATTTGCGCCAGATCAAGACTGGCAAGCGGCGCCAAGGAAAAGTGGCGGACGAAAAAAAAAAGACAGCCGAAGCTGTCTTTGGGGTTTGCAGGCCGAGGCCCGCAAACGGGGAATTACTTGGCGGCGGCTGCCTTGACTTCAGCGTCGGCCTTGGCCTTCACTTCTTCCGTCTTGGTGGCGGCGATGGCCTTGTCGGCGTTCGCTTCCACTTTTTCCTTGGCGACCTTGGCATCCGCTTTCACGGCGGTTTTGCCCGCTTTCGCATCGGCCTTGGCGGCAGCCTTGTCAGCCTTGGCTTCCGCTTTCAGCTTGTCTTCCGCATCAGCATTGACGACTTTGTCGTGTGCCTTGGCCTTGGTTTTGTTGGCCTTGTGGTGGGCGTCGGCTTTCTTGTCGTCGGCCTTCATTTCCGCCTTGGCGACATTCGCGTCAGCCTTGGCATCGACTTTGGCTTCCTTGTTGGCAGCCTTGTTGATGTCATGCTGCGCAGACGCTTGGGCGCTGGCAACGGCTGGGGTTACTGGCGACGTTTGCGCGATGGCAGCGGTAGCAAACAGGGTGGCGATCAGAGCGGCGAGTAATTTGTTCATGATGAGACCTTTCAATATGGTTTAATTTTATTCTTACTAAAGGCGGGCAAAATGTTCAAAATTTGCCAGGCATCGCGCTGTTTCTTGATGTAGCGCAATGGCATGACTTCATAGTAAAGATAACGGGCAAACCACACAGTGCGTTAGCGCACTCAACGGAAAATATGTGCATTTCGGCAAATTTCCCATCGAGCGCTGCCATACGCTGCAGGACCTCACACGCTGACGGCCAGGGCCGCGTGGCGCGCCGCCACCCACTCCTCATTGGCCGGCTCCACGCCCACCACGATGCGGCTGGCATCGCTGGAAATACGGCGGGCATTGCGCGCGTTCGCCTCCGCATCGAGCACGGGGCCAATAAAACCCAGCTCGGCGCAGATGCGCTGGCGCAGCTCCGCGCTGTGCTCGCCGATACCGGCCGTAAACACCAGCATGTCCAGCCCACCCAGCACGGCCGTCAGGGCGCCGATCTCACGCACGATGCGGCGGATGTATAAAGCCAGCGCGGCGCGGATGCGCTCGCCAGTGGCATCCTGGCGGTCCTGCTGCGCCAGCAAGACCGGCGGATCGGCCGACACACCCGACACGCCCAGCAAGCCCGATTCGTGGTACAGCACGTGCGCTACCTTTTCCAGCGACAGCTTTTCGATCTCCATCAGGTAGATGACGGCGCCCGGATCGAGCGAACCGCAGCGCGTGCCCATCATCAGGCCGTCGAGCGCGGAAAATCCCATGGTGGTGGCCACGCTGTGCAGATTCTCCATGGCGCACAGGCTGGCGCCGCTGCCCAGGTGGGCCACGATGACCTTACCGCGCGCGGCAGCGCCGAAGCGCTGCTCCAGCACCAGCGACTGGTATTCATACGACAGGCCGTGGAAGCCATAGCGGCGCAAGCCCCGTTCCCACGCATCGTACGGCAGGGCCAGCATCTGCTCGACCTGCGGCACCGTGTGGTGGAAGGCCGTGTCGAAGCACGCCACCTGGGCGATGTCGGGCCGCGATTCAAGCAGCACCTCGATCGCCTCCAGGGCGAACGGCTGGTGCAGGGGCGCGAGCGGCACATAACTTTTCAGGTCGGCCAGCACGGTGAAATCGATGCGCACGGGGGCGAAATACTTGCTGCCGCCGTGCACCACGCGATGCGCCACGGCGCGCAAGGAACGCCCGTCCAGCTGCGCCATCACTTGCGCGCGGATGTATTCGAGGGCCGCGTGATGCGGTTGCTCAGGGTCCAGCTGCAAAGCGACGGCAGGCAGGCCGCCGGCGCGGTAAGTGGCATTCTCGCGGCCGATGCCTTCGACCTTGCCGCTCCATTGCGCCTGCTGCGGCAGCACGCCGTTCGCTTGCTCGAACAGGGCGAACTTGATGCTCGACGAGCCGCAATTGAGCACCAGGATCAGGGTGCCATCGGCATGGGGGATTGGCGCGTTCATGGCGGCGTGCTCCGGTAATGGTTGGCTAGCATCACGGCGATGGCGCACGAGGCGATGCGGCTGGCGCGCGAGTCGGCGCGGCTGGTGAGAATGACGGGGATCTTCGCGCCCAGCACGATGCCAGCGCTGTCCGCGTCGCCCATGTATTCGAGCTGCTTGGCCAGCATGTTGCCGCTTTCCAGGTCGGGCACCAGCAAGATATCGGCGCGGCCCGCCACCTCGGAGACGATGCCCTTGACGGTGGCGGCGGCGATCGAGACCGCGTTGTCAAAAGCCAGCGGGCCGTCAAGGATCGCCCCCGTGATCTGCCCACGGTCAGCCATCTTGCACAGGGCGGCGGCATCGAGCGTGGCGGGCATGTCCGCGTTCACCGTTTCCACGGCGGCCAGGATGGCCACGCGCGGCCTTGCCACGCCGATCACGTGCGCCAGGTCGATGGCGTTGCGCACGATGTCGGCCTTCATGGCCAGGTTGGGCGCGATATTGATGGCCGCGTCCGTGATGATGAAAGGACGCGGATACGCGGGTGTCTGCATCAGGAAGCAGTGGCTGATGCGGCGCTTGGTGCGCAGGCCCGCGCTGGCGGCCAGCACGGCCGACATCAGTTCATCCGTGTGCAGGCTGCCCTTCATCAGCGCCTCGACTTCGCCCTTGCCCGCCAGTTCGGCACCGCGCGCGGCGGCCGCATGGCTATGCTCGACGTCCTCGATGGCGATGCCGGCCAGGCTCAGGCCCGCCTCCAGCGCCACCGCCTCCAGGCGCGCGCGCGGCGCCACCAGCACGGGCGTGATCAGGCCGGCCGCATGCGCGTCGAGCGCGCCGGACAGGCTCAGTTCATCGCAAGGGTGGATCACGGCCACCCTGATCGGACCCAGGGTGCGCGCGTGTTCCAGCAGGCGCCGCGTGCCGTCGCCGTTATGCAGGCGTACCTCGGGCAGGGTGGCGCGCTGCCGTTCGATCTGCTCGGCGGGCGCGATCACCTGCGCCTCGCCGTCGAGCACCACGGCGCCATGCTGGTTGACGCAGCGGCACGCCAGGGTCACGTGGCGGCTGCGCGGATCGAGGGCCGTGACGGTGACGCTGATGGCCAGCGTATCGCCCACGCGCACGGGCTGCAGGAAGCGCAGGGTCTGGCCCGTGTAGACGGTGCCGGCGCCGGGCAGGCGCGTGCCCAGCACGGCGGAAATGAGGGCAGCACCCCACATGCCGTGGGCGATCACGCCCTGGTAGCGGCTGGCAGCGGCAAATTCGGCATCGAGGTGCTGCGGGTTGTCATCGCCCGACATCACCGCGAACAGGGCGATATCGTCCATGCTCAGGGTGCGCGTGATGCTGGCGCTGTCGCCGATGGCGATCTGGTCGAAGGTGCGGTTACGTACGATATTCAAGTCATCGTCTTGGGTAGTAGTCATCGTGGTCTTCTATACAGGGGTAATGTGTTTGGCCGGCTTGGCTTTTGGCCCGGCAGGGGATGAGCGCGCGTCCGACGGCAACGCCTTCGCTTGCGCCTTGATCGCGCGCTCGAAGACGTCTTGCATCTGCTGCAGGCTCGCTTCCTCGTCCGGCGTCGGCGCTTCGGGCACTTGCAGCACTTGCTGCAGCCATTCGGACAGCGCGCCGATGTCGTCCGGGCTGGCGCGCGACAGCAGGACCGGCAAGGCGGCGATGGCGGCATCGAAATCATGCAGCATCAAACGCGCCTGCTGGCGCACGATGCCGCGGAATTCCTCCATATTGACATCCTGCCGGTACTGCGGCTTGATCAATTTCAGGGCCAGGTTGACCCTGCGCTCGTCAGCGATCATGCGGAAGCGGTAGATGTAGAACAGCGCGCGCACGGCCGCTTCCACCAGGCCGCCCCGCTGCATGTCTTCGTCCATCTTGCGCGTTTCGCAGCGCACGTATTCGCAATGCTCGGGCGAAATGCCGGGATGGGGGCGCGGCGGCGCCGTATCGCCGATGGCTTGTCCGGTCAACGCCTGCACCAGCGGCGAGCCGTACACCAGATCAAAGGTGGTTTCCTGCAGCGTATCGCGCCAGTCGCGCCAGCCGTTCAAGCCGGCCGTGATGGCACCTGAAACTGCTTCCTGCATGGCCAGCAACGGGTTGTCAAGCGATACCGGCTGGCGGTGGGCACGCACTTTTTCCGCCTCCTTGGCCACCAGCCTGGCCAGCGGATTGTGGTCCGTCCAGCGTTCGTACGACACGCGCAGCGGATGCGCGAGCTGCAGGAAGCGCGCCGACTGCGGCGTAACCATGGCGCGTACCCACGGCTGCGCAAACGTGCGGTACAAAGCCAGATTCACTTCGGACACGCGCGCAGCGGCGGCGAACTTGTGGTCGTTTTCCACGCTTGGCTGCACGATGGCGCGCACATCCTCGATGCCGCGGTGCTCGACCTGCAGCACATAGTCGCCGCTGGCCAGGTCGGCGTTCGGCGTGTCGGGCGTCTTGTCGACGATCCGCGCTTCGTAGATACCGGCCGGCAGCAGGTTGATCAGGTCGATATTGCTGGCGAATTTCTGGTGTTCCTTGTGGCCCACCTTGGCCGAGACGAAGATGCCCAGGTGGCCGATGCTGTCATGCACGGCATACACGATGGTCTGGTCGTGCAGCAGCACATCCTTGTCATCGCGGTACAGGTCCGTGATCCAGCCCAGCGCCTGCGGCGGTGGCGTGATGTTGTCACCGTTCGAGCAAAAGACGACGATGGGCGAACGGATATTGCGCAAGTCCAGGCGCACGCCATCGGACGTAATCAACTCCGCCGTAGCCAGGCGGTTGCCGATGAACAGATTGTCGACGATGTACTGCATCTCGACGTCGTTGAGGAAGACATGGCCGCCCCAGTATTTTTCAAATTCCAGGTAGCGTGGCGCTTCCGTGTCGATGTTCGCATACAGGTTGTACTGCTTGCTCCACAGGGTATTGGCCGGGTTGAGCTTTTCGAAATTCTGCACCAGGCTGGCGCCGTCGAAGCGGCCGTTGCCCAGGTCGCCCGCCAGCGCCGTGGCCCAGCTTCCGCCCATCAGCCCACCCGCGTAGCGCATCGGGTTGCGGCCATGCCAGCCGGCCCAGTAGGACACGGGCGCGCCGGCCACGATGATGGGGCCGAACAATTCCGGGCGCATCGCCGCCGTCATGAGGATTTGCCAGCCCGCCTGGCAATTGCCGATGACGACGGGCTTGCCTTCGCTGAGCGGATGCAGGGCGATGACTTTTTCCAGGAAGGCCGCCTCGGCGTGCATCACGTCTTCCACCGTCTGTCCCGGCACGGGATCGGGCAGGAAGCCGATGAAGTAGCACGGGTGGCCGGCGCGCAGGGCCACGCCGATCTCGCTCTCGGCCTTGAAGCCGCCGATGCCGGGACCGTGTCCCGCGCGCGGATCGACGACGACGAAGGGCCGCTTCGACGGATCGGGTTCCGGTGCATCGGGCGTCAATATGCGCGCCAGGCCGTAGTTGACGGGGCGCGCCAGCTCCAGGCCGGACATCACCAGTTCGGCGGGGAAGTCCAGCACGTTCGGCACTTCCTCGGCCATGTGCTCCTGGTACTGGTTGCCGCGCCGGCGCATCACGTCCGCGTACAGCACGATGCGCTGCCACGAGTCGCGTGCATAGTCGCCCAGCACGCCCAGCGACGGCAAGCCGCCGGTGGAGAAAAATGGTGCAGCTTCGATCTTCATGGCTATCCTTTTCATGCAAAAAACGCCGGACCATTCCGGCGCGGGGGCTACGCCATCTGGCTGATGGTCTTGCGAAAGCGCGCCAGCGCGAAGGTAAACAGGGCCGTGCCGATGGCCAGCAGGGCCAGGAACGGCTTCCAGACTACGTCGATGCCGGCGCCCCGGTACAAAATCGCCTGGCTCAATTCGACGAAATGCGTGGTCGGGGCGATCAGCATGATGTTTTGCACCAACTGGGGCATGCTTTCGCGCGGCGTGCTTCCGCCCGACAGCATCTGCAGCGGCAGCAGCACGAGGATCAGCAGCATGCCGAACTGCGGCATGCTGCGCGCCACGGTGGCGAGGAAAATCCCCATCGACGTGGTGGCAAACAGATGCAGCGCCGCGCCGCACAGGAACAGCGCGATCGAGCCTTCGATGGGCACGTGCAGCATGCCGCGCACCACCAGGTTCAACGACAGGGCGGCGGCCAGCAGCACCACCAGGCCCATCGACCACACCTTGCCCAACATGATCTCGGCCGGCGTGACGGGCATCACCAGCAAATGCTCGATGGTGCCGTGTTCGCGCTCGCGGATCAGGGCCGCACCCGTCAAAATGATCGACAGCATCGTCACCTGGTTGATGATTTCCATCAGCGAGCCAAACCAGGCCTGGCTCAGCGATGGATTGAAGCGCGCGCGCATCACCAGTTCCACCGGCGAGACGGTCGCGCCCCGATAGCGTTTGGCGAATTCGGCCACTTCGCCAGCGACAATCTGCTGGATATAGCCGCTGCCGCTGAAGGCCTGGCTCATACGCGTGGCGTCCACGTTCAGCTGCAGCTCCGCCTGGCGCCCGCCCAGCACGTCGGCCTGCAGCTTGGGCGGTATCGTCAGCACGAAGGTGTACTGGCCCGCATCGAGGCCCGCATCGACCTGGCTCTGGTTGATCATGGCCGGCGGCGTGAACTGGGGCGGAAAGAAGGCCGAGGCGATGCGCCCGGACAGGGGTGAGCCATCCTCGTCGACGATGGCAATCGAGGCCATGTGCAGGGTTTCCGGCTTGGCCGTGGCAGCCACGTAGATGGCCAAGGTGAACGTGTAAAGGATCAGGATCAGCATCATGGGATCGCGGATCAGGCTCCAGATTTCCTTCACGCCCAGGCGGTAGATATTTTCAAGATGCCGCATATCAGCTCTCCTGTTTCTTCAGCAGCGCCACCGTCACGCCGAGGATCACGGGAATGGCGACGATCAGGGGCCAGAACGAGGCGTGCAGGTCGCCAAAGCCCAGCGCCTTGTTGAACACACCCCGGCTGATATTGAGCATGTGCGTGGCCGGGTACATCAGGCCGATCGCCTTGCCCACGCCTTCCATCGACGAGACGGGATTGAGCAGGCCGGAAAACTGGATGGCCGGGATCATGGTGCCGATCATGGTCACGAACAGGGCCGCGATCTGGCTGCGCGTAAAGGTCGACGCGAACAGGCCGATGCCGGTGGCGCAGATATTGAAGATGAAGGTGGCGCCGATCAGGGTCGGCAGGCTGCCCTTGATCGGCACGCCGAAGGCCGTGACTGCCAACAGCGCCATGAGGATGAAATTGAGCATCGCCAGCGCCACGTACGGCACCTGCTTGCCTAGCAAGAATTCCAGACGCGTGACGGGCGTCACGTACAGATTGATGATGGAACCCAGTTCCTTCTCGCGCACCACGGACAGCGCCGCCAGCATGGCCGGCAGCATCAGCAGCAGCAGCGGAATCACGGCCGGCACCATCGCCGGCAGGCTTTTCACGTCCGGGTTGTAGCGGTAGCGTGTCTGGATGGCGACGGGGTTGTTCATCGTGATGCCATAGCGGTGCAAGGCCTGGTCGGCCAGCCACAGCTGATGCATGCCCTGCACGTAGCCCTGCACGGTTTCGGCGCGCATCGGCATGGCGCCGTCGATCCACGCGCCCACCTGGGCCGGCGCGCCGCGCTGCACGTCGCGCGCGAAGCCAGGCGGAATTTCGATGGCCAGCGACAGTTCACCGCTGCGCATGCGCTTGTCGATATCGGCATAGTCGCGCAAGGGCGGGCGTTCGATGAAGTAGCGCGAGCCGGCCAGGTTGTTCGTGTAATTCTGGCTCAGGGTGGTCTGGTCGTGGTCAAGCACCGCGTAGCTCAGGTCTTCGACGTCCAGGCTGATGCCGAAGCCGATGACGAACAGCAGCAGCACAGAGCCGCCCAGCGCCAAGGTCAGGCGCACGGGGTCGCGGCGCAGTTCCAGCGTCTCGCGCCACATGTAGCTGAGCATGCGGCTCAGGCTGAAACGGCTGCGCCGGTGCTGCGGCGTGGGTGCCTGCACTGCCGCTTCCTGCGCGGGCGCCTCGCTTTCCTGCGCCGTCGGCGCCGTGCCGCCGCCCGCCTCTTCCAGGTAGGCGATGAAAGCCGCTTCCAGCGATGGCGCGCCCCTCTTGCGCACCAGTTCGGCCGGCGCATCGCTGACCAGCACTTTCCCCGCATGCATCAGCGAAATGCGGTCGCAGCGCTCGGCCTCGTTCATGAAGTGGGTGGAGATGAAAATGGTGACGCGGTCGCGCCGCGCCAGCTCGATCATCAGGCGCCAGAAATTGTCGCGCGCGATGGGGTCGACGCCGGACGTCGGCTCGTCGAGGATCAGCATTTCCGGCTTGTGCACCATGGCCACGGCCAGCGACAGCCGCTGGCGTATGCCCAGCGGCAGGCTGTCGGGCAGGTCATCCATCACTGCGCGCAAGTCGAAGCGCTGCGCCATCTCGTCGATGCGTGCGGCGATTTCAGCTTCCGGGACGTGGAACAGGCGCGCGTGCAGCACCAGGTTCTGGCGCACCGTCAGTTCGCTGTACAGAGAGAAGGCCTGCGACATGTAGCCGACCCTGCGGCGCGTGTCGATGTCGTTGGAATCGACCTCCTTGCCGAACAGCCAGGCCTTGCCTTCCGTCGCCGGCAAGAGGCCCGTGAGCATCTTCATGGTGGTCGACTTGCCGCAACCGTTCGATCCCAGAAAGCCGAAAATCTCGCCGCGGCCGATGCGGAAATTCACATGGTCTACGGCCGTGAAATCGCCGAAGCGCATGGTCAGATCTTTGGCCTCGATGGCCACGTCCTGCGCGCTGGCCGCATCCAGCGGCGTGATCACCACGGGCTGGTGGCCGGCGCGCTTGGCCTCGGGCAGCAGCTTGATGAAGGCCGCTTCCAGGTTGCCGCTGTCCGTGCGCGCCAACAGTTCGGCCGGCGTGCCCGTATCGAGCACCTTGCCGTCATCCATGGCCACCAGCCAATCGAAACGCTGCGCCTCGTCCATGTAGGCGGTGGCCACCATCACGCTCATTTGCGGGCGCTGCACGCGGATGCCGGCGATCAGGTCCCAGAACTGGGCCCGCGCCAGCGGATCGACGCCGGTGGTCGGTTCATCGAGAATGAGCAGGTCGGGATCATGGATCAACGCGCAGCACAGGCCCAGCTTCTGCTTCATGCCGCCCGACAGCTTGCCCGCCGGGCGCGCCAGGAAGGGCTGCAAACCCGTGCTGCGGGTCAGCTGGTCGATGCGGCGGCGGCGTTCCGCAGCGTCATGGCCGAACAGGCGCGCGAAAAACTGCAGATTTTCCTCGACCGACAGGGTCGGATACAGATTCTTGCCCAGACCTTGCGGCATGTAGGCGATACGGGGACAGACGTCGTCGCGGTGGCGCGCATCGCGCATGTCGCCGCCCAGCGCCATCACGCTGCCCTGCTGCACGGCGCGCGCGCCGGCCACCAACGACAGCAGGCTCGATTTGCCCACGCCATCGGGTCCGATCAAGCCCACCATGCGGCCGGCCGGCACGTCCAGGTCGATGGCGTCGAGCGCCACCGTCTTGCCGTAATGCTGGCTGACGCCCTTGATGCGGACGACAAAGGAGTTCACGTCCATGCTCACTGCGGAACCTTGGCAGTCAGTTCAGCGGGCCATGCCTGCTTCGCATCGAGACGCACCCAGGCCACGCCAGGCAAGCCCACTTTTACCAGCGCCAGATGCTTTTGCAGCAGCTCGCGGCTGATCTGCGCCTTCACGCGGAACATCAGCTTCTGGCGCTCGCTGGCCGTTTCCACCGTCTTCGGCGTGAACTGCGCGCTGGCCGCGACGAACGAGATCGTCGCCGGAATCACGTAATTGGGCGCCGCGTCGAGGATGATGCGCACCTCGCCGCCCAGCGCCACCTTGCCGGCCGCTGTCTCGGGCAGGAAGAAGGTCATGTAGACGTCCGACAGGTCTACGAGGTTAAGCACCTTGCCGCCGCCCGCCAGTACTTCGCCCTGCTGCGCCACCAGGTATTGCACGCGGCCGTCGCGCGGCGCCATCAGCTGGCCATCGGCCAGGTCGGAATCGATGCGCGCCGTCGTCGCCTCGGCGGCGACCACGGCGGAGCGCGAACCCACCACCTGCGCCTTTGCCGCGTCGATGGCCGCCTGCGCCGCCGTCACTTGCGCCTTGGCCGCGTTCAATGCTGCTGCCACGCTGCGCACGCGGGCGCGGTCGTCATCGAGTTCCTGCACCGAGGAAGCGCCCTCTTTCGACAGGGTTTCGGAACGGGCCAGGCGGCGCTTGGCCGCATCGAGTTCGCTTTCGCGCTGCGCCACCATGGCCAGCGCGGCCGCCTTGTCGCTCTCTCGCACGGCCACCTGCGCCTGCGCGCCCACCACGGCGTCAGACGCCTGCTGCTGGCGCGCGCGCGCCTCGTCGCGCTGGGCCGTCAGGGAGTCGACCTGCATGGTGGCCAGCGGCTGGCCCGACTTGACGAAGTCGCCCTCGCGCACGAGGATCTCCTTGACCCGGCCCGCCAGCTTGGTGGCGACGTCGATTTCCGTCGCTTCGATGCGGCCATTGCCGCTGACGAAACCTTCGCCTGGGCCCGTGGGACGCATTTTTTGCCAGGCCACATAGCCCAGTACGAGAACGGCCACGACCAGCGCCGCGGGAATGAGTTTTTTCTTCAGTTGTGGAGTCATGGTATGGGGGCGATCAAATTAGTGGGTGGAAGCGGCGGCGGAAGTGGCTGGCGCGCCACCGCCCAGCGCCGCATACAGGCTGACCTGACTGGACAGCAGCGCGCGGCGCGTCTGCACCAGCTGCTGCTCGACCGTCAGCAAGTCGCGCTGCGCGTCGAGCACTTCCAGGTAGGGCGCGGCGCCATTGTCGTAGCGCAGCTTGGCCAGGCGCGCCCGTTCGCTCTGCGCGGCCAAAGTCGTCTTGCCGATATCGACCTGCAGCGCCAGCCAGCGCCGGTTCGACAGCGCGTCGGCCACTTCGCGGAAGGCGCCCTGCACGCTTTTTTCGTAATTGGCCACGGCCACGTCGCGGCGCACTTCGGCCAGTTCCATATTCGCGCGCAGGCGGCCCGCGTCAAAGATCGGCAGCACCAGGCGCGGCGCGAAATTCCACGCGCCGCTGCCCGAATCGAACAAGCCGCTCAATTCCGCGCTGGCCGTGCCGTAGGCTGCCGTCAAGGAAATCGTCGGGAAGAAGGCGGCGCGCGCGGCGCCGATATTGGCTTGCGCAGCGCGCAGCTGGTGTTCGGCCGCCACCAGGTCGGGACGCTGCGTGAGCAAGGCCGAGGGCAGGCCCGCATGCAGCGGCTGCAGCACGCTGGCGTCGTCGAAGCGGCGCACCTCACCAGCCACCGGCGTCAGGTCGACGGGGCCGCCCACCAGCTGTGCCAGCGCGTGCGCCTGCACGGCACGCGCCTGTTCCAGCTGCGCCGACAGCGACAAGGCCTGGCTGAGCAAGGTTTCCACCTGCGTCAGGTCCAGCTTGGAAATCGACCCGACTTCAAAGCGGCGCGTGAAGATGCGCAGCGATTCGGCGCGGCTGTCGACGGTGGCGCGCGCCAGTTCCACCCGTTCATCGAGTTCGCGCAAGCCCAGGTAGCCATTGGCCACCTGCGCCACCAGCGCCACGCCGACGGCGCGGCGCGCCTCGTCGCTGGCCAGCAGGGTTTGCAGGGCGCTGTCCTTCAGGCTGCGCACGCGGCCCCAGAAGTCGAGTTCCCAGGCGCTCACGTTCAAGCCTGTCTGGTACTGCGCGCTCGTCATGGGGCGGCCCGTCACGCTCAGGTCACCGGGCACGCGCGAGCGGCTGCCGGAGGCGCCCAGCGCGATAGTGGGAAATTGTTCGGCGCGCTGAATGCCATACGCGGCGCGCGCCTCTTCCACGCGCAGGGCGGCGATGCGGATGTCACGGTTGCTGGCCAGCGCCTGCGCAATCAGCACCTGCAGGCGCGCGTCAGCAAAGTAGGCTTGCCAGGCGACGTCGGGCGCGTGCGCGCCGGCGGAATCGGTTTCCGGATACTGCGCCGCCACGGGCAGTGGCGGTGGCGCATACGGCGGCACCATCGAGGCGCAGCCGGCCAGGGCCAGCGCGGTGGCCACCGCGGCCATCCTGGCGCAGTTGGGCAAAGTAGGAACAGCCATGGTTATCTTCTTCCAGTCAATTCAGAATGTTGTAGCCGCCATCGACGTACAGAGTGCCGCCGGTGATGGCGCGCGCGCCGTCGCCGGCGAGGAAGGCGCACAGCGCGCCCACGTCCTCGATGGTAGCCAGGCGCCGCATGGGCGAGCGCTCGATGGCGTCAGCCATCAGGCGGTCGAAATGGGCAATGCCGGAAGCGGCCCGCGTTTCCAGTGGCCCCGGCGAAATGGCGTTGACGCGGATGCCTTGCGGGCCCAGTTCGGCGGCCAGGTAGCGCACCGACGCTTCCAGCGCCGCCTTCACGGGCCCCATCAGGCCATAGTCGGCGACGACTTCCTCCGCGCCCAAATAACTCATGGTCATCAGGCTGCCGCCGTCCGGCATCAGAGGTTCGGCCAGTTTCGCCATGCGCATGAAGGAGTGGCAGGAGATATCCATCGCCTGCGCAAAGCCATCAGCAGAACTGTCCGTCACGCGGCCATGCAAGTCCTGCTTCGGCGCATAGGCAATGGAATGGACGACGAAATCGAGCCGCCCCCATTGCCGTTCGATCTGCGCGAACAGCGCTTCGAGCTGGCCCGGCACGGCCACGTCGAGCGGCGCCATGATGGCCGCCTGCACCTGCTGCGCCAGCGGTTCCACGTATGGACGGGCCTTGTCATTGAGCCAGGTCACGGCCAGTTCGGCGCCGGCCGCGCGCAGTGCGCTGGCGCAGCCCCAGGCGATGCTTTGCGTGTTGGCGATACCCACCACCAGGCCCCGCTTGCCCTGCAAAGGCAAGGGCCGCAAGTCGGCCGTCATGCCTGGACTGGACGCAGGGCGGGCCACGGCGTGGCCGCATGCACGCATCGCACCGCGCCGGCGTGCATGGCGGCGGCGCAAGTGGCCAGCGTCACGCCGCCGGCACGCGCATACGGCAAGGCAATGGGAGTGTGGGGGTGTAAGGTACTGCACGCGTCAGGCGCGGGGGTCTGCATCTTCATGAATCGGCTTCCGTCACTGAAATTCGAGGCACGCACCAGTGCATTTTCGGGGAACTGGTACGGGGCGAAATTACTCTACAGCATTTAGACGCGTGATTCGTGATGAGTCCGATCCGCATTCCATGACGCTTTGAGCTAGGTCAACTATAAGTGCGATTGCGGCAATGCAACATTGATGTAAATCAAATTTTACCTCAATATTATCTAAATGAAATATTTTTCAGGCAAGCGTGCGGACGTATTTATTTGATAATATCACTGGGCTAGCGAGAAGAAAAGCGCGCAGGTGAGCGACAATTGGTATTGCCTGGAAAACAAGCAGCGCCGGGCAGGGGCGGAAGGCAGACGGTGAGGAGAGGCAGAATAGGGGCCATGCTATTGCGATGCAACATGACCCCCATGTATTACGGATGCGGCAGGAGCGGCATTATTTGCCCGGCGCCGCGGCGGGACGCGAATACAGGTCGATGATGGTGCTGATGCCATCCTGGCACACGGAGCAGAACGTCTCGCTGCGGTCGAACATGATGCACTGCATCTCGGGCCGGTAGTAGCCGGACGACTCGTAGTTCGCGCCTTCGAAGGCGCCCACCGCATGGCGCTGCGGCGCCTTCGAGAACAGCTGCTGCGTGTACGCCAGGTCGGCCTTGAACAAGTCGCTCATCTCGCTTTCCGGGCGGTTGGCCGCGCGCAGGGCCGCGCGCTGCTTCTGGTATTCGCGCGCATGGCTGTCGTATGCTTCCTTCGGCCATGGCGTCGGCAGCGGCGTGCCGGCCTTGACGTGATTCTTCCATTTCAGCCTGGCCGGATCGCGCAGCGCCGTGGCGTTCGGCTCCCACGGTTCCTGGCGCTCGCCATTCGACTGATAGGCCACGGGCGAGGTGTAGTACTCGTCGGCCAGGCCGGCGAAATGGTGGCCGAATTCATGCACGAACAGGTAGTTGGCCCAATCGTTATTCGCTGCCGCCGTGCTGAACTGGCCGAAGATGCCGCCGCCGCCGTAGGTATCGTTGTTGACGAGGATTTCGATGAATTCATACGGCGCGTACTGCGCCAGGTCGCGCAGCGCGCGGTTATCCGTCGTCAGCACATAGCGCTCGCTGCCGAAGATATCGTAGCGCGTGCCCAGCGGCGACGCGTGATGCACGCCCGTCGAGGGACGCGACACGCCCGACTCCTGGGTCGGCGCGGCCATGGCCCACACGTTGAAATCCTTGGCCCGCTCGCGGAATGGCGAGACGGTGAAAAGATGCTCAGCCAGCTTGCGCGCCGTCGCTTCGAACTTGCCCATTTCGGCGGCCGTATAGCCGTCGCCCATGATCAGCAGGTCGACCTTGTCGGGCGATGGCCCGCTGATGCGGATCGGGATCGGCTTGACGGGCGCCGGCGGCTGCTTGCGGATCACGTCCTGCGCGGCAGGGTCGACATCGGTGCTCCATACAACGGAAAACAGGCCGCGCTCGTCGCGCTTGAGGATGCGCACGCGCACGGGGTGTTCGGGCTGCGGAAAGCGCACGGATTCCTGGAAGGCGCGCGTGGTGGTCTTCGCTTCATCGGTGCTGGCCCATTCGCCGAAGATGGTGGAAAAACCGCGCGAGTACAGCACCTTGCCCGACTTGATGTCGACCACTTCCAGCAGGTTGTTGCCGCGGTTGCTGTCGTCGATGGGACGCGCCGGGTTGCCCGGCCATGGCAGGGGCTCGACCAGCACGCGCTCGACCGCATAGTGCTCGCCCAGCGCATTGCCGCTGTGCTGGTAATCGAGGCGCATGGTGGCCGGCTGCGGCGCATAGGCCGCCTGCACGGCAGGGACGATGCCTGCGGCCAGCGCCAGCGCGCAGAGGAAGGATCGGATCGGAGTCTGCTGCATGTCATTCCTAAAACGGTAGAAAAACAGGTGAAGGGAACGGTTTTCCAAACAATCGGCGGGCCTGCCGGCAGGCGCGGGAAAACCGCTGCGGCACATTGTAGCGACAGGAAGCAAGCGTGCAAAGCGCCCATTTCACGCGATTCGCTTGACCATGCGATAGAATCGATTTATATTAGACTGACTAGTCAATTAATTAAAGGAAAGAGCCATGCGCACCATCGATCCCGGCAAACACGCGGCCCGCCGCGACGCCATTCTCGCCGCCGCGCGCCACTGCTTTGCGCGCAAGGGCTTTCACCAGACCAGCACCGCCGCCATCTGCGCGCAGGCGGGCATGAGTCCCGGCAACCTGTTTCACTACTTCCCCACCAAGCAAGCCATCATCGCCGCCATCGTCGACGAAGAAGGCAGCGAGACGGCCGCCTATTTCGCCGGCGTGCAAGGCAGCGCCGATGCCTACGGCGCCCTGCTCGACTTCATGGACCTGGTGCTGGCGCTGGCGGCCGATGACAACTTTGCGGGGCTGGCGCTGGAAATATCCGCCGAGGCGATGCGCGACGCGGATATCGCGGCCAGGGTGGCGCACAACGACGCCAGCCTGCGCGGCGGCTTGCAAGCCTTGCTGGAAGAGGCGGCATCAGGGGGCCAGGTCGACGCCGCGCTGGACGCCGCGCAAACGGCCAGCTGGATCGCCGCGCTGATCGACGGCATCTTCAACCGGGTCGCCGTCGATCCCGATTATGCACCGCTGGCGCAGCGCGCCAGCCTGCACCTGCTGCTGGCGCGCTTCCTGCGCCCTGCCCTGGCATGAGCGGCGCCATGCAAACCCGGCCAACGCGTATCGCCGACGTCGACGCCCTGCGCGGCTGCGCCCTGTTCGGCATTTTGGTCGTCAATATCGGCGCCTTCGCCACACCCTGGTTCGGCCTGGGATTGACCGATCCCGCCTTTCACGGCAGCGTGGACCGCGCCACGCACTTTATCGTCGCCCTGCTGTTCGAGACCAAGTTCTACCTGCTGTTTTCCTTCCTGTTCGGCTACAGCTTCACCTTGCAGATGCAGGCGGCCGCGCGCGCCGATGCGCCGTTCGTGCCGCGCATGCTGCGCCGGCAAGCGGGCCTGTGGCTGATCGGCGCCCTGCATGCCGTCTTCCTGTTCCATGGCGACATACTCACGACTTACGCTCTGCTGGGCATCGTGCTGCTGGCGCTGCACCGCTGCGGCGAACGCCAGGCACTGTCCCTGGCGTTGATACTCGTCGCCGTCTGCGTGGCATTCTGGGCAGGCATGGCCTGGCTGCAAAGCCTGCAGCCGGCGGGCGACGCCGCGGACAACGCCGTGGCGATGGCGCAAAAGGCGGCAAGCGCGCTGGCCGCCTACCACGCCACGCCAGTCGCCGTCGTCAATCAGCACCTGCGCGAACTGGGTGAAATCTGGATCGTCCTGCTGCTGGTGCAGGCACCGTGCGCGCTGGCCATGTTCCTGTGCGGCCTGGCCGCCGGCAAGCGCGAGATGCTGCTGCACGCAAGCGATTACCTGCCGCTGCGCCGCCGCCTGCTGTGGGCCGGAGCGCTGGCGGGCTTGCCCGGCGCCGCCTTCTACGCGTGGACCTCCGTGTATGGCGATAGCCAGGCATGGCAGGTGGCGGGACTGGCCGTGGGCCTGGCGAGCGCGCCACTGCTGGCGGGCGCCTACCTGGCGCTGGCGCTGGCCCTGTTCGAGCGCCTGCGCGACGGCACGCTGTTTGCGCTGCTGGCGGACACGGGCCGCATGGCCCTGTCGAACTACCTGCTGCAGTCGGCCATCTGCGCCGTGCTGTTCCTCGCGTATGGCGCGCGGCTGATGGGCAGCGTGTCGCCGCTGGGCGCGCTGGCGCTAGCAGCTATCATCTTCGGCCTGCAGCTGCCATTGAGCCGCTGGTGGCTGCGCGGCCACGCGTATGGCCCCGTCGAGTGGCTGCTCAGGGCCTTGACGATCGCCGCGTGGCCGCGCTGGCGGCGCACCGCTTACTTGTAGCGATACAGGGGCTGGCGCAGCTGGATGGGGCGGATGTCGAGGCGCAGTTTCAGTACCGAATACGCTTCCGCCTCGGTCGAGCTGTAGCCGACGCTGTTGACCGTTTTACTGAAGCGGAACTCGAAGCCCAGGTCCGGATATGGGTCGCGCGGGTTGCCGAAGGCGATGCCGATGGCTTCCTGCTGCGCGTTATCGATCAAATTACCCATCAGGTCCAGCACTGCGTTATTGCCGAGGATATCGTTGGTGAACACGGGTTCGCGCATGTCGGGCTGGTTAGGATCGAGCTTGTTGTCGGCCTTGTCCGGCGAGGGCGTAAACACGCGCGTGACAAGGTTGAATTTGTCGCCTCGGTCCAGGTAGCTGATGGCCGCATTGCTGATATTGAAATTTTTCACGCCACGGTCGCTGATGGCGCCCGACAGGTCGATCAGCAGGGCGCCGCTGTAGCCGATGACTTCCACGTCGCGCATGGCGTCGACCACCATGGCGCTGTTTTCATCGATGCCCAGCCCGAGGTGATAGCCTTTTTTCAGCATCACGGGAATCATGCGCGCAAAGCGCCCGCGCACCAGCAGATGCTGGTCCACAAAAACATCGCTGCCGATGAAGCCCAGGCCCGGCGCGATCTCGCGGCCATCCGTCACGCCCATCTTGAGCATGTCGAGCACGGGTTTGGCGTCGTAGAACATGGTGGTGCTCATGATGGCGGCACCGGCGCTGGAACCGGCGATCACGCCGCCATTGCGATAGACCGACCAGATGGCTTCCAGCGCGGCCGTGCGGCTGCCGTCCGGCCGCAGCAAGGCTTGCGTGATGCGCCCCTGGTCGCCGCCGGCAAAATAGATGCCGCTGGCCGACTTGATCTGCGTGACGATGGCCGGGTCTTCGGCGGCCTTGCGGTAATCCCTGTTCGGCAGCTTGACGGCCAGCGGCACGAAAAAGGCATCGGCGCCATATTGGTTCAGCTTTTTGATGATGCTTTCGCCCGATTTTTCCGGGTTCATCGCGGCCGAGGCCAGCACGGCGATGCGCGCGCCTGGCCCGCCCGACAACTTGACGATGCGCTGCCAGACTTCGGCATTGTCGGCGCGCAGGCCGCCGCCGATGATGACGAGCGTCCCCTGCGGCGCACTGCCGATGGCGCTGCCGCCGGGCGCCGCCACGGCTTGGACGCTGCACAATGCCAGCGCGAACAGCAGCGCGGCGCACAATTGTTGATACAGGCTTGAAGATGATTTCATGGTGCCTTTCGAATACAAGGAAAGTGGCGCATATTTTTGTTGATACAGGCACGCGCCCTTGCTGCCAAAACTGCTGCTTGCAATCCAACGCCATCGCACTACGATACTACTTGCTGCATATGACAGCGTTGTTGCGGTATCTCCAATTTTTTACTTAAAACTGTAATTGGCGCTGGCATAAAAGCGCCGGCCGCGCGGATCCGTATAGGTCGGGTCATAGCCGGACAGGAAAAAGTAGGCCTGGTTCGAGTATGGCGGGCTGGTATTAAACAGATTCTGTATGCCTGCGCGCAGCTTGAACTGCTTGCTGACGGCATACGCGCCCGACATGTCCCACAGCGTGTAGGCCTTGACCCGATTCGGCTTGACGACGCTGCCGTCATCCGTGTTGATGGCCGAGTTCTGGTCATCGTAGCTGCTCGAATAGGTGTTCGACAGGCTGGCCGAATACGGGCCATGGTCCCAGTCCAGGGTAATCGTATGGCGCCAGCGCTGCACCACGCCGTCCGTGACGAATTTATTCAGGTTGCTGATAAAGGCATCGCCGGGGCTCGTCTGGATTTTCGAATCGAGCACGTAGGTGCCGCTCAGGTGGGCGCCGAAACGTCCCCAGGCCGTCTTTACGCCATGCAGGTCGGCCGTAATATCGATGCCCGTAGCCTTTTGCGTGCCGCGGTTTTCCTTGCGCAGCTCGATGTAGTCGATTTCATTGTCCTCGTTGCGATGTACGAGGTCGCCGTACTTGGCCAGGTTGCCGAGGATGATGTCGTCGCCAATTTCGCTGATCAGGTCCGTGCGCTTGATGTTCCAGTAATCGAAGCTGAAGGTCCAGTGCTGGCTCGGCTCGAGCACCACACCGGCCGTGAACTGGCGGCTGCGCTCCGGCTTCAGCTTGTCGTTGCTGTAGCGGCGCGTATCCCAGTTTTGCGCGCAATCGGCGTAGTTATTCTCCACAGTGGCGCATAACACGGGATCGGGCAGGGTCGCCGTACTGCTGTAGACGGTGGGTCGGTGCAAGTCCGACATCGATGGAGCGCGGAAGCCCTTGCCGGTGGACGCCCGCATCAGCACCTGCTTGCTGGGCATGTAAGTCAGACCGATCTTCGGACTGAGGGCGCCGCCTACCTGCTGGTAATGGTCGTAACGGCCAGATAACTGCGCCTGCCACTGCTTGGTGAACGGCAGCAGCAGTTCGCTGTAAATGGCTTGCACAGTGCGGCTGTCGCTGGTGTCCTTGCCGCCTTCCGGCGCCGAATCGTCATTGATATTATTACTCATCAGTAATTTGGAAAGACGGAACTGCGTACGTTCGCGGCGCACCTCTCCGCCAACGGCAAGGGCCATGTCGCCGCCACCCATGGCCATCAGAGCGCGTGACGCCTTGAAATCAAGCGCATCCATGACGCCGCGCGCGTGGCGCACTTCATCGTTGACCTGGATGCTCTCAATCAGTGCCAGGCCCTCGGCACTGGAAGGCCCGAAGGGATTGATGCTGCCATCGGCGATACCTGCGCGCAGCTTGTCCTTCAGCAGATAGCCTTTGGTATCACGGTCCCTGACGGTATTGACGCTATGATTCAAACCCACGTCATAATCCCATCCCGCCACTGTACCGGTCGCCCCCACCACGAAGCGCTGGCTTTCGCTGGTCAACTCACTGGTGCGGTTGCCCGCCTCCTTCAATCGCATGCGGACTTCCAGTTCGCGCTCCACCTGCTTGCCATCGTCATCCAATATGGTATCAAAACCGGTATTGGCGAATTGCGGCACCTTGCTGTAATCCAGGTAACCGATCACCCGTGTCGACGACGCGACATAATTGGTACGCGAACGGCTCAACGCCACCTCCGCATATACCTGATGCTCCGGGTTCAGCTTCAACACGCCCCGCGAAAGAAAATTCTGCTTCTCCGACTTCGGATACAACTCCGTATCGCGCATGTAATCGTAGGTACAGCCGTCGACGCCGCCAGTGCCGTTGGGCAGGTACAAATTGGCGGGTGGATTGCAGTCCGGGATGGACAGGTTGATTTGCCGGTTGGTGATCGGCTTGCCGTTCAACAGGAAGCCGATCTCCTGCAGGTGATCGCGCTGGGCGCCCGACAGGCGGATATTCGCCGGGCTGGTAAAACTCGACAGCAAATGGCCAAGGCGCTCGGGCACGCTCAGGTTCGGGATGAACTTGCGCTGCGAGGTGCTGAGGCGGTCCGTCTGCTGCGCGTCGAACACGGCGAAGATATTGTAGCCATCCGTGGCCAGGTCGCCCGTACCGGCCGTGATGCTGACCGTGCGCTTGCCGGCGCCGCCTTCCTGAGTGCCGCTGCCGTAGGCATTCAGCTCCACACCCTGGTAATCCTTGCGCGTAATGAAATTGATGACGCCGCCGATGGCGTCCGTGCCGTACAGGGCCGAGGCGCCGTCGAGCAGCACTTCCACGCGCTGCAGCGCGGCGGCAGGAATATTATTCAGGTCCACGCCCGCATCGTCGCCGGGCGAGGCAAAGTTGGCCATGCGCCGGCCATTGAGCAGCACCAGCGTGGATGACGTGCCCACGCCGCGCAGATTGGCACTGTTGAAGCCGCGCTGGTCGCCGCCGATATTGATGCTGGCGCCATCGGTCAGGCCGCCCACGTTGGCCGACACGCGCGCCATCAGCTCGGCCGCCGTCGTCACGCCCGCCTTTTCGATCTCGGCGCGCGTGATAATCTGCACCGGCAGCGCCGTTTCCGATTCCAGCCGCTTGATGGCCGACCCCGTGATTTCCACGCGCTGCATTTTTTTCGGCGCCGCGTCTCCGTCCTGTTCCTGCGCCAGCGCGCCATTGCCCAGCATGCCCAGCGCCGCCGTCACGCTCAAGGCGCCCAGCGCCAGGCGCACGGCATGCGCAAGTGCCGCTTCACGTGGCAGTGCAGGCTCGCCCTGTTGTTTTTCCCTATGCATTCCAACTCTCCCCAATGGTATTGACCCTGATTTTTATAATGACTGCTTTTTATGGACTGCCTTGCGCTGCTGTGCTGCTGTTTTCCTGGGAGCCTGCACCCCATGCTCGCCGCCATACAGGTAGGCGGCGATCACTTCGCTCAGGCGTGCGGCCTTGTCGACGTTATCCTTGTTCGACACCATCAGCGCCACGGCCAGCGCCTCGATCATGGCCAGCGCCGTGCTGGCGCTGCTGGGTAGGACGGGATGCGTGCTTTGCGCAAATAGCGCATGACCGGCCAGCTCGGCCAGCGGCGAGGCAGGCGAATCGGTGAGCGCCACGATGCAGGCGCCGCGGTCGCGCGCGAAGCTGGCCAGGCCGATGCAATCGAGCGTATAGCGGGGAAACGAAATCACCACCAGCACGTCCTGCGCCGTCAGGTTGACCAGGTGCCCGGCCGCCACTTCCGAGCCGCCGATGCCCACCACTTCCACCACATGCGGGCAGAACGGCTGCAGATGCTGCACCAGCATGCCGGCCAGGTTGGCAGACAGGCCAAAACCCATCACATACACCACCTTGGCGCGCGTCAGGCGTCGCACCACGACGTGCATGTCGGGCAGCGACAGGGCGGCGGACGTGGCGGCGATGTTCGCGGCCGCATATTCCAGGCTTTCCGTGACGGGCGAGGTGGCGCGCGCGCGCCGCTCTATCGTATGGCGCAGCTTGTCGACGGGCTGCAGCAGCGATTGCAGGGTTTCGGCCATGGCGCCGCGCATGGCCGAATAATTCTTCTGGCCGATGTCGCGCGCGAAGCGGCTGATGGTGGCCGTCGACACCTGGCAGTTGTCGGCCAATTCCTCGATGCCCAGCGCAATGACGCGCATCTGGTTGCGCAGCAGGTAGTCGGCGATCTGCCGCTGCGAAGCCGAACCGCTGGCCAGCACGTGCATCAGCGCCTGTCCCAGCGGAGACTGCGCGAACGCGGCATCGGGCGACGACAGCGCGGCGGCAGGTGGCGTGCGGGCGCTGCTTCTGGCAGGACTGGCGGATGCTTTCATATCACTGGCGGCCTGTGTTCTTGGATGCTGCGGATGAAGGGCGGAAAGGCGAAATCGGGTCGCTGGAACTTACTGTACTCATATCAAAAAGAAAACTCAACAAATATTTGTAAAAGGATTTTCATTGATTTACTTCGTGAAAATAATGCTACATAATCGACCGGAATCCATCAACCGCGCCCCGTTTTGGGGCGAATTCACCATGCAAGTACAACAGCATCCCATCTCCACCGCGCACGCCAGCGTGTCCTGCCAGTTGAGCAGCTTCCACTTCGGCAGTGCGGCCGCCGCTAGCCGCAGCGGCAAGAAGGTATACATCCAGGCGGCGCTGCATGCGGATGAAGTGCCGGGCATGCTGGTATCGCAATTTTTACGCCGCGAGCTGCTGGCGCTGGAAGCGGCGGGCAAGATCCACGGCGAAATCATCCTGGTACCGGCCGCCAACCCGATCGGCCTGGCGCAAGCCATCCATGGCGCGCCGTTCGGGCGCTTCGACCTGACCACCGGCATCAACTTCAACCGCGCCTACCGCCACGTGGCCGATGAACTGAAAACCACGCTCGATGGCCTGCTGGGACAGGACGTGCAAGCCAACGTGGCGCTGATACGCGAACATGCGCGCACCGCCGTCGCCGCCTGGCAGCCGGGCACGGATGCGGAAACACTGAAGAAAACCCTGTTGGGCATGGCCATCGACGCCGACATCGTGCTCGACCTGCATTGCGACAACGAGGCGGCCCTGCACATTTATACCGGCACGCCGCTGGCGGCGCAGATCGCGCCCCTGTCCGCGCTGCTGGGCGCGCGCGCCGTGCTGCTGGAACTGGCGGCCGGAGAAGAACCGTTCGACGAAGCCTGCAGCCGATTGTGGTGGGATCTCGACGCGCACTTCCAGGGCCGCTATCCGATTCCCGCCGCCTGCCTGTCGACCACCGTCGAGTTGCGCGGCGAAGTGGAAGTGAGCTACGCCCTGGCCGAACGCGACGCCACCGCCCTGCTGCGTTTTCTCGCCATCGAGGGCGTGCTGGAGATAGCCGGCGCCGGCGACGACCTGCCCGCGCCGCAATGCAAGCCGACGCCGCTGGCCGGGGTAGAGCCGATCCTCGCGCCGCATCATGGCGTGCTGGTCTACCTGCGCGAAATGGGCGACGTACTGGCCGCCGGCGATGCGGTGGCCGACTTGATCGACCCCGTCAGCGGCGAAACGACGACCTTGCGCTGCACCGTCGCCGGCGTCTTTTTTGCGCGCAGCGCCCACCGCCACGTCCTGCGCGGCATGAACGTCGGCAAGGTCGCCGGCGCTGTCGCTTTCCGCGGCGGCAGCCTGCTGAGCCAATGACGCCATGAGAAAATTCAAGCTCCCCAATACCTTCGTCCTGCTGTGCGGCATCCTGGCCATGATCGCCCTGGCCACGTGGCTGGTGCCAGGCGGGAAATTCGATACGCAACTGGTGAACGGCAAGCAGCTGATCATCCCCGGCACGTTCCACTATGTCGACAACAAGCCGCAGGGACTCGCCGCCCTGATGATGGCGCCCATCAAGGGCTTCGTCGACGCCAGCCTGATCATCGGCTTCGTACTGATCGTCGGCGGCGCCTTCGCCGTGCTGCAAAAAACGGAAGCCTTCGATTCCCTGATCAAGGCAATCGCCAAGGCGCACACCAGTTCGCGCTTCGTGCGCGCCGCCATCATCCCCGTCTTCTTCACCATGTTCTCGCTCGGCGGCGCCACCTTCGGCATGAACGAGGAAGCCATCCCCTTCATCCTGATCTTCGTGCCGCTGGCGCTGGCCCTGGGCTATGACACCATCACGGGCGTATCGATTCCCTTCATCGGCTCGCAGGTGGGATTTTCCGCCGCCTTCCTGAACCCGTTCAATGTCGGCATTGCGCAAGGCATCGCCGGCGTGCCGATCTTTTCCGGTATCGGCTATCGCCTGATCGTGTGGGCCATCGCCACGGCGGTCAGCATCGTGTTTCTGATGTGGTACGCGGCGCGCATCAAGCGCCATCCGGAAAAAAGCCCCACGTACTTGCTCGACATCGAAAAGCGCGGTGAGCACTCGATGGACCTCGACAGCTTTGCCGGCATGACGCGCACGCACCGCACCGTGCTATGGATTTTCATGGCGACCTTGCTGACGATGGTCGTCGGCGTCGTCAAATACGACTGGTTCATCGATGAAATCGCCGCCCTGTTCCTGGTGATGGCCATCGTCGTCGGCCTGGTGGGCCGACTCGACATGGACAGCCTGGTGGCGTCCTTCGTGCAAGGTGCGCGCGACATGGTCAGCGTGGCGCTGGTCATCGCGCTCGCGCGCGGCACCATGATCCTGGCGCGCGACGCGCAGATCATCGACACCATGCTGCATGCATTGACGCCCCTGGTGGCCTCGTCGAGTCCCGTCTTCGCCGCGCAAAAGATGTTCTTCATGCAGTCGGTGATCAACTTCTTCATCCATTCCGGCAGCGGCCAGGCCGCGCTGACGATGCCCATCATGGCGCCACTGGCCGACCTGGTGGGCGTGACGCGCCAGACTGCCATCCTGGCTTTCCAGTTCGGCGAATTCACCACGCCGATGATTCCCACGTCCGGCATCACCGTCGGCGTGCTGGCGCTGGCGCGCGTGCCCTGGATTACGTGGGCCAAGTGGATGATCCCGCTGCAGCTGATTTACCTGGTGCTGGCGCTGCTGCTCCTGATTCCCCCCTGCCTGATGCACTGGCAGTAAGCACGGCGAGGCAGCGTCGCCGTGGCTTTATTTGCGATACGCCTGTCCGTACGCGCCGTCGGCGCCGCCCTTCGCCCAGTCGGCCATCAGGTCGTAAAACCCGGGCGTGATGACGGTGGGCTTGCGCGTTCCATCCGCCGCCTGATCATAGCTGCGCATGCCGTGATCGGCCTGCGGGAAGAGGTAGATGGAGATGGCCTGGCCCTGGCTGCGCAACGCCGCCAGGCGCTCCACGCTGACAGCCGGCGGCGCCTGGCGGTCGTCTTCCGCCAATGCCCATAGCTGCGGCACCGCGACCTGGCGCAATGCCTGCACGGGATCTTGCGACCAGTCGACACCGAGCTTGTCGAACTGCGGTATGCCGTGCTTGCGGAGTTCCTCGGCCTGCATGCCCAGCAACACGCCCGTGTAGCCTCCCTTGATGAGGGCAAACCACGGCTCCTTGCCAAACTGCCGCTGGAATGCCGACAGGTCGTCCAGTCCATCCTGGTAGCCGGATTTGACGATTCTTGCCGTGATATCCGTCCCCATCCTGGCCTTGGCGACGACGTCGCCACCATAGCCCTTGTCCTGCAGTTCCCTGGCAACCTGCGCCGCATCCTGCTCCGTGATATCGACCGCCAGGCCATAGCCAATGCCGAGAAATTGCGCCTTGGCGCGCGCCTGAGCCAGTGGGGCGATCCAGCCGCCCTGGCTTAGGCCCATCAGGCCGAAACGCCCATAACGTCCTTGCGCCAGCCGTTTTGCTTCGCGCGACGCGGCCACCAGATCATCGGCCAGGCGTGGAAAATTCTGCGTATATTCGCCTTCGGACAGCCCGGTACCGCGCTTGTCATACACGAAAACGGATACACCCCGTCCCACCATCTGATAAGGGTCGCGCGCGCGGTCGATCCAGCCGCTGCTTTCGGAACCATGGGCATACACGACCAGTGGCGTGTCCTTGCCGGCGCCCGGCGCTTCCATCAAGCGGCCCGCGAGCATGACGCCGTTCGATGCAAAGCGCGTATCCGATTCGGCCAAAGCCACTTTCGGCCAGCGCTCCTTGCCGCGGACAAGCACGGCGTCCTTTCCGCACGCGATCAGTGCGCCGGCGTCCTGCGTGCTGCCAACGGTCCCGTCGCTGAAGGTGTAGCCGTAGCCTTTGCCCCCCTTGGTGAGGGCGACAAAGCCCGTCTGATCCTGGCGAAAAATGCCCGTCTCGCAAGGCGCCGGGCTGAATTCCTCCGGCATGGGCGCAGCAGTCGCCGAGAACGATACGGCAAGCAGAGGCCAGAGAAAGAAAGAGGTCATGGAGTCAGCGTCCGGTAGGGGAATCAATACAATGGAAATGGCAGGGCAGGGCCGGAGCCGCGCGCAAACCGCGCCAGCCGTTCAACGCCGGTACATATCCGGAAAATACCGCTCCATCAGCGTCTCCGGCCGGAGCGGCGCCGTAAAGCCGTGGCGCGCATACAAGCCATGCGCCGTGCTGGTGGCCAGCATGAAACGGCGCAAGCCCTGCAAGTCGGGATGTGCCATCACGGCCTCCATCAGGCGCTTGCTGTAGCCGCGGCCGCGGTACTCTTCCAGTACATACACGTCGACCAGATAGGCAAACGTGGCATAGTCGCTGACCACGCGGGCAAACGCCACCTGGCGGCCGTCCAGCGTGCCGCCGAAGCAGAGCGAATGGTCGATCGCGCGCTGTACGGTGGCCAGTGGGATGCCGCTGGCCCATGCCGATTGCGTGCTGAGAAAATGGTGAATGGCTGGAACGTCGAGTTCCGCCTTGTCGCTGCTGATCTTCAAATGTGACATCACGCTGTCCGCCTGTCGTGGAAAAAACCGATCATCGGCGATTTGCGCGCTGCTGTCACCTGGGCAGGAAAGAACCGGGGGCACCGCCCGTCCTGATTGCCGGTGATGGGTGCTGCCTGCATTGCATGGCCCCGCTTACAGTGCGGCTTTTTCTTCAGCGCTCAGGCGCTTGGCGCTGACGTACACGGTGTGCATGGTGACTTGCTCGGCGCTGGCCGCAACGGGTGCCGGCGCGGCGCGGAACTTCGGCACGGCGGCGGTGGCCAGGCTGGTGGCGGCGGCGATGGCGATGATGGCAACGAAGATGGCTTCCATGTTTTTAGCGATGTTCATGATGATGTCCTTTGGGTGGCTGGTTGTGTGCTGCGATGATTGAACTGTAGGCCGATCCCCACTGAACCGCCATCGGATTGCGACCAAACGCACGATTCGCGGGACAGAATACAAAAAGCCCGGATGGAACGCACAACGTGCCCGCGCCGTGGCATTTGAGGCTTGCCAGCCCCATTCCTGGCCATTTCAGCGCCCTGCAAGCCCCTAAAAGCCCTACCGCCGGCCAACCTTGTTTATAATCGCCCTACACTAAAGGACTTCTTTCATGACTGATCAATTCTCCAAAAAGGGCGAAGCCTGGTCGGCCCGGTTTTCCGAACCGGTCTCGGACCTCGTCAAGCGCTACACAGCTTCTGTATTTTTTGACAAGCGCCTGGCGCTGTTCGACATCGAAGGTTCGCTGGCCCATGCGGAAATGCTGCATGCGCAAGCCATCATCAGCCCGGCCGACTACGCGGAAATCCAGCGCGGCATGGCGCAAATCTCGCAGGAAATCGCCGCCGGCCAGTTCGAATGGCTGCTGGACCTGGAAGATGTCCACCTGAATATTGAAAAACGCCTGACCGAACTGGTAGGCGATGCGGGCAAGCGCTTGCACACGGGCCGTTCGCGCAACGACCAGGTGGCGACCGACATTCGCCTGTACGTACGCTCCGCCATCGACGACATCACCGCCCTGCTGGCGACGTTCCGCGGCGCGCTGACGGATCTGGCCGAACAGCATGCCGACACCATCATGCCCGGCTTTACCCACATGCAAGTAGCCCAACCGATCACCTTCGGCCACCACATGCTGGCATATGTCGAGATGTTCGGCCGCGACGCCGAGCGCATGGCCGACTGCCGCAAGCGCGTCAACCGCCTGCCGCTGGGCGCCGCCGCCCTGGCCGGCACCACCTTCCCCATCGACCGCCTGCGCGTGGCCAAGACGCTGGGCTTTGACGACGTGTGCCACAACTCGCTCGACGCCGTGTCGGACCGCGATTTCGCCATCGAATTTTGCGCCGCCTCCGCCGTGCTGATGATGCACGTGTCGCGCATGGCCGAAGAACTGGTGATCTGGATGAGCCCACGCATCGGCTTCATCGACATCGCCGACCGCTTCTGCACCGGCTCGTCGATCATGCCGCAAAAGAAAAACCCGGACGTGCCGGAACTGGCGCGTGGCAAGACGGGTCGCGTGTATGGTCACCTGACTGGCCTGCTGACCCTGATGAAAGGCCAGCCGCTGGCCTACAACAAGGACAACCAGGAAGACAAGGAACCGCTGTTCGACACCGTCGACACCGTCATCGACACCCTGCGCATCTTCGCCGACATGGCCGGCGGCATCACGGTAAAACCGGAAGCGATGCGCGCGGCAGCCCTGCAGGGTTACGCCACGGCGACCGACCTGGCCGACTACCTGGTCAAGAAAGGCTTGCCGTTCCGCGACGCGCATGAAGCGGTGGCCCTGGCCGTGCGCGCCTGCGTCGACGCCGGCTGCGACCTGGCCGACCTGTCTTTGGAGCAGCTGCGCGCGTTTTCCCCGCTGACGGATGAAGACGTGTTTGCCGTGCTGACCCTGGAAGGCTCTGTCGCCGCGCGCGACCACGTGGGCGGCACCGCGCCACGCCAGGTACGCGCCGCGATCGCCCGCGTGCGTACGCAGCTGGAAAAATAAACGGGCTGCGTCCCGCCAGCGCCCCGCTGCATCGCCGCAGCGGGGCGTTTTTCATTGGGCGACGATTTTCGACAGCACGGCAAAGGCGGCCCCCGTCTGCGATGCTTCCAGCAGCAAGGTCAGCTCCGTGTAGGTGCAGATGATGTTGATCAGGTTGATGCGCTCCCACGCCAGGCGCTTGAGGATGGCGTGATACACGCCCGGCGTATAGCAGGTTTCGGGCGCCAGGTGCAAGGTCACGGCCGTCACGCGCTCGAGGCGCGCCAGCTCCTGCTCTTCGCCGAAAACCTCTTCCACCAGCGCATGCAGGCTGCGGCTGCAGATCACCATCACCTCGTTGACGCCGCGCGTGACGGTAATGAACGTGCCCCGCTGGGGCGCGGCCAGCGCCAGCAACTGGCGCTGGCAGGCATACGTCTGGTCGGAGTAACGGTAGGTAAAAATCATCAGCTCGCTGCGCGTGGACAGTTCGCCCGCACGGTGCGCCAGCACGATCTCGCCGCTTTTCTGCTGCGGCATCCGTTCGGCCAGGCGGCGCAGCGCCATCACCACGGCGGCCTGGCCCACCGGTTTCCATAAATCGCTCTGCAATTGCGGCTGCAGCTGGCGCGCCAGTTCCGACAGGTTGAGCAAGCCCCGGCCCAGTCCCTCGCTGAGAAAGGCCGATTCCATCACGATCTGTTCCACTTTGGTCGCTATCGAAAGCATAGTTCGTCGGGCCGGTGATTCCGGTGCACGCACCAGGAGCCGGCAACCCTTCCTGAAAAAAGGATGCACTGCGCCAGCGGCCGCACCGGGCGGCGCGGTCGGACTCGCTGAAAAGCCCCCCTCGCGGGGGAAGGGCCGGTTGGCGGCGGCTAGGAAGGCGGATGCAGCATGAATGCCGCTCCAGAGGGGAAATGGCTGAAACCAACAGCAGAAAACAGAACTGACGTCATGTGAAACTCCCGATTTTTTTCCCGATGCGCTGTATCTGGACGCGGTCATTGCCGCGTGCGCTTTTTTTGTCTTCGCGTGATCCGCTGGGGACCACATGAAGAGCTAGTGTAGATCGCAACATTTAAAAAATGCAACAGTGTTTTTTCCAACAGAGCGCTCCATTAGGGGAAGTAGTCCAAAACAAAAGTTGCAGCTTGTGGTAGATCAAACTTTCCAACGATACAGCGCTGATAAATGTTCAATTCTTAACAAAAATTCGCGTAGTGACCCATTTCTTGAATTTTTTGACATGGCGATCTCGACAAGTTTAGTGTCCCCCTACCCGGCGTCATGCCACCACAAAACGGCAGGCTATCCGCCCGCCGCCAGGCACGCCGGGGTGGCCATCAGGCATCGCGGCCAGCTCATTCACCATTTCCTTAACCGATACCATGGAGCAGAAATGAATTTACGTTTGACGATAGTTGCCGCATCCATCGCCGCCCTGCCGCTGATGGCCACCACGGCAGATGCCGCCTCGCCGCTGCCACAGACCCTGATGGCCGCCCCGGTCAGCCTGGCCTCTCCACAAGAGAACGCCAGCCTGGTCAACAAGCTGGCCGCGCAGGCACGCAGCCGCGGCCTGAATACCGAGCATGGCTTTGCCGTCGGCGCCCAGCATCCGGGCGTCAGCGGCACGCGTGTGAGCCGCGTACAGCACACCTACAAGGGCTTGCCCGTCTTCGGTTCCGAGACGGTCGTGGTCAGCAACAACGCCGGCGACATCGTCAGCGAATCCGTGTCGGACCGCGCTTCCGGCCTCGGTAGCGGCGGCGTCAATTCCGTCACCCGCAGCGCCACCACCGATATCGACACCACGCCGGCCGTCAGCGCCGCCGCCGCCATCACCGCTGCCGTGAAAAGCATCGGCGTGCCGGCCGTCGACCACGTGCCGCCGCATGCGCAACTGCTGATCTACCCCGTGATGAAAACGGTGCGCGTGGCCGGCGCCGAGAACAAGTCGGAAGCCGCGCTGAACGCCCTCGACGTGCAGGACGTGGTCGACCACTACGAGCTGGCCTACCTGGTGCAGACGCGCATGATCAGCGGTAACAAGCCCGTCTACTACGACACCGTCGTCAGCGCCAAGGATGGCCGCATCCTGCGCCAGTGGAAAGCCCTGAAAACCGTGGCAGGCATCGGCAACAGCCAGTACAACGGCCAGGTACCGCTCAACACCACGCTCACGGGCAGCACCTACACCATGAAAGACCCCAGCCGCGGCACGGGCGGCAGCTTCGGCGGCATGGCCATCACGAATGCCAACCACGGCACCACCTCGGGCAGCGTGTACAGCAGCACCAGCAATACCTGGGGCGACGGCCAGCAATACATCAACGGCGGCAGCACCACCAACGCCAACGGCCAGACGGCGGCCGTGAACGCGATGTGGGGCCTGATGAACACCTACGACACGCACAAGAATGTGCTGGGCTGGTCCAGCCTGGACGGCAACAACACGGCCACCCACATCGCCGCCCACGTTAACACGGCCTACGACAACGCCTACTACGATAGCAGCTGCAAGTGCATGTACATCGGCGACGGCGGCAGCTCGTTCAACAACCTCGGTTCCATCGACGTGATCGGCCACGAAATGGGCCACGGCATCACGGACGCCACCTCGGGCCTGATCTACTCGCAAGAGTCGGGCGGCTTGAACGAATCGAGCTCCGACATCGCCGGCGAAATGGTGGAAGCCTATGCGCGCGCCGGCGGCACGGGCACCAGCATCCCCAACACGGGCAACGATTGGATGACGGGCAAGGAAATCGCCAAGAATGGCCAGCCGCTGCGTTGGCTGTACAAGCCAAGCAAGGATGGCAGCAGCCCGAATGCGTGGAGCAGCACCATCAAGAACCTCGACGTCCACTACAGCAGCGGCCCGAACAACCGCATGTTCTACTTCCTGTCGCAAGGTTCGAACTCCACGTCCAGCAGCGACTACTACAGCTCCTACCTGAACAAAAGCCCGCTGGCCATGACCGGTATCGGCAGCGACAAGGCATACCGCATCTGGTTCAAGGCCGCCACCACCAAGTTCACCTCGTCGACCAACTATGCCGATGCGCGCAACAAGGTGCTGCAGGCAGCCGAGGAACTGTATGGCGTGGGCAGCGCCGAGGCTATCGCCGTCAAGCGCGCATATGCGGCCATCAACGTGGGCGCCGACGTCGATGAATCGACCACGGGCGGCGCGGTGACCATCACCAGCCAGCCGGCCAGCATCACCGTCGCACCGGGCGCCACCGCCTCGTTCGCCGTGGGCGCGGGCGGCGGCACGGCACCGTACACCTACAAGTGGTACCGCAACGGCGCCGTGATCAGCGGCGCCACGTCGCCTGCCTACAGCTTCACGACCGTGGCGGCCGATAGCGGCGCCGTGTTCAAGGCCACGGTGACGGATTCGTCCTCGCCCGCCGTGACGGCCACGTCGAACAACGCCACGCTGACGGTGGGCACGAGCAGCGCCACCGAACGCGTGACGAACGGCGGCTTCGAGTCCGGCGCCACGGGCTGGAGCGGCACCACGGGCGCTATCGGCACCTTCACGGGCCAAACCGCATACGAAGGCACGCAGTACGCCTGGCTGGGCGGCAATGGCGCCACGGCCAGCGAATCGCTGACGCAAAGCGTGGCCATTCCGGCCGCCGCCACGTCCGCCAGCCTGACCTTCGCGCTGCATATCGACACGGCTGAAACGGGCAATACCGTGTACGACAAGCTGGTCGTCACCGTGAAGAACAGCGCCGGCACGGTGCTGGGCACCCTGGCCACGTATTCGAACGTGAACAAGGCAGCCGGCTACCAGATCCGTACGTTTGACCTGATCGCCTACAAGGGCCAGACCGTGCAGATCTCGTTCGCCGCGACCGAGGACGCATCGCTGCAAACCTCGTTCGTGATCGACAAGGTCAGCCTGGTTACCCAGTAAGCGGCTGAACCTGCGGGCAAGCCATCGATACAAGGCTTGCCCGCACAGCACGATTGATTTTCTGGCAATTACAGTCTACCCTGAGGCAGTAATTGCATCTTGCCTGCTGCCGGTACCCGCGACGAATTGAACTTTTTTTAGATTGTTCCTGACCGATGCCTACTTCGACCTTGTCCGCACGCGCTTTCCCCCATTCCAGCCTGTCCATTTTTACGCCTGCCACCATGCTCGCCTGACGCGGCCATGCAGTTCCACCTCCAGGTGCAGGGCCCGGCGGGCAGCCAGGCGCTGGCCATCGACGCCGCCAGCGAGGCCGAGGCGATCCGCGCGGCCGTGCGCGGCGGCTGGCGCGTGCTGGCCGTCGACGACGGCGCGGCGCAGGAGGCTGGCGTCGCGCCGCGCCTGGGCAAGCAGGGCTTGCCCCTGCTGCAATTCAGCCAGGAGCTGCTGGCCCTGCTCGAAGCGGGCCTGAACCTGGGCGAGGCCATGGCCACCCTGCACAACAAGGAAACGCGCCCGGGCGCCAAGGCCACGCTGGCCGCCATCGTGCTCACCCTGCAGCAAGGACAGAGCTTTTCCGACACCCTGGCCGGTTTCCCCGACATCTTCCCCGACATTTACATCGCCACCGTGCATGCGGCCGAACGCTCGGGCAACCTGCCCGAGGCGCTGGCGCGCTTCGTCGGCTACCAGCTGCAGTTCGACGCCATCCGTAAAAAACTCATTTCCGCCGCCATCTACCCGTGTATGCTGCTCGTCGTCGGCGGTCTGGTGACCCTGTTCCTGCTCGGCTACGTGGTGCCGAAGTTCAGCGTCGTCTACGAAAGCTCGGGCCGCGAAATCCCGTGGATGTCGCAAATGCTGCTGGGTTTTGGCCAGACCCTGGCCGCGCATCCGCTGCTGTGTGCCTGCGCGCTCGCCGCCGTGGTGGCCGCCGTGGTCTTTGGCATCGCCAACGCCGGCGCGCGCCAGGCCCTGGTCTTGCGCCTCTTGCGCCTGCCCGTGCTGGCCGGGAAGGCGGCGGAGTTCCGCCTGGCCCGCTTCTATCGCGCTCTGAGCCTGCTGCTGCACGCCGGCATCCCGCTGCACAAGGCGCTGGCCATGGTGGCGCCCATGCTGCTGCCGGCGCAGCAGGAGCAACTGGCGCAGGCGCGCCGCGCGGTGCAGGAAGGCATGCCGTTTTCCACCGCGCTGGAACACGCCGGCATGGCCACGCCCGTGGCGCAATCGCTGCTGAAAGTGGGAGAGAACACGGGCCGCCTGGGCGACATGCTGGAACGCTCGGCCAAATTCCACGACGAGGAATTCGCCCGCTGGGTGGACTGGGCCTCGCGCCTGCTCGAGCCGCTCTTGATGACCATCATCGGCGTCGTCATCGGCGGCGTGGTGGTGCTGATGTACATGCCGATCTTTGAACTGGCCGGGAGCTTATCGTGAACGTTATCGTGAGGGTCACGCCATGAACGCACGCGACGAAGAACGGGCCGTGCTCGATGCGGCCATGCTGCGCCGCGCCCACGCCAGCGCGCTGGAACAGGGCCGCCCGCAGATGGCCGTGCTGCAGGAAACGGCGGCCCTGCCGCCCGAAGTCTTTTTGCGCCAGCTGGCCGCCCTGTTCCGCTACCCGGCCTGGACGATGGCCGAGCTGCAAGCCGCCTTGCCCGCCTTTTCCCTGCTGCCCTACACGGATTGCGCCCAGCGCGACTGCGTGCTGCTGCAGCCGGGAGTCCCCGGCGCACCGCCCGTGCTCATCATCGGCAACCCGTTTGCCGAAGACTTGCTGCAGTGGGCCGACTTCGCCCTGTCCACGCCCTTCACCGTGGCGCTGGCGCATCCGGACGACCTGGCCGCCTATTTGCAGCAGCAGGAAAGCGTGCAGCAGGCGATGCAGGAAATGCAGCACGGGGATGACGTTCCAGGACTCGACCAGAGCATCGAAGACATCTCGCTGATCCGCATCAGCGAGGACAGCAGCCCGGTGGTAAAACTGGTGAACTCCACCATCTACGACGCCCTGAAATTCCAGGCCAGCGACATCCACCTCGAATGCGACGTGGCCAGCCTGGTCATCAAATACCGCGTCGACGGCGTGCTGGTGCAGGCGGGCCAGGTGCAGGGACTGGCGATGGCGGAACAGATCATCTCGCGCATCAAGGTCATGGCCGACCTCGACATCGCCGAGCGCCGCATTCCCCAGGATGGCCGCTTCAAGGTGCGCGTGAAAGGGGCGGAGATCGATTTCCGCGTCTCCATCATGCCCAATATCTTTGGCGAGGACGCCGTGCTGCGCCTGCTGGACCGGCGCGCACTGACGGAGGCGGCGCAGGCGCTGCGCCTGGAAAGCCTGGGCCTGAACGAGGACGCCATCGAACAGATACGGCGCCTGGCCGCCAAGCCGCACGGCATGCTGCTGGTGACGGGTCCCACGGGTTCCGGCAAGACCACCACCTTGTACGCGGCCATCACGGAAATCAATACGGGGCGCGACAAGATCGTCACCATCGAGGACCCCGTCGAATACCGCTTGCCGCGCGTGCTGCAGATTCCCGTCAACGAAAAAAAGGGGCTAACGTTCGCGCGCGGCCTGCGCTCCATCCTGCGCCATGATCCCGACAAGATCATGATCGGCGAAATCCGCGACGACGAGACGGCGCAGATCGCCGTGCAGGCGGCGCTGACGGGCCACCTGGTGTTTACCACCGTGCATGCGAATAACGTCTTTGATGTGGTCGGCCGCTTCCTGCACATGGGCGTCGACGCCTACAGCTTTGCGGCGGCCCTGAACGGCATCGTGGCGCAGCGCCTGCTGCGCCTCAATTGCGCCCATTGCGCCGTCGACGCCAGCGCCGAGGTGCTGGCCGATGCGCAGCAGCTACGCGACAGCGGCCTGGCCCTGCACCAGGTGCAGGACTGGCAATTCATGGCCGGCAAGGGCTGCGGCCACTGCCGCGGCACCGGCTACAAGGGGCGCAAGGCCGTCGCCGAGGTCCTGATGCTCAGCGATGCGATGCGCGAAATGATCTGCACGCGCGCGCCCCTGAGCCAGATGAAGGAAGAGGCGGCGCGCAACGGCTTTCGCCTGGCGCGCGAAGCAGGCCTGGACCTGGTGCGGCGCGGCGAAACCACTTTAGCGGAGCTCAATCGTGTCACTTATTGAACGCCTTACCCGCGCCACCCTGTGCCTGCACCTGGCGCCGCACGGATTGGACGGCGTGCTGCGCCGCGCCGGCCGTCCCGTAGCAGACAGCGCTTTTCACGTGCCCATCCTGAACCCCGACGCCAGTTGGGAAGTGGCGCTGGCAAGCTTGCGCGGCTGGCTGGAACAGGATGGCGACAAAAAAATGCCGCTGGCCGTCAGCCTGGCCAGCCGCTGGTGCGCCATGCTGATGGTGCCGTGGAGCGGCGCCCTGCTCGACGCGGCCAGCGCACAGCGCTTCCTGCACAGCCAGTTCGCAGCCGTCTACGGCGATGGCGCGCGCGCCTGGCACCTCGCTGCCGACGATGCACCGTACGGCAAGCCGCGCCTGGCCTGCGGCGTCGATGCGGCCCTGCTGCAAGGGGTGCAGGATGCAGCCGCCGCGCATGGCCGGCGCTGCCTGTCCATCGAACCCATCGTGGGGCCGGCCTGGCGCAGCATGGCCGGCAACAAGCCTGCCGCCTTCGCCCTCGTGGAAGCGGGCCGGCTGCTGCTGGCAACGACGAGCAGCGGGCGCATCACAGCCCTGCATAGCCAGTCTTGCGGCGCCGCCTGGGGCGACGAACTGGATCGGGCGTGGCGGCGCTGGAACTTGCGCGCGCCGCAGCTCGACACCATCGAGCACGTGGTGCTGCTCGACCTGAGCGGCGAACTGCAGGATGCGCTGCCGGCGCGTTTCCAGCCCGTTGCCGTGGCCAGCGCCGCGCACCTGATGCGGGAGGCCGCATGGGCCTGAGCCGCCTGGAATTGCTGGCGCCCGGTACAGTGCAGACATTCAGCGGCTGGCGCCTGGCCCTGTGCCTGGCGGGCGGCTTGATGCTGCTGCCGGCCGCCGTGTACTGGCTGGTGCAGGCGCAGGAGACACGGCGCCTGGAAGCGCAGTTGGCCCAGCTGCAGCCCGCGCGTCCCATGCGTGCGCCCTTGTCCGCCAGCCAGCAGCGCGAACGCGACCTCGAACTGAAACAGGTGGCCGTCGCCGTGCGCCAGCTCAACCTGCCCGTCACGCGCCTGGTCAAAACGGTGCAGGCGCCGCGCGACGTGCGCGTGGCCCTGCTGGGACTGGACCTGAACGCGCAACAGGGACAGGATGGCGCCAGCGTCCTGAAAATTGCCGCCGAAGCGGAAACGCCACAGGACATGCTCAATTACCTGGCCTTCCTGAACCAGCAGCCCATGTTCAGTTCCGTGTATCTGCTCAAACACGAGATGAATGCGAACGCTCCCGAACACCCGTACCGTTTTCAGCTGGAGGCGCAATGGCGGCAATAAAATCCGTGCTGAAAGCCAGCACGCCCGTGGCCCGTCCACGCCTGCAACTGCGCCTGCCGCCGCGCCTGCGGTGGGAAGCGCAACGGCTGTGGCGTACCCTGGGCTGGCCCAGCGCCATCGGCGCGGCTTGCCTGGCGCTGGCCGCTTTCGCCATGCAGCAAGGCGATGCGCTGGCCGCGCGCCAGCAGCAACTGGCGGCGCAACTGGCCGCTGCGGCCAGACAGTCGGCGCTGCCGCCGGCGGCCATCTCGCTCGATGCCGATGCCGATATCCTGGCCGCCTTTCACGCCTACTTGCCCGCGCACGACAGCATTCCCGAGCAGCTGCAAACCTTGCTGGAAGTGGCGCAAAAGAGCGGCGTCACCCTGGCCAAGGCCGACTACAAGCCGCAGGAAGATGGCAACACAGCCTTTTTGCGCTACCAGATCACCCTGCCCGTGAAAGCCGAATACGCGCAGCTGCAAACGTTCATCGTCGACGCCTTGCAGGCGCTGCCCACCCTGACGCTCGACTCCGTGCTGTTCAAGCGAGAGCAGATCGAGGCGGGCGAGATCGACGCGCGCATCCAGTTCATCCTGCTGGTGAAAAAAGCGGAGGTACGCCGATGAAAAAAGCCGTACTGGGAGGCGCCGCCGTGGCCACCTTGCTGGCCGCCCTCTTCGCGCCCGAGGATGAAGGCAGCATCGTGGGACCGGCCACGGCCACCACACGCCAGGTGGAGCGAGTGACGCCAGCACCCTTGCTTCCCGATGCCGCGGTGCCGGCGTCTGGCCGTCCGCTGGCGATCCATCCGCGGCGCGCGCTCGACGATGACGAAGCGGCCACCCTGTTTTCTAAGCAAAGCTGGCAGCCGGAGACGCCGAAAAAGATCATGCTCGACCAGCAGGCCGCCCAGGCTGCGCTGCCTGCTGCCCGCGCCGATGCGAACGCACCGCCGCCACTGCCCTTTCAATTCCTTGGCCGCTTCGTCGACGAAGGCAAGGCTGCCTACTTCCTGCAAGCGGGCGACCGCAACGTGGTGGCGCGTCCCGGCGACACGCTCGAAGAGCGCTACCGCTTCGACGGCATGGTGCAAGGCGCACTGCAATTTACCTATCTGCCGCTCAACCAGAAACAGACACTCGCCGTAGGGGACCTCAATTGAAACGACGCGCCGCACGTATGTCTCGTACTATCATCACCCTGCTCCCGATGCTGTCCCTGCTGGCTGCCTGCGCCGGCAACCAGGCCTACAACGACGGCCAGGCCATGCTGGGCGCCGGCCGCACGGAACAGGGCCTGGCCCTGCTGGAACAGGCGGCGCAAGCCGAGCCGACCAACGCCAAGTACCGCATCGCCGTCACCAACGGCAGGATGCGCGCGCTGAACAACCTGAATGGCCGCGCCGAAGCGCTGCGCCAGCAAGGCAAGCTGCCCGAGGCGCAAGCGCTGTACCAGCAGGCGCTGGTGCTGGACGCCAGCAACGACGTAGCGCAGCGGGGCCTGGCCGGCGTGGCGCAGGAGGAACGGCACCGCAAGCTGGTGCAGGAAGCGCAGGCCAGTTACCAGCGCGGCGGCGAAGCGAATATCGCGCAGGCGCAGGAAGCCTTGCGCCAGGTGCTGCAGGAACGCCCCGCACAGCGCGAGGCGCTGGCCCTGAAAAGCCGCATCGGCGAGGCGCAGTCAAAAAGCCTGCCATCCGGCGGCAAGCTGGCAGCCGCCTACCGCAAACCCGTGACCCTGGAATTTCGCGACGCGCCGCTGCGCTCCGTGTTCGATCTTCTCAGCAAGGTGTCGGGTCTGAACTTCGTCTTCGACAAGGAAGTCGACCCGGCCCTGCGCGCCACCATCTCCGTGCGCGACACCAGCATCGAAGAGGCGATCGCCATGCTGCTGGGCGCGAACCAGCTGGAACAAAGCGTCACCAGCGACAAGTCGATCACGATTTACCCGAACACGCCGCAAAAGGTGAAGGATTACCAGCAGCTCGTGGTACGCACCTTCTTTCTCGCCAATGCGGACGTCAAGACGGTGGCGTTTTCCATCAAGACCCTGCTCAAGGCCAAGGACGTCGTCACCGACGAGCGCCTGGGCATCATCATGCTGCGCGATACGCCGGAAATGGTACGCATGGCCGAGCGCATCATCAACGTGCAGGACCTGGCCGACCCGGAAGTGATGCTGGAGGTCGAAGTGCTGGAAGTGAAGCGGACGCGCCTGATGGAGCTGGGCGTGCGCTGGCCGGACCAGGCCAGCCTCACGCTGGCCGGCGTCGGCACGGGATTGGGCGGCCTGAAGGTGGCCGACCTGCACCGCATCAATGGCGACAACATCAACCTGGGCATCGGCGGCGTCACCCTGAACGCCAACAAGACGGACAGCGACAGCAATATCCTGGCCAATCCGCGCATTCGCGTGCGCAACAAGGAAAAGGCCAAGATCCTGATCGGCGACCGCGTGCCCGTCATTACCGTCACGACGAATAACGGCGTCAGTTCCGACAGCGTCAACTACATCGATGTGGGCCTGAAGCTCGACGTCGAACCGAACGTCTACCTGGACGACGAAGTGGCCATCAAGATCAACCTGGAAGTGTCGAATGTCGTCAAGGAAGTCATCAGCAAGACGGGCACGCAGGCTTACCAGATCGGCACGCGCAGCGCCTCGACGGTCCTGCGCCTGAAAGACGGCGAAACGCAGGTGCTGGCAGGTCTGATCAGCGACGAGGACCGGGGCACGGCCAACAAGGTGCCGGGCGTGGGCGAACTGCCCGTGCTGAACCGCCTGTTCGGCAGCCAGAAGGACGACGCCATGCGCAGCGAGATCGTGCTGTCGATTACGCCGCGCCTGCTGCGCAGCATCCGCCGCCCGGACCTGATGACAGCCGAATTCAACTCCGGCACCGAGGCATCCGTGGGCGGCCGTGCCAGCGTGGGTGGCAGCCCCGAAGCCGTCGCCGCGCCCGAGCAGGCCGCCCCACGCAGCGGCTCGCCCATGACGGGCGGCGACGAGGCGCCAGCGGCAGGCGACAAGGCCACTGTCAAGGGTGGCCAGTGAGGTGGCCAGTGAAACAGCGGGGCTTTACCTTCATCGAGCTGATGATCACCCTGGCGATCATGGCGACTCTGGCCACGGTCGCCGTGCCGATGGCGCAGGTGGCGCAGCAAAGGGCGAAGGAACAGGAGTTGCGCAACGCCCTGATCGAGATACGCGAAGCGATCGATACCTACAAGCGCGCCTCGGACAATGGCCGCATCAAGCTTTCGCTGGGCGCTTCCGGCTATCCGAAAAAACTCGAGGAACTGGTCGAGGGCGTGCCCGACCAACGCAGTCCCTCGAAGCAGAACATCTATTTTTTGCGCCGCCTGCCGCGCGACCCGTTCCTGCCCAGGGAAGCTGGCAGCGCGGCCGACAGCTGGAGCAAGCGCGCCTACGCCTCGCCGCCCGACAATCCCAGCGAAGGCGAAGACGTGTTCGACGTCGCCTCGCGCTCGACCAAGGTGGGCCTGAACGGCGTGCCGCTCAAGGAATGGTGATTTCGATGCCCTGCTCACATCCGCGCCGCGGTTTTACGTTGGTCGAACTGCTGGTGGTACTGGCGATCATCTCGCTGCTGCTGACGATCGCCATTCCCCGCTATTTCGGCTCGGTGGAAAAATCGAAGGAGGTCGTCCTGAAGGAAAACCTGCAGGTGCTCAGGAGCGGCCTGGATAAATACTATGCCGACAAGGGCGAGTATCCGGCCGCACTGGCCGACCTGGTGACCCACCATTACTTCCGCAGCGTACCGCTGGACCCCGTCACGGAGTCCGCCGCCACCTGGCAACTGATCCCATCGCCCAATGGCGAAATCGGCGGCGTGGCGGACGTGCGCAGCGGCGCCAAGGGCAAGACGCGCGAGGGCATCCCCTTTGAGCAGCTCTAGTTTCCAGCGCCGCGCACGGGGTTTCGCGTATATCTGGACCCTGATGCTGGTAGCCTTCATGGGCGTGGGCCTGGTGTTGGCCAGCGAATTGCATGCCACGGCCGCGCGGCGCGACAAGGAGCGCGAGCTGCTGTTCATCGGCCATGAATTCCGCAATGCGCTGGGCCGCTACTACGACAGCACCCCGGGCGACGGGCGGCCCCGTTATCCATTGACCTTGCAGGAACTGCTGCGCGACCCGCGCTTCGCCAACGCCCGGCGGCATTTGCGCCGCCTGTATGCGGACCCCTTCACGGGCAAGGCGGAATGGGGCGTGCTGCGGCAGGAGGGCCGCATCGTCGGCATCCATTCGCTATCGCCGCAACTGCCCATCAAGCAGGACAATTTTCTCGACGAAGACGCCAGCCTGCGCCGCAAGCAACGCTACGCGGACTGGCACTTCACCTATCCGCACGACCTGGTGCTGGCCCCGCCCGATGCCGCCGGCGGCGCGCCCGGGCTCAAGCCGAAAGGCGCGAACTGATATCATGCCCGCATTCCATATTCAGCATCGAACAAAGGAGCAGGCATGAGCATAGGTGGCACTTCCATCGAACAGGCATTGGCATCGCTGTCGGACATGACGTCCGGCATGGTCGCCATCGGCAAGGACGAACATGCGCAGCGCATCGCCAAGGCGCAAGCCTTCATGCGCAAACAGGGCATCGCCGCGATCTACCTGAACGCGGGCGCCAACCTCACCTATTTCACGGGCACCAAGTGGTATGCCAGCGAACGCATGGTGGGCGCCATCCTGCCGGCCAGCGGAGAGCTCGAGTACATCGCCCCCGCCTTCGAAGAAAGCACCCTGACGGGCTTCATGGTCATCGAGGGCAAGGTCAATTGCTGGGAAGAGCATGAAAGCCCGTACCAGCTGTTCGTCGACGCGCTGGCGCGCATGGACATAGCCCAGGATGCGGCCGCGCCGCCGCGCGTGGGCATCTGCGAAAGCGCCGCCTTCTTCATCTACGACGGCATCCGGCCGCTGGCCCCCGGCTACGCACTGGAAAACGCGCGCACCGTGACGGCATACTGCCGCAGCCGCAAGTCGCCGGCCGAAATCGCCCTGATGCAGCGCGTGATGGACATGACCCTGGCCGTGCACGTAGCCACGGCCAGCATGCTGTATGAAGGCATCACGACGGTGGAAGTGGAAGAATTCATCCAGCGCGCGCACCGCAAGGTGGGCGCGCCCCGCTCGTATTTCTGCATCGTGCTGTTCGGCGAAGCGACCGCCTATCCGCATGGCGTGAACTATGTGCAGACTTTGAAAGCGGGCGACACGGTGCTGATCGACACGGGCTGCCAGGTGATGAACTACATCTCCGACATCACGCGTACCTATGTTTTTGGCGCCATCAGCGAACGCCAGCGCAGCGTGTGGAACAGCGAAAAGGCGGCGCAGGCAGCCGCATTCGCCGCAGCGCAGCTGGGCGTACCCTGCGGCGACGTGGACCGCGCGGCGCGCGTCTCGCTGGAAGCGGACGGCTTCGGCCCCGGCTACAAGCTGCCCGGCCTGCCGCACCGCACCGGCCACGGCATCGGCCTCGATATCCACGAGTGGCCTTACCTGGTGGGCAATGACACGACGCCGCTGGACGTCGGCATGTGCTTCTCGAACGAGCCGATGATCTGTATCCCCGGCGAATTCGGCATCCGCCACGAAGACCATTTTTACATGACGGAAAACGGCCCGCGCTGGTTCACCGAACCAGCGCACAGCATCGACGATCCGTTCGGGCTGAAGGTTTAAGCCGCCTTCGTCAACGCCAGCCGCCGTGCCGCTGCCACGGTGGTCATCGCCGGCGCGCTTCCCTGCGCCAGCTTGAACACAGCCAGCGCCGTGCCCAGTTGCACGGCCTGTTCCTGCAGCGATTCGGCCGCCGCCGATGCTTCTTCCACCAGCGCGGAATTTTGCTGCGTCATTTGATCCATGCTGCCGATGGCCACGCCGATATCGCCGATGCCGGTGCTTTGCGCCTGGCTTGCGGCGCTGATCTCGGCCATGATGTCGGCCACCTTTTTCACGGAATCGACGATCTGCCCCATGGTCAATCCCGCCTCGTCGACCAGCTTCGAACCCTCGTTGACCTTGGCCACCGAATCGCCGATCAATTGCTTGATTTCGCGTGCCGCTGCCGCGCTGCGCTGCGCCAGGTTGCGCACTTCGGACGCCACCACGGCAAAGCCCCGTCCCTGTTCGCCCGCGCGCGCTGCTTCCACGGCCGCATTCAGGGCCAGGATATTCGTCTGGAAGGCGATGCCGTCGATGACGCCAATGATATCGACGATACGCCTGGATGAATCATTGATCTCGCCCATGGTGGTGACCACCTGGCTGACCACCTGCCCGCCCTTCACGGCAACCGACGATGCCGACACCACCAGTTCATGCGCCTGGCCCGCGTTGGCGGCGTTGTCGCGCACGGTGGCGGTCAGGCTATCCATGCTGCGCGCCGTCTGATCCAGGCTGCCCGCCTGCGATTCCGTGCGCGCGGCCAGGTCCGCATTGCCCTGGGCAATCTCGGCACTGGCCACCTGGATGGTTTCAGCCGACGCCTTGATGTCCGAGACCATGCCGCCGAGCTTGGCGCGCATGTCCTTCAGCGCCGCCAGCAAGCTGCTCTGGTCGCCCACCTCGGTCACGATGTTCATCGAGAGGTCGCCATCGGCCACGGCGCGCGCGATCTGACGCGCGTATTCGGGTTCACCACCCAGCTGCTGCCAGATGGCGCGCACGACGAAATGCGACACGGCCACCAGGCAGACGATGACGGCCAGCGCCACCGCGATACTGGTATTGAGCGCATTGCGCACATTGGCCGCGCTGCGTTCGATGCCCTGCTTGAACTGTATTTGCGCCTGTTCGTTGGTCTTTGCCAGGTCCGTGTTGAGCACCGCCAGCGCACCCTGCATGCGCGCTACGGTCGCTTGCGGGTCACCCTCCTCCATTTCCAGCATGATGCGCGCAGCACTCAGCGCCGGCGCATAGTAGGCATCGAATTCCTTGGCCAGGCGCTGGCCCTGTTCGCGCTGGCCGGGGATCGCCGCAAAGGCCGCCAGCTTGGCGCGCAGCTTGACGGCCTGGCCGCCGACTTGCCCGATACGCTCCTTGTCACCTTCGCTGACGGCATCGCGCAGGGCGTCGCCGACGGCGGCCACGTCCAGGGTCAGCGACTTGGCCATGTCAAGCACGGGATAGTCGGCGCTTTCGGTGGCGTGGATGGAATTGAGCGTGGCCGTGGACAGATAGGCGCTGACGGCCAGCCCCAGCCCAAAAATCACGGCCGAGACGACAGGCAGCGCCCATATCTTGCGTTTGATGCTCATTGCTGTCTCCTGATTTTGATGAATTATCGGGCCGCCGCATGGCGTGCGGCCCGAACCGGCTTTATGGCGCCGTCAGCACCACTTTGACGGTGCCGTCGACGGCACTCTTTTCGATATAGCCGATGGCTTTCGGATCGGCGGCGACAGCCTTCTTCACGTCGGCGCTATTGGCCACTTCCTTCGGCAAGGTCGCCTTGCCCGTGAAGACCAGCTTGGACCACAGGGCCTTCGCCTGCGAGGGCTCCTTGTCCGTCACCTTCTTGTAGAACTCGGCGCGCACGGGGGCGCTTTCCGGTTGGTCGATCGGCGTCATGGCCGTCGATTTACCGAGGAAAAACTGCGCCACCTGTTCGTTCGTCATGGCGCCGGCTGCGCTCTTCGGATTGACCACCACAACCACTTCGGCCATGGCGGGAACAGCGGTCGACAGCGCCAGCAAGGCAGCCACATTCAAGATCAATGGTTTCATGCGGCGCTCCTTAGAAAACGAAATCGATGGCGGCGGCAGCCACCGTGACGGGGCCATGGAAACCCGGCTTGGCTTGCACGAACAGACCCGGGCCATTCTTCGGCTTGATGCGGTCGATCTGCACCTTCAGCGCGGCCGAACGGTGGAAGTCCCAGCGCACGCCGATGCTGTCCGTCGATTGCTCGAGCTGGTTGCGCATATACGCGAGGGTGTCGACGCCAGTCGACAGGGCGCGCAGCGTCGGCGTGCAGGCGGCCGGATAGCCGGCAGGGCAGGATGCAGGCACGGTGTTGTTCACGCGGCCATCGGCCTTCAGGCTGGCGTGGCTGTAATACGGCAGGAAGGCGCCGATGCGGTAGCCGCCCATCACGTACCACGAGGTGCTGTCGCTGACATAGCTGTCCGTCTTGCGCTTCGCATATTCGGACTGCACCAGGACATTGTTCCAGTCCAGGCCCAGGCCCACGGACGTGAACGACGCCTTCTTGTCCTTGACTTCCAGCGCATCGGCCAGGGCACCCAGCTGGGCGATCCGGTAGCCGCTGCCGGCCGCGCGCAAGCTGCCCATCAAGGTGTTCAGGCTCGGTGAATCGTTGATCGTCAACTTGGTTTCGGCACGACCGAAGCGCATGGTGAAGGGGCCATGTTCGGCCACCACGTTGAGGGCGACGATGGACTTGCCTTCCACCTGCACGGTCGAATCGGGACCAGTGGCAAGGGTGGCCTTGGTGCGGCCCAGCGCCAGCTGCGTGGTGATGCTGGTATCGCCCGCGCTGAACTGGTAGGTACCGTCGACGCCATCGATGCTGTTGAGGGGAACCTGCGAATACATTTCGCCGGGCGGGCGCAGCATGGTGTTGGCATAGCCCACGTTGCGATAATCGGAAATCATGAAGACGGGCAGACCCATGCGACCGACGCGCACGCTGAAGCTGTCCGACACCTTCGCCTTGGCAAAGGCCCAGGCCAGTTCGGCGCCGAAATCGTCCTCACCATCCTTGCGCGCCAGGCCCTGCACGGTGGCCGACAGCCAGGGATTGACGGTGACATTGGCTTGCAGTCCCAGGTTGGAATCGACACCCGTGCGGGCCGTGCGGCCAGTGCCGGCAGCCTGATTCGGGCGCGCAAACTGCGCGTTGTCGGTATCGGCCATGGTCAGGGCAGCAGTGCCGTAACCGCTGATCTTGACGGCGGGGCCGGTGGCCTCTTCGGCATAGGCATGGCTGATGGCCAGAGGCATGGCCAACAGGAAAATCAGGACGTGTTTATTCATAGTAATTAAATACCCGTAGCGGTGAACATTAATCGTGGAGTGGACTCGAGGTCGATGGCTCACCGGCCGTGAAAGGCCGGGTCCGTTTTTTTCGCGCCGCCATCGCCTTGGGCGTGCATGGCGGCGTGACCAGTGAGTAAAACCATGCTACAGAGAAAAGGTTTTACGTTGGAAAGTTTTCTGGAGGCAATGAGCGAATTCGCCCGTTTTCAAGGAAAAAGCACGCGTTCTAGAGGGGTTTATCTAAATAGCACGCCGTGCAAAACCACACTTTCACTATACTTTTCATACACTTATGGATAATTCATCGGAATAGAAACTGATGGACCGATATCGCTGATTTTCCTGGCTCCGACATAAAAAAACGCCGCCACGCAAAACAGTGCGGGCGGCGCCGGGGCTGGCAAGCCCGGTGATTCTTATTGGGCTTTGCCCGTGTAGCTCAGTTCCGGCAACTCCTTCGTCGCCTCGTCCGCGTTCACCAGTTCCGGCACGACGCGGCCAACCAGCAGGCCGATCGCCGGCGACGTACGCACATACTTGACCTCGCCCTTTTCCAGGACAAAGCTGACCTTATTGGTCGCCTCGGTCGAGGTGCTGGCTTCATGACTGCCGGTGGCAGCATCCACGTAAAAATATCCGCCTGGCTGGGATTTCCCCACTTCCGAGCCATCCATCATTACCGCCGGCTGGAGCGCCGCACCAAACATGCTGCTAGTACGGTAGAAATAAATACGGCCCTGGTCTGCATTCAGCGTTGGCGTCGATGCCTGCATGGCAGAGAACTTGGGACCGCTGGCGGCACAACCGGTCAAGGCGACAACGGCACCAATCAGGGCAAGTTTCACGAGTTTCATGGTTTCCTGTTTAGTTGAAAAGAATGGACTTCCGCTGATTCAGGCTGACATAACTGCGTTCGGCAGGAAGATAAAATCCGACCAGCATGGCACTTTCAACAACCAGGTACGCTTCATGGATATGCGCCCCCTCGATCGTAAACACATCCAGGTAAGGCTTGTAGACTGCGCCTTGCGGCACGCTGCCAATCTGTCTCCAGTGGCTCCCGGCCTTCAAGGTACGGTGGTAACCCGTGTTCAGCTGAATTTCGAGCGCAGAGGCCAGCGTACGTTCAACGCTGTCACCTGCAGGAACGAGGGAGATTACTGCCGGCGTTTGCTGTACCGCGCAAGAACATAACGCAAGGGACAGGCAAACACTGTTCAGCATATGGCGGAGGGACATGGGCATTCAGTTAAGAGTGACGTGCTGATAACGGAATGCCATCATAGCTAGTAAGAATACAACAATACTATCCAATACTCACTTTTCTAACAGGAAATTTAAATTTCCTCTCTTTCAACAACTTTTCTGATAACGCACCTGCAGCAACCGTGCAGGTGCGCCATCCGGGCAGGGCACCCGCACGGCAAGCTGTCTTATTCGCGCTTCGACACCAGGGTCAGGATGTCGTAGCTGGCCACCAGTTCTTCATTCTGGTTCGTCACCTGCACGTCCCACGCCACCACGCCCTGTCCTACGCCAAACACGTCCTTGCGGTTGCGGTCGACCTTGCGCTTGCACGTCAGGCGGGCGCGGATGGTGTCGCCGATGGCGACGGGCGCGACGAAGCGCAGGTTGTCCAGACCATAATTGGCCAGCACGGGGCCCACGCCGGGCGAGACGAACAGGCCGGCGGCCGCCGACAGCACGAAGTAGCCGTGGGCGATGCGCTTGCCGAACTGCGACTCCTTGGCCGCGATTTCGTCGAAATGCATGTAGAAGAAGTCGCCCGAGATGCCGCCAAAGGCGACGATGTCCGCTTCGCTGACGGTGCGGCGATGCGTGAGCAGCGAGTCGCCCGTCTTCAAGTCATCGAAGTGCTTGCGGAACGGGTGGATCGGGCTTTCGTTGACGTCCGCGCCGCGCACGTACTCTCCCGTGATGGCCGCCAGCATGGTCGGCGAGCCTTGCACGGCCGCCCGTTGCAGGTAGTGGCGCACGGCGCGCACGCCGCCCAGCTCTTCGCCGCCGCCCGCGCGGCCAGGGCCGCCGTGCTTCAGCTGCGGCAGGGGCGAGCCATGGCCCGTCGAATCGACGGACGCCACGCGCTCGAGCACGTGCACGCGGCCATGCGTGGCCGCCACTTGCGGCACCACGCGCGCGGCGATCTTCGGATCGCGCGTCACCAGGGTGCTTACCAGGCTGCCCTTGCCGCGCGCGGCCAGGGCCAGCGCTTCATCGATATCGTTGTAGCCCATCATGGTGCTGACGGGACCGAACGCTTCCACGTCATGCACGGCATCGTTGCCAAAGGCGTCGCGGCACAGCAGCAGGGTGGGCGAGAAGAAGCTGCCATCTTGAGCGTCATCGCCCAGCGGATTGAAGCCGTCGGCCGCGCCGAACACCACCTCGTTACCCTGCGACAGGGTGGCGACGCGCTCGGCCACGTCGTTCTGCTGCTCTTTCGAGGCCAGCGCGCCCATGCGCACGCCTTCGATGGACGGATCGCCCACCACCACCTTGGCCAGGCGTTCGCGCAAGCGCGTGCCGACGGCATCCATCAGGTGCTCGGGCACGATGATGCGGCGGATGGCCGTGCACTTCTGACCCGACTTGCCCGTCATCTCGCGCACGACTTCCTTGACGAAGAGGTCGAATTCCACATCGTCGGGCGTGACGTCCGGCGCCAGGATGGCGCAGTTGAGCGAATCGGCTTCGCCGTTGAACGGCACGGACTGGGCGATCAGGTTCGGATTCGTGCGCAGCTTGGCGGCCGTGGCGGCCGATCCCGTGAAGGTGACGAAATCCTGGCCATTCAGGCGGTCCAGCAAGTCGCCCGTGGAACCGATCACCAATTGCAGGCTGCCGGCCGGCAGCAAGCCCGATTCGTGCATCATGCGCACGACGGCTTGCGTCAGGTAGCTCGTCGCCGTGGCCGGCTTGGCGATGCAGGGCATGGCCGCCAGGAAGCTGGGCGCGAATTTTTCCAGCAAGCCCCAGATGGGGAAGTTGAAGGCGTTGATGTGCACGGCCAGGCCGCCGCGCGGCACCAGGATGTGCGTGCCGGCGAAACCGCCCTTCTTGCCCAGCGCGATAGCCGGGCCTTCGTGCAGCACGTTCGACGACGGCAGCTCGTTGCTGCCCATGCTGGCGTAGGCGAACAGGGTGCCTGTACCGCCTTCGATATCGACCCAGCTGTCGGCGCGGGTGGCGCCCGACAGGTGCGAGATCGCGTACAGCTCTTCCTTGCGCTCGACCAGGTACAGCGCCAGTGCCTTCAGGCGTGCGGCGCGCTGCTGGAAGTCCAGCGCCATCAGGCCCGGTACGCCCGTCTTGCGCGCATACGTGACGGCTTCGTCGAAGTCGATCTTTTCCCCGTGCGTGTGATAGATGACGCGGTTGTTCAAGGCGCTGTGCAGGGGCACGGCGGCGCTTTCGCCCAGCCAGCGGCCGGCGATCAGGCTTTGCAGCGTGGATATGTGAGCCATGTGGTTTCTCCGTAAGACAAAGGTGTTGGTGATGTTGGTGGCGTCGGATTGCGCGGGGCACTGCCCCACGCAATCCGACCTAGGCCCATGCTGGCTTACTGCGCTGCTGCGTTCTTGTGCAGATGCAGCGGCAAGGCCGATTCGAAATTCAGGCGCTGGCGGTTTGCCTCGACTTCCGTCAGGGCTTCCACTTCGCGCATCGTGTGCATGGAGCGCACGGCCAGTTCGTGGTACTGGCCCGTGCCCGAGCTTTTCCATTTGATTTCATCGTCGGTGAGCGCGCGCATCACCTTGGCCGGCGTGCCCACCACCATGCTGCGCGGCGCGACGATCATGCCCGCCTTGACGAAACTCATGGCCGCGACGATGGACTCCTCGCCGATGATGGCGTTGTCCATCACCACCGCATTCATGCCGACGAGCGCATTGCGACCGATGCGGCAGCCGTGCAGCACGGCGCCATGGCCGATATGGCCATCGACTTCGACCACCGTGTCGCAGCCGGGAAAACCGTGCATGACGCAGGTGTCCTGCAGGTTCGCGCCCTCTTCCAGGATCAGGCGGCCGAAGTCGCCGCGGATCGAGGCCAGCGGGCCGATATAGCAGCGCGGGCCGACGATCACGTCGCCGATCAGCACGGCCGACGGGTGCACATAGGCGCTGGGGTGGACGACGGGGGTGACGCCGTTGATTTCATACACTTTGACCATACAGACTCCTTACATGCCCAGATAGGCGCTTTGTACCTGTTCGTTATGCAGCAATTCAGGGCCTGGACCGGACAGCGTGATGGCGCCCGTCTCGATCACGTAGCCCACGTCGGCGATCGACAGGGCCGCATGCGCGTTCTGCTCGACGAGGAAGATTGTGATGCCCTGGTCGCGCAATTCGGCCACGATGCGGAAGATTTCCGCGATCAGGAGCGGCGCCAGGCCCATGCTCGGTTCGTCGAGCAGCAGTAGTTGCGGGCGGCCCATCAGCGCGCGCGCCATGGCCAGCATCTGCTGCTGTCCGCCGGAGAGCGTTCCGGCCAACAGCAGACGCTTTTCCTTCAGGATCGGGAACAGGCCATACATGCGCTCCATGTCGCCCGCCACGTCCTGCGCAGGGCGGGTAAAGGCGCCCAGGCGCAGATTGTCTTCCACCGTCATGGGGCCGAACACTTGCCGCCCTTCCGGCACCTGGCAAATACCGCTGCGCACGCGCTTGTCCGCGCTCATGCGGCTCACGTCCTGGCCCGCGAAGGCGATGCTGCCGGCGCTGATCGGCTGCACGCCGGAGATGGCGCGCAGCAGGGTCGTCTTGCCGGCGCCATTGGCGCCCACCAGCGCCACCAATTGGCCCTGGCGCACCTGCAGGTCGATGCCGTGCAGGGCCTGGATGCGGCCATAGTGGCTGGTCAATCCCTGGATGTCGAGCACCAGCGGAGCCTGAATTTCATTTTGCATCATGCCGCCACTCCCAGATATGCCGCCACCACGTCGGGATTCGCGCGCACTTCGGCGGCAGTCCCTTCGGCCAGCTTCTTGCCATAGTCGAGCACTAGGATATGGTCCGACAGATTCATCACCAGTTTCATGTCATGCTCGACCAGCACCACCGTCACCCCCGATTGCGCCACCTTGCGGATCAGGGCTTCGATTTCGCCCGTTTCCGTGTGGTTCAGGCCCGCGGCCGGTTCATCGAGCAACAGCACTTTCGGCTTGGCCGCCAACGCGCGCGCGATTTCCAGGCGTTTCAAGGCGCCATACGACATCTGCCCTGCCTCGTCGTCGATATGCCGGCCCACGCCGACAAACTCCATCAGGCCGGCCGCCTCGTCGCGGCAAGCCGCGTCCGCGCGGCGCACGGACGGCAGGCGCAGCATGGAGGCGAACAGGTTCTGGTTCAGGCGCAAATGCGCACCCACCATCACGTTGTCGATGGCCGTCATGTTCATGCACACTTGCAGATTCTGGAAGGTGCGGCTCATGCCGCGCCGCGCCAGCGCATCGGGCGGCATGGCAGCCACGTTCTCGCCATTGAGCAATATCTCGCCCTTGCTCGGCGTGTAGACGCCCGTGATCAGGTTGAACAGGGTCGTCTTGCCGGCGCCATTCGGCCCGATCACGGAGTGGATATTGCCTTCCTTGACCGTGAAACTGACATCCTGCACCGCGTGCACGCCACCGAAGCTTTTGCTCAAGTTCTTAATCGTCAGCATCTCACACCTCCTGCGCGGATTTGACGGGCGCCTTCGGCACGGCTGCCCGCTTGCGCGAACGGCTGGCCAGGCTGGGTACCAGGCCTTTTGGCATGAAGATCATGGTCGCCATCAGGATCACGCCAAACACCACCGTTTCCCAGCCTTCAAAACTGGACAGCAATTGCGGCAAGATAGTCAGCAACGCTGCGCCGATGATGGAACCGAAGATCGATGCCATGCCGCCCACCACCACCATCGTCACCAGTTCGATCGAGTGGAAGAAACCGGCCAGGTTGGGGGTGATGAAACCGATGTAGTGGGCACTGATGCTGCCCGCGATGCTGGCAATCACCGCCGACAGCACGAACACGCGCACCTTGAAGCGCGTCGTGTCGACGCCGACCACACGGGCCGCCACTTCCGAGCCGTGAATGGCCTGCAACGCTCGGCCGACGGGAGAATCGATCAGGTTCAGGGCCAGCCACGTCACCAGCAACAGCAGCACGGCGCACACCAGGTACCACGATTTCTCGCCGGCGATTTCCAGGCCGGCGACCGTGAAGGCGGAGACGCCGATACCGTCCGGGCCGCCCGTCCACTGCGTCTCGTTGTTGATAACGATGGAAATGATGATGCCCAGTCCCAGGGTCGCCATGGCCAGGGTATGGCCCTTGAGTTTCAGCACGGGACGGGCCAGCAGCAGCGCCAGCAAACCCGTGGCGACGGCGCCCGCCGCCAGCGCGGCCAGCGGCGGCCAGTTGTAGTGCGTGGTCAGCACGGCCGACGCATACGCGCCCAGGCCATAGAAACCCGCGTGGCCCAGGCTGATCTGGCCCGTGTAGCCCATCAGGAGGTTCAGGCCGATGACGACGATGGCGTTCAGGGCGATGCGGATCGCCACGTCATAATAGAACGCGTTGCTCAGGAACAGGGGCAGGATGGCCAGCACCAGGGCCAGCACCAGCAAGCCTCCGTGGCGCGAGCGTGTGAAAAAGTTGGTCATACACGCTCCGAATTTTTAGCGCCAAACAAGCCTTGCGGCAGGAAGAACAGGATCAATAAAATCAGCACAAAGGGCACCGCGTCCTTGTAGGCCGACGAGATGTAGCCGGCCGTCATGGCTTCGGCGATGCCGAGGATCAGGCCACCGGCAATCGCACCGGCGCCGCCGCCCAGGCCACCGAGGACAGCGGCGACAAAGCCTTTCAGGCCCAGCATGATGCCAGCGTCATATGAAGTGTAGGTGATCGGTGCAACGAGGATGCCGCCGGCAGCACCCAGCAAGGCCGACAGGCCGAACGAGAACAGCAGCACCTTGCGCGTGTTGATGCCCACCAGTTGTGCCGCCAGCTTGTTGTGCGAAGTGGCCAGCATGGCCTTGCCCATCAGGGTGCGGCCAAAGAACCAGCCCAGCACCAGCACGATGACCACCGTGACGCCCAGCACCCACAGGCTTTGCGGTAGCAGGCTGGCGCCCAGGAATTCGATCGGCGCATCGCCGGAAAAGGCCGGCAGCGAATGCGTATCCTTGCCCAGCCAGATTTGCACCAGGCCGCGCAGCACGAGGGAGGCGCCGATGGTGATGATCAGGAGCGTGATGACCTGCGCATTTTGCGCCGGTTCGATCACGGTCTTTTCCATCAACAGGCCCACGATACCGGTGGCGATGACGGCCAGGATGATGGCCAGCGGCAGCGGCACGCCGGCAGCCGACATCACGGCGGCCAGCATCCCGCCCAGCATGATGAATTCGCCCTGGGCGAAATTGATCACGCCGCTGGTGTTGTAGATGATGGTAAAGCCCAGCGCCGCCAGCGCGTAGGCGGAACCGACCGTCATCCCGGAATACAGAAATTGTAGAAATTGAGCGACTTCCATGGTGTCTCCATTATGTTCGGCTGCGCGCGAACCGCCTTCGAGGGTGGCCCGCGCGGGTACTTCTGGCTTACCTTCTCGAACTTATTTAGACAATTGCCATTCGCCATTCTTCACTTCGACCATGCGGAAAGCCGACAGGTCCAGGCCCATGTGGTCCTTGGCCGACATGTTAAACACGCCGGTGGTACCGACAAAACCCTTGGTCTGCTCCAGCGCTGCCCGCACTTTTTCGCGGTCCGTGCCGCCGGCGCGCTTGATGGCGTCCACCGACAGGTTCAGGGCGTCGAGCGCATAGCCGCCAAAGGTCGACGGGTCGATCTTGTAGCGGTCTTTATACGTCTTGTCGTAGCCGACGACGACGGCCTTCTGCGCGTCGCTGTCGGGCAGCATGGCGCCGATCAGCAGGGCCGGCGTCGGCAGGCGCACGCCTTCGGCGGCCTTGCCCGACAATTTCAGGTATTCGTCCGACGCCACGCCGTGCGACTGGTACAGCGGCAGCGCGGCCATGCCCAGCTGGCCATAGTTCTTGGTCACGACGGCCGGGCCCTGGCCCAAGCCGAAGACGAACACGGCTTGCACGCCGGCGGTGTTCTTGATGCGCGTGAGCTGCGCCGTGATGTCCGTGTCTTTCGGGCCGTAGGTTTCATCGGCCACCAGGGTGATGCCGTATTTGGAGGCGACGATCTGCGATTCCTTGCGGCCCGAGGCGCCAAAGCCGCTCGTTTCCGACAGCAGGCCCACCTTGCTGATGCCGCGCTTCTTCATGTCCTCGAACACCTTCTCGGCCGCCATGCGATCCGTGTGCGGCGTCTTGAACACCCATTTCTTGACCGGATCGATGATGACAACGGCACCGGCCAGCGAAATGAACGGCATGCTGGCGCGATCCACCAGCGGCGCCATCGCCATCGTCGCGCCCGTGGTGGTGCCGCCGATCAACACGTCGACCTTGTCCGATTCGATCAGGCGCTTGGTAAAACCGTTGGCCTTGGCCGCGTCGCTGCCGTCATCGTAATGCACCAGTTCCAGCTTGCGTCCCAGGACCCCGCCGGCCGCGTTGATCTTCTCGATATACAGCTGCAGGGTTTTCAGCTCCGGGTCGCCCAGGAAGGCGGCAGGACCCGTAACGGACAGCACGGAGCCGATCTTGATGTTATCGGCCGCATACGCGCCCGCAGCGGACATGGCCAGCACGCCGGCGATCAGGGTTTTCTTGAAGATATTGGCAATCATTGTGGTCTCCACCAGGTTGGCACTACGGTCTATGTATGGTTGGCGCTTTTTTAACAGCCTGCGCCTTTTTTGCTTTTTTATACGCGTTCAATCACTACAGCTATACCCTGCCCCACGCCGATGCACATGGTGCACAAAGCATAGCGCCCGCCCGTGCGTTCGAGCTGGTTCAGGGCGGCCATCACCAGGCGCGCACCCGATGCGCCCAGCGGATGGCCGATGGCGATGGCGCCGCCATTCGGGTTCACGTGCGCGGCATCGTCCGCCAGGCCCAGGTCGCGCGTGACGGCCAGCGCCTGCGCGGCAAACGCTTCATTGAGTTCGATGACGTCCATCTGCTCGATGGTCAATCCCGTCTGCGCCAGCACCTTGCGCGAAGCAGGCGAAGGGCCGAAGCCCATGATGCGCGGCGCCAGCCCGGCCGTGGCCATGCCCAGCACCTTTGCGCGCGGCGTCAGTTTGTATTTATCGATGGCGGCGGCGGACGCCAGCAAGATGGCGCAGGCGCCATCGTTCAAGCCCGAGGCATTGCCGGCCGTGACCGTGCCGTCCGGCTTGACCACGCCCTTGAGCTTTGCCAGCATTTCCAGCGAGGTGTCCGGACGCGGATGTTCGTCGCTGGTGACCATCTTCGGATCACCCTTTTTTTGCGGCACGGCGACGGGCACGATTTCGCGCTCGAACACGCCGGCCGCGTGGGCGGCGGCCCAGCGCTGCTGGCTGCGCAAGGCCAGTGCATCCTGGTCGGCGCGGCTGATGCCAAATTCCACGGCCACGTTTTCCGCCGTTTCCGGCATGGTGTCGATGCCGTACTGCGCCTTCATCTTGCCGTTCACAAAACGCCAGCCCAGGGTCGTGTCCTCGATCTTTGCCGCGCGCGAGAACGCGCTATCGGCCTTGCCCATCACGAAAGGCGCGCGCGTCATGCTTTCCACGCCACCGGCGATGATCAGTTCCGCCTCACCCGCCTTGATAGAGCGGGCAGCCATGCCGACGGCGTCCAGGCTGGAACCGCACAGACGGTTGATGGTGTTGGCCGGTACTGCCGCCGGCAAACCGGCCAGCAGCGCAGCCATGCGGCCCACGTTGCGGTTGTCTTCGCCCGCCTGGTTGGCGCAGCCGTAAAATACGTCGTCGATGGCGGTCCAGTCGACGGAAGGGTTGCGGGCGATCAGCGCGGCAATCGGCAGTGCGCCCAGGTCGTCCGCGCGCACGCTGGCCAAGGCGCCACCATAGCGGCCAAAGGGAGTGCGCACGGCGTCACAGATAAAAGCGTCGTTCATGTCTGGTTCCTTGTTCGGGCTATCAGGAGAAGATCTTCGGGCGCTGGTCAACCACGCGGCGGGCCTTGCCCGTCAGGGTGCGTTCGATGCCGGCGGCGGCCACCAGGCGCACGCGCGTGCTCACACCCACGTGCGTCTTGATACGGTGTTCCAGCTCGCGCGCCACCGCGTCCGTTTCGCTGGCCGAGATCGTGGACGTCAGGTCGATGCGCAATTCAGCCACCACTTCCAGCTTGTCGAGGTGGCCGTCGCGCGTGACCACCAGCTGGTATTGCGGCGCCAGCTTCGGCATTTTCAGGATCAGCTCTTCGATCTGCGTGGGGAAGACGTTCACGCCGCGAATGATCAGCATGTCGTCCGAGCGGCCCGTGATCTTGCCGATGCGACGCATCGAGCGCGAGGTCGGCGGCAGCAAGCGGGTCAGGTCGCGCGTGCGGTAGCGGATGATGGGCAGCGCTTCCTTCGACAGCGAGGTAAACACCAGCTCGCCCTCTTCGCCGTCCGGCAGCACTTCACCCGTTTCCGGATCGATGATCTCCGGATAAAAATGGTCTTCCCAGATGACGGGACCGTCCTTGCTCTCGATGCATTCGGACGCCACGCCAGGGCCCATCACTTCGGACAGGCCGTAGATATCGACGGCGTCGATGCCGGCGCGCGCTTCGATTTCCGAGCGCATCGCATCTGTCCACGGCTCGGCGCCGAAGATGCCCACCTTCAGCGAGGACTCGGCCGGATCGAGACCCTGGCGCGTGAATTCCTCGATGATGTTGAGCATGTACGATGGCGTAACCATGATGATCGACGGCTTGAAATCCTGGATCAGTTGCACCTGCTTTTCCGTCTGCCCGCCGGACATCGGAATGACCGTGCAACCCAGGCGCTCGGCGCCATAATGCGCGCCGAGGCCGCCCGTGAACAGGCCGTAGCCGTAGGAGATATGCACCATGTCGCCCGCGCGGCCGCCGCCGGCGCGGATCGAGCGCGCCACCACGTTGGCCCAGGTATCGATATCGTTCTGCGTGTAGCCGACCACCGTGGCCTTGCCCGTGGTGCCGCTGGACGCGTGGATGCGCACCACTTGCTCGCGCGGCACGGCGAACAGGCCGAACGGGTAATTGTCGCGCAAGACCTTTTTATCGGTGAACGGGAATTTGGCCAGGTCGGACAGGGATTTCAGGTCGTCCGGATGCACGCCCGCTTCGTCAAAAGCGGCGCGGTAATGGGGCACGTTGTCATACGCGTGCTTGAGCGTCCATTTCATGCGTTCGAGCTGCAGCGCCTGCAGTTCATCCTTGCTGGCGCGCTCGATCGGCTCGAGGTCATTCGGTGCTGGGGTTCTCTGGACCATCTCTGTCTCCTGATTCGGTTCTATAACTATGTAATTCGTTCCGGCAGTTCAAGCCTGCTCTTGTAACTTCAATTGCTGATGACTTCACCCGCCACGCGAATCGACTTGCCGCGGAAGAGCGCGATGGCGCGCCCGTCCTGGTTGCTGACCTTGACGTCATAGACACCACTCTTGCCGGCCAGCGCCTGTTCGACGGCGTGCGCCGTCAGCACGTCGCCTTCGCGACCCGGCGCCAGGTAATCGATGGTGCAGCCGGCGCCCACGGTGTTCATGTTGTAGCTGTTGCAGGCAAACGCGAAGGCGCTGTCGGCCAAGGCAAAGATAAAACCGCCATGGCAGGTCTGGTGGCCATTGAGCATGTCTGCGCGCACCGTCATCGTCATGCGGGCATGACCGGGGCCCACGTCGGCCAGGGCGATGCCCATGGCGGCGGTGGCGTTATCGCGCGACAGCATGGAGGCAGCGGCCGCTTCGGCCAGGGCTTGTGCGGTCATGTTGTAGTCTTCATTCGGCATGGAAGCGATCTCCATTGGCAAGTTTGCGGCGCAGCAGCGGCGAGACCCTGTAGCGGTCTTCGCCATAGCCTTGCGCCAGGTGGTGCAGCACGGTCACGATGTGCTGGACGCCGACGGCATCGGCCCAGGCCAGCGGTCCGCACGGATAGTTGACGCCCTTCTGCATGGCGATATCGACGGCAGCCACCGTGCACACGCCCTGGTTGACGGCGTCGGCCGCTTCGTTGGCCAGCATGGCCACCGTGCGCATGACGGCCAGGCCAGGCACGTCGTCCAGGCGCGTGACGATGAAACCGGCCTGCTGGAAGAGGCCAACGACGGCCGCGTAGGCGGCGTCGCTGCACTGGTCGGCGCGGGCCACGGCGATGCGCTTGGCACCGGCGTAATCGAGCGCCAGGTCGAACAGCACCGTGTCCGGATGCTGGTTGTCGTGCGCACGCTGGGTGGCACTGCGGCCATCGGTCAGGTAAATCGCGGCGCCATGGCAATGCAGGGCGGGCGCCTCGTCGTGGGCCTGGCCTTCCTGCGTCACGCGGCGGCTGACGGTGATGCCGGCCTGCTCCAGGCGCTGCACCAGACTGCGGATGATGCCGCTGTGGCCACGGCCATCGCCGCCGATGGCGGCCGACAGGGCAACGAATTCCGGCTTCGCTTGCGCGCCTTCCGCCTGCGCCACGGGGGCAGCGGCCCCTTCGCCGTACAGGTAAAAACCCCGGCCCGATTTACGGCCGAGGAAACCGGCGTTGACCATTTCCTGCTGCAGCACGGACGGCGTAAAGCGCGGATCGTTGAAATAGGCGCTGAACACGGATTGCGTGACGGAGAAATTGACGTCATGGCCGATCAGGTCCATCAGCTCGAATGGGCCCATGCGGAAACCGCCCGCTTCGCGCAGCACGGCGTCGATGGTGGCGGCGTCGCCCGCCTGTTCATTCAACAGGCGCCAACCTTCCGCGTAAAACGGACGGGCGACACGGTTGACGATAAAGCCGGGCGTCGATTTCGCATGCACGGGATTCTTGCCCCAGGCGATGGACGTATCGTAGATGGTGGCGGCGACTTGCTCGCTGGTGGCCAGCCCGCTGATCACTTCCACCAGCGCCATCAGGGGCACGGGATTAAAGAAGTGCATACCGACCAGGCGTTCCGGGCGGCGCAGCTTGGCGGCAATCGCCGTGACGGAAATCGACGAGGTGTTCGTCGCCAGGATGCAGTCGTCGCCAACCAGCGCTTCGAGTTCGGCGAACAGGCCGCGCTTGACGTCGAGGTTTTCCACGATGGCTTCCACCACCAGGGCAGCATCTGCCACATCAGCCAGGCTGCCGGCCGCCTGCAGGCGCGCCGTGGCGGCCGCGGCTTCGTCGGGCGTCATACGTCCCTTTTCAGCCAGCTTCGCATACATCTTGCCAATGTCGGCCAACGCCTTGCTGACGGCTTCCGTGCGCGTATCGTACAGTTTGACGCGGTAACCGGCGGCTGCGGCCACCTGCGCGATGCCGGCGCCCATGGCGCCGCTGCCGATGACGGCGACGATACTGTTGTTGTCCAGAGCTGCCATATCAATGTCCCTTGAATTGCGGTGCGCGCTTTTCCATGAAGGCGGCCACGCCTTCGCGGTAATCGTCGCTGTTACCGAGATCGCTCATCATGCGCGCTTCCAGCGTCAGCTGCTGCGGCAGAGTATTCGCGCCGCTGGCGGCCAGCGCCTGCTTGGTATAGGCCAGGCCCTTGGTGGGGGCTGTGGAAAAGTGCACGGCCAGCTTGCGCGTTTCGTCGGCCAGCTGGGCATCCTCGACGCATTTCCAGATCAAACCCCAATCTTCCGCTTTTTCCGCCGTCAGTTTTTCGCCGAGCATGGCCAGGCCCATGGCGCGCGCGGAACCGATCAGGCGCGGCAGGAAGAAGGTGCCGCCCGTGTCCGGGATCAGGCCCAGCTTGCAGAATACTTCCACGAAACTGGCCGACTTGCCGGCAATGACGATGTCGCACGCCAGCGCCAGGTTGGCGCCCGCGCCGGCAGCCACGCCATTGACGGCGCAGATCACGGGCATCGGCAGCGCTTTCAGGGCCAGCACCAGCGGCGCATAGTTCTTTTCCACGGACTCGCCCAGGTCCACGCCCTTCGAGCCCGGTTCCACGGCGCGGTCGGACAAGTCCTGGCCCGCGCAAAAACCGCGGCCTGCCCCTGTCAGCACGAACACGCGCACGGAACTGTCGGCATTGACTTTCGCAATCGCGTCGCGCACTTCCTCGTGCATGGCTTGCGTAAAACTATTGAGTTTTTCGGGACGGTTCAGGGTGAGCGTGGCAATGCCCTGCTCGATGGTAAAGAGGATGTTTTGGTAGCTCATGGCGTCTCGCTTGTGTAATAGGTAAGGCAGGGCCCGTGCCCTGCACCGGCTTATTCAGCCTGGTCGAAGTCGACCACGACCTTGTCTGTGAGAGGGAAACTCTGGCAGCTAAGGATGAAGCCGCGCGCCACTTCATAGTCTTCCAGCGCGTAGTTGACGTCCATTTCAACCTTGCCGTCGAGGATCTTGCAGCGGCAAGTCGAGCATACGCCGCCCTTGCACGAGTAGCGCATGTCGATGCCCTGCCGCAGGCCCGCGTCGAGGATGGATTCCTTGTCCTTGTCCATCGTGAAGGTGGTGTGGTTGCCATCCAGGATGACGGTCACTTCCGTTTCCTGCACGGCATCGGCGGCCAGCTGGGCGCGCGGCTTGTGGGCGTTTTTCGGGATGCTGGCGGCGAACAGCTCGATCTTGATATTCTGCTTGGGCATGCCGGCTGCCTGCAGGGCAGCGGAGACGCCCAGCATCATGTCTTCCGGACCGCAGATGAAGGCATTGTCGTAGTCTTCGATCTTGATCCAGTGCTGCAGGAACTGCTCGCATTTTTCCTGCGTGATGCGGCCGTTGAACAGTTCGATGTCCTGCTGTTCGCGGCTCATCACGTAGACCAGGTTCAAACGCTCCAGGTACACGTCCTTCAAGTCCGTCAATTCTTCCTTGAAGATGACGGACGACGAGGCGCGGTTGCCGTAGAACAGGGTAAAGCGGCTCAGGGGTTCCGTCAGCAGGGTCGTCTTGATGATGGAGAGGATGGGCGTGATGCCGCTGCCGGCCGCAAACGCCAGGTAGTGCTTGCGGTTGACGCAGTCGAGCGGCACGTTGAAGTGGCCCATGGGCGGCATCACCTCGATGGTGGCGCCGGCTTTCAAAGTGTCGTTGGCCCAGGTGGAAAAGGCGCCGCCCGGCGTGCGCTTGATGGCCACGCGCAGGATGCCGTCCTGCACCGCCGAACAGATGGAATACGAGCGGCGCACGTCTTCCGCATTGATATGGGCGCGCAGGGTCAGGTGCTGGCCCTGCTGGAAGCGGAACTGCTGCTGCAGTTCGGCTGGCACGTCGAACGTGACGGCGATGGTGTCGCGCGTTTCATTGCGCACGTTCGCCACGCACAGCGGATAAAATTTACTCATGCTTCATCTCCAGTTTCTTCGGAACGTGTGCCTGATTTTTTTAGTGGCACTTGAAGTAGTCAAACGGTTCGCGGCAAGCCAGGCATTTGTACAGGGCCTTGCACGGCGTGGAGCCGAACTGGCTGGTCAGCTGCGTATGCGTGGAACCGCAGTTCGGACAGATCACGTCCAGTTTCGGCATGGCCTGGCGCTTGACGCCGCCGCGCAAACCGCTGATGTCGATCACCTGCTGCTGCGGCGGGGCGATGCCATAGCCTTTCAGCTTGGCCTTGCCCGTCTCGCTCATCCAGTCCGTGGTCCAGGCGGGCGCCAGCTGGTTCACCAGCGTCACCTTCGCTACGCCATGGCTGCGCAAGGCATCCGTGACGGCGTCGGCGATCACCTGCATGGCCGGACAGCCCGAATACGTGGGCGTGATCGTCACGGTGCAGGCGTCGCCGCCGGTGACTTCGACGGCGCGCACGATGCCCAGGTCCACCACCGAAATGACGGGAATTTCCGGGTCCGGCACGTCGCCCAGCCAGGCCCAGACCTGGGCGGCGTCCAGCGCTGCCGCAGCCGTGTTCATTACCACTCCGCCCCGGGATAGGCGCGCTGCAGGAACTGCATCTCGGCCAGGATAAAACCCAGGTGTTCCGTGTGCGTGCCCTGCTTGCCGCCCTTTTGCATCCAGGCGTCGGGCGCCGGCATGACCAGCGTCGCTTCGGCGAAGATCTCGGCCACGTGTTCGAGGAAAGCCTGGCGCAGGATGTCCGATGGGGGCGCGATGCCGGCGGCGACCATGGCCTGGTCGACGGCGTCGTACCGGAACATCTCGCCCGTGTACATCCACAGCTTGTCGGCCGCGGCCTGCGTTTTCGCATGGCTTTCCGCCGTGCCGTCGCCGAGGCGCACGATCAGGTCACCGCTGCGGCGCAGGTGATACGTCACTTCCTTGATCGATTTTTGCGCCACCTCGACGATGCGCGCATCCGTCGATTTCGCCAGTTCCAGCAGCTGGAAGTAGTGCCAGCTGTCGAAGAAGAACTGGCGCATCATGGTGTCGGCGTAATTGCCGTTCGGCTGTTCGACCAGCAGGCAATTCTTGAAATCGTGGGCATCGCGCAAAAAGGCGATGTCGTCTTCGTCGCGGCCCGCATTTTCCAGTTCGGCCGCATAGCTGAACCACAAACGCGTCTGGCCCAGCAGGTCCAGCGCCACGTTGGTCAGCGCCATGTCCTCTTCCAGCGCGGGACCCTTGCCGCACAGCTGCGACAGCTGCTGGCTGAGGATCAGGGCGTTGTCGCCCAGGCGCAGCAAGTAGTTAACCTTGTCATCCATTGCCGGTGCTCCCATCACAGGTTCTTGACTTCTTCCGGCATCGGGAAGAAGGTGGGATGGCGGTACACCTTGCTGTTCGACGGTTCGAACAGGGCGCCCTTGTCGCCGGGGCTGCTGGCGACGATATCGGCCGCGCGCACCACCCAGATGCTCACGCCTTCATTGCGGCGCGTATAGACGTCGCGCGCATGGTTGACCGCCATGGTGGCGTCGGAAGCGTGCAGGCTGCCCACATGCTTGTGCGCCAAGCCGTGCTGGCTGCGGATGAAAACTTCCCACAAAGGCCATTCTTTGCTCATGTTGCTATCCCCTTTTATAGATGTTTTCAGGCTGCCGCTTTGCTAGCGGCTTGCTTGTCGGCGTAGGCGACCAAGGCATCGCGGAACCATTCGCCGTCTTCATACGCTTTCACGCGCGTTTGCAGGCGTTCGCGGTTGCACGGGCCATTGCCCTTCAAGACATTGTTGAACTCGGACCAGTCGATCTCGCCGAATTCATAGTGGCCCGTTTCCGCATTGAACTTCAGGTCGGGATCGGGCACGGTCAGACCCAGGTATTCGATTTGCGGCACGGTCTGGTCGACCATGCGCTGGCGCAATTCATCGTTCGAGAACAGCTTGATGCGCCATTGCGCCGACTGGGCGCTGTTGACGGAAGCGGCGTCCGATGGACCGAACATCATCAGCGACGGCCACCACCAGCGGTTCAAGGCATCCTGCGCCATGGCTTTCTGTGCCGGGGTGCCCTTGCACAGCGACATCATGATGTCGTAACCCTGGCGCGCATGGAACGATTCTTCCTTGCAGACGCGGATCATGGCGCGCGCATACGGACCGTACGAGCAGCGGCACAGGGGAATCTGGTTGATGATGGCGGAACCGTCGACCAGCCAGCCGATGGCGCCCATGTCGGCCCACGACAGCGTGGGATAGTTGAAGATGCTGGAATACTTGGCTTTGCCCGAGTGCAAGGCGGCCAGCAAGTCGTCGCGCGACACGCCCAGGGTTTCCGCGGCGCTGTACAGGTACAGGCCGTGACCGGCTTCGTCCTGGATCTTGGCCAGCAGGATCGACTTGCGTTTCAGGGTGGGGGCGCGCGTGACCCAGTTACCTTCGGGCAACTGGCCGACGATTTCCGAGTGCGCATGCTGCGAAATCTGGCGGATCAGGGTCTTGCGGTAGGCGTCCGGCATCCAGTCCTTGGCCTCGATCTTGATGCCTTCGTCGATGCGGGCCTGGAAAGCGCGCTCGTCTTGACCCATGTCATCGATGGAGCGGACGTTTTTGAGGCCGGTTTCAACCATTTGTGCGTACATGATCTGTCTCCCATGTCTTTGATTTTGCGCAGCAACGCGGTGCGATGAACAGATAATACGATACAAAAAACGATTTGCATACACTTGATATGAATCATTTTAAAAAATCGTATCTTGTGCAGCTTTTTTGTGCGTATGATATTGCTTATGAGAAAACACTGCGAAGCGCCACCAGCGCTTCCGGCAAATTATTGCCGCGCTACCCGCGCAGCCAAGTAAACTGCTGCTTTTATTGAACCGACCGCAACACGGCCAGACCGGAACCACATGAAGAACACCCGCTGCACGGCATGGATAGCCGATTTCCTGGAAAGCGACCCACCGCGCTCGAAGTCCCTGGTGATGACCATCTTTGGCGACGCCATCGTGCCGCGCGGCGGCGCCATCTGGCTGGGCAGCCTGATCGAACTGCTGGCGCCGTTTGGCGTGAATGACCGTTTATTGCGCACCAGCGTGTTCCGCCTGGCGCAGGAAGGCTGGCTCAGCTCGCAGCGCGACGGCCGCCGCAGCGCCTATACGATACGTCCGGAGGCGCTGGCCCGCTTCGAGCGCGCCTATCGCCGCATCTATGCACCGCTGGTCGTGCACTGGGATGGCAGCTGGACCCTGGTGATCGGGCCGGCCGGCAGCATCGGCGCCGCCGAGCGGGGGGCGCTGCGCAAGGAATTATTGTGGGCTGGCTATGGCTTGATCTCGCCTGGCATCTTTGGCCACCCGGCCAGCAATACGGAGGCGCTGGAAGATATCCTCGTACGCAATGAAGTGCAGGGCAAGCTGTATGTCTGCCACACCACGGAATTGCCGGGCGTCAGCACGCGCCCCCTGCGCGACATGGTGGGCGACTGCTGGGACTTGTCGGAAGTCATGGCCGGCTACCAGAAATTCATCGCCAGCTTCCAGCCCCTGCTGACCTTGCTGCAAGAAGCGCCCGTGTTCGATGCGGAGCAAGCGTTCGTCATCCGCTCGCTGCTGACGCACGCCTACCGCCGCGTGCAATTGCACGACCCGCAACTGCCCGTCGAACTGCTGCCCGAACCGTGGCCCGGCACGCAGGCGTATGCGCTGGCCCGCGACCTGTACCGCATCACGTACGCGGCGGCCGAGGAACATATCCTGACCACCTTGCGGCGCGAAGATGCGCAGGCGCCCGATGTGGAACCGTGGTTCTACGAACGTTTCGGCGGCCTGAACACCTGACAACACGTCCATGACGATGTTGCAGGGTCTGGGCGTCCGTTCGTACCGCCTGCGGCCCTGCGCCAGGCCCTGGCCATTTTTCAGGCGCTCAGGAATACGTCCGAGCCTGCGCTCACTGTTTTGCTACCACCTGTTTCGCCCCTGCCAATAAATCCTGTCCCAGCTTTTCCAGCGCATTGGCCTGTACCAGCATGGTGTCGAGGATGGCGACGTTGAAGGTGAATTCGGCCGGCGTCGTATAGCCGGGGAAACGTATGATGCGCAGCAATTCCTGCAAGGTCGTGCCCTTGCCCAGGTGCGCCAGGGCGTCGCTGAGGGCGCTGATTTTCTTTTCCAGTTCGCGTATGTGTTTGCCGTTGTCATCCATGATGGCCTCCCCGTGTCGGAGCTATCACGTTAGCAAAGCGCGTCCGTCATCGTTTGCGCCAGCACAAAGTCCACCGCAAAACAGGTATCATCGCGCCATTGCACACGATGCAAAACCCATACGTTTTTATCAGGAACACTCATGACCATTAAAATCAGCCAGCAATTCGACGCCGGCGCGATCGAGGTGCTGCGCGCCGACGATGCCCAATCCATCGAGCTGAACATCCGCAAGGATTCCCACGCCGACATCACGCAGTGGTTTTACTTCCGCCTGCAAGGCGCGCAAGGCGAGGCGTGCACGATCCGCTTCATGAACGCAGGCAAGTCGGCCTACCCGGACGGCTGGAAAGATTACCAGGCCGTGGCCAGCTACGACCGCGAAACCTGGTTCCGCGTACCGACCAGCTTTGACGGCACGGTGATGACCATCGAACACACGCCGGAAGAGGAAAGCGTGTACTACGCCTACTTCGAGCCGTACCCATGGGACCGCCACCTGGCCCTGATCGACAGCGCGCAAGCGTCGCCGCTGGTGCGCTTGATCGACCTGGGTAGCACCGTGGAAGGCCGCGACATGAATCTGCTGGTGGTCGGCGACGCCGATGCCGAAAAGAAAGTCTGGGTCATCGCGCGCCAGCATCCAGGTGAAACGATGGCCGAATGGTTTGTCGAAGGCATGCTCGAAGCCTTGCTGGACCAGGCCAATCCATTTGCCCGCCAGTGCCTGCAAGACGCCGTCTTCTACGTGGTGCCGAACATGAACCCGGACGGTTCCGTGCATGGCAACCTGCGCACCAACGCAGCCGGCGCCAACCTGAACCGCGAATGGATGACGCCGACGATGGAGCGCAGCCCGGAAGTGTTCCTGGTAAAACAGAAAATGCATGAAATCGGCTGCGACCTGTTCCTCGACGTGCATGGCGACGAAGGTTTGCCTTACGTCTTCGTGGCCGGCAGCGATGCGCTGGAAAATTTCACGCCAGCACAGAAGGCCGAACAAGACCGCTTCATCGCCGACTTCAAGGTGGCCAGCCCTGACTTCCAGGATGAGCACGGCTACGAAGACGGCCCGTTCACGCCGGAAGTACTGACCATGGGTTCGCCCCACATCACCCACGCCTTCGGCTGCCTGTCGCTGACCCTGGAATTGCCGTTCAAGGACAATGCCAACGATCCCGACCCGCAAACGGGCTGGAGCGGCGCCCGCAGCGCCGCCCTGGGCGCGGCCGTGCTGCAGCCTATCCTGTCCACCTTGCGCGCCTGAGCCGCGCATGAAACTGGCCCGCCACGCATGACGTGACGGGCTTGGCCGGCGGTTACTCTGCCGCCGGCTGTTTTCCGCTCCCCGTCTTGCGCAGCGCAGCATCGCTAATCGTTGCCACGCCAGCCATTGCTGCCTATACTGGGCGCAGCATTGCCTGTCTCTCCCTTGTCGACAACCATCCCGCATATGACCATCAAAGACCAGCCACGCGCCGAGGCGCGATTTTCACCGACCCGATTTGCACACGTGTGCATATTCTTGTTTCTTGGCTTGCACGGCATGCCAGGCACGGCGGCCGAACTCAGCCCTGCCGCGCAGCTGGGGCGGCGCATCTTCTACGATGCCAGCCTGTCCGCCTCGGGCAGGCAGTCGTGCGCCAGCTGCCATGACCCGGCCCACGCCTACGCGCCCGGCAACAAGCTGGCCGTGCAACTGGGCGGCGCCGATGGCCAGGCGCACGGCTACCGCGCCACGCCATCGCTGCGCTACCTGGAACACACGCCGCCCTTCCGCTTTGATGAAGAAGGGGCGCCCAACGGCGGCATCAACCGCGACGGCCGCGCCGCCAGCCTGGCAGAACAGGCGGAACGGCCGTTCCTGGCAGCGCACGAAATGGCGAATGCCAGCACGGATGAAGTGGTGGAACGGTTGCGCAACGGCAACTATGCGGACGCATTCCGGCGCGTCTTTGGCGACGCCATCTTTGCGCAACCACAACAGGCATTCAGCCGCATCACGTATGCTTTGCAGCAATTCCAGCAGGAAGAGCTGGATTTTCACCGATACGATTCCAAATATGACCTCTACCTGGCCAACAAGGTTCCCCTGGAGCTGGCCGAATTACGGGGCCTGGCCCTGTTCAACGATGAACGCAAGGGCAATTGCGCCGGGTGCCACCCCAGCGTGCGGGGCGAGCATGGCGCGCCGCCCCTGTTTACGGACTTCAGTTTCGACAATCTGGGCGTGCCGCGCAATATGCGCATTCCCGCCACGGCCGACCCGGCCTATTTCGACCTGGGCTTGTGCGGTCCCGACCGTACGGACCTGGCGGCGAAAGACGAGCTATGCGGCGCCTTCAAGGTACCCAGCCTGCGCAATGTGGCCACGCGCCAAGTGTTTTTTCATAACGGCGTGTTCGACAACCTGACGGAGGCCCTGCGTTTTTATGTGCGGCGCGATACGCATCCGCAAGAATGGTATCCGCGCGACAAGCGGAGAAAAGTGCAGAAATTCAATGACATACCCGCCAGATACCGCGCCAACGTGAACGTCAAGGAAGCGCCGTTCGACCGCAAGCGCGGCATGGCGCCGGCGCTGACGGCGGGCGAGATCGAGGATATGGTGAAGTTCCTGGCCACCCTGACGGATGGCTATCAAGTCCAGCAGTAAAGCGTGGCGCGCCCGCCCGGCGTTGTCGCGCTTGCCATGCAGGCGCTCAGCCGCCCGCCACCACCATGCTCTCGATGAGAATGGAACCCGTCTGTTTGGTGCCGCGGCGCAATTCGTCGGCGCCCACGGCAACGATGTTGCGCAGCATGTCCTTCATGTTGCCGGCGATGGTGATTTCTTCCACCGGGTACTGGATCACGCCATTTTCCACCCAGAAACCGGATGCGCCGCGCGAATAGTCGCCCGTCACGTAATTGGTTCCTTGTCCCATCAGCTCCGTCACCAGCAAACCCGTGCCCAGCTTTTTCAGCATGGCACTAAAATCGTCGCTGGCGGCCGTCAGGTTCGAGGTCAGGTACAGATTGTGCGAACCGCCCGCGTTGCCCGTCGTCTGCATGCCCAGCTTGCGGGCCGTGTAGGTCGACAGGAAATAGCCTTGCACCACGCCATCCTTGACGACGTCGCGGCTGACGGTTTTCACGCCCTCTTCGTCGAACGGCGCCGAACCGACGCCGCCGATCACGTGCGGGTCTTCGAAGATCTGCACGTGCGACGGCAGCACGTGCGTGCCCAGGGAATCGTTCAGGAAAGTGGATTTGCGGTACAGGGCGCCGCCCGAAGTCGCTTGCACATAGGTACCCAGCAAACCGGCCGCCAGCGGCGCCTCGAACAGCACGGGACAAGTGCGCGTGCCCAGTTTGCGCGCGTTCAGGCGCGACAGGGCGCGCTCGGCGGCGTAGCGCCCGATGGCTTCCGGGCTCGACATTTTGGCGGCGTCGCGCACGGACGAATACCAATCGTCGCGCTGCATCTTCGCCCCTTTGCCGGCAATGGGCGCCACGGACAGGGTGTGGCGCGAGAACGGGTAGCCGCCGATGAAGCCGCGCGAATTGGCGGAAACAAAGTGCGATTGCTGCACGTGCACGCTGGCCCCCTCGCTGTTCGTGATGCGCGGGTCGACGGCAAACGCGGCCGCTTCGGCCCGCTGGGCCAGCGCAACGGCTTCCTCGGTGGAAATGAGCCAGGGATAGAACAATTGCAAGTCGCGGGGCGACATTTCCAGCATGTCCGTGTCGGCCAGGCCCGCGCAATCGTCCTCGGCCGTGAAGCGGGCGATGTTGTAGGCGGCGTCCACCGTGGCGCGCAGGGCGGACGGCGAGAAATCGGAGGTGCTGGCATTGCCGCGCTTCTTGCCGACAAACACGGTCACGCCCATGCCCTTGTCCTTGTTTTGCTCGATCGTCTCGATCTTGCCTTTTCGGACAGAAACGGACAAGCCGCCGCCTTCGCTGACTTCGACGGCTGCGTCGGTGCCGCCCGCTTCCCGCGCAAAAGACAACACATCACGGGCTAGTTGCTGCAATTGCTCTTGACTATGGGTAAATACGGAGTCGTTCATGCGCTGTTTTCTTCGGAAAGCCGCTAAAAAGGTTATCATAGCAGTCGTTTACAGTTTACAGGTGCGGCCTACGCGGCCAATCCCGCCTTATCATGCCAAATCCAAACCGGGGAGCTTGCGGCTTCCAATCCACCGAATTCGAACAGGAATATGAACGTCCTTCGAAGTCGGAACTCAAGCGCCAGATGACCGTCCTGCAAAAGCTGGGCGAAGAACTCGTCAATGAGGCACGCGACCGCGTCAAGCGCGTCCCGATGCCGGAAGACGTACGCGACGCCATTCTCGAATGCCAGCAAATCAAGGATCACGAAGGCCGCCGCCGCCAGCTGCAATACGTGGGCAAGAAGATGCGCACCCTGGATGAAGACGAAGTTGCCGCCATCCAACGCACCATCGATAGCTGGAAAGGCTTGTCGAAAGCCGACACGGCCAATATGCACGCGATGGAACGCCGCCGCGACAAACTCTTGACGGACGACAAGGCCCTGACCGTCTTGCTGTCGGAAAATCCGGAACTGGACGTGCAGCACCTGCGCACCCTGATCCGCAATGCCCGCAAGGAGCAAGCCGAGAACAAGCCGCCGAAGGCCTACCGTGAAATCTTCCAGATCTTGAAAGAGATCGCCAAGAAGCAAAATGGCGGCAAGAAAGATGCCGATGAAGATGACGCAGAAGTGGAAGACGACGAGTAATTGACCGTCCCAAACGCAAGGATGGACAAAAAACCGGGATAATCCCGGTTTTATTGTTTTTAAGACACTCCAGACTTTTATAGGTGACCGATGTCCACCACTCTCGAAGACGAATTGATTATCGGCCTCGTGTCGATCTCGGACCGCGCCAGCGGCGGCGTGTATGAAGACCTGGGCATCCCCGCCCTGGAAAGCTGGCTGTCCGCCGCCATCCGCACGCCTTTCCGCCTGGAAAAACGCCTGATCCCGGACGAGCGCTCGCAAATTGAAAACACCCTGATCGACATGGTCGACCTGAGTCACTGCCATCTGATCCTGACGACGGGCGGCACGGGTCCGGCGCGGCGCGATGTGACGCCGGACGCCACCTTGTCCGTCGGGACCAAGGAAATGCCCGGTTTCGGCGAACAGATGCGCCAGATCAGCCTGCAATTCGTGCCGACGGCCATTTTGTCGCGCCAAGTGGCCGTGATCCGCGAGACGCCCGAGCGCGCCGCCCTGATCATGAACTTGCCGGGCCAGCCGAAAGCCATCAAGGAAACCCTGGAAGGCTTGAAGGATGTTGATGGAAATCAATTGGTAAACGGCATCTTTGCCGCCGTGCCCTATTGCATCGACCTCATCGGAGGCCCTTACATGGAAACCGACCCGGCCATCTGCAAGGCCTTCCGTCCCAAATCGGCGCTGCGTCCGGCGCAACCACTACCAGAGGAAAATACATGAGCACTTTGCTGGAAACCATCGAACTCGACAGCGCACCGAACCCCACCGTCTCCATCATCTGGATGCATGGCCTGGGCGCCGACGGCAACGACTTCGTTCCCCTGGTGAAAGAACTCGACCTGCGCGGCTGCCCCGCCATCCGCTTCATCTTCCCCAGCGCCGGCACCATGCCCGTCACCATCAACAACGGCTATGTGATGCGCGCCTGGTACGACATCCTCGTGAGCGACCTCGTGCGCCGCGAAGATGAGGGCGGCCTGCGCGCCTCTCAGCTGCAGATCGAAGCGCTGATCGCGCGCGAAAAGGCGCGCGGCATTCCTGCCAGCCGCATCATCCTGGCCGGCTTCTCGCAAGGCTGCGCCATGACCTTGCAAACGGGCTTGCGCCATGCGGAACCGCTGGCCGGCCTGATGTGCCTGTCCGGCTATCTGCCGCTGGCCGACAAGACGGCTCTGGAACGCACGCCGGCCAGCCTGCAGACGCCCATCTTCATGGCGCATGGCACGGCCGACCCCGTGGTGCAGATCAACCGCGCGCAACAGTCGCGCGACTTGCTCACCGGCATGGGTTACAAGGTGGAATGGCACGAGTACATGATGCAGCACTCGCTGTGCCAGGAAGAAATCGACGCCATCGGCGCGTGGCTGAAGAAAGTATTGGCTTAAAGTAAAACAGGCGCGGTCTGCGCCGCGCCTGTTGTCTTGCGGAACGCCGGGAACGATCAGTTTACCGGCGTTTTTTCATTCCAGATTTTCAGCATGTCGGGCGACGCTTCCGAGCGGATGCCATTGTCCGTCAGCACCGATTCCGTCGCTGCCAGCATGTCCTTGCGGGGCACGACGACCATTTCCGCATCGCGCTGCTGGAAGCGGAACGTCAGCAATTCATCCGTCTGGTCGCGCAGCAAGGCCACCAGGTGCGCCAGGCTGCGCACGCGCACGCCATTGACGGAATCGACGACCGAGAAGAAACGGGTACTGTAGCCATTCATCAGCTTGTGCGGGAAGAACGGCGCGGCGATCACCACCAGTTCCTCGCGTTCGCTGTCGGGCGCATCGCCGCGCCGCGTGGCCAGCGGATTGCCGGCAAACGCCATGCCGCCCAACATCGCCGGGTTGCCATTCGGCGCCGCCATGAATTCCGTGCTGGCGCGCGAAAACACCATCGGACCGAAGATGAAATAGGATGGGTAATTGCCCTGCAAGCCGCTGATGAGCATCGGGTGCGCCGCCGAGACGGGCACCTTGATTTTCAGGGGCGCGCCCTGGCGCACCACCGTCAACGGCAACTGGCCGTCTTTCGCCAGCTGCTGTACCCGGTACTGGAAGCGCACGCGGCTGTTGGCATTCAGCTTGACCATGCCCTGATTGTCGATGGGGAAATCGCCGATATGCGTGATGACATCCCACTCCTTGAGCGGATAGGCGGCATCCTTGCTGGCCGGCGTCATCACGACGGCGCCTTCGACACCCTTGGCCAGCTTCAGATACGTGCGCAGCGCGGGATTTTCCAGCGTTTGCGTCACGTCGCGCATGGCTGGCTTGCCCTTGGGCGCGCCACTGTCCTGGTCGCGCAGAAACAGTTCGATTTCCTCGTTGGGGATGATGTAGCCGATGTTTTGCGCATTGAGCATGCCGGCAAAGGCCAGGCCGATCATCTTGTCGCCGGCAATCACGGGGCCGCCGCTATTGCCCGGATTGATGGCCGCATCGATCTGGATGCGCAGGCCGGACACGGGGAAGTTGTAGCGCACGAATTCGATGCGCGAAACGATGCCCTTGGTGATCGACAGCGAGGTGCCGCCCGTCGGATAGCCATACGCCAGCACGGCATCGCGCACGTCCGGCAAGACATTGGCGCGCGGCACCGCTTTATGGCTGGCAAAAAAACTGTCATCGTCAATTTTCAGCAAGGCCAGGTCCATGCCGCGCGAGATGGCCAGCACGGTCGCCGGTATCTTGTCGCCGGCGCCATTCGCCTGGATCTGCACCTGGCTGGCATAGCCGACCACATGCGCATTGGTGAGGATGCGGCGGCCTTCGATGACGACGCCGGAACCCGTCACCTCTTGCGGCGCAGCCTTGCTCCACGGTTTATAGGGATCCGGCCCGCGCAGGGTGGAAAACACCTTGACGACTGAATTTTCCAGGGCGGAAGCGCCGGGGCTGGCGGTTGCAGCGGTCTCGGCGGCAAGCGCGCGCACCGTCATCAGGGGGCAAAAAGAAAGGGCCAGCGCCAGGAAGGCGCGGCCCATCAGGGTGAAGCACGGACGAGTTTTCATTGAGCTTGTTGGCAATGGCAGGGAAGTAAAATTATATATTGAATAATTTCAACTTCATTACACTTTGTCCATCTTTGCCCGAAAAACACCTGTCATCAGGCGGGCATGGGCGGCACACCCAAGGCCGGCACCGCCGTCTGCGCGCCATTCATCACCATGGCCAGGAAAGTGTAGTAGCCATTGATGCCCATCAAGTCGACCACGCCGTGCTCGCCGAACAGCGCCAGCGCCCGCGCATACGTGGCATCGCTGACGCGCTTGTTCTGCTGCAACTCGATGCAAAAGTCGTGCACGGCTTGCTCATCTTCCTTCAGGGCAAGCGGTACGCGCCGCGCAGCGATGGCGTCCACGGCCGCTTGCGCAATGCCGTTCTGCACGGCCAGCGGCGCGTGGATGGCCCACTCGACTTGCTGGTCCCACTGGCGCGCCGTCACCAGGATCGCCAATTCCGACAGCCGCGTGCCGATGGCGCTGCGGTAGCGCAAGTATTCGCCCATGCGCTGCGCCGTTTCCATCAGCTCGGGGCTGCGGATCAGCGGCACGAAGGGGCCGTACAGCGCCCCGCGCGGACCGTCGATGATGGCTTGCGCGGCCGCGCGCTGCTGGACATCGAGCTGGTCCAGCGGCAACGGCGGCAAACGGTCGATATCGCTACCGGCCATCAGGCAGTCCAGGCAACCACGTCCTGCTGCTGTTCACCGAGGCCGGCGATACCCAGGCGCATGCTGTCGCCTTTTTTGAGGAAACGCTGCGGCTTGCGGCCCTGGCCCACGCCCGGCGGCGTGCCCGTGGCGATGACGTCGCCCGGTTCCAGGGTCATGAATTGCGACAGGTAGCTGACGATCTGCGCGACAGTAAAAATCATGGTTTGCGTATTGCCGGTCTGCATGCGCTTGCCGTTGACTTCCAGGTACAGGTCCAGATCCTGCTCGTCGATGACTTCATCGCGCGTCACCAGCCATGGGCCGACGGGGCCGAAGGTGTCGCAGCCCTTGCCCTTGTCCCACTGGCCGCCCCGCTCCAGTTGGAACGAGCGCTCGGAGATATCGTTGACGACACAATAGCCGGCCACGTATTTCAGGGCATCCTCTTCGCTCACGTATTGCGCGCGCGTGCCGATGATCACGCCCAGCTCCACTTCCCAATCCGTCTTTTTCGAGCCTTTCGGCAGCACGACATTGTCGTCCGGGCCATTCAGGCAAGTAATGGCCTTCATGAAGACGATGGGTTCGGCCGGGATAGCCATGCCGGCCTCGGCCGCGTGATCCGCGTAATTGAGGCCGATGCCGATGAACTTGCCGACTTTCGCCAGCGGCACGCCGAAGCGTGGATTGCCGCGCACCAAAGGCAAGGTCTTTTCGTCCAGCTTGGCCAGCTTGCGCAGGGCCTTGTCGGACAGTTGCGCGCCATCAATATCGGCGATCACGCCGGACAGGTCGCGCAGTTTGCCTTCTTCATCGATCAGGCCCGGTTTTTCCTTGCCTGGACGTCCATAACGAACGAGTTTCATAGTCTTCCTTGGAGTTGATCATTGCCGCTGTGCAGGCTGCCATTTTACCGGATGGCCCGGCACGCCTGCAGCGGTGAATGAAAAACATCGCAAGTCCCGGCAATTGCAAGGCCGCCAGCACGCCAAACGCCGCCTGGTACGCCTGCGGCGGATACTGCTGCTGGCTGTTCAGGGGCCAGCAGCCGAGGATCAAGCCAAAGCCCGCCTGCACCAGGAAGGCGCCTGTGAAAATGAGCAAATTCAAACAGGTGGCCGCCCTGCCCGTCAAGCTGGCCGGCATGCTTTGCGCAACGATCGCATACTCGAGGCCCGTCACCGTGCCCAGCAGGGTAAACAGCACGGACAGCAAAGGCAGGCTGGGCACCACATTGCACGCCATCGCCACTTGCACGGCGACAAACAGGACGATACCGGCGGCCGCCACTTGCATGGGTGCAATACCGCGCCGCCCCGCCCACTCCGTCAGCATGCCCATGCCGATGGCGCCGAAGATGACGGCCGCCATGCCCAGATACAACAAATACGCGACATTGTCGTCGGACAAGCCGCCCACATCGGCCAGCCAGCGCCCCACCCACAAGCCCTGCACGCCAAAGAACACCGTGTGCGGCAGCAAGATCAAGGCAATGGTGCGGCGAAAGGCCCTGTCGCGATACACGCTCCAGACGCTGACCTTGTTCGTCGCAGCGGCGGGCGCAGGCAGGGCCGGCGACAGCAGGCGGATCAGCAAGCCGATGGCCAGCGCCGCCAGCGCCAGGCCCAGGAACACGCTGCGCCAATCCGTGTAGTGCAGGGCCAGCTTGACGGGCATGGTGGCCGTGGCCGCCCCCAGGCCGCCCACGGCGATCAGATAGCCATGCACGGACGGCAGGCGAGCTGGCGCGATGGCGCACGAGATCGCTTTCACGGCGGCCATGAAACAGCCGCCCAGGCCCGCCCCCATCAAGGCGCGTGCCCACATCAGTCCGGCAAAGCTGTGGCCCCGGCTGAACAGCCACACGCCCAGGGCCGCCAGCGCCAGCAGCCACAGTTGCACCGTGCGGGGGCCGTAGCGGTCCAGCGCCATGCCGACCGGCAATTGCACCAGCGCAAAGGCGAGAAAAAAGGCGCTGGTCAGCAGGCCCAGCTGGGCCGGCGTCAGGGCGATGGCGCCCAGCAATTCTGCCGTCAGCACGGCATTCACGCCGCGCAGCAGGCAGGACAGGTAATGACCGAGCGCGAACGGCAGGAACACCAGGCAAAACACGGCCGCATCGGAACGGGCAGGCGCGCCGTGGCCGTGCATGCTCAGGCGGCCTGTGCCAGGCGGATGATTTTATGCGGCACCTGCGGCACCGGGTCATCCGTTTCAAAGAAAAACTTGTCCTGGCCAAAGGCCGGCTTCAAATCGTCCATCCACGTCGCTTCCGCATCGAACTTGGCATAAAACGGCCGGCGCACCCAGTCCGGGTTGCGCGCCTGCAAAAATTGCAGGGCAAATAGTTTTTCGCCATGGATGGTGACGATGCCATCGATGACGATCTTGCCGGGAAACGCGCTCATGGAAGGCCCGCGCACCGTGCGCGACAAGCCGGACACCATCTGGTAGGCGGCCTGGAAAATCTCGTGCGCCTTCGCCAGGGGCAACTCGAAATAGCTGCGCGGGCCCGTGTCCCGTTCGACAAACATGTAATACGGAATCGCCCCCAGGCGCGTACCCGTCTGCCACAGCTCGGCCCAGCTAGCGGGGTCTTCGTTGATGTGGCGGATCAGCGGCCCCTGCATGCGCAAGGTCGCGCCCGTGGAAATGATGCGCTTCACCGCTTGCTGGGCGATGTCCTGGCGTAACTCGACTGCATGGCTGTAATGGCCCATCACGGCCAGGTTCTTGCCCGCCTTGACGATGCGCTCGAACAGGCGCATCAAGTCGTCCGCATCGCGGTCCGAGACAAAGCGCTGCGGCCAATACGCCACCGCCTTGGTGCCGATGCGGATGTTCTGGATATGTTCCAGGCCCGGCGCCAGCAGCGGCTCCAGGTAGGCAGCCAGTTGCCGCGTATTCATGATCATCGGGTCGCCGCCCGTGATCAGCACGTCCGTCACTTCCGGATGCAGTTTCAGGTAAGCGACCAGCTCATGCGACTCGTGCGCATCGAACTTCATGTTGTCCATGCCGACAAACTGGGGCCAGCGGAAACAGAAGGTGCAATACGCGTGGCACGTCTGTCCTGCACTGGGGAAAAACAGCACCGTTTGCGCATATTTATGCTGCAAGCCGCGCACGGGCGCATCGTTGACCCGGGGCACGTTGTGCGTCATCTGCCCGGCCGGATGAGGATTCATGCCCAGGCGCAAGCCATGCACATAGGCATCGATAGCGGCCTTGTCCCGTTGCACCAGCACCAGCTCGCGCAGGTGCGCGTACTGCTCGGGCGCCAGCATGTCGCGGTGGGGAAAGACGAGGCGATAGATGGGGTCGTCAGGGATGTTGTTCCAGTCGATCAACTGATCGAGCACATAGGCATTTGTGCGAAACGGCAAGACGTGCGACACCACTTGCACGGCTTCACGCTGCTCTTCCGGCAGCCATTCCCACTGCCGCGCCTGTTGTATGGTGTGCCGCGTATACGGCTTGAACTTGGGTGAAAACGGCTCGGTAATGGGTGCGGACACGATCGGCTCCTTGCCAGTAAACAGCGATAACTTCCTTGAAACCAGCCCTATCCCGGCCAATTCCAGCCTCTTCCTCTGCCATGCCTTGCCAGCTTGGCATGCTGTGAAAGTCATCATAGTTCTTGCCGCTCGGAACCAAATTGTTACATATCAACAAGCCGTCGATACGTTGCAAGCTACCGACAAGCAACACCTTAGTTTGTGCCATCGCAATTTGCGGGAAGCGCCGGCGACGTAAATTACGACTTGGCAACATATCCCTCGATATCACAAGGAGCTTTCATGAAACGCTTATTCACGGGTAGCCTGCTGTGCCTGGCATTTGCCGGTGGCAACGTCAGCGCCGCGGTCGAACCAACGGAAAAAGACGCCATCGCCATGGCCGAACGGGGCGCCGCCTTCATGAAGGCGCATGGCAAGGAAGAAATGATGAAGAAAATCACGGCGAAAGACCCGGACTTCGTGCAGGGCTCGCTGTATGTGGACATGCGCGACATCAAGACGGGCATCGTGCTGGCCCACCCCATCAATCCTTCCATCGTCGGCAAGGATTTGACGGATGTGCCCGATGCGAATGGCAAGAAATATCGCCGTGAAATCATTGAGTTGGCGCAAAAACAGGGCAAGGGCTGGGTCGATTATCAATACAAGAATCCCACCACCGGCAAGATCGAGCCGAAGACCACCTACATCCTGCGCGTCAACGATGTGGTGCTGGAAGCGGGGATCTACAAAAAATAGGGCAAGGGCGGCGCGCATGCACACCGCGCGCCGCCTGCGGTTTGAACGGCCATCGCCAGGAGTCGAGCATGCTCAATCAATTACGCATAGGGCCAAAATTATTGCTGGCGCCCACCCTGGTCCTGCTGTTGCTGATACTCAGCTCGACCGGCGCCTGGTACGGCATGGTGCGGCAAAATGCCTCGCTGGAAAACATGGTGCGGGTACGCATCACGCACCTGAAAGCAGCCGCCGACGTACTAGGGGAGGCCAAGCATGTGCACGGCAATATGTACCAGTTGCTGTCGTGGACGAATGGCAGCTTCGCCAAGGCCCGTCTCGATACACTGGAGCAACAGATCAAGGCGCGCCACGCGGCCATCGGCACCCAGCTGGCCTCGCTGCGCGCCACGGCCACGGGCGCCGAACTCACCCTGGTCGATGCGGCCATCACGGCACTGGCCGGCTATCGCAAGGCCGTGCTGGAAACCATGGAAATGGCGCAGATGGACCAGTCGATCGCCACCAATTCCATGCTCAAGGCGGAAACGCAGTTCGGCCAGTTCAATACGCAGTTGGCGCAACTGTCCGCGCTGGAAACGACGCTCAGCAGCCAGGCCCATGCGACGGCCAGCGCCGAGTTTCGCACCCTGTGCTGGAGCTTGCTGCTGACCGTCCTGCTCTCCATCCTCGTCTCCATCGTGGTGACCATGCTGGTGCGGCGCGCCATGCTGGTGGAAATCCGCGGCATTGCCGATGCCGTGCAAGACTTGGCGGCGGGCAAGCTGATGGCGGGCGCGCCCAAACAGGGCAATGATGAAATCGCCGCCACCTCGCGCGTGCTGGACCAGACCATCGCCCACTTGAACCAGACCTTGCGCACCATCATGGGCGCCGTGCAATCGATCGACACGGCCTCGCATGAAATTGCCACCGGCAACCTGGATCTGTCGGCGCGCACGGAAATGCAAGCCAGTTCGCTGGAAGAAACGTCGAGCGCCATGGAAGCGCTGACGCAAGCCGTCAATGACAACGCCGACAACGCCCAACTGGCCTGCGAGCTGGCGGGGCAGGCATCCACCCTGGCCGTGCAAGGGGGCGTGTCGATGCAGCAAGCCGTGACGACGATGGCGACAATTCGCGCCAATTCGCGCCAGATCGTGGATATTATCGGCGTGATCGACGGCATTTCCTTCCAGACCAATATCCTCGCGCTGAATGCGGCGGTGGAAGCGGCGCGCGCGGGAGAACAGGGCCGCGGCTTTGCCGTGGTGGCGTCGGAAGTGCGCACCCTGGCGCAGCGCTCGGCGCAAGCCGCCAAGGAAATCAAGACCCTGATCGCCACGTCCGTCACCACCATCGATGGCGGCAGCGTGGCCGTGCAGCAAGCGGGCGACAGCATGGGCGCCATCGTGGCCTCGGTGCAGCAAGTCAATGAGATCATCCAGCGCGTGAAACAGGCCAGCGCGGAGCAGGCGTCGGGCATCACGGAAGTGAACCAAGCCGTCACGCAAATGGATGACGTCACCCAGCAAAATGCAGCCCTGGTGGAACAGGCGGCAGCGGCGGCGGCCAGTTTGCAGGACCAGGCCGTCAAATTGTCGGCGGCCGTGGCCGTGTTCACCCTGGATGAGCGCCCCGCCTCACCGGCTGGCCACACCGAAGACGAAGCATTCCAGCATCCGGCCAGCCCCGCCAACGGAGAAGGCAAGGACCGGCGCGCATTGCACAGCCCGCTGCGCGGCATGCCAGGCCGGCATAGCGCCAACGATGCATCGCGGCGCCGGCGCAGCTAGACGGCGGGCGCGCGCAGCGGTTTACTCAGATAGGGCGAGCCGGCCAGAACGAAGCGCCACGGCGTGTCCATCGCTTTGGAAATGCCGATGCGCGTCCCCGTTTGCACCGTGACATCGCCTTCGCGGGCCAGCAACAGGAACGGCGGCGCGTCCAGTGCCAGCCGGTTGTGCAGGTGGCTCACGCCCAGCGCCTGGCACACCTTGCCCGGTCCCGAGCACAGCAGCCGTTCCCCCGCGACGCCGCGCCGTTCGCGCATCGCATCGAGTCCCTCCACGGGTTCGATCGCGCGGATCAGCACGCCCGCGCCATGCCCCGCTTCGCGGCACACAAAGTTCAGGCACCAGTGGATGCCGTACGAACGGTAGACATAGGCGTGCCCGGGCGGGCCGAACATGGCCGCATTGCGCGGCGTCATGCCCCCATACGTGTGCGAGGCAGGGTCCAGCCTGTCATACGCTTCCGTTTCCACGATGCGCCCGCCCACGCCGTCGACCAGCACGGTCACGCCGATCAGCTGGCGCGCCACGCTGCTGGAATCGTCCGAAAAATCGATACCCGCAAGGATTTTTTTCATCAGGCAATTGTACTGCCGCACATCCCGCCGCACGCCTGGCCCCGCCTTGAAAACAAATAAAACTTGGTTTTTTCATCATGGATACCGGGACGGGCAAGGTCGTGAAATGACGAAAATCACGGCTGGACCGGGCCAAAATGGGGATTTTTTCCAGAATATATTGCAGATATGAACTATTGCTATGCATAAACAGCGATAATCGTCGGGCACTGCGCCAGACGCTCATGAAGCGGGCAGCGGCAGCGCGCGACAGAATAAGCACCGGGCACAAAAATGATGATGAAAGCGTGATGATGAGAGCGGCAGCGCAAAAGCAGATAGAGCAGGAAGATCCGGTTGACGCCTTGATGCGTTCCATCCGTATCCCGCCGCGTCCCAGCCTGCTGGTCGACTTGCAGCGCGAACTGGCGGAACAGGACCCGTCGCCGCGCCGCATCGCGCGCATCATCGCCGACGACGTCGGCATGTCGGGCGCCCTGCTGAAATTGGCCAATTCGCCGTTCTATGGCGCCGCGCGCAAGGCCAAGTCCGTCGAGCAAGGCATCAATTTCCTCGGCATCAACCAGTGCAGCGCCATGATGACGGGCTTGCTGGCGCGCCAGGCGCTGGAAGCGGAAGGCGTGGAACTGACCAACTTCTGGGATGTGTCGGCCAAGCGCGCGCGCGCCCTGGTATTTACCTCACGCAAGTTGCGCATCGCCCCGCCCGACATCGCCCACACCTTCGGCCTGTTCTGCGACATCGGCGTGCCCTTGCTGATGAACCGCTTTCCCGACTACGTCAACACGTACGCGGCGGCCGCCAACGATGCGCACAATTGTTTTACAGCACTGGAAGACGCGCGCCACCAGACCAACCACGCGGCCATCGGCTGCTTGCTTGCGCGCAACTGGGGCTTGTCTTCCGACGTCTCGTGGGCGATTCTGCACCACCACGACTACACGGTGCTGGCCGACCCGTCCACGGACGACGCCATCCGCTCGCTCGTCGCCCTGTCGCTGCTGGCCGAAAAGGGCATTCAGCGCTACCATGGCAACAGTACCTCGCTGGAGTGGGACAAGGGCGGCGAACTTGCTTGCCAGCATCTTGGCCTGTCGCAGGAAGAAGCCGCCGACCTGCTCGACGAATTGCACGAGATGTTCGATACCGACCATTGAGGTATCAGGCGGCCGCGTCCGCCTGTATGATCCGTCCCGGCGCCTGGCATAAGCCCTGGCGCCTGTTTCCGTTTGCCTGACCCGTCTTTCTTAACCTGTTGATCGCCATGCCCAAAAATAAGCGCCCTGTCCCCCGTAAATCCGCCAACACGCCTGAAGACAAGGATGAATCCGTCACGCGCATGCTGTGCACGATGGCCCTCAACCTGGCGGAGCAGGAAGACAGCGAATCGCAGGGCACGGTGCTGGCCGAGCAAGCCGTCGAGTTCGGCCGCCTGATCCGCAAGGCCTTGAATCAAAAGAAGGATGAAATCCTGTACGACGCCATCGAGCGGGCGAAATACGAAGACGTGGGCGCCTATCAGTACCTGCGCAGCCATATCGAGGAAGCGGCGTCCATTTCCGTGATCCGCCGCGAAAATGCCCCGGCCATGGAAATCAACGCCTTCGTCGTGCCCCTGCTGGTGCAAAGCACGGGCGGCCTGAAGGAAGCGGACAGCTTCCAGGACCAGGACGCGTTCGAAGCGCTGGTGAAAAGTTTCCAGCAGGCAGAGCTGGAAAGCGCCAAGGCCAAGGTAGTCCTGATGAGCCACGCCTACGACCTCGATGAAATCGACCGCATCACCTACAGCCACCTGCACGAAATGGTGCGCGATGCGTACTCGTCGATGACGGACAAGAAAATCGTCGCCACGCCGGGTCTGGAAAGCAGCATCGTCGGCTGGAGCGAGACGGCCTTCGGTCCGCAGGACACGGCCGTCGAGCTGCGCTTCCTGCTGGGCTTTGCCCTCAAGCGCGTGGACGACCCGTTCTATGCGGAACCGAAGGACGAAGCGGCGCTCGACGCCTGGTTCGATGCGCGCATGGCCCGCTACCAGCAGTGGACGACGGAAGTGGGCGATCTGGTGAAACGCTGCCTGGCGCCGGCCGGCAGCGCCCTGGAAGTGAGCTTCCTCTACCAAGATCTGTTCCACGGCGGCAAGGAACAAGGCATGAGCGAGTATGCGATGCTGCAGATGATGTCCGGCATCAACCATGCATTGGCGGAAAACAACGTGGACGCGGGCGACGTCTCGGTGGTCGTCGGCCCGGCCGATGAGCATGGCGAAATGCTGCTGCGCGTCAACGTCAGCACGGCAGACGGCCAACTGCTGCACAGCGCCGACAAGCCGCTGGACCTGGCCGCCGACCTGCAGGACGAAGTCGACGACATCTGCGACGCGCTGGCCACCATCGGCGTCACCCGCTTGTCAGTGGCGCTGAAATTCGACGCCAAGGGACAACCGCTGGAAGCGCAGCCGTACGCGCCGGCCTAAAGCCGGCAAACTGATCAACTGACTCCCCGCATTACAACGGCTGCAATGTTTTCCATTGCAGCAACTTGGCACCATACGCGAGCGTGTAAGCGGGGCTGCTCGACGGCAAGCTGACGATGCGGTAGCGCTGCGCGTGCTCGCCCAGCACCTTGATGCCCAGCTTGGCGGCCGTGCCGCCGTTGAAGGCGATCGTGTGCAATTGCGGCAGGCTGGCGGCCAGGGCCGCCAGGTCGTTATCGTCGCGGGCGCGGATATTGCTGTCCAGGCTGCCCGTGCGCTGCGCCTGCGCCACCACATCCCACAGGCCCACGCCGTGCGCCAGCAAGGTGCTCAAGCGCGCGTCATAGGGCTGGCTCGTCAAGTCCACGCCCAGTACCTCTCCCAGTAGCCGCCAGAACTTGTTTTGCGGATGCGCATAATACTGGCTGTGCGCCAGCGATTTTTCGCCGGGCAAGCTGCCCAGTATCAGCAAGCGCGTATCGGCGTCGACGACGGGATCGAAACAGCGCTTGCGCGGGTCGGCGGCAGTGTCTGCCAAGAAGGCTGGGCTATTCAAATGAGCGGTCCGGAGGGGGAAATGAAGGGCCATTTTACCCGGCCACGCGACGGTGTAGAATTCCCGGACAACCATCCCGACACAAGAGACCGCCCATGCGCACCATCGACACCCTGCTGGCCCAGTATGGCGAAAGCCACCGCAACCACGTCAATGAATGGGTGCACATCGTGTGCGTGCCGCTGATCGTTTTCAGCCTGCTGGGGCTGCTTTGGAGCATGCATCCCAGCGTGGCGCTGCTCGGCAGTATTCTGGCTTTATACTATTACTACAAGCTGTCGCGCCCGTTTGCGGCAGGCATGCTGGCCATGCTGTCCGCCATGCTGGGCCTGCTGCTGCTGATGCCGGCGCTGACCGTCCTGCCCGTGTCGCTGGCGCTGTTCGTGCTGGCCTGGATAGGCCAGTTCATCGGCCACCAGATCGAAGGCAAGAAACCGTCGTTCCTGGACGACTTGCGCTTCTTGCTGGTGGGACCGCTGTTCGTGCTGGGATTTTTGTACCGGCGTCTGCGGCTGGCGTATTGAGCGGCAGCGGTCACGCGGGGCCGTAACAGATTTTTACTATTCGCAACTAGTTATATGAGGCAAGTGTCCTTATGATAAGTCATCATCTGTCGGTCAATGTAATCGGCAACTAACTTTTGTCCAAGGGAGTCCCACATGAAAGCACCAATTATTGCAGTGGCATTGCTCGCCACCCTGGCCGGCTGCGCCGTACAACCGAACTCGGCGAATGTGTACAACGCGCGCCAGGCGCAGAATGAACAATCGGTTCGCATGGGCACGGTTGAATCCGTGCGCCAGGTCACCATCGACAAGGGTGAAACGGGCACGGGCGTGCTGGCTGGCGCGGCGCTGGGCGGCGTGGCCGGCTCGACAGTCGGTGGCGGCAAGGGCGCCATCGCTGCCAGCATCCTGGGCGCCGTCGCCGGCGGCATGGCGGGCAAAAGCATCGAAGCGAACGCTTCCAACAAACCCGGCCTGGAAATCACCGTACGCCTGGACAATGGCGACATGCGCGCCATCGTGCAAGACGCGGACGAACTGTTCCGTCCGGGCGAACGCGTGCGCCTGCTGTCCGATGGCCGCAAGACCCGCGTCACCCACTGATCTGCTTGCCGGCGCATGCGCTTTAGCCGAATGCGCCGGCTGCCATCAACAAGGCCGAGGGCGACATGCCCTCATGCAGCCAGATGGCAACCAAGGTTGCCACCACGACATATACAAGCACGCTCCATACTTTGATCTGCAGTGAGGCTGGCATGGCGGTCCCCTTCAAAGATGCAATTCAGAAAATGTTTACTTGATAATAAAGTAAATATTTTCATAAATTCAACATTTTCCAGAAGCACTGCGCTGGCTCAATGCCTCGTTGTCTCCTGACCACTCTTTGAGCAAGCCCGGCCAAGACTCGCCATCCCCGCGCGATGCCCGTATACTTGCGCGATGTCCTCTCCTCTCCTGTTCATCATTGCCTGCCTGATCTGGGGCTCCACCTTTTGGGCCATCACCTTGCAGCTGGGCGATGTCGCCCCCGCCGTTTCCGTGGTCTACCGCTTCGGCCTCGCGTCCGCCACCCTGTTTGCCTGGTGCGCCTTGCGCGGCGACCGCTTGCGCCTGCCCTGGCGCGCGCAGAAATGGATGCTGCTGCAGGGCCTGGCCTCGTTCGCCCTCAGCTATGTGTGCACGTATAGTTCCGAACAGTACCTCGTCTCGGCCCTCGTCAGCGTGCTGTTTGCGCTGATGGTGTTCTGGACGCCATTGCTCAACCGCATCGCTTTCGGCACGCCCATCACCTGGAGCACCTGCTGCGCGGCCTTCGTCGCCATCTGCGGCATCGTGCTGCTGTTTTACCAATCCATCGGCGCGGCACTGCAAGATATCCTGGGCGGCGGCAATGGCCATTTCCTGCTCGGTTTCATGCTGGCCCTGGTGGCCACCGTGTCCAGCACGGCGGGCAATGCCCTCGTCATGAAAGTGCGCGAGCATTCCGGCAACGTGATGTTGACCATGGCCTGGACCATGCTGTGGGGCACCTTGATGGTGGCCGCCTGGGCCGTCGCCACGGGCCAGTCCTGGCAATTTCCCGCGCGCCCCAGTTACTGGATGGGCTTGCTGTACCTGGCCATCTTCGGTTCGGTGATCGCCTTCAGCGCCTATTTCACGTTAATCGCCCGCATCGGCACGCAAAAGACCGTGTATATCGGCGTCGTCACGCCCGTCATTTCCGTGCTGCTGTCGGTGCAGTTCGAACACTACCGGCCCGCCGCCATCGAATGGGTGGGCATGGTGCTGTGCCTGTCCAGCGTGGCCTGGGCCCTGACCTCGGGCGCGCGCAAGACGGCTGCCGTTTCCTCTATTTCCACCACTCCATCCACAAAGGCAACATGAGCACCTCTTCCTCCCTCGCCATCCGTCCCGCGACCGTATCCGACGTGGCCGCCATCTTTGGCATGATCCATGAACTGGCCGTGTTTGAAAAACTCGAACACATGATGATCGCCCGGGAATCCATGCTGCACGACAGCCTGTTCGGCGCCCATCCCGCGTGCGAAGCGCTGGTGGGCGAGGAAGATGGCGAGGTGGTGACGTTCGCCCTGTTCTTCCACAACTTTTCCACCTTCCTGTGCCGCAAGGGCTTGTACCTGGAAGACCTGTATGTGAAGCAATCGGTGCGCGGCAAGGGCTATGGCAAGCAGATGCTGGTGGCGCTGGCGCAACTGGCCGTCGCACGCGATTGCGGCCGTTTCGAATGGTCGGTGCTGGACTGGAATGAAAACGCGATCAATTTCTACAAGGGCATGGGCGCGGACGTGATGCCGGACTGGCGCATCTGCCGGGTCGCTGGCGATGCCTTGACGCAATTGTCGGCGGGTACGCCAAAGCCGGCCTGACTGGAGCGGGAACTGCAAACGCAAGCTCCAAAAAAAATCCCCGCGGGCTAGCGGCACCGCGGGGTGAACCCATTGTCAAGTGGGAGGGGGAGAATGCAATCAACGGTTATCAATATAAACGCTGCCGCTTGCCGCCGCGCAGACCTTTACATTTGCTTACCGGGCCTTACATTTGACTTAAATCCGCTAACCAAGTGTCACCAAGTGTCGCTCGGATGACACTGATTATTTCCGTGGTTCAATCAATGTGCCGTGCAAACCGATATGTTGTTGCGCAACCCCACTGCCGCCCTGCGTATTTGTATAGATTTGGTACACTGTCAGGCAGGCGATGCAGCCAGCAACCACGGCGAAAATGACCATGCGACGCTCCTTGAGTATGCTTGAGGGAATCAGGACCCGCGGCGCCTGATGATGACCAGGCGAGCAGGGAAGATTCAGTGTGGCATCTTCGGTCTGGGGAGCCTTGCGCAATCTCAAACGCGCCAATTTGACGGGGTCATGGCATTTGATATGGCGCAAAGTGGCGGCATTCCGCTCACACAAAATGAACGCATCGTTACGCACCTGGGAGCCACATCATGAATGTCTCTGCCAAACCGCTCGTCATGAAAATCTACCGCGCCTACCTGCGCTCCCGCCTGGAGCGCTATACGCGCGACTTGCAAGCCATCGCCGAACAGCGCGAGAACGACTTCCAGGCTGAACGCATCCTGCACCAGGCCGTCGTCTCGGTGCGCTCCAAACTGCACTCGCTGTAACCGTGATGCCGTCAGTGCTGCCGGCCGGCCACGGCCCAGCGCTCCACCAGCTCGAACAAGCCTTGCGTCAGCAGGGCCAGCACGGCTGCGGGGATCGCGCCGGCCAGCAGCATGTCGTTGTCATTCAGCGCCAGGCCGATGGTGATGCGTTCGCCATAACCGCCCGCGCCGATGAAGGCGGCGATGGTGGCCGTGCCCACGCTCATCACGGCCGCCGTTTTGATGCCCGCCAGCATCACCGGCAAGGCCAGCGGCAAGTCCACGTGCAGCAGGCGGTCGCGCTTGCTCAAGCCCAGCGCCAGCGCCGCCATGCGCAAACCTTGCGGCACCTGCAAGATGCCCGTGCACGTGTTGCGCACGATGGGCAGCAAGGCGTACACGAATAGCGCGACCAGCGCCGGCACGGTGCCTATCATGCCCAGCAGCGGGATCAATATCGCCAGCAGGGCCAGCGACGGCAACGTCTGCAGCACGCCGACGAAGGCCAGCACCGTTTGCCGCAGCGGCGCCGACAACGCCGCCAGCACGCCCAGCGGAATGCCGATCAGGCACGCCAGCGCCACCGACAGCAGCACCAGGGTCAGGTGCTGGCGCGTCAGGGTCCACAGATCGTCGCCGACGAGTTTATCGAGCAGCTTGCTGCGCGCGGCGGCCGGTTTTTTCGCCGACGTGCCGGAGGCCAGCCACTGGTGCGCCACGCCGGAAAAAGTCTTGCCATCGATTTCCACGGCCGCATTCATGGCGATCATGTCGCTCTCGCTGATGCGCCCCTGCAAGCCTTGCAGCGCGAGCCAGGCTGCAGGAAAACGCCGCGGCACGTCGAGCCGGTACAGGAGCATGGCGTCGTAGCGGGGAAAATACTGCTGCGTGTCGGCCAGCACGCGCAAGCCGTACTGGCGTATCTTCGCGTCCGTCGAATAAATGTCGATCACATCCACCTGGCGCTGCGCCAGCGCCTCGTAGGCGATGCCGTGATCGAGCCCGCGCGGGCGCTGCGGCAAGCCATAGCGCGCGGCCAGGCCAGGCCAGCCATCGACCCGGCCGATGAATTCATGCGACAGACCGAATTTCAGGGCGGGATGCTGCGCCAGCTGCGCCAGGCTGGCGATGCGCGTTTCATCGCCGCGCATGGCCAGCGCATACGTATTGTTAAAGCCCAGCGGCACGGCCACGCCCAGGCCCAGCGCCGCCAGCTCGCGCCGCATCTGCGCCAGATCAATGGCCTTGTCGTGCTTGAGGATTTCGCTGGCGATGGTGCCCATGTATTCGGCATACACGTCGATGCTGCCCGCCTGCAGCGCGGCCAGCACGATGGCCGTGTTGCCCAGGCCCTGGCGGTGCAACGCCCTGACGTGCGGCGCGGCGCTCTGTTTGACGATCTCGCCGAGAATATACGATTCCGTGAAGCGCTTCGAACCCACCTTCAGGGTGCCGCCGTCCATGGCAAGGGAGGATATGGGCGCGGCGGCGAAGACAAGTAACAACAGCAAGTAAGCAAGACGCACGCGGCGCTCCAGGACGGATGATCAATCCGGCAAGCTTACCACCGGCGCGCGCCAGACACCGCCATGCACCACGCCCGCGCACGGGTTCAGGCCCAGCGCATACGCCAGGTCGGCCGGGCGCGCGATGCGCCACAGGACAAAATCGGCGCGCTTGCCCACCGCCAGGCTACCCGTTTCCTGCTGCAAGCCCAGCGCGCGCGCCGCATGGATCGTGCAGCCGGCCAGCGCTTCCTGCGGCGTCAAGCGCCACAGGGTGCAGGCCATGTTCATCGCCAGCAGCAGGGACGTCAGCGGCGACGTGCCCGGGTTGCAATCGGTGGACACGGCCATGGGCACGCCCGCCGCGCGCAAGGCCGCCACTGGCGGCGGCTGCGTCTCGCGCAAAAAGTAATACGCGCCCGGCAGCAGCACGGCCACCGTGCCATGCTGCGCCATGGCGGCGACGCCCTCTGCCGACAGGAATTCCAGGTGGTCGGCCGACAGGCCGCCGTAGCGCGCCACCAGCGCCGCGCCGCCCAGGTCCGACAGCTGCTCGGCATGGAGTTTCACAGGTAGCCCCAGCGCTTTCGCTGCCTCGAACACGAACTCCGTTTGCGCCGGCGTAAAGCCGATGCGCTCGCAAAAGGCGTCGACGGCGTCCACCAGGCCGTCGCCGGCCAGCTGGGGCAGCATCTGCCCGCACAGCAGCCCGATATACGCATCGGCCTGGCCTGCATACTCGGGCGGCAGCGCGTGCGCGCCAAGGAAGGTGGTGCGCACGGATACGGGCAGTGTTTGCCCTATCCTGCGCGCCACGCGCAGCATCTTCGCCTCGCTGGCCGCGTCGAGGCCATAGCCGGACTTGATTTCCAGCGTCGTCACGCCCTCGGCCAGCAGCGCCAGCACGCGGGGCAGACTTTGCCGCAGCAATTCGTCGTCGCTGGCCGCGCGCGTGGCGCGCACGGTGGACATGATGCCGCCGCCGGCACGGCTGATGTCTTCATAGCTGGCGCCATTCAGGCGCGCCTCGAATTCGTCGCTGCGGTTGCCCGCGTGGACGATATGCGTGTGGCAGTCGATCAGGCCGGGCGTGAGCCAGCAACCCTGGCCATCGTGCAGCACCGCGCCGCTGGCCGGCAATTCGTCGCCGGGACCGAACCAGGCGATGCGGCCATCCTTGACGGCGATGGCCGCATCGAGCAGCTCGCCATAACCGTACTCCATGGTGGCCAGGTGGACGTTGTGGATGACCAGGTCCCAGTCTTGCATCGCTTTTTCTCCCTAGGTAAACAGGTCGACGCACAAGACGGGCGAACGCTGCAAGGCGTCGAGCCGCCATTCCTGCGCATCGTCGGCGTCCAGCAGCAGCGCGTCATGGCGGGCCAGCGCGAACTGCTGCTCGCCACCGCGCGCCAGCACGTGGCCTTCGCCGGCGACAAACAGCAAGGTCGCCGCGCTGCGCCGCACCAGCCGGCACGGGGCCGTGATTTTTTCCAGCTGGTGGCGGCAGCGGTCGCGCCGCGTCATCACATTGAAATCCGTCGTCGTTCCCCTGACTTGCGCCTCCACGGCCGCTTCGCCGGGAAACCACAGCATCGGTTGCGCCGCGCTCAAGGTCACCTTGCGCGCGCCATCGAGCGTCAGCTGCACGCTCTCGCCATCGACCAGCATCAGGCTGCGGTCGATGCCGGGAAAACTGGAAAACGGCCCGCTGGCCGTGATCGTCGCCAGGCTGATACGCCAGTCGAATTCCATCAGGCTGGCGCCGGGCGGAGAAATGGCGATTTCCATCGTGCTGCCGCCGCCATTTTTCCACGGCGCGGCGCGCAGGCATTCCTGCGGGATGAAGGTCGCCATCAGAGCGCCCTCAGTTGCGCCAGCGTGCGCTTGTAGGCGGCGGCGATGGCGTCCTGCGCCACGTGGCGCCCATCGCGCACCTGCCATTGGCCGCCGCACAGCACGTCGCGCACCAGGTTATCGTTGCCGCAGAAAAGTACGCTGCCCAGCACATTTTCGATGGCCACGCCGCACAGGTTCACATGCGCCTCGTCGAGCACCAGCAAGTCGGCGCGGCAGCCGGGCGCCAAGGCACCGAGCTTGCGCCCGGCCGCCTGCGCGCCCCCTTGCAGGGCCGCCTGCCACAGGTAGTCGCCCACATGGCGCTCCTCCGGCGTGGCGGCGACATTGCGCTGCTGCCGCTGCAGGCGCTGGCCATATTCGAGCCAGCGCAATTCCTCGACGGGCGATTGCGATACATGGCTGTCGCTGCCGACGCCAAAGCGCCCGCCGGCAGCGATGAATTCGGCCAGCGGGAACAGGCCGTCGCCCAGGTTCGCTTCCGTCGTCGGGCACAGGCCCGCCACGGCGCCGCTGGCGGCCATCAACGCCACCTCATCGGGCTGCACATGCGTGGCATGCACGAGGCACCAGCGCGCGTCGACGTCGACCTGCTCGTACAAATACTGCACCGGGCGCCGGCCGCTGTAGTCCAGGCACTGGCGCACCTCGCCCTGCTGTTCGGCGATGTGGATGTGGATGGGGCGGCCCGCGGGCAGTGCCTGCGCCACCTGTTTGATCTGCGCTACGCCGGCCGCGCGCAGCGAATGGGGCGCAAAGCCCACCTCCACCTGCCCGCCGCGCTGCGGCGCCAGCGCCTCGACGACGCGCAAGACATCGTCCGCACCGGTGCGGAAGCGCGCCTGCTCCGGCTTCAGGGGTTGCTCGCCAAAACCCGCATGGCTGTACAGCACGGGCAGCATGGTCAGGCCGATGCCGCTGAGGCGCGCCGCCGCCAGCACTCTTTCCGCCGTTTCCGCAGGACGCGCATACAGCGCGCCGGCCGCATCGCGCTGCAGGTAGTGGAATTCGCACACGGCCGTGTAGCCATGGCGCAGGCATTCCGCAAACAGCTGCGCGGCGATGCTTTCCATCTGTTCCGGCGTGATGTGGCGCGCGAAGCGGTACATCAGGTCGCGCCAGGTCCAGAAGCTGTCCGGTCCGTCACCCGCAATCTCCGTCATGCCGCCCAGCGCCCGCTGAAACGCGTGCGAATGCAGGTTGACCATGCCGGGCAAGACATATTCGGCCACTTCGGCGCCGGCAGGCGGCGCGGCGTTTTCCGCCACCGCCGTCAAATCCCCATTCTTGTCCCATTCCAGCAGCACGTCGCGGCGCCAGCCTTGCGGCAGCAGCGCATGGCGCGCAAACAGGGACGCACTCAACGCGCCACCCATGCCACGGCCGCTTCCATCATCTGGCGCAGCAGCGGCTGCACTTGCGCCGCCAGGTCGGGCCGGTAGCCAAACGGCGCCGCTTCATCCATGTACAGGCACTGGCACATCTCCAGCTGGATCGCATGCACGCGACCTTCCGGCTGGCCGTAGCGGCGCGTGATATGGCCGCCCTTGAAGCGGGCATTCAAGGCCACGGTAAATGCATCCTGCGCGCGCGCGATATCGACCACGGCGGACGTCAGGCCCGCATCGCAGCTGGCGCCATCGGCCGTGCCGAAGTTCAGGTCGGGCAGCTTGCCGTCAAAGAAGCGCGGCACGCGCGAGGCGATCGAATGAGCATCCCACAGCACCACGGCGCCATGCACGCGCAGCAGCCGGTCCAGTTCCGCGCGCAGCTGCGCATGATACGGCGCCCAGTAACTCTGCAGCCGCTGCCGCACGTCCTGCGCATCCGGTTCGCGACCGGCCAGGTACAGCGGCTCGCGATGAAAGGTATCGTTGGGCAGCAAGCCCGTCGTATCCTGCCCCGGATACAGATTCGTGTCTTCCTGCGGGCGGTTCAAGTCGATGGTGTAGCGCGACCAACGCGCCGACAGCACGGACGCATCCATCTCCTGCAAAAAGCCATACAGCTCGCGCAGATGCCAATCCGTGTCGGCCTTGACCAGGGCCTGCGGCGTCATGCGCGCGGCGATATCGTCCGGTATGTCGGTGCCCACGTGGGGCATCGACACGAGCAGCGGGATGCTGCCTTCATTAAAGCGGAAATCCATGCTTGTCTCCTTGCTCCAGCTCAAGCGTACAGCGGGGCGAACAAATTCTTGCACGTGCTGCTCAACTCACCCTGCAGAACCATCTGCTTGGCCGCTTCGATGTCGGGCGCGAAGAAGCGGTCGGCGTCGAAGAACGGCACTTTCTGGCGCAACTGGTGATGCACATGTTCCAGGTGCGGCGAGGTTTTCAGCGGACGGTGGAAATCGATGCCCTGCGCGGCGGCCAGCAGCTCGATGCCGACGATGACGGCCGTGTTGTGCGCCATGTCGTCCAGGCGGCGCCCGGCGAACGTGGCCATGCTCACATGGTCTTCCTGGTTGGCGGACGTCGGCAGGCTGTCAACGCTGGCCGGATGCGCGAGCGACTTGTTTTCCGACGCCAGCGCGGCAGCCGTCACGTGGGCGATCATGAAGCCGGAATTGACGCCGGGATCGCGCACGAGGAAGGGCGGCAGGCCGGACAAGGTGGCATCGATCAGCAGCGCGATGCGGCGCTCGGCCAGCGCGCCGATTTCGGAAATCGCCAGCGCCAAGGTGTCGGCCGCAAAGGCGACAGGCTCCGCATGGAAATTACCGCCCGAGACGATTTCCGCCTGCCCGTTGGGGCCATCCTGGAAGATCAGCGGATTGTCCGTGACGGCATTGGCTTCGATCAGCAGCGTGCGGCCCACATTGCCGATCAAATCGAGGCAGGCGCCCATGACCTGCGGCTGGCAGCGCAGGCTGTACGGGTCTTGCACGCGCTCGTCGCCTTCCAGGTGCGAGGCGCGAATCGCGCTGTGCGCCACCAGCTGGCGGTACATCTGCGCGGCCAGGATCTGGCCCGGCTGTCCGCGCACGGCGTGCACGCGCGCGTCGAACGGCGAGTCGCTGCCCTTGGCCGCGTCGAGCGACAGCGCGCCCGTGACCATGGCCGCTTCCAGCAGGCGCTCGGCCATGAACAGGCCATGCAGCGCCAGCGCGTTCGACACTTGCGTACCGTTGATCAGGGCCAGGCCCTCTTTCGCCGCCAGCACCACGGGCGCGATGCCCGCCTGCGCCAGCGCCTCGGGGGCCGCCATCAATTCGCCGTTGACGCGCACGTCGCCCACGCCCAGCATGGCCAGGGTCATGTGCGACAGCGGCGCCAGATCGCCCGAGGCGCCGACGGAACCCTTGGCGGGAATGGCCGGCATGATGCCCGCGTTGTACAGCGCGATCAGGGTATCGACGATCAGCGGGCGCACGCCGGAAAAGCCGCGCGCCAGGCTGCCGATCTTCATCAGCATGATCAGGCGCACGACGGCGTCCGACAGCAGTTCGCCCGTGCCGACGGAATGCGACAGGATCAGGTTGCGCTGCAATTGCTCCAGCTTTTCATCGGGGATGCGCGTCTTGGCGAGCAGGCCGAAGCCCGTGTTGATGCCGTACGCCGCGTCGCCCTTGGCGACGATGGCCTGCACGGCGGCGGCCGACGCCTCGATGACGGGATAGGCCTCGGCAGCGAGGGTCAATTTTGCCGGCGCGGCCCAGACGGCGCGCAGGTCGGCCAGGGTCATCGCGCCCGGTTTCAGGGTCCAACTTTTGGCATGCTGTGTCATAGTCATTCGAATCGAGGTCTCAAGGAATCATGGGAAGAATCAGGCCGTTGCGCTTGGCGCAGGCGGCCGCCGTTTCGTAGCCGGCATCGGCATGGCGCATCACGCCCGAGGCGCTGTCGTTGACCAGCACGCGTGCCAGGCGTTTCGCCGCCGCTTCGCTGCCATCGGCCACGATGACCATGCCCGCATGCTGAGAATACCCCATTCCCACGCCGCCGCCATGGTGCAGCGAGACCCAGGTGGCGCCGCCGGCCGTATTAAGCATGGCGTTGAGCAGCGGCCAGTCGGAGACGGCGTCCGTGCCATCCTTCATGCTTTCCGTCTCGCGGTTCGGGCTGGCGACGGACCCCGTATCGAGGTGGTCGCGGCCGATGACGATGGGCGCCTTCAGTTCGCCCGTGCGCACCATCTCGTTGAAGGCCAGGCCCGCGATGTGGCGCTCGCCCAGTCCCAGCCAGCAGATGCGCGCCGGCAGTCCCTGGAAGGCGATGCGCTCGCGCGCCATGTCCAGCCAGTGGTGTACCTGCGCGTGGTGCGGGAACAGCTCCTTGATCTTCGCATCCGTTTTATAGATGTCTTCCGGGTCGCCCGACAGGGCCACCCAGCGGAACGGGCCGCGGCCTTCGCAGAACTGCGGGCGGATGTAGGCGGGCACGAAGCCGGGGAAGTCGAAGGCGTTCTGCACGCCCTGATCGAACGCCACCTGGCGGATGTTGTTGCCGTAATCGACGGTGTGCACGCCCATGGCGTGGAAATCAAGCATGGCTTGCACGTGGGCGGCGCAGGAATCGGCGGCGGCCACCGTCAGGCGCGCATGGCGCTGCGGGTCTTGCTGCGCCGCCTTCCAGTCCGACACGCTCCAGCCGCGCGGCAGATAGCCGTTGACCAGGTCATGCGCGGACGTCTGGTCCGTCACCAGGTCCGGCACCAGGCCGCCCGCCTTGGCGCGGCGCACCAGCTCCGGCAGCACTTCGGCCGCGTTGCCCAGCAAGCCGATGGAAATGGCTTCCTTGCGCTCCGTGTGGTATTTGACCAGTTCCAGGGCTTCGTCCAGGCTGGCCGCCTGCTTGTCCAGGTAGCGCGTGCGCAGGCGGAAGTCGATGCTGCTTTGCTGGCATTCGATATTGAGCGAGACGGCGCCCGCCATGGTGGCGGCCAGCGGCTGCGCGCCGCCCATGCCGCCCAGACCCGCCGTCAAAATCCAGCGCCCGGCCAAGTCGCCGCCGAAATGCTGGCGGCCCGCTTCGGCGAAGGTTTCATACGTGCCCTGCACGATGCCCTGCGTGCCGATGTAAATCCAGCTGCCGGCCGTCATCTGGCCGTACATGAACAGGCCCTGGCGATCGAGTTCGTTGAAATGTTCCCAGTTGGCCCATTTCGGCACCAGGTTGGAATTGGCGATCAGTACGCGCGGCGCATCCGCGTGGGTCTGGAACACGCCCACCGGCTTGCCGGACTGGATCAGGAGGGTCTGGTCGTCTTCCAGTTCGCGCAGCGAGGCGAGGATCTGGTCGAAACAGGCCCAGTTGCGGGCCGCGCGGCCGATGCCGCCATAGACGACCAGGTGCTGCGGATTTTCCGCCACTTCCGGGTCCAGATTGTTTTGCAACATGCGGTAGGCCGCCTCGGCCTGCCAACTCTTGCAAGCCATGACCGTGCCGCGCGGGGCGCGGATGGTACGGCTGGCATCAAAGCGTGGATCGGTGTCCATTGTGCTGTTCATGCTGTCTCCTCGTAGGGTGCGAGCGGACATACGTGGCCCGCTCTGGTACTCCCAGCATAGGTTGTCTATACAACCAAGTCAACAGGTTTTTGCAGGCGTCAAATCCTTATTTTTTCTCGAACACGCGCTTGCCCGCCACCCACGTCTGCAGCACCTGCGTCTTGCCGATGGCCTTTGGTTCCACGCTGAACAGGTCCTGGTCGACGACGATGAAGTCCGCCCATTTGCCCGCTTCCAGGGTGCCGATGGCCTTTTCCTGGTGCGCCGCCCAAGCCGCGTCGAGGGTGAAGCAGCGCAGCGCCTGCGTCACCGTCATGGCTTGCTGCGGATACCAGCCGCCGGCCGGGAAGCCCTCGCTGTTTTGCCGCGTGACGGCCGCGTGGATGCCCTCGAACGGGTTCGGCGACTCGATGGGGAAGTCGGAACCGCAGGCGATGCGCGAGCCTTGCGCAAGGAAGGTGCGCCACGCATACGCGCCCTTGATGCGCTCATGGCCCACGCGCTGCTCCGCCATGTTCTGGTCGGACGTGGCGTGCGTCGGCTGCATCGACGGCACGATGCCCAGGGCCTTGAAACGGGGGATGTCGCTCAATTGCACCACCTGCGCATGTTCCATGCGGTGGCGCAGGCCCGCGCCGCGGTATTGCACAATCAAGGCTGCATAGCCGTCGAGGATCTGGTGATTGCCCGCGTCGCCGATGGCGTGCACATTCACCTGGTAGCCGGCGCGCATGGCTTTTTCCATCTTCGCGCGCATGGCGGCGTCCGGGTAGAACAGCAGGCCACGGGTAGAGGGATCGTCGCTGTACGGCGCCAGCAGGGCCGCGCCGCGGCTGCCCAGGGCGCCGTCGGACACCAGTTTGACGGCGCGCAAGGCGTACATGTCGCGCGCATAGCTATTCAAGGGGCCGTTTTTCGACAGTGCGTCGAAGTCTTCCGTCGTGTCAAAAATCATGCCGTAAACGCGCACCGTCAGCTTGCCGTGGTCCGCGTAATCGCGGAACAGCCGGTCCTGCATCTGGCCGATGCCCGCATCGTGCACGCTGGTCAGGCCCACTTGCGACAGCTGCGCCAGTGCGCCATCGAGGGCGGCGCGGTTTTCCACGTCGCCCGGCTTGAGCAGCACGGCGTCCATCAAGTCCATGGCGCTGTCGACCAGCACGCCGGTGGCATTGCCATCTGCATCGCGTTCGATCTTGCCGCCCGCCGGGTCTTGTGTGGCGCGCGTGATGCCGGCCAGCGCCAGCGCGCGGCTGTTGGCCCAGCCCGCGTGGCCATCGACCCGGCGCAGCCACACGGGCCGCGCGCTTTCCGCCGCATCGAGTTCCGCTGCCGTGGGAAAGCGTCCCAGCTTCCAGATTTCCTGGTTCCAGCCATTGCCGACGACCCAGCTGCGCTCGGGATGCGCTTTGGCGAAGTCGCCCACGGCCTGCACGGCGGCCGGCAGCGAGGCAGAACCGTACAGCATCACGCCGCTGGCGATCGTCCCCAGGCCGAAGACGTGACCGTGCGCGTCGATCAGGCCAGGCAGCACGGTTTTTCCCTGCACGTCGACATGGATGGCGCCCTTGGCCGCCTTGCGTTTCACCTGCGCGGCGCTGCCGACGGCGAGCAGCTTGCCCCCGTCGTCAAAGGCCAGCGCCGTGAAACGCACCACCTTGCCGGCAGCATTGAGGGTGTAGCCGTTGGCATTGTCGATGACGGTATCGGCATGCGCGTGGCCGATGGCCCCCAGGCAGGCGAGCGTGAGCAGGGTGCGGCGCAGTGGCAAGGTCGGCATTTCCATCTCCAGGTCTGTTAGTCGTTAGCAAAAAGACGAGTGTATAGAAATTGGCAAAATGGTCAATCAGGCAGCGCGGGGCGCTCGTACCATCAGCCAGTAGTCGCAGCCCGTGACGACTTCCGCGTAGCGGCCCGCCGCCACGAAGCCAAGACGGCCATAGAACGGCAGGCTGCGCTCGTTGTAAGTCTCCAGGAAGCATGCGGCACGCGCCGCATCGACGGCCGCCAGGCCCGGCGCCAGCACGGACGCGCCCAGCCCCTGCCCTTGCGCGGCCGGAGCGATGCCGGCGATCGACAGGTACCAGGCGTCTTGCAGGCCATGCGGCGCCAGCGCGTGCTCCATGTTCGCGACGATGGCCGTGAAATACGCAAAGCCCCGCTCCCCCAGCAGTGCGCGCAAGGCGGCTTCGCGCTGCGCATACGCGGCCTGGCGCAGGGCCGCCGGCGTATCCGTCGTCCAGATGGCGGCGCCATTGCCCGCCGCATCGGCCAGGTCGACGCGGCCCGCCTGGCGGCCTTCTTCCAGCGCCAGCGCGAAGTAGGCTTCCAGCATGGCCAGCCGCGCCGCCTCGTCGTCGCCGCACGCCACCGTGACGGTGCGGTAGAACGGATCGCCGGTCAGGGCGGCGGCGAGGCTGCGGGCGGTGCGGGAGACTTCGGTGTGGGATGGGCTGGACATGGTTCTCTTTCTTCTCATTGAAACGCCCGGCATCTTAACGCAAGCGCGTAGGCTTTGCGCCCAGTCAATACTTGCAGACGCCACAGGTCTACGCTGAGGTTTTCAGGTGGAATACCCCATGGCCAGGCACCATGTCATCAGCACCACCGCGTGCGACGTGTTCTTCAAGCTCGTAGCGCACCAGAAGAGCAGCCTGGGCGCGCGCTTCGACAGCATGATCGTCACCTTCAGCGCCGATGGCCTGCCCGTGCTGGGCGCCGCCCTGCGCAACGCGACAAGCGGCTGCGAACTGCACCGCCTGGCCGGCCAGCCCGACGAATGCTGGTGCTGCGATTATGACGAGCAGCTGGAATTCGTCTCGCAAGCCAACGTGCCGCTGGCGCACGCCGACTACCGGCTCACCTTGAGCAATGGCGAAACGTGGACGGGGACGACGGATGCGAAGGGGCGCACGGGGCGTATCGCCAGCAAGCGGGAGGAACAAATCACCCAGGCCGAATTCCTGCCGCACGCGGATAAATCACCATGCTGCGCCGCCGCGCCAAAACACGCTGCGCCTGCCGTCAAGGTCGTCCAGCTCGATGGCATCAAGACGACCGACAAGGATGTCGGCTCGTCCGTGAAACAGGTCAAAGTCAAGGGCAAGGTTCGCCCGCTGACCAAGGGCGAGATCGACATGGCGTGGATGCTGTTCCAGGATGCGATCGACTACGGCAAGGTCAAGGTGCATGGCGAACCGTATCTATGGTTTGGCTTGCAGCCGAAGGATGTGGCCATGACGCCGGATGGGGAGATTTATTTTCATGAGTCTGAGTATCGAGAGGATTTTTCCATAGCTCAGCCAATAGACAAAAATTGGTTCATGCATGAAATGGTTCACGTCTGGCAGTATCAATTGGGCTACCCGGTTGCATTGCGTGGGGCTATCCGTTTCGGATTGAGTTACACGTATTTTCTAAAGCGAGGAAAAAAACTATCTGACTTCAACATGGAGGCGCAGGGTAACTTACTAGCAGATTATTTCGGACTAAGGTATTTGAAAACACCAAAAGCTATGAATCAAAAAGAATACCGAAACTCCCTGACTCTCTACGAAGAGGTGATCAATGAATTTCTTAAAAATAGAAAAAGCAAGACCAATCTTCCTGGAAATGACATTGATCATGAGCCTCTGTTTGACATACCGTGATGCGTACCCAGTGTCACGCATGGCTGAAGCCGAAATTAGCGCATTCAAAGGTATGCCTTGCTTCACCATCTCAAAAAGAGAAGAACACCGCAATGGAACGCCGATGCTTGGCGCCCTCATGGTTTACGATATATCAATAAAACCGCCTGTGGAGGTCTGGTCCTTCATTCTCCCTGGAGCGACGACCCTCCCCATGCATGCCAAAACCTGCTATTTGTATGGCCAAGTACCGACAGGAGCCGAATCGACTGCCGCGACGATGCTGAAAACAGACAGGATGTACAGCGTCTTTTTGAATGGAAGACCGGATGACCCCTCTGATTCGACCCGCGGCTATAGAGGGAAATTTTGCCTGATCATTGACACAGCGGGCCGGCAAAAAATCATTGCTATCACCAAAGACATGCAGGAGTGGCGCACTGAAATCTGCCCACCCCATCTATCACGCCCATAATTCGACGTTATTTATCTTCCTCCCCCCGCTGCGCCGGCGCCCTGAACCATTCACCGGGCGGCACCACGTGCGACTCTTTCGGGTCATCGATGTAGTGCGGCGAGGTGATCTGCACGTCGAATTCGTTGAAGACGTCGATGATGTTCTGGTGCAAGCGGTTCAGCACTTCGGCGCGCTGGCGGGGGACTTCGGCGCTGGCGTAGGCGACGAGGCGGTATTGCACGTAATAATCTTGCAGAGCCAGTTGCATCACGTACGGTTTCGGCGTGGTGGACAGTTCCGTCGTGCGCGACGCGGCCAGTTCCAGCATGGCGTGCACTTGCCGCCACGGCGTGGCGTAGCCGATGGTAACGGTGGAGTCGAGCACGAAGCCGCCGCCGGGCTGGGCGCGCGAATAGTTCTTTGTCGTTTGCGACATCACCCAGGCGTTCGGCAAGGCCACTTCTTCCCCCAGGCCCGTGCGCAGCCGCGTCTCGAACATGCCCACGTCGACCACCGTGCCTTCGCTGTCGCCCACGCGCACATATTCGCCCTTGCGCAGGGCGCGCGTGTACATCAGGATCAGGCCGCTGGCGCCCTGCCCCACGATGCTCGACGCGCCGATCGACACCATCAGGCCCACCAGCACGGACAGGCCCTGGAAGGCGGCCGTGTGCGAGCCGGGCAGGTACGGGTAGGCCATGGCCAGCGCGAACAGCCAGATCACCACGCTGGCGATGCGGCGCGTCGGCAGGGCTGTGTCCTTGTCCAGCCAGCCGATTTGCAATTCCCCGCTTTCCACGCGCTTGAACAGCGAGGCGGCTGTGGCGGCGATCAGGCGCGCGATGGCGAAGATCACGCACACCAGCACCAGCCCCGGCAAGGCGCCGATGATGGCGTGGAAGACGTCAGCGGCCACGTCGAACAGATAACCGCTCAGGCTTTCGCCCCACGAACGCGTGTAGGGCAAGCGGCCCAGCACGAAGGCGGCCCACAGGTACGTGGCCATCAGGCGCAAGCCCCACAGCACGGCGCTCAGCAGTTGATACGCGAAGGCGATGTAATGTTCGGCGTCGAGCACGCGCACATTCTTCAGGCGCACGTCGCGCAGGCGCGAGGCCAGCAGGATGCCGCTGCGGCGCTTGGCCCAGTGATACAGACGCGTCAGCCCCATCCACACGAGCCAGAACACGAGGGTGGCGGCCGCGCACACGGCGGCGGCGATGGCCAGGTAACGCCAGCTGCCCTGTTCGCGGTAATCGAGCACGGCCTTGCTCAACTCGCCGGCCGCCGTTTTCGCCACGCTTTCCGTCGTGTCGCCGGCCAACTGGTTGACGTCGCCAGGTACGACGACGAACAGTTGCACGCCGTCGAGCAGCACTTGCGTGCCTTCGGGAATCATGCGCGTGCTCGTCTGCAAGGGGCCATTCTTGGCCAGCACGCCTTCCAGGCGGCGCTGCGCGCCCGTGGCCCGCTCATCGGGCGGATAGCCGGCCAGCGCGGTGCGGAAGACGAACACCTTGCGGTTGGCAAACATCAGCGGCGCCGTCCTGGCCGCCCCGGCCTGCGACGGCGCCACGACGGACGCGGCCTCCGCAACGAGCGCGGGCACGCCATCGTCCGCATGGGCTGCGGGCAGCAGGAAAATGGTCAACAGGCACAACAGGCGGAGCAGCGCGGACATGGCAGAAATGAAAGAGTGACAAGAAGCAGCCATCATGCCATGTAATCCTGGAAACTCAAGCGCCGCAGGTACCGTTCAGCTCGCATCGTGGAAAATGATGCCCAGGGTGTGGCGCAAGCCCGAACGCAGGCGCGACACGCCGTGCCGCATGTTCACGCGGTAACTGCCCCGCGTGCCATTCACGGGGCGCTGCGCGACGGGAAAGAGCACGGCGTCGCCCTGCGCCAGCGGCACCACTTCGGCGCGCGACTGCATGCGCGGGCGCTGCTCCGTCAGCACGAACTCGCCGCCCGTGAAATCGTCTTGCGGGCGCGACAACAATACGGCCAGTTGCAGCGGAAACACGTGCTCGCCATACAAGTCCTGGTGCAGGCAGTTGTAATCGCCTTTGCGGTAGCGCAACAACAACGGTGTGGGCCGGGTTTGCCCCGCCGCATGGCAGCGCGCGAGGAAATCGGCGTGCGCCACGGGAAAGCGGCTATCGAGGCCCATGCTGGCGTGCCAGCGGTTGGCGATGGCTGCCAACGGCGGATACAGCTCCGTGCGCAAGGCGGCTACCGTGTCGGGCAGCGGATGCGCCCAATACTGGTACTCGCCTTGCCCAAAACCATGGCGCTGCATCACCACCTTGCTGCGAAAGCGCGACGCATCGTCATACTGCGCCGCCAGCGCAGCGCATTGCGCGCGATTCAGCAAGCCCGGCACGACAGCGCAGCCGTATTGATTCAGATCATCCTCGATCTGGCGCCAGTCCGGCACCCTCACCGTTCGCCCTCGCGTTCCAGCAGCGTCTGCTTGCGCTCCACGCCCCAGCGGTAGCCGGACAGCGCGCCATCGTTGCGCACCACGCGGTGGCAGGGAATGGCGACGGCCAGCGCATTGGCGGCGCAGGCGCCCGCCACGGCACGCGCGCCTTGCGGGGAGCCGATGCGCCGCGCCAGCTCGGCATAGCTGACCGTGCTGCCGGCAGGAATCTCGCGCAAGGCTTGCCACACGCGCTGCTGGAACACGGTGCCGCGCACGTCGAGCGGCAAGTCCAGGCCCAGGCCAGGCGCCTCGACCAGGCCCACCACCTGCGCCACCGTCTGTTCATAGTCGGCTTCCGCGCCGCGCAGCTCCGCTTGCGGAAAGCGGTCCTGCAAGTCGCGCAGCAGCACTTCCGGGTCGTCATCGATCAAAATCGCGCAAATGCCCTTGTCCGTGCTGGCCACGAGGATGGCGCCCAGCGAGCAGGCGCCGATGGCAAAGCGGATCACGGCGCCGCTGCCGCCGGCGCGAAACGCGCCCGGCGTCATGCCCAGCAAGCCCGGCGTGGCGGCATACAGGCGGCCACTGGAATTGAAACCGGCCGCGTACAAGGTCTCGGTGACGTTGCCCGTCCCCTGCAAGCCGGCCTTCAGGCGCTCGCCGCGCCGCGCCGCCGCATACGCTTTCGGCGTGATGCCCGTGTGCGCCTTGAAGACGCGATGAAAGTGAAAGCGGCTCAGGCCGGCGGCCTGTGCCAGGCTGTCCAGGTCGGGCAGCTCGTCGCTGGCGTCGATCAAACGGCAGATATCGGCCACGATGGCCGCCTGGCGCTGGGCCAGCGGCGGCAAGTTGGGCTTGCAGCGCAGGCAGGGACGAAAACCGGCCGCCTCCGCCTGCTCGCATGTGGCGTGGAAAGCCACGTTGCGGCGCAAGGCGGGGCGCGCCGCACAGGAGGGGCGGCAATACACGCCCGTCGTGCGCACCGAATAATAAAAGACGCCGTCGGCGTCGGCGGCGCGGCGCTGCAGGGCGTCCCAGCGCTCGTCGTCGGTCAGGTATGAGTGAGGCATGTCGGACTCCGTGCTTGTGATTGGCAAGTCTCCAGCATAGCCAGCGCCTGGGCGCACCACACTCCGGCGCTTGCTTTTGAATTCAAAAAAGGCTGGCGGCGCCTGCCTTGCTCGGTGCTAAAATCGGCCATCGCGCCTCCAGCCGGCGGCGCGCCCTGCCCGTGCCCCGGAGAAACCGCATTGGACGACCACAATACACAAGAAAATACGCCCATTTTCCAGCGCATCAAGGATTTTCTGTTGGCCGGCATCGCCGCCGGACGCTGGAAGGAAGGCGACGTGATTCCCTCCGAGCAAGCCTTGGTCAAACAATTCGGCGTCTCGCGCATGACGGTCAACCGCGCCGTGCGCGAACTGACCAGCGAGCAGGTGCTGACGCGGCGTCAGGGTTCCGGCACCTATGTGGCACAGCAAAAATATCAGGCGACCTTGTTGGAAATCAAGAGTATCGCCGATGAAGTGCGGGCGCGCGGACATATCCACCGGAGCAGCTTGCAATTGCTGGAACGCACCAGGGCGTCCGACTTGCTGGCCAAGCAATTCGGCCTGCCGCCGGAACACCCGCTGTTTCATTCGCTGATCGTGCATTTTGAAAACGGCGTGCCGATCCAGGTGGAAGACCGCTGGGTCAATCCCGAATGCGCGCCCGACTACATGACGCAGGATTTTTCCAGCATCACGCCAAACGAATACCTGATGGCCGCCGCGCCCCTGCAAGGGGCCACCTACAGCATCGAAGCGCTGTCGGCGCCGCGCGACATCGCCGAAATGCTGGCCATCGACACCAAACAGCCGTGCCTGGTGCTGCGCCGCCAGACGCGTTCGGGCGGCAAGATCGCCTCGATCGCCACCATGTGGCATCCCGGACACCGCTATCAATTCGCCGGCAGCTTTAGCTAAGGCTATCACCTCGATTCAGTAGCACGAATTCGCGCCAACTTTCTCACGAATTCTCACCAAATCGCGAAAAAAACGGCCATTTCGGGGCAAAAAAAATCCCGTTTTGGCCGTTTCTGAACTTAAATACTCCGAGTAAATATTCGATGCTATAGTTGCCGCCAGAAAGCGCCGCAGGCGTTTATTTGAGCGCGCCTCATGTACTGCCAGCCTAGTCCAATCACGCCCCAGAAAGGGATGCATTTGTCGTATTGCAGCCACACGAGTTTCGGCGCACCACGCCCACGGCGCCCTGCGCTGCGCCGGCTCGCTCGTACGATGCTGGCGGCAGGCATGACACTTTCGCTGCCGGCGCAGGCGGCGGCAGCCGCCATGGCGCCGGCATTGCTGTGGCCGTATGCGGCTGCCAGCGCTACCGCCCTGGCGGGACTGGCTTGCTGGCAAGCCTGGCGCCTGCGCCAGCAGTTGCACCGTCAGCCCCAACCGGCACAAGCCCAGGCCGAACAGGATGCCGTGCAAGCCTTGCGCGGCGCCACCATGGCCGGCTGGACCTGGCGGCCCCAGTCCGACCGGCTGCAGTTCGCGCCCCAGTACCAGGATGTCCTGGGCGACAAGAATGCCAAACTCGAGCATGCGCTGGCCGACTGGCTGGCCGAAGTCCACCGGGACGACCGCGCGCGCCTGAGCCTTGCCTTCCGCCAACACCTGGATGGCCAGGCGCCCGGCACCTTCAATTGCGAATTTCGTTTGCGCCACAGCGACGGCCACTGGCGCTGGCTGCTGGCGCGCGGCGCCGTCCTGTCGCGCTCATCGAACGGCGGCGCCACGCAGGCCAGCGGCATCGTCTGCGATATCAGCGAGCGCAAGCAGGACGAACAATCGCGCATGCGCTCGATGCTGGAAGCGGCGCCCGAAGCCATGCTGGTGGCCGATGTCGAAGGCAAGGTGCATTACGCCAACCAGATCGGCGCGCGCTGCTTCGGCTATCCGCTGGCCGAATTGACAGGTATGTCGCTGGAGCAATTGGTGCCGGAAAGCACGGCCAGCCACTCCGCGGGCGACCCGCAAGGGCGGCACAGCCTGCCAGGCCGGGTGATGATGGCGCGCCGCCGCGACGGCACGCACTTCCCCGCCAAGGTCAGCCTGTCGCCGCTGCGCATGGCCGGCCAGGTGTTTTCCATCGTCTCGCTGCGCGACATGACGCAACGGCAACGCGCCGAAGAGGCGCTGCACGCCAGTTCGGAACGCTACCGCCTGATCGTGCAGACGGCCGCCGAAGGCATCTGGATGACGGATGCGAACGGCAAGACCACGTTCGTCAATCCGAAGATGGCGCACATGCTGGGCTACACGGTGCAGGAAATGCTGGGCCGTCCCCTGCTCGACTTCATGGACCGCGACAGCCAGCTGCTGATGCAGCGGCGCCTGGCCAGCCACGGCAGTCAGGCCAGCCAGCCGGACCAGGTCGATTTCCGCTTCTTCCGCAAGGACCAGTCCAGCCTGTGGGGCTTGCTGTCGAGCACCAGCATCCAGTCGGACAATGGCGAGCCGGGCGGCACGCTGGCGATGATCACCGACATCACGGAACGGCGCCAGGCGTCGATCGCCCTGTCGAACTCGAGCCAGCGCATGGCGTCCGTGTTCGGCGCCGTGACGAATGGCCTGGTGGTGCAGGACAGCCACGGCCACATATTGGAAAGCAATGCCGCCGCCGAACGCATGCTGGCGGCCAGTCCGGCCGGCAACAGCCTGTGGCAAGCCATCCGCGAAGACGGGTCCGCCTTCGACCAGCGCAGCCATCCCGTGCACATCACCCTGTCGACGGGCGAAGCCATGCGCGACGTGCTGATGGGCGTGCAGCAGCCCGACGGCAGCCTGTCGTGGCTGTCCGTGAATACGGAAGCGATCCGCGATGAATACGGCAAGGTGGGCATGGTGGTAGCCAGCCTGACGGACATCACGTATCACAAGCGCAGCGAGAGCGCCTTGCGCGAGCTCAATGAACATCTGGAAGAACGCGTAGCGCAGCGCACGGAACAACTGGACCAGGCCAAGCAGGTGGCCGAAGAAGCGAGCCTGGCGAAGGGACAATTTCTGGCCAACATGAGCCATGAAATCCGCACGCCGATGAATGGCGTGATCGGCATGGCCTACCTGGCCCTCAAAACGGACCTGGAACCGCGCCAGCGCGACTACCTGGAAAAAATCCGCTTTGCGGGCGAGCACTTGCTGGGCATCATCGACGATATCCTCGACATCTCGAAGATCGAGGCGGGCAAGCTGGAAATCGAGCATGTCAACTTCAGTTTCGACCACGTCGTGCAAACCCTGATGACGGTGGTGGCGCCGCGCGCCGCCGGCAAGAACCTGGAACTGCTGTTCGAGATCGACCCGCAATTGCCGGCCGTGCTCGTGGGCGACCCGCTGCGCCTGGGGCAAGTGCTGATCAACTACGCCAATAACGCCATCAAGTTCAGCGAACAGGGCAGTATTACCGTGAAAGTGCGCAGGGTGGTGGCGGACGCGAAACACTGCCTCGTGCGCTTTGAAGTGTGCGACCACGGCATCGGCCTGTCGCAGGATGAAATGAGCAAGCTCTTCCAATCCTTCCAGCAAGCCGACACCTCCACCACGCGCGAATATGGCGGCACGGGCCTGGGCCTGGCCATCTGCAAGCAGCTGGCGCAGCTGATGGGCGGCGACGTGGGCGTCGACAGCCGTCCCGGCGCCGGCAGCACCTTCTGGTTCACGGCCAACCTGGGCATTTCCGACCAGGCCGCGCCCGCCATGCTCGACAGCATGGTGCAGACGGCGGCCGCCATGCGCGCCAGCGCCGACGCGGCCCTGGTGATGCGCACGCTCAAGCATGCGCGCATCCTGCTGGTGGAAGACAATACGTTCAACCAGCAAGTGGCGCTGGAATTGCTGGAGGAAGCGGGCGCTTCCGTCTGCCTGGCCAACAATGGCGAGGAAGCGCTCGACCTGCTGCGCCAGACGCAGTTCGACTGCGTGCTGATGGACGTGCAGATGCCGCTGATGGATGGCTTGCAGGCGACGCGCCACATCCGCGCCGACCCGCAACTGGCGCACCTGCGCGTGCTGGCCATGACGGCCACGGCCACCAGCGAAGACCGCGTGCGCTGCCTGGAGGCGGGCATGGATGATTTCATTTCCAAGCCCATCCAGCCAGCCATGATGTACCAGACCATCGCCAGCTGGCTGCCGGCGCACGAAACACCGCCGCCGCCGGCGCGCAGCCGCGCCGCGCCCGCCTTCAAGACCACCCTGGCAGGCGACCCGCAAGTGATCGACTTGTCCATCCTGGCCAAGTTGCTGGGCTACAACCCGGAAAAGGTGCGCAAGTTCGCCTTCAAGTTCCTGCAGACCACGCAGGATGGCTTCGGCGACATCGATGCGGCCCTGGCGCGCGGCGACGTGCACCAGGTGCGCGAACTGGGTCACCGCATCAAGTCGTCGGCGCGCACCGTGGGCGCCCTGGGGCTGGCCGAGCTGTGCCACAACCTGGAAACCCTGGCGCCGGGCGAACCGGCCGACGAGGCGGAGCGGGCACGGCGCATCGTCACGCGCCTGTGGCCCCTGCTGGAACAGATTACCGAACAAATCATGAATAACACCAGCTTTGCCAATGACGATTAGCTACCGCCAAATTGGATTGCGGCAAGGTATCGGCATCGACAACGATGCATATCAACAGAAAGACATGACGATGAACACTGTATCAAACCAAGCAAGCCGGGAACACAACGAAGCAGGCCTGGCGCCATTGCGCGTGCTGCTGCTGGACGACGACGTCTTCATGCTCGACGTGCTCAGCGACATGCTCGAGCAAATGGGCCAGTTCGATATCCGCTGCGAGTCGCACAGCGAACAGGCGCTGTCGACCCTGAAGCAGCACCAGCCCGACCTGCTGATCTGCGACCTGTCGATGCCCGACATCGACGGCATCGAATTTTTGCGCATGGCGGCGGAAAACGGCTTCCGCGGCGGCGTGGTCCTGCTGTCGGGCCTGCATTCGGCCGTGCGCCTGGCGGCCGAGCGCCTGGCCATGGCCAACGGCCTGCATATCCTGGGCACTTTCCGCAAGCCGATGGAAAGCGCGGAATTGCAGCTGATGGTGAACTTGCAACTGCAGCACTCGGCGCGTCTGGCCAGCGTGCAAGCCTGAGCGCGCAGGCCGGCCGGGAGGGAGGACACGGCGCTGCGGGCCAGCAGGCATGCGGCTTTGCCGCCATGCCGGCACGCATGGGGACGATATGCCTCAAGTTTTTCTGCAATAATCGCCACGCTTTGAAAAAATGGGTTATTATTTCAGCCATCCCCGCCTGCATACCTCTGGTCGCACCTTCCAAGACATTGAAGTCGTGCCCATTGTCCCCATCTTCTAACTGCATTCCAGGAAGCATGGATGGCGAACCAGCGTATGGTTAATTCCAGGCATTATTGATCCCACCCTCATTTGAGGAAAATATGAGCGAAAATATCAAACACATTAGCGATGCATCTTTTGAAGCAGACGTCCTGAAATCCGATTTGCCAGTCCTGGTCGACTTCTGGGCAGAATGGTGCGGTCCCTGCAAGGCCATCGCCCCGATCCTGGAAGAAGTGGCTAAGGAATACGCCGGCCGCATCCAGATCGCCAAGATGGACGTGGACGCGAACCAGGCAGTGCCTGCCAAGTTCGGCATCCGCGGCATCCCGACCCTGATCCTGTTCAAGGATGGTGTTGCAGCTGCTCAAAAAGTGGGCGCCATGGCCAAGGGCCAGTTGACCGCTTTCGTCGACAGCAACATTTAATGTATGATGGGCAGCGCTGCGCCCGCAGCGCCGCCTGACTGGAACGACCGGGAAGCGGCTTTGCCCTCATTCGTGCACAGCCTTCCCCAATAATTAATCAACGCCACGCAGTCCCCTCCCCTACCTTTACATCCCGTCTCGGGACACTCAACACATATGCATTTATCCGAACTAAAGGCCCTACACGTATCCGCCCTGCTTGAGATGGCGATCGGTCTTGACATTGACAACGCAGCCCGCTTGCGCAAACAGGAGCTGATGTTCGCTATCCTGAAAAAACGCGCCAAGTCCGGCGAACAGATTTTTGGCGACGGCGCCCTGGAAGTGCTGCCTGACGGCTTCGGCTTCCTGCGCTCGCCCGACGCCAGCTACATGGCGTCCACCGACGACATTTACATCTCCCCTTCGCAAATCCGCCGCTTCAATCTGCACACCGGCGATTCGATCGAAGGCGAGGTACGGACCCCGAAAGATGGCGAACGCTATTTCGCATTGGTCAAAGTCGACAAGGTCAACGGCGAATCGCCGGAGATGTCGAAACACCGCATCCTGTTTGAAAACCTGACGCCGCTGCACCCGAACGAGCCGCTGCGCCTGGAACGTGAAATGAATGGCCAGGAAAACATCACCGGCCGCATCATCGACCTGATCGCCCCGATCGGCAAAGGCCAGCGCGGCTTGCTGGTGGCGTCGCCGAAATCCGGTAAATCCGTGATCCTGCAGCACATCGCCCATGCGATCACGGCCAACCACCCGGACATCACCCTGATCGTGCTGCTGATCGACGAACGTCCGGAAGAAGTTACCGAAATGCAACGTTCGGTACGCGGCGAAGTCGTCGCCTCGACCTTCGACGAGCCGGCCACGCGCCACGTGCAAGTGGCCGAGATGGTGCTGGAAAAAGCCAAGCGCCTGGTCGAAATGAAAAAAGACGTCGTGATCCTGCTGGACTCGATCACCCGCCTGGCACGCGCCTACAACACCGTGATCCCTGCCTCGGGCAAGGTCCTGACCGGTGGTGTCGACGCGAATGCGCTGCAACGTCCAAAACGCTTCTTCGGCGCCGCGCGCAATATCGAAGAAGGCGGCTCGCTGACCATCATCGCCACGGCGCTGATCGAAACGGGTTCGCGCATGGATGACGTGATCTTTGAAGAATTCAAGGGTACCGGCAACATGGAAGTGCATCTGGAACGCCGTTTGGCTGAAAAACGTGTCTATCCGGCAATTAACCTGAACAAATCGGGTACCCGCCGCGAAGAATTGCTGATCAAGCCGAACGAATTGCAAAAAATCTGGATTTTGCGCAAGTTGCTGTACTCGATGGACGAGATCGAGGCGATGGAGTTCATTCTGGACAAGATGAAAGCGACGAAAAACAACGCCGAATTCTTCGACATGATGCGCCGAGGGGGGTAAACCTACTGCGCGTCCCGCTCTACGGCCTGTGTTGCTCGCTGTACCTTCGTACAGCTGCGCTACTCGGCCGTATATCGGGCCTGCTCGCTACGGTTTCCCTCCCCTCGGTGGCACATATCCGTGCACTACCGGCCCAAGCCGCTCATCGAGCGGCTTTTTTATTGCCGTCCGCCGGAAAGCGCTATATAATCGACGGTTGCATTATTTTAAACCCTGGCAAGTGATCGGCAATCGGGTCAAGAAGCAGGACGACCGACGAAGTGCTGTTTGGCTACCAAACTAGAGAGAAGACCATGAAAGTCGATACCCATCCAGAATACCGCGAAGTTGTTTTCCACGATCTGTCGTGCGATTTCAAATTCGTTACCCGCTCGACCATCCAAACCCGCGAAAAAATCACCCACGACGGTAAAGAATACCCACTGGTGAAGATCGAGGTTTCGGCTGAATCGCACCCATTCTTCACGGGCAAGCACAAAATCGTCGATACCGCCGGTCGCGTCGAGAAGTTCCGTCAGAAGTTCGGTTCGGTTGGTTCGAAAACCGCAGTCGCAGCAGGCTAATTTTTGCCGCTTTGCGGCAAAAAAGGGCAGCTTCGGCTACCAGAGAAAAGGCAGCTACGGCTGCCTTTTTTGTCTTTGGCCGCTTTACTTTATACTCGCGCATACCCGACGCCATTCGTCGCGTCTTGCCACTATTCTGATACCGATTATCGATGAAGCCAGTCCGCCTTCCCGCCGCCGCCACACTCGCGCTGCCACGATGGGCCTTGTTTGCGCTTGGCCTGCTGTACATCCTGCCTGGCCTGATTGGCCGCGAACCGTGGAAGAACGATGATGCCGCCAGTTTCGGCATCATGTGGACCATGGCGCATGGCGGCCTGAACGACTGGCTGTGGCCCAACGTGGCCGGCCTGTCGCTGCCCGATGAAGGCCCGCTGGCCTTCTGGCTGGGCGCCATTTTCATCAAGCTGTTCGGCTGGGTCGACGGCGACGTCTTTGGCGCGCGCATGTCGACCATCGGCATCTTCGTCGTCAGCACCCTGTCCGTCTGGTACACCGCCTTCAACCTGGGACGCCGCAGCGATGCCCAGCCGCTGCGCCTGGCCTTTGGCGGCCAGCCCGAGCCGGACGACTTCGGCCGCACCCTGGCCGATGCCGCCGTGCTCATCTACCTGGGTTGCCTGGGCCTGCTGCAGCACAGCCACGACATCACGGCCGAAGCGCTGTACGTGTCCCTGATGGCCTACTTGCTGTACCGCGCCGTGCGCTACATGGAAGGCCCGTCCGTGCGCAATGCGGCCCTGCTGGGCCTGGCGATGGGCGGCCTGACCCTGGCGCGCGGCTGGATCACACCGGCGGCGCTGAGCATCGCCTTGCTGCTGTGCACTATCTTCCTGCGCCTGCCGTTGCTGCGCAGCATACGCCACCTGGCGCTGGCCATCCTGATCGGCATCGCGCTGACCCTCGTCTGGCTGCTGCCGGGCGAATGGCTGCTGCCGTACGGCCATTCGCCGCTGCACGCCTGGATGGAGTGGAATTGCCGCCAGTTCAGCGCTCCGAGTCTGAAAAGCGTGCAGTATTTCTTGCGTGTCGGCATCTGGTTCTTCTGGCCCGCATGGCCTTTCGCCGCCTGGGCCGTGTACGCCTGGCGCCGCCAGCACCACGTGCTGCACATCGTCGTGCCGCTGACTTTTGTTGCTATGTTGGCAATATTGGGCCTGTGCCATCCCGATCCCGACCCGAGCCAGTTGCTGCCCCTGCTGCCGCCGCTGGCCGTCATGGCCGCGTTTGGCTTGCTGACCATGAAGCGGGGCGCCATCAACGCCATCGACTGGTTCTCCGTAATGGTGCTGACCATCTGCGCCCTCGCGCTGTGGCTGTTCTGGTTTGCCATCCTGACCGGCTGGCCGCCAAAACTGGCGCACAACGCCCTGAAACTCATGCCAGGCTTCAAGCCCGAGCTGGACTTGCTGGCCTTTTTCGTGGCCGCCTGCGCCAGCGCGGGCTGGGTGGCGCTGGTGCACTGGCGCATCTCGCGCCAGCCGGCCGTGCTGTGGCGCGCCGTGGTGCTGTCGTCCGGCGGCCTGATCCTGATCTGGGTGCTGATCATGACCCTGTTCCTGCCGCCGCTGAACTACAGCAAGAGCTACGCCAGCGTGGCGCACCAGATTTCCGTCCACCTGCCGCCAGGCAGCAAGTGCATCAACAGCAACGTCGGCGCTGCCCAGCGCGCCTCGTTCGCCTACTTCGGCCACTTGCCGTTTGCCAGCGTGGGGCAGCAGGAATGCGATGTGTTCCTGTTGCAAGACAGCATCAAGGTTCCCGACAGCAAGGAACAATTGCCCGAGCACCACGGCGCGGACTGGATCAAGCTGTGGGAAGGGCGCCGCCCCACGGATGACGTGGAACGCTTCCGCCTGTACCAGCGCGTCAGGTAAGCAGCAAAAAAACCGGGCCTGGCCCGGTTTTTTTATGTCCGCAAGCCAAACACTGCCGACAGCAAAAGTGTTGCTTTTAAATATAGTTAATTACCTAAATTGAACTAGAATTGCTTTTTATATTATAATGATGGCTTGCGCGATGGCGGTGTCTTGCTTTCCCGCCCTATTCGTCCCCCAATTCACCATAAGGCTGTCCATGAAAAAATTTGCCACACGTACCTTGCCGCTCATCAGCGCCGCCCTGTTCGCCTTCTCCTTCAGCGCCTCGGCCCAGGCCACCGTGATTGACCTCGGCGTCGCCAACGGCTACTCGGCCTTCATCTTCGGCAACATCGGCAGCAGCAACGCCAGCGGCTTTACCAGCGTCAGCGGCAGCCTGGCCGCCGGCGGCAATATCTATCTGGAAGGCTACAGCGTCGGCACGAACAAGAAGCCGGGCAGCGCCGCCAACACACTGGTCGCAGGTAACAACCTGAACATCGGCGGCGGCAGCATCAACGGTACGGGCGTATATGGCGTGAGCAATGCCAACGGCACCGTGACGGCCCCATCGTGGTACCCAACGGGCACCTTCAGCAAGGGCAATGCTTCCACCCTGGACTTTGCAGCTGCCCAGCAGCAACTGACGACCCTGTCGGGCGATGTGGCCAAGCTGCAATCGAACGGCACCGTGATTTCGCAATACGGCGGCTTCAAGCTGGTAGGCGACATCAACGCCGACGTCAACGTCTTCACGATCAATGCAAACGACCTGCATAACCTGAGCCTGGACGTCTCGTCGCTGAAAAGCACGGCCAGCATCATCATCAACGGCACCGCCACCAACATCACCATGAGCGGCGGCTTCGACAATTTCGGCAGCTTTGCCGACCGTACGCTGCTGAACTTCGCCAATGCCACCACCACCAGCCTGAACAACGTTGGCATCAACGGCAGCATCCTGGCGCCGAACAGCGCGTTTTCCGGTTCGGGCAGCATGAACGGCACCCTGGTCGCCAATTCGGTCAGCTCGATCAATTATGGCCACGTCTCGATGAACGGCGCCGGCTTCAACACGGTGAACGTCTCGGCCGTGCCGGAACCAGGCACCTACGCCATGCTGCTGGCCGGCCTGGGCTTGCTGGCCTTCGTGCGCCGCCGCACGCCAGCGCGCGCACCGCAAGCCGCGATGGCCTGAGCTTTACGCTGAATCCATAAAAAACACCGGGCCGCGCGAGCGTCCCGGTGTTTTTTATGCGCTGGCGAAAGACTTAGTCCCCGCTCAGCCCCAGATCCGTCGCCACCTGCTTGCGCAGCAGGTATTTCTGGATCTTGCCCGTCACCGTCATGGGGAATTCCTCGACGAAGCGCACATAGCGGGGAATCTTGTAATAGGCGATCTGCCCATCGCAAAAGGCGCGGATGTCGTCGCTGGTGGCCTGCGTTCCCGGACGCAAGATGATGCAGGCGCATAACTCTTCACCATACTTGGCATCCGGCACGCCCACGCATTGCACGTCGAGCACGCTGGGGTGGCGGTACAGGAATTCCTCGACTTCGCGCGGATAGATGTTTTCGCCGCCGCGGATGACCATGTCCTTCGAACGGCCGACGATGCTGCAAAAGCCGTTGGCGTCGATCACGGCCAGGTCGCCCGTGTGCATCCAGCGCGCCGCATCGATGGCCTCACTGGTTTTTTCAGGATCGCCCCAGTAACCCTGCATCACGGAATAGCCGCGCGTGAGCAATTCGCCCTTTTCGCCGCGCGGCACGATGCGCCCTTCCGCATCGACGATTTTCACTTCCAGGTGCGGATGGACGCGGCCGATGGACGACACGCGCATTTCGCGCGGGTCTTCGATCGCCGTCTGGAAACTGACGGGCGACGTTTCCGTCATGCCATACGCGATGGTGATCTCCGCCATGTGCATCAATTCGATGACCCGCGTCATGACTTCCATCGGGCACGGCGAACCGGCCATGATGCCGGTGCGCAGCCTGGACAGGTCGTATTGCTTGAAGTCGGGATGGTCGAGGATGGCGATGAACATGGTCGGCACGCCGTGCAGCCCCGTGCAGCGCTCGGCCTGCACGGTTTCCAGCACGGCTTTCGGGTCGAAACCTTCGCCGGGAAACACCATGGCCGCGCCATGCGTGACGCAGGCCAGGTTGCCCAGCACCATGCCGAAGCAGTGGTACAGGGGCACGGGAATGCACAAGCGGTCCTGTTGCGTCAGGCGCATGGCTTCGCCGATGAAGAAACCGTTGTTCAGGATATTGTGATGCGTCAAGGTGGCACCCTTCGGCGCGCCCGTGGTGCCGGACGTGAACTGAATGTTGACGGCGTCGTCAAACTGCAAGGTCGCGCTCACTTCTTCCAGGTGCGCCAGGTCGGCGTCGGTAATGCCGTCCATCAAGGCATCGAAGTTGTGCATGCCGGGGGTGGCGGCCGCGCCCAGGCGGATGACATGGCGCAATTGCGGCAAGCGCGGCGACTGCAGGGCGCCGGCGCGCGAACGGGCGATTTCCGGCACCACGTCTTGCACGATGGCCAGGTAATCGCTGGACTTGAAGCTGGGTGACAGGATCAGCGCGCTGCATTGCACCTTGTCGAGCACGTATTCGAGTTCCGAACGCCGGTAGGCGGGGTTGATGTTGACCATGATCAAGCCAGCTTTCGCCGTGGCAAACTGCGTCAGCACCCATTCGGCGCAGTTTTGCGACCAGATGCCGACCCGGTCGCCCGGCTGCAAGCCCAGCTTCAGCAAGCCGGCGGCCAGGCGGTGCACGCGCTGCTGGAATTCCAGATACGTCCAGCGCACGTTCTGGTGCGCCACGATCAGGGCGTCGTGCTGGCCGTAGCGGGCGGCGATGCCGTCCAGGTAAGCGCCTATCGTTTCGCCGATCAACGGCGTCTCGTGGGCGCCATGTACATAACTCATTGCTTGCATGCTGTCTCCAGGGTAATGGCGCGACGCGCTCTTCTTATGGTCATCGACTACAAAAATTATAGCCGCAACCGCCCCCGCCCTGCACCGGCTTGCTGTAATGTGCAGGCCAGCACACCCGACATTCACGGCACCATGACAGGCAACACGCAGCACCCGCCCGAACAGGGCTTCATCCTGACCCGCCACTGGCGCGACACGCCCGCCGGCACGGAGGTCGATTTCTGGCTGGCAACGGATGCCGGGCCCCGCCACGTGCGCCTGCCCGTGCAGACGGCCGTCGCCTTCCTTCCCATGGAGCAACAGGAACAGGCGCAACAGCTGCTGCGCGGCGAGCGCCACGCGGAACTGCGTCCCCTGTCGCTGTGCGATTTCCACCATCGCCCCGTGCTGGGACTGTACTGCAAGCAATACCGGCATTTGCTGAAGCTGGAAAAGCAGCTGCGCGCGCACGGCATCGATGTGTATGAAGCGGACATCCGCCCGCCCGAGCGCTATCTGATGGAGCGTTTTATTACGGCGCCGGTGACATTCAGCGGAGAAACACTGCAGGAAGTGCAGCTGAAACCGGCGCCCGGCTACCGCCCCGCATTAAAACTGGTATCGCTCGATATCGAGACGACGGCCCACGGCGAGCTGTATTCGCTGGCCCTGGAAGGCTGCGGCCAGCGCCAGGTCTACATGCTGGGCCCGCCAAACGGCGTCGACGGGGAACGCGACTTCGACCTCGAATACTGCGACTCGCGCGCACAGATCCTCGAACGCCTGAACACGTGGATGGAGCGCCACGATCCGGACGCCATCATCGGCTGGAACCTGGTGCAGTTCGACTTGCGCGTGCTCAAGCAACATGCTGAGCGTTATCAAGTCCCGTTGAGGCTGGGACGGGGCGGCGCCGTGATGGAATGGCGCGAACATGGCGGCAAGCAGGAGCATTATTTTGCGGCCGCCGCGGGCCGGCTGATCATCGACGGCATCGAAGCGTTAAAATCGGCGACGTGGAATTTCTCCTCGTTCAGCCTGGAAAACGTGGCACAGACCTTGTTGGGCGAAGGCAAGTCCATCGACAATCCCTACCAGCGCATGGCCGAGATCGACCGGCGTTTCCGCGAAGACAAGCCGGCGCTGGCCCGCTACAACCTCAAGGATTGCGAGCTGGTCACGCGCATCTTCGCCAAGACCGAGCTGCTGACCTTCTTGCTGGAACGGGCCAGCGTGACGGGCCTGGCGGCCGACCGCAGCGGCGGCTCCGTGGCCGCCTTCGAACATTTGTACTTGCCGCTGATGCACCGGCAGGGTTACGTGGCGCCCAACCTGGGCGATATTTCCGGCGAAAACAGCCCCGGCGGCTTCGTCATGGATTCACAGTCGGGCCTGTACGATTCCGTGCTCGTGCTCGACTACAAAAGCCTGTACCCGTCCATCATCCGCACTTTCCTCATCGACCCCGTCGGCCTGGTGGTGGGCACCAGCGGCGATGAAGCCGACACCGTGCCCGGCTACCGGGGCGCGCAGTTTTCGCGTGTGAAACATTGCCTGCCGGCCATCGTGAAACAGGTGTGGCAGGGCCGCGAGATAGCCAAGCGCGAGCGTAACGCGCCGCTGTCGCAAGCCTTGAAAATCATCATGAACGCGTTTTACGGCGTGCTGGGCTCCAGCGGCTGCCGCTTTTTCGACCCGCGCCTCGCTTCGTCGATCACCCTGCGCGGCCACGACATCATGCACCGCACGCGGGAACTGATCACCGAACAAGGATATCAAGTCATCTACGGCGACACGGATTCCACCTTCGTGTGGCTGAAAACGGCACATACGGATGAAGAGGCGGGCAAGATCGGCCGCGCCCTCGTGACGCATGTGAACGCCTGGTGGGACCAGCATCTGCGCGAGGAATTCGGCCTGGAAAATGCGCTGGAACTGGAATTCGAGACGCATTACCGGCGTTTCCTGATGCCCACCATCCGCGGCTCGGAGGAAGGCAGCAAGAAGCGCTACGCGGGCCTGGTGGGCAAGCCCGACGGCAGCGAGCAGATGGTCTACAAGGGCCTGGAAACGGTGCGCAGCGACTGGACGCCGCTGGCGCAGCAATTCCAGCAAGCCTTGTACCTGCGCATCTTCCAGCGCGACGCCTACCAGGACTATGTGCGCGACTACGTGGCGCGCACGGTGCGCGGCGAATTCGATGCTTTATTGGTCTACCGCAAGCGCCTGCGCCGCCCGCTCGACGATTACCAGCGCAACGTGCCGCCCCACGTGCGCGCGGCGCGCACGGCCGACGCCTACAACCTGGCGCAGGGCCGGCCGCTGCAGTACCAGAACGGCGGCTGGATCAGCTATGTCATCACGGTGGCCGGGCCGGAACCGCTGGAAACGCAGCGCTCGCCCATCGACTACCACCATTACCTGACGCGCCAGCTGCAGCCGGTGGCCGACGCGATATTGCCCTTCCTGGGCGATGATTTTTCGCGCCTCGTGTCCGGCCAGCAGGATTTGTTTTAGATCAATTTTACTGACCAGCATGACAAAGCTGAGGTAATATCGGCGCCTGCCGGGCTTATCTGCCCCTGCCCAACAGGCGCTGTGCGCCGCGGCAGCGTAAAATACGCCATGGCGAAAGAATAAGAACTGCACGAAGAAGAAGATGCCATTCCAGACGAGAATCGTTCGCAACAGGATTTTCCACGCTGAAATGGCGCATAATTTCACACTATGTTGAACCAGCGGGCAGCGCGTTTAGCCGTCTGCCCCGCTAATTTTTGAATGAATTGATACCATGACCGAGATCACGTCCTTAAGAGACATCCCGCAAAAAAATATCTTCCGCAAGGGCGACACCTTTGTGCTGTTCGGCGAGCTGTTCGGCCGCGGCTATGTGAATGGCTTGCTGGACGAAGCGCGCAAGGCGGGCATGAATATCGTCGGCATGACGGTGGGCCGCCGCGATGAAAACATGGCGCTGCGCCCGCTGAACGCGGAAGAGCTGGCCGAAGCGGAAGCCAACCTGGGCGGCCGCATCATCAATGTGCCGCTGATGGCCGGTTTCGACCTGGACGCGCCTGCCGGCGAACCGACCCCGACGGCCCTGCTGGCCGACATGACCCTGAAAAGCTGGCAAGAAGACAAGCTGGACTGGGCACAGATCGAACGCTGCCGCGAAGCCGGCATCGCCCGCTTCAGCGCTTCCGTGGCGAAAGCCATGGCCGAACTGGACAGTCTGATTCCTGACGGCAGCAATGTGTATTTCGCCCACACCATGGCTGGCGGCATTCCGAAGGTCAAGGTCTTCCTGGCGATTGCCAACCGCATCTACAAAGGCCGCGGCGAGCGCTTCATGTCCTCGCGCGCCCTGCTCGACAGCGACCTGGGCAAGCTGATCCTGATGAACTTCGACGAAGTCACGGCCAACACGCTGCAACACCTGATCGACGGCAGCGCTGCCATCCGCGCCCGCATCGAGCAGACGGGCGGCCAGGTGCGCTACAGCGCCTATGGCTACCACGGCACGGAGATCTTGATCGACGGCAAGTACCAGTGGCAAACGTACAGCAACTACACGCAAGGCCTGGCCAAGATGCGCCTGGAAAACGTGGCCAAGGCTGCGTGGGAAAAAGGCATCAAGGCGACCGTCTTCAATTGCCCGGAAATCCGCACGAATTCGTCCGACATTTTCGTCGGCGTGGAACTGTCGCTGTTCCCCCTGCTCGACGCGCTGAAAAAAGAAGGCGGCGCAGCCTGGGCCGAAGAGCAATGGAAAATCTGCCAGGGCTTGCTGGAAGACGGCGTTTCGCTGCAAGACTTGCTCGACCGTATCGCCGCCTACAACGGCGACGCCACCAGCGTGCAATTCCGCAACTTCGCCGCCTGGCCGATGGACAACACGCCAGAGCTGGCCGAGGTCATGATCGGCACCTCGGACGACATCACCAAGCTGCACAAGGACCGCAAGGAACTGATCACCGACCACCTGAGCTCGCTGGTCCTGGAAGGCACGGGCCCGCTGATGTTCCACGCCATGTCGGAGCCGCAAGCGCCCGTCGTCTGGCTCAACCACGACATCATCGCGCGCCAGCTGAACTCCGTGCATAACTGATTCCAGCATCGCCGCAGCCTGACCACGCCGTCCCCGGTTCGCGCCCGGGACGGCGTTTTTCATGCAAGGATAGTGCCCGATAAATGGGCTAAACCGTTTGCCAAGCAAAAAACTTGCCGGATCACGATAAATCAGTGATAATGCGTCTCGCGTTGCCGGGATGGCGGAATAGGTAGACGCACGGGACTCAAAATCCCGCGCTGGAAACAGCGTGCCGGTTCGATTCCGGCTCCCGGCACCAGAACACAGCAGTAAAAGCTCGAAAAACATCCAGAAACCCGCCTTCGTCATAGGAGAGCGGGTTTTTTGTTGTCCGTATTTGTCCATCGGCGTACATTCAAAGCCATGAATTTTGTTGGTACTTTTTGCTGGATTTAGGATTTTCTCTAAAAAAATACCATCAGGGAGTGCGCCATGCCACTGTCCGATCTGCTTATCCGCCATGCCGTCTACAAGGGCACGCCCAGCGGCGACAAGTATCCCGACCTGTACGGCATGTACCTGCTGGTCACCCGTACCGGCAAGTACTGGCGGTTGAATTACCGCCATGCCGGCAAGCAAAAAACACTGGCCCTGGGCGTCTACCCCCGCGTGAGCCTGGCCCAGGCGCGGCGCAAGGCTGAGGACGCGCGCAAGGCGCTGGCCGAAGGGATCGATCCGAACGGCGTCAAGCGCGCGCAGAAGGCCGAGCAGCGCAGCGCTGCCTTGAATACCTTCGACAAGCTGGCGCGCCAGTGGCTGCTCACCATCCAGCGCAACGGCAGCGCCAGCACGCAAAAGAAAGTCGGCAACTGGCTCGAAGGCGACGTCATCCCCTACCTGGGCAAGATGCCGCTCAACACCATCCGCCCGCGCGATGTGCTGCGCGTGGTGCAGCGCGTCGAGGCGCGCGGCGCGATCGATTCGGCGCACCGCATCAAGCAGCTGTGCGGCCAGGTGCTGCGCTTCGGCGTGGCGATGGACCTCGTCGAGCGCGACGTCACGGCAGACCTGAAAGGCGCATTGACGCCGGTGCCAAGAACGCACTACCCGGCACTGACGGAACCGGGCGATGTCGCGCCGCTGCTGCGCGCCATTTATGGCTACCACGGCCATGTCACGGCGGTGGCGGCGCTGAAACTGGCGCCCATGCTGTTCGTGCGTCCCGGCGAATTGCGCGCCGCCGAATGGAGCGAAATCCATCTCGATGCCGCCGAGTGGCGCATCCCGGCCAAGAAAATGAAAATGCAGCTCGAACACCTGGTGCCGCTGCCGACACAGGCCGTGGCGATCCTGCGCGCGCTGCAGCCTGTCACCGGTGAAGGCCGCTACGTGTTTCCCGGCCTGCGCAGCGGCCAGCGCTGCATGAGCGAAAACACCATCAACGCGGCACTGCGGTCCCTGGGCTATGCCAAGGAAGTCATGACCGGCCACGGTTTCCGCGCCATGGCCCGCACCATCCTCGACGAAGTGCTGCAGGAGCGCGTGGACCTGATCGAGCACCAGCTGGCGCACAGCGTCATCGACCCGAACGGGCGCGCCTACAACCGCACGGCGCACCTGCCTGCGCGCCGCGCCATGATGCAGCGCTGGGCCGACTATCTCGACGCCCTGCGCGACGGCGTCGCCACGCCGCCAGCCTGACGGCGACGCCCGCCTGGAGAAAGAAAACCAGCGGCGGCGCTGGCCCGTACAGGTGCGGCGAGACGCATGCCTGTCGCCACCGCGCCACGATAGGCGACACGGCGTGCGTCCACCCGCATCCGCCGTCGTCCTGTTTCGCGACAGCGCCCGCGCTGTTTGATATCGCATAAGGAAAGCGGCGGGCACGCGCCTACATTAAAGACCGGGGAGCCGCGGGCGCGTGGGCTGGCGAGGAGCAAGCCATGTTTTCGCTTCGCTCAAACCGGCTTGCCCTGCGGGGCCATCCTCGCTGCGCTCGCCCACCACGCCAGGAGCATCGATGCACGCCGAGACCACGCCACGCAAGCGACAAGGCGGCCGCCCGAAGGGCGACCCGGCCGCCGTGCGCGGCGCCACCATCGGCGTGCGCGTCTCGGCCGCCGAACATGCGGCGCTGCTGGAACGCGCCGCCCGCATGCAGATGCGTCCCGCGCAATGGCTGCGCGCCGCAGCGCTGGCGCGCGCCTTGCCCTCGCCGCCCGTCGCCGCCATCAACCGCGAACACTACGTGGAACTGGCCCGCCTGGCGTCCAACCTGAATCAGTTGACCCATCTCGCCAACGAGGGCGGCCGCGTCGCCGTGGCCGACGCCCTGCTGCAGCGGCTGATCGCGGAAACGCGCCGCCTGCGGCTGGCACTGCTGGGCGTGAAGGAGCAGGACGATGATCGCTAAGGCCATCAAGGGACGCGGCTTTCGCGGCGTGCTGGCGTATGACCTGGGCAAGGAGCAGGCGCGCGTGATCGACACCAACATGACCGGCCGCACGCCGCGCGAACTGGCGCAGGAATTCGGCGCCGTGCGCAAGCTGCGCCCAGGCCTGGGCAAGGCGGTGCTGCACGTGTCGCTGTCGGCCGCGCCGGGAGAGCAGCTGTCCGACACCCAGTGGACGCAGATCGCGGGCCGCTATCTGGCGGGCATGGGCCTGGACGACAACCAGTACCTGCTGACGCGCCATGCCGACACCCGGCATGAGCACGTGCACCTGCTGGTCAACCGCGTCCGCTGCGATGGCGGCGTGACCAGCGACAGCCACGACTACCGGCGCCAGGAAAGCATCATGCGCGCCGTCGAACGCGACTTCGGCCTGCAGCAGCTGCGCCCCTCCGTCGAGGCGCCGCGCCGCGCGGCGAGCCGGGGCGAGATCGAGGCAGGACTGCGCACCGGCATCGCCTCGACACGGCAACGGCTGCAGCAACTGTGCGACGCCGCCATCACCGGCTGCGCCAGTTTCACCGCTTTCATGCAGCGCCTGGCGGCGGCGGGCGTGGCCCTGGTGCCGGTAACGCAGCGCAATGACAGCACCCTGGCGGGCCTGTCCTACCGCCTCGATGGCGTGCTGATGAAGGGCAGCGACCTGGGACGCGGATACAGCCCGATGGGGCTGGCGAAACGAGGAGTCCACTATGACAAAGAGCGAGACCTTGCGGCAGTTGGCCACTGCCGAGAACACGGCGCAGCTGGACGCGCTGGCGTACAACATGGCGCAGCTGCACCAGGCGAAGCTGGCCAGCGCCGAGGAGCTGGCGGCGACCCTGGAGCCGCTGGCGCAGGCGATGGCGGCCCTGACGGACGAGACGCGCCAGACGATGCAGCAGCTGGGCCTCGACGGCACGCGCCAGGGGGAACAGTTCCGGCGCCAGATCGAGGCGGCGACGAGCGCCTGGCGCAGCGCGGAACAGGCGGCGCGAGAGAGAGCCCAGGCAATCGACTGCAGCAGCCGTACGCTGTCGCAGCGCCAGTATCTGCTGGCCGCGCTGGTGGGCATGATGACGGGGCTGCTCGCCAGCGCATTGTGGCTCTGTCTGGCACCTGCCCCCAGGCTGCAGAACGTGCTGGACGCGCGGCAGCTGGCCGCGCTGATCCGGCCCGCGACCGCAGCCTGGAAGCCGTGCGCGGACAAATGACGGCACTGGGCTGCGCGCAGTTCGTCGTCAGGCTGGTGCAGGCAAGGGACGGCAAAGAAGAGATGCGGCAGTGGAGCGAACTGGAACTGCTGCGCAGCCTGGCCTGGCTCAAGCGCATGAATGCGCGCGGCTACGACGTCACCCTGCGCCCCGCAGGCCCCCATGGCCTGCTGCTGCTCGACGGCTTGCAAGAGGCAGACTTGCAGCGCCTGGACGCGCGCGGCTGGCACAGCGCCGCCGTGGTGGAAGTGCAGCATGGCCGCTTGCAGGCCTGGATCAAACTGTCCGGCCAGCCAGTCGCCGACGCCTTGCGCCACCAGGCGGCATCCCGCCTGGCGTCCGACCTTTTCCGCAGTGGCAGCGCCATCACGGTCGCCGAATTTGGCGTGCTGGCCGGATTGACCTGCCACGCGCCGGGCATGGCCGAAGGGCCAGCGGCACGCTATGCGCTGCTGCAGGCATCGAGCGGAACAGTGGCAACCGCGGCAGCGCCCTGCCTGGAGCGCATGGCGCACCTGCCGGACCCATCGCCACCGCCCAGGCTGGCCGTGCCGCAGGGCGTAGCCCGGAAGCGCTCAAGCGGGCGCGCCAGATAATCAGCATGCCGGTGCTGGCGGCCCCAGCAGCCGCGTTACCGATTGCATTTCGGCATGGATTCGATCGTCTGGCGCATGGGAAAGGCATTTGCCCGGGCGTGACAATGCGTGTAGTTTTCCGTTTGGCAATTTGCTATTCTCGGGGGCGCTTGTCGGCTACGGCTTTAATTAGTTAATGACGGCAAGCGGCCAAAAGCAGCCTTTCGATTGAAAATTCGAGATAGAGAGCTATGAGTAGTATTGGATTGATTTTTCGAGAATCGCGGCAGCTGGATACAGTGCCGAACAACTGGATTCCGGAGCCGCTTGGCGTACGTTCTAATGTCACTGAGATTGTAGAGGGCATCTTACGAGCGGTTCCGATGGACAGCCTGGCCTTAACTGTGGCAGTTGAAAGCGAAGATGAAAATGCAGACCCGAGAACTATATCGGTATCGGGAGTATGGGGGGATGACGAGAGGTCGGTACTCCGAGCACTATGTTTAGCATTAGACGCTAAATTTTATGATGCGGAAGCAGCTGATTTCATCGAGCTGTGAGCCTGCAATCGGCCAGGAGCAGACTGTCATTTTTATAGCCGGAAAACAGGATAGTATTGATGGTTAGCATCGAGATAGAGAAGAGAAAGGCTGTTCGACTACAGTATCGTGAGCTCTTCGATGCGCTATCAAAGCTACTGTTCGAGGCTGACCCAATTGGTATTAATTTTGAAACGAACACTGACGAATACGAACCAGAGGTCGGGACAATTATTCCCCGACTGAGGCATGCCAAATCTGAAGCCGATGTGCAACTTATAGTTCACGAGGAATTTTGTAGATGGTTCGACAGCGAGACTGCCGGGCCGATAACCGATTATCGTGACCTCGCTTCTCAAATTTGGGATGAATGGCTACGATGCAAATAATTGCAGTAGGGCTGACGGCGGCCTTCGGCCAGAAGCGGACGACTGACATGACCCTTCATTACTCAATTTAAGTATGCCAAGTTACGTAAAAAGACACTGGGACGAGACTAGAGGCGACAGGTACGAAGCATGGGGCACGTCCTGGTGGTACTTTGAAGTCGATGGTGCAGGCTGGGTTACCCGACAAATTGAACAGTACGATTCTGGTCCGCTACTTTGCTATAGTGCCGAGCATGAGAGCGACGAATTTGGCGGAATCTCAGAAAAGCCTCTCGATTTAACGGAGCCAGGGTACAGTGCGATCTCCCATCAAGAGTTCGAATCAATTTGGAGAGCCGCGTAGTGCTTCCGTTATCGGCCAAGAGCAGACGGCCTCGCAATTTTTATCTCATAGGAATAAATGAAGCACTTTATTAATGCGCAACTAGGGAGCGACGACTTTCGTCAGCAGTTTGCTGCAATACGGAACGCGTTTCTCTTGCGAATTGAAGAGGCCGCATCCTTGATGCCAAGCTGTGAGTTTCGTGCTTGCGACATTTCTGGGGAGCCGATCGCTTGGATATGGAATGCAGAAGTATTTCAAAATACTGGCGTGGCGGGCTCACTGGTAGACGCAAAGGGCTTCGCTGCAAACATGATTAACTCCGGGATGAAGTTTGCTTTTGGTACTTGCCAGCACGACGGCAAGGAAATCATTTGGCTGACAACTTGGGAAGAACCTGAACAAGGCCCATTGTGGCCGAGCGGAGTGAAGATTCTGAAAAGTGAAGCGCACGACGGAGTTCAGATCGGGATACGCAAGTAGCGAAGGCCGGCGACTAAAAACGGCCAGAAGCGGACAGTCGGCAATTGACCAATAAAGCTTTACTCAGAAAGTCAGCATGTCTCACCGTGATCCTTTTGATGTTATTTCATCCACCGTTGATCTGGATGATCCGGTAGAGCACGGTGATGCTCAACGCTTTATGGTTAACGCCCTGGCTCGGGTGATCGAATGTCTACCCGTTACCGCGCAGTCTTCTGTTTTGGCTGCTAAACGATATCTTGAGGGCGCGGCAACGGATAGCGAGGCCATAGCTGTCCGGGTGAGGCTTTGGGAGACCATCCGAGGACGCGATATGTCGGATGACCCTGAGGTGTTGCGTATCAGAACCACGATTTGTGCGCTGCACGGCATGGACGCTGAAGCACCTTACGACAAGTTGGAATACTTTCTGTTTTTTTGGGAGCGCAGCGGCTTAAGCATGGTCGAACTAGCTGGAGCTATGTTCGACACATACGGCGTTGTTTATCACGACGCTTAATCGGCTGCGGTGGCATATGTCGAATGCGTCAGATCTATGTCTGCTTCGGGGCGTAAGCGGACACCGCAATAGAGAGGCCGCCGCCTCAAAAAAATCGCAGCAATTTTCGGCCATGCTTTTCAAGAAAGCGTTCCCTCGCTGCCGATGCTTGCTGGGAAGAAAATACAAAATCAAAAAAATTCATCGGGAGTGCTAGCATTTGACTTTTTTGTACTAAACTATTTGTCTGAAGTCACCAGCAACCGCTCCAAATGGAATGGTAACGAAGAACTTTTTCTCCAATGATGGTATTTATGATGGTATTTTTGGATATTTGCTGAATTCTCATAGCAGTTTTCGATTCCGGCTCCCGCACCACCAGACATCGCAACACCAGAAAACAACCACTCATTCTCAGAATCGGGTGGTTTTTTTTCGCCTGATTTTCCACGCTTTCGCCGCCCCCTCCGTGTCAAATGCGCACCCTGTGCACCCAACTTGCTAGTCACGCGCCGCAGCACCGGCCGCGCAGGCCCTGCAAACGGCGGAAATGGAGTATTTCATGCTGTCAAGAAAATCTTGCATTGCAATAAAAAGATGTGGCTTAAAAGTAAATTAATTTATAGCCAATATTTCATTTTGCCGGAGCAAGCGGCATACTAAGGCCTCAGGCCCTCGCCCATTTTACGGCTCACGCCTGGGCATGCAAGCTGCCATCATGCCTCGCTGTACAGGATGTTCAATGTCCATAAATTTTTCGATCTTACCTTCCGGTGCCTATGAACTCCCTCTCTGAACTTGCGTCCGCCACGAAGCACAATGACTTCGCCTATTTTCGTGAACTCAATGCGCGGCTGGGAACCCTCAAGGCGGCCAACTATGATGTGGCGTCAAAATGCAATTTGCGTTGCGAGGGCTGCCTCTTCTTCGAAGGCGAGGAGAACGAAGGACACGAAGATAGCCGTTCGCTTGCCGAATGGGATGCCCTGTTTGCCGCCGATGCGGCGCGTGGCGTCACGCTGGCCTACATGGCGGGCGCGGAACCGAGCCTGGTGCCCGACAGGCTGCGTGCGGCCCAAAAATACATCCCGCATGGCATTGTGTTTACCAATGGCACGATACGCTTGCCGGACGATATCTTTTATCGCATCCATATCTCTTCCTGGGGGGTCGATGAAATCGGCAGTTCATTGCGTGCCGGCGACGTGCTGACCAAGGCGATGAACAACTACCGCGACGACCCGCGTGCCGTTTGCGTGTTTACCATTACCTCCCTGAATATCAATCAGATCATGATCATGGCAGAGCTTGCCAACAGTCACGGCTTGCCGCTCACCTTCAGCTATTTCAGCCCCACCACCCGCTATCTGGACAAGCTGGAAAACAAGGCCGATAACGACAAGGCGTATTTCCGCATCAGCAGTGCCACGCAAAGCCTGGCCCTGACGCAAGCCGATTTTGCCCATGCACGCGCGGAAATTGTGCGCGCCATGCTGGCCTATCCGGAAACGGTGCAATACTCCCTGCACTATGACGACTGGGTCACGGGCGACAAGCTCTATGACATCGATCCCGTCACCAAGATCGCCAGGAACTGCGGTTTCCGCGTCACCAAGCAAGTGCATGTGCATGTCGATCATCAACCGGGCAAGGGCAAGTGCTGCAGTTCGAATATCGATTGCAGCAACTGCCGCGCATATGCGATGGGACAATCGACCTATCTGTCACGTATCCGTGAAGCCGTCAGAAAACCGGAAGAGCTCGCCAAATGGCTGGAAGTGCGGGAAATCTGGGCCAAGCTGTTTTTGAACGCCAACAACTCGGCCAAGGCCCCCCTGTAATACGATGAGTTTTACCTCGTACTGGTTTGCCTTCGCCTTCCTGCCCCTGTCCGCGTATGGCTATCGCCAATTGCTGTCGACAAGCCATTTCAAGCTGCTGCTGCCGCTGCTGATCTCGCTGGCCTTTTATTACCTCAACGATGCGCACAACCTGCTGCTGTTTTGTGCGTCGATGGGCGCCAACTGGCTGCTTGCGGGCGTCATCGGCAGGAGCCGCGGGAAAACCCGCTACCTGGCGCTGGCCATTGCGGGCAATTTATGTTTTCTCGCGTTTTATAAATATGCGACATTCTTCACCGTGCCCGGCACGGCGATTCCCGCTTTGCCACTGGGCATCTCGTATTTTACATTTACGCAAATCGCCTTCCTGGTCGATACGGCGCGGGGGCAGGCCCGCGGCACCAATCCGCTCGAATACGCGCTCTTCGTGGCCTGGTTTCCCCACTTGCCTGCCGGCCCCCTGCTGTCGCACAAGGACATGCTGCCGCAATTCCTGGGCGCGCCGGGCACGTCGTCGGCCTTGCATCCGGCGCCGCGCGACTATGCCGTCGGCCTCACCCTGTTTGCCATGGGCCTGTTCAAGAAATCCTGCGTCGCACCCATTTTTCACCACGCCCAGGGCGACGTTTTCCTACGCGCGGGACAAGGCGACCCCATCGGCCTCGTCGAGACCTGGATCGCCTGCCTGGGTTTCCTGTTTGAAACATACTATGATTTTTGCGGCTATTCGGAAATGGCCATGGGCATCAGCCGCATGTTCGGCATCCACCTGCCCGTCAATTTCCATGCCCCGTTCAAGTCGTCCAGCCCGGTCGAATTCTGGACGCGCTGGCATGTGACCCTGGGTGCCTTCATGCGCGACTACCTGTATCGGCCCCTGACCAGGAAACGCCAGGTATGGCGGCATTACGCAGCCCTGTTCGTGGTGATGATGGCTGTCGCCATCTGGCATGGCGCCACCATTCCACTGCTGATCTTTGGCGTTTACCAAGGACTGCTCGTCACGGGCAACCACGCCTTGCGGCGCTGGAATCTGGTGTCGCGCAAGGGCGGCAAGCTGCAGCACTGGGCTGGCAGGACCTTCACGCTGGCGGCCATCGGCTTTTCCGTCAGCCTGTGGGCCACGCCCGACTGGCAGGAGGCACGGCACGTCATTCTCGGCTTGCTGGGTGCCGGACAGGCAAGCGCCTGGCCTGGAGGTTTTTTCGGCATCACCGCCATCCTCGCCGCCGTGGCATTTAACTGGTCTGCCCCCTCCCTGATCGACCTGATGGCGAAAGAACTCCCCGCCTGGAGCGTGCAACTGAAAAAATCCACGACCAGCTCGTTGGCCTGGAAACCCAGCCTGGCGTGGGCGGTAGCAGTCGCAGTCGCGCTGTGCCTGGCGCTCATCAATTTGTCCGCTGTCAAAGAGTTCAAATATGCAGGGTTTTAATCAAGACATCCCCATCGCGCGCTTTTTCGCCTGCGTTTTTTTCATTGCGCTCGGATTCGCGCTCCTTATTGCCGGACTCGTTTTTATCGTCGATCCCTATGCCATCTGGCGGCACCAGTCGAGCCATAAGATCAATACCATCAGACTGGAGATTCCTAACAGCAGCCAGACAAGCGCGGCTGTATTGCGCAGCACGCTGAACCCGCCTGACGTGTTGATTCTTGGTTCTTCCCGGGTACGGCGTGGTTTCAACGAAACGCTCGCCTCCAGCTTATACGGCGGCAACGTTCAAGTGGCTGGCATCGATGCCCTGCCGCTATCAACAGCCAAGGATCTGTTTTTCATCCTTAGCCAAGAGGCACACATTCGAAGGCTGTATTTGGAAGTCAATTACCTCACATCCAATGCCTGCGAAACGAAAAATGAAAATGCGGTGACAAAAAATGAGCTCGACTTGCCGTTTCATTATCTGTCGCCCGAGAATGCCGTCATATACAGCCTAAGAACGCTGAAAATAAATCTGTTCCCTCCGCGCTCCTTCGACAGCTATTTTGACAAACAAGGACGTTACTATGACGATCCTGCCAAAGGGGCTACACGTGCAGGGGGAGCGCAGGCACATGAGTCGCGCTTTAAGCAGCTATTCAAGACGATTGCAAGCGCTTGTCAAAATCATGCAAACAATGCCGCCGATGCCAGGGATTTGACGGCCATCTTCCATCTCGCGCAAACCAGGCAGATAGAAGTTATTTTGCTGATTTTGCCTGTTAGCGAAAAATGGCAAACACGTATCCACCAGGCCGGACTCGTGCCTCAAGCCGCGCAGTGGAAAAGAGAGGTTTCCCTGCTCGCATCGCAATTCCATGTGCCTTTGCTTGACTATGAGCTGCGCAACGATGAAAGTGACCAATCTGACAATGCCCCTCCTTCCATGCCCATGTTTTGGGATGAAACGCACTTCTCAAACCGCCTGGGCGACCAGCTGTTACACGATATGCTGGACGCCAGCGGCCGCTCTTCCATCCGGTCAAAAATCCCTTAACACCCCAGCCTGCCCTCCAGCCCCGCTTTCACCGCCTCCCACTCCGTATCGATAATGCTGAAACGCACGGAATTGCGCTTGCGCCATCCGCCTATCCAAACGGCCGTACGCCAAACAGCACGCCGTGCAGCCAGAACGCCAGCAGCAGCCACAGCGCACAGCCCGCGCCGACCGCGATCAGGGTGCCTGCCATGGTGCCGCCCTCGTACGCCACGCCGGCCGCGCGGTCGCGTTGCACGGCGGCATACAGATCGACTGACGACCAGACGAGAAAGCCGCCGAACAGCAGCACGTCGGCCACGTTGCCGTTGGCCAGCAGATGCGCCACGGCCCAGAATTGCGTGCCCAGCAGCATGGGGTGGTGCACCAGGGTCTTGATTCGGTTGCGCGGCACATTGGCCGCCGCCAATAAAATCAGCGAGAACAGCATCAGCAGGGCACTGATGTGGCGCAAGCCCACGGGCGGCGACCACAGCACTTGCGGCTGCTGGCGCGCCAGGGCGTAGCCCCAGATGATCAGGCCCAGCCCCACGAACGCCACGAGCGAATACAGGCCCTTCCAGCGCTTTTCGCCAAGGCGCGCCAGCTGGGCGCTGCGCCAGCCGTCGGCGACGATGCGCACCGAGTGCAAGCCCAGGAACAGCAGCAAACCGAGTATCAGCACCGTCATCGTCCACTCCCCAGTCCATATCCTCTATCCAGAATACCCGACATCATGGCCGGTGCCGTCCACGCAGATCAACGTTCTTCGCGATAGTAGTCGCAGCCCTCGAACGTGGTCCGCAGCGCCTGCTGCAGCTGGGCGTAGCGCTCGGGCGTCAAATTGAAACGCACGTCGATCTGGCCGTCGTCGTCCATCTGCATGGCGGCCTCGGCATCCATCTGCACGGACAGGCGGTTCGGATGCAGGATCACGGCGTGCATGTGGCCGTACCAGGCAAATTCCTGGCCGCCATATTCGATGTAGGGCTCGTCCATGCCCATGGCCACGTCCTGCTCGTCATACTGGTCGGCGCGCTGCAGCATCAGGTAGACGGGCTCGCCTTTGCCGACTGGCGCGGCCAGGGTGGTGATCAGGGCGTCGTCTTCATTGATGACGGACAACTCGGTGGCGGTAAATCCTGCGGACATGGCGTGCTTTCAACAAATATGGGGATGGCGCCACCATAGCGCAAAAGCGGCACGGACGACATAGGGCGCGATGAATAAAGCCTGCCGTCACGAAAATCCATCGCCGCCTATAATTGCCGCTCCAAACTATTTCTACAGGAGACCGCCTTGACCGCAGCATCGCCCTACACCACCCGCCTGGCCATCCCGTCCATCGCCACCTACCAGCACCTGCGCGTCGCCGCCGGCCTGAGCGCGAAAACCACGGATGCCGCGGCCCGGGGCTTGCCGAATTCCCTGTTTGCTGTGCAAGTGCTGCATGGCGATGAGGTGGTGGGCATGGGCCGCATCATCGGCGATGGCGGCTGTTTCTTCCAGGTCGTCGATATCGCCGTGCTGCCGGCCCACCAGGGCAAGGGATTGGGCAAGCTGATCATGCGCGAAATCCGCCAGTTCATCGATCGCGACGTGCCGGAAAGCGCGTATGTCAGCCTGATCGCCGATGGCCAGGCGCAAGACCTGTATGCGCAGTTCGGTTTCAAGCACACGGCGCCCGCCTCCGTCGGCATGGCGCTGAAGCGCTAGGCGCCCGATGCCGGCCTGGTTGCTGTGCACCATGACGCTGGCGCTGCTGTTGAGCGCCGCCGCCTGGCGCGCCGAGCGCGCGCAGCAAAGGCGCGGGCGCGCGACGCGCTGGCTGTGGCTGGCGGCCATCGCCGCGTCCGCCATCGTGCCCCTGGCATGGCTGCCCGGCGTGCTGGCGGCCATGCCGGCGGAACAGGCGCAGCTGAAACTGGGCTGGTTCATGCTATCGAGCGGCATGTTGCTGCTGCTGGCGCTGCGCAGCGTCTGGCTGCTGTCGCACCAGCGCCGCTGGCAGAAAACATCGTTGCTGGGCACGCCCGTATACTTGAGTGGCGGCATCGGTCCCTGCGTGGCGGGACTGCTGCGGCCGCGCATCGTGATGCCCGTCTGGCTGCGACTGATTTCGTCCCAGCAACAGGCGCTGCTGCTGGCGCACGCCCAATGCCGGCTGGCCGCGCGCGACCCGCAGCTGCTGGCCCTGGCGTACGCCTTGATTATTCTCATGCCGTGGAATGTGCCCCTGTGGTGGCAGCTGCACCGGCTGCGCTTTGCCATCGAAGTCGATTGCGACGCGCGCATGCTGGCGCAGGGCCACGCGCTGCGCGACTATGCCATCGTGCTGCGCCAGCACGGCCAGTATTATTCGGGGCTGACGGGCGCCTCGCCCATCGTGCTGAACGACCCGCGCGCACTGCGCCGGCGCCGCCGCCTGATGGCCAGATTTACCCGGAACCGGGCGGCGAACTTGCTATAGTAGCGGCAACGCCGCGCAATGCGCCCGCGCCACCGGCTTCCCCTTCAGAAATCAGAGAGATACCATGCTTTACCTGCTTGCCATCGTGATCGTCATCGCCCTGCTGTACTACGTCTTCAGCGGCCGCACGCCCGCCAAACCGCTGCACAAGCCGCTCATGTCGGTGCGCCAGTACGTGCCGGCGATTCCTGCGGGCGCACCCGCGCATCACTGGACCGATGAGGGGCGCTTTGCGTCGGAAGTGGAAAACGAATCGATGTACCAGCCCGCCATCGCCAAACTGGCCGGCGAGCATGGTCCCGGCAATGCGGAAGAGAAATGCCTGGCCCTGCTCGTCTGCGACGATGCCAACCCGTTCCAGGACAAGGCCATCGCCGTCTTCATCGATGGCCAGCTGGTCGGCTACCTGTCGCACAACGACGCGCTGCGCCTGCGCCGCAACCTGGGCCGCATGGACCTGGTGGGCCAGCTGACCTCGTGCGACGCCGTCATCCGCGGCGGCGGACTGTGGAATGGCAAGCGCCTGTCATACGCCGTCTGGCTGGACTTGCAGCCCTACAACTAAACGCTATCCCGCGCGCGCCAGCCTGACGGCGCGCGTGGCGATAAAGCTGGGCAGGTATTTTTCAATTTCAAAGCGCGGGTGGGGATGCATTTCCTCGTGGTAACCCGCCAGCACGAAGCCCGCCGCCAGCTGGCCGCCGATCTGGCTGTCCAGGCCGTGGCCGAAGATCAGTGCCTCGCCCCTTTCCATGCGCGCCGCCAGCGCATCGGCATCCATATCCGCCACGTCCGAATACGGCAGCACGAAACGCGGCCGTATCAAGCCCTGTTTTGCCCATTGCGGGTCGCGGTCGCCGATGAACACGGCCGGGTTGAAGAAGCTGCTCAACAGCACGCCAGCGTCCGCCAGCACGCGCGCGCATTCGCGCCACACGGAGGCGATATCGGGCACGTACTGGTTCGACACGGGATGGACGATGACATCGAAGCTGGCGTCGGCGAAGCAGGCCAGGTCGCGCATGTCGCCCTGCACGGTGGCCAGTTGCAAGCCGTCGCGCTCGGCCACCATGCGGTCTTGCGCCAGTTGCTGCTCAGACAGATCAAAGACGGTCACATGCGCGCCGGCGGCCGCCAGCACGGGCGCCTGTTGCCCGCCGGCGCCGGCCAGGCACAGGATGCGCTTGCCACGCACGTCATCCAGCCAACCGGCCGGCAAGGGGCCGGGCGTCAGGTGGATGAGCCACTGTCCGGCGCGCGCCGCCGCGATGGTGGCGCTGTCGACGGGCTGCGACCACGGACTGTTCCGGGCCGCCTGGGCATCCCAGGCTTGCTGATTATGCCGCAAGAAGTTGTTACCTAAAGGCATCGTCATCCTTTCAGAAAAAAGCAGGACGCGAATGTAGCATGACACAAGGCAAGGCGTCGCACTTTGCAAAAAAACCACACAATTCCTGATGGAAACTTCTTCGCCCGCACCGCCATTCCCTTGGTGCGGCGAGGCCTGCGCCCCGCTTTTCCGCCTGCGCACGGCTTGCACGACAGAGAAAATAATTACAAATAAGATATTTGTTTCCAGAAATCTGGTAAGGTCATTTGCATCGGCCACCCGCAGCGATGGCCGGCCCCGATCCTGTTTTCAGCGCCACGACGCTCTATTTGCCTGCCCACGATGATACCTGCCAGCGTCCAGCACCTTTTCCACCTGCCCGCCGATCCGGCCCAGCTGCACCACGGCCAGCATGCGCCGGGCCTGGTGCTGCTGTCGCTCGTGATCGCCATTTTCACGTCGTGGATGGCCTTCCAGATGACGGCGTACAGCCGCGCGCAGGCGAGCATCAGCCGCCGCTTGCACTTGCTGTGCCTGCTGGCCGGCAGCCTGGCGCTGGGCTGCGGCGTGTGGGCCATGCATTTCATCGGCATGCTGGCCTTCGAGCTGGGCACCAGCGTCGCCTACGATCCGGGCCTGACCTTGCTGTCCATCGTGCCCAGCGTGGCGGCCTCGTTCGTGGCCCTGGCCACCATCAGCCGGCGCGCCGTCACGGCGCCGCTGCTGCTCAGGAGCGGCTTGCTGGTGGGCCTGGGCATCGGCGCCATGCATTACACGGGCATGCACGCCATGCGCATGGGCCTGTCGCTGCGCTACGAGCCGCTGCTGTTCGCGCTGTCGCTCGTCGTTGCCGTGGCGCTGGCCACCGTGGCCCTGTGGATACGCTTCGGCCTGCGCGGCTGGAGCGGCCGCGTGTCTGCCTCGCGGCGCACCTTGATCAGCGCCGGCGTCATGGGTTGCGCGATTGCCGGGATGCATTACATGGGCATGCAAGCCGCCCGCTTCGTGGGGACGATTCCCCCAGGCAATGATGCCGATGCCAACCGGCCCATGCTGGTGATCAGCGTGACCCTGCTGACCATCGCCCTGACGATCCTCGTCGCTTCGGCCGTGGGCATCTTGCGCTACCGCGAACTGTTTCGCCACCTGAACCAGAGCGAACACTGGACGCGCTCGCTGTTGACGAGCACGGTCGACGGCGTCATCACCATCGACCGGCATGGCGGCATCGTCGACTTCAACGGCGCCGCCGAGCGCATCCTCGGCTGGCGGGCGGCGGAAATTGTCGGCCGCCACGTCAGCCTGCTGGTCAGCGACGTGCGCCAGTCGGAACAGCAGGGCCTGCTGCACTACCTGCGCACGGGCGAAGGCGAGGCGGTCCACACCAGCGAGGAAATCGTCTACCTGCGCAAGGATGGGGTGCCGGTCGCCGTGCAGCGCTCGATGGCCAGCGCGCGCCTGGCCGACCAGGATTTATATGTGCTGTTCATTACGGACATCAGCGAACGGCGCGCCATGCTGGCCGCCCTGCGCGAAAGCGAGCAGCAGTTGCGCTCGCTGATCGGCAATCTGCCCGGCATCGCCTTTCGCTGCACCACGGCGGAAAACCAGCCCATGCTGTTCATCAGCGATGGCGTGGAAGGGGTCACCGGCTATCCGCCCGCCGACTTTCTCGGCGCCGCTCCGCGCCGCACCATCACGGGCCTGATCGCCAGCGAAGAGCGCGCCTACGTCATCGACGTCTTCAACCGCAGCGTCGCCAGCGGCGAGCCCTACCTGCTCGAATACCGGCTGCTGCATGCGGACGGCACGGCGCGCTGGCTGTGGGAGCGGGGCACCGTCGTGCACGACGCGGCAGGCGCCGTGCGCTGGGTCGACGGCGTCATCCTCGACATCAGCGAACGGCGGCAAATGGAGGAAGACTTGCGCATGGCCAAGGAAAAAGCGGAGCTGGCGGCCGCCACGCGGGCCAGCTTCGTCGCCAACATGAGCCATGAAATCCGCACGCCGATGAATTCCATCCTCGGCTTTACCGATGTGCTGCTCGACTCGCCGCTGGCGCCCGAGCAGCGGCGCCACCTCGATACCGTACGCCAGTCCGGCCGCTCGCTGTTGCGCCTGCTCAACGAAGTGCTCGATACTGCCAAGCTGGACAAGGGCGCCGTGGCGCTGGAATTGCGCGACTACAGCCTGCTGGCGCTGGTCGACGAACTGGCGTCCACGTATGGCATCCATGCGCGCGCCAAGGGTTTGCGCATGGAGGTGCAGTACGACCCGCAACTGCCGGCCATGCTGCATGGCGACGAATTGCGCATGCGGCAAGTGCTGGGCAACCTGCTCGACAACGCCATCAAGTTCACGCCCGGCGGCGTCGTCAGCCTGGCGGCGCGCCGCGACGATGGCCAGCTGCACCTGCTGGTGCAGGACAGCGGCATCGGCATCCCCGCGGAACGGCGCGACGCCATTTTTGATCCCTTCGTGCAAGCGGACGCCTCGACCACGCGGCGCTTCGGCGGCACGGGCCTGGGCACCACCATCAGCCGGCAGCTGGTGACCCTGATGCAGGGGCGCATCTGGGCCGATGCCGCCTTGCCGCACGGCAGCGTGTTCCACGTCATGCTGCCCTTGCTGCCGGCGCGCCAGGCGGCGCTGCCCGCCAGCGAACGGCGCAGCGTGCGCCTGCCGCCCCTGCGCGTGCTGGCCGCCGACGACGTGCCGCAAAACCTGGAACTGCTGAGCTTACTGCTGGGCAAGCGTGGCCACACGGTGGTCACGGCCGGCGATGGCGCGCAAGCCTTGCAACTGGCGCAGCAGGATGACTTCGACGTGCTGCTGCTGGACTTGCAAATGCCACACATGGATGGCCTGGCCGCCACGCAAGCCATCCGTGCCGCCGCCCTGCGCGACGGACGCCCGCGCGTGCCCGTGATCGCCATGACGGCCAGCGTGCTCGAAGCGCACCGCAAGGCGGCGCGGGCGGCCGGCATGGACGGTTTTGCCACCAAGCCCGTCGAATGGCAGGCGCTGGCGCTGGAAATCGCGCGCGTGCTGGGCCTGGCGGCGGACCCGGCCGACGATAGCCTCGCACCGCCGCCCGCTGGCGGACGGGTGCTGCACCATGCGGGCGCCCTGCAGCGCTGGGCCGGCAACGACAGCGCCTACCGCGCGGCGCTGGCCCGTTTCGGACGCGAGCATCCGCGCCTGCCGCCCGCCCTGCTGGCCGCCATCGAAGCGCGCGACCACGCGGCGCTCTTGTCGCACAGCCACCAACTGCGCGGCGTGGCCGCCAACCTGGGACTGGAGCAACTGGCCGCCAGCCTGGCGGCGCTGGAGCAATGCTGCGCCGGTCCCGGTCCCGCCACGGCGCAGCAGCTCGACGAAATCCTGGGCGCCCTGCTGACGCAATGGCCGGCGGCCTTGGCTGCCATCGCCCGGCTGGCGCCGCCTGCCTTGCCGGCGGCAACGGCGGCGGCGGCCATCGACGTGCCCGCCGTCCGGCAAGCGGCCAGTGCCCTGTTAAGCGCCTTGCGGCGCGGCGAACTCGATGACGCGGCGCAAGCACAGTTGCAGCACGCCATGGGCGCGCAAGCGGACGAGCTGACGCCGCTGCTGCATGCCATCGACGACTTTGATTTCCCCCTGGCACAGTCGCTGCTGCACGACTTGCTGCACACCTACGCCCCGGAGTCCCCATGAATGCACCAGCCAGGCCCGTGATTCTCATCGTCGACGATGAGGCGGCCAATTTGCAATTGCTGCGCCAGATCTTGCAGAACGACTATGCGCTGCTGTTCGCCAAGGATGGCGCGCGGGCGCTGGCACTGGCGCAGCAGGAGCGCCCGGCCCTGATCCTGCTCGACGTGATGATGCCCGGCATGAGCGGCCACGACGCCTGCCGCCAGCTGAAGGCCGCGCCGCTGACGGCCGCCATCCCCGTCATTTTCGTCACGGCCCTGAACGACATGCGCGACGAACTGAGCGGTTTTGAGGCGGGTGCCGTCGATTACATCACCAAGCCGCTCAGCCCCGCCATCGTGCGCGCCCGCGTGCGCACGCACCTGTCGCTGGTGCGCATCGATGAATTGAAGGAAACGCGGCTGCAGATCGTCCAGCGCCTGGGCCTGGCGGCCGAATACAAGGACAATGAAACAGGCTTGCACGTGATCCGCATGAGCCATTACGCGCGCCTGCTGGGCGTGGCCGCCGGCATGGACGAGGCCGCCGCGGACGACCTGCTGCACGCGGCGCCCATGCACGACGTGGGCAAGATCGGCATCCCCGACCGCATCCTGCAAAAGCCGGGCAAGCTCGACGCGGACGAGTGGAGCATCATGCAGACGCACGCGCGCATCGGCGGCGACATCATCGGCGAACATGCGGAAGGCGGCATGCTGGCGCTGGCGCGCGCCATCGCCGTGTCGCACCATGAAAAATGGGATGGCAGCGGTTACCCGAACGGCTTGGCAGGCGAAGCGATCCCGCTGGCGGGGCGCATCGTCGCCGTGGCGGACGTGTTCGACGCGCTGACCTCGGTGCGCCCGTACAAGCGCGCGTGGTCGGTGACGGACGCCGTGGGCTATCTGCAAGCGCAACAAGGCAGCCATTTCGATGCGCGGCTGGTCGACCTGTTTGTCGGGGAATTGCCCGCCATCGACGCCATCCGGCTGCGCTGGGCAGAGAAAGCGGAACACCACGCGCCCGCTTGAAGAGTGAACTCCCGCCACGGCCAGCGTTGTTGCGTCACACAAGCAAGTGCCGGACAGATGGCGCCGGCGCCGATGCAGACCACTGGAGGGGCCAGGAGTTCAATGCCATTATGGCTGGCGGCGGGGCAGGCATTTTGATGCACATCAAACAGCTTGCACTTTCCTGGCTGCGCACTTGCAGATGGCCCTGGCCTCTCTTTTTTTGACTTACATCAAGCCCAGCATAAGAAAAGCCCCGGCCAGCACGGCAATGCTGGACTTGCCCGTGTTGCCGTTCTAGCCTTGTTGCCATCCTGACTACCGAGTGACAACATGGCTTACAAATCCATCCTCGTCCACGCCGACCTGTCGCGCCATGCGCCGCAGCGCATCGCCATCGCGGCGCGGCTGGCGCACGCGCACCAGGCGCACCTGATCGGCGCCGCCATGACGGGCATGTCGCGCTTTACCCTGGAAAACAACCGCGGCATGCGCGGCGGCGCCGTGGCGGCGCAGATTTCAGCCTTGCATGGGCAGGCGGAACAGGCGCTGGACCAGTTCGAGACGCTGGCGCGCCAGGCCGGCGGCGCCTCGCTCGAGCGCCGCCTGATCGAAGACGATGAGGATGGCGGCATGGCCGTCAGCGCCCGCTACAGCGATCTGACCGTGCTGAGCCAGCACGACGCCAGCGAAGCCTTGCCCGGCGCCATGAGCGACCTGGTGCCCTACGTGATGCTGAACGCGGCCCGTCCCGTGCTGATCGTGCCGCGCAGCGGCCAGTTCGCACAGGTGGACAACACGGTCGTGGTGGCCTGGGATGGCGGCATGGAAGCGACGCGCGCCATCGGCCACGCCTTGCCCCTCTTGCGCGCGGCGCGCCTGGTGGTGCTGGCCCTGCTGCATCCGCCGGTCGGCCACGCGCAGCCGGCGCGCCATCCGGGCGCCGACATCGCCGCCTACCTGAGCCGCCATGGCGTGCCCGTCGAAGTGCGCCCCGCCGTCGCCACGGGCGACATCGGCGCGGCGCTGCTGGCCATGGCCGCCGAAGTGCATGCGGACTTGCTGGTGATGGGCGGCTACGGCCACGCGCGCTTCCGCGAAATCCTGCTGGGCGGCGTGACGGAAACCGTGCTGCGCCAGATGACCTTGCCGGTGCTGATGGCGCACTGACACCAAGCGCGCTCCATGTCGTTGCACAATGGGTATACTTGCCTGTTTATCCATATCAAAGCAATGTACATGAACCAACAACTCGTCAATTGGGGCAATAGCCTGGCGCCGTTCGGCGGCGAACTGCTGTGGACCGCCCTGCCGTGGATGCTGCTGTGCAGCGCGGCCGGCTTCGTGCTGGCGCTCGGCATCTGCTACCAGCTGGCCAGAAAATGCCTGCTGGTGCGCCGTCCCCGCGCCTGGCATGTGGCCGCCAAGCTCAGCTATGTGCTGATCCTGCTCGCGCTGCCGCTCCTCGGTGCCGGGTTTGGCGCCGTGCACAGCGTGCACCGCGTGGTCAACCAGGCCCTCGAGCGCGACTTGCAGCCTGTGGTCGAAGCGCAGATGCCGGCGCTGCGCGTCTACCTGGAACAGCAGGTCAAGCTGATCGCCCCGGGCCAGCCCATCAGCGTGCGCAGCCTGCTCGAACCGTTCGTGCAAGGCATGTATTACCAGCCCACATCGAGCAGCTACTGGGAACGCAGCAAGGCGCGCTGGATCAATGAATTCATTCTGCGCCGCGGCAGCGTGCTGCTGACGCAGGTGCTGCAGGAACAGCTGATCGCCAGGGTCGGCCTGCTCGGCGAAGCGCTCAAGGGCGCCAACTTCCGTGGCCAGGCGACTGGCGAGCTGGCCGCGCTGGGCACCGACCTGGCCGTGCGCCTGACCACCGACGTGGCGCGCCATGCCGACTTCAGCAAACTCGACAAGTCAGTGCCGATGATTTTCATCGACGCCATCAAACGGCAAGCCGGCGCCTATTTCAATTCGCTCAAGATCACGCTGGGCCTGTTCGCGCTGGCGGCGCTGCTGCTGGTATGGGGCGAGATCATGCTGTACCGCCATTACTACCTGCGCCGCCATCCGCCCGCCGCGGCCCTGCCCGTGTCGCCCATGTAAAAAAAGCCGCGCCTCCTTGCGGATGGCGCGGCTTTCAGGCGGCAGCTAAACCCTTAGGCTTTGCGCTGCGCCACGGCGTCGACGACGCACAGGGCCGTCATGTTGACGATGCGGCGCACGGTGGCCGATGGCGTCAGGATGTGCACGGGCTTGGCGCAACCGAGCAGGATCGGACCGACGGCGATGCCGTTGCCGGCGGCCGTCTTCACCAGGTTGTAGGCGATGTTGGCCGATTCGATGTTCGGCATGACGAGCAGGTTGGCGTCGTTCTTCAGTGCCGAATTCGGCATGATTTTTTGACGCAGCTTGCTGTCGAGGGCCGTATCGCCGTGCATTTCGCCGTCGATTTCCAGGTCCGGCGCGCGTTCCTTGATGATGGCCAGCGCGGCGCGCATCTTTTGCGCCGAGGCGCTGTCGCTGGAACCGAAGTTCGAGTGCGACAGCAGGGCCGCGCGCGGCGACAGGCCGAAACGGGTCATCTCTTCGGCGGCCATGATGGTGATCTCGGCCAACTGGTCCGCGTCCGGGTTTTCATTGACGTGCGTGTCGACCATCACCAGCTGGCGTTCCGGCATGATCAGCACGTTCATGGCAGCGTAGACATTGCTGCCGGCGCGCTTGCCCAGCACCTGGTCGATGTATTTCAGGTGCAGCTGGGTGGTGCCGAAGGTGCCGCAGATCATGCCGTCGGCGTCGCCCTTGTGGATCATCATCGAACCGATCAGGGTGTGACGGCGGCGCATTTCCAGTTTAGCGTATTCCTCGGTGACGCCTTTGCGGCTCGTCATGGCGTAGTACGTATTCCAGTAATCGCGATAGCGCTCGTCGAAGTCCGGGTTGATGACGTCGAAGTCGACGCCTTGCTTGAGGCGCAGGCCGAACTTCTGGATGCGCGCTTCGAGCACCGGTGGGCGGCCGACCAGGATGGGACGCGCCAGTTTTTCATCGACCACCACTTGCACGGCGCGCAGCACGCGCTCTTCTTCGCCTTCGGCGTAGACGATGCGTTTGAGTTCGGCCGGCGTGGATTTGGCCATCAGGAACAGCGGCTTCATGAAGGTGCCGCTGCGGTAGACGAATTGCTGCAGACTGTCCGCGTACGCTTGCAAGTCCTTGATCGGACGCGTGGCCACGCCCGAATCCTCGGCCGCCTTGGCGACCGCCGGCGCGATCTTGATCAGCAAACGCGGATCGAACGGCATCGGAATCAGGTATTCAGGACCGAACGACAGGTTGCTGATGCCGTAGGTGGTGGCCACGATGTCGGACTGCTCGGCATGCGCCAGGTCGGCGATCGCGTGCACGACGGCGATTTCCATCTCGCGCGTGATGGTGGTGGCGCCGCAATCGAGGGCGCCGCGGAAGATGTACGGGAAGCACAGCACGTTGTTGACCTGGTTCGGATAGTCCGAACGGCCCGTGGCGATGATGGCGTCGCTGCGCACGGCCTTGACTTCTTCCGGCAGGATTTCCGGATTCGGGTTGGCCAGCGCCAGGATCAGCGGGTTCGGCGCCATCTTGCGCACCATGTCTTGCTTCAGCACGCCGCCGGCGGACACACCGAGGAAGATGTCCGCGTCCGGGATGATCTCGGCCAGCGTGCGCAGCGGCGTATCTTGCGCGAAGCGTTCCTTGTCCGGGTCCATCAGTTCCGTGCGGCCCTTGTAGACGACGCCGGCCAGGTCGGTGACGTAGATGTTTTTCAGCGGGAAGCCCAGGTCGACGATCAGGTCCAGGCAGGCCAGCGCCGCAGCGCCCGCGCCCGACACGACCAGCTTGCAATCCTCGATTTTCTTGCCGACGGCTTTCAAGCCGTTCAGGATGGCCGCGCCGACGATGATGGCGGTGCCGTGCTGGTCGTCATGGAAGACGGGAATCTTCATGCGGTCGCGCAGCTGGCGCTCGATGTAGAAGCACTCGGGCGCCTTGATGTCTTCCAGGTTCACGCCGCCGAAGGTCGGTTCCAGCGAAGCGATGATGTCGACCAGCTTGTCCGGGTCCATCTCGTTGATCTCGATGTCGAAGACGTCGATACCGGCGAACTTCTTGAACAGCACGCCCTTGCCTTCCATCACCGGCTTGGCGGCCAGCGGGCCGATATTGCCCAGTCCCAGCACGGCCGTGCCGTTGGTGATGACGGCCACCAGGTTGCCGCGCGCCGTATATTTATAGGCATTCGCCGGATCGATGACGATTTCTTCGCAGGGAGCGGCCACGCCTGGCGAGTAGGCCAGCGCCAGGTCGCGCTGGTTGGTCAGTTGTTTGGTCGGCGTCACGCTGATTTTGCCGGGGCGCGGGCACTCGTGATACTCGAGTGCGGCCAAGCGCAATTGTTGACGCAATTCTTCTTTTTTATCAGATGACGAATCCATGCTGTGCTGCCTTCCTGTTTGGTCGATCGGGTGTTCCGGATTTTATCAGACCGATTCTTTCAATTAGCTAGGTATTTTCCGCTAGCCACAGTCTGATATCACGAAAACGCATAACCTAGCATTGTAAGGCCGTGCGGCGGCACAAACGTCCTGAACAGGAAAAACTATCAAATTTTAGATTTCAATTAGTTTTTATGATGGAATATCGGCGGCGCACCAAAGCGGCAGCGCGGCGACGGCGCGCTCGATATCGTCCATGTCGTCCGCGCCCAGGGTGCCGTCGAACGGCGCGGACAAAATGCGGCGCATCAGCGCCAGGCGCGTCGTCGCTTGCTGCGCGTCGATGAAGCGCGTTGTCTCCGCGCAATACTGCGCGCGGCGCAGGGCATCGGCGCCGTCATCGTCGCCGTCGGGATAATAATGGCGGCCGATGTGATGCAGCGACTGCAGCAGGAATTCGATCTCGCGCAGGATGCGCAGCGCATCCTCGCCGGACAGCACGATGCGGCGGTTGGCGGGCAGCAGGGACGGCGGCGCGGCCCGGTTATTCAAAATTTTCATCGGTCAGGAAGGCATACTCGTCATCGATCAGCATCTGCAGATAAGCGTCGAAGCTGTCGGCGATGACCACGTAGCTGTCGGGATCGTGCAGGAAGCGCACCACCTGCCCCACATTGCCCGACGCCGTGGGCGTGAAATCGATATACAGCCGGGACGAGCCGCCATTGTTCATGCAATGCGAAAAACACAGGCGCTGGCCCTGCCGGATGCCGGCGTCGATGCGGGCGTCGACGATGCCGGGATCGTCGTCCAGATAATGGCCGTAGATGTCGGCGATGCTGCGCTGGTTCGCCTGCCCATCCTTGAGGATCTGCTCGACGGAGCTCAGGTAATACGGATACTCGAACACGTCCGACCCCAGCATGTACACCAGCACCATGCCGCCCGCATACTCCTGATAATAGGTGCCGTTGTACTGGCCCAGCAAGCGCAGCAGGCTGTCCGGGCACAGCGGATACGTTTCGCGCAGGCTGGCCAGTTGCGCCGCGCTGGCGCCGCTGGCCAGCGCCAGCTCCGCCAGCGGCTCGGGCGGCATGGCCTGGCGCAAGCCTGCCAAATAATGGTCGACGATGTTCATGGGCGAAATATAGCAGCTGCCGGCACCCGGCAAGCGCACGCTAACGCGACGGGGCCAGATGAGCACCGGGCGCGAAGCGCACGGCGATCAGCAGCAAGACCACGACGCCGGCGGCCATCACCATCCACGCCTGCGCCAGGCTGGACGAATGCTGGCGGATCAGGCCGGCAATGAAGGGCATGCTGCTGGCGATGATGTAGCCGCCGCCCTGCACGAATCCCAGCAGGGCACCGGCGCCGGCCGGGTCCGTCACATGGTCCATGCTGACGATCAGCGACAGGGGGAACAGGGCGCCGATGCCGCAGCCCAGGAATATCACGGCGGGCAGCGCCAGTTGCGCGGGCGCCACGATCAGGCAAGCCAGGCCGGCCAGCACGGCCAGCAGGACGGACAGCAGCAGGATGCGGCGGTCGGGAAAGCGGTGGATGACGCTGGAAAGCACCAGTCCCGCCAGCACTTCCACCAGGGTCAGGGCGCCCAGCAGCAAGCCGCTGTCGGCCGCGCTCCAGCCCAGTTCCGTATAAAACGGCGGCAGCCAGGCCAGCACCAGCGTGTAGGCGCCCGTGCCGATGCCGAAAAACACCATCAGCAGCCAGGCGCGGCCACTGCCCACGGGCAGGCTGGCGCCGCCGCCGCCGGCCACGTCCACGCGCGAAGCCGATGCGCGGCGCCACAGCAGCGCGGCCGCCACGGCGGGCAGCGCCCACAGGGCCAGCAGCGCCTGCCACCCCAGCGACTGCGCCAGGGGCGAAGCGGAGGCGGCGGCAATGGCCGCGCCGCCCATGATGCCCGTCGTATAAAAGCCCATCAGCTGCCCTGCCCGCGCGGGGAAATGGCGCTTGATGAAGGCGGGCAGCAGCGCCTGCACCAGCGCGATGCCCAGGCCGCCCAGGGCCGCCGTGGCGATCAGGCCGCCGCTGCCGTGCAGGGGCCAGCGCAGCGCGCAGGCGCAGGCGATGATGGCGATGCCGATGCCGATGCCGCGCGCCACGCCCAGGCGCCGCTGCAGCTGCGCGCCCAGCAAGGCGCACACGCCCATGGCGAACACGGGCACGGTGGTGAGCAAGCCCGCGTCAGCATTGCTGAGGCCCGTGCCGGCCTGGATGCTGTCCAGCAAGGGGCCGATGGCGGCCAGGATGGGCCGCAGGTTCAGGCCCAGCAGGATGATGGCGGCCACCACCAGGGCGGACGAGGGAAGCGGGGAAGAGACGGGGCGTTCGGATGGCATGGGAGAGTAGTCCTTGCCTCGCTGGGAGGCACATGGTTTAATGCGTCATATAAAATAACTCGATGAAAAGTATCTTAACATAAAGATAGAAATGTATCTTGATGTCGAGATAAATGGATGGCACCATGACAGATACCCCGCAAGAACACACGCGCGCGCAATTTGCCGCCGCACAATGGCAGCGCGAACTGCCGCAGATGGATACGAACGCCATGCAGCTGGTGGGCCAGCTGGGCACGGTGGCGCAGCTGATGGCGCGCGACTGGCTCAACCCCCTGTTTGCGGAACACGGCTTGCAGCCGGGCGAATTCGACGTGCTGGCCACCCTGCGCCGCTCCGGCGCGCCATATGCGCTGACGCCGACGGCCCTGTATGAGGCGGCCATGCTGTCCTCGGGCGGCATGACCAACCGCATCGACCGCCTGGAAGCGGCCGGCCTGATCGAACGCCGGAAGCATCCGACGGACCGGCGCGGCGTGCTGGTGGCCCTGACGCAAAGGGGATTGGAATTGATTGAAAGGCTGGTGCTGTTGCACGTGGACAACGAGCGCGCGATGCTCTCGGCTTTGAACTCGGACGAGCAGCGCCAGCTCGACCAGTTGCTGGCCAAGCTGCTGCACGGCATGGCGCAGGCGAAGAAAGTTTAAGTTTAGGAAAGCAGGCGCGCCAGCTCGCGCAGGGCCGCATGGCCGCGCCGGGCTTGGCGCTGCAATTCTTCCGGCGCACAGTGTCCATACAGGGCCTGGACGTGGCCCTCGCTGGCGGCGCGCAGGTCGAGTTCGCCCGCACCGGGATCGGGCAACTGCCCCTCGACCAGGGTCAGGAAATAATGGCGGGGCGCGCCATGCAGGTTGGTCGCGAACTGCAGCACCAGGCCGCTGTCGAACAGCAGCGCCCCGCTGTGGGCGCCACTTTCCAGCAGCAGCCGGAACGGCGGCAGGGGGCGCCGCGCCGCGCGCAGCACGCTGGCCAGGCGCACTTGATAGCCGAGCTCCAGCCCGTTCGCGTGCAAGCGGCCCTGCTGCAGATACACCTTGAAAGAGGCCTGCACGGCGCGGCCGGCACGGCGGAAGTAACGTTCGTCCTCATACAGGCACAGCTGGCCGCCGTCGCACAGTTCATCAAAGCCGCGCGCCAGCAGTTCCGGCGCCGTAAACGTGTCCAGGCCGACGGCCTGCGGTTCGCGCAGCCAGCCGTCGTCAAGATACGACTGCAGCACGGTGTGGATATCGTGTAGGGGCATAGAAAAATGAACAAGGCTGGCAAAGACGGGCATTGTAGGCCAGCCTATAATAGTGGCGCCACACCCTTACTCAACCTGCAGACGAACCATGGCCCCACACGACGCGCTTTCCGAATTCGACCTGATCAAACAATATTTCGTGCGCCAGCGACCCGGCCGCGCCACCCTGGGCATCGGCGACGATTGCGCGCTGCTCACGCCCGGCGCGGGCAAGCAGATCGCCATCTCCTCGGACATGCTGGTCGAGGACCGGCACTTCTTTGCCGGCGCCGACGCGCGCATGCTCGGCCACAAAAGCCTGGCCGTGAATTTGTCCGACCTGGCCGCCATGGGCGCGCGTCCCGTCGCATTTACTTTGGCCCTGGCCCTGCCGCAGGCGGAACGCGCCTGGCTGGCCGGCTTTGCCGACGGTCTGTTCGCGCTGGCCGACGCCTTTGATTGCGAACTCATCGGCGGCGACACCACCAAGGGCCCCTTAAATATCTGCATCACCGTGTTTGGCGAACTGGCGCCGGGGCAGGCCCTGCGCCGCGGCGCGGCCGTGGCGGGCGACGATATCTGGGTCAGCGGCACCGTGGGCGACGCGCGTCTGGCGCTGGCCGGCTACCGCATGGAACAGGAACTGGCGCCCGCCGACCTGCTGACAGCGGCCGCGCGCATGCACACGCCCACGCCCCGCGTGGCGCTGGGCTGCGCCCTGGCCGAGGCGGGCCTGGCGCATGCGGCCATCGACATCTCGGACGGCCTGGCGGGAGACCTGGGCCACATCTTGAAAGCGTCGCAAGTGGGCGCCACCCTCGACGTCGACGCCCTGCCCGCCGGCCCCGTGCTGGCGCGGCAAGCGGCCAGCGTGCGCCGCCGCTACACGGCCGCCGGCGGCGACGACTATGAACTGTGCTTTACGGCGCCGACATCATCGCGCGAGGCCATCGCCGCCCTGGCGGCAAGCTGCGGCACGCCCGTCACGCGCGTGGGCAGCGTCGAGGCGCAGGCGGGCCTGCGGCTGGTGGATGCAAGGGGGCAGCCGCTCGACCTGCGCTTATCGTCTTTCGACCACTTCAGCGACTAAGTTCTACCGCACCGCCACCCGCGCCAGCCCCGGCTGGTTCACCATCCAGTAGTGCTGGAAGGCCAGGCGGATGTTGTCGCGCAGCTGGGTGTCGTCCCACGGCTTCGTATAAAAACGGTAGATGGCGCCGCGGTTGATCGAATCGAGCACGGCTTCCAGGCCCGTGTAACCGGACAGGATGATGCGGATGGTTTCCGGGTACAGCTCCTTGACCTTACTGAGGAATTCCGTGCCGCTCATGCTGGGCATGCGCTGGTCACAGACGATGACGTGCACGCGGTGCAGGGCCAGCATCTCGAAACCTTCGGCCGGCGTGCTGGCCGTGAGGATGTGATAGCCCTCGGGACGGAACAGGCGGTGCAGCGATGACAGCACGTTGACGTCGTCGTCGACGATGAGCAGGGTTTGCGCCGGCTGCGCGGCCGGGTCGTGGCCGGGCGGCAGGCCGGCGCCGGCCACGATCATCTGCCCCAGTTCCAGCGCCGGCAGGGCGCGGCTGAAATAGAAGCCCTGGATTTCATCGCAGCGGTTGCGCCGCAGGTATTCCAGCTGCGGGCGCGATTCCACGCCCTCGGCCACCACGCTCAGTTTCAGGCTGTGCGCCATGCTGACGATGGCCAGCGCGATGGCCGCGTCGTTCGGGTTGCTGGTGATGTTGCGCACGAAGGCGATGTCGATCTTCAGCTTGTCGATGGGGAAGCGCTGCAGGTAGGCCAGGCTCGAGTAACCGGTGCCGAAATCGTCGATGGCCACCTTCACGCCGATTTTCTTCAGTTTGCCCAGCACGACGATGGTGCGCTCGGCGTTCGACATCAGCGCCGTTTCCGTCAGTTCCAGCTCCAGCAATTCCGGCGCCACGCCGTGCAGCGCCAGCGCCCGCGTCACCTCGCCTTCCAGGTCGCCTTCGGCAAACTGGCGGCTCGACACGTTCACGGCCACGTGCACGGGCCCCACCTCGCTGTCGCGCCACTCGGCGATCTGGCGGCAGGCGGCCTGGATCACCCAGGCGCCCACGCGCACGATCAGGCCCGTGTCTTCCAGCACCGGCACGAATTCGGCCGGCGCCACCAGGCCGTAGCCGGGACGGCGCCAGCGCAGCAGCGCTTCCACGCCGCTGATGCGGCCCGTGCGCAAATCCACCTTGGGCTGGTAGTACAGGATGAACTGCTCGTGTTCGAGCGCATGGCGCAGCGCCAGTTCCAGGTCCAGCCGCGCCAGCACCTGCACGTTCATGCCGGCCGTGAAAAAGCGGTAGCCGTCGCGGCCCGCCTGCTTGGCGCCGCCCATGGCCGTATTCGCGTATTTGATCAGGGTTTCCGGGTCGGTGGCGTCGTCCGGATACATGGCGATGCCGATGCTGGCCGTCAGGGTGGCCGCATGGCCGCGCAAGTCGAATGGCGCGCGCAAGGCTTCGCGCACCTGGTTCGCCACGGCCACGGCTTCCTGCTGGTTGCGGCTCATGGTCAAAATCAACGCGAATTCGTCGTTGCCCAGGCGGCCCACCGTGTCGCGCAGGCGCACGCATTCGACCAGGCGGTTGCTGAACTGGCGCAGCAGTTCGTCGCCCAGCGCCGCGCCCAGGGTGTCGTTGATGCTTTTGAAGCGGTCGAGTGCGATGAACAGCACCACGATGCGCCAGCTTTTTTCCTGCGCCAGTTCGACGGCCTGGGCCAGGGTCTGGTAAAACAGGCTGCGGTTCGGCAGCCCCGTCAAGCCATCGTAATGGGCCAGGTGCTTCAGGCGCTCCTGCGCCTGGCGCCGTTCGCTGATGTCGCGCGCCACGGCGATCAGCAGCAGGCCGCCCGCGCCCTGCCCGCCCGCCACGGGCGCCTGCGCATACCAGTGCCAGCCCAGTTCCACGGGTATCAGGCTCAGGTCGCGCCGCACCAGTTCGCATTCCGTCACTTCCGTGGCCAGGTGCGCCGGGCCGCCCGGCAGCCCGGCCAGCGGCGGGGCCGGCGGCGACGGCAGCAAGGTGCCGGGCGCCAGCGCCAGCAGTTCGGCGCGCGCATAGCCGAGCAGGCGGCACGCGCCATCGTTGACGTCGACCAGGGTCATGCCCAGCACGTCGACGAGGAAGATGGCGTCGGTGGTGGCGTCCATGGCGCCGCGAAAGCGCTGCAGTTCGGCCGTGCGCTGGCTCACCGTGCGTTCGAGCAAGGTGTTGTAGTGGCGCGCGGCGCGGTGCAGCAGCCGCACTTCGAGCATGTTGCGGATGCGCGTGAGCACCTCGAGCGCGTCGAACGGCTTGCTGATGAAGTCGCGCGCCCCCGCTTCCAGCGCCGCCAGCTTGGCGTCCGGGTCGGCGGCGATCACCAGCACGGGCAGATAACCTTCCAGTTCCAGCGGGCGCAAGGCATCCATCACCTCGTAGCCGCTCATGCCGGGCATCGCCAGGTCGAGGATGATCAGGTCGAACTGCTGGCGCTGGTGCAGGCCGGCCACGGCGCGCGCGTCGAGGGTGCTGGTGACGGCCGTGTAGCCGCCGCTCTGCAGCAAATGCTCGAGCAGGCGCAGATTGACTTCCTGGTCGTCGACGATGAGAATTTTCGCCGCGTAGATATCGGCCTGGCTGATCATGGCGCGCCTGTTCCCTTCTGCCGGCGCTGCTGCGCCACGTAAGCCAGGGTGCTGTTGATCGCCTCGGTAAATTCATCGAGGTTGATCGGCTTGGTCAGATAGCGGTAAAAGCCCAGCGCCAGGCTGCGCTCCACGTCGCCCGGCATAGCGTTGGCCGTCAGGGCGATGACGGGAATGTGCGCCGTGCGGGGATCGGCGCGCAGCAGTTTCAGCGCGTCCGTGCCGTTCACGTGCGGCAGGTTGATATCCATCAAAATCAGCTGCGGCAGGTGCGTGCGCGCCATTTCCACGCCCAGGCGGCCATCCGTGGCCGTCAGCAGCTGCAATTGCGGGCAATAGCGCACGATTTCCTCGACCAGGGTCAGGTTGGCGGGATTGTCTTCCACGTACAGCAAGGTCACGGGGGCGCTGTGCTCGAGCAGCGCGCCGGCCAGGTCCGGCCGCGGCAAGGCCAGGGTGGCGGGCGCGGGCAAGGCATCGACCACGCGCAGCTCGATCCAGAACGTGCTGCCCTCGCCGGGCGCGCTGGTCACGCCGATGCTGCCATCCATCAGCTCCACCAGGCGCTTGGTGACCACCAGGCCGATGCCGCTGCCCTCTTCCGTGCCGCCCTCCTGTCCCAGCCGGTTGAAGGGCTGGAACAGCAGCGCCACCTGTTCGCCGTCGAGGCCCACGCCCGTGTCGCGCACGCTGATGCGCACCCGCCCGCCCGCCTGCGGTGCGCAAGCGATGCTCACCTCGCCATGCTCGCGGTTGTACTTGAGCGCATTCGACAGCAGGTTCAACAAGATCTGCTTGAGGCGCGTGCGGTCGGCCAGCACGTTCAGGGGGCAGGCGTCGGGGAAAGCCATGCCGATGCCGCGCTGGCTGGCCAGCGGCGCTATCATGTCGCGGCATTCCTGCAAGATGGCGTCCAGGCCCACCGGTTCGAGCGACAGGCTGACCGTGCCCGATTCCACCTTCGCCAGGTCGAGGATTTCATTGATCAAGGTCAACAGGTGGCGCCCCGATTTCAGGATATGGCCGGCGAACTCCTTCTTTTGCTCCAGGGTCGACGGCAGGCGGTCGGAACTGAGGATTTGCGCGAAGCCAAGGATGGCGTTGAGCGGCGTGCGCAATTCATGGCTCATCGACGACAAAAACGCCGATTTCGCATAGTTGGCGCTGCGTGCCTCTTCCATCGCCATGGCCAGTTCGCCATTCGTCATTTCCAGCTGCACCGTGCGCTCGTGCACGCGCACTTCGAGCTCCTGGTTCAGGCGCATGACTTCCTGCTGCGCCTGGGTGCGCTGCTCGCCTTCGCGCGCCAGCTCGCCGTTCGAGCGCTCCAGCGCCTGCGTGCGCAGCTCGATCTCGGCCAGCATCTTGTTGAAGGAATCGACCAGCTGCGCCACTTCGTCGACGCTGAGCTTGCGCGCGCGGCGCGAATAGTCGCCCGTCTCGATCACTTCGCGCGCCACGTCGGCGATATCGAGGATCGGTTGCGTGATGACGAAATCGAGGCGGCGCAGCAGCAGCAAGGCCACCAGCAGCGCCAGCACCGTCACGCCCAGCGCGATGGCCAGGTAATCGGCCGTGCGGCCGGCCAGCTCGTAGTCGGCGCGCAGATACACGGTGCCCAGCAGTTCGCCATTGTCGACGATGGGCTTGAACAGCTCCACCGAGGTGCCCTGGATGCTTTCGCCTTCCTTGCCCACCTTCGCCGGCAGCTCGCCCACATTCTGGTTCGCGCGGTAGCTGGCGAACAGGCTGCCGTCGGCCTTGTACAGGGCGCCGGCCGTCACGCGCGGGCGGATGCGCATCAGGTTGAGGTTTTCCAGCGCCAGGCGTTCGTCGTCGAAGGCCAGCGCAGCCGAGCTCATGTGCCCCAGCAGCTCGGCCTGGGTACTGATATCGGCCACCAGGTTGCGGTGGTAGGCGCGCAAGTCGTAGACGACGATGGTGCCCAGCGAAATGACGAGGGCCACCAGGGTGGTCAGCAAGACCACCGACATCAGCTTGTGGCGGATGGAGCGCAGTCGTATCATCTAGGCGCCTCCCGTCTGCACGCGGTAAGCGGCCAGCAGCATGCGCGCGCTGATGCGGATATGCGCCTGCGCCACGGGTTTCAGGGCCACGTCGAAGCGCACCTTGTCCTCGGCCATCACAAAATTGATCATGCTGCCCATCGCGTAGACCTCATCCGAATCGGACACCGTCAACAACGCCAGGCCACGGCTGGCGGCCAGCATCTCCTGCAGCGCCGCCTTCTCCAGCGCGCCCAGGTACAGCACGTGCAGCCCGGCCAGCGTTTCGCCGCGGCGCACTTTTTTCACCTGCACGGCGCGGCCGTTGACGCTATGCCCGGCCACGCTCTGTTCGAGCTGCTCGGCCAGCGCATCGGCGCCCGCCACGCCGATCACCAGCGGCGCGTCGGGCCGGGCAAAGCTGCCGTCGGGCCATTCGACAAAGCCGGCAAACTTGTACAGATACGCGGCCTTGACCTGCCGCTCCAGCTCCCCCGGCACCTGTGCCCGCGCCTCCGCGCACAGCACGCCCAACAGCAGCAATAGCCAGCTCCAGCGGTGAGCGCGGCGGCCGGCGCCGCGCGCGGGGTGGCGCAGGGGGCCGGGATGACGCCACCAGGTCCAGTTCAGAATTGCCATGACAACCGAGTAAAGATAATGCATACGAAGGCGCGGCACCATGCCGCTGGCCTGTTCGAGCGATGCGCACCAGGGTGGCGCAGCGACAGATCGCCTGCCGGCCCGAAGTGGTAGCAAATGTATAAAAGAGTGTACGCATTTTCGCTGTGACCGGGGAAAGTTTCTTTTACCGTTGGCCATGCTACAGTCTTGCCACCATTTTCACCGCCTGCAGGAGTCATCCATGAGCAACGAACTCGTCCCCCTCTCCACCGCGCTCGGCCAGGCCTTGCAAGCGAAGGGCTTGCTGCTGGCCACGGCCGAATCGTGCACGGGCGGCGGCGTGGCGCAAGCCGTCACCGATATCTCCGGCTCGAGCGCCTGGTTCGAACGGGGCTTCGTCACCTATTCCAACGGGGCCAAGACCGGCATGCTGGGCGTGCCCGCCGCGCTGATCGCCGCACACGGCGCCGTCAGCGAGGAAGTGGCCGCCGCCATGGCGCAAGGCACCCTGCGCCACAGCGAAGCCCAGGTGGCCGTCTCGACCACGGGCATCGCCGGCCCCACGGGCGGCGTACCGGGCAAGCCCGTCGGCACCGTCTGCTTCGGCTGGGCCATGTCCGGGCGCGTGCAGACAGAGCGCCGGGTCTTCGCCGGCGACCGCCAGGCCGTGCGCGAGCAGGCCGTGGCGCACGCCCTGCGGGAACTGCTGCGCTTTATCCAGTAGCATCGGCGATGCAGGCGCGGTCGCGGCCCGCCTGCTTGGCCGCGTACAGGGCGCTGTCGGCGCGCATCAGCAATTCGTGGCGGCCGGCGCCGTGGCGCGGATATTCGGCGATGCCGGCCGAAAAGGTGCAGCCGGACAAGCTGTGCGGCGCCTGCTGGATCAGCAGCTGGCGGTAGCGCGCGGCGATATCGTCGATCTTGTGCGCCGCGATGAGGCTGTCGGCTTCGCGCAACAGCAGGCAGAATTCCTCGCCGCCATAGCGGCACAGCATGTCGCTGCCGCGCAACTGGCCTTCCACCAGGCGCGCGAACTGGATCAGCACTTCATCGCCAAAGTTATGCCCGTAGGTGTCGTTGACGCGCTTGAAAAAATCCAGGTCGATGATGGCGATGGCCACGGGCGCATCCGCATCGGCTTCGTGCAGGATGGCATTGAGGCAAGTTTCAAAATGGCGGCGGTTGTACAGGCCCGTCAGGTGGTCGCGCATGGCCTGCTCCTTCAGGCTGTCCTGCAGGGAATTGACGTGCAGGATCTGGTGCGCCAGTTCGCGGTTCAGGTGCTCGAGCTTGGCGTTTTCCGTCTCGCGCGCCGCCTGCAGCTCCAGCGCCTTGTCGCGCTCCGCTTTCAGGCTGTGCATTTCCTTTTCCAGGTTGCGCATCAGGCTGCGCGAGGCGCGCGCCGACTTGCTGCTGGCCTCGTACGCGGCCTGGTATTGCTGCAGGAAACCATACGCGGCTTGCCACTCGCCCAGCTGGGCATTGATATCGGACAAACCGCGCAAGATCTGCTGCTGGTGAAACGGGTTGCGCGTCCAGCTCAGCAGGCTGTGCGCCTGCGTCAGCGACGCCAGCGCCTGCGCCGTCTGGCCCGCGTGCAAGTCCAGCTTGCCGCGCACCAGCCACGCATGCATCTGCTCTTCCAGGTCCTGGCCGCGGCGCGCATATTCTTCCGCCCGCAACAGCAATTGCAGGGCGCTGGCCGGCTGTTGCAGCAGGATGGCGGCGTGGGCGGCGATGCAGAACAAAAAGGCGCGCACGGCCAGGTCTTCTTCCGGCCACTCGTAAAACGGCTCCACCAGCGCCAGCGCCTCGGCCGGCTTGCCCGTGGCTAATAAACACATGGCCAGGTTGGCCGAAACGATGGTTTGCTGGTATTTGAGCTTTTGCGCGCCGATGATGTCGAGCGCCTCGACCAGCAGGGGAATGGCGTCTTCATCGTTGCCCAGGTCATGCTGCGACGAGGCCAGGTTCGACAGGCTGTTGACCCGGTGCGCGGGGCTGCCGAAACGCTCGGCGATGTCCAGTGCCAGCAGAAAATTGCGCGGACCGTCCTGCGTATCGCCACGGTTCAGGGCATCGACGCCCAGGCGCGCGTACAGCATGAACTTGTGCAGCGAGTCGGGTATCTGCGCGGCCTGGCTGCGCGCCTGCAGGAAATGCTGCTCGGCATCGGCAAAATCGCCGCGCCGGCTCGCATACGCGCCCTGCAGGGCGGCCACTTCCATGCCCCCTTCCAGGTCGCCGCTGTGCTGGAAATACGCGTCCAGGCGTTCGCACGACGGTTCGGCCTCGCCCGCGTAATACGCCAGCCAGCAATGATTGAGTTCCGCATACGCGCCGCCGCGCGCATACTGTTGCCGTTGCGCCGCCGCCAGCGCCATCTGCGCCAGCCGGCGCGCCTGGCGGCGGTTGCCGACCAGGCAAGACAGGGCTTGCTGATTCAGACGGTCAATGTCGGCTTTATCGAGACTGGAGATCGGCACTGCGTCCTCGTTCACACTCTGGGGTGGATTTTTCACACAAAACTTGCTCTGTATCAATGGTATCCTGATTAACATCATAACCAGATTCGCTGTTCCGCATGGCATATTTGCAAAGGATTGTGGTAAAAATGCCAGTCGTGGCCTGGCCGGGCGCCTGCGCCGCTGTCACGGATCTTTGATTGTCACTGACGCAACAACTTGGAGTAGTCGCAATGCAAAACACGGTACATTTCATCCTGCAGGGCAAGGGCGGCATCGGCAAGACCCTCGTCTCGACCCTGCTGGCCCAGTGGATAGGCGGCAAGGACGGCACGCCTTTGCGCTGCTATGACACCGATCAGGAAAACGCCACGTTCTCGCGCTACAAGGCGATGAACGTCAAGCATGTGCCCGTGATGACGGATGCGCGCAACATCGACCCGAAACGCTTCGACGCGCTGATGATCGACATCCTCGAAGAAGACGGCAACTGCGTGGTCGACAATGGCGCGAACACATTTTCGCCGCTGATGGGCTACCTGCTGGAAAACGATTGTTTTTCGCTGCTGCAGGAATCGGGCCGCAAGGTCTACATCCACACCATCGTCGGCGGCGGCGATACCCTGCACGACACGGCCACGGGTTTTGTGGCCACGGCGCAAGCGACGACCGTGCCGCTGGTGCTGTGGCAAAACGAACACTTCGGCCTGCTGCAATCGGCGTCCGGCAAGCAATTCGTCGAATCGCAGTCGTACAGCGACAACCGCGCGCGCGTCAAAGGCAGCATCACCTTGAGCCAGCGCAATCCCGACACCTTTGGCGCGGACGTCAAGAAAATGAACACGGCGCGCCTGACGATGCAGGAAGTGTTGCAGAACGACAAGTTCAACATCATGGAAAAGCAGCGCATCAAGGTCGTCTACCGCGACATCTTCGAACAGCTCGACAAGGTGCAGTGGTAGATGGACCAGCACAAACTGCGCAGCCACGTATTCGACAAGACGGGCATCAAGATCGACGTCGATGACCCGATATTCGCCCTCGTGGCGCTGAACGAAGCCGTGCTGGCGGAAACCGTCGAGCGCCAGCTGACCCTGCTGGATGCCGCCACGCAGGCGCTGGCGGCCCAGGCGCGCGCGGCGGGCGGCTTGCCTGAGCTGCCGCCGGCGTCCCTGGCCAGCCTTGCCGACAAGGCGACGCCAGCCGCAGGCTTCACGCCGCGCGAATGGCGTTTGCTGGGCGCCGCGGCCATCGTCTCCATCGCCAGCGCGCTGCTGGTGCTGGGCGGCGCGGCCCTGTTGTATAAACTGTAGCACCGACCGTAGCACCGTCGCGCTGCGCCAGCCACGAGCGAGCCGCAGCGTCTTCTCCACCTATCCCTGGAAGCATGCATGAAACCGATCAAATTGCTGGCCCTCCCCGCCCTGCTGCTGTCGCTGTACGGCGCTCCCCTGAGCCTGACCCACGCCGCCGATGCCGCCAAGGCCGCCACGACGGCGCCCCTGGGCGCGACGGCCGTGCCGCATATCGCCTACGAAAAATACACCTTGCCGAACGGCCTGGACGTCATTCTCGTGGAAGACCATAAATTGCCCGTCACGGCCGTCAATATCTGGTACCACGTGGGACCGGCCAATGAAGCGCCGGGCTTGACGGGCTTTGCGCATTTGTTCGAGCACATGATGTTTGCCGCCACCAAGCACGTGCCGCGCGGCATGGCCGACCAGTTGCTCGAAGGCGCGGGCGCCACGGATTCGAACGGCAGCACGGATTTCGACCGCACCAATTATTTCGACACGGTGCCGTCGAACCAGCTGGAACTGGCCCTGTGGACGCATTCCGACCGCATGGGCTACCTGCTGGACGTGCTCGACCAGACGGCCCTGACGAACCAGCAGGATGTGGTGCGCAACGAGCGCCGCCAGAGCGTGGAAAATGCGCCGTACGGCATCGTGCAGGAAGCCCTGTACCACCAGCTGTTTCCCAAGACCCATCCGTATTACGCCAGCGTCATCGGTTCGCACGCGGACATCCAGAACGCGAAACTGGCCGACATCAAGGATTTCTTCACCAAATACTATGGCCCCAACAACGCCAGCCTGGTGATCGCCGGCGATATCGACAAGGCGAAGACCAAGGAACTGGTCAACAAATACTTCGGCAGCTTCAAGAGCGGCCCGGCCGTGCCGAAACCCGCTGTCGTGACGCCGCCCATCACGCAGGAACGCCGCATCGTGGTGCAGGACCGGGTCGAATTGCCGCGCGTCTTCATGGCCTGGCTGACGCCGTCCGCCTACACCAAGGATGACGCGGAACTGTCGATGGCCGCGCACATCCTGGCCGGCGGCAAGTCCAGCCGCCTGTACAAATCGCTCGTGTACGACAAGCAGATCGCCCAGGATGTGGGCGCCAGCCAGGGCTCGAACGCCCTGACGTCCATCTTCACCATCGACGCGACGGCGCGCCCCGGCCACCAGCCAGAGGAAATCGAGCAAGCGCTGCAAGTTGAGCTGGAGCAATTGCGCGCCAAGGGCCCCACCGGGAAGGAGCTGGAACGGGCGCGCAACAGCATCGAGACCACCATGCTGAGCCAGGTGGAAAAAATGGGCGGGCGCGGCGTGGCCAACTTGCTCAACGAATACAACCAGTACCTGGGCGACCCCGGCTACCTGGCCAAGGATATCGAGCGCTACCGCCAGGTGACGGCGGCCGGCGTGCAGCGCGCCGTGGATACCTACCTGAAGAACCAGTCGCGCGTCGTCGTCTACGGCGTGCCGGGCAAGCCGGACCTGGGCGCGGAAGTGCCGACGCCGGCGCCTGGCAAGGTCAAGCCTGCGCCAGGCACGGCCATCAATGCGGACGAGCCATGGCGCAATGCCGTGCCGAAGGCCGGTCCCGCGCCGAAGATTGTGCTACCGCAAGGCAAGTCGTTCACCCTGGCGAACGGCCTGACCGTGATCCACCACTACAATCCGGCCGTGCCGCTCGTTTCCAGCCAGCTGGTGATCAAGAGCGGCTCGGGCGCCAATCCGCCGGCGCAGCCGGGCTTGTCGAGCTTTACGGCGCAATTGCTGCAGGAAGGCACTGCCACGCGCAGCGCGCCGCAGATCGCCGACGATGTGGCGCAACTGGGCGCCATGCTGAGCACCGGCTCCGGCACGGATGCCTCGTTTGCCCAGTTGACATCGCTCAAAGCCACGTTCCCGCAAGCGCTCGACGTGCTGGCCGACGTGGTGCTGCACCCGCAATTCCCGCAAGAAGAGGTGGAGCGCCAGCGCGCCAGCCGCATCGGACAGCTGGCGCAGCAGCGCGAAAACGCGGGTGCCGTGGCGGCCCGCGTGGAAGCGGCGGCCCTGTATGGCCCGCAACATCCGTACGGCTACATCCAGCTGGGCACGGAAGCGGCGCTGAAGGCGGCCAGCCGCGCCGACCTGCAAGCGTTCTGGCAGCAGCATTACCTGCCCAACAATGCGGCGCTGATCGTTTCGGGCGATATCGGCGAAGCGGAATTGAAGGCGCTGGCCGAAACGAAGTTCGGCAGCTGGAAGGCAGGCACGGTGGCGCAGTCCGTGGCCGCCACGCCGCAGACGACGCAGGCAAAACTGATCTTGGTCGACAAGCCGGGCGCGCCGCAAACGGCCGTGCGCCTGTCCGCCATCGCCGTGCCGCGCGCCACGCCCGATTACGCGCCGCTGCAAGTGATGAACGCGGCGCTGGGCGGCTTGTTTACCAGCCGCCTGAACACCAACTTGCGCGAAGAAAAGGGATATACCTATGGCGTGCGCTCGCAATTCCAGTACCGCAATCAGCCTGGACCGTTCTCGATTGCCGCCAGCGTGCGCACCGATGTGACGGGCCCGGCCGTATCGGAAACCGTCAAGGAATTGCGCGCCATGATCGCCAAGCCCCTGAGCAGCAAGGAATTGGCGAATGCGCGCAATTCGCAGGTGCTGTCCTTGCCGGGCCAGTTCGACACGAACGCCAGCATCAGCGCCAGCATGGCGAACGCGTACATCTACGGCCTGGGACTCGACTATTACACGACCTTGCCGCAGCGCTTTGCCAGCGTGACGGACAAGCAGGTGCAGCAGGTGGCGAAAAAATACCTGCAGCCGGAAAAGCTGATCGTCATCGGCGTGGGCGACAAGGTGAAGATCGCCCCGCAATTGAGCAAGCTCAAACTGGCGCCCGTGGAACTGCGCGATGCTGAAGGTAACGTGAAATAAGACTAGCGGCGCTTGAACAGCGCCAGCTTGTCGATGATCGCCGCCACGGCCACCCCGGCCGTGTAGGCGATCAAATCACCCCAGCCGAAGGTGGAACCCAGCGCCAGGTGTCCCAGCGGATGCGCGCGCAGCTCGACGATCCACGGCGCCTGGTACAGCTGGCCGAATTCCACGGCAAAGCAGATCAGCAGAGACCACAAGGCCAGTTGCCACGTACGCATGCGCGTGGCGAGGACGCCCAGCGCAAAGACGATCATCATGGCCCACAGGGCGTCGCCCGGATATTTTCCCAATGCAGCGGGAAGGAATTGGGGATAGGCGCGCGAGGCCAGGCCCAGCGCGATGACAGCCACGGTTGCGCCCACCTGCAGCAGGCGGCGGCGTTCAGGTTTTACCAGGAACATATTTCCATTCAAAGGCACGATACGGGCCGAACCATTGCGGCCCGTCCGATATTGTACTGCGCGGCCGTGTCCGCCTGTAGCCTAATGCGCCTGGATACCCTCAGTCCAGGTCGACGTTCTCCGCCAGGAAATCGAGCAAAGCGCGCACGCGCAGCGGCACATGCCCGCCCTGCCCCACGAAGACGGCATGCACGTCCTCGCTGTCGCCCGGGTTGAACGCTTCCAGCACGGCCTGCAAACGGCCCGCCGCGATATCGCCGCGCACCTGGAAGGCGGCCAGGCGCGCCAATCCCAGTCCCGCCAGCGCCAGTTGCCGCAAGGCTTCGCCATCGCTGGCCTGCGCATTGCCGGTGACCGGCACGACGACGTCGCCCTCAGGCAAGCGCAGCGGCCAGCCCGAGCGGGCGCGCGCGTAATTGGCGTCGAGCAAATTATGCGACGCCAGCTCGGCCGCCAGCAGCGGCGTGCCGCGCCGCGCCAGGTAGGATGGCGCCGCCACGATGACCATGCGCGTCTGGCCCAGCTTGCGCGCCAGCAAGCTGGAACTTTTCAGGGGACCGGCCCGCACGGCCACGTCCGTGCGCTGCTCGAGGATATCGACCACGGCATCCGTGAGCACGATGTCGAGCGTCACCTGCGGATAGCGTTCGAGAAACAGCGGCGCCAGCGGCAACAAAAAATGCTGGCCGAACGGCACGTTCGCATTCACGCGTATTTTGCCGCGCGGCACATCCTGCACGCCCGCGCAGCGCTCGGCCTCGTCCAGGGCCGCCAGCACCTGCATGCCCCGTTCGTACAGGCCGCAGCCCTCGGCCGTCAGCTGCAGCTGGCGCGTGGAGCGGTTCAGCAGGCGCGCGCCCAGGCGCTCTTCCAGCCGCGAGACGAGCTTGCTGACGGCCGATGGCGTCATGCCGCAAACGCGCGCGGCGGCGGAAAAGCCGCCCAGTTCGACCACGCGCACAAATACTTCCAGCTCGCCGGAACGATTCACTTCCAGTCTGGCCATTGTGAATTCAACTCATAAATGTTCTTCGATAAGATAGTCTAGTGCATAAATGGCGTTGCTTGCATCATGCGCACATTCCCCTTGATGAAGCGAGCCGCCATGCAACGATTGTCCATCCTCCCCGCCGCCCTGCTGAGCCTGGCACTCGGCACAAGCCCTGTCCAGGCCGCCAATGCGGACACCGCCTGGCTGGCCAGCTGGACGGCCAGCCCGCAAGCCGTGTGGAGCAGCGACTTCCTGTTCCCCAGCAACGTGCCCGCCGTGCTGCACGGCCACACCGTGCGCCAGGTAGCGCGCCTCAGTGTGGGCGGTCCCCGCGTGCGCATCGTGCTGTCGAATGCGTATGGCAAGGTGCCGCTGCGCATCGGCGCGGCCACCGTGGCCCTGGCCGCTTCCGGTTCGGCCATCGACGCGGGCAGCCTGCGCACGCTCACGTTTTCCGGCCAACCCTCGGCCAGCGTGGCGCCGGGCGCGCCGCTCGTCAGCGACCCCGTCGACCTGTCCGTGCCGGACCTGGCCCGGCTGACGGTGAGCGTCCACCTGCCGCAAGCCAGCCCGACTTCCACGTTTCACTGGGATGGCCGCGAGACGGCGTGGATCGCCCCGCAGGACCAGACGCGGGCCGCGCGCATCGATGATGCACAAGCCGGCGTGCACACCACCACGGCGCGCCTTTTACTCAGCGCCATCCAGGTGGAAGCGGCGCCAGCCGCGCAAGCCGTGGCCATCCTGGGAGATTCGATCACCGATGGCGCCAGCGCCAGCCTGGGGATGGATGCGCGCTGGCCCGATTTCCTGGCCGAACGCCTGGCGCCGCAGGGCGTGGCCGTGATCAATGCGGGCATTTCCGGTGCGAGGCTGTTGTCCGACGGCATGGGAAGCAATGCCCTGGCCCGCTTCGAGCGCGACGTGCTGGCGCAGCCGGGCGTGCGCACGGTCGTCGTCTTGCTGGGGATCAATGACATCAGCTGGCCCGGCACGGCGTTTGCGCCACGGGAGCAACGGCCGACATTGGAGGAACTGAGCAGCGGCTACGCCCGGCTGATCGCCCAGGCCCGCAGCCGCGGCGTGCGCGTGGTCGGCGCCACCCTGACGCCATTCGCAGGCGCCCTGCCCGGCACACCGCTGAGCGACTATTATCAGCCTGATAAAGATGCGCTGCGCCAGCAACTCAATGCGTGGATACGCGCCAGCGGCCATTTTGACGCCGTGCTCGACTTCGACGCCTGGGCGCGCGACCCCGCGCACCCGCTGCGCCTGCTGCCCGCCTACGACTCGGGCGACCACCTGCACCCGGGCGACGCGGGCAACCGGGCGCTGGCGGAAGGGATAGCCCTGCCGCTGCTATTGAATCAGTCGCCCAGGCCTGCGTACAAGGCCGTGCTCAGGTAGCGCTCGCCAAACGACGGGATGATGGTGACGATGGTCTTGCCCGCGTTTTCCGGACGGCGCGCCACTTGCAGGGCCGCCCACAGGGCGGCGCCGGACGAGATGCCGACCAGCAAGCCTTCATCGCTGGCGGCCAGGCGTGCCGTGGCGAACGCGTCGTCGTTCTTGACGCAAATGATTTCGTCGTAGATAGCCGTATTCAGGATTTGCGGCACGAAGCCGGCGCCGATGCCCTGGATCGGGTGCGGGCCCTTGGTCCCCTTCGACAGCATCGGCGACGCTTCCGGTTCCACGGCGATCATTTGCAAGCCAGGCTTGCGTTCCTTCAACACTTCGCCGATGCCCGTGATCGTGCCGCCCGTGCCCACGCCGGCGACGACGATGTCCACTTGCCCATCCGTGTCGCGCCAGATTTCCTCGGCCGTCGTGGCGCGGTGGATGGCGGGATTGGCGGGGTTATTGAATTGCTGCAACATCAGGTAGCGCGGGTCGGCCGCCACCAGTTCCTCGGCCTTGCGGATGGCGCCCAGCATGCCTTCGCTGCCGGGCGTGAGCACCAGCTCGGCGCCGTAGGCGCGCAGCAGGATGCGCCGTTCGCGACTCATGGTGTCGGGCATGACGAGGGTGCAGCGGTAGCCGCGCGCGGCGCACACCATGGCCAGCGCGATGCCCGTGTTGCCGCTGGTGGGCTCGACGATGACGGTATCGGGATGGATCTTGCCGGCGGCCTCGGCCGCAACGATCATGGACAGGCCGATGCGGTCCTTGACGCTGTGCGCGGGATTGTAGAATTCGAGTTTGGCCAGGATGGTGGCCACACTGCCGGCGGCGATGCGGTTGATGCGCACCAGGGGGGTGTTGCCGATCAGTTCAGTGACGTCGTTGGCGATGTTCATGGAAGGAAGCTCCGCTATTTCAAGAAACCCCAGTCTACCGCGTTTCAAGACACTGAACAAAAAGTTCATGGCGTTGTTGCAATGCCTTGCCGTACTTTCGTACTGTCTTCGGCAATGCGCCTAGCCCTGAACATTTTGTTACGTGCCGATGACGGCGGCGCGAGCATGCGCCGCCGCCAAACTGAACAATTACTTCACGTCCAGCAATTCCACATCGAAGATCAGTGCCGAGTTCGGCGGAATGTCGCCATTGCCGGCGCCGCGCGGGCCGTAGGCCAGTTCGCCTGGAATGATCAGGGTGCGCTTGCCGCCCACTTTCATGCCGGCCACGCCCTGGTCCCAGCCCTTGATGACCATGCCCTTGCCGAGCGGGAAGTCAAACGGACCACGGCCCACGGAGCTGTCGAACTTCTTGCCGCGCGAATCTTTCGCCAGCGGACGGTACAGCCAGCCCGTGTAGTGCACGGTGACGTTGTTGCCTGCGGACGCTTCCTTGCCCGTGCCGACCTTGTTGTCGATCAAGATCAATTTATCGGCGACAGGGCCGGGGCTCAGCGAGACGGCGGAGGCGGGAACAGGCGCTGGCGCCTGTGCCTGCGCCAGCGACGCGGCGACGGAGCAGATCAGGGCAAACAAAACGGAGCTACGCGTCATGATGTATTCTTTCAGTGAGTTTCGGTGAGATCCCTGCGCCAGCGAACCGGCAGGGAACGCCAATAATAGCAAACCGCCGCAACGATAGGAAAAACTTGTCGCCCGATGCCCATTGCCCCCGCCTGTTTTACGCCCTGTGGCCCGATGCGGCCACGCGCGCGGCCCTGGCCGCTTGGCAGGCGCGCCTGGAAGGCAAGCCCGTGCGCGCGGACAAGCTGCACCTGACCCTGGCCTTCCTGGGCCAGCGCCCGGCCAGCGAGCTGCCCGCCCTGCTGGGTATTCTGGAACACATGCCGGCGCGGGCCATGCCCCTGCTGTTCGATCACGCCAGCCATTTTACGCAGCTGGCGCTGGCCTGGGCCGCCCTGGCGCGGCCCTCGCCCGCCTTGCTCGACTTGCGCGCGGCCTGCATGCAGCGTCTGGCGGAACAGGGACTGGCGCCGCGCTTCGAGCACGACCGCTTCACGCCGCACGTGACCCTGGCGCGCCAGGCGCCGCCGCCGGCCATCGAGGTTTTCGCGCCCATCGCCTGGCAGGCGGACGAACTGGTGCTGGTGGAATCGCTGAAAAGCAGCGGCGATTACCGCATCCTGGCCAGCAGGAAGCTGATTTAAGCAGCGTGACTCAGGCGGCGTCCGGCACTGACATTGGCGCTGGCACTTCAGCAACTTTGTCCTGGCGCAAGCTTTTCAGCGCATGGGCGGCCGCCACCATGCCGAAGCTGGCCGTCACCACCACGCTGGAACCGAAGCCGGCGCAATTGAGTCCCGTCACGCCGGCGGGCGCGCTGCCGTCGATGGCGCACGCTTCCGCGCTCTCGGGCGTGCTCAGCGGCTCCATGGAAAACACGGCGTCGACATTGAATTTGTTTTTCACGCCACGGGGGAAACCATATTCCGTGCGCAACAATTTGCGCACGCGCTTGAGCAGCGGTTCCTGTTCCGTCTTCGACAAGTCGCGCACGGCGATCAGTGTCGGGTCCGTCTGCCCGCCCGCGCTGCCGATGGTCAGCATGGGAATGTTGTGCGCGCGGCAATACGCAATCACGGCCGCTTTCGCCTTGGCATTGTCGATGGCGTCGACCAGGTAATCGAAATCGCGCCCGCCCAGCAATTGCTCCAGATTATCGGGGGTAATGAAATCCTCGATCTGCGTGACTTGGCAAAACGGGTTGATCAATTCGATGCGTTCGGCCAGGGCCGTGATCTTGGCCTTGCCGATGGTGTCGCTCATGGCCTGGATCTGGCGATTGATGTTCGATTCGGCCACATTATCCAGGTCGATCAGGGTCAGGCGGCCGACGGCGCTGCGCGCCAGCGCTTCGACGATCCAGGAACCGACGCCGCCCACGCCGATCACACACACATGCGCGGCGCGGAAGCGCGCCAGCGCGGGCGCGCCGTACAGGCGGGCAATGCCGCCGAAACGCCGCTCAAAATCGATCTCGGTCAAGTCCATGGAAATTAGTTCATTGGTGGAGGTATGCATGGCGCCATTTTAACGGACACTGCGCTGGCGGATATTCTAAAATAGCCGAATTGACACAGCGACAAGAGCAATTGTCGCCGCGCCCCCACACCGCTCACCACGAGAACTCGCCATGACCTCTCCCCTGTTCGACTCCGTTCCCGGCTTTGACCAGCCCATCGCCGTGCTCAAGCATTGCCACGACAAGATCCGCAAGCAGCTGACGACCCTGCAAAACCTGCTGGGCCATCTGGCGCAGCACGGCAACACGGCGGACGCGCAGCAGGCGGCCAAGGCGGTGTTGCAATATTTCAATAAAGCGGCCCATCTGCACCATGACGATGAAGAGCAGGACTTGATGCCCATGCTGCAGGCGACGGCCACGGGCGACGATGCCGCCCTGCTGACCACGCTGGTGCCGGAAATCCTCGCCGACCACCAGCGCATGGATCAGGCCTGGCTGACCCTGCGCCCGGAACTGGACGCCATCGCTGCCGGCACGGGCACGCAGCTGTCCGCCGACGGCGTGCGCGATTATGTTGCCGCCTACCAGGCCCACATGGCCAAGGAAGAAGGCCAGCTGGCGCCCATGGCCAAGCGCCTGTTCAGCGCGCAACAGATGGAGCAGCTGGGCACGGCCATGCAGCGCCGTCGCGGCATCGCGCCGGAAGAGACCGCCGCCCCGGCAGCGGCCACCGTGCCCGTGCACGATGCAGCCACCCTGGCCGCCATGCGCATCGATTATGTGCAAAGACTGTTATCCGAGGAAGACGTGCAGCGCGACCCGATTGCGCAATTTGAAAAGTGGTTCGACGAAGCGCTCAAGTCCCAGGTCAGCGAACCGAACGCCATGAGCTTGTCCACCGTCAGTCCCGACGGCAAGCCCAGCTCGCGCATCGTGCTGATCAAGCAGTTCGACGAACGGGGTTTCACCTGGTACACGAATTACAACAGCGACAAGGGCCAGCAGCTGGAACACAATCCGCACGCGGCCCTGCTGTTCTTCTGGCGCGAGCTGGAGCGGCAAGTGCGCATCGAGGGCACGGTGGTGAAGACCACGGCGGCCGAGAGCGACGAGTATTTCAATGTGCGCCCCCTGCAAAGCCGGCTGTCAGCGATTGCCTCGCAGCAAAGTACACCGATCGCCAGCCGCGCCGAGCTGGAAAGCCATTACGAGGCCGTGGCCGCCGCCGTCGGCGACGCGCAGCCACCCCGTCCCGCCCACTGGGGCGGCTACCGTTTGCAGCCGGAACGCATCGAATTCTGGCAGGGACGCCGCTCGCGCTTCCACGACCGCATCGTGTTCACCCGCGATGCTGACGGGCAATGGAGCATGCAGCGCCTGCAACCCTGAGCAGGATAAGCAAGGCGGCGCAAAGCAAGCTGGTCAATATAGGTGTAGGCTATGAGGGTAGAAGTTACTAAATGACATTGTTTCTCAATTTGCGGCTGCCATGGCGGCCGCTTCATTGGAGGCCATTTTGTTTGTACAAAACCAACTCAAGTCCTGGATCGCCAGCATCCGCAGCAAGACCGCCTTGCCGCTGCGCATAGAATTGTGGAACGGCCAGCATGTCGACCTGTCCAGCGAAGCGCCCAGAGTCACCATCCGCCTGCCGACCGTCGCCTCGGCCCGCTACCTGCTGAACCCGTCGCTGGCCAACCTGGGCTCGGCCTATGTGGAAGGCAATATCGAGGTCAAGGGCACGGCGATGGACATGATTTCCATCTGCAATGCCCTGGCGCGCACGACCTTGAAGCCGGAAGGCAAGCTGGCCCGCATCGTGCGCAGCTTTACGCATGACAAGAGCAAGGATGCCGAAGCCATCCGCTACCATTACGACGTGTCGAATGCGTTCTATGAACAATTTCTCGACCCCGCCCTCGTGTATTCCTGCGCGTATTTCGAACACGGCGATGAAACCCTGGCGCAGGCGCAAGTCAAGAAGATCGACCATATCCTGAAGAAAATCCAGCTGCAGCCGGGCCAGACCCTGCTCGACATCGGCTGCGGCTGGGGCGCGCTCGTGATTCGTGCCGCGCAGCAATATGGCGCCCGCTGCGTGGGCGTGACCCTGTCGGAAAACCAGTACGCGCTGGCGCGCGAGCGCGTGGCGGCGGCCGGCCTGGCCCATTTGATCGATATCCGCCTGCAAGATTACCGCGACGTCACGGGCCAGTTCGACCGCATCACCAGCGTGGGCATGTTCGAACACGTGGGCCTGAAACACTTGCCCGACTACTTTTCCATCATCCACAAGCTGCTGGCGCCCGATGGCATGGCGATGAACCACGGCATCACCTCGACCGACCCGGACAATGGCGAAACGCCGTATGGCGGCGGCGAGTTCATCGAAAAGTATGTGTTTCCGCACGGCGAGCTGGCGCACATCGGCAATGTCCTGAAAACCATGCAGCAGGGGGGACTGGAAGTGCTGGACGTGGAAAACCTGCGCCGCCACTATGCGCGCACCTGCGCCCTGTGGACGGAGAATTTCGAAGCCCATGCCGAGCAGATCCGTCCGCTGGCGGGCGAGCGGCGCTTCCGCATCTGGCACGTCTACCTGGCCGGCTGCGCCTATGCCTTCGAGCAAGATCTGATCAGCCTGTACCAGATCGTCTGCGTGAAGGCGGGCCGGCGCTCTTCCACCCTGCCCTGGTCGCGCAACTACATGTATGCGCAAGAGAATACGCAGGAAACAAGGCCGGCGCCCGTGCTCGCGCCCTGACAGGCGCGCGGGGCCGTCTTACTTCAGGCGGCCCGCATACATGGCGCGGAATTTCTCCACCTTGGGCGCGACGACGAGGGCGCAATAGCCCTGCAAGGGATGCTGCTCGACATAATTCTGGTGGTAATCCTCGGCCGGGTAAAAGGTGGCGGCCGGCGCCAGCTGCGTGACGATGGGCGCATCCCACACGCCGGCCATTTCGGCGAGCACCTTGCGCGCCACGCTTTCCTGCGCGGCCGACTGGTAATAGATGACGGAGCGAAATTGCGTACCGACATCATTTCCCTGGCGATTCAAGGTGGTGGGGTCGTGCAGCGTGAAAAAGATTTCCAGCAAGTCGTGGTAAGCGATGATGGCAGGATCGAATTTCAGGCGCACCACTTCCGCGTGGCCCGTGCCGCCCGCGCACACCTGTTCATAAGTGGGATGGGGAACGCTGCCGCCCGTGTAGCCGGACTCGACGCGCGTCACGCCGCGCACTTCCCCATACACGGCGGCGAGGCACCAGAAACAGCCACCGCCGAATACCGCCACTTCCGTCTGTTGATTCATGATGTCCTCCCGCAACGCTGCTGCGACTTATCATTTCACCACTGTAACGCAAAGCGCCATGGCTTGCAGCGCCGCTTGAAACGGCGCGTGGGACACCGCACATACGGGCATGCCGGCCACGATTGCGCTGGCATGGCCGATTTTTGGCATAATGTCAGCAAATAGACAGGTCACCCATGAACACACGCTCTCCCCGCGCGCCCGCGCAAGAATTCGATACGACACATTTCCGCCAGGCACTGTCGCAGTTTGCCACCGGCGTGACGGTCATTACGACGCGCCTGGCCGACGGCAGTTTCCGCGGTTTGACGGCCAGTTCCTTCAATTCCGTCTCGCTGTCGCCGCCCCTGGTGCTGTGGAGCCTCGGTTCCGTGGCGAACAGCATGCCCATTTTCAGCGGCAACTCGCATTACGTCATCAATGTGCTGGGCGCCGACCAGGCGGAACTGGCCACGCGCTTTTCACGCCGCACGCCGAATCCCTTCGACGACGTGGAATACGAACTGTCGCGCACGGGCCAGCCCATCCTGAAAGGCGCATCGGCCTGGTTCGAATGCCACAACCGCAGCCGCTATCCGGAAGGCGACCACGTCATTTTCGTGGGCGAAGTGGAACAATGCGCGTTTGCCGCGCAGCCGCCCTTGATCTTCCACAATGGTAAGTTCAATACACCGCCAGCCTGAGCGGGACAAAAAAAATCCGCCGAGGCGGATTTTTTGTTTTACAGGGTAAAGTTATACCCGATGCTGATACTCACGGCGACCGGGTCGAGCTTGATGTCCTGCGTTTGCCCCGTGGAGAATTTCGCCTTGGTTTTCAGGTAGGTCTTGACCACGGCCACATCGGCAAACCAGCGCTCGTTGAAGGCCAGGGTGCTGCCGACCACCAGGCTGCCTGTCAGCTTGTTGTCCATGCGGTACGTCACTGGTTTTCCACCCGGATCCAGCAAGGCCGTCATCTGGCCCGAGCCTTTTTCCTTCTGGAAATAGGCATACGTCAAGCCCGCGCCCACGTAGGGGCGGATCATCGCATTGGGCTGGAAGAAACGGTACTGGATGAAGGCTGTCGGCGGCAAGGCTTCCGCCGTCCCCAGCTTGCCCGTGCCCTTGATGGAACCGTCGCCGATCAGGTCATGCTTGTACGGCACGCCCAAAATCATTTCAGCGGAAACATTGTCCGTGATCATGTAGGCAAAGGTCAGGATGGGCTTGGTATCCGACTTGACGTCGGCTTTCGTGCCCGGCAATGCTGGCGCGGAAATGTCGCCACTTTCCACGTGCGGCGTGATCTTGTTGAGGCCAGCCTTGGCCATCCAGGTGCCTGCGCTTTGCGCCGAAGCGCCCGTCGCCATGGCCATCGCGGCGGCCGCGGCCAGCACGCGTACAGCGGTATTCAAACGATTCTTCATCTTGTCTCCTGATTCATTATGTGCGGATAGCCCCGCTATCCAGTCTTGTCGCTGCCAGCGCCAGCCACATCGCGGGGATGCAGCTGGCGCGGCCCTCCCTTACAGCCAGCCCCGCACGACCATGTCCTTGGCCACATAACGGGCCAGCAACAGGTTGTTGAACGGCGTAGGGTGCACATCGTCGGCATACGAGTAGTGGCTGACGTCGCCCGCTTTCAGGTTCGTGCCATTGCACACGAGCGAGCTGCCCAGGAAATTCTTCGCTGGCGTCAGGTCGCACGCCGTCTCGCTGACATTGGTCAAGCCATACGGGCCAGGATTGACGCCCTGGTCATGGCTGACGGCAAACACGTCGACCAGCAAGACTTTCGCGTTGCCGTTCAAGCCCCCGCTCAGCTCTCCGTTGAAGGCGCTGACCATGGCATTGATGAGCGCCTTGGTATTGGCATCCTTGCTCAGGCCCGATGGTGTACCGGCCACGTCAGGCAGGTTGTTGACCACCACATAGTTGGCGCCCTTGGCAATGATCTGATCCTTGACCAGCGCCACCAGCTCGGTGCCAGCCTGTTTCATGGCACCAACCAGTGCAGGACCATTCGCCGCGGCGTAATCGGCACCAGCCTTGGCGCCGGCAGCGGCACCGGCGGCGTTGCCGGTGACCGTCGCATCGGCTTGCGCCTTGGTCACCAGCGGGCTATACACGGCTGGCGAAGCGACCGCCGTATCGCCGGCGGTGGCGGCAGCGGTCACGGCAGCGCCCACGATCGATGCTGACGTGGCGCCAGGCGCCGCAGCGGCGGCCGCCACGGCCGCGCCGATGGCTTGCGCTGCCGTGGCAGGGTTGGCGGCGCGCGCTGCCAGGGCAGCAACCAGATTGGAGGCAAAGGCTTTCGCGCCAGCAGCGGCACCGGCAGCCGCGCCAGCCGTCTGGCCAGCAGCAGTGGCCTTCGCTTGCAAGTCGCCCAGCAGGAACAGCACGTCGTTACCGCCCGCCATCACGAAGACGGCTTCCGTACCGCTGAACTTGCCGCCGGAAACGGCCAGGTGGTTCGCAATCTGCGTCACCACGGGCACGGTCAGGGCGCCCAGCGCACCGCCCGCCAACTTGTTGTTCGGGCCGACCGGGTTGGTGACGCGCGAACCGCCCATGGCGTAGCCGAAGCAGCCCGCATGCTTGACGCGCGGAGCCTGCAGGGAGGGAATGCTGCCTTCCAGGCCCGTTTCGGCGGCGCATGGCGCCGGCAAGCCGAATTGCGCGGCTAGGTGCTCGGTCCAGTTCTTGCCCGTCAGTTCAGGATTGATCTTGGTATTGTCGCCATTGATGGTGAATTTGCCGCCACCGCTCACCGCCACGCCGGCGACGGCATACGAACCGACATCGGACAGGCTGTCGCCGAACGACACCTGCGCCGTGTATTTGACTTTCAAGGCTTGATCACCGCCACTGGCGCCGCCGCAACCTGCCAGGACAGCCGCAGCCAGCACGGCCAGCGCGAATTTTGTTTGATGCATTTTGTCTCCTCGGTCTTTTTTCTGGTTTCTAAACGAACGGGCGTGCTATTCGCTACCCAACTAATATGCCATCGTTCCTCAGGCTTGTATAGAAAATATGTTTTAAAAATCAACGAAATAACAACACCGCCAGCGCCCCGTCACGACCGGGCGATCCGCTGAATTATGGAGGATATAAGATGTTTCGTGGCAAGCATCTCTATTGCGCTGCATCAAGAAAAAGCCCCTTGCGGGGCTTTTATTATGCGGACAGAAATTGCTGCAAGATACCACTTGAGCCGAAGGCGGCACGCCGCAGACGGTCATTCACGCCCAGCCACGCGGGGCCGGTGGGCGGTGCTTCGACGAGTATCAGCTCGGCGCCGACCTGGTCCATCGTGCGCAGCGAGGCATACAGCGCATGTGCGTAATTTTCCGGGGTCGCTGCCAGGCGCACGCTGGCGCTGGCCGGCGGCAGATCCGAGTAGTGGATCAGGGCCACGCGGCGCCCGTCATTGAGCAGGCGGTTCAAGGTGGCGCGCACGTCGTCGCTGTGCTGCATCGCAACAGGCGTGTGCGGTGCGTAATGCGATTCCAGGGTGCCCGAGGCGCGCGGCGCGGCCGCGTCCGCCACGGCCGGTGCGCGACCGATGACGGCGGCGATCTGCTCGCTGCTGATATGGCCGGGACGCAACAGCACGGGACCGTGCGTGGCCAGGCGCGACAAATCGACGATGGTCGACTCGATGCCGACATCGCTCTGTCCGCCGTCGAGGACTTGGCCCAGCAAGCCGCTGGCGAGTTCCGCCGCGAATTCATCGCGCACGTGCTGCGCCGTGGTGGGGCTGACATTGCCGAATTTGTTTGCCGACGGCGCCGCCAGGCCGCCCTTGCCGCCCTTGAAGGTGCGTAGCAATGCGATAGCCACCGGGTGCGACGGGCAGCGCAAGCCCACCGTATCCTGGCCGCCGGACACGGCATCGGGAATATGCGCGGCGCGCTTGACGATCAGGGTCAGCGGACCGGGCCAGAAGGCAGCCACCAGTTGCTGCGCTTCGGGCGGAATATCGTCGGACCAGTGCGCCAAGTCGGCGCCAGGCGCCACGTGCACGATCACGGGATGGTCCGAAGGCCGGCCCTTGGCTTCGTAGATGCGCGCCACGGCGGCCGGGTTTTCCGCATCGGCGCCCAGGCCATACACCGTTTCCGTCGGGAAAGCGACGAGGCCGCCCCCTTCCAGCACGGCAGCGGCCGCCGCCAGATCGTGTGCAAGTACGCTCACGGCGCGATTCCCAGGATCAGGCAAGCGTCGCGCAGGCGCTGCTGCGCCTCTTGCAAGGTGGCCGCGATGAAGGTCAGGTGGCCCATCTTGCGGCCACGGCGCGGGTCGTCCTTGCCATACAGGTGCAGGCACGCGCCCGGCAGCGCCAGCACCTGGTCCCACGCCGGTTCGCAGGCAACATCGCTGTCGCCGGCAAACCAGGCGTCGCCCAGGATGTTGAGCATCACGGCCGGCGAATGCTGGCGCACGTCGCCCAGCGGCAGACGCGCCATGGCCCGCACCTGCTGCGCGAACTGGCTGGTGACGCAGGCATCCATCGTGTAGTGGCCGCTGTTGTGGGGACGGGGCGCCATTTCATTGACCACCAGGCTGCCGTCGTCCAGCACGAAAAATTCGATGCACAGCACGCCGACATAACCGAGTTCGGCGACCATGGCTTGCGCCGCCCGCTGCGCCCTGGCGGCGCAGTCGTCCGACACGTTCGGGCCCGGCACCGTGGTGGTAAACAGGACGCCGTCGCGGTGCACGTTTTCGGCGATCGGATACACGACCGATTCGCCATCCACGCCGCGCGCCGTCAGCACGGACACTTCATACGCCAGCGGCAGCATTTTTTCCAACAGGCAAGTTACCTCGCCCATTTCCGCAAAGGCGGCGCGCACCTCGTCGCGCGTGCGCACGCGGAACTGGCCCTTGCCGTCATAGCCCATGCGCACGGTTTTCAGTATGCCCGGCAGCAAGTCGTCGCCGATGGCGTCGATATCGTCCTGCGTGGCGATGACCCTATGCGGCGCCGGCAACACGCCCGATTTCGCGGCACAGTCGACAAAGAAACGCTTTTCCGCGATGCGGTCTTGCGCCACCGACACGCCGTGGGCGTTGGGGGCAACAAACACGCGTTCGGCCAGGCGCGACAGGCTGTCGGCCGGCACGTTCTCGAACTCGGTGGTGACGGCCAGGCATTGCGCCGCCAGGGCGTCGAGGCCGGCGACATCATCATATGCGGCATGGATCAGGCGCTGCGCCACCTGCCCCGCAGGGCAGGCGTCGGATGGCTCCAGTACGGCCACCTGGTAACCCATGCCTTGTGCGGCCTGGGCAAACATGCGGCCGAGCTGGCCGCCGCCCATCACGCCCAGCCATGCCGGTGGATGGGCGGCAGGCAGCAATGGGGAAGTCGATTTACTATTCATTATTTTTCAAACATATTAATCAGGCAAGACCATGGCCTTGGCGGCGGCCGTTTGCGTGGTACGGAACGCTTCCAGCTTTTCGGCCAGGACATCGTCGTTGGCGGCCAGCATCGCCACGGCCGTCAGCGCCGCATTCGCCGCGCCCGCTTCGCCGATGGCGAAAGTGGCAACCGGCACGCCCTTGGGCATTTGCAGGATGGACAACATGGAGTCTTCGCCACGCAAGTATTTCGATGGCACGGGCACGCCCAGCACGGGCACGATGGTCATCGCCGCCACCATGCCAGGCAGGTGGGCCGCGCCGCCGGCGCCGGCGATGATGGCGCGCAAGCCGCGCGCGCGCGCGCTTTTCGCGTACGCATACATCTCGTCGGGCATGCGGTGCGCGGAAATGACTTGCGCTTCGTACGGCACGCCAAACTGTTTCAGGATGGCAACCGCATTCTGCATCACGTCCCAGTCAGAGGACGACCCCATGATGACGCCGACCAGCGGCTTATTCTGCTCGCTCATCTCAGGCCTTCAGCTTCTCGCCCGTCAGGCGTTCGATGGCTTCGAAGTACTTGGCCTGGGTTTTTTCGATGACGTCGGCCGGCAGCGCCGGCGCCGGCGCGGTCTTGCCCCAGGTCAATGTTTCCAGGTAGTCGCGCACGAATTGCTTGTCGAACGACGGCGGCGAAATGCCTGACTGGTAGGAATCGGCAGGCCAGAAGCGCGACGAGTCGGCCGTCAGCACTTCATCCATCAGATGCATGACGCCATTGTCGTCCAGGCCGAATTCGAACTTGGTGTCGGCGATGATGATGCCGCGCGTGGCCGCATATTCGGCGGCCGTCTTGTACAGGGCAATGGCGACGTCGCGCATCTTGGCGGCCAGGTCGGCACCGATGCGCTCTTCCATTTCAGCAAAGCTGATGTTTTCGTCATGCTCGCCCAGCTCGGCCTTGGCTGCCGGGGTGAAGATCGGCTCCGGCAGTTTTTCCGCCTGTTGCAAGCCCGCTGGCAACGCGATGCCGCAGATGCTGCCCGTATCTTGGTAATCTTTCCAGCCCGAACCGATGATGTAGCCGCGCACGACCGCCTCGACCATGATCGGTTTCAAACGCTTGGCCACCACGGCGCGGCCTTGCACTTGCTCCACTTCCTCTGGCGCCACCACGGATTCCGGCGCCACGCCGGTCAGGTGGTTCGGCACGATGTGGCCCAGTTTCTCGAACCAGAAATCGCTCATCTGGTTGAGAACCTTGCCCTTGCCGGGGATAGGCTCGTTCATGACGACATCGAAGGCCGACAGGCGGTCCGTGGTGACGATCAGGATCTTGTCGTCGCCAACGGCGTAATTGTCGCGGACCTTGCCGTGGCCCAGCAATGGCAGGGAGTGGATGGAAGTCTGATAGAGGCTGTTCATAGCGGGGGAATAGTTGGATGAAACGAAACCGGCGGGCAGGGGGTGCCCGCCGGTCGAGAAAATCGGGCACGGAGCATTGCTTCCGGCCCGTTCCAGACAGAATTTTACTTCACAATTTGCGACAGCTCGCCGGCCTTGTAGCGCTCGGCCATTTTTTCCATCGTGATGACCTTGATTTTCGACGCCTGGCCTTCGCAGCCGAACGCCTGCATGCGCGCGCGCACGATTTGCTCGGCGGCGGCACGGGCTGGCTTCAGGAAGTCGCGCGGGTCGAATTTCGACGGGTTCTCGAACAGATACTTGCGCACGGCAGCCGTCATCGCCAGGCGGATGTCGGTGTCGATGTTGATCTTGCGCACGCCGTGACGGATGCCTTCCTGGATTTCCTCGACTGGCACGCCGTAGGTTTCCTTCATGTCGCCGCCGAATTCGCGGATGATGGCCAGCAATTCCTGCGGCACCGACGACGAACCGTGCATCACCAGGTGAGTGTTCGGGATGCGCGCGTGGATTTCCTTGATGCGGTCGATGGCCAGGATGTCGCCCGTCGGCTTGCGGGTAAACTTGTACGCGCCGTGCGAGGTGCCGATGGCGATCGCCAGGGCGTCGCACTGGGTGCGCTGCACGAAGTCGGCCGCTTGCGCCACGTCCGTCAGCAGTTGCTCGCGGGTCATGGTGCCGTCGGCGCCGTGACCGTCTTCCTTGTCGCCCTTCATGGTTTCCAGCGAACCGAGCACGCCCAGTTCCGCTTCCACCGTCACGCCGATGGCGTGCGAGAATTTCACCACTTCACGCGACACTTCCACGTTGTATTCGTAGGAAGCGACCGACTTGCCGTCCGCTTCCAGCGAACCGTCCATCATCACGGAAGTAAAACCCGAGCGGATGGCGGCCATGCAGACGGCCGGCGACTGGCCGTGATCCTGGTGCATGACGACAGGAATGTGCGGATACGCTTCGACAGCGGCGTCGATCAGGTGGCGCAGGAACGCTTCACCGGCGTACTTGCGCGCGCCAGCGGACGCTTGCATGATCACCGGGCTGTTCAGCGCATCGGCGGCAGCCATGATGGCTTGCACTTGCTCCAGGTTGTTGACGTTGAAAGCAGGAATGCCATAACCGTTTTCGGCGGCATGGTCCAGCAGTTGACGCATGGATACGAGAGACATGGTAATACTCCAGATAACAATAGAAACCGTTGCGGCGCTTCGCGGTGATCAACAACCGCGGCGGCGCCTGAATTCTTTCAACTAAATTAGAACGTCCAACAAACTGCTCAGGGCTAGGCGCGTTGCCGAAGGCAGTACAACTAGTACGACTAGGCAATGCAACAACGCCCTGGGCAGTTTTTACTCGAATTCGCCTACCTTCACAATCTTCAAGGCATTCGTGCCGCCCACCTGCCCCATCGGCTCGCCCCAGGTGACGACGATCATGTCGCCCTTGCGGACGATGCCCTGCGCCACCAGCAGCTCTTCCGCCTGCTTCAGTACTTGCGCGCTGGGGGCATTCTGCATCAGATGATACGCCCGAACATTGCGGTACAGCGCGGCTTTGCGCAAAGTGGTGACACTGGGCGTGAGCGCGTAGATCGGCGTGTCGATACTGTGGCGGCTCATCCACAAGGCGGTGGAACCGGATTCCGTCAGCGCCACGATGGCTTTGACGCGCAGGTGATGGGCCGTGAACAGCGCGCCATACGCGATCGACTGGTCGATGCGGGTAAACGTGACGTTGAGGAAATCGGCATCGAGCTTGTTGTATTCGGACTGTTCCGCTTCCACGCAGATGGCGGCCATCATTTCCACCGTTTCGATCGGGTACTTGCCCGAGGCCGTTTCGGCCGACGTCATGACGGCGTCCGTGCCATCGAGCACGGCATTGGCCACGTCGGACACTTCCGCGCGGGTCGGCACGGCGTTGACGATCATCGATTCCATCATCTGAGTTGCCGTAATGGCAATCTTGTTCGACGCGCGCGCCATCTTGATCATGCGTTTCTGCAAGGCCGGCACGGCCGCATTGCCCACCTCGACCGCCAGGTCGCCGCGCGCCACCATGATGCCGTCGGACGCGTCGAGAATCTCTTGCAGGGCAGGAATGGCTTCCGCGCGCTCGATCTTGGCGATCATCATCGGCTTGTGGTGGTACGGTTCGCCGGCGATATTGGCCAGCTGGCGCGCCATTTCCATGTCGGTCGCACATTTCGGGAAGGAAATAGCCAGATAGTCGGCCTGGAAACTCATGGCCGTCTTGATATCTTCCATATCCTTGGCCGTCAGCGCGGGCGCGGACAGGCCGCCGCCCTGGCGGTTGATACCCTTGTTGTTCGACAACTCGCCGCCAATCTTGACGGTGGTGTGGATTTCGCTGCCGTGGATGCGTTCGACGATCAGCACGATGAGGCCGTCGTTCAGCAGCAGCACGTCACCCTTGTGCAAGTCGCGCGGCAGGGCCTTGTAGTCGAGACCGACACGCTCCTGGTTGCCCAGTTCGCCGTTTTCGCCCCACTTGGCGTCGAGGATGAACTTGTCGCCCGCTTCCAGCTGGATGCGGGAATTTTCAAACTTGCCGACGCGAATCTTCGGCCCTTGCATGTCGGCCATGATGGCCACTTCGCGGCCGCACTCGGCCGCCGCCAGGCGCACCAGCGCCGCGCGGTCGATATGGTCTTGCGCCTTGCCGTGGGAAAAATTTAAGCGCACCACGTCGACGCCCGCGCGTATCATCTTCACCAGGATATCGAAGTCGGTGGAAGCGGGGCCGATTGTTGCTACGATTTTTGTACCGCGTGGCATAGGAGTCCTTGTGCGCGAGCGAAGGTGAGCAAGACCTGGCGGCTGAACCGCCCGGCAAGGTAAAAGCGCAGCGATCAGGCTGCGCTTGGTACTGAATTGCTGACGGTAGCGCCTTAAGCGGCGCGTTGCATCAGGATTTCAACGGCGGGCAAAGTCTTGCCTTCCAGGAACTCCAGGAAAGCGCCGCCGCCCGTCGAGATATAGCTGATTTTATCGGTAATGTCGTATTTGGCAATCGCCGCCAGGGTGTCGCCACCGCCAGCGATCGAGAAAGCTTTCGAATCGGCAATGGCCAAGGCCAGGGTCTTGGTGCCGTTGCCGAACTGGTCGAATTCGAACACGCCGACGGGGCCGTTCCACACGATGGTGCCGGCGGCGCCGATTTGCTGCGCCAGCAAGGCGGCCGTTTTCGGGCCGATATCGAGGATCATGTCGTCGTCCGCCACGTCGGCCACGTCTTTGACGGTGGCAACGGCCGTGGGCGAGAATTCCTTGGCGCACACGACATCGACGGGAATCGGCACTTGCGCGCCGCGCTTGGCCATGATGTCGATGATGGCTTTCGCTTCCTCGACGAGTTCCGCTTCCACCAGCGACTTGCCGACATTCAAGCCGACAGCCTTCATGAAGGTGTTGGCGATGCCGCCGCCGACGATCAGGTTATCGACCTTGTCGGACAGGGCTTTCAAGATGGTCAGCTTGCTCGATACTTTCGAACCAGCAACAATGGCCAGCAGCGGACGGGCTGGCGCGTGCAGCGCCTTGCCCAACGCATCGAGTTCGGCGGCCAGCAGCGGGCCGGCGCAGGCGACGGGCGCGAACTTGGCGATGCCGTGCGTGGACGCTTCGGCGCGATGGGCCGTGCCGAACGCGTCATTGACGTAGATATCGCACAATTTGGCCATTTTTTGCGCCAGCTCATCGCTGTTTTTCTTTTCGCCCTTGTTCACGCGCACGTTTTCCAGCAGGACGACCTGGCCGGCAGCCAGGTTTTCCAGGCCAGCGCCATCGACCCAGTTTTGTTTCAATGCAACTTCCTGGCCCAGCAGCTCGGACAGGCGGGCCGCCACGGGCGCCAGGCTGTCGGCAGGCTTGAACTCGCCTTCCGTCGGACGGCCCAGGTGCGACGTCACCATGACGGCGGCGCCAGCGTCCAGCGCGGCGCGGATGGCCGGCACCGAGGCGCGGATGCGCGTATCTTCGGTGATCTTGCCACTGTCATCTTGCGGGACGTTCAGGTCGGCGCGGATAAACACGCGCTTGCCTTGCAGTGCATTTTGGGCGATCAAATCTTGCAGACGGATGAAGTTGAGAACAGCTGACATGGCGATCCAGATGACGAGTGGAAGGAAGTGCGCTATTTTACCGCAATGACCAGAGCAAATCCCCGATTTGTCCTGCTTTACTGAAAAACGTGCAACAGTCGCAAGCCCGTGAAAACCAGCATGCCGAACACGATGGTTTGCAGCATATTGCGGCGGATCACAAAAAAGAGCGTGGCGGCAATACCGGACAAGAGTTTCAAATTCGACAACTCAAGGTGCACTTGCTGCCCCTCCATCAGCATGTCGGGTGCGATGATGGCGGCCAGCGCGCACGCCGGCGCATAGCGCAGCATCTCGCCCACGCGGCGCGGAATGGTGATGTGATGGCCGATCAGCCAAAAGGTGCTGCGCGTGGCGGCCGTCGCCACCACCAGCACGGCGATGGCGATCCACACGTCGGCCCTGCCCCAGTCTATGCCGTCAAACATGGCGTTTTGTCCATTTTTCTGTCAATTCTTCCACGGCCATGGCGCTGACCATGCCCACCACGACGGCCACCAGCAAGCCCAGCTTATACGGCAGGCCGTAGGCCAGCACGGCCACCGCACCCGCCACCAGCACGCCGCACAGGGCGGCGCGGCTGAGGATCAGCGGCACCGTCACGCACAGGATCGCCAGGGTGCCGGCAAAACCCAAGCCCCATTCGGCCGGCACGACGGCGCCCAGCACGATACCGATGAAGGAACCGATTTGCCAGGCCAGCCAGTTGGGGTAGATCAAGCCTTTCAGGAAAGGCAGCTTGGCCGGGTCCGGCGTTTCGTGCGGATAGCGCTGCAGGAACAGGCCCACCGTGATGTCGCCCGCCACATAGCCGAGCCCAAAGCGCTGGCGCCACGGCAGATGGGAAAAATGGGGGGCCAGCAGCACGGAAAAGATGACAAAACGCAAATTGACGACGAGGGCCGTGGCGAAGATCACCCACACGGGCGCATGCGCGGCCAGCAGCGGCAAGGACGCGAGCTGGGCCGAGCCGGCAAAGACAAACAGGGTCATGGCCCCCGCCTGCGCTACAGTCAAGCCGCTTTTCACCATGGCCACGCCCACCACCATGCCCCAGGCGGCGATGCCCAGCAGGGTGGGCGCACCCAGGTTCAGGCCGGCGCGCCAGGCATCTTTCAGCAGGGCGTCGTCCTTGGCGGCCAGGACGGCGTTCACGCGGCGCTCCGGCAGGCGTACTGTGGTAACTGCACAACAATGGTGCGTGGCGACAAGGGTGACAACGGCGATACCGGCAAGGCAAATCCAGTCAGTGTGGCGCTGCAGCTGCCATATTTCCGTAAAAACCCGCGCCGCAGCCGAAGATGATCGAGCCGCCATTTTAGCCATGATTTTTGCTGTCTGCCTGAATCCGTTAAAATCGTGGTTTTGGCAGCAGCCGACTTCCTTCCATACAGCCTCACGGAGCATGACAAGATGACAAAAACCACCCAGCCAGCGGTCGAACTCGACAGTAAAGACCTGCCAGCCCACTGCCCTAACCCGGCCATGCCGCTGTGGTCGTCGCATCCGCGTGTGTTCCTGGAATTCAACAAGGACGGTATCGCCAAGTGCCCGTACTGCGGCACGGCCTACACCCTGAAGGAAGGCGCCAGCGCCGGCCACCATTAAAAAACTGCCCAGCGGCGCGCCACCAGCGCGCCGTTTTTATTTGTATCAAGTTATACCGACCAGCCCGGAGTCGTCATGAAACGTCTGAAAGAACTCAATGGCAGCGCCGCGGAAGTCGAAGCGGCGTTCTACGATGCCTTGCACCGCGCCGACCTCGAAGCGCTGATGGCGCTGTGGGCCGACGATGAAGAGATCGTCTGCATCCACCCGGGCGGCGCGCGCCTGATCGGCCATGCCGCCATCCGCGCCTCGTGGGAAACCATCCTGGCGGGCGGCGGCCTGCACATCGTGCCGGCGCAGCTGCATGAAACGCACAATTTGATGAGTTCGGTGCACACGGTGATCGAAGGCGTCACCCAGGAAGAAGGCGGTCCGGCGCATCTGCTGGCAACGAATGTGTACGTGAAAACGCCGCGCGGCTGGCGCATCGTGCTGCACCATGCCTCCATCGCGCCGGGCGGCGCGCCGGCAGACGCCACGGGGGCGCAGATCCTGCACTGATGTCTTTGTCTCTTTCCTATACTGCCCCGCTCTGGCTGCCTGGCGGCCACGCGCAGACGATTTATCCGGCCGTGTGCCTCGCCAAGCCGGCCGTGGCCTTCCGCCGCGAACGCTGGCAAGCGCCCGACGGCGACTTCGTCGACGTCGACCTGGTCGACGGCCAGCCGGGCCAGCCCTTCGTGGTGCTGTTCCACGGCCTGGAAGGCTCGTCGAACAGCCATTACGCGCGCGCCCTGATGGCCGAGGTGGCCGCGCGCGGCTGGTCGGGCGCCGTGCCGCATTTCCGCGGCTGCTCGGGCGAAGCCAACCTGGCGCCGCGCTTTTACCACTCGGGCGATGCGCAGGAAGTGGACTGGGTCGTGCGCACACTGCGCCCGCGCGCCACCGGCAAGTTTTACGCGGCCGGCGTCTCGCTGGGCGGCAATGCCTTGCTGTGCTGGCTGGGCCAGTCGCAGCACCAGGCCGATTTCGTCGATGCGGCGGCGGCCGTGTCCGCCCCCCTTGATCTGGCGCAAGGGGGCAAGGCCCTGTCTTCCGGCGCCAACCGGCTCTACACGCGCATGTTCCTGAACACCTTGAAACCGAAATGCCTGGCCAAGCTGGAACAGTTTCCCGGCCTGTTTGCGCGCGACGCCATGCTGGCCGCGCGCGACCTGCACGCCTTCGACGACGTCGTCACGGCGCCCCTGCACGGCTACCGCGACGCCGACGATTACTGGCACCGCGCCAGCGCCAAGCACGTCTTGCCGGACATTACCGTGCCGACCCTGGTACTGAATGCGCAAAATGATCCTTTCCTGCCCGGACGCTTCTTGCCGCGCAGCGCCGCGCCGACGGTCACCCTCGAGTATCCGCGCCACGGCGGCCACGTCGGCTTTGCGGCAGGCAAATTGCCGGGAAGCACACGCTGGCTGCCGCAGCGCCTGATGCATTTTTTTGAAGGCGGCAACACGGCGCCATCGGCGCCGCAAACCTGTCACGCTGGCGATGCGCGCACTCACACGGAAAACGCTACACATGGATGAACTCGTCAAGCAGGCCCTGGCCAAATGGCCGAACGTGCCCCACTGCTACGGCTGGCTGGGCCTGGACGCGCGCGGCCACTGGCGCATGCGCGACCAGCAGGCGCAACAGCAAAAATTGCCGGGCGACAAGATCGCCCACACCGCCCTGTTGAGCTTTATCAACCGCAATTACGCCCAGGACGAACGCGGTTGCTGGTTTTTCCAGAATGGCCCGCAGCGCGTGTACGTGAATCTGGAAGCGACGCCCTACATCGCCCGCAGCGACCCGCAGCACGGTTTTGTCTTGCAGACGGGTGCGCCGCTGGAACAGATCGAGCAAGCGTATTGGTGCGATAACGGCGCGCTGATCTTGCACCACGGCGACATCGTCGCGCAGGTGGATGACCGCGACATGGCCCAGGTGCTGCCCGCGCTGCGCATCGACGGCCGGCAAGCCAGCGACGACGCCTTGCTGGCGTGGCTGGAAGAACAGCGGGGCAAGCTGACCATATTGCATGCAGGCAAGGAGATTGCCGTGCAGCCGCTGGCCTATGCCAGCGTAGCGCAGACCTTCGGCTTCCAGCAGGCGCCGCAAGCCGGGTAAGCGCTAACCCTTCTGATCCTTGATCTGTTCGCGGCGTTTTTCCTGCAACTCGCGCTCGCGCGCATCGATCACGGCCTGGTCATAAAAAGTCGCGTCCGTCGATTTGCGGGCGATCGTCAGCTGGTCCAGCGCGGCCATGGTGGCGCCCTGCAGCACGTAGGATTCGGCCAGCGCCATGTGCTGCAAGGTCATCTTGCCCTGGTCCGCATAGGCTTTCGCCAGTAGATCATACAGTTCCGGCTCTTCCTTGTAGAGCTGCACCTGCTCGCGCAAATACAGCGTGGATTGCTCCAGCTTGCCGGCAGCCATCAGCGCTTCCGCATACTGGTGGGCAATGCCGCGCGACAGGGGAAACTGCTGGCGCGCAGCGTCCGCCGCCTTCAGGGCCTGCTGCGCCACTTCCTTCTTTTGCGCCGGCATCAACAGCACTTCCAGCCCCATCGCCGCCAGCAGCGAATTAGGGCCCTGCGTGCCGCCCGACGTCAGCACATTCGGCCCGGCCGGCTGGTGCAGGGCCGCATTGGCCGCATCGAGTTCCTTTTGCGCTTCCACAGGCTTGCCCTGCTTGACGGCAACAAAGGACAGGCCGTAATGGGCGGCCGTCACCTGGAAACGGCTTTGCTGTTCCAGCTGCGTCTTGAAGAGAGCCTTGGCATTCAACAAGCCTTGCACGCTCTCATCCTGCAGCACGCGGGCGCGGGCCCGGGCCAGGTGGAAGCTCAGGCTGTCGGCACGCTGCTTGTACGGCTGCTCGCGGATGCGCGCCTGGATGTCGGCGATGCGTTCGGTCGTCAGCGGGTGGGTCTGCAGATAGGCGGGCATCAGGTCGCTGTACGAACGGCTGGCCGCCTGCATGCGGCCGAAGAAGGCCACCATGCCGGTGGTGTCGAAACCGGCTTCGCCCATGATCTGGAAACCGATGCGGTCCGCCTCGCGTTCGGCGTCGCGGCCGAAATTGAGCTGGCGCTGGATGGCCAGGCCCTGGCCGGCGGCAAACACGCCCATGGCCACGTCGCCTCCCGCGCGCGAAGCGAGCGCCGCCAGCAACATGGCGGCCAGCGGCATCAGGGCATCCTGGCGCTGCTGGCCCAGCATGCGCGCGATATGGCGCTGCGCCACATGGCCGATCTCGTGCGACAGCACGGAAGCCAGTTCCGCCTCCGTTTGCGCCGCCAGCACCAGGGCCGAGTGCACGCCGATGAAGCCGCCCGGCAAGGCAAACGCGTTCAACTGGGGATCGCGCACGGCAAAGAAAAAATAGTCGTAATTCGTTTCGCCCCGCACGCTGGGGCGCGCCGCCACGAGGGCGTTGCCGAAGGTATTCAGGTACTCCAGCAAGGGCGCATCGTCGAGGTAGTCGCGGTCGCCGCGGATGCCGCGCATGATTTCCTCGCCGATCTTGCGCTCCATCGCCGGCGACAGGTCTTCGCGCGACGTATCGCCCAGGTTCGGCAGATTCGGCGCCGGCGGCACGGCCAGCGGCGTCCAGCTGCCGGCCGGCTTGGCCGCCACGCCGGCAGCCGGCGCCGCAGGCGCGGAGGTATAGGTTTGCGCCAGCGCACAGGGTGCCGCCAGCCACAATGCAGCCAGCACCGACGCGCACCGGGAGCTGCGCAGCCATGCCGCGCCGGCGTTTTCAAGGACGATCGGAAGAAGAGTTTTTGAATTCACGGGTGCTATCATACCTTGTTCGCGGCGCCCATTCCCACGCAACAAGCATGCGCCATGCCAGTGGCATGGCGTCGTGGTCAGGCCTGCCGCGCCCCCACTCCTCACCTATTTTGACGCCATGACAACAGCAGACAAGCAAGCCCCCGCCGGGGAACTGACCCATTTCGACGCCACGGGCCAGGCCCATATGGTCGACGTGGGCAGCAAGGAAGACACGCGCCGCAGCGCCGTGGCCGCCGGCACCATCCGCATGCAGCCCGCCACCTTGGCCTTGATTATTTCCGGCACCGCCAAGAAGGGCGACGTACTGGGCATCGCCCGCATCGCCGCCATCATGGGCGCCAAGCACACCAGCGACCTGATTCCCCTGTGCCACCCGCTGGCCCTCACGCGCGTCACCGTCGATTTTGAAGTGGACGAGGCGGCCAACAGCGTGCACTGCCGCGCCCAGGTCGACACGACGGGCAAGACGGGCGTGGAAATGGAAGCACTCACTTCCGTGCAGATCGGCTTGCTGACGATCTACGACATGTGCAAGGCCGTCGACCGGGGCATGGTCATGACGAACGTGCGCGTGCTGGAAAAGCATGGCGGCAAATCGGGCGACTGGCACGCCGAGGTGTAAGACGCCACCGCTTCAGACGGGCACTGGCCGCGTCACCTTGACGCGGCGCAAGTCGCGCAGCAGCCACACGGCGCATGCCAGGCACAGCACGATGATGGCCACGGATAGGGGCAAGTGGAACTGTTCCTGCCCTGCCAGCGCGAAGCCGGCGTGGATCAAACACGTTCCCACGCCCAGCGCGGCGCACACTGCCGCATACAGGCTCGCCTGCGGGGTGTTCAGCAGCACATGCCGGTAACCGGCCAGCACCAGGACAATCGCCGCCAGGTTAAACACCAGAAAACCCTGCACGCCGCCCGGCACATGAAACATCTCCCACTCTTTCCAGTAGGCAGCGTCGATTTGATGCAAGATCAAGAACAACATCGTCCAGAAGTAACTTCGCGGCATAAGATTTACATTCGTTAATATTGATGCAATTGTAAAGCCTGAATCCTGCACCGGCACGCGCGCATGGCATTTTTCGATGCCAATATGAATTTCATTGATATAAATGCTTTTTCATCAAGAAATCATGCATACTGCGAGTCGACCATATCCAGATGAGCATCGCATGACTAGCAACAAGCCCGCCGCGGAAACCAAGCTCCAGGACTTCGAATTCGAGGCCATGAATCTGCAGGTGGGTGGACGCATCCAGTTCATCACGCACCGCACCATCAAACCCATCCAGCATTTCTCGACTCTGATCGGCTATGTGAAAGATGAGTACCTGATCGTCAAGATTCCCATGGAAAACGGCGCCGCCATCATGCTCAACGAGGGCGACAAGCTGACCATCCGCGTGTTTTCCGGCGTCACCGTGTGTTCGTTTTCCTGCAGCGTGCTGCGCATCTTTGGCCGTCCGCTCAATTATGTCCACCTGAGCTTTCCCGACGCCATCCAGGGCACCAGCCTGCGCACGGCGATGCGCGTCAAAGTGGACATCCCGGCGCAGCTCAGCTACCGCGATGTGGCGGCCGTGCCCGTGTTCATCGTCAACCTCAGCGTTTCGGGCGCGCTGATCGAGGCGCCCAGCATGCTCACGCCGGACGACGACGGCGTGGCCCTCAGCTTTACCCTGCTGGTGCAGCCGAACAAGCATCAGATGCGCGTCAACACGCGCGCGCGCATCCAGAACGTCAGCGTGGGCAAGCCGTCGAATGGCCACGCCGCCGAGGTGGCGGAAATCTATACGTATGGCGTGCAATTCATCGACCTGGAACCGACCCACTACACCTTGCTGCAAAACCTCACCTATGAAGCGCTGATCGCGGACCGGCAAAAAATCGTCTGATACTAGCGCGGCAGGCGCCGCTCACTGCGTCGCCACCACTTTCGGAATATTATTCTTGGTAATGGCCTCCTTGGCCGCAGCATTCGTCACGCTGGTGCTGTTGAACCAGCTTAGGCTGCTGGAGCCAAGCTGCAGCTCCATGCTCACCGTCTGGCCGCCCACGCCGCTGCCCATGTCGCCCGCCAGGGTCAGCTCGATATTACCCTTGTCGACCTTTCCGCTCGCCACTTCGCGCGTCGGGCTGAACAAGGGGATGGCGCTGGGCACGGCCTGGGTAGGGGTGCTGCAGGCGGTGGCCAGCCCGCCGTTTTCCTGCACGCACAGGGCCACGGCAGTCTTCAGTGGCGCGGCGGCCGCCAGCACATTGCTGACCTTGGCCCGCATCGTGTAGTCGCCATACTGGGGAATGGCCACGGCCGCCAGGATGCCGGCGATGGCCACCACGATCATCAGTTCTATCAGGGTAAATCCGCTTTGCGCGCGCATCGTATCCTCCCATTGTGCATTGCCCACGCCGTGCATGGTGCAAGCGCCATGCCAGCGGCGCGCCCGGGCAGCGGCGGCACACGTGGAAAGAAAAGCGACACATTTTGGCCGGTTCGGACCAGCGCCGTCGTCCTGGGCCGGGATGCGGCCTGTCTTGCGGACAAAAAAAAGGAGCCGAAGCTCCTTTTTTGTACTGCGGTGACCGGGCTGGAATTACAGCATGGCTTTCAGCAGACGCGCCATTTCCGACGGGTTTTTGGTGACGGTAATGCCGCAAGCTTCCATGATTTCCAGCTTGGCTTGTGCCGTATCGGCACCGCCCGAGATCAGCGCGCCGGCGTGGCCCATGCGCTTGCCTGGAGGAGCCGTTACGCCAGCGATGAAGCCGACGACCGGTTTTTTCATGTTGTCTTTGATCCAATAAGCCGCGTTGGCTTCGTCCGGACCGCCGATTTCGCCGATCATGATGACCGCGTCGGTATCTGGATCGTCATTGAACATCTTCATGATGTCGATGTGCTTCAGACCGTTGATCGGGTCGCCGCCGATGCCGACTGCCGACGATTGGCCCAGGCCCAGTGCGGTCAGCTGACCCACTGCTTCATAGGTCAGGGTGCCCGAACGCGAAACCACGCCGATACGGCCCTTCTTGTGGATGTGACCTGGCATGATGCCGATCTTGATTTCGTCTGGCGTGATCAAGCCTGGGCAGTTAGGGCCCAGCAGCAAGGTTTTGCTGTTGGCTTTGGCCATGCGATCCTTCAAGGCCATCATGTCACGGACAGGAATGCCTTCGGTGATGCAAATGGCCAGATCCATTTCAGCTTCGACAGCTTCCCAGATCGCCGCTGCCGCGCCTGCTGGCGGCACGTAGATGACGGAAACGTTGGCGCCGGTTTCTTTTTTCGCTTCGGTAACGTTAGCGAAAATAGGAATGCCTTCGAAATCTTCGCCGGCTTTCTTCGGGTTCACGCCTGCCACGAAGGCAGCTTTGCCGTTCGCGTAGTCGCGGCAACCGCGGGTGTGGAACTGGCCGGTCTTGCCGGTGATCCCTTGGGTAACAACTTTGGTATCTTTATTGATCAGAATGGACATGTTGATTCCTTAATTAAGCTTGACCGGCAGCGGCGGCAACGACGCTCTTGGCTGCATCTTCCATGGTGTCGGCTGCGATGATAGGCAGACCGGAATCGGCCAGCATCTTTTTGCCCAGATCTTCGTTGGTGCCCTTCATGCGCACCACCAGCGGTACGTTCAGCGAAACGGCTTTCACCGCGGCGATAACGCCTTCGGCGATCACGTCGCAACGCATGATGCCGCCGAAAATGTTCACCAGGATGGCTTTCAGGCCTGGGTTTTTCAGCATGATCTTGAACGCTTCGGTCACTTTTTCTGCCGTGGCGCCACCGCCGACGTCCAGGAAGTTGGCTGGCTCGCCGCCGAACAGTTTGATCGTGTCCATGGTGGCCATGGCCAGGCCGGCGCCGTTCACCAGGCAACCGATGTTGCCGTCGAGCGAGATGTAGGCCAGGTCGAATTTCGACGCTTCGATTTCAGCTGGATCTTCTTCGTCCAGGTCGCGCAGGGCGATGATTTCCGGATGACGGAACAGGGCGTTCGGGTCAAAGTTGAACTTGGCGTCCAGGGCGATGACCTTGCCGCTGCCGGTGACGATCAGCGGATTGATTTCGGCCAGCGAGCAATCGGTTTCCCAGTATGCCTTGTACAGGCCTTGCAGGTTGACGCGGGCGTCGACGATGGAACCGGCAGGCACGCCGATTTTGGTCGCGATGTCGTCTGCCTGGGCATCGGTCAGGCCAACGCTTGGCTCGATGGTGACGTGGTGGATCTTCTCTGGGTGGCTCTCGGCCACTTCTTCGATGTCCATGCCGCCTTCGGACGACGCCATCAGGACGATTTTCTGGGTGACGCGGTCGGTGACCAGCGAAACGTACAGTTCTTGCTTGATGTCGGCGCCTTCTTCCACCAGCAGGCGGTTGACTTTCTGGCCTTCGGCGCTGGTCTGATGCGTGATCAGCTGCATGCCCATGATCTGGTCAGCGTATTCCTTGACCTGTTCCATCGATTTTGCCACTTTCACGCCGCCGCCCTTGCCGCGGCCACCTGCGTGAATCTGCGCCTTGACAACCCACACCGGGCCGCCCAGGGTTTCCGCAGCCTTGACGGCTTCTTCGACGGACATGCACGGAATACCGCGTGGTACCGTCACTCCGAATTGCCGGAGGATTTCTTTGGCTTGATACTCATGGATTTTCATGCTGGCTTCCCTTCTGATACTGATGTGTAAAAATACGGTTAGTGGTGCAAAAAAAACAGGAAAAACAGAGCGCCGGGGTCACGCTTTGGCTACCCAGCGCGGGTAATACTGTGCAACCGCCCCGCCATCGGTGCGCAGGGCGTGGCATTTGTCGAGTTGAAACGGCTTTTCATGCGACAAGTCAGCATTCGCACCGTCACGGGTCGACCAGACATCGCCGGCAAATGCCTGAACCGTCGCAGTCGGCAAGACTTGCGCCAGTTCGGTCAAATGGGTACAGCCGGCGATTCCCGCCAGGCGCTGTTTCAAGTCGCGGCGGAAATTCTTTAATAAATTCAGACCGATCAGCGCTCTGTAAGCGGGGCCGATGGTATCGCAAAAACCGGGATAGGGCACGGCATCGGAGGCGGCTTCGGCCTCGACGATGGTCAGTTCGCGATCGACGGTAATGCGTAAGTGGAGGTCATGCAGGGGGGAGCCGGCGGGACGGGGGCCGGAGGCCAGGGTCGCGTCATAGCTTTTGATATCGGTGATACGGGCGTCAATATCCCACAGGCCGTCGTCGCGCACATACGCTTGGACGTCGATAACGCGGGAGTGCCGGAGGGCGCGCCGGGATACGGGAGTTGACAGGGGCATAAGACCGATGCCGCTTGCGCGGCCATAATTTAGTAAGCAGCCATGTGCCTAAAGCACTCTGTTCGCAGCTTCTACGAACAGCAACCGCACCTGCGGCGCCGCAAAAACCCTAAAAGTGTAGCACACTGGGCGCTGGTTGCGCCGCAACATAATTTTTCATTGCTTCGATAAAAACATTTCAAAGTATAAAGAAAGCACATGGAAATTTACGCTGTTATCACATTCAGTGATGATAGATATGCGCACCTGGGGCCGCGAACCGCATCCAGTTGCCGCCACCGCGCCGAGATCGCACGGCGCAGGCAGCGCTCACGACGTGCAGCGCAACAATACGCCGCTGGCTTGACAGGGCGATGACAGAAGCAGAATCCTGCAAAGAAAACATGGACAAACAGCAAGGCCGACTGGCCCGCGCACGCAAGCAGGGCATCGTGCGGACTGTTGTAGATGGAACACAGCGCGGCCAGAGCGGGCCGCCGGCACGGCACGAAAGCTCGCAGAAGCGCGCCAGCCGCCTAGTCGTCCTCGGGCTCCCGCCCCTTCAAGGCCGCTTGCACGGCGCGCTGCGAAAAGCCGCGCTGCATCAGGAAGCGCATCTGCTTGTTGCGCTGCTCGGCATCCTGCGCCACTTCGCCAAATTTGCGGCGCCACACTTCGCAGGCGCGCGCCACTTCCCCTTCGGCCAGGCCCGCCTTGAGTTCCTGCAGCGCCTCGCCCCCGATGCCATGGCTTTGCAATTCCGCCATGATGCGGCTATTGCCAAAGCGGGCCGAGCGGCGATGGATCAGCGACTCGGAAAAACGCTCCTGCGACAGCCAGTTGGCTTGCTCCAGGCTGTCGAGCAAGGCTTCCACATCGTCGCCTTCCTGCGCATGGCGCTGCAGCTTGCGCCGCAATTCCATGCGGCTGTGTTCGCGCATCGACAGAAAGCGTAGCGCCCTGCCTTTCAGGCTTAGTTGTACCGCTGCCATACCCATATCCCATCTTTACCACACCGGACTGAAAACACAATTGCCGCCAGGCGCACAGGCGCAGGGCGGCAATCATTGTAGAACTTTTTTATGCGGCAAGCTGCCGCCGGCGGGCCAGGCTGGCCCCGCCACTGTCGCTTACTCGGCGGCCTTGGCTTCCGCAGCCTTGGCAGCCTTGTCGGCAGCTTTATCCGCTTTTTCCGGCTTTTCAGCAGCCAGCGGCGGCAGTTCGCGCACGCCCAGCGAAGCGCGGACCTTGTTTTCGATCTCGCGGGCCAGCGCCGGACGCTCTTGCAGGAAGGCGCGGGCGTTGTCCTTGCCCTGGCCGATGCGTTCGCCGTTGTAGCTGTACCACGAACCGGATTTTTCCACGATCTTGGCATCCGAACCCAGGTCCAGGATTTCGCCTTCGCGCGAGGTGCCGGCGCCGTACAGGATGTCGAAGTGCGCTTCCTTGAACGGTGGCGCGATCTTGTTCTTGACGACCTTGACCTTGGTTTCGTTGCCGATCACTTCATCGCCGGACTTGATCGAGCCGGTACGGCGGATATCCAGGCGCACGGAGGCGTAGAATTTCAGTGCATTGCCGCCAGTGGTCGTTTCCGGGCTGCCGAACATCACGCCGATCTTCATGCGGATCTGGTTGATGAAGATGACCAGGGTATTCGTGCGGTTGATGGAGCCGGTCAGCTTGCGCAGGGCTTGCGACATCAAACGGGCTTGCAAGCCCGGCAGGGAATCGCCCATGTCGCCTTCGATCTCGGCGCGTGGCGTCAGTGCGGCCACGGAGTCGATGACGACCAGGTCGACGCTGCCCGAACGCACGAGGGCGTCGCAGATTTCCAGCGCCTGCTCGCCCGTATCCGGTTGCGAGATCAGCAATTCATGCAGGTTCACGCCCAGCTTTTGCGCGTAACCGACGTCGAGCGCGTGCTCGGCATCGATAAAGGCGCAGGTGCCGCCCAGTTTTTGCATTTCAGCAATGGTTTGCAGGGTCAGGGTGGTTTTACCCGACGATTCCGGGCCGTAGATCTCCACCACGCGGCCGCGCGGCAAGCCGCCCACGCCCAGCGCGATATCGAGGCCGAGCGAACCGGTCGACACGACTTGCACTTCTTCGATCGGTGCGCTGGCATCCATGCGCATGACCGAACCTTTGCCAAACTGCTTCTCGATCTGCGCCAGTGCGGCGGCGAGCGCCTTGGCTTTTTCCGATGCGGGTACTACAGCTTTTTTATCGTCCATATGTTCTTTCAGCCGTTCTACAGTCGACGATTCACGTGAATCGGTCGGCCTGCGATAGCGCCAGTGGGTTAAATTCTTTACACAGACAGTACTGTATAAAAAAACAGTGATCAATGCAAGCGGAACGTGGATTTGTTTTGAAACAGATCAATACAACCCTGTTTTTCACAAAAATTCGCCACCTTGCGGAAAATGAAACACAATACAAGCTTCTACCGTCGCAAGCATAGGAAGTGCACCATGCGTATTTTACTTGCCGAAGATGACAGCGTGCTGGCCGATGGCCTGACCCGCTCGCTGCGCCAGTCCGGTTATGCGATCGATTACGTCAAGACCGGGCAAGAGGCCGATACGGCCCTGTCCACCCAGGAATTCGACTTGCTGATCCTCGACCTGGGCTTGCCCAAGATGTCCGGGCTGGAAGTGCTGCGCCGCCTGCGCGCGCGCGCCTCGCTGCTGCCCGTGCTGATCCTGACGGCCGCCGATTCCATCGAGCAACGCGTGAATGGCCTCGACCTCGGTGCCGATGATTATATGGCCAAGCCGTTCGCCTTGTCGGAACTGGAGGCAAGAGTGCGCGCCCTGACCCGCCGCGGCGCCGGCGGCGGCGCCACCATCATCAAGCACGGCCCCCTCAGCTACGACCAGGTGGGGCGCAGCGCCTACATCAACGACCAGATGCTCGACCTGTCGGCGCGCGAACTGGGCTTGCTGGAAATCCTGCTGGGCCGCACGGGCCGCCTCGTTTCAAAAGAGCAACTTGTCGACCACCTGTGCGAATGGGGCGAAGAAGTATCGAACAACGCCATCGAAGTGTATGTCCACCGCTTGCGCAAGAAGATCGAAGTGGGCGGCGTGCGCATCGCCACCGTGCGCGGCCTCGGCTATTGCCTGGAAAAATACTCGGAAGCGGCGCGCCTGAACGCCGAAGCGGGCGAATCGGCAAGCCCGGCCAGCGGCCCCGCCAGCAAGTGAAGGTGCGCGAGGCGCCAGCGGACGAGGCGGACGACGACGACTGGTTCGAGCCGCCCACCACGGAGCAGGATGACACCATCGAGCATTCGCTGTTCGGCGAAATCCTCGACTGGATGCTGGCGCCCTTGCTGCTGCTGTGGCCGATGAGCATCGCCATCACCTATCTGGTGGCCAAGAGCATCGCCAATCAACCGTTCGACCATGCGCTGGAAGACAGCGTGACGGTGCTGACGCAGCAGGTCAAGCAAGCCGATGGCGCGATGCTGCGCCACGTGCCGGACAAAAACGGCAAGGGCCGCGACTTCCTGCGCGGCGACGATGTCGACACTCTGTATTACCTGGTGGTGGGCCCGCGCGGCGAATACCTGAACGGCGACCGCGATCTGCCGCCGCCGCAAGACCCCGACAAATACCGCAGCGGCATGGTGCTGTTTCGCAACGACACCATCCACGGCACGCCCGTGCGCGTGGCGTTCAGCTATCTCGACATTCCTTCCGGCAACGACGATGAACCCAGCCGCGCGCTGGTGCAAGTGGCGGAAACCCTGGAAAAGCGCGCCCAGCTCGCCAATGAAATCATCAAGGGCGTGATTTTGCCGCAGTTCATCATCCTGCCCGTGATCCTGGCTCTAGTCTGGTTTGCCCTGGCGCGCGGCCTGTCGCCGCTGGCGCAATTGCAGGAGCGCATACGCGCCCGCCCGCCCGACGATTTGTCGCCCATCGAATCGGGCCAGGTGCCCGAGGAAATCACGCCGCTGGTCGGTTCGCTCAACGAGATGCTGGCGCGGCTGTCGCTGTCGATCGACATGCAGAAACGTTTCATCGCCGATGCCGCGCACCAGATGAAAACGCCGCTGGCCGGCATGCGCATGCAATCCGAGCTGGCCCTGCGCCAGACCGACCACGACGAAATCCACCGCTCGCTGCTGCAACTGGCGAAAAGTTCGGAAGCGGCCACGCGCCTGGTGAACCAGTTGCTGGCCCTGGCGCGCGCGGAAAACCAGCCGCAGGCCGGCACGGCGTTCGAACCGATCGAGTTGAGCGAACTGGCGCGCGGCGTGGTGCAAGACTGGGTGCAAGCCTCGTTTGCCCAGCATATCGACCTGGGCTTCGAGCAGCCCGCGTATTCGATCTTGATTTCCGGCAATGCCATGATGCTGCGCGAGCTGCTGAGCAACCTGATCGACAATGCCTTGCGCTACACGCCGGCTGGCGGCAGCGTCACGGTGCGCGTGCGCAGCACCCTGGAACTGGCCATCCTGGAAGTGGAAGATACGGGCCCCGGCATACCGCAAGCGGAGCGGGCGCACGTGTTCGAACGCTTTTACCGCATTCTCGGCAGCAATGTCGACGGTAGCGGCCTGGGCCTGGCCATCGTGCGCGAAATTGCTCAGCAGCATGGCGCCGAAGTCGATATTTTTAACAATCCGCGCGCGCAGTCGCCGAAGCTGCCGGGCACCCTGCTGCGCCTGAGCATCGCCCTGCTGTTGCCGGACGCGCCAGAAGAGGATGACATCACGTATGGATAAGCCGAGCCCACCCGCTCCTCCCGCGCGGCCGGCGCGCACGCCCAGCCCCGAGCTGCAGGCGCGCCTCGATGTGCACTGGCGCAAGACGCGGCGCCTGACGGCCATCCTGCTGCTGGTCTGGCTGCTGACGGGCTTCCTGACCGTGTTCTATGCGCGCGAGCTGTTGCATCTGAACCTGTTCGGCTGGCCGCTGCCCTTTTATATGGCGGCCCAGGGCGCCTCACTGGTCTACCTGGCCATCATCGCCTTCTACGCCTGGCGCATGCGGCGCCTCGACCGGGCTTTTCATGCAGAGGAGCAAGCATGAGCAGCCAGCGCAGCTTCTTTGCGCGCCTGTGCCGCTACTACCTGCTGTTTACCGCCGGATTCGCCGCCTTCCTGCTGGCCCTGTCGGTACTGGAACAGGAAGGCATGCCGCGCGCGTGGATCGGCTACCTGTTCATGCTCGTCACCATCACCCTGTACGCCACCATCGGCGTCATCAGCCGCACCTCGAACGTCACCGAATACTATGTGGCGGGGCGCCGGGTGCCGGCCATGTTCAACGGCATGGCCACGGCCGCCGACTGGATTTCGGCGGCCAGCTTCATCAGCCTGGCCGGCGGCCTGTACCTGAACGGCTTCGACGGCCTGGCTTTCATCATGGGCTGGACGGGCGGCTATTGCCTGGTGGCGCTATTGATCGCGCCCTACCTGCGCAAGTTCAGCCAGTACACGATTCCCGATTTCCTCGCCGCCCGCTACGGCAGCGGCACCGACAAACGGGGCGCCAGCGTGCGCGTGGTGGCCGTGGCCGCCACCATCATCGTGTCGTTTACGTATGTGGTGGCGCAGATCTATGCCGTCGGACTGATCGCCTCGCGCTTCACGGGCGTGGATTTTTCCGTCGGCATCTTCCTGGGCCTGGCCAGCATCCTCGTCTGCTCCTTTCTGGGCGGCATGCGCGCCATCACCTGGACGCAGGTGGCGCAGTACATCATCATCCTCGTCGCCTTTCTGATTCCCGCCATGTGGCTGTCGGTCAAGCATGCGGACAATCCCGTGCCGCAGATCGCCTACGGCAAGGTGCTGCCGCAACTGAGCGCGCGCGAACACGTGCTGGAAACGGACCCGAAAGAAAACGAAGTGCGCGCCATCTTCCGCCAGCGCGCGCAAAGCTACCAGGCGCGCATCGACGGCTTGCCCGCTTCCTGGGAACAAGGCCATCTGACGGCCCAGCGCCAGCTCGATAGTTTGCGCCAGCGCAATGCTTCGCTGTTCGACATCCGCAACGCGGAACGTTACCTGATCGCCTATCCGAAAAGTCCGGACGAGGCACGCGTGCTGTGGCAGGCGGCACAGGCGCAGAACCAGAAACGCGCCGAACCGATCATTCCGCACGCGCAGCCGTTTCCCGCCGCCGACCGGGAACAATCCGACATCAAGCGCAACAATTTCCTGGCCCTCGTGTTCTGCATGATGCTGGGCACGGCCGCCCTGCCCCACATCCTGATGCGATCGTACACCACGCCGTCCGTGCACGAAACGCGCGTCTCCGTCTTCTGGACCCTGTTCTTCATCTTGTTGATCTACCTCACGATTCCAGCGCTGGCCGTGCTGGTCAAATACGATATTTACTCGGCGCTGGTGGGCACGCAATACACGAACCTGCCCACCTGGGTATCCTACTGGGCCAACGTGGACAAGCTCAGCCCCCTGATCAGCATCGTCGACGTCAACCGCGACGGCATCGTGCAGCTGGCGGAAATTTCCATCGACGCCGACGTGCTGGTGCTGGCCACGCCCGAGATCGCCGGCCTGCCCTACGTGATTTCCGGCCTGGTGGCGGCCGGCGGCCTGGCTGCCGCCCTGTCGACGGCCGATGGCTTGCTGCTGGCCATCTCCAACGCCCTGTCGCACGACATTTATTACAAGGTGGTCGATCCCACGGCCTCGACGCAAAAGCGCGTGACGATCTCGAAATTGCTGCTGCTGGCCGTGGCCTTCATCGCCGCCTATGCGGCCTCGCAAAAGCCGGCGGACATTTTGTCGCTTGTGGGCGTGGCCTTTTCCCTGGCCGCCTCCACCCTGTTTCCGCCGCTGGTGCTGGGCGTGTTCTGGAAACGCGCCAACCACCAGGGCGCGCTGGCCGGCATGCTGGCGGGCTTTGGCGTGTGCCTGTATTACATGCTGCACACGAGCACCATGCTGGGCGGTAATGCCAGCGGTCAATGGTTTCATATCGCGCCCATTTCCGCCGGCATCTTCGGCGTGCCGGCCGGCCTGGCTGCCGCCGTACTGGTCAGCTGGCTGACGCCGGCGCCTGGGCGCCGCAGCACGGGGCTGGTCGAGCATATCCGGGCGCCGGAATAACAGCGCATCCAGGCCAAGGGATGAAATGGAGAAATTCCGCGACAGAACTATCGGAAAAAACTACGCCCCGGCAAAAAAGGAGTAGGCTGGAGGGCCGTTCCATTTACGAGGAAATCCCATGCCGTCTGGAAAAATTCTTGTCGCCCAAGGGGGCGGCCCCACCGCCGTCATCAACCAGTCGCTGGTGGGCGTGGTGCTCGAATCGCGGCGCTTTCAACATGTCACGCGCGTGTATGGGGCGCTGCACGGCGTGCGCGGCATCGTCAATGAAGAGTTCGTCGATCTGACGCAGGAGACCAGCCACAACCTGGAACTGGTGGCCGCCACGCCATCCTCGGCCCTCGGTTCCACGCGCGACAAGCCCGATATTGCCTACTGCCAGCAAATCTTCGAAGTGCTGCGCGCGCACGAGATCGAACACTTCTTTTACATCGGAGGCAATGACTCGTCCGACACGGTGCGCATCGTCAGCGAGGAAGCGCACAAGGCCGGTTATCCGCTGCGCTGCATCCACATCCCGAAAACCATCGACAACGACCTGGTGGGCAGCGACCACACGCCCGGCTTTCCCTCGGCCGCGCGCTTCGTCGCGCAAGCGTTCGCCGGCGCCAACCTGGACAACGCGGCCTTGCCCGGCGTCTACGTGGGCGTGGTGATGGGGCGCCACGCGGGCTTTTTGACGGCCGCCTCGGCGCTGGGCAAGAAGTTCCCCGACGATGGCCCGCACCTGATCTACCTGCCCGAGCGCGTCTTTGCGCTGGATCAATTCCTCGCCGACGTGAAGGCCACGTATGAAAAACATGGCCGCTGCGTGATCGCCGTCTCGGAAGGCATCCACGATGCATCAGGCGAGCCGATCGCCAGCCTGCTGGCCACACAGGCGGGCAATGCGGTCGAGCGCGATGCACACGGCAATGTGCAATTGTCCGGCACGGGCGCGCTGGCCGACCTGCTGTGCGACGAAATCAAGGCGAAACTGGGCATCAAGCGCGTGCGCGGCGATACCTTCGGCTATCTGCAGCGCTCCTTCATCGGCTGCGTCTCTGATGTAGATCAACGCGAAGCCCGCGAAGTAGGCGAAAAAGCCGTGCAATTCGCCATGTGGGGCGAGCGCGACGGTTCCGTCGCCATCAAGCGCACGGGCTTTTATTCCGTCGATTACGAGTTGCTGCCACTTTCCGATGTGGCGGGCAAGACGCGCACCATGGAAGACGAATTCATCAGCGCCAGCGGCACGGACGTGACGGATGCCTTCCGGCTGTACCTGCGCCCGCTGCTGGGCTCGGGCATGCCCGATGCGTTCCGCCTGCGCGCGGCGAAAGTGGCCAAGGTCTTGAAACCCTAGCTGTTTTCCGCCAGCAATAGTGGCCGCAACTTGACGGCCGCCTCCTTCAATTGCGGCACGTGCTGCAGCAGTTGCTCCACGGACTTGCGCGCCACAGGCGCGTGGCAGGCGATGGCCGCCACGATGCGCCCGTCGGCCGCGCAGATGGGCACGGCCACGGCGACCATGCCATGCACGAATTCCTCGTCGTCGATGCCGATGCCCAGGCGGGCGATGCGCACGATCTCGCGTTCCAGCAGGGCAGGATCGGTGATGCTTTTCGGCGTGCGCGCCTGCAAGGTCAGCATGGCCAGCAACTCGCGCCGCTCCAGCAAATTCATATGCGCCAGGAATAATTTTCCGCTCGCCGTGCAATGCATGGGCGCGCGCGTGCCCAGCACCAGGTGCAGGCGCAGCGGTTCCTGCGTTTCCACGCGGTCCACGTAGACGATCGCATTGCCCTCGGGAATCGCCAGATTGCACGTCTCGCCCGTGGCCGCCACCAGGCTGCCCAGGATGCTGCGGCTCACGCGGATCAGGGCATTGTTGCGCAGGGTCGCCAGCGCCAGGTTGGTGGAAGCGGCACCGGGAACGTAGCCGCGTCCCACGGGCGTGCGCAGCACATAACCATGTTGTTCCAGGGTATCGAGCAGCCGCATCATGCTGGCCTTGGGCACCTGCATGCGCGCGGCCAGCTGCGACAGGGTCAAGGGCTGGCTGGCGCTGGCCAGGTGCTCGATCAGGCGCAGCACGCGCAATCCCCGCGCCTCGTCGCCATGGCTGGCCGCCGTGCTGGACGCCGCCTGACTACCTTCTTCGGCCTCGGCCGGCCGTTTTTGAAACGCATCATGCATGTTCTGTTTCACCTCTCGCGTATGCGGCTGTTTCCGCTTGTCCCGGTGCTGCACGTCTTTTATAAATGGAACAAGACGTTCCAAAAATAATCAATAAATACCAGTGTATCGCAAAAAACGCCCGCCGAGGCGGCGCGATACCGCAACGCAGGAGACAAGAGCAATGTTGCAAACACACTATGATTACATCGTTGTCGGCGCCGGTTCCGCCGGCTGCGTGCTGGCCAACCGCCTGTCGCACGACAGCAACAATCAGGTATTGCTGCTGGAAGCGGGCGGCAAGGACAACAATCCCTGGATCCACGTGCCGGTCGGCTATTTCAAGACCATGCACGACCCGAATCTGGACTGGTGCTACCGCACGGAAGCGGACGCCGGCATCGCCGGGCGCCAGCTGCAATGGCCGCGCGGCAAGGTCTTGGGCGGTTCCAGCTCGCTCAACGGTCTGCTGTATGTGCGGGGCCAGAAAGAGGACTACGACCGCTGGGCCGAGCTGGGCAACGCTGGCTGGAGCTATGCCGAGGTGCTGCCCTACTTTAAAAAATCGGAAGACCAGGAACGGGGCGCCAGCGATTACCACGGCGTGGGCGGTCCCTTGAAAGTATCGGACCTACGCCTGCGCCGCCCCATCGCCGAACACTTTATTGCTGGCGCCACGGAAAGCGGCATCCCCTTCAATGCCGATTACAACGGCGCCACGCAGGAAGGCGTGGGCTACTTCCAGCAGACGGCCAGCAAGGGCTTGCGCTGGAGCACGGCGAAAGCCTTTTTGCGGCCGGCCCGCAAGCGCGCCAACCTGCGCGTGGAAGTGCGCGCGCAGATCACGCGCGTGCTGTTCGAGGGCAAGCGCGCCGTCGGCATCGAATTCCGCCAGGATGGCCAGCTGCGCCAGGCGCGCGCCAGCGGCGAAGTGATTTTATGCGCGGGCGCCATCGGCTCGCCGCAAATCCTGCAATGCTCGGGCGTGGGTCCGCGCGCCCTGCTCGAGGAAGTCGGCGTGCCGCTGGTGCACGACTTGCCCGGCGTGGGGCAGAACCTGCAAGACCATTTGCAAATCCGCCTCGTCTTCAAGACGCGCTTGAAAACCCTGAACGATGAAGTCAACAGCTTGTGGGGCAAGCTGTGGGTGGGCATGCAATATGTGTTTTCGCGCTCCGGTCCTTTGACCCTGGCGGCCAGCCAGGTGACGGTATTTACCAAATCCTCTCCCGAGGTGGAGCGGCCCGACATCCAGTTCCACATGCAGCCGCTGAGCGCCGACAAGCCGGGCGAAGGCGCGCATCCGTTTTCCGCCTTTACATCGTCCGTGTGCCAGCTGCGACCGCACAGCCGCGGCCACGTGTCGATCAAGTCCGCCGACCCGCTCGCCTATCCGGGCATCTACCCGAACTACCTGTCCGACCCGCGCGATCAGCGCACGGCGATCGCCGCCCTGCGCGTGGCGCGCCGCATCGCCGCCGCGCCGTCGCTGGCGCCGCACATCATTGCCGAGTTCGTACCCGGCCCGCAATTCGAGACGGATGAAGAACTGCTGGATGCGGCGCGGCGCTTCAGCCAGTCGATCTACCACCCCAGCGGCACCTGCAAGATGGGCCATGACGCGCTGGCCGTCGTCGACGATCGCCTGCGCGTGCACGGCTTGCAGGGCTTGCGCGTGGTCGACGCGTCGATCATGCCGGAAATCGTCTCGGGCAACACAAACGCGCCCACCATCATGATCGCCGAAAAAGCCGCCGACATGATCCTGGCGGATGCCGTGCGGCTGCCGCAGGCGGCCTGACCCACCCGTTCCATTCCCAGCAAGGAGGATGCCAACGGCGGACAGACCGGCCCGCCCCCAATGACTCGGCAAGCAGCCCAGCATCAAAAAATACATAATCGATATCGATTGGAGACTAGATATGGACAACAATCCCAACAATCCGAAAAAAGCCAAAGAGCTACGGAAAGTCGTGATGGCCAGCGTGATCGGCGCCACCATCGAGTGGTACGACTTCTTTTTATACGGCGTCGTCGCCGGCATCGTGTTCAGCAAGCTGTATTTCCCGGGCGACGATCCGCTCGTTTCGACCATGCTGGCCTACGGCACCTTCGCCGTGGGCTTTTTGTCGCGCCCCATCGGCGGCGTGATCTTCGGCCACTTCGGCGACAAGATCGGCCGCAAGAGCATGCTGGTGATGACCCTGATGATCATGGGAATCTCCACCTTCCTGATCGGCGTGCTGCCCACGTATGACCACATCGGCTACTGGGCGCCCGGCCTGCTGCTGTTCCTGCGCGTGCTGCAAGGCATCGGCCTCGGTGGCGAGTGGGGCGGCGCCGTGCTGATGGCGTATGAATATGCGCCGCAGAAGGAGCGCGGCTTCTATGCCAGCCTGCCGCAGATCGGCCTGGCCATCGGCCTGTGCCTCGCCTCCGGCGTGGTGGCGGTTCTGTCGTACAGCCTGACGGATGCGCAATTCCTGTCCTGGGGCTGGCGCGTGGCCTTCATCCTGTCGGCCGCCCTCGTCTTCATCGGCATGTGGATACGCCTGAACGTGATGGAAACGCCGGAATTCCAGGCCGTCAAGGAAAAGAACGCGGAGACGCAGATTCCGTTTTTCGACCTGCTGAAACGCTACCCGGGCAACGTCTTGAAGGGCATGGGCGCGCGCTATATCGACGGCGTGTTCTTCAATATCTTCGGCGTGTTTTCCATCACCTATCTGACCAATACCATCAAGATCGCCCGCACGGAAGCGCTGATGGGCGTGATGGCGTCCGCCGTCGTGATGTGCTTCTGCATCCCGTTCTTCGGTCGCCTGTCGGACCGCATCGGCCGCACCAAGGTATTTTTCTGGGGTTCACTGATCACGGGCGTGTCGGCCATCCCCGCCTTCTGGATCATGCTCAACCACGCCGACAATCCGCTGCTGCTGTGGTGTTCCGTGATCATCCCGCTGGGCGTGCTGTATTCGGCCGTGTACGGCCCGGAAGCGGCCCTGTTCTGCGACCTGTTCGACGCCAAGGTGCGCTACACAGGCATCTCCTTCGTGTACCAGTTCTCCGGCATCTTCGCCAGCGGCCTGACGCCCATCATCGCCACCTACCTGCTGAAGACGGGCAATGGCGAACCGTGGCACATCGTCGGCTACATCCTGTTCGCGTCCCTCGTCTCGGCCGTCAGCGTGGCCATGATCGGCAGGGGCGGCTCGCAGCCAGATGGGCGCATGAAGCCGGCGCACGCAAGGTAAGCTGGCAACTGGCATAAAAAAAGCAGGCTCTCAAAGAGGCCTGCTTTTTTCTTACGAACGCCACAGCGCCTGACAAAACCGTAGCGAGCGCCAGTGATTTGTGGCTAAGAAGCGCAACCGTACTCTAGTACGGTGAGCATCGCAGGCCGCAAAGCGCGGCGCGCAGTAGGTTTGGTCAGGTGCGATCAGATAACGATGGTTTGATGCTCGTCGCCCACGCGGGCACGGATGGTGCCGATGCGCGAGACGGTTTCGCCGGCAGCTTGCAGCTGGGCGATGGCGGCGTCCGCGTTTTCCTGCGAGACGATGACGGTCATGCCGATGCCGCAGTTGAAGACGCGGTGCATTTCGGCGTCAGCCACGCCGCCATGCTGTTGCAGCCACGTGAACAGCGGTGGCATGGTCCATGCCTTCGAGTCCAGCTCGGCCACCAGGCCAGGCTGCAGCACGCGCGGGATGTTTTCCACCAGGCCGCCACCGGTGATGTGCACCATGCCCTTGACTTCCATGGCATCCATCAGCGCCAGCAATGGCTTGACGTAGATGCGCGTCGGCTGCATCAGCACGTCGGCCAGCTTGCGGCCGTGGAAGTCGCCTTCCAGGTCCGGTTTTGCCACTTCGATAATCTTGCGCACCAGCGAGTAACCATTCGAGTGCACGCCCGACGAAGCCAGACCCAGCACCACGTCGCCCGGGGCGATCTTGGTGCCGTCGATGATTTTCGATTTTTCCACGGCGCCGACGGCAAAACCTGCCAGGTCGTATTCGCCGGCCGGGTACATGCTCGGCATTTCCGCCGTTTCGCCGCCGATCAGTGCGCAACCCGCTTGTTCGCAACCCTGGGCGATGCCCTTGATGACGTCGGTGGCGATGGCCACGTCCAGCTTGCCGCAAGCGAAGTAATCGAGGAAGAACAGCGGTTCGGCGCCTTGCACCAGGATATCGTTGACGCTCATGGCGACCAGGTCGATGCCGACCATGTCATGACGGTTCAGTTCGAACGCCAGGCGCAATTTCGTGCCCACGCCGTCGGTGCCCGAGACGAGCACCGGTTCCTTGTACTTCTTGCTGATTTCAAACATGGCGCCAAAACCGCCCAGGCCGCCCATCACGCCTTCGCGCAGGGTGCGCTTGGCAAACGGCTTGATTGCTTCGACTAAAGCGTCGCCTGCGTCGATATCGACGCCAGCGTCACGGTAGGAAAGGGAAACATTAGAAGTCTGGTTCATGGTGTGGTGGCAGCGGAGGCGGTAAAATAGAAGGCGGATACCCGCCGGCACGCGCGCGCAAGCATGTTTTTCAACATCGTGCGGCAGGGCGCCAGCGGGTGAATTCGGTCGATCAAGTCGCTATTTTATCAAACTGCCCCGCCATTTCGTAATTAACTGCCTTTTTTTAACGCAACAGTACAAACTCCATGCCATTCGCCATCACCGCCGAACAGAAGCAAACAGCATTTTGGATCGCGGTCTGGCTGGCATTCCTGCTGCTGCTCGTCAGCCTGGGCCCCATCCTGACGCCCTTCCTGGCCGCCGCCATCCTCGCCTACGTGCTCAATCCCGGCGTGGACCGATTGCAACGCCTGCACTACAAGCGCTTTTACCTGCCCCGTCCGCTGGCCGTGCTGGTCGTCGTAGTGTTGTTTTTCCTCGCCATTACGGCGCTGGTACTGATCGTCGTGCCCGTACTGCAGAAGGAAATTCCCTTGCTGCAGGCGCAGATTCCCCAATTTCTCAGCAAGGCCAACGAGTTCCTGGCGCCGAAACTGCGCGACCTGGGCATCCGCGTGCGCCTGGACGGCACGGGCATCAAGCGCATGCTGAGCCAGCAGATGGCCACCAGCGGCGACGAAATCTGGAGCACGGTATTGGCCTCGGCCCGTATCGGCGGCACGGCCGTGCTGGGCTGGCTGGCCACCGTGGTGCTGATTCCCGTCGTGCTGTTCTACCTGTTGCTGGACTGGCATCCCATGCTGGCGCGCATCGCCGCCGCCGTGCCGCGCCGCTGGGTCGGCCGCACGGTAGGCATGGCGCAGGAAGTCGACACCCTGCTGGCGCAATACCTGCGCGGCCAGTTGCTCGTCATGCTGGTGCTGGCCACGTACTACTCGGTGGCGCTGGCCATCGCCGGCTTCGAAGTGGCATTGCCTGTGGGCATCATCACGGGCTTGCTGGTGTTCATCCCCTACCTGGGCTTCGGCCTGGGCCTGATGCTGGCGCTGATTGCAGCCCTGCTGCAGTTTGCCGACTGGAGCGGCGTGATCGCCGTGGCCGTCATCTACGGCTGCGGCCAGGTCATCGAAGGCTTTTTCCTCACGCCGCGCCTGGTGGGCGAGCGCATCGGCCTGAACCCGCTGGCCGTGATCTTCGCCTTATTGGCTTTCGGGCAACTGTTTGGTTTCGTCGGCGTACTGCTCGCTTTACCCGCTTCTGCCGTGTTGATGGTCGCTTTTAAGCATCTAAGACGCCACTACCTGTCCAGCACCTTCTATAATGCATAATAAAAGCGGATATCATATCAACCTGGCAATACCAATGATGCACAAGCAGTAATGAAAAACAGGACAAGGCGTACGCCATGAAACAACTGGTGCTCGATTTAGGCACAGACCAGGCGCACAGCCTCGATACCTTCGAGGTGGGACAGAATGCCGAAGTGGCGCAGCTGATGCGCCAGTTCGCCGCGCGCACTTCGCGCGAACATTTTGCCTACCTGTGGGGCGAACTGGCCGCCGGCAAGAGCCACCTGCTCAAGGCCCTGGCCAGCACCGAGCGCGCGCGCTACATTTCGCCATTCTCGATCGAGTCCGAGTTCGTGTATTCGCCCGACGTCGACCTGTACCTGCTCGACGACTGCGAAAAGCTGTCGCCGCTGGCGCAGATCGATGCCTTTGCCCTGTTCAATGAAATCCGCGCCAACAAGGCCTTCATGGTATGCAGCGGCGCCGTGCCGCCGGCCGTGCTGCCCGTGCGCGAAGACTTGCGCACACGCATGGGCTGGGGCCTGATCTATCAAATTCACGGCTTGACCGACGATGAAAAAATCGCCGCCCTGACCCAGGCGGCCACCACCCGTGGCTTGACCTTGTCGCCCGGCGTGTTACCCTATCTGCTGTCCCATTTCCGGCGCGACATGCGTTCGCTGTCGACGATGCTGGACTCTCTCGACCTCTACTCCCTTGAAACCCAACGCCCGATCACCTTGCCATTGTTGCGCGAGTTGCTGCAGGCGGAAGCGAAAGAATGATGAATCTGGCCCTGTTTGACCTCGACCACACCCTGCTGCCCATCGACTCGGATCACGAGTGGGGCGAATTCCTGGTACGCATCGGTGCCGTGGACGCCGCCGAATTCACCCGCCGCAACGACGAATTTTTCGCGCAATACCAGGCCGGCACGCTCGATCCGGTGGAATACCTGGAATTTTCCCTGGGCACCCTGGCGCAGTTTCCGCGCGAACGCCTGGAGGCGCTGCACAAGCAATTCATGGCCGAAGTGGTCATGCCAGCCATCCGCCCAGAAGTCGTGGCCTTGCTGAAACAGCACCAGGACGCGGGCGACCTGCTGGCCATCGTCACGGCCACCAACCATTTCATCACCAAACCCATCGCCGATGCGCTGGGCGTCGAACACCTGCTGGCCGCCATGCCCGAGTATGACGACAAAGGCAATGTCACGGGTAAGCTGGTGGGCACGCCGACCCTGGGCGCGGGCAAGCTGACCCACACCCATGCCTGGCTGGAAAAAATGGGCAAGGAACTGGGGCAGTTCGAGCGCAGCTATTTTTACAGCGATTCGCACAACGACATTCCCTTGCTGTCGGTCGTGACCCACCCGGTCGCGACCAATCCCAATACCGCTTTGAGCGCACACGCATCCCTCCACGGCTGGCCATCACTCCACTTATTCAATGATTAAAAAATTCATCCGCAAGATCCTCGGCGTTAAAAAAGAGGCAGCGCGCGACACCACGGCACCCATCGTGCTCGGTCCTGCGCAACACGGAATCGACCCGAAACTGGTGTCGTCGAATGCCATCCGCGTCACCAGCAGCCTGCAGGAAGCGGGTTTTGAGGCCTTTGTCGTCGGCGGCGCCGTGCGCGACCTGCTGCTGGGCGTCAAACCCAAGGACTTCGACATCGCCACCAACGCCACGCCGGAACAGGTCAAGCGATTGTTCCGCCGCGCCTTCATCATCGGCAAGCGCTTCCAGATCGTGCACGTGATGTTCGGCCAGGATTTGCTGGAAGTGACGACCTTCCGCGGCGCCGGCGCCGATTCCGCGCCCAAGGATGAACACGGCCGCGTCCTGCGCGACAATACCTTCGGTTTGCAGCACGAAGACGCGCTGCGCCGCGACTTCACCATCAACGCCATGTATTACAACCCGGCCACGCAGGAAGTGCTGGACTACCACGGCGGCGTGGAAGACATCCGCGCCAAGACCTTGCGCATGATCGGCAAACCGGAAGAGCGCTACCGCGAAGACCCCGTGCGCATGCTGCGCGTGGTGCGCTTCGCCGCCAAACTGAAGTTCACCATCGAGCCGCATACGGCCGCGCCGATTCCCATCATGGCTCCGCTGATCAACAATGTGCCCGCGCCGCGCGTGTTCGACGAGATGCTGAAACTGCTGATGAGCGGCCACGCGCTGGCCTGCCTGCAGCAACTGCGTAAGGAAGGCTTGCATCACGGCCTGCTGCCCCTGCTCGACGTGGTGCTGGAGCAGCCGCTGGGCGCGAAATTCGTCACCCTGGCGCTGGACGCCACGGACGCCCGCATCGCCGCCGGCAAGACCGTCTCGCCGGGCTTCCTGTTTGCCTCGCTACTGTGGCACCAGGTGCTGGAAAAATGGACGGCCTACCGCGCCGCCGGCGAGTCGACCATCCCCGCGCTGCACCTGGCGGCCGACGACGTGCTCGATTCGCAAACGGAAAAACTGGCCTTGCAGCGCAAGATCGGTTCCGACATGCGCGACATCTGGTCGATGCAGCCGCGCTTCGAGCGCAGGGTCGGCAAGGCCCCGTACAAGCTGCTGGAACACCTGCGCTTCCGCGCCGGCTACGACTTCCTGCTACTGCGCTGCGCCTCGGGCGAGATCGACATGGACATCGGCGAATGGTGGACGGCCTTCTACGAAGGCGACGAGGAAACGCGCGAAGCGCTGCTCGTCAGCGCCAATGCCGCGCCGGGCGCCGTCAAGAAGAAACGTCCGCCACGCCGCAGCACGCGCAGCAAGACGGGCACGGGCGGCTCGACCACCGGCAGCACCAGCGGCGAGTAAACGCAGCCATGCAGACAGCAACGGAAGTTATCGCTTATATCGGCATCGGGGCCAACCTGGGCGACGCGCGCGCCAATGTGCAGGATGCGCTTGCGCGCCTGGCGCGCCTGCCCGGCGCCAGTTTGCTGGACGCCTCGGCCAGCTACCGCACGGCGCCCATCGATTCGAGCGGCGACGACTACATCAACGCCGTGGCGCGCATCGCGACCACCGTGCCGGCAGAGGAACTGCTGCTGGCCCTGCACGCCATCGAAGCGGCGCACGGGCGCGAACGGCCCTACCGCAACGCCCCACGCACCCTGGACTTGGACCTGCTGCTGTATGGCGATGCACGGATCGCCAGCGCCACCCTGACGGTGCCGCATCCGCGCATCACCGAGCGCGCCTTCGTGCTGGTGCCGCTGCTGGCCCTGGCGCCAGCCATCGTCGTGCCCGGCCTGGGCCCGGCGCAGGACTACCTGGCAAGCGTGGCCGACCAGACCATCAGCCAGCTCTGACCCCGGCTCTGATCCATCTCGCTCCCATCCTCTACAATGCCGCTCCTGCAGCTCGCCGCATAAAGTACTACACTAGCGGCGTCGCAATCGCATCACCCCCTTTCACTCTAGAGAATACCTATGTCCGCTTATTTGCAAGGAACAGATCTGGCCGCCAAAGACAAGGCCGCCACACCGGCGCCGGCGCCATCCAAGCCTGTCGCCAACAAGGCCGTGACCATCCATACGCTGGCCACGCTGCGCGCCGCCGGCGAGAAGATCACCATGCTGACCTGCTATGACGCCAGCTTCGCGTCCCTGATGGACCGCTGCGGCGTGGAAATTCTGCTGATCGGCGATTCGCTCGGCATGGTCTGCAATGGCCACAGCTCCACCCTGCCCGTCACCGTGGCCGAACTGGCCTACCACACGGCTTCCGTCGCGCGCGGCAGCAAGTCCGCCATGATCCTCGCCGACCTGCCGTTCGGCGCATACGGCACGCCCGAGACAGCCTATGCCAACGCCGTCATCCTGATGCAGGCTGGCGCGCACATGATCAAGATCGAGGGCGGCGCCTGGCTGGCCGAGATCGTCCGTTTCCTCACCGAGCGCGGCATCCCCATCTGCGCCCACATCGGCCTGACGCCGCAATTCGTGCACCAGCTGGGCGGCTATAAAGTGCAGGGCAAGAGCACGGAAAGCGCCACGGAGCTGAAGAACGACGCGCTGACGCTGCAAAACGCGGGCGCCGCCATCGTGCTGATGGAAGCGATGCCGTCGCAACTGGGCAAGGAAGTGACCGAGATGCTGACGATCCCCACGATCGGCATCGGCGCCGGTCCCGATTGCTCGGGCCAGGTCCTCGTCATGCACGACATGCTGGGCGTCTTCCCAGGCCGCAAGGCACGCTTCGTGCGCAACTTCATGGAAGGCGCGGCCAGCATCGACGACGCCGTCATCGGCTATGTCAAAGCCGTCAAGGATGGCAGCTTCCCGGCGCTGGAACACTGCTTCTGATGTCATTCCGCCTGTCGGCCTGCGCGCTGCGCGCCAGGCCGACAGCGCTTCGCTTTACCCCACCTGTATCCACGTCGTCTTCAACTCCGTGTACTTGTCCAGCGCGTGCAGCGACTTGTCGCGCCCGTTGCCCGACTGCTTGTAGCCGCCGAACGGCACGGTGATGTCGTCGCCATCGTACTGATTGACATGCACGGTGCCCGCGCGCAGGGCGCGCGCCGTCTGGATGGCCTTGGTGATGTCGGATGTCCACACGGCCGCCTGCAAGCCGTACGGCGTGGCGTTGGCCTGTTTCACCGCCTCGGCAATATCCGTAAAGCCCAGCACGGACAAGACGGGCCCGAATATCTCTTCGCGCGCGATCGTCATGCCGGCGTCCACGCCGAAGACGGTGGGTTGCACGTAATAGCCACCCGTATCAAGAAGCACGGCCTCGCCGCCGCCCAGCAGCTGCGCGCCTTCCTGCTTGCCGGAAGCGATATAGTCCATCACGGTCTTCATCTGCGTGGCGTCGACGATGGCCCCCATGACGGTGGCTTCGTCGAGCGGGTCGCCCGGCTGAAAGCGGGGCAGCATGGCCAATGCCTTGGCCAGGAATTCGTCCCTGATCGATTCTTCCACGAACAAACGCGAGGGCGCATTGCAGCTTTCGCCCTGGTTGAAAAAGATGGAACCGACGGCGGCCGCCACGGCCTTGTCCAGGTCAGGGCAATCGGCGCAAACGATGTTGGCGGACTTGCCGCCCAATTCCGTCCACGCCCGTTTCAGATTCGACTGGCCCGCCATCTGCACGATCAATTTGCCCGTGCGCGTGGAACCCGTAAAGCCGATGCAATCGACATCCATGTGCAGGGCCAGTGCGGCGCCCGCCTCGTGGCCATAGCCGGGCAGCACATTGAAGACGCCTGCCGGCACGCCGGCTTCGAGCGCGATGTCGGCCAGGCGCAGGGCCGTCAGCGGCGATTTTTCGGACGGTTTCAAGATCACGCTGTTGCCGGCGGCGAGGGCGGGCGCGATCTTCCAGGCGGCCATGATCATCGGGTAGTTCCACGGCACGATGGCGGCGACGACACCCACCGGTTCGCGCGTGATCAGGGCCAGGCTGTCGGCAGGGGTGGGGGCGATTTCATCGTAGACCTTGTCGATCGCCTCGCCATACCAGCGCAGGCAGTTGGCCGTGGCGCCCACGTCCACGCTCTGGCTGTATTTGATCGGCTTACCCATGTCCAGGGTTTCGAGCAGGGCCAGTTCGGGACCGTATTTCTGCACCAGCTCGGCGAACTTGATCAGCACGCGCTTGCGCTGCGCGGGCGATTTCCCTGCCCAGCGGCGGTCGTCAAAAGCGGCACGCGCGGCCTGCACGGCCGCATCCACGTCCGCGCCATCGCAACGCGCCACCTGCCCCAGCAAACGCCCATCGATGGGCGACAAATTGTCGAAGGTCTGGCCGGACCTGGCCGCGACCCGCTCGCCATTGATGAAGGCGCGTCCATCGATCTCGAGCGCTGCGGCACGTGCGTGCCAGCTGGTGTTTTCCGTCATGGTCGTCTCCTGCAAGATGAAAACGCCAGCTTACTCCTAGTCCGCCGAATACGCCGCAGACAGTTGCTTGCGACGTCTCCGGTCAGCGCGCGCCAGCATCACGGCATACGCGATCACGGCGAGTGTCACGACGAGTATCGTCAGCGCGGCGATGGCGTTGACGCGCGGATCGAGCCCCAGACGCGCGCGCGAGAAGATCACCAGCGGCATCGTCGTCGAGCCGGGGCCGGACAAAAAGGCTGACAGCACCACGTCATCGAGCGACAGGGTAAATGTCAGCAGCCAGGCCGATGCCAGGGCTTGCGTGATGTTCGGCAGGGTCACGAGGAAGAACACCTGGTGCGCGCGGCAGCCCAGGTCCATGGCCGCCTCGGCCAGCGACTTGCTCATTTCCTGCAGGCGCGACTGCACCACCACGGCAGCATACGCCATGCCCAGCAGGGTGTGGCCCAGCCAGATGGTCAGCACGCCCCGCTCGGGGAAACCGAAGACCTTTTGCATGGACACCAGCATCAGCAGCAGGGATAAGCCAATGATCACTTCCGGCATCACCAGCGGCGCGCTGACCATGGCGGAAAACACGGTGCGGCCACGGAAGCGCTGATAGCTGGTCAAGGCGAAGGCGGCGAACGTGCCGAGGATGACGGAAGATGTCGCCGACATGAAGGCGATCTTCAAGGACAAACCGAAACCCGCGATGATTTCCATGTCGCTCATCAGCTCGCTATACCAGCGCAGCGAGAAGCCGCTCCACACCATGTCCTGGCGCGAGCTGTTGAACGAAAAGACGATCAGCACGATGATGGGCAGGTACAGGAACAGATAGCCCAGCGAGAGCCAGCCGCGCCCGAACCAGCGCTGCAGGAAATTACGTCCGTTCATGTGCGCTCCTCCGCGTCCTGGTCCGTCTTGTATTTGTTAAAAATGGCCATCGGCACAAGGATCAGCAGGATCACCAGCACCGTTACCGACGAAGCCATGGCCCAGTCGTTATTGGTGAAGTACTCATCCCACAGCACCCTGCCGATCATCAGGGTTTCCGGGCCGCCCAGCAGCTCGGGAATCACGTATTCGCCCACGGACGGGATGAACACCAGCATGGCGCCGGCGATGATGCCCGACTTCGACAGCGGCACCGTGATGCGCCAGAACGCCTGCAATGGCGTGGCGCCCAGGTCGGCCGCCGCTTCCAGGTAGCGCATGTCCATTTTCACCAGATTGGCGTACAGGGGCAAAATCATGAAGGGCAGATAGGCGTACACCATGCCGACCACCAGGGAAAACGAGGTATTCATCATGTGCAGCGGTTCGCTCACCACACCCAGCGCGATCAGCAGGTCGTTGAGCAAGCCGTGATTGGCCAGGATGCCCTTCCACGCATACACGCGCAGCAGGAACGAGGTCCAGAACGGCAACATCACCAGCATCATCAGCACGGGGCGGATCGACGGTTTGGCGCGCGCCATGAAGTAGGCGAACGGGTAGCCTATGCACAGGCAGATGGCGGTGGTGATGGCCGCGTACTTGATGGAGCTGAGGTAGGTGAGCAGATACAGTTCATCGGCGGCGATGAACAGGTAATTTGCGATTTTCACCTTCAGCACGACGATGCCGTCGACATACGACAGCAAGCCGCCGAACGGGCTGCCCGCTGTGTCCATGTCGGACAGGCTGATGCGCAGCACGATCAGGAAGGGCACCAGAAAGGCGGCCGCCAGGAACAGCGACGGCACGGCGATGACGACGTTGCGGCCCGCATTTTTCCCCGTTATCCAGCGCAGGGTGACGAGATTGCGCAGCAATTGCAAAATAGGCGTCATGATGGCCTCAGCTGGTCAGCACGACGATGTCGGCGCCATCCCACCAGACCCACACGCGCTGCTCGCGCTCGAGGCGCGAGACATCGTGGCGGGCCGCGTTGGTGCGCGAGACTTTCACCACACTGCCGCTGTCGAGGCGCACGTGGTAACTGGTTTCATTGCCAAAATACGCCATGGCGACGATCACGCCCTGGGCGCAGTTATAGCCATGTTCGGCCGGCGACGCGCGCTCCTCCAGGGCGGGAGGCTCGATCTGGATGCCGATTTTTTCGGGGCGCACGGCCACCGAGACATCCATGCCCAGGTTGCCCGTGATGCCATGCGCGACATACTGGCGGCCATCGGGCGTGTCGATGATCACGTGATCCGGTTCGTCTTCCGTGATGCGGCCATCGAACAGATTCACGCTGCCGATGAAGTCGGCCACGAAACGGCAGTTCGGCGTTTCATAGATTTCGCCTGGCGCCCCCACCTGCAGGATACGTCCTTCGCTCATGACGGCGATGCGCGTGGCCATGCTCATGGCCTCGTCCTGGTCGTGCGTGACCATCACGCAGGTGACGCCCACCTGCTCGATGATGTTCACCAATTCCATCTGCGTGCGTTCGCGCAGTTTTTTATCCAAGGCGCCCAACGGCTCGTCGAGCAGCAGCAATTGCGGCCGCTTGGCCAGGCTGCGCGCCAGCGCCACGCGCTGCTGCTGGCCGCCAGACAGCTGGTGCGGCTTGCGCTTCGCGTACTGGCCCAGCTGCACCAGCGCCAGCATCTGCTCGACGCGCGCCGTCACTTCCGCTTTCGGCAAGCCGTCGCGGCGCAGGCCGAAGGCGATGTTGTCCCACACGGACAAATGAGGGAACAGCGCATACGACTGGAACATCATGTTGATGGGGCGCTGGTGCGGCGGCACATCGACGATGCTGCTGCCCGCCAGGGCGATGCGGCCCGACGTCGGCGTCTCGAAACCGGCCAGCATGCGCAGCAGGGTCGACTTGCCGCAACCTGAACTGCCCAGCAAGGCGAAGATCTCGCCCTTGTTGATCGTCACGGAAATGTCATTGACGGCGCGCACGCCATCGAATTCCTTGACCAGTTGATCAATCAGCAAAAAAGGCGCTGGGGCGTCGCTGGCCGAAGCAAAGGGTGTTGCTATCGTCATGTGTGGGTGGCTTCTGGGTAAGAGGGTGTCAAAATGAAAAACTGGCCGCTACAAAGAGCGACCAGGATGGAAGTTTAGCGGAACTGTCGCCATTGCGGTCCAAAAAATGCGCAGATGGCGGCAAAATGGGGCAAAAACCTACACCCAGCCCTTCGCCTGCACGTCCGCATGGGTCTTGTCCAGGCATACCCGTATCAAGCCCACCATTTCGTCGATCTGCGCGCGCGTCATGACCAGGGGCGGCGCGACGATCATTCGCTCGCCCACGGCGCGCATGATGACGCCGTTGTCGAACATGTGGCCGCGGCAGATCATGCCCACGCCCTGGTTCTCGTCGAACAGTTCATTCTCGTGCACGGTGGCGCCCTTCTTGCGCACCAGGTTCAGGCCCGCAACCAGGCCGCAGCTGTCCGCATAACCGACCAGCGGATGTTCGCCCAGGCTGGCGAAGCACTGTTTCAGGTACGGTCCCGTATCCTCGGCCACCTTGGCCACCAGTTGCTCTTCCTCGATGATACGGATATTTTCCAGCGCGGCCGCGCAGGCCACGGGGTGGCCGGAATACGTGAAACCGTGCGTGAATTCGCCGCCCTGCTCGATCAGCACCTTGGCGACCCTGTCGCCCACCAGCACGCCGCCCAGCGGCACGTAGCCCGAGGTGACACCCTTGGCAAAGGTGATCAGGTCGGGCTTGATGCCGAACAGTTCGGAGCCGAACCAGCGCCCCAGGCGGCCGAATCCGCAGATGACTTCATCGGCGATGAGCAAAATACCGTACTTGTCGCAGATGCGCTGGATCTCGGGCCAGTAGGTCGAGGGCGGGATGATCACGCCGCCGGCGCCCTGCACCGGTTCGCCGATGAAGGCGGCCACCTTGTCGGCGCCGATTTCCAGGATTTTGTCTTCCAGCCAGCCGGCCGCCTTGATACCGAATTCCTCGGGACTCAAGCCGTGACCCGATTCCAGGTAATTCGGCTGGCCGATATGCGCGATACCAGGGATGGGCAAACCGCCCTGCGCATGCATGCCATCCATGCCGCCCAGCGACGCTCCAGCCACCGTGCTGCCGTGATACGCGTTATGGCGGCTGATGATAGTGTGGCGCTCCATGCAACCGAGGATATCCCAGTAGCGGCGCACCATGCGCAAATTCGTGTCGTTGCCCTCGGAGCCGGAGCTGGTGAAGAACACGTGGCCGAACTGCGGCGGCGATATCTGCGCCAGCTTGGCCGCCAGCTGCGCGGCCGGCACATTGGTCGTGCCGAAGAAGCTGTTATAGAAGGGCAGCGTCTCCATTTGCCGGTACACGGCTTGCGAGATCGACGTGCGGCCGTAGCCCACGTTGACGCACCACAGGCCCGACATGCCATCGACGATTTTCTTGCCCTGGCTATCCCACAGGTAGACACCGTCGCCGCGCACGATCACGCGCGCCCCCTTGCTGGCGAGGTCCTGGAAATCGGTGAACGGGTGCAGGTAGTGGGCCGAGTCCATCTGCTGGATGGCGGCCGTGTCGTACACCTGCGGCGCCGCGTTTTTCTGCGCCACGGAGGCGACCAGGGCGGCGCTGGGCGCCAGCGGATTGTGTGTTGTGCTCATTGCGATCCTTTCCTATACGTGCAGCAGCAGATGTTCGCGCTCCCACGGACTGATGACGGTCATGAATTCCTGATGCTCGAGGTCCTTGATGGCCGCATACACGTCGATGAAGCGCTCGCCCAGTACCGTGCGCAGCTTGTCTTCCGCGCGCAGCAGCTGCAACGCTTCCGGCAAGCCTTGCGGCAGTTCGAATTTCAGGTCATACGCGCTGCCCACCATCATCGGCGTCGCTTCCAGCTGTTCCGTCATGCCCAGGTAGCCGCAGGCCAGGGTCACGGCCAGCGCCAGGTAGGGATTCGCGTCGGCGCCGATGATGCGGTTTTCTACGCGCCGGTCCTGCACGCCCGATTCGGGCACGCGGAAGCCCACCGTGCGGTTATCCAGGCCCCACTGGATGTTGATGGGCGCGGCCGTGTGGCGCACGATGCGGCGGTAGGAATTCACGTAGGGCGCGACGATGGCCATGGCCGATGGCATGTAGCGCTGCAGGCCCGCGATGTAATGCTTGAAGATGGGCGCAGCCGAACCGTCCTCGTTGCTGAAAATGTTCAGGCCAGTCTTCGCATCGACAACGCTCTGGTGCACGTGCATGGCGGAACCCGGTTCGCCCGCCATGGGCTTGGCCATGAAGGTGGCGTACATATCGTGTTTCAGGGCAGCTTCGCGCAAGGTGCGCTTGAAGAAAAACACCTTGTCGGCCAGGCCCAGCGGATCGCCGTGCAGGAAGTTGATTTCCATCTGCCCTGCGCCGATCTCGTGGATCAGGGTATCGACGTCGAGGTTCATCAATTCGCAGTAATCGTAGATATCCTCGAACAGGGGATCGAACTCGTTGACAGCGTCGATGCTGTACACCTGGCGGCTCGTCTCGGCCCGCCCGCTGCGCCCGATGGGCGGCTTCAAGGGCAGGTCCGGGTCCGTATTTTTCGCCGTCAGGTAGAACTCCAGTTCCGGCGCCACCACGGGTTTCCAGCCCTTGTCCGCATACAGCTTCAGCACGCGGCGCAGCACGGAGCGCGGCGCGAAATCGACCAGCATGCCGTCGGCAAAATAGCAGTCGTGGATGACTTGCGCGGTGGGATCCGTGGCCCACGGTACCATGGTGATGGTGGTGGGATCGGCCTTCAAGATCATGTCGCGGTCGGTGCTGGAAATGGCACGGTCATAGCCGCCATCATCGACCGGGTAATTGCCCGTCACCGTCATGCCCAGTACCGCTTCCGGGATGCGCATGCCGCGCTCCTGGGTAAATTTCCCGCGCGGCAGGATCTTCCCCCGCGCCACGCCCGTCAAATCGGGCACCAGGCATTCGATTTCCGTGACGCGCTTTTCATTGAGCCACAAATCCATATCCGTATAGGTGAAATTTTCGCGTATTGCCATGTTTCCCTCTCGTTGGTCTTGCGCTTTTCCTGATTAAGCGCCGCATGGTGCCGGTGCGGCGCGCCTGTCATTCTTTATTCCTGTGCTGCTGTTCCTGGAAATCGCGGCACGCCTGGCCAAAGGCGCCGAATAGCCGCATCGACTGCGGGTTGTCTTCCACCTGCCATTCCGGGTGCCATTGCACGGCCAGCGTAAAACCGGCGGCACTGGCCACGCTATACGCTTCCACCAGGCCGTCGTCGGCCAGTGCTTCCACCAGCAAGCCATCGGCCAGCCGGGCGACGCCCTGGCCATGCAAGGAATTGACCATCATCTCGCTCTCGCCGCCCAGCAGGCGTGACAGCAGGCCTTCGGGCATCAGCTTGATGCGGTGCGCGGGCATGTACTGGCGCGCCAGGGGATCGAGCACATTCTCCCTGTGGTCCTGCATGCCCGGCACGACGTGCACGGCCTGGTGCAGGCTGCCGCCAAGGGCCACGTTGACTTCCTGGAAGCCGCGGCAGATGGCCAGCAGGGGCAGCTGGCGCGCCAGCGCGGCGCGGATCAGGGGCAAGGTGGTGGCGTCGCGCGCGGGATCTTGCGGCAGGTCGGGATGCAGGATGTCTTCGCCATACAGGCGCGCGTCGACGTTCGAGGCGGAACCGGTCAGCATGACGCCGTCGGCGAGGTGCAGCGCCGCTTCCAGGTCCGCATCCGCACCCAGGGCGGGCAGCAGCAGCGGCATGCAACCGGCGCCGCGCAGCACGGCGTGCAGGTATTTGTCCTGCGCCATGTGCCAGATGTGGCTGCCAAGCTGGCGCTGGCAGGCGGGGACGAGAACGATGGGACGGCGCATAGAGTGCTACCTCGCTGGCGTGACGATCCAATGACAGCCCATGACGGCGCTGCCGCTCGCTTCACTGTACAGCAGAGCCGGCAGGGGCGACCACACCGATGGCCGTGGCCAGCGGCGGCACACATCGCCTACACTACGGCTTTGCAATATTGTCTTTGTTAAAATCATCATATGCCCGTCCGGCGCCAAATACCAGCGCCACCGGCAAAGTCTTCTTACTTTCCCATGCATCCACACCGTTTTCTAGCCTTTCCAAATACCTGTTCCACCCTATGGGAGCAACCATGAAGCACATGCCGTGGCGCGACTTCTTCGCCCTCGTGGTGAGCATCGGCGTGGTGGGCCTGGGCCTGGGCGCCACCATGCCGCTCACCGCGCTGACACTGCACCAGCGCGGCGTGGGCACGGACATCATCGGCATGATCACGGCCGTCAGCGCCCTCGGCATCCTGGCCGCCTCGCCGTTCGTCTCGCGCTGGGTGGGACGCTTCGGCGCGCGCGCCACCATGCTGGGCGCCGTGTGGGTGGCATCGCTGGCGACGATCGCCATGCAGTTCACCGACCACCTGCTGGCGTGGAGCGTGCTGCGCTTCCTGTTCGGCGGCGCCATGGGCGTGCTGTTTACCATCGGCGAAGCGTGGGTGAACCGCCTGGCGCCCGACAATTCGCGGGGACGCGTGGTGGCCATGTACACCACCAGTTTTACCTTCTTCCAGCTGATCGGCCCCGCCCTCGTGGCCCTGTTCAACGACAAGATCAGCTGGAGCTTCGCCGCCTGCGGCCTGCTGTTTTTGCTGGCCGTGCCGGGATTGATGCTGATCTCGAACAGCGGCCCGGAACGCGAACCGGAGGAACACGGCGTGAAATGGCCCCTGATCCTGCCGCGCATGCCGATGATCGTGCTGGGCGCCGCCTTCTTCGCCCTGTTCGACACGCTGGCATTGAGCTTGCTGCCCCTGTACGCGATGGAGCACGGCATCGGCACGGACCTGGCCCTGCTGTCGGCCACCGTGGTGCTGGTGGGTGACACGGGCCTGCAATTCGCGCTGGGATGGATGGCCGACCGCTTCGGCCGCGTCAGGGTGCATGCGGGCTGCGGCGTGGCCGTCTGCCTGCTGCTGCCGCTGCTGCCGTTCGCCGTCGGCACGCCGTGGTTGTGGTGGACCTTGCTGTTGTTGCTGGGCGCGGCGGCGGGCGGCATCTACATGCTGGCGCTGGTAGCGTGCGGCGAGCGGTTTACGGGTCTGTCGCTGACCAGCGCCAGCGCCATCGTCAACGCCACCTGGGGCGTGACCAGCGGCGGCGGACCGCTGCTGACGGGCGTCCTGATGCAATCGGTGGGCGTGAATGCCCTGCCGGCCGTGATGTGGGTATGCGCCGCCATTTTCGTGGGCAGCGCCGTGTGGGAACGCCGAAAGGGAATCGTCTAGCGTTTTTTACTTCGTTTCCAGCCGCTGCCGCAGCTCCTCGGCTACCGGATAGTCGGGATACGCCTGCCGGAACGCCGTCCACTCCTCGTGCGCCAATACGCCTTCGCCGGCCTTGAGCAGGGCGTCGATCTTCACCAACCACACGGAAGCATCGAGCTTTGCGGGCGGCGGCATCGGCGCGGAACGGGCCGCGACGGGCGCGGGCTTGGCCAGCGCGCGCTGCACGGGCGCCTGTCGCTGCATGCTGGCATCGGCCTGCATGGCGACTTGCTGCTCCATCGCCTGATGCATGTCCGTGGCCGGCGGTGGAGGCGGCGGCGATGCTGCCAGTTCAGCCGTCGGCGCTGACTTGGCTACTGCCATGGCGCGCGGCGCAGGCGCCGGTGCCTGCGCGGGTGCACTGGAGACGACTGCCTGCGGCACCGGCGCCGCGGCAGGCATCACTTCCTGCGTGACCGGTTCCCCGACCACGGGGAATTGCGCCGGCTTCGAGCCGAACCAGTCCACTCCGATCAGGTTGACCGTCAACAACACGGCCGCGGCCAGTCCCAGCGGAACGCGCCAGCGCTGCAGGTAGTCCGGTGCTTGCTTGGCGGGCAAGGTGCGCAGCACGCCATCGGCGCTGTCGTTCGCGGCCGCCGGCTGCTGCAAGGCTCTTTCCGCATCCGCCAGAATGACCGTATCGAGCGCGCTGGAAGGCGCGGGCTGCGGCAGGCTGGCCAGCAGCGCGTTCAATTCCTCGTCGTGCCGTTCGTCGTTATCTTGATTGTACGTATTCATGCCTGTCCTCCCGCGCCAGCGGCGCTGTCCAAGCCCGTGCGCAATTTCTGCATGGCGTAGCGCAGCCGGCTCTTGACGGTTTCAGCCTCCGCCCCCGTCACCACGGCGATCTCGAGGATGCTCATGCCGCTGAACTGCTGCAGCACCAGCGCTTCCTTTTGCTCCACCGGCAGCGCGGCGATGGCCGCATGCAGCAGCGCGTGCTGCTGTTTCTGCTCCAGCGATTGCGGCGGCGATGTACCCTCGTCCGCCAGTTCGCCCACGTCGTCGTGTTCCTGTCCTTCCCGCTGGCGCAGGATGTCGATCAGGCGGTTGCGCGCGATCTGGTACAGATAGGTGCGGAACGCCGCCTGCGGCTGGTAGCCGGCGCGCGCCGCATGCAGGCTGGCCCACGCGTCCTGCGCGATCTCGTCCACCCACGCGCGGCGCGGCGAACGCCAGGCCACGAAGCGGTACAGGCCCTGGCTATGGCGCCGGTACAGTTCGCGAAACGACGGCAGATCGCCAGCGCTGTAGCGCAGCATCAGATCTTCATCCGTCGCGGTCAATAAAGTGTCGGGCATGCGGACCAGTGTAGCCGAACTACGCGGCGGCGACAATTTCGCTACGCCGTCAGCGTGCAGCGGGCGCAATGGGTGCATAGCTGATGCGGCGCACTTCGCGGATCTGTCCATCCTTGAACGCCCCTTCCACCAATTCATAGCCGAGCAAAGCGAAGACCCTACCCTGCAGGAACAAGGGGCGCGCATTGCCGTACCAGTCCACGCAGGACGCGCGGCAGCCATCGTCCGGCGTTTGGCCGGACCGCGCCGCCAGCGCGCCCAGTTCCGTCAATTGCAAGCTGCTGTTGCGCAGATAGAGAACGGATGCGGCTGACTTGTTGAGGCCAGGCCGCTCGTCCGCGCCCAGGATGGGCAAGCCGATCATGCCCTCGCCGGCCGCTTGCGGCTTGTAGAAAAAGCCGTGGCTGCGCGATTCGCCCTGCGCCGCATCGGCGCGGATATAGCGCGTGGCAACCGCCGCCTGCGCTCCCAGGCGAATGCTGCTGAAGTGCAGATCCCGTCCCTGCGCGCCGATCACCACGGCGTCATCGCCCAGCGCCTCGATGCGTTCCACGCCGTGCGGCAGGGACAGGGCTTGCACGCTGCCCCCATCGGCCCAGCGTACGGCATACAGGGGCTGGCGCGGCCAGGCCTGGTCAGCCTTGCGGCGTCCGGGATTGCCCGGATTGCCGTACAACAGATACGGTCCCACATAGCGGTTTTGCAGCCCGTAGCCGCCACCACCGGGCAGCGCCTTGTAGCTGCTGGCGGGCGCACTGTCGCGGCCATCGGAAAACGACGCCAATGGCACGCGCAGCAGCGCCATGTCACCCCGGCCACGCGTGCCATCCCACATGGCGTCGCCCTGGCCTTCGGCGCGCAGCAGGACGTTCAGGTGGCCATCCGCGCTTTCCAGGAACGAGAACTGGTCGACGGGTGCGCCGGCCACCTTCAGTGCGCTGGGTGCGCTGCCATCGAGGGGGATGCGGAACAGGCCAGAATCGCTGCCCCGGCGCGTCGTCCACACAAAGACGGATTCGCCCGACACATAAAATACGCGGCCCTGCGGTCCCATCACGGCGGTCGCTTCGCAGCGCATGTCGCGCTGCGCCAGGTCGCACACGGTGACCGTGTGCAGGGCCAGACTGGTACCCGGTTCCGGTTCTTCGTCGGTGCGGTAGATGCGCGTGGCCGGAGCGATGCGCTTGAAGTCCGATGGCACGGCGTCGGGACGCCAGCGGCGCAGCGCGGGAAAGCCGCCGAACGGGTCGCCACGGCGCAGGTTCAGCGACAAGGGAGAGTAAAACACCAGCTTGCTGCCGATCAAACGGCTCGCGTAATTGCGCGACGAATAATAGTCGTTGGAGCGCAAGTGATAGGTGGAGCGGTAGGCCAGCTTGCCGTCCGCATCGATGTCGAACAGGCCGATCTCCGTGCCGCCACGGCTGTAGCTGTAGCCGATCACCACCACCGTATCGCCATCGATCAGCATCTCGTCATACCAGCTGCCCGACGGGTCGCTGCCCGGCGCGAACGCGTCGAGCGAGGCGACGGGCTGCAGGGCCTTGCCGCCCACCTGCACGGTGAACAGCTTGCCGCGCCTGAGCATCACCAGGTGCTTACCATGCAGCTTGACGATGCCGCCTTCGTCCACGCCTGTCGTCTGCACATTGGTGACGGATTCCGCCGCTTCTGCAGACGCTGCCGGCGCGGCTTTCGCCACCATCGGCGCAGGCGGTGGCGCCGACATGTACTGCGCCGTGGCGCCCTGCAGTTTCTGCTGTTCCCTTTGCAGTGCCGCCTGGCGCGCCTGCAACTGCTGCAGGTAGCTGCTCAAGGCCTGCTCGCTGGTAAACGGCGCCAGGGTCTTGCGCGGCGCCGTGCCGGCGGCGTGGCAGCCCGCCGACAGCAGCAGGGACAGTATCAATGTGATCTTGAGGGCGCTGGACATCGCTTCTTCTCCGGTTGGCTGGGGTGTCCAACATGAAACGCAGCGGCGGAGAAAAAGGGGTTAAATGCGCGTAAAAATATTCAGGAAGCCAGCGCCCTATTCAAATCCGCGAATCCGGTCGCCATTGAAATTCGGCAGGCGCCACTCGAAGTGCAACGCCAGGAAACGGAACAGGAAACCGGCGCCGATGGATGCCAGTTGCGCCACGGAGCTGTCGACCTTGAAGTACAGCAGACCGACATACAGGCTGCCCGTAAACAGGGCCACGGTGGCATACACTTCACGCTGCAGCACGAGGGGAATCTGGTTGCACAGGATGTCGCGCAGCAGGCCGCCGAAAACGCCCGTGATCATCCCCGCCAGCACGACGATGGCCGGATGCATCTTGGCCGACATGGCGATGTCGCAACCGATCACGCAAAACGCCACCAGGCCCAGTCCATCGACCAGCAGGAAGACGGCGCGCAGATGGTGCAGGTAGCGCGCGACAAAGGCCGTAACGACGGCCGCGCCGATGGTAAACAGCAGGTACTCGGGATGCGCGATCCAGCCCAGCGGATAGTGCCCCAGCAGCACGTCGCGCACCGTGCCGCCGCCGAGCGCCGTGACGGTGCCGATCATGCAGATGCCGAACAAATCCATGCCGCGCCGCATGCCCATGATGGCGCCGGACATCGCTTCGGCGACAATCGCCACCAGGTAAATCGTATATAACAGCATGCTCTTACTCTTCCGAAAATGATTTGAGAATTTGTTCGCGTTCGCGCGCTTCGCTCAGGGTGCGCGCCTCGTTCGTGCCCGTGCTGGAGCCGCCGTTGCCAGCGTCACCGTGCGCCATGCGCGTATCCGCACCCAGGCTGCCGCAGCTGACGCTGCTGTGGATAAAGGCAAAGTTATCCTTCAGGCAGTCGCCGGCCAGGTATTCGGCATACACGTAATCACCGTCGAGCAGGGACAGGCCTGCCGGTTCGGCCAGCACCTGCTCGCGGCGGCCCTGTACGGCCACCTGCATGTAATCGCGCCAGACGGGCAGCGCCAGGGTGCCGCCGGTGGCGTTACCCAAGCTTTTCGGCTGGTCGTAGCCGAGCCAGACGACGGAGACGAGGCCCGAGGAATAGCCGGCGAACCAGGCGTCGTAGGCGTTGTTCGAGGTGCCCGTCTTGCCGGCCGCGTCGCCGCGTCCCAGCGCCAGCGCGCCACGGCCCGTGCCGCTCTTGACGACGTCGCGCAGCATGCTGTCCATGACGTAGGCGTTGCGCGTGGAGATCACTTGCGTACCCAGCACCGGTTCTCCCTTGGCGCGTGGCGCCGCATCGCTGAACAGCACTTCTCCGCTGCGGCTGCGCACTTCCTTGATCAATTTCGGCGGCATCTGCATGCCGCCATTGGCAAACACGGCATACGATTGCGCCAGCTGCAGCGGCGTGACGGCACCCGCGCCCAGCGCCAGCGGTAGCGAGACGGGATTGCGCGCGCTCTCGAAACCGAAGCGCGTGGCGTAGTGCTGCACATAGCCTGGACCGGCCGCCTGCATCAGGCTGACGGCCACCAGGTTTTTCGAGCGCACGAGGCCCCGCCGCACGCTGATGAAGCCTTCATAGTTGTTGCCGTAATTGCGCGGACGCCACGGCTGCGCGCCCGTCTCCTGCGGCAGCAGCAGGCGCTGCGTATCATCCACGGCCGTGCCGGGGAAATATCCCTTTTCCAGCGCCGCCGAGTACACGAAGGGCTTGAAGCTGGAACCGGGCTGGCGGTAGGCTTGCATGGCGTGGTTGTAGTGGTTGCGGTAGAAATCGAAGCCGCCCGCCATGGCGACGATTTCGCCGCTGTGCGCCTCGACGGAAATGAGCGCGCCTTCCATCTCGGGCAGCTGGCTCACCAGCCAGCGGTTCTTTGCCGCGTCGTGCACCACGCGGATCACGCTGCCCTCGACGATGGCGCGCTTGCCATCCCACTGCAGCTTGCCGCCCAGGCGCGCGTCCGATGCCGTCAGCACGATCTCGTCGCCATTGCGCAGCTGCGCCTTGACCTGGCGCACACCGGTACTCTCCACCTTGCGCACCAGCGCGGCGCGCAATTCGCCGCTGTCCGGATAGGCGGCCAGCTGGCGCGCCACGCTGTCTGCGGAGGCGGCCAGGCGCGCTTCCGGGCCACGGTAGCCGCGCCGCGCCTGCGCATTCAATAGCCCATCGCGCAGCGACTTGTCGGCCGCCCGCTGCGGCGCCATGCGGATGGTGGTCGTCACGTCCAGGCCCATGCTGTAGGCGCCCTCGGGATAGCTTTGCAGGATCAATTGGCGCGCTTCTTCGACCGCATACGCGGCCGCATGCACGGAGCTGTTGCGGTCCTTGTTCAGGGCCAGTTTTTCCGCCACCGCTGCATCGTATTCGGCTGGCGTGATGTAACCGAGTTCGCGCATGCGCTGCAGGATGTAGTGCTGGCGCACGGTGGCGCGCTGCGGATTGGCGACAGGGTTGTAGGCGGATGGAGCCTTCGGCAAGCCGGCCAGCATGGCCGCTTCGGCAATGCTGACGTCGGCCAGCGGCTTGTCGAAATAGATGTTCGAGGCAGCGGAAAAACCGTAGGAGCGTTCGCCCAGGTAAATCTGGTTCATATACAGTTCCAGCAGCTTGTCCTTGCCATAGTGCTGTTCCAGCTTGTAGGCGAGCAGCATCTCCGTCAGCTTGCGCTGCACGGTCTTTTCGCGCGACAGGAAGAAGTCGCGCGCCACCTGCATGGTGATGGTGCTGGCGCCCTGCGCATGGTGGCCCGTGACGACATTGGCGAGCGTGGCGCGCGTGAGGCCATAGAAATCGACGGCGCCGTGTTCGTAGAAGCGCGCATCCTCGATGGCCAGCAGGGCCTGGCGCATGCGCAGGGGGATCTCATTCAAGGGCAGGAATTCGCGGCGCTCTTCGCCGTATTCGGCCAGCAGCTCGCCTTCGCTGGAGAAAATGCGCAGCGGCAGCGCGGGCTTGTACTGGGCCAGGTGCTCGACGGCGGGCAAATCCTGCCACGCCTGGCGCAGCCACCAGCCGCCCGCCATGGCTGCGGACAAGCCCAGGCCCAGAGTCAGTCCCAGGCCGAATTTCAGATTGCGCGCCAGCTTGGATGGCGGCTTGCGCGCCGTGGCGCCGTCTTTGCCGCTGTCTTGCGAGCTGTCTTGCGCCGTATCTTGCGTTTCCATATTGTCATTCCTTTGCTGCCAGGAGGCCGCACGCTGGCGCGCGGCACTCCATCAAAGAGGTATTGTGCACTGCAACACACCTATCCTTATAAAAAGTAAGTATTATTTAGTATTGATAAATTTTTCTTATGTTAGGCGCGCACCATGGACCTCAATCCCAAGCACACGGAAGCGTTCCGCGCCGTCGTCGAAACGGGCAGCTTCGAGCAGGCGGCGCTGCGGCTGCATCTGACGTCGCCCGCCATTTCGCAGCGGGTGCGGGCGCTGGAAAGCCAGCTGGGCAACGCCCTGATCGTGCGCAGCCGTCCCGCGCGCGCCACGCGCATGGGCCAGCGGCTGATGCAGTATCTGAAGCGGGCCAAGCTGCTGGAAGCGGACTTGCAGGCGGAACTGGCGGTGCAGCAGGATGCCCCGCTGACCCTGGTGCTGGCGCTGAACGCGGACTCGATGGGCACCTGGTTCTTCCCGGCCCTGTCCGAGGTGCTGATACGCGAGCGCGTGCTGCTGGACTTGACCGTGGAAGACCAGGACCACACCTACACCTTGCTGGAAACGGGCATGGCGATCGGCTGCATCAGCACGGAGCCCAAGCCCATGCGCGGCTGCACGGCCGAGCCGCTGGGCGTGATGCGCTACTGGCTGGTGGCCACGCCAGCGTTCCGCCAGCAGTGGTTCGCGCACGGGCTGACGCGCAAGGCAGCGCGCACGGCGCCCGTCGTCGCCTACACGCGCAAGGACACGCTGCAATCGTCGTTCCTGCAAGAGGCGCTGGGCTTGCCCGAAGGGGCCTACCCCTGCCATTACGTGCCGGGCGCCACCTCGCACTTCAACGCCATCCGCTACGGCCTCGGTTACGGCATGGTGCCCGAGCTGTTACTGAAGGCAAATACGGACGGTGAGCTGGTGGAAATGCTCACGCCCAAGACCCCGGCCGACGTGGCCCTGTACTGGCATACGTGGAAGGTGCAGTCGCCGCGCCTGGAGCAGCTGTCGCGGCAAATCGTCGCGGCGGCACGCAGCATGCTGAAATAGCTATCGCTGCATGCCCCAGCGCTTGAGAGTCACGCGTTCCAGGCTGCGAAAGCCGATGTTTTCCACCAGCAAGCCGATGACGATGACGGCGGCCAGGCCGGCGAACACCTTGTCCGTGTACAACTCGTTGCGGTTCTGGAAGATGTACCAGCCCAGGCCGCCTTGGCCCGACGTCGTGCCGAATACCAACTCGGCCGCGATCAGGGTGCGCCAGGCAAACGCCCAGCCGATCTTCAGGCCCGAGACAATCGAGGGCAAGGCGCCCGGCACGAGGATGTGCAGCACCAGGCGCAAGCCGTTCAAGCCGTAATTGCGGCCCGCCATGCGCAGGGTGTCGGGCACGCCCTGGAAGCCCGCATACGTGTTCAGGGCCAGCGGCCACATCACGGAATGGACGATGACAAAGATCAAACTGGCGCGCCCCAGGCCGAACCATAATAAAGCCAGCGGCAACAGGGCAATGGCGGGCAGCGGGTTCAACATGGCCGTCAGGGTTTCCAGCACGTCGCGCCCGATGCGGCTCGACACTGCCAGCAAGGTCAGCACGAAGGCGGCCAGCACGCCCATGGCATAGCCCTGCAGCAAGACGACCAGGGATGCGGCCGTACGCGTGAGCAACTCACCGCTGGCGATGCCGCCGATGAATGCCTGCGCCGTCTGCAAAAAACTGGGCAACAATAAATCGTTGTGCGTCCAGCGCGCCGCGCCTTCCCACAGCAGGGCCAGGCTGAGCAAAATCAAGGCCTTGCGCCATAGCGCATGCTGGCCCAGGCGCTGCCAGCGCGACAGCGGCCGCTCGACGGTGACGCCGGCCGGCGGCGGCGCCGCATAGACGAATTCCTGGCGGATGGGAGGTTCCAGCAGCGCGCTCATACGGCCTCCCTGCGTGCCGCGTCAGCTTGCTGGGTGGGAGCAACGTCCTCATCGAACAGCAAACCATGGATGCGGCTGCTGGCAGCCTGGAACTCCGCGCTGCCGGCGCTGTGCAGGCCGAACTGGTGACTGTTCAGTTCGGCGCGCACCCGGCCCGGATGGGGCGACAGCAGCAGGATGCGGTTGCCCACGACCAAAGCTTCCTCGATCGAATGCGTGACGAACACGAGCGTAAAACGCAGCTCTTCCCACAAGCGGCTCAGCTCTTCCTGCATCTTGCGCCGCGTCAAGGCGTCGAGAGCGGCAAACGGCTCGTCCATCAGCAGCACTTCCGGCTGCATGGCCAGGGCGCGGGCGATGGCCACCCGCTGCTTCATGCCGCCCGACAAGGTATGCGGATGGGCATCCTCGAAACCGGCCAGGCCCACCTTGGCGATCCAGTGATGGGCACGCTCGCGGGCCGCCGCCTTGTCCAGACGTTTGCTGGCCAGCAAGGGGAACATGACGTTTTCCAGCACGGTCTTCCATGGCGGCAACTGGTCGAATTCCTGGAACACGACGACACGGTCCGGCCCCGGTTTCTGGATGGCCTGGCCCTGCATGGCGATGCTGCCCGCGCGCGGCGCGATGAAGCCGGCCACGGCTTTCAGCAAGGACGATTTGCCGCAGCCGGATGGCCCCAGCAGCACAAAACGGTCGCCGCGGAACACGTCGAAACTGACGTCATGCGTGGCGCGCACGGTGCGCTGTTCGGTGCGGTATTCCAGGCTGACATTCTTGACGCTGAGCAAAGGCTGTAAGGCGACTGGCGGACGTACCAGGTGAAAAGCGGGTGCGTTCATGTCAGCCTCCTTGCGTAATGGCAGGGTCGTCAAAGAAGTAGTCGCGCCAGCTGTCAGGCAGGTTGCGGATGGCGTTCACGCGGTGCAAAAATTGCGCCAGGCCATGGGTATTTTGCGGCGCGATCTTGAATTGCACTTGCGGATTCGCAAAGATTTTCAGCAGCAGGTTGCGGTCCACCTTGCTCTTGTTGACCTTGATATAGATGTCGGCCGCGCCTTGCGGATTGCTGCTCGCGTACTGCGCCGCTTCCGCCAAGGCGGCGATGAAGGCGCGGTAAGTCTTCGGATTGTCCTTGCGGTACTTTTCCGTCGCATACAGCAGGGTCGACGAGCTGGGCCCGCCTTGCACGTCGTACGAATTCAGGATGATGTGGGCGTTCGGGTTTTGCGCCAGTTCCTGTTCCTGGAACGGCGAATTGCCGAAGTGACCGGTCAGCTCCGTGCCGCCTGCGATGATGGCGGCCGCCGCGTCCGGGTGCGGCAGGGTTTGCGTGATCTTATCGAGGCGGGCGAATTCCTTGTCGCCCCACTGCTTCGCCACCGCCATCTGCAAGATGCGCGCCTGCACGGAAACAGACACGGCGGGCAAGGCGATGCGGTCCTTGTCCGTCAAGTCCGCCAGGGTTTTTACCTTGGGGTTGTTGCTGATCAAATAGTAGGGAAAATTACCGAGCGAAGCCACGCCGCGCACGTTCTGCCTTCCCTTGGTGCGGTCCCAGATGGTCAGCAGCGGCCCCAGCCCGGCCCCCGCGATATCGATATTGCCGGACAACAAAGCGTCATTGATGGCCGGCCCGCCGGACAGGGTGATCCACTCGACCTTGACATCGACGCCCTGCTGCTTGCCATGCTTTTCGATCAGCTTTTGTTCCTGCGCAATATTGAGCAGCAAGAAGGTGATGCCATGCTGGCCCGCGATGCGGATCTGCCCTTCAGCCCGTGCCATGGACATGGCCATGCACAGCAGAGCGATGGCGGCGAGCAGGCGGCGGGCAAAGCTAAAGATCGGCAACATGGACACTCCTTGGGTCAGATCAACAGTCAAAAAAATCAATACGGCGCATCGCCTTCGATGGTGGTGCGATACAACTTGCGGCGCTGGTCGGGCGGGCAGCCCGTCGCCAGGTGCATCAGCGAGCGGTTGTCCCAGAACACCAGGTCGTGCGGCTGCCAGCGGTGCACATATAAATGCTCCGGGCGCACGCTGTGGGCAAACAGTTCATCGAGCAGGGCGCGGCTTTCATCGTCGGGCAAGCCGACGATGCGCGTGGTGAAGTGTTCGCTGACAAACAGGGCGCGGCGGCCCGTTTCCGGGTGCACGCGCACGACGGGGTGCGTCACGGGTTTGACTTCATCGACCTGCGCCTGCGTCAGCGCGGGCCGCCATGGGTTGCGGCGGCGCAATTCCTCGTACTGGCTCAGGTAGCTGTGCTCGGCACGGGCACCCCGCACGGCGTGGCGCAGCGCGGCCGGTAAGCTTTCCCACGCCAGGTGCATGTTGGCAAACACGGTATCGCCGCCCTCGTCCGGCAACTCTTGCGCGTGCAGCATGGAACCGAGGCTGGGCACTTCCTTGTACGACAGGTCGGAATGCCAGAAATGGCCCGCGTCGCCCAGGCCGATGGGCTGGCCATCCTCGACGATGTTCGAGATGATCAGCACTTCCGGCTGCGTGGGCAGCTGGAACTGGCGCAGCACGTGGATTTGCAGGGGGCCGAAGCGGCGGCTGAAATCGACTTGCTGCTGCGGCGTGATGCGCTGGTCGCGGAACACCAGCACGTGATGGTCGAGGTGGGCGTGGTGCAGGCGCTGGAAGTCGCCCAGCGACAGCGGCTGCGCCAGGTCCAGCCCCAGCACTTGCGCGCCGAGCGGCGCATCGAAAGTCTCGATACGGAACGGGCTGGAAGAAAACGCGGGTTTCAGGACGGCCGACATGGGAATTCGTCAAGAGTCAGGGGAAGTCCACTGTATGCCGGCCAGCCTTGCTTGCAAACGAAGCATTTACTATATGGATATGCGCGGCGCGTTGCGCCACGCTGCCACAGCGGCTGTCACGAATTGGCACAGCAGTACCGGCCTTGCCCGGGAATGGCGCTAGCACGCAACTTGCTTATCTACCAAGCTTTAACCCTAGCCCCGGGAAAGCCATGCCCACCTACGCCCTGCTGCTCGCCTTGCTGTTGACTGTTCCCGTCCATGCCCAGGATAGCCAGGGTGAAAGTGATCTCAGCTACAAAGCCTATGTGCACAGCGACAAGCGCATCAAGTGCTTGTACGGCTATGCGGCCGACAAGACGGGCGACCATGCGGCCGCCGTCGCCATCTTTGAAGATTGCATCCGGCGCTGGAACGATGTGTATTCGATGATTTGGCTGGCCCAGCTGTATGAAACGGGCATCGGCGTGACCAAGGACCTGGCGCAGGCGACGGCGCTGATGCGGCGCGGCGCGCATACGAATGATGACGCCGGCTATGCGCGGCTGGCGCGCTACCACTATGGCGTGGCGCTGGCCGAAGGCCGGGGCACGCCGCAGGACATTCCCCAGGCCAAGACCTGGCTGCGCCAGGCGGCGCAAGAGGGCGTGCGGGAGGCGGCCGACTACCTGGGCCGCCTGGAAGGCGCGGCACCTTAGCGCCGCGCCAGCATTGCTGGCTTACGCAGTTGCTTCGTAGCGGGCCAGGCGGGCCGCCATGCGCGGCGCCAGTTCGTGGCCGGCCTTGACGGTCACTTCCAGGTCGTTCAGCAAGCCATCCTTCAAGCCATAGACCCAGCCATGGACGCTGAGTTCCTGTCCGCGTTCCCACGCATCTTGCACGATGGTGGTCTGGCACACGTTCAAGACTTGTTCCACCACGTTCAGTTCGCACAGGCGGTCGCCGCGCTGGCGGCTGGTCAGCACGTCGCCCAGGTAGCGCTCATGCTTCTGGCCCACGTCCTGGACGTGACGCAGCCAGTTGTCGACCAGGCCGATGCGCGTGCCCGTCATGGCCGCATGCACGCCCTTGCAGCCGTAATGGCCGACGATGATGACATGTTTGACTTTCAGCACGTCCACGGCAAATTGCAGGACAGACAGGCAATTGAGGTCGGAATGCACGACCACGTTGGCAATATTGCGGTGCACAAACACGTCGCCAGGCGCCATGCCCAGCAGTTCGTTGGCGGGCACGCGGCTGTCGGAACAGCCGATCCACAGGTATTCGGGCGACGTTTGCGCTTCCAGATTCTTGAAGAAGTTCGGGTCTTTCGCCACCATCGAGTCGGCCCAGCGGCGGTTACGCTGCAGCAGTTCCGCCAGGGCCAGGCCATTTTTCGGTTCGGTCATATCGCTCCCATTGTGTGCGTACGACCGAGTTGGCGGCAGATCGCGCCCATAGGCCGGCGATGCGCGCACATTTCTCAGTCGCGGTGAAAAAAACGCCGGGATGTTTCAGCATCCCGGCGCATGGTATTACGTGTGCTTACTCAAAAAAATCCTTGACCTTGTCTTTCCAGGTCTTGCTTTGCGGACTGTGCTTGGCACCGCCCTCGGTCGTCGACTTTTCAAAGTCGCGCAGCAGGTCTTTCTGTTTTTCCGTCAGTTTCACCGGCGTTTCGATGGCCACGTGGCAGAACAAGTCGCCCGCGTAACCGGAGCGCACGCCCTTGATGCCCTTGCCTTTCAGGCGGAAGGTTTTACCTGACTGGGTGCCTTCGGGAATCGTGAACGACACTTTGCCGTTCAGGGTAGGCACTTCGATTTCGCCGCCCAAGGCCGCCTTGGCGAACGAGATCGGCATTTCGCAATGCAAGTCGTCGCCTTCGCGCTGGAACACGGCGTGCGGCTTGATGTGGATTTCCACATACAGGTCGCCCGACGGACCGCCATTCGTGCCCGGTTCGCCGTTGCCGGACGAACGGATACGCATGCCGTTGTCGATACCGACTGGAATTTTCACTTCCAGGGTCTTGTTGCGCTTGATGCGACCGGCACCGCCGCATGGCGTGCACGGGTCAGTGATGACCTTGCCGCTGCCATGGCATTTCGGGCAGGTTTGCTGGATGCTGAAGAAACCTTGCTGCATGCGTACCTGACCGTGGCCACCGCACGTACCGCAGGTGGTGGGCGAAGTGCCCGGCTTGGCGCCGCTGCCGTGGCAAGTGTCGCACTTGTCCCAGCTCGGCACGCGGATGGTCGTGTCGAAGCCGTGAGCAGCTTGCTCCAGTGTAATTTCCAGGTTGTAGCGCAAGTCGGCGCCACGGTACACCTGTGGACCCGCATTGCGGCTGCGTCCACCGCCACCGCCAAAGATGTCGCCGAAGATATCGCCGAAGCTGTCGGCAAAGCCGCCAGCACCGCCGCCGAAGCCGCCACCGCCGCCCATGTTCGGGTCCACGCCAGCGTGACCGTAACGGTCATACGCATCGCGCTTTTCCGGATTGGTCAGCATCTCGTAGGCTTCTTTGACTTCCTTAAACTTTTCTTCCGATTCCTTGCTATCCGGATTGCGGTCCGGATGGTATTTCATCGCCAGTTTACGGTAAGACTTTTTGATCTCTTCTTCCGAAGCATTTTTTGCGACACCGAGTGTCTCGTAAAAATCACGCTTTGCCATGTTGTCGGCACCTTGCAGTCTATCTACTGATGTAAAAATTACACGAAAAAGCCGAGTCGAGTGCTGCGCTAGGCGCAGCGACTCGGCTCGGCCGGTCTTCGCGGCTAATCCCGCGATGTAGCGTTCAGCCCGGCTACCCCCAGTTCATGGGAGCGCAAGACAATTACTTGCTGTCTTTGACTTCTTTGAAGTCAGCGTCAACAACGTCGTCTTGCTTGGCGCCTGCGTCCGATGCGCCAGCAGCTTGCTGTGCACCTTCCGCGCCGCCGGCAGCTTGCTGCGCTTGCATGTCGGCATACATTTTTTCGCCCAGTTTCTGCGATGCGCTCGACAGTGCTTCCACCTTGGCGTCGATCTCAGCCTTGTCGCCCGCCTTGATGCTTGCTTCCAGGTCGGTGATCGCCGCTTCGATCTTCTCTTTCTCGCCCGCATCGAGCTTGTCGCCGTATTCGGTCAAGGATTTCCGGGTCGAGTGTACCAGAGCATCGGCCTGGTTGCGCGACTCGGCCAATTCTTTGACCTTCTTGTCTTCTTCCGCGTTCAACTCGGCGTCTTTCACCATCTTCTGGATTTCAGCCTCGGTCAAGCCGGAATTGGCCTTGATCGTGATCTTGTTTTCCTTGCCGGTGGCCTTGTCTTTCGCGCCGACATGCAAGATGCCGTTGGCGTCGATGTCGAAGGTCACTTCGATCTGTGGCGTGCCGCGCGATGCTGGCGGGATGCCTTCCAGATTGAATTCGCCCAGACCCTTGTTGCCGGCGGCGATTTCGCGCTCACCCTGGAAGACCTTGATGGTCACCGCAGGCTGGTTGTCGTCGGCCGTCGAGAAGACCTGGCTGAACTTGGTCGGAATCGTCGTGTTTTTGTGGATCATCTTGGTCATCACGCCGCCCAGGGTTTCGATACCCAGGGACAGAGGGGTGACGTCCAGCAACAGCAAGTCCTTGCGTTCGCCCGACAGGACCGAACCTTGAATCGCTGCGCCCACGGCGACGGCTTCGTCCGGGTTCACGTCCTTGCGTGGATCCTTGCCGAAGAATTCCTTCACTTTTTCCTGTACCTTCGGCATACGCGTCATACCGCCGACCAGGATGATGTCATCGATGTCCGACACTTTCACGCCAGCATCTTTGATGGCGGTACGGCATGGTTCCATCGTGGCCGTGATCAGCTCTTCCACCAAGGACTCCAGCTTGGCGCGGGTCATCTTCAGGTTCAAGTGGACCGGTGCGCCGTTCGCCATGGCGATGTACGGCTCGTTGATCTCGGTTTGTTGTGACGACGACAATTCGATCTTCGCGCGCTCGGCCGAAGCCTTGATGCGCTGCAGGGCGATCGGATCTTTTTTCAGGTCGATGCCGTTGATCTTCTTGAACTCGTCGATGATGTAATCGATGACGCGCTGGTCGAAGTCTTCGCCGCCCAGGAAGGTGTCGCCGTTGGTCGACAGCACTTCAAATTGTTTCTCACCATCAACATCCGCGATTTCGATGATCGACACGTCGAACGTACCGCCACCCAAGTCATACACGGCGATTTTACGGTCGCCTTTTTCGGTCTTGTCCAGGCCGAACGCCAGCGCTGCCGCGGTTGGCTCGTTGATGATGCGCTTGACGTCCAGGCCAGCGATACGGCCGGCATCCTTGGTGGCTTGACGCTGCGAGTCGTTGAAGTACGCAGGCACGGTGATGACGGCTTCGGTGACTTCTTCACCGAGGTAGTCTTCTGCCGTTTTCTTCATCTTGCGCAGGACTTCAGCCGAAATTTGCGGCGGCGCCAGTTTTTTGTCGCGTACGCCGATCCATGCATCGCCGTTGTCGGCTTTCATGATTTGGTACGGCATCAGCGCGATGTCTTTTTGCACTTCTTTTTCATCGAACTTGCGACCGATCAAACGCTTGACTGCGTACAGCGTGTTTTTCGGATTGGTCACGGCCTGGCGTTTCGCCGGCGCGCCGACGAGAATTTCGCCATCTTCTTGATAAGCAATAATCGACGGCGTCGTGCGTGCGCCTTCAGCGTTTTCGATTACCTTTGGTTGACCGTTTTCCATGATGGAAACGCAGGAATTCGTGGTTCCCAGATCGATACCGATAATTCTACCCATGATTTTTTTCCTTTTATTTGCTAGATTTCAGATGGTTCTTATATGTGGCAAAGCGGCATGGTTTCAAGGCTTGCTTGATGCCGCCCTCTGATTATTTTGCTTGCGCGGTCGTTACAATGGCTGGACGCAGCAGGCGGTCCGCAATCATATAGCCCTTTTGCAGGACTGACACGATGGTATTGGCTTCCTGGTCCGCTGGCACCACGGCAACAGCCTGGTGTTTCATCGGATCGAGCTTCTCGCCCTGCACCGGCAACACTTCCACCAGGCGGTTGCGCTCGAACGCGGCGGTCAGTTGCTTCAGGGTCATCTCAACGCCTTCTTTCAGCGAGTCGATGGTCGGTGCTTCCACCGTCAGCGCCGTTTCCAGGCTGTCTTTCACCGGCACCATGGCTTCGGCAAAGCTTTCCACTGCGAATTTATGCGCTTTAGCAACATCTTCCTGCGCGCGGCGGCGGATATTTTCGCCATCGGCCTTGGCACGCATGAAGGCATCGTGCATCTCTGCAAGACGCGCTTCGGTACTCGCCAGCTGCTCTTCCAAAGTAGGCTCTGCGGGAGTCGATGGGGCAGTCGCCGCGGCGTCCGCTTGCGGATTAGGTACAGCTTGGTTTTCCTGATCTTGCATCTGAAAAGCTCCTACAATCAATGACTTAAATGAGTTAGTCTAACTATCTTTACAACACTAACGGGCAGATGGGGCTATATCCTATTGTTTCAAGGGGTATGCATGGCAAAACCGGAATTACAGCGATCCATGTTACAGCTTATTACAAAGCACTTCCCATTTCGGGCAGCGATCCGTGCGCGCCCCCTTGATTTTCCAGGCTTCCCACGGCAAAGCGGGCATTCTACCAGCCCCGCCGCAGCCATCGCCACTGGCGATGTTGCTATTCGGAAAACCCCTTGTCTGCGCCAGACATGACAAAGCCGCGCAAGCGCGGCTTTTTATTGTCAAAAAATAATTGCCTTTAATTCGACGCGCCCTGGGCCAGGGCCGCCGTGCGCGCCTGCTCGCCCGCCTTCTTGTCCGCTTCGCGCTGCGCCGCCGTCTTCATCGTCGGCCAGCCAATCATGTGCTGTTCGGCAATTTCCGCCAGGCCAGCGATCCAGGCTGGCGTTTCGTTCAGGCAAGCGATGTAATGAAACTGCTGGCCGCCGGCCGCTTCGAAGTCATGCTTGGCTTCCATGGCGATCTCTTCCAGGGTTTCCAGGCAATCGCTGGTAAAGCCCGGACACAGCAGGTCGACGCGCTTGACACCCTGTTGCGCCAGCGCCACGAGGGTGGGCGCCGTGTACGGCTGCAGCCATTCGGCCTTGCCAAAGCGCGACTGGAAGGTCACCACGTATTGATCTTTGCTCAACTTCAACTTTTCCGCCAGCAAGCGCGCCGTTTTCAGGCATTGGCAGTGGTAGGGATCGCCCAGCAGCAAGGTACGCTTGGGCACGCCATGAAAGCTCATCACCAGTTTTTCGGGACGGCCATGCGCTTCCCAATGGTTCAGCACGGAATCGCGCAAGGCGTCGATGTATGTGTCGTGCTCGTGATACTGCTTGATAAAGCGCAATTCCGGCACATTGCGCACCGTGGCGTAATGGGCAAACACGGCGTCGTAGATGGAACCCGTCGTCGTGCCCGAGTATTGCGGATAGGCCGGCAGGATGGCGATGCGCTCGCAGCCTTCGCTTTTCAGCCTGGCCAGCACTTCGGGCAGCGAAGGCGAACCGTAGCGCATGGCCATGGCCACGGTGACGCCGTCGTGCCCCCGCTCGGCCAGGGCGCCGGCCAGCAATTTCGCCTGCTTTTGCGTGTGCACTTTCAGGGGCGAACCGTCGCGCGTCCAGATCGACGCGTATTTCTTGGCCGACTGGCCGGAGCGGAAAGGCAAAATGATCAGGTTCAAAATGAACCACCAGACGAGACGGGGAATCTCCACCACGCGCGGGTCGGACAAAAATTGCTTCAGGTAGCGCCGCACGGCCGACGAAGTCGGCGCATCGGGCGTGCCCAGGTTGACCAGCACCACGGCGCTGCGGTCGATACTGCCATGCGTGTACGGCGGTTCTGTTTGAAATGACATGAAGGCTCTTCGAAGGCGTTGGATGGATTAGCCGACCATTATAGTTACATTGCGTCAACATCGGGGAGCGCTGCCAGGCAAAGGCAGTGCTCCCCGCAGTCCAAGGTCAAATCGCCAGCAATTCGCGCGCATGCTTGCGCGTGGTGGCCGTGATTTCCAGGCCGCCCAGCATGCGCGCCACTTCTTCCACCCGGGCCTTGGCGTCGAGCATGTCGATGCGCGACGCCGTCTTGCCATTGTCCAGGGTGCTTTTTGCCACCTGGAAATGCTGATTTGCCTGGCTGGCCACTTGCGGCAAGTGGGTTACGCACAGCACTTGCCGTCCCTGCCCCAGGCGTTTCAACAGGCGTCCCACCACTTCCGCGACGGCGCCGCCGATGCCGCTGTCGACCTCGTCAAAGATCAGGGTCGGCGTGGTGGTGGCGTGCGAGGTGATGACGGAGATGGCCAGCGCGATGCGCGCCAGTTCGCCGCCGGACGCGACTTTCGCCAGCGAGCGGGGCGCCGTGCCCGCATGGCCGGCGACGAGAAACTCCACTTGCTCCAGGCCATGCGCGGCCGGTTCGCACGGGTGCAGGGCGATTTCAAAGCTGCCACCCGTCATGCTCAGTTCCTGCATGGCGCGCGTGACGGCATGCCCCAGTTCCAGGGCGGCGGCGCGCCGCGTGTTTGATAACCGTTCGGCAACGCCGCGGTATTCCGCCTCGATCTTCGCTTCCTGGCGCAGCAAGCCCTCGATGTCGGATGCGTCGGCCAGGTGCTGCAGCTTTTCCGACAGCTTCACGTGTTCCTCAGGCAACTCTTCCGGCGTGACGCGGAATTTGCGCGCCGTGCTGTGCATGGCTTCCATGCGCGCGTCGAGCTGGTGCAGGCGCTCCGGGTCCAGTTCGACCCGGTCCAGGTAATTGTTCAGCGCGTACACGGATTCCTGCAATTGAATGCGCGAAGATTCGATCAGGTCGACAATCGGTTGCAATTCCGCATCGACGGACACCAGCTTGCCCAGCTTCTGGTTCAGGGCCGACAGTTGCGACACGATCGGATGGTCTTCCTGCTCAGAAATGATGGACAAGGCTTCCTGCGCCCCTTCCAGCAGGCTGGCTGCGTGCGACAGGCGGCTGTGCTCGTTCGTGATCTCCGTCCATTCGCCGGGCTTGGCGGCCAGTTTTTCCAGTTCTCCCACTTGCCATTCCAGGCGTTCGCGCTCGTACAGCACGTTGGCGGCATTGGTTTCGAATTCCTCGCGCTGGCGCACGAGAGCGCGCCAGCGCTTGTGCAGGGCGGCTACTTGCCGCGCATCCTGCTCCGCGCCCGCTTCGCGCGCCGTTGCCTGGCCGTCGAGCAAGGCGCGCTGCGCTTCGCTTTTCAGCAAGGACTGGTGCGCATGCTGGCCGTGGATGTCGACCAGCATGTCGCCCAGCTCGCGCAGCTGCGCGGCCGTGGCGGGGATGCCGTTGATATACGCTTTCGAGCGGCCCGCGTTGTCGATTACGCGGCGCAACAGGGCGCCGCCCTCGTCGTTGGCGAACTCATTGGCCACCAGCCACGCTTGCGCCACCTCGCTGACGGAAAAATCGGCCGTGATGTCGGCCTTGGCCGCGCCTTCGCGCACCACGCTGGCGTCGCCGCGCCCGCCCAGCGCCAGGGTCAGCGCATCGATGAGGATGGACTTGCCGGCGCCCGTCTCCCCCGTCAGCACGCTGAAGCCGGCGGAAAATTCCAGTTCAATGGTATCGACAATGACAAAATCGCGAATGGACAGTGTATGGAGCATGGCTTCTGTGGTTGGGCGGCGCACCGCGGGTTGACGTGGAGAAAATGTTAGCTGAGCTTGCCCTCGCCCGACGGATACTCATTCCAGTGCAATTTTTCACGCAGGGTGTTGTAGTAACTCCACCCTTCCGGATGCAGGAAGGTAATCGCATGCGGCGAACGGCGGATGAGGATGCGGTCTTGCTGCACCAGGCTGGCAAAGGTCTGCATGTCGAAATTGACGCTGATATCGCGCCCGCGCACGATTTCCACGACGATCTGGCTGGAGTCGGGCAAGACGATGGGGCGGTTCGACAGCGCATGCGGGGCGATCGGCACGAGCACGATGCCGCCCAGGGTCGGATGCAGCAAGGGGCCGCCGGCCGACAGCGAGTACGCGGTCGAGCCCGTGGGCGTGGAAATGATCAAGCCATCCGAGCGCTGGTTGTACATGAAGTGGCCATCGACCTCGACGCGCAATTCGGCCATGCCTGCGCCGCCGCCGCGCGAAACGACGACATCGTTGACGGCCATGCCCACGTGTATCGACACGCCGTCACGCAGCACGCTGCCTTCGAGCAAGGTGCGGCGTTCGGCCTTGAAGCGGCCGCCGAGAATTTGCGCCAGCACGGGCAGCATGCGTTCGAGCGGAATATCCGTCATGAAACCCAAACGCCCCTGATTGATACCGATCAAAGGTACGTCGAATGGCGCCAGCTGGCGCGCAATGCCCAGCATGGTACCGTCGCCGCCCATGACGATGGCGCAATCGGCAGCGGCGCCGATCTCGGCCGGCGACATGGCGCGCACGCCGGGAAACGCCAGGTTCAGGTGTGCAGCCGTCTCCGCCTCGAAGACCACCGTGTGGCCCAGCACTTGCAGGAAATCGACGATGCTTTTCACGGGCTCGGCAATGCCATCCGTATTCTGGCGCACGACCAGGGCGATGGTCTTGGCGCCCAGGTTGAAGCGCTCTCCCGGGGCTGGCAAGGTCGCGGCTGGCTGTTCGGCGTGTGTATCGACGGGCATAAGAGTCTCGGTAGTGAATTCGGTGGCAAACCGCCCCAGGCTGTCGCATCGCACGCCGGCATCGCATAATACTGTATATATGCACAGTATAGTGCGGCTGCCGCGTGCCTGCAAGGGGCGTTCTTGGTGTTGCACGCAGTGTAGCGCAGAAAAAGAATCGTCCATGCGTGCGCCAGCGCTCCCTGCCCGGACAAATCCGCTTGCGGGCAGCCCCGCGCGGCGGGACACTGATGGCACGTCATTTTTACTGTCAGGAGGCCATATGGCTACCCAGCCAAGCGAACGCAAGATCAATACCGATGAAAAAGTCAGCAATGACGGCATCGACCGCCTGCCGCACGAGCGCGACGAGTCGCCCGATGCGCAAAACGTGCGCCCGCGCAAGATCATGCAGCAGGCAGCCAGCGACCTGGAGCAAGGCCTGGTCGATACGGACCGGCGTGCCCAGCCCGGCGTGGAAAAGGTCAAGCCGGCCGAACCGAAACAGGCGCGTCCCGACGCAGAACTGGAACCAAAGAAGGCGCGCTGAGTCGAACCGTCATGGGCCGCGCATGCTCCCACAGTGTGACGCAACGAACGGAAGCGGCAAGCCCCGGCGCGCATGATGGACGCTCGAACCACGCAAGGAGTACATCATGAAAAAAACAGGATCAGCCGTCTGGAGTGGCGGCCTTAAAGATGGCAAAGGGTTTATTTCCACCCAAAGCGGCGCGCTCGACAACGTAGCCTATGGCTTCAACACCCGCTTCGAAGACGGTCCCGGCAGCAATCCGGAAGAACTCATCGGCGCCGCCCATGCGGCCTGCTTCACCATGGCCCTGTCCGGCCAGCTGGGCGAGGCGGGCTTGCGCGCCACGGCCCTGAAAACCACGGCCGATGTCAGCCTGGAAAAAATCGATGGCAGCTATGCCATCACGGCCGTGCACCTGACCCTCGTGGCCACCATCCCCGGCGCCACCGACGAAGCGTTCCAGGACGCGGCCCTGCGCGCCAAGCTCGGCTGCCCCGTGTCCAAATTGCTGGCTACGGAAATCACCCTGGACGCCCATCTGGAGTAATGCCGGCATGCCGTCCGCTGCCGTCCCCTCACCGGACGGCAGGGGCGGTCTCGGCAAGAAAGCCGTAAAACGCATAAAATCCTGCCATTCCCCTATTACCCTCAAGGATTTACGATGCGTATTTTGCACACCATGTTACGGGTCGGCGACCTGCAGCGCTCCATCGATTTTTACACCAAGGTCCTGGGCATGAAATTGCTGCGCACCAGCGACAACCCGGAATACCAATACACGCTGGCCTTCGTCGGCTATGGATCGAATCCCGACCACGCGGAACTGGAACTGACGTATAACTACGGCACCACCAGCTACGAGCTGGGCACGGCGTATGGCCACATCGCCATCTCGGCCGACGACATCGTCGCCGCTTGCGACGCGGCACGCGCGAATGGCGGCAACGTCACGCGCGAACCGGGCCCCGTGAAAGGCGGCAACACGGTCATCGCCTTCATCACCGACCCGGACGGCTACAAGATCGAATTGATCGAGCGCAAGTTCGACGGCCAGGGCGGCGGCCTGTAATACCTCAGCCTGGCTCGGCGGCCTGTGCAATGGCCGCGCGCAGCCAGGCGATGCCCGCATCGCCGTCCGTGCGGCGGTGCCGTATCACTTCAAACGCAAACGGCGCAATGGCAAACGGCGCAGCGTACTGCGCCAGCCCTTGCGCCGCGCTGCCCTGCAAGGCGCGCCGCGCCACCGTCAGGATCAAGTCCGTCCCCCTCACAACATCCGGAGCGACCGTCCAGTACGGCACGCGCACGGCGATGCGGCGCGTCTGTCCCAACTGGGCCAGGGCCGCGTCGACTTCGGCCGCCATGCCACCCTCGCTGGACGCCACCAGCACATGGGGACGCGCCAGATAGGTGTCCAAACTCAGCATTTCACCGGCCGCCAGGCTGGCCGGATCGAGCGCGCACGCGAACGTTTCCTCAAATAAAGTTTCTCTATGCAGTTGCTCGGGCAGTTGCGGGAACACGCCGAGCGCCAGGTCGATCTCGCCATCCTGCACGCCAGCGATCACGGCCGGACGGCTGGCGTAGCTGACAACCAGGTCGATGCCGGGCGCGTCCGCGCGCAGGCGCCGCAGCAAAGCAGGCAAGAGCAAGGCCGCGCCGTAATCCGACATGGCCAGGCGAAACACGCGCTGCGCCGTGGCCGCCTCGAAGACGGCGCCGCCCAGCACGGAACGCACGCTTTGCAGGGCTTCGGCCAAGGGCCGCGCCAATTCCAGCGCGCGCGCCGTCGGCTGGAAGCCGCCCTTGCCGCGCAATAGCAGCGGGTCGCCGAGCAGGTGGCGCAAGCGGGCCAGCGCATGGCTGACGGCAGGCTGGCTCATATGTAACCGTTCGGCCGCGCGCGACAAATGGCGCTCGCTGAGCAGCGCATCCAGGATCACCAGCAAGTTCAAATCGACGGCGCGCAGATTATTCATTTCATGCATAGTTGGATGACAAACTACGAATTGGATTTAATCATGACAGCATAATACGATGATCGCATCAACTCAACAAAGATGGAGTCGCACATGCATGGATGGATCACCGTATTTGCCCCGCTGGCCATGCTGGCCGGCGCCGTCGTTCCCTTCCAGGCGGGCGCGAATGCCGCGCTGGGCCGCAACCTGGGCCACCCGCTGTGGGCCACCCTCGCCTCGCTGGCCGTCAGCGCCGTGCTCGCGTCGCTCGTGATGCTGCTCTGGCGGGTGCCGGCTCCGGATATCCAGCTCGCCATGCGCGGGCCCGGCTGGTCCTGGCTGGGCGGCGCGGCCGGCGTGTTCTATATTACCGCCGCGCTGATGCTGGCGCCGCGCATGGGGTCCGGCCCCTTCATGGCGGCCGTCATCGGCGGGCAAATGCTGGCCGCGCTGGCCATCGACCGCTACGGCTTGCTGGGCTTTGCCGTGAAGCATATTTCTCCGCTGCACTGGGCCGGTGCGGGGCTGGTGGTGGCGGGCGTGATCCTGACGCAAGTGGCCAACAGCCGCGCCGTGTGATAACACGGCAAGACGAAAAAAAACCAGCGCCGTCGCCGGTGCTGGTTTTGATCGTGCGCAATACTGGATTATTTGTCCAGCAAGGCATTGACGGGCATCAAATCCGTTTCCTTCAGGGTGCCGGCTGCCGCCTTCAGGCGCAAGCCGTTCATGATGGTGTCGTAGCGGGCTTTCGACAGGTCTTTTTGCGTCGAGAACAATTGTTTCTGCGCATTCAACACGTCGATATTGATGCGCACGCCCACTTGATAGCCGAGCTGGTTCGACTCCAGCGCCGATTTGCTCGACACTTCCGCCGCTTCCAGCGCCTTGACTTGCGCCAGGCCGCTATTGACGCCCAGGAAAGCCTGGCGCGCGCCCTGCGAGGCCGTGCGGCGTGCCGTTTCCAGGTCGTTGCGGGCCTTGTTTTCCAGCGCGATCGATTCGCGCACCTTGCTGGTGACGGCAAAGCCGCTGAAGATCGGGATGCTCCACTGCACGCCGATGGCATTATTGTTATTGCCGTTGCCATTGCCGCCACCCGAGGAATAGGTATGGCCAGCGTTGGCGATCAGGTCCACGGTCGGGTAGTGGCCGGCGCGGTTGCGGCCGATGTCGCGCTTGGCCGATTCCACATTGAACTGGGCCGTGACGACGCCGTAGTTCTGCTCTTCCGCGGACGACACCCACGGCTCGACGGCAGCCGGTTCAGGCGCGCTGATGACGACGCCCGTGCGCATCGGCGCCAGGGTGGTCGGCGCTTCGCCGATGATGGTTTGCAAGGCGCTGCGCTTGTTGGCCAGATCATTGATGGCGGCAAATTCCTGCGCCACCACCAGGTCGTAGGCCGCTTGCGCTTCGTGCGTGTCGGTAATCGTTTGCGTGCCGACTTCGAAGTTGCGCTTGGCCGATGCCAGTTGTTCCGTCGTGGCGACCTTTTGCGCCTGCGTGGCGCCCAGGTTGTCCTGCGCGCTCAGCACGTCGAAATACGCCTGCGCCACGCGGGTGATCAGGTCTTGCTGCACTTGTGCAAATTGCGCTTCGGCAATCGCCTGCGCCAGCTTGCTTTGCTGATAGGTTTCCCAGCGATCCCAGCGGAACAGCGGTTGCGCCAGTGTCAAATTGTAGGCATTCGTGCGCACATTCACGGACGGCGAGGTGATCTTGTTGCCGCCATTGTTCTGGGCGATCTGTTCCTGATTGCCACGCGTATTGCTGCCCGACGCGGAGATTTGCGGCAGCAAGCCTGCCAATCCCTGCGGAACCCGCTCCATCCCGGCCGACAGGGCCGCGCGCGCGCTGGCGTACTGCGCGTCATTGGCCAGCGCCTGCTGGTACACCTGGATGAGATCGGCCGCCTGCGCTTGCAGCGAGTATGTCATCGAGACAAAGGCGCTGGTCATCAGCACGGCGATAAGGGGTTTCCGCATTGCATTTCTCCGTTGGAGTCGTCAAAAGTTGATGGAATCAAAAATCTGCTACCGCTTGCCTTGCGCCCGCCGGGTGAGCGGGGTACAGGCCTCCGCAGGCATGCAGGAAAACATGCCTGGGTGCATCTACTGCAAAATAGCTTAGTATTTAGGCATCGCGCTGTCGACTTGCAGCGCCCAGGCATGCACGCCGCCCGTCAAATTACTGATCTTGCCAAAACCATTGCGCTCCAGGAAGGCTGCCACTTGCATGCTGCGCATGCCGTGATGGCAGATGCAGACGATTTCGGCGTCTTCATCGAGGTCATCGATGCGCGCAGGAATCGAATTCATCTGCATCAGGGTGGCACCGTCGAGGTGGCACAGGTCGAACTCCCACTGTTCCCGCACGTCCAGCAACAAGGGGCGCGGGCGGGAAGGGTCAGCCAGCCAGGCGGCCAGCTGCGGTGCACTCAAATGCTCCATCGAATCGGTCGCCTCAGAACTGGAAATGCGACGGTGCCACGGCTTGCAGCGGCGTGACATTGGTTTCAAACAGCTTGCGCGTGTCGTAGGCCTTGTCCGAGCTGCGCGTGATCAGGTGCGCCGACATGATCGGCGCTTCGCCGATGATGGCCAGGATGCGGCCGCCGACTTTCACTTGTTGCAACAGTGCTTCCGGCAACACGGCCAGGGCGCCGGACACGACGATCACGTCATACGGTGCGCCCTTGCTCCAGCCCTGGGCGCCGTCGCCCAGTTCCACGGTGACATTCGTCACGCCGTTGGCGGCCAGGGTCTGCTCGGCCAGGGTTTTCAATTGGGGAACGATTTCCACGCTCGTCACATGACGTGCCTTGTGCGCCAGCAACGCGGCCATGTAGCCGCTGCCGGTGCCGATTTCCAGTACATTTTCATGCTTTTTGACGGCTACGTCTTGCAAAATGCGTGCTTCCAGCTTCGGCGTCAACATGCATTCGCCACCGCCCAGTGGAATTTCGGTATCGACGAAGGCCAGGTTCTTATAGGCGGCCGGCACGAAATCTTCACGCTTGACCACGTTCAACAGCTCCAATACGTCGATATCCAGTACGTCCCATGGACGGATCTGCTGTTCGATCATATTGAAGCGGGCTTGTTCGATATTCATCTTTGGACTCGGTAAGTGAAGTAATAATCCGCCATTTTATCGTTGAACTGGCTGAAAGCACATGTTAACCATAAAGGCGGGGAATGGAGGAAATTTGCGACGATCTGCAGATTTGGGGGGGCGAACCTTGGAAAAGGGGCAACTGAACGGTAGAGGCAAGCTCCGCTTATCAACTTTTCCCGGGCGCCTCCACCTGCAAGCTGCGCAAGCTCATGTCGATAAAGGCATCCATGTAGGCGACGGGATCGATGTTCTTGACCTCGCACGGCAGGAAGGAGTGCGTCCACATCATCAGCATGGTGACGGGCGCGCTGAGGATGGTGCTGACCAGCACGGGATCGACCTGGCGGAATTCGCCGCGCTGCATGCCCCGTTCCAGCAAGGTGGCGATCAGCGCATTGCCGCGCGTGACCACCTCTTCGTTGTAAAACTGCGCCAGTTCCGGGAAATTGTTCGCTTCGGCCAGCATCAGCTTGGTCAAACCGGCCAGCTTGGTGGCGCCGAATTCTTCCCACCATTGCATCATCATGCTACGCAACAACTCGGCGCTGCTGCTGTCCGAGGCGGCCATGCTGTCTTCCGCCTCGCCGATGGAATGCACGATATTGTCGCGCACCACGGCCTTGAACAGCTCTTGCTTGTTCTCAAAGTACAGGTACAGGGTGCCTTTCGACACGCCGGCCCGCTTGGCCACATCCTCCAGGCGCGTCGATGCGAAGCCCCGTTCGACAAACAGGTCGAGGGCGGCGGCGAGCAATTCCTGCGGGCGGGCATCCTTGCGCCGCTCCCAGCGGGGCTTGGTATCAATCGGGGCTTGCATGTGTCTTTCCAAGTAACTTACTTTTGAGTCATTAATGGTAGACCGGTCTACCGTCAAGGTCAAGCGCTTCCCATGCGCGCGGCGCGGGACATCGTTCGGCACACCGAACACCGGCATTGTACGCTCCGCGCCGGCGTTGGCGGCACCTCCCTCTGGAGCCGGACTGCGGCGCCGGGTGAAGCAGAATGCGTTTCAGCCCCCATTTTGCGCAGTTCGTCGCATTTCCCTGCCAGCCAGCGCACCGCTTTGCTATCTTCTCATCGACAGCACGGCAGCCGCGGCGCGGCAGCCGGCTCTTTTCTTGTCCCGAACTAAAACAATCATAAAGGAAACACCATGCGTACCTTGCTGGCCCTGTGCTGTGCCGTTGCCCTTGGCGGTTGCGCCATCGTCATCAACCCCAACGATGGCGAAGTACGCTATGCCGATTCCAGCAGCAATGTCATCCAGGGCAATGGGCAAGTGAGCCGCGACGTGCGCCAGGTCAGCACCATCAGCGCGCTCGACATCGACAACATGAAGCGCATCGACATCAAGATCGACGTGCGCGTCGGCCCGACGGCATCGCTGGTGATCGAAGCGGACAGCAATCTGCAACCGCTGATCCATAGCGACGTGAACGGCAATACGCTGCGCCTGTGGAGCGACACGAACATTCGCAGCAGCAATGGTATCCACGTCATCTATACGACACCGCAATTGAGGAAGATCAACATCTCCGGCTCGGGCCGCCTGGTGGTCAGCGGCCTGAATGGCGACGATTTCAGCCTGGAACAGCGCGGGTCGATGAAGAGCGAATTGTCGGGCACGACGGGACGCTTCGACGTGGCCAACCATGGCTCGGGCAGCATTAACGCGGCGGCCCTCGCCAGCGGCAACACGGACGCGGTGCAGAACGGCTCGGGCAGCATCCAGCTGGGCAGCGTGCACGGCGAACGCATCAACGTGGCCGTCAACGGCTCGGGCAGCATCAGCGCCAACGGCGCCGTGCAGCGCCTCGACGCCAACGTGAATGGCTCGGGCGATGTCAACCTGGCGTCGCTGCGCAGCGACGTTGCCTATCTGGCGAGCAACGGCTCCGGCGACATCGACGTCAGCGTCCAGAATGAAGTCAACGCCCGCGCCAGCGGTTCCGGCCGGATCACCGTGCATGGCGATCCGGCCCGCCGCACTTTATCGGGCAAGCGCGTCAGCATCGTGCGCTGAACGCGCCCAGGCAACACATGGGAGCCGGCTTGCTATACTGTCGGCTCCTCACCCGCCCGTCTGAACTCCCATGTCACCATCTGCCACCCTGGCATGCCGTCCCTCGTGCGGCGCCTGCTGCACCGCACCGTCCATCACCAGCCCGATTCCCGGCATGCCAGAGGGAAAACCGGCGGGCGTGCGCTGCGTGCAGCTGGCCGATGACAACCGTTGCAATATCTTTGGCCAGCCGGAACGGCCCGCGTTTTGCGGCGGCTTGCAGCCATCCGCGGAGATGTGCGGCGACAACCGCGAACACGCGGTGCACTGGCTGGCCGAGCTGGAACGGCTGACGGCGCCCTGAGCGGCGGCGCGCACGGCGTCCCTGCTTGCGTCGCCCTTAGCGCGCGTCTTCCGCTTCCTCGGCGTCGCGCTGCCGCTTGTATTCCAGCAAGGTGGCAATCCCCAGATAGATCAGCAGAAGGCACACGGAATCGCGTGCATCGCTCCAGCCCAGCGTGCCATGACGCATCCAATGCAGCGCATTCAACACGATCATCATGCCCAGGATCAACCATCCACTGCGGCGCAGGGCGCGGCCCGGCAAACTTGCCTTGAAAGAGGTACTCGAAAACATGGCTGCCCTTATTTCATACCATTTTTTACAACACTAACAGAACTTATATCTTTTCGGCAATATTTGACGGAAACCTGCGTACGCTTGACTCTGTTTGCACGTTTGCGTATATTCTTGCACATTCTTGCACGTTTATAGGTTCACCATGTCCGCCACCTTGCTCCTCAAACAACGCCACGCGCTGATCCAGCAACAATTGCATGCCGACGGTCGCGTGCTGGCGCTGGACCTGGCGCGCCAGCTCGACGTATCCGAAGATACGATACGGCGCGACCTGCGCGAGATGGCGGCGGCCGGCCTGTGCCAGCGCGTGTATGGCGGCGCCCTGCCGCTGGCGCCGGACGGCGGCACCTTGAGCCAGCGCAAGCAGGAAGCGCCGGAACGCAAGGCGCGCCTGGCGCAGGCCGCCGTGTCCCTCGTGCGCGCGGGCCAGGTACTGTTTCTCGATGCGGGCTCGACCAACCTGGCCATCGCCAGCGCCTTGCCAGAGTTAGCGCTCACTGTCATCACCAACGCACCAGCCATTGCCATGACCCTGATGGAACGCCCGGAAATCGAGTTGATCATGGCTGGCGGCAGGGTCGACCGCAGCGCCGGCGCCAGCCTGGGACCGCAGGCGCTGCGCACCGTCGAGCGCATGCATCCCGACCTGTGTTTCCTCGGCGCTTGCGGCGCCGATGCGGACGCGGGGGTAACGGCCTTCAATTACGACGAGGCGGAATTCAAGCGCAGCATCGCCGGCGCCAGCAAGGCGGTGGTCGTGGCCGTCACCAGCGACAAGCTGGGCACCGCCGCACCCTTTGGCGTATTGGCCACGGGCTTGCTGCAGCACCTGGTGCTGGAAGCCGATGCCGACGCTGCCCACGTGGCCGCCTTTGAACGGCTGGGCGTGCAAGTGTTGCGCGCCCGCGCCTGATTTTATCCACCCCGACTTTGAAAAGCTCCCCCATGCATCTCACCGGCACCCTGCAACAACGCGCCACGCGCCTGGTCTTCTTCGCCGCCGGCCTCGGCATGGCCGCCTGGGCGCCCTTGGTTCCCTACGCCAAGTCGCGCCTGGGCCTCGATGAAGCCACCCTCGGCATTTTGCTGCTGTGCCTGGGCGCCGGCTCGCTGTGCGCGATGCCGTTTACGGGCATGCTCACGGCACGCTTCGGCTGCCGCAAGGTCATCGTTGGCGCCGGCCTGCTCCTGACCGCCATCCTGCCCGGCCTGGCGCTGGCTGCCACGCCGCTGCAACTGGGCCTGGTGCTGCTGGTGTTCGGCGCGGCCATGGGCACGTTTGACGTGGCCATCAATATCCAGGCCGTGATCATCGAAAAAGCCAACGGCGGCGCCATGATGTCGGGCTTTCATGCGCTGTTCAGCGTGGGCGGCTTCGCCGGCGCGGCCTGCATGGCCCTGCTGTTGTGGCTGGGCCTGACGCCGGCCTGGTCCTGCGTGGTGGTGATGCTGCTGCTGTGCGGCGTCCTGGGCGCGGCGCAAGGCCATCTGCTGCCGACGGCGTCCGCCTCCGGCGAAAAGACGCCGCTGTTCGTCATGCCGCATGGCGCCGTCATTTTCATTGGCCTGTTGTGCTTTATCGTCTTCCTGGCCGAAGGCGCCATCCTCGACTGGAGCGCCCTGTTCCTCACCACCACGCGCGGCGTGGAAGAAGCCAAGGGCGGCCTCGGCTACGCCGCCTTCGCCATCGCCATGACGGTGGGCCGTTTCACCGGCGACAAGGTGGTCAGCCACTTTGGCGGCAAGCGCGTGCTCACTTTTGGCGGCTTGTGCGCAGCGGCAGGCTTCTTCCTGGCCGTGCTGGCGCCGCACGCCAGCCTGGCCATGCTTGGCTTCGTGCTGATCGGCCTGGGCGCGGCGAATATCGTGCCCATCCTGTTTACGGCGGCAGGCAACCAGCATGCCATGCCGGCCAGCCTCGCCGTGGCGGCCATCACCACCATCGGCTACGCGGGCATCCTGGCCGGCCCGGCCGTGATCGGCTTCGTCGCCCACGCCACCAGCCTGAACATCGCCTTTGCCATGCTGGGCGCCGCCCTGCTGCTGGTGGCGGCCAGCGCGCGCCTGGTGGCGCCGGCAAAGCAGGTATCCTGATCCCTCCTCCTGTCTGGCGAACGGCGCTAAAAAAGCGCCGCCCAACTGCGCCCAAATAAGGTCCGCGGGCCTGCGGCATGGTAAGCTTCGACCCCGCGCACATTGCTGGCGCCACGCGGTCACCCCATCCTGTCACTTATACCCGTTTATACATCTATGGATCTCATTCTTGCGTTAAAAGCCATCATCATGGGGCTGGTCGAAGGTTTTACCGAATTCTTGCCGATTTCGTCCACGGGACATCTGATCCTGGCCGGCAGTCTGCTCGACTTTACCAAGGATGTCTCGAAAGAAGTCATGGATGTCTTCGAGATCGCCATCCAGGCCGGCGCCATCCTGGCCGTGTGCTGGGAATACCGCCAGCGCATCGGCAGCGTGCTGTCCACCTTCAGCACCGAAGTCAAGTCGCGCAAATTCGTGCTGAACGTGGCCATCGCCTTCATTCCACTGGCTGTCATCGGCCTGGCCATCGGCAAGATGATCAAGCATGCGCTGTTCAAGCCAGTACCGGTCGCCATGGCCTTCATCATCGGTGGCATCATCATCTTGCTGGTGGAGCGCCGCGCGCGCACCAATCCCGTCACCGTGCGCGTCAACTCGGTCGATGAAATGACGCCGTTCGACGCCCTGAAAGTGGGCTGCGCGCAGGCATTCGCTCTGATCCCTGGCACCAGCCGTTCCGGCTCGACCATCATCGGCGGCATGCTGCTAGGCCTGTCGCGCAAGACGGCCACCGAATTCTCGTTCTTCCTGGCCATCCCGACCTTGTTCGCGGCCACCTTCTACTCGCTGTACAAAGCGCGCGACATCCTGTCGGCCACCGACGTGCCCCTGTTCGGCCTGGGCACCGTGGCCGCCTTCATTTCCGCCTTCCTGTGCGTGCGCTGGCTGCTGCGCTACATCAGCTCGCACGACTTCACGTTTTTTGCCTGGTACCGCATTGTGTTCGGCTTGCTGGTGTTGGCCAGCGCCCACTACGGCTGGGTTGTTTGGGCAGAATAAGGCACTATGAATCAAGATCTTAACCAGCGCGCGCTGCACCTGCTGCAAACGGTTTTCGGCTACCCGGCCTTCCGCGGCCAGCAAGCCGACATCGTCGACCACGTCAGCCATGGCGGCGACGCGCTGGTGCTGATGCCCACGGGCGGCGGCAAATCGCTGTGCTACCAGATTCCCGCCCTGCTGCGCGACGGCGTCGGCGTCGTCGTCTCGCCACTGATCGCGCTGATGCAGGACCAGGTGGACGCGCTGGAAGAAGTCGGCGTGCGTGCCGCCTTCCTCAATTCCACGCAAACCTACGAGGAAGCGAGCCGCATTGAGCGCCTGGTGCGCACGGGCGGCATCGACGTCGTCTACGTGGCGCCAGAACGCCTGATGACGCAGCGTTGTCTGGACCTGTTCCAGGCCTCGAAGATCTCCCTGTTCGCCATCGATGAGGCGCATTGCGTGGCCCAGTGGGGCCACGACTTCCGCCCCGAATACATCAAGCTGTCGGTGCTGCACGAGCAGTTTCCGGACGTGCCGCGCATCGCGCTCACGGCCACGGCCGATCCGCAGACGCGCGCCGAAATCGCCCTGCGCCTGCAGCTGGAAGACGCGCGCCAGTTCGTCTCGTCCTTCGACCGCCCGAACATCCGCTACCAGATCGTGGAAAAGGCGAATGGCCGCAAGCAGTTGCTCGACTTCATCAACACGGAACACGCGGGCGACTGCGGCATCGTCTACTGCCTGTCGCGTAAAAAAGTCGAGGAGACGGCGGAATTTCTGAACCAGAGCGGCATCCGCGCCCTGCCCTATCACGCCGGCATGGAATACGCGAAACGCAGCGCCAACCAGGCGCGCTTCCTGCGCGAAGAAAACATCGTCATGGTCGCCACCATCGCCTTCGGCATGGGCATCGACAAGCCCGACGTGCGTTTCGTCGCCCACCTGGATCTACCGAAAAGCATCGAGGGCTATTACCAGGAAACGGGGCGCGCGGGCCGCGACGGCATGGCCGCCAACGCGTGGATGGCGTACGGCTTGCAGGACGTGGTGCTGCAGCGGCGCATGATCGACGAATCGGAGGCGGACGACACCTTCAAGCGCGTGCTGGGCGTCAAACTCGACGCCATGCTGGGCCTGTGCGAAACGCTCAGCTGCCGCCGCATGCGATTGCTCGAATACTTCGGCGAACCGGCTTCGCCGTGCGGCAATTGTGACACCTGCCTGGTGCCGCCAATCTCGTTCGACGGCACCGTGCCCGTGCAAAAACTGCTGTCGGCCATCTACCGCGTCGACCAGCGCTTCGCCGGCGGCCACGTGATCGACGTGCTGCGCGGCGTGGAATCGGAGCGCATCAAGACCTGGCACCACGACTCGCTGTCCGTCTTCGGCATCGGCTCGGACCTGGGCGAAGCGGAATGGAAATCGATTCTGCGCCAGGCCATCGCGCTGGGCCTCGTCTCGGTCGACCATGAACAATACAGCTCGCTGAAACTGACGGATGCCTCGCGCCCCGTGCTCAAGGGCGGCCAGAAAGTGCAGCTGCGCCAGTACCAGAAACCGGTGAAAACCAGCAAGCGCAGCACCAGCGTGGCGAAGGGCTATGTCGAGACGGATCTGTCCACCAGCGAACAGGCGATTTTCGACAGGCTGCGCTGGTGGCGCGTGGAGACGGCACGCACGCACAACGTGCCGGCCTACGTGATTTTTGTCGACGCCACCCTGCGCGAAATCGCCAAGGCCAAGCCCACCTCGCTCGAGCAGATGCGCGGCGTGAGCGGCGTGGGCGAGAAAAAACTGGCCTCGTACGGCGACGAAATCGTAGCCATGATCCTGGAGATGATTTGATGGAAGATTTGATGGAAGCACTCTCGTCCGACCTGATCTATCAGGCCGTGAAAATTCTCGGCGCCCAGCCCGGCGCCGAAGACGCGGTGGAAGCGCAAGTACGGTTACTGGTGCAGGACGATCTCACCGTGCGCCGCCTGGCCGACGTGGTGCCGGAAGCCTTCGGCCTGGTGCTGGCGTCGCACCTGCCCGGCGCCGAAAACATGACCCTGCCCCATACCTTCTGCGCCCAGGACGAGGACGGCGAATGGGTGGAGTTTCCCATGCGCCGCGAGCCGATCTTTGTCGTCGCCGCGGATATCGCCCAGCACACTTTCCACAACGGCCCGCGCGCGCTGATACAAAACCTGGCCAACCGCAGCTCCTTGCTGTCGGCCATCAACAAGGCCTTGAATGCGGGCGGCTCGCTCGACGGCACGACCCTGGGTCCGCCATCCTTCTTCGGCCTGCCGGCATCGCTGTACCAGCCGGCGGCATCACCCGCTACGCCCTGAGCACTTCACTTTGCCCTTGTCCTTGATAAGAGAACGCTGCCGCGATGGAAACCAAATGGCTGGAAGACTTCATTTCGCTCGCTGAAACGCATAACTTCAGCCGTTCCGCGGCCCTGCGCCACGTCACCCAGCCGGCCTTCTCGCGGCGCATCCAGTCGCTGGAAAACTGGCTCGGCATCGACCTGGTCGACCGCACCTCCTACCCAACGCGCCTGACGCCCGCCGGCGCCGTATTCTACGAGCAGGCACTGGAAATGCTGGGGCAGATCAACGGCGTGCGCGCCCTGTTGCGCGGCAAGCGTGCGGCTACGCAAACGAGCGTCGATTTCGCCGTGCCCCATACCCTGTCGCTGACCTTCATGCCGAAATGGCTGACGGCCCTGGAAGAAGGTTTTGCGCCGATCAACAGCCGCCTGATGGCGCTGAACGTGCACGACGCCGTACTGCAATTGGTCGACGGCGGCTGCGACCTGCTGCTGTGCTATCACCATCCGCGCCAGCCGGTGCAGCTGGACCCGGGCCGCTACGACATGCTGGTGATGGGCCGCGAAACCCTGCGCGCCTATGCGCGCTGCGGCCAGGACAAGGTGCCGGACTTCGTCCTGCCCGGCAGCGCCAAGGAGCCGCTGCCCTTCCTCTCCTACACCAGCAACGCCTACCTGGGACGCATGGTGGAATTGCTGGTGGCCGACGCCAAGGCGCCGCTGTTCCTGGAAACCTGCTACGAAACGGACATGGCCGAAGGCTTGAAGATGATGGCGCTGGAAGGCCGCGGCATCGCCTTCCTGCCCGAATCGGCCGTCATGCGCGACGTCAAATACAAACACCTGGCGCGCGCCGATGGCGGTGCGCCAGGCTGGGAAATCGAGCTGGAAATCCGCCTGTACCGCGAACGCCCATCGAGCCTGCGTCCCGGCAAGCAGATCGTCGAAAGCCTGTGGCAATACCTGGTGCAGTCGCAGGATGGCAAGGCGCGCATGGGCAAGCGCCGCAAACGCACCACCGAGGCCACCCAGTCCTGACTGGCAATCCTGGCAACACAACTATGCAATAAATGCATAACCGGATGCGCACAAAGCATTGGCCGGGGCATGAGGCTATCGCCTACGATGCGGTTCCGCTGCGCGCAGCTGCATATCGGCTGTGCCTCTAACGTATTCGTATTGTCCAGGAGCTTATCAAGCATGACCAGCAAGCACGCACTTCCTTCCTACCTGAATCCTGAAGACCTTGGCCCATGGGGCGTCTACCTCGAGCAGATCGACCGCGTTACGCCGTACCTGGGCAACCTGTCGCGCTGGGTGGAAACGCTGAAGCGTCCAAAGCGCATCCTGACGGTCGACGTACCCATCGAGCGCGATGACGGCACCATTGCCCACTACGAAGGCTACCGCGTGCAGCACAACCTGTCGCGCGGCCCAGGCAAGGGCGGCGTGCGCTTCCACCAGGACGTGACGTTGTCGGAAGTGATGGCCCTGTCGGCCTGGATGACGGTCAAGAATGCCGCCGTCAACGTGCCATACGGCGGCGCCAAAGGCGGTATCCGTGTCGATCCAAAGACCCTGTCGCGCAACGAACTGCAACGCCTGACCCGCCGCTACACGAGCGAGATCAGCATGATCATCGGACCGAACAAGGATATCCCGGCGCCGGACGTCAACACGAATGAACAAGTCATGGCGTGGATGATGGACAGCTACGCCATGATCGGCGGCAATATGTCGACCGGCGTGGTGACGGGCAAGCCAATTTCGCTGGGCGGCAGCCTGGGTCGCCGCGATGCGACGGGCCGCGGCGTGTTCGTCGTCGGTTGCGATGCGGCCGCCAAGGTCGGCATGTCGCTCGAAGGCGCGAAAGTCATCGTGCAAGGTTTCGGCAACGTGGGCGGCGTCGCTGCACGCATGTTCGCTGAAGCCGGCTCGAAAGTGGTGGCGGTACAAGACCACAAGACCACCGTCGTGCACGCTGGCGGCTTGAACATCCCGCAACTGCTGGCACACGTGGCCGAAGTGGGCAGCGTCGAAGGCTTCCCGGGCGCCGAGGCATTCGTGCCACGCGAAGATTTCTGGGGCATCGATTGCGACATCCTGATCCCGGCCGCGCTGGAACAGCAGATCACGGCTGAACGCGCTCAAGTCATCCGTGCCAAGATCATCCTGGAAGGCGCCAATGGCCCGACCCTGCCGGCAGCGGACGACATCCTGACGGACCGCGGCGTGCTGATCGTGCCGGACGTGCTGGCCAACGCCGGCGGCGTGACCGTCAGCTACTTCGAATGGGCGCAGAACTTCTCGAGCTTCTTCTGGACGGAAGAAGAAATCAACAGCCGCCTGACCCGCATCATGCGCGAAGCGTTCGACGCCGTATGGCAAGTGTCGCAAGAGAAGAAAGTGTCGATGCGTACCGCGACCTTCATCCTGGCGTGCACCCGTGTTCTCCAGGCTCGCGAAGTGCGCGGCCTGTACCCATAATGGCTGCCTGAGAAAAAGCCCGGGGCGTTGTTGCCGTGCCTAGCCCCGGGCATTTTTCAGGCGCCATTGGGTTGATGGCGCTCTAAAAAAATCCCGCCACACTTGCGTGTGAGCGGGATTTTTTGTATCTGGCAGATTTTTTACGCCGCGTAGCCTTGCGGATTCTGGTGCTGCCAGCGCCAGTGGTCGCGGCACATGTCGTCGATGTTTTTCTGTGCTTGCCAGCCCAGCAGTTCCTTCGCCTTGTCGGCCGAGGCGTAGCAACTGGCGATGTCGCCCGGGCGGCGCGGCACGATGTCGTACGGTACCTGGCGGCCGCTGGCGGCTTCGAAGGCGCGAACGGTGTCGAGCACGCTGTAACCGTGGCCCGTGCCCAGGTTGACGGTAAAGCCACCCTCGGTGGCAAACAGGCGGTTCAACGCGGCCACGTGGCCCAGCGCCAGGTCGACCACGTGGATATAGTCGCGCACGCCCGTGCCATCCGGCGTGGCGTAGTCGTTGCCGAAGACGGCCAGGCGCTCGCGGCGGCCCACGGCCACCTGGGCGATGAAGGGCATCAGGTTGTTCGGGATGCCGGCCGGATCTTCGCCGATCAAGCCGCTGGCATGCGCACCGACCGGATTGAAGTAGCGCAACACGCCGACTTGCCACTGTGCATCAGCATGCACGAGATCCGCCAGGATCTGCTCGACCATCAGCTTCGAGCGGCCGTACGGGTTGGTCACGGACAGGCGCGACGTTTCCAGGATCGGCAAGGCTTCCGGGTCGCCATACACGGTGGCCGACGAGCTGAACACAAAACGCTTCACGTTCGCCGCCGCCAGCACTTCCAGCAAGGCCACGGTGCCCGTGACATTGTTGTCCATATACATCAGTGGCTGCGCCACGGATTCGCCCACAGCCTTCAAGCCCGCGAAATGGATCACGGCATCGATGGCGTGCTCGCGCAGGACGGCGGCCATGGCCGCGCGGTCGCGCACGTCCGCTGCATAGAAGGGCAAGCTTTTGCCGGAGATGCGCTCCACGCGCGCCATCGCTTCGCGCGCGCTATTACACAGGTTATCCACCGCGACGACTTCAAAGCCGGCAGCCAGCAATTCGACACAGGTATGCGAGCCGATGAAACCGGATGCGCCCGTCACGAGTATTTTCTTGGACATAATATCAATCAATGCAAAAAAGATAAGACTACCGTAATTCCCCCGCCTTGCCTAGCCAGCGCACTAGCGCGCATTAAAAAAAGCCTGCGGCGTCGCCGCGGCAGGCTTGTTCTCGTGCAAACGGCACGGGTGGGCAAACCGCCAGGTTATTTCTTGATGAACACCAGATCCCACACGCCATGGCCCAGCTTCAAGCCACGGTTTTCAAACTTGGTCAGAGGACGATACGCCGGCTGCGGCGCATAGCCTTCGGCACTATTGTGCAGCTGCGGCTCGGCGCCCAGTACTTCCAGCATTTGCACCGCATAATCTTCCCAATCCGTGGCGCAATGCAGATAGCCGCCCGGCGCCAGGCGATCGGTCAATTGCTTGACGAACGGCGACTGGATCAGGCGGCGCTTGTTATGGCGCGCCTTGTGCCATGGATCGGGGAAGAACACGTGGATACCGGCCAGCGAATTGGCGGGAATCATGTGCGTCAGCACTTCCACGGCATCGTGCTGCAGCAGACGCAGATTCGTCAGCGACTCTTCGCCGATCAGCTTCAGCAGGCTGCCGACACCGGGCGTATGCACTTCGACGCCGATGAAATCCTTCTCCGGCATGGCTTTGGCGATATGCGCGGTCGTCGCGCCCATGCCGAAGCCGATTTCCAGGATGACGGGCGCCTTGCGGCCGAACACCTGCTCGAAATCCATCGGTTCTTTGGCGAAAGGCAACAGAAACTGCGGGCCCAGAGTCTCGAGCGCGCGCGCCTGCGCCACGGAAAGCCGTCCCGCGCGGGTCACGAAACTGCGGATGCGGTGTTCGGTCGGATCGTACATCATCGGCCGCGCCGGGCCGTTTGCTGGGGTATCAGAAGACATGGGAATGGAGAAATAAGTGGCTGCGCCGCATCAAGCCAGGCGCCAGCGAAAAATGGAGCGGGTGAAGGGAATCGAACCCTCGTCGTAAGCTTGGGAAGCTCGACAAGGAACTCAACAACCATGCGGGCTTGCGGCCCGTTTCTGCTCCGCAAAGGTGACATTATAGCAGCCCCACAGGTAGCTATCTATGCGGTGCTTTTTGTGTTTGAGGAGCAAATTATGGTAGCTTGATGATAAACCGACGTTGATCAGCCGCACCTTGACAAATGATCAAGCACCTACCGGCGTCGTAACCATGTGAGTTGGGTTGCAACGTGCTGGCATAAGATACCGCAACCGTTACCAGACTCGAGATACCTATGCCAGCATGATGCTCTCTTCAGGTGAGCATCTAATGTGAGTCACAAAGCAGATGGGGCATGCAGACGGGGAGTATGATTTCACGATTGTACGGTCGGTGCATGCCAAATGCTGCCCTAAAGCTGGAAAATGGATAGAGATCGCGTTTGGACCTCCCTCCCTTAAAGGCAATTGGAACGTTGCCGCTCATATCGCAAAACAGTAATCATCCTTGCATGAAAAATTTGTAATTTACCGAAAAGCGTGTACATTTAACATATTTTTCCATATAGCAATAGCATAAACAATGAACCAACAAATAACGGTCCCGGTAAGCAAGCTCGATTTCGATCTACAGAATCCACGCTACCCTGTACAAAACAGCGATCGCGAAGCACTCGAAAAGATCTTACTTTCGAGCATGCCAAAAAGTCTCAAGCTTGCAGAACACATTGTCAAGTATGGCCAAAATCCTACTGATCTCATCATCGTTATAGAAAACGGTACCAGATATACAGTTCTGGAAGGTAACCGCCGAACCTCAGTCCTCAAAGTCCTATCAAAGCCAGTCTTGCTTGATTCGATGCCAACTGGTGCCGGAGTACCTGCATTTTGCAAGCGAATGAAAGCTCTCGCTACCAAGGCCAACAATTCCACAGTTAACAAGGTAACAGTGGTGTTATTTCCGTCTCGAATTGCCGCGGATCCTTGGATCAACTTAAAGCATACAGGGCCTAATGATGGAGCTGGAACGGTCCCATGGGACTCGATAGCCAAATCTCGGTACAGCAATAAGGGAGACATTGGACTGGAGCTGCTCGACTTCGGCAAGGCGAACAACTGGTTCACGGACGATGATCTCAAAAACTCCAGCGGCGGGCCATTTCCGCTGTCTACATTGAATCGACTCTTGGGGGATCCACAGATTCGAACTGCTCTCGGCCTCGATCTGCTAAATGGCGTGCTACTTTCGCGGGTATCCGTTGATGAACTAGCAAAAGGAGTGAAGCAAGTAGTTGCCGATCTTTCTACTGCAAAATGGAACGTTACCAAACTTAAGTTAAAGGGAGATCGGAAGAACTACCTACAGCAATTCCCAGCAGCGTCGCTACCACAAGAGGCTGCGGGAGGCGCTGCCGCCTGGCAGGTGGATGTTGAATCCGTGCCGCAGCCGGCACCTCAGGAACCAACGGCACCGAAGCCTCGACAAAAAAGCAGCACACGGAAAGCTCTAATACCTAAAGATTTTGTCATCACTACAAGCCCAAAGAGCCCGCGCCTAAATCGAATCCTGGCTGAACTGAAAAAGATGGAGGTTGAAAAGCAAGAGAACGCAGTTGCGGTACTCTTCCGTACCTATATCGAGTTGACTTTGGATGACTATATTGCCCGTACCAGTCTTAAATTCGCTATGTCTCGCCCTCCACAAGCGTCACTCGCAGAGAAGGCAAAGGGTGCTGCGGCACACCTCAAGACGTTAGGATTGTTAGACAAAAATCAATCCGCAAACGTTGATAGGCTCGTTGGTATCAACTCCGATCCAAAATCAGAATTTGGCAGTATTACCACCTTGCATTCGTTTGTACACTCTAGGCACTCCAACCCGATACCGTCTGAACTGCAGCTCGCTTGGGATAACATCGCCCCGTTCATGCACCTCGTCGGTCACGTGGAAGATTAAGGTGGCCACCCCTGAGAAAAACGGGTACAGTAGCGCTTAACTTTGAGGGGCAATCTTGTCTGGCTATTTTTCACCGCTACGTTACCCGGGCGGAAAAACAAAACTTACTGAGTACGTAAAAGCACTTTTCCGCCACAACAAACTGATGGGTGGGCACTACGTAGAGCCTTACGCCGGAGGCGCCTCAATAGCTCTTGAGCTTGTTATTCAAGAGTTTGCTGAGCGCGTCCACATCAACGATCTGGATCCAGCTGTATGGGCATTCTGGGACTCTGTGCTCAACAATACCGATGCACTTTGTCAGAGGATTGAGGCCACACCTGTGAACATGGAGTCCTGGCTAGAACAACGTCAGATACAAAAAAACAAAGCCGAAGCCAATACATTAGACCTAGGATTTTCAACTTTTTTCCTAAACCGGACAAATCGCTCGGGCATCCTTAAAGCTGGTGTCATCGGAGGAAAAAACCAGGATGGCAACTTCAAAATTGACGCTCGGTTCAACAAAGATGAGCTTATTAAACGGATCGCCTTAATTGCGGAGCACCGTGCACGGATAAATCTCTACAATTTAGACGCAGTAACCTTACTGGACACAATCGTACCGCCGCTACCGCACAACACTCTCGTATATCTTGACCCCCCTTATTACGTAAAGGGAGGAGACCTATATGAGCATCACTATCAACATGAAGATCATGCAGAAGTAGCCGCAGCGAGTCGTAGGATCAGGCAACATACAATGATTTCATACGACGATGTCGCACCAATTCGGCAACTCTACAACGACTACCAATTCGTTAGCTATAGCTTAAGTTACTGCGCTCAAAATCGCTATCGGGGCACAGAGGCCATCTTCTTAGGGCACTCTCTGGAGTGCCCTGGCTTGCGCGCATCGATGCAAGCAGCCTGACCAACTAGTAATAAATGGCAAGGTTATGACACGCCAGGGGACGCGATTGTTCTTGGTTATGGAATTTTTCCATCGGTTGCGTAAAAAACTGCCCAAAGTGCGTCAAAATGCGTCAAAACGCATGCCCCCTCTTCGCCCCGCCGCGCCAGTCTTCATGCGCCTTCGGCCATGGCGCAAATTTGAGTCAAAAGAGCCCTATATAGCGGGCAGGTGTGGAGGGGGGACAACTGCGCGCGCCGGGCCGAAATGGGGCTTTTTCTTGCATCTAGAGCAACATCAATCATCAGGACGTGAAAAAGCCGCCTCGTGGGCGGCTTGTGCGGTGGCTGGGGCGCTCTGGCGCGGCTGGACTGTCGCGGCCCTGCCCTATCGGCTATCGCGGCGTGGCGCTCATCCTGGGCGGCCGGCGCGGATCATCGCCGCCTGCTCCTTCTCATAGTCGTCGCGGCAGTCCACATTGCAGAACAGCAGCGCGGGCGCCAGCGCCTCGTCGCAGTAGTGGCAGCAGCCATGCGCCATCAGACCCGGCCGGCGCCGCACGGCGGCCAGGCCGCGCGCCACCTCGGCGAAGATGATTTTATCGGTGTTGTCGATGTGGTCGCTCATGCCGCGCCCTCCCCACCCGTGGCCAGGTCATACGGGGCGAAGCACACTACTTCCACGCCGGCCCATTCGTTGATCGCCATGAACTGTGCCTGCAGCGGCACCAGCTCATTGCGTGCGAAGACACGCGCGGCCGGTTCCACCGCGCCGAAGCCGCCGGCATTGTTCGGCAGGATGCCCATGAGCTGTGGTGGCACGCGGTGCGCGGCCAGCTGGTCGTCGCGCGTCACGCTCTTGATATTGAAAAACTCGTCCTTGGCGGCCACGTCCGACACCGGCAGAATCTGGATGCCGTCCTTCTTGCCGTTCGGCGCGTACATGAACAGGTTGCGGAAGTTACCCGGCCCCTTGCTGTCGCGCATGGCCTGGCGCAAGTTGTCCACGTCCTGGGTGTTGGCGGCGGCATCCGTCATGTAGAAGACGAAACCGGCGTGCGAACCGTTCTTGTAGTACTTGCGGCGGAACAGGGTGGCCGCCTCGTTGAGCCAGGCTGATTGCAGCGCGCTCAGGTACTGCGGCACGCCGTACAGCTCCTGATTGACGTCCGGCTCCATCAGGTGGAACACGCGCCCCTTGTCGAACTGGTGCACGGCCTGGTAGCCGTTCACAAAATAATAGGTATCCAGATCGACGCCACGCCGCATGTATTTGGCCAGCGCATGCTGGTACGCCAGCGCCTTGCCGCTGCGGCTGGGTCGGTCTTCCAGGTAGGCGTTGCCGAACGTCAGGAAGTCCAGCGCCATGCGCTTGAAGGCATCGCGCGACAAATACTTACTGGGGATCATGGTGGAGGCCAGCACGTTGGCCTTGAAGTGGATGGCGCTGCTGTGGTGCACGCCCGCGTTAAACGACTTGGCCAGGCCGGCCAGGTTGACGGGCGGCTCATACCAGTGGCCGTTCTTCCAGCATTCGAAGCAATCGAGAATGTCGGCGTGCTCGAGCACGGGTGTGGGGTCGCCGAAGGAAAACGCCTCGATGCCGGCGGCGGCCGGCGCCGTGGTAGCTGGTGGGGCGGGCTGGGCCTGGCGGCCCCGCAAGTGTCGTGCTTTGCTCAAGAATAAATCTCCATGAAAGAGTGGTGGTTGTCGGTGGTGCCTTCGAACGGCTCGTGATCGAGGGCGTGCATGCAGGCCCACGCCAGATCGGCGTGGCCGGTTTCATCGGTGCGCCCCGCCACATAGGTGACGTTGCGCCCGCTGGGGGTGAGGGTCTTGCGGATGGCCATGAACGATTGCGCGATGTCCGTCCAGCCGGCGTCAAACTCCAGCCGCGCCTTGCTGATGATATTTTTCGCCTTCAAGACCATGCGGGTTTTGACCTCGGGCGAGTAGTTGATCGCCGTGGCGGCCGGGAAGAACTGGCGCACGATGGGGAAGACGCCGATACCCATGCCTGTGGTGTCGATACCGATGTATTCGACGTTGTAACGCTGCGTCATCTGGCGGATGGCTTCGGCGTGATCCTTGAAATCCTGCCCGCGCCACTGGTGGCGCTCCAGGATGCGGAACTTGCCGCCGGCCGTCATGGGCGGCGCCAGCACGACGCAGCCGGCGCTATCGCCGTTCAAGGCCGGGTCGTAGCCGATCCACACGGGCCGGTTGCCGAACGGGCGCAGGCCCAGCAAGGGCTTGTAGTCGTCCCACTCCACCCAGGAATCGACCATGCAGCGCTGCAGCTCGGCCAGCGGGAACACCGAGGCGGAGTCGTCAATAAAATTGCACATCAGCAGGTTGTCGAACTGGTCGGGGCTGTATTCGAAGTTGCGCAGCTCGTCGATGTCGAACAGGTTGCAGCCGCCGCGCTCGGCGTCCAGGATGGTGACGATCTGGCGCCAGATCTTGTCCTCGCCCGTGAAACCGGACGACAAGCGGCCGTGACTCACATCGATATTCACCTGGTCGGCCTTGGCGCGGCGCTTGTTGAACAGCTCGCCCGTCCAGAACGGGTACGCCTGGTGCGTGGTCGAGGATGGCGTGGAGAAATAGGTCTTGCGCCACTTCTTGTGGATGGCCATGCCCGAGGCCACCTTGTTGAGTTCCTGGAAATTCTGCGTCCAAAAGAATTCATCGAAGTAGAAATTGCCGTGGTAGCCCTGCGCGGTGCGCGCGTTGGTGCCCAGGAAGTACAGGTGCGCGCCGTTCGGCAGCACGATAGGGTCGCCCGTCAGCTCGATGCCGGCCGCCTCGCGCGCGAATTGCACGATGTATTGCTTGAAGACGTGCGCCTGCGACTTCGACGCGGACAGGAAAATCTGGTTCCGCCCGGTTTCCATCGCATCGGCCAGCGCCTCGCGGGCGAAATACCAGGTGGCGCCGATCTGGCGCGATTTCAAAATGGCGCGCGTGCGCTGGTCGCCGTTGCGATACCAGACCTTTTGATAATCGAAGAGCGAATCCTGGAAGGCGTCGAGCAGCTGGATTTTCTGCTCTTCGCTAAAGTCGTTGCGCGTCGGCTTCTTCTTCGGCCCGGCATTGCGGTTCGCCAGCTTGGGATTGAGATCGACCTCGTTGCCGCCCGGCTGCTCGTAGCGGCGCACGCGCGCCATCTGCACGATGGTGCGCGCCAGCAAGTCAATTTCCTTGTAGTCGCTACCGCTCTTGACCTCTTTTTCGATCAGCTTGACCAGGCGCAGCTCGGCCGACGCCTCGACGTGCTCGATGGCCTGCGCCTTGTCCCATTCGTCGCGCTCTTTCCAGCTATTGATGGTGCTGCGCTTGATCCCCAGGTGACGGGCGATGGACGAAATGCGCCAACCCTTCCAGTACAGGGCGCGCGCGGCACGGCGCGGTTCGGATTCGGGCACGGCCAGTTCGGCGATTTTCTCGTCGGGGGTTTGTTCGCTTGTTTTCTCGATTGTCAGCATGCCGCCAGCGTAGGCCGCGCGCGCGCGGAGCGGGGGAAGGCAAAAGTCGCTATGGCCCATAGCAACCCGCACCGCATTGAATCGCGGCGCCAAGACGTTGACCATGGCGTTATCCGATCAACCGAGAACGCCCACCATGTCCAAATCGAAATTCTTCCGCGTCGCCACCGAAGGCGCCACCACGGACGGCCGCAACATCGACCGCGCCACCATCGAGCAGATCGCCGCCACCTACAACCCGAAAACCTACGGCGCGCGCATCTGGCTCGAGCACATTCGCGGCATCCTGCCCGACAGCCAGTTCAAGGCCTACGGCGACGTGATCGCCGTGAAAGCCGAGGAAGTGGACACCGACAGCGGCAAGAAACTGGCCCTGTTCGCGCAGATCGAACCCACGCCGGAACTGGTGGCCATCAACAAGGCAAAACAGAAGCTGTACACCAGCCTGGAAATTCAGCCCGACTTTGCCGACTCGGCGCAGCCTTATCTGGTCGGCCTGGGCGTCACCGACAGCCCGGCCAGCCTGGGCACGGATGCACTGAAATTCTCCGCCAGCCGCAAGCAGCAAAGCGCCAACCTGTTCACGTCCGCCGTCGAGGTGACGCTGGAATTTGACGAGCCGCAGGGCACCAAGCTGGCCGACGCCGTGAAAAACCTGCTGTCGCGCTTTTCCCATAAATCCGGCACCGACGCCGCGCAGTTCGCCGACATCAGCGAAGCCGTCGAAGCGCTGGCCGGCCACGTCGTCACCGTCAACGACAACTACACGGGCACCCTGGCACGCCTGGAAAAAACCGAAACTGCATTGAAGGCCACGCAGGACGAGCTGGCCGCTTTCAAGGCGCAGATGGACGAAGCACCCGGCAACGGCCCGCGCCGCCCGGCCGCCACTGGCAACGACGGTGCCGTGCAGACCGAGTTTTAAGCGCGCGCCATCCACCTACCCTATTCAACAACGGAGCATCGAACCATGAAAAAGCAAACACGCCAGGTCTTTGGCCAGTATGAAACCCGCCTGGGCCAACTGAACGACACGGACAACGTGGCCAAGACCTTCAGCGTCACCCCCAGCGTGCAGCAAAAGCTGGAAACGAAGATGCAGGAATCGAGCGAGTTCCTGTCGAAAGTAAACATCATCGGCGTGACCGAGCAGGAAGGCGAAAAGCTGGGCCTGGGCGTCTCCGGCCCGATTGCCGGCCGCACCAACACCAAGGACAAGGAACGCAAGACGCGCGACCTGTCCACCCTGGACGGCACCAAGTACCGCTGCGAGCAGACCAACTTCGACACGCATCTGAACTATGCCAAGCTGGACGCCTGGGCCAAGTTCCCCGACTTCCAGTCGCGCGTGGCCAATGCCATTTTGACGCGCCAAGCGCTCGACCGCATCGTCATCGGCTTCAATGGCGTGAAAGCCATGGCAGACACCGATCTGGACGCCAATCCGCTGCTGCAGGACGTCAATAAAGGCTGGCTGCAGCACCTGCGCGAGCTGGCGCCCGAGCGCGTGCTGGGCCTGGTGGCCGCCGGCATGCCGGGCAAGGTCATCATCGGCGACGTCGACGGCGCCGACTATGCCAATCTGGACGCGGCCGTCACCGATGCCGTCAACCTGCTGGACCCGTGGTATCAGGAAGACACCAATCTGGTGGCCATCGTCGGGCGCAAGCTGCTGAACGACAAGTACTTTCCGTTGGTCAACACCAAGCAGGCGCCCACGGAAACCCTGGCGGCCGACATCATCATCAGCCAGAAACGCATCGGCGGCTTGCCGGCGGCGCGCGTGCCCTACTTCCCGGATAACGCCATCCTCATCACGCGCTTCGACAATCTGTCGATCTACTTCCAGGAAGGCGCGCGCCGCCGCCGCGTCGAGGACGTGCCCAAGCGCGACCGCATCGAAAATTACGAGTCGTCGAACGACGCCTACGTGATCGAAGACCTGGGCCTGGCCGCGCTGGTGGAAAACATCGAGCTGAAAGACAAGTGATGAGCAACCAGTCTCCCGCCCTGCGCCACCGCGCACGCATGCTGGCCGAGCGCACGGCCGGCGCCGCCGCGCCGCAAGGCGTCACCACCGGCACGGCCTACGATCTGATGCTCTACAAGCTGTCCGATGACCGGCGGCGCCTGAAAGCCATTCAGTCCGTCGAGCGCAAGATTGAGGTCAAGGCCATCTTGCTGCCTGAGTATGCGCAATGGATCGACGGCGTGCTGGCTGGCGGCAAGGGTGCGCAGGATGATGTCTTTGCCACCCTGCTGGTGTGGCACATCGACACTGGCGAGTATGCGCGCGCCCTGGTCATGGCCGCCTACGCCCTGGAACACAAGTTCACCTTGCCCGATGGCTACAGCCGCGACATCGCCACCTTGATGCTGGACGAGTTCGCCGCCGCCTTCCTGCAGGGCAAGCTGGCCGCCGATCCGCAGCACGCCGCGCAGGTGCTGGGCCAGGTGGAACAGTTGACGGCCGCCAGCGACGCGCCCGACCAGGCGCGCGCCAAGCTGCACAAGGCCATCGGCCTGGCCATGATCGCCGTGCTGGACAAGGCCGACGACACGGACATCGCCCCGGCGCTGGTGGCGCAGGCGGAAACGGCCATGGCCCAGTTGACGCGTGCCCGCGCTCTATCCGAGTCATGCGGCGTCAAGAAAGATATGGAACGGCTGGAACGGCGCATCAAGCGCGCGGCCGGTTCCACGTAAAGAGCATCCCCCGCAGCACGGCGGCACGGGGGGATTCTGGCCAACCCTTTGACCTGATGAACCCCGTCCACCGCCCCCTTTTGAAAGCGTCCCGTATGTCCTTCATGGCCCTGCCCCCGTCGATTCAGCCAGGCACCGCCCCGGCGCCGCCAGCGCCTTCCCCTGGCGTCATCGAGAACGACGGCTGGTTTCCCAACATCCTGCTCACCGATATGCGCGACGCCATGCGCCTGGACGGCACCGTCACCGACGCGCGCCTGGTGCAAGCCGTGGTCGATGCCATCCTGCACGTCAACCGCGAGCTGACCGACTGGCGGGACAAGCAAGCCGCAGCCGGCAACGCCGCCCTGGTGGACGTGCCGGCCGCGCGCATCAACCGCGAATCCCGCCTGCTGGCGCAGTACCGGCGCGCCGTCTACAGCACGGCGAAGGCCGATCTGATCGAGCGTTACCGCGACTACGACAGCACGGCCACGTCCGTCAGCGACAAGAAAAGCATGGAATGGCTGGACGAGGCACCCGGCGCGCAGCGGCGCAATGCGCAATGGGCCATCGCCGATATGGTCGGACGCACGCACCTGACCGTGGAACTGATCTGATGCAGGTGCGCACGCGGCAGCACGACACGGTAGACGCCCTGGTGTGGCGCTACCTGGGCGACGGCGCGGGATACGTCGAGCACACCCTGGAAATGAATCCCACGCTGGCGCGCCATGGCGCCGTGCTGCCCGCCGGCCTGGTCGTCACCCTGCCCGAGCCGGCGCCCAGCACGGGCCAGCTTGCTGACATCGTGCAGCTATGGGACTGATCCTGGCATTGACCCTTTATCCATCATGAAAAATCTATCACCCCTCTCACCGGAGAATCAAGCAATGTCCGCAGAATCGTTTGGTGGTTTCGCCACCCTGGTCAAACTGTACGGCTTCAAGGCAGCGCTGGGCATGGTCGGCGCCGCCATGCTGTACATCGTGCTGCCGCCGTTGAACAGCGACGGCACCTTCAACAAGGGCGAATTCGTCGCCCGCCTGGCCTGCGCCGGCGTGTTCTCGTGCCTGCTGGGCGGCACCGTGTACCAGCTGCTGTGCGCCCAGCTCCCGGCCATCGGCGCCATGGTCAACGCTTCCGCCATCGACCTGATCGTGGGCGCGCCCGGCTGGTGGGTATCGCGCGCCGTGGCCCTGTGGTTCCAGCGCCGCAGCGACAAGGACATCGCCGAGCTGGTCAAAGACGCGAAGGAACATTGATGGCCACCACCGACAATCCACTGATCGCGCGCGTCATCGACGCCATCTTGCGCGCCGAAGGCGGCTACGTGAACGACCCGCAAGACAAGGGCGGCGAAACCAACCTCGGCATCACCGTGGCCGTGGCCCGCGCCAACGGCTACACGGGGCCGATGCGCGAGCTGCCCGTGGCCGTGGCGCGCGCCATCTACACGGCCCGCTACATCACGGAACCGAAGTTCGATCAGGTGCTGGCCCTGCACGCAAGCATCGGCGCCGAAGTGATCGACACGGGCGTGAACATAGGGCCGCACCGCGCGGCCGAGTTCCTGCAGCGCTGGCTGAACGGTTTCAACGACACCGGCACGCGCTATCCCGTGCTCACCGTCGACGGCCGCCTGGGCGCCCAGTCGCTGGCCGCGCTGGCCGCCTTCCTCGCCTGGCGCGGGCAGGAAGGTGCGACCGTCATGCTGCGCGCCCTGAACGGCCTGCAGGCGGCGCGCTATCTGGAAATCACCGAAGCCAACAAGACCCAGCGCCGCTTTCTGTTCGGCTGGATCAAGGAACGGGTGGCCATGTGACCACCACCTGGCGCCCGCTGGCCGCCGTTCTCCTGTGCGGCGCCATCGCGGGCTGGACGGCGCAGGGATGGCGCAAGGACGCCAACATCGCCGAATTACAGCGCGCGGCCGCCACCAACAAAAGCACCGCCGCCAGCGCGCTGGCCCAGGCCACCGCCCGCGCGCTCACCCTGGAGCGCGCCGCCGGCGCCGCCCTGGCCCAGCGCGCCGACCACCTCACCCAGGAGCAAACCCATGCAAAAACCGAGCGTGACCGTTTTAACCATGACGTGCGCAGCGGCGCTGTGCGCCTGTCAATCCCCGTCGCCGGCGGCCAGTGCGCCGCCACTGCAGATACCACCGCTGCCGCAGGCCATCGGCACCAAGCGGGTGCCGAACTTGACGCAGCGACTGCGGCAGCTCTTGACGCCATTGCCGGCGACGGCGACGACGCCACCCGCCAATTGAACGCCTGCATCGACGCCTACAACCTAGTCCGAGACACCTACCATGTACAAACCGAATAGCCTGCGCCAGCACCTGGCTGCCGCCATCCCCGACCTGCAGCGCGACCCGGATCGCCTCGTCGTCTTCGTCGATGAAGGCAACGTCGTGGCCACCACCACCGCCTCGCTCTCCTTCGAATACCGTTTCAAGCTCAACCTGATCGTGACCGACTATGCCGGCGACGCGGACGCCATCATGGTGGCCATGATCGCCTGGCTGAAAGTCCACCAGGCCGAACTGATGGCCAACGAGGAAGCGCGCAAGCATGGCATCAGCTTCGAAGTGGACTTCAACAACCACGAAACGGTCGATATCTCAATCAAGCTGAACCTGACCGAGCGCGTCATCATCAAGCGTGGCGACGGCGGCCGCCACGACATCAAGCACGCGGCCGAGCCTCAAGGGACACCCGGATATGCAGACGAGTTCTGGACGCTGTACGACGGCGACACCCTGCTGGCCGAATGGCAAGTGCCGCAGGCGGGCGCATGAGCGACGACCTGCACACGCTGGAAGCCTGGGCCGGCGCTCTGCTGGCCAAGCTGGCGCCGGCCCAACGCCGCGCCATCAACCACAAGGTGGCCATCGACCTGCGCCGCAGCCAGGCGCAGCGCATCAAGGCGCAACAGGGACCGGATGGTACGGCCTATCCGGCACGCAAGCGGCGCAAGGACCTCAAGGGGAAGAATGGACGGATCAAACGGCAGAAGACTGCCATGTTCGCCAAGATTCGCACTGCAAAATACCTCAAGGTGCATGCCAATCCTGGCCAGTTGACTGTCGGCTTCGTGGGCAAGGTGATGCACGTCGCACGCGTGCATCATGAGGGCTTGACGGATAACGTCTCAAAGAAGGGGCCAAAATACAACTACCCGGCCCGGCCGCTGCTGGGATTTAGTGAAGCGGATCGGACGTTAATTCGTGATTCCTTATTGCGTCATTTGGAAAAGTTCTGAGATGAATAGATTTGGGAATTCGACTGACATAAGTTATCATTTGAGTTAGAGTTGCATTGAAATTTACGCTACCAACCAAAAGGATATGTCAGCCAAAAAAATCTAAAAATAACTCTTAACTACCATCATAAAAATTTTCTTCAGCAATATCAGCGCCACCTAGTGATTAGATAGTACGCATCATAAAGCTATGGAACCTAGCAAACTTAGTTCGACTTTTTAATAATACATAAAATGTTAAAACTCAAGAAGTGCAAATTCACCGGCATTCCCGGAATTCAAACCTTAGAACTAGATTTTTCAAAAATAACAACATTTACAGGCCCTAATGGGACGGGTAAAAGTACTGTCTTAAAAATTCTCGATCTGGCATTTCGGATTCTTGAGGAGCGTGAAGTATGCGACAAGCTTCCACAACATGATCCGTGGCACCTATTTGAGACTGCCGAAATTTCGTTCGAATGTGAAGAACCTTTACAAACAAAGCTAATTAGCGATATTGATTTACTCACTATTTCTATTGACTGTGACAATTCCAGTTATTACATCTCAGGAATTTCATCTACCAAACAAACCTTAACGTTTCAAAAGCCGATTCTAAAAAGTGAATTACAACACTGGAATGAGGAAATTGTAGAAGCCAAGGTTATCTTAAACCAAATAGAGATGGACATTTTAAAGTCTCCGCCTCATATTCAAGAACAAACAATTCGAGATAGAAAACAGGCACGCAATATAGCCACAGAAAAAGAAACATCAAATTCCAAATTAATAGATCAAAATAAACTAATACATTACAACTTCGAAGAGGGGGACAAGGAAACCAGCGCAACAATTCTTCGCTCTGAATTCATTGACTCCCTAAAAATACTAAGAATACCAACAATCAGACTCATCACCACCCAGAATCTATTGGATCAAGACATACCAGAATTAATAAATCACTTGATTGATTTAAAAAAAGGCGATAAAAATGATTCTAAAAAATTCAAATCAAGCGAAGAATGCCTCAATAGACTTTTACAATCAGAAATTGATGTTTCCGATAAAAAAGATATTGGAACTAGACTTTTAATTCATGGAATATCCTATGAAAAGGCATCTACCGGCACGTATTTGACTCTTTCATTTTTCGCGTTAACTGAAAGAGAGGATCCAAACAAAATAGTTTTATGGGATGAGCCAGAAAATGGCCTGCATCCTACCCGGCGCATTCAACTTCTTGAACTCATGCGCGCAGATGGCCGCCAGTTTATCATCGCCACTCATGCTACTGAGTTTGCTCCAATTCTTCAATCTGATAACAGAGTTTATAGATGTGTAACTGACTACGATGAAGAATTTTCAAAATTCAAGTTTTCGGTAATTTCAGTCGCGACGCGTCGTGAGGCATTTGCGACATTGGAAGCACTAGGAATACATCCGGCGCGCACTCTTTTCACTGCCAACGTTGTAATTTGGATCGAGGGACCAACAGAATTAGTATTTTATAGGCATTGGCTATCCCGTCGACTTGCGAAAGATGGCTATCAAGAAGGCCTACACTACAGTTTTATGCAGTACGGTGGAAGTCTAATAAACTATTTAGAAGTTGCCGATGATGGTCAATTTAAATCCACCATTGACCTCTTAAGCCATTGCCGATTTCCTGTGGTATTAGTAGATTCCGACATTTCGGAAGAACATCCTTCATTAGAAAACAAACACCTAAAAGAGGGTGCTCAAAGAATATCGAATCAAATAAAGATATTAAACGATGGCCGCAGGGGCGCTGCCATATTCCAAGCAACGCAAGGCAGGGAAATCGAGAACTATCTTCCTAAATCTTCTATTTTTTTTGCCATAGAAAAACTATGGAAAGAATTTTCCATCATTAAAGATTCTTTACCCATAGATGAAATTGATCTTGGGAAATATCGGAAATATCCAGAAGCAATCGAGGAATTTTTAAAAAAGCACAAAATTCTTGATTCAAAGGGACTTCCAAAAGGCAGAAGTATATGGGGGCCCTCCAATAAAGTTGCAATGATGAGCGCAGCTCTTTCAATGCCGAACCTTGACGAAGACCAACTGAACTTTAACTGCATAAAAGATTTGAATGAAATCGATATTTTTATTCGTTCAAAGCACGAAGTTGAATATTCCAATGGTCTTAAAAAATAACATTAAGAGCACCTTTTGAAGACCTACATGCACCTGCTGTTTAACTTAACCCATCAACGATAACCTTAGCCACTAAGCTGCATATCAACCCGCCCCCGCGTGCATCCGCACGCGGACTTCGGCAACATGCACTGCATGAACGCCGACCTGTCCGACCTCCTCCGCTTGCTGCAAAACCTGATCCGCCTGGGCACCATCGCCGAGGTCAACGGGGCCAAGGCGCGCGTGCGGCTCGGGCCGACACTCACCACTGAATGGCTGAAATGGGCCACCCGGCGCGCCGGCAGCACGCGCACCTGGTCGGCGCCCACCATCGGCGAACAGGTGATCGTCTTTTCTCCTGGCGGCGACCTGACGCGCGGCATCATCCTGCCCGCGCTGTACTCGCAGGCGTTTGACGCGCCCGAAACCAGCGACAGCATCCACACCACGCACTACCCTGACGGCGCCGTGGTGCAGTACGACCACGCGGCCCATGCCCTGACGGCCACCCTGCCAGGCGGCACGGCCACCATCACCGCCGACAAGGTGACATCGAACGCGCCCAGCACCATTTGCACAGGCGACCTGACCGTCATGGGCAATCTGCTTGTCGAGCAATCGGCAACCGTCAACGGCGCCACCGCGCTGAATGGCGGCGTGAACGCCAAGGCCGGCGCCGCTGGCGGCGTTGCCATGGCCGTGCAAGGCACGATCAAAGCGACCGAGGACGTGCTGGCCGGCGCCATCAGCTTGCTCAAGCATCCGCACGGCGGCGTCAAGGCCGGCGGCGACCAGTCGGGCGGGCCGCAAGCATGATGGGCATGCACGCCGCCACCGGGCGCAGCCTGACGGGCCTTGGCCACCTGCGCCAGTCCGTGACCGACATCCTCACCACGCCCATGGGTTCGCGCATGCGGCGCCGCCGCTATGGCTCCGAAGTGCCCGAGCTGATCGACCAGCCCTTGAACAGCGCCACGCAATTGCGCATCTACGCGGCCACCGCCTTTGCCCTGCGCCGCTGGGAGCCGCGTTTGCAACTATCCAGCGTGCAGCTCACGCGCGACACGGACGGCGCCATCGCGCTGCTGCTCGATGGTACTGCGAATGGCCAGGGCATCACCCTGTCCGTGCCCGTCAAGCAAGGCGGCAGCGTATGAGCACGCCCATCGACCTGACACAATTGCCGGCGCCCAGCGTGGTCGAAGTGCTGGACTTCGAAACCATTCTGGCCAAGCGCAAAGCCCACTTGGTGAGCCTGCTGCCGGAAGCCGAGCGCGCGGCCGTCACGGCCCTGTTGGAGCTGGAATCGGAGCCGGCCACCAAGCTGCTGGAAGAAAACAGCTATCAAGAAACCATCCTGCGCAACCGCGTCAACGAGGCCGGCAAGGCCGTCATGCTGGCCTTTGCGCTCGATGGCGACCTGGACCAGTTGGGCGCCAATGTCAACGTGGAACGCCTGACCATCACGCCGGCCAATCCCAACGCCCTGCCGCCCGTGGCCGCCGTCATGGAAGACAACGACGCCTACCGCCTGCGCATCCAGGAAGCGCCGGACGGCCTGTCCGTGGCCGGCCCTAAAGCGTCCTACGAATTCCACGCCCGCAGCAGCGACGGCCTCGTCAAGGACGCGAGCGCCACCAGCCCCGCGCCGGCGCATGTCATCGTCACCGTGCTGGCCAACAACGACACAGGCATCGCCGACGCCGCGCTCTTGGGCACCGTGGCGCGCGCGCTCAACGCCGAGGACGTGCGCCCCTTGGGCGACCGCTTGAGCGTGCAAGCCGCCCAGGTCATCGATTACCAGATCGAGGCCACCTTGTTTATCGGCGTCGGCCCGGAAGTGCCGATTCTGCTGGACGCCGCGCGCACCACCGCCGTGCGCGTGTCGCAGCCGCGCCGCCCGCTGGGGCACAGCATCTACCGTTCCGCCTGCAGCGCCGCCGTGCACGTCGAAGGCGTGCGCAAGGTCGTCTTGACCAGTCCGGCGGCGGACATCGAACTGAACGCCACCCAGGCCGCACGCTGCACCGCCATCAAGTTGAATGTGGTGGTGCTCGATGAATAAGCACGTGGCCAC